>NC_017025.1:0-1496544 GCF_000455605.1 Flavobacterium indicum GPTSA100-9 = DSM 17447
TGTATGAAATCGCAAAAAGATTAAAATTGAATTCCAATAAAAAAACACAATACCATTTGACTGTTAAAAAAAAATGAAAAAGACCAAATGAAAAAGAATTTTAGAAAAATGACAAAAAAAAACAAAGACTTCTCAGCAAAGATTTATAAAATACTTTCACAAGAACCTTCTAAGAGTTTTAATTACAAACAAATTGCTGCAATTTTAGAAGTTACAGATACTCAAAGTAGAAACGAAATTATTAAAGAGTTAAAATATTTAGCCTCTCAAGAAAAGATACAAGAAATTGATCGAGGTAAATTTCAAGTAATTTCAAGTTCTGATTATTACGAAGGATATATTGATATGACCTCTCGTAAAACAGGCTATTTTGTGTGTGATGAATTAGAAAAAGATGTTTTAATACCGTTTGCTAATTTAAATCATGCGTTAGACGGCGATAAAGTAAAATGTTACATTTATAATAAAAGAGCCTCTAGAAGACCCGAAGCTGAAGTTGTTGAAATTCTTGAACGAGCTAAGAATGAATTTGTTGGCGTGATAGATGTTCAAAAGAATTTTGCCTTTGTTACCACAGCTAATGCGAAAATGTATACCGATATTTTTATTCCAAAAAATGATATTGGTGAAGCCCAACATGGTGAAGTCGTTTTGGTTCGTATGACGGATTGGCCTAAAAAAGCAGATTCTCCTTTTGGAAAAGTAGTAAAAGTGTTAGGTAAACCAGGGGAACACAACACTGAAATTCATGCTATTTTAGCAGAATATGGCTTGCCTTATGATTTTCCAATTGAAGTAGAAGCTTTTGCAAATAAAATTGATACTTCTATTACCGTTGAAGAAATTGCGAAACGAAGAGACCTACGTAATGTTTTAACATTTACTATAGATCCTAAAGATGCCAAAGATTTTGATGATGCCTTATCTTTTCAGGTTTTAGAAAATGGTAATTATGAAATTGGAGTGCATATTGCCGATGTTTCACATTATGTTAAAGAAGGCACTATTTTAGATGACGAAGCTTATCATAGAGCTACTTCGGTGTATTTAGTAGACCGTGTGGTTCCCATGTTACCAGAAGTGTTGTCAAATTTTGCTTGTTCCTTGCGTCCACATGAAGAAAAATATACCTTTTCTGCCGTATTTCAATTGAATGAAAAAGCAGAAGTACTTGATTCTTGGTTTGGAAGAACCGTAATTTATTCGGATCAGCGTTTTGCTTATGAAGAAGCTCAGGAAATAATAGAAACAAAAAGTGATATCATTCCTGCACACATTTCGTTAACTGGAGAACAGTATCATGCTCCAAAACCAATAGTTGAAGCTACATTAAAGCTAGATGAATTAGCTAAAAAATTACGTAGTAAACGAATGGCAGCTGGTGCTATTTCTTTTGATAAAGTAGAAGTAAAATTCAATTTAAATGAAAATGCAGAACCTGTTGGTGTATTTTTTAAACAAAGTAAAGATGCGAATCATTTAATTGAAGAATTCATGTTATTAGCCAATAGAAAAGTAGCAGAATTTATTGGTAAACAAAAGAAAACTTTTGTCTATCGAATTCACGATGAACCTAATGAAGATAAATTAATGAGTTTGCAATCGGTGATTTCAAAATTTGGTTATTCCATAAATTTTAAATCGAAAGCAACCATTTCTAGTTCATTAAATACCTTGTTAGAAGATGTTCAAGGGAAGAAAGAACAAAATATGGTAGATACTTTAGCTATAAGATGTATGAGTAAAGCGGCCTATTCTACTCAAAATATCGGACATTACGGATTAGCATTTGATTATTACAGTCATTTTACGTCTCCTATTCGTCGTTATCCTGATGTTATGGCACACCGTTTGTTACAATATTATTTAGATGGAGGCAAAAGTGTGAGTGAAGAGGATTATGAAGAAAAATGTAAACATTCGTCTGAAATGGAAAGTTTAGCTGCTAATGCCGAACGCGATTCTGTGAAATACATGCAAGTAAAATACATGCAAGATCATAAAGATCAGGAGTTTTTAGGTGTTGTTTCAGGAGTAACAGAATGGGGTATATATGTAGAAATCATTGAAAATAAATGCGAGGGAATGTGTCGAATTCGAGAAATAAAAGATGATTATTATGTATTTGATGAAAAACAATATGCCTTAGTTGGAGAAATGACTAAAAGTTTAATACAATTAGGGGATGAAGTGTATGTTAAAGTTAAAAACGCCGATTTAGTTAAGAAACAATTAGACTTTTGGTATATTAGAAAGAATGAATAATTAATTTTTGTCTTGCTGAACTTGTTTCAGCATCTAAATTTACAATAACATGAAAAAAAAATTTTTTAATTTTTTAGCTTTTTCCATATTTTCAATTTGTGCTGCTCAGACTGAAAAAAACGTTGGTGATTTTACTAAAGTCACTGCTTTTGATAAAATTGACGTTACCTTGGTTCCAGGAACTGAAAATAAGGTTTTGTTAACAGGTGCAAATTCAAGTGAAGTGGAATTAATCAATAAAAATGGGGAATTAAAAGTCCGTATGCCTTTGGGTAAAATGTTAAGTGGAGATGATGTCACTGCCACAGTTTATTTCAAAAAAATAGATGCTGTGGAAGCGAATGAAGGCAGTAGAGTAGTTTCTAAAGAAGCGATTCAAGCTATTGGATTTGATATTATTACTAAAGAAGGTTCAGAAGTAAATTTACAAAACTTACAAGCGGATAAATTAACAGTTAGGACCAGTGCAGGTAGTATAGTTACTGTAAAAGGTACAGTAAAAAATCAGGATGTTTTAGCTAATTCTGGTGCAAAATATGACGGACAAGATTGTAAAACCCAACAAACAACAGTGACTGTTAATGCAGGTGGTATAGCTCAAATTTTTGCAACTGATTTTGTTGATGCCAAAACACGAGCAGGTGGAACAATTACAATTCATGGTAAACCAAAACAAATTAATGAAAAGAAAATTGCTGGAGGTACCATAGAACAAGCAAAATAATTTTGTAAAAGAAATTGTTTATATTTTAAAACGATACCCTAAAAAGTATCGTTTTTTTAGTATATTTTAGTAACTTCGTACAAACAAACTATAAATATATAAATGATTCAAGACATTTTAACTGCCTTGCCATGGGGTTTTCTATTGGCTATTTCTATTGGTCCAGGATTTTTTGTTCTTTTAGAAACAAGTATTACTAAAGGTTTTAAAGCAGCAATTTTTTTGGATTTTGGAATAGTGTTTAGTGATATTATCTTTATTTTAATAGCTTATTTTGCTTCTAATCAAATATTAGCACAATTTAAAGATAATCCTAATTTATTTATTATTGGCGGACTTATAATGGGTATTTATGGTTTAGTATCATTTATTCAATTAAAAAAGAAGTTTGTTATTGAAGAAGAAAAAGATGTTGATGATATTCCTAAAAATAACTACTTAGGTTTATTTTTTAAAGGGTTCTTTTTAAATGTAATTAATATTGGAATATTAGGTTTTTGGATGATGGTAATTATTACACAAGGTCCAATTTTAAAGATGGTTCCTTTTAGAATTTTTACTTTTTTTGCTGCAACTTTATTATTTTATTTAGGTTTTGATGTGGTTAAAATTTTATTAGCTAAACAATTAAAACACCGTTTAACTCCCACTAATATTTATAAAATTAAACGTATTATCAGTTTTGTATTAGTTATTTTTGGTGTTTTCTTCATTTTACAAGGTCTTTTTCCTGGAATGAAAGAAAAAGTTACTGATCGAATTGAACATTCTGCTGATTAGATTTTTTAATTTGAAAATGTGTTATATTACTTAATACATTTTAGTATTCATTGCCTGAGTTCGATGTATTTTAATTAATTCTTTAGATTCTAGCTCGAGTTTAGCGGAGGAAGAAGTAAACAAGTTCCGATTAATAATAAAAAAAAGAGCTACTATTTCTAGTAACTCTTTTCGAGGCATCGCCCGGATTCGAACCGGGGTACGCGGTTTTGCAGACCGATGCCTAGCCGCTCGGCCACGACGCCTTATTGGATTGCAAATATACTAAAAAAGTTAAAAGTCAAAAGTTAAAAGTCAAAAGTTTTTATAATTATTTAAATCTAATTACTTTTTACTGTTCACTAATTACTTTTAAAAACTATCTTTTTTTCTTCATTATAATAGTAACTCCCTCAACATCACCACCAATAGGCGGATTCAATTTGGTTACTTCTACCCTAACCTGAGTCACCATAAATAATTCATTTAAAATTCGATCGATGATTCTTTTAGCTACATGTTCTAATAATTTAGCACGTATTGCCATTTCTTCTGTAACAATTCGGTTTAAATCTACATAATCAACCGTGTCTGTCAATTCATCGGTTTGAGAAGATGGTTTCAAATTCGTTTTTATCGTTAAATCCACGCGATAATTACTACCAATTTTTGCTTCTTCTTCTAAACATCCGTGATAAGAAAACGTACGAATGTTGGTTAATTTTATTATTCCCATTAATTTTTGTTTCAGGTTTCAAGTTTTATATTGTTTACTTGAATAGTATTTTTTCAAGTTCAAAGTTAGGTAGTTTTTTCAACTTTTTAAACAACTTTAAACCTTAAACTTGAAACATTTTCTATCTTTGCTAAAAGATAGAAAATTATTATGTCTACAGAAGAAAAATCACTGAATTTTATAGAACAAATCATTGAAGAAGATTTAAAAAATGGTTTGTCAAATGATAAGTTACGTTTTCGTTTTCCACCAGAACCTAATGGGTATTTACATGTGGGTCATGCCAGTGCAATTTGTCTTAATTTTGGTTTAGGATTAGATTATAAAGCACCGGTAAATCTTCGTTTTGATGATACCAATCCTTCTAAAGAAGAACAAGAATATGTAGATGCGATTAAGCGCGATGTAGCATGGTTAGGTTATCAATGGGATAAAGAATGTTATGCTTCAGATTATTTCCAACAATTATATGATTGGGCAGTAGAATTGATTAAAAAAGGTAAAGCTTACGTAGACAATCAATCTTCTGAAGAAATGGCGAAACAAAAAGGAACGCCAACGCAACCAGGTACTAATAGTCCAAATAGAGACCGTTCAGTGGAAGAAAACTTAGATTTATTTACTCGTATGAAAAATGGTGAATTTCCTAACGGAAGTTACATTTTACGTGCTAAAATAGATATGGCTTCACCCAATATGTTGATGCGTGATCCGATTATTTATCGTATTATGCACGAACATCATCATAGAACTGGAAATGATTGGTGCATTTATCCTATGTACGATTGGGCACATGGTGAAAGCGATTATTTAGAACAAATTTCACATTCTTTTTGTACGTTAGAATTCTTACCTCATAGAGAATTATACGATTGGTTTTTAGACCAAATTTACGACAGTTCTAAAGTAAGACCGAAACAACGCGAATTTGCTCGTAGAAATTTATCACATACGGTAGTTTCTAAACGAAAATTATTGCAATTGGTTGAAGAAAAGCATGTTACAGGATGGGACGATCCACGTATGAGTACGATTTCAGGTATGCGTAGACGCGGCTATACACCTGCTGCCATTCGTAATTTTGCTCATACAATTGGAATTGCTAAACGTACCAATTTAATTGATGTTTCGTTATTAGAATTTTGTGTACGTGAAGATTTAAATAAAATTGCACCTCGTGTAATGGCGGTTTTAGATCCAGTTAAATTAGTAATTACGAATTATCCTGAAGGTAAAGAAGAATGGTTAGAGGCAGAAAATAATCCAGAAGAAGAAGTATTAACTTTTAGAGAAGTACCTTTTTCTAGAGAATTATATATCGAAAGAGAAGACTTCCAAGAAGAAGCACATAAGAAATTTTTCCGTTTAACCTTAGGTACAGAAGTACGTTTAAAAAATGCGTATATCATTAAAGGTGAGTCGGTTGTAAAAGATGAAAACGGTAAAATTACCGAAATTCATTGTACGTATGATGTAGATTCTAAATCAGGAAGTGGTACCGAAGCGAGTAAACGTAAGGTTAAAGGAACCATTCACTGGGTTTCTATTCAACATGCAAAAGAAGCTGAAGTACGTGTGTATGACCGTTTATTTACACATGAAATGCCGGATGGAAATAAAGAGGTTGATTTTAAAGAATACATCAATCCTAACTCTTTGCAAGTTATAACAGGTTATGTAGAACCAAGTTTAACTTCTGCTAAAGAATTGGATCATTTCCAATTTCAGCGTTTAGGATATTTTTGTGTAGATCGAGATTCCACAGCAGAAAAATTAGTTTTCAATAAAACAGTTGGACTAAGAGATACTTGGGCAAAAGTTTCAGAACAATAAAAATAAAAAGTTGTCTACTGAATCAAGTTCAGTCTTAATTTATATAAGAAACCTGTAAAAAATTTTTTTTGCAGGTTTTTTTATTTTATATCAATAAAATCAATTTTAAATTAAACTTTTATAATTAGTATGTATAATATATTTTATCTATTATTTTTAATATTTATATAACTATTATCTTTTAAAATCGACTTCTATATTTTGTTTTTAAAACATTTTTAAAAACGTGTAATATGAATTTAAGATAATGTTTGTAAAAGTGTCTAAAAAAGCTTTAAAATACATTTTTGTTGTTTTTTTATATTTTTATCAATAAAAACAATCTAAATAGTTACTTCAATAAATTTTAGATATAAAAAAAACCACCAATTTAAAATTGATGGTTTTTTTAAATTATTTAAAAAAAATTTTACCCTTGTGCAGGTGGAACATCATTCCCACTTCCTAAATGTTTATCTTTCGGTTTTGGTTTAGTGGTTTTCATTGCTTCACCAATTTGGTTACTCGCCGCAAAACTCGCTACCATATTGTTCAACATATCGGTTGCAGCTTGTGGTGAATTTGGTAACAATATTAAATTAGAATGGGTATCGGCACCAATAGCATGTAACGTATCATAATGTTGGGTTACCACAATTAAAGCACTGGCTTCTTGTGAATTGATTCCCACTTCATTCAATTGATTTACCGATTCTACTAATCCTCTAGCAATTTCTCTTCTTTGATCTGCAATACCTTGACCTTGAAGACGTTTACTTTCTGCTTCTGCTTTAGCTTTAGCTACAATACGAATACGTTGTGCTTCTGATTCATATTCAGCAGCTACTTTTTCACGTTCCGCAGCATTAATACGGTTCATAGCATTCTTAACCTGAATATCCGGATCAATATCGGTCACTAATGTATTGATGATGTCGTAACCATAAGTCGTCATCGCTTCGTTTAATTCACGTTTTACTGCAATTGCAATATCGTCTTTTCTAACAAAAACGTCGTCTAAGATTAATTTTGGAACTTCCGCACGTACCACATCAAATACATAAGCAGTAATTTGATCGTGCGGATATTCTAATTTATAAAAAGCTTCATACACTTTTTCTTGTATTACTTTAAATTGTACTGATACTTTCATTTTAACAAACACATTATCCTTCGTTTGTGTTTCAATGATTACATCTAATTGTTGTATTCTTAAATTTACACGTCCGGCTACTCGATCAATAATGGGTACTTTCATTTGTAAACCCGAGTTTCTAATACTTGTGAATTTTCCAAATCGTTCAATTACGACAGAAGTTTGCTGTTTTACTGTGAAAAAAGCAGAGAAAAAAATAACCAATCCAAAAATGATGAATGGTATTGAAATAAATTCCATAGTTATACGTTTTAGTTAATAGATATGTAGTTATACGTTTTTTTATTAGTAATGTTACATATTTCATAAATAATACTATTTTTGCCCCTTAATTTTTTAAATATGAAGAAGTTAGTATTTGTAGTAATCGCCCTATTTTCAATTGTATCTTTTGGTCAAAGAGGTTTTAAAGACAGTAATCGTATAGGTATTGGTGGAGGTTTAACCCAAATGAATATTTATACCAGTAATTTTAATATAAAACCAGAGCAAGGTTGGATGGCCGGTATGCATGTTCGTGGAAATTATTACAACGACTGGCAAATGAGTTTTGGAATGTTTTTTACTGATAGTAATTTTTCCTTACAATCTTACAAAGGTTTATCTAAAGTGGATACGAATTTTAAATTATCTGCCGTTCAAATTTATTTGTTACCAGGCTACGTAATTAGTCAAAATCATTTTAATGTGGAGTTTGGACCTGTTTTACAAATTAATGATAAATTAAAAATTAGTAAAGACGATGAGAACAATATTCTTGTTGATCATCCTACTTTACAAGCGAAAGATATCACACAAGTTACTAAGATTAATGCCAATATTTATGCAGGTATTAATGTAGGAATCACTAATTTTCGTCTTCGTTTAGGTTACCAATATGGTTTAAATAATTTCTTTGGTAATTACAAAAATGTAGAGGAAATTAAAACAAAAGCACCAAATGAGAAATTCAAAGGAAATCTTGGAATTTTAAGCGGACAGTTGACAATTTATTTGTAAAAAACAAAACCCCTGAATTTTCAGGGGTTTCTTTTTTTTATAATGTAGCTATAGCTTTCTCAATTCGTTTTATTGTTTCGGCTTTTCCTATCATTTCAATAATATCAAACAAGTGTGGTCCTTTTAAAGCTCCTACTAAGCTTAAACGTAACGGTTGCATTACTTTACCCATTCCAATTTCATTCGTCGTCATCCATTCTTTTAAAAGTGTTTCAATATTTACAGAAGTAAAATCTTCAATCTTTTCTAATTCTGAAATCACTTGTTGCATTAAACTTGGCGTTTCTTCTTTCCAGTTTTTAGTCGCTTTTTCATCGTAAGATGTTGGCGCTTCAAAGAAATAGTCGGATAAATCCCAAAATTCATTTACGAAATGTGCTCTTTCTTTAATCAAAGAAACCACTTTTGTTAAATCAAGAGCAGTTGAGATTCCTTTCTTTTCTACTATTTTTTTAAAGCTTGCTGCTAAATTTTCATCCGATTGTTTTTGTAAATATTGATGATTGAACCATTTGTTTTTCTCTGGGTCAAACTTCGCTCCTGCTTTATGAATTCTTCCTAAATCGAATTTTTGTACCAATTCTTCTAATGAGAATATTTCTTGTTCCGTTCCGTCGTTCCAACCTAATAAGGCTAAAAAGTTTACTACCGCTTCTGGGAAGAAACCATTTTCTCTATACCCCATCGATGTACCTTCTTCTGTTTTCCACTCTAATGGAAATACAGGGAATCCCATTTTATCACCATCACGTTTTGATAATTTTCCATTACCAATTGGTTTTAAAATTAAAGGTAAATGTGCAAATTCAGGTGCTTCCCATTCAAATGCTTTATATAATAAATGGTGTAAAGGTAAACTAGGTAACCATTCTTCCCCACGTATTACATGCGATGTTTCCATTAAATGATCATCTACTATATTCGCTAAATGGTACGTTGGCATCCCATCTGATTTGAATAATACTTTATCATCTAATAAATTCGTGTCAAATTTTATGGTTCCACGTATAATGTCTTGTAATTCTAATAGTTCATTTACTGGAGTTTTAAATCGTACAACAAAATGTTCACCATTGGCAATACGCTCTTCTATTTTTTCACGTGAAACTGTTAAGGAATTATCTAATTGTTCTCTTACCGTATGATTATAGATAAATGTTTTTCCTTCGGATTCGGCTTTTTTTCTTAATTCATCTAATTTCTCCGCTGTGTCAAATGCGTAATAAGCCCAACCTTTTTCAATTAATTCATCAGCATATTGTTTATACATAGCTTTACGTTCACTTTGTCGGTAAGGTCCAAATTTTTCATTCTTTCCTACGGTCTCATCAGGAGCAATTCCTAACCATTCTAAAGCTTCAAATATATAAGCTTCTGCACCTGGAACAAATCGAGTTTGATCGGTATCTTCTATTCTTAAGTAAAATACACCATTATGTTTTTTTGCAAATAAATAATTGAATAAGGCTGTTCGTACACCTCCTATGTGCAAAGGTCCTGTTGGACTGGGTGCAAATCGAACTCTAACGGGTCTTGACATAATTCTTTTTTTTAGAAATTTTCTAATTGAGTACAAAGATAAAACGAACTTCTATCTTAACTATGAGAACTTTTAATATTTTTTTGGTTTATTAACATTTTCTGCTTTTGTATTAACGAATTACATTTGATTTATTTATGAAAAATATTGTAAATTTATCGGTTATAAACATTTTGTAAACAATGGTTGAAAAAAAATCGATTATTTACGATAAATTAGAAAGCTTTATCAAAAAGTATTACACGAATGAGCTAATAAAAGGAAGTTTACTTTTTATAGCTATTGGCTTGTTATACTTCATTTTTACTTTTCTAATTGAATATGTATTTTGGTTTTCTACATCAGGAAGAAGTATTTTATTTTGGTCTTTTGTTATCATTGAATGTTTGTTGCTGTTTAAATTTATTGCGATTCCATTATTTAAATTGTTTAAACTTCAAAAAGGAATTAACTATGAAGAAGCTTCTGTTATAATTGGTAATCACTTTTCTGATGTTAAGGATAAATTACTGAATTTTTTACAGTTATCAACTGTAACGCAACCCTCTGAATTAGTATTAGCTTCTATTGATCAGAAAGCTGAGAACCTTCAACCTATTCCATTTTCTAATGCTATCAATTTTAAAAAGAATTCACGTTTTTTACCTTATGCCATTATACCAGTATTGGTGATTCTTTTCTTTTATTTTTCGGGTAATGCTGATATTGTTTCTAATAGTTTTAATCGTGTAGTAGCTTACAATCAAAATTTTGCTAAACCTGCTCCTTTTCGTTTTATAATTGAAACCAATCCGTTACTTGTGGAACAAAACCAATCGTTTCAATTAAAAGTAAAAACAGTGGGTTCTATTCAACCAGAGAACGTTTCTATAGTTATTAATAATGAAACTTATTTTTTAGAAAGTGAACAACCAGGCTTTTTTACCTATACTTTTCAAAATGTTCAACATGATATTCGTTTTCATTTATTAGCAAACGAAATAACGTCTAAAGATTTTACTTTAAAAGTGGTTAACGTTCCAACCATTTCTTCATTTGCTATGAAATTGGTTTATCCTTCACATTTAGGTAAAACTTCTGAAGTCATTAAAGGCACGGGTAATGCTGTTGTTCCAGAAGGGACTCAAGTATTTTGGGTGTTGAATACCTTAGCTACGACTTCAGTGCATTATATAGAAAATAGTTTGTTTACTAATTTTACACCAACCTCTAATCAATTCCATTATTCTAAAATTATTAAAAAGAATACCGATTATGAGATAGCTATTTCTAATAAGCAATTGAAAGACTACGAAAAATTACAATATAAGTTAACGATTCTAAAAGATCAATATCCCTCTATTTCTGTTACTGCTGCTCCAGATAGTTTAAAATTAAAACAACCTGTTGCTATCGGTCAAGTTTCTGATGATTATGGAATGTCTGCTTTACAAGTGGTATATTATGATGTTACTAAACCTACTGTTCGTTTTAAAAAATCCATTGCTATTAAAAATAAGTTAGTAGATCAATTTATCTATTCTTTTCCTGATGGTTTAACCCTAAAACCGGGTGTAACTTACGAATATTATTTTGAAGTATTTGATAATGATGTAGTTAATGGAAGAAAATCATCAAAATCTGAAATTTTTGGTCATAAAGAATTAACATCTGAACAAAAAGAACAAAAAGCTCTTCAGGAACAACAATCTACAATTAGTAGTTTACAAAAAACATTAGATTCTCAAGATAAACAATTGGATGCTTTGGACAATTTAAAAAAATTAGACAAACAAAAAGAAAATCTAGATTATAAAGACCAAAAAAAGATAGAAGATTTTATTAATCGTCAAAAACAGCAACAAGATATGATGCAAGAATTCTCTGAGAAGATGAAAGAGAATTTAGAAATTTTTAAATCAGATAAAAATGACGAATTCAAAAAAGAGTTGTTAGAGCGTTTAGAAAAATCGGATAAAGATGCTGCTAAAAATGAAAAGTTATTGAAAGAACTAGAAGAGCTAACTAGAAAATTGCAAAAAGAAGAGTTGTTTGAAAAAGCCGATCAATTGAAACAACAAGCCAAAGCGCAACAGAAATCGTTAGAGCAATTAGTAGAGTTAACTAAACGATTTTACGTGGAACAAAAAGCTGAACAATTAGTTGAGAAGTTAGATAAATTAGCTGATAAACAAGATAAGCTCTCTGATAAAAATTCCAATTCCTTAGAAGAACAGCAAAAACTTTCTAAGGAATTTGATGCCATCAAAAATGAATTAAATGAGTTAGAAAAAGAAAATAAAGAATTAAAAACACCAATGGATATTCCTAATGATAAGGGAGAGCAACAAGATGTAGATCAACAACAGCAAAAAGCGGAAGATAATTTACAAAAAAACAATACCTCTGCTGCTAAAAAAAATCAAAAATCGGCTGCTCAAAAAATGAAAGAAATGGGTAAGAAAATTAGCAATTCTATGTCTACCGGTGAAATGGCTGAAAATGCAGAAGATGCTAAAGCATTACGTCAAATTTTAGATAATTTATTAACCTTTTCTTTTGATGAAGAAAAATTATTAAAACAATTTAAACAAGTTAAAAACTCAAAAACTTCTATCAATTCTCTATTAAAAAAACAACAAGAATTGAAAGTACAATTTAAGCATATTGATGATAGTATTTTTGCTTTAGCTTTACGTCAACCCAAATTGTCAGATATTGTTTTAAAAGAAGTTGAAGAAGTACATTATAATTTAGATAAAGCTTTAGAATTTTTACCATCATCTAATTTATACAAAGGAATATCACATCAACAATTTGTTTTATCCTCTGCCAATAAATTAGCAGATTTTCTAAGTAATGTGCAAAGCGATATGAATATGTCCATGAGTAGTTCCTCAGGAGGTAAAGGTAAACCGAAACCAGGTCAAGGTTCAGGGCAACAATTATCAGATATTATTCAAAAGCAAAAAGGCTTAGGCGAACAAATGAAAGAAGGTATGCCTAAACCGGGAGAAGGTAAGAAACCGGGTGAAGGAAAAAAGCCAGGTGAAACTGGTAAAAGCGGACAAGGTTCTTCTGGTAACGATGGTGAAGGTGATGCTGGTAAATTGTTAGAAATCCTTAAACAGCAACAAGATTTACGTGAAGCTTTGCAAAATGAATTGGATAAACAAGGTTTAGGAGGCAACGGTCAAAATGCGTTACAAAAAATGAAAGAATTGGAAAAGCAATTAATAAATAAAGGTTTTACACAAGAGAATGTGAATCGTGCTTTACAAATTAATCACGAACTTTTAAAATTAGAGCATGCGATGAAACAGCAAGGACAGGATAACAAACGGGAATCAAATACAAATGCAAAGGATTATTTAGGTTCTAATAAACCCTTACCTCCTGCTCTATTAAATTATTTAAAAAGTGTTGAAATATTAAATAGACAAAGCTTACCTTTGCAGCCCAATTTTAATCAAAAAGTACAAACGTATTTTAAAAACTAATGATACTATTTAATTACGAATCTGATTTTATTTTAACTAATGAGGAAAACTATAGTAATTGGATTTCTAGAATTATTGAATCTGAAGACTATATAATTGGTGAAATAAATTATATTTTTTGTGACGATGAATATTTACACGCTATTAATGTTCAATATTTAAATCACGATACTTTAACTGATATTATTAGTTTTGATTATACGGAAGGTAAAGTTATTTCTGGTGATATTTTTATTTCAACAGAACGTGTTCGAGATAACGCAAATGATTTTAATGTTTCGTTTGATGAAGAATTAAAACGTGTCATGGCACATGGTGTTTTACATTACTGTGGGTATAAAGATAAATCTGATTCAGACGCACAATTAATGCGTAAAAAAGAAGAAGAAAAAATTAACTTGTTCCACGTGGAACAATAGTTAAACAGCTAATCTTTTCTTTTATGTTCCACGTGGAACATAAAAGAAATTTTATATTAATATTAAATGTTTCACGTGGAACAATGAGTTTATTTCAAAATACATATGATGTTATTGTAGTGGGTGGTGGCCATGCTGGTTGTGAGGCTGCTGCTGCTGCTGCTAATATGGGTTGTTCAACCCTTTTGGTTACCATGAATCTTCAGAATATTGCTCAAATGTCTTGCAACCCAGCCATGGGTGGTATTGCAAAAGGGCAAATCGTTCGAGAAATTGATGCGTTGGGTGGTTATTCTGGAATTGTTTCTGATAAAACAGCCATTCAATTTAAAATGTTGAATCTTTCCAAAGGTCCTGCAATGTGGTCTCCTCGTTGTCAGAGTGACCGTATGCGTTTTGCAGAAGAATGGCGTTTGATGTTAGAAGGTACTCCTAATTTAGATTTTTATCAAGAGATGGTTTCTGGTATCATAACCGAAGGAAATCGTATTGTTGGAGTTCGTACTTCTTTAGGTGTGGAAATAAAAGCTAAAACGGTTGTTTTGACTAATGGTACTTTTTTAAATGGTTTAATTCATATTGGTGAAAAACAATTTGGTGGTGGCCGTGCTGGTGAAAGCGCTTCTTTCGGAATTACAGAAGATTTACAAGCTTTAGGTTTTGAATCGGGAAGAATGAAAACAGGAACGCCTCCTCGTGTGGATGGTCGTTCTTTAGATTTTTCAAAAATGACAGAGCAACCTGGTGATGTGAATCCTTCTAAATTTTCCTATTCAGATGTGACACAACCATTAAAACACCAACGTTCTTGTTACATGTCTTATACTTCTGAAGTAGTACATGATTTATTACGAGAAGGTTTTGATCGTAGTCCTATGTTTAATGGAAGAATAAAAAGTATAGGTCCACGTTATTGCCCGTCTATTGAAGATAAAATTAATCGTTTTGCAGATAAAGACAGACATCAGTTGTTTGTAGAACCAGAAGGTTGGAATACGGTTGAGTTTTATATTAATGGTTTTTCTACTTCATTACCAGAAGATGTTCAGTTTAGAGCTCTACGTTCTGTGCCTGGTTTTGAAAATGTAAAATTCTTTAGGCCGGGTTATGCTATTGAATACGATTACTTCCCTCCTACACAATTAAAACATACCTTAGAAACTAAATTAATTGATGGTTTATTTTTTGCTGGACAAATTAATGGAACTACGGGATATGAAGAAGCGGCTTCACAAGGATTAATGGCGGGTATTAATGCAGCTTTAAAAGTTAAAGAACAAGACCCGTTTATTTTAAAACGTGACGAGGCCTACATTGGAGTTTTAATTGATGATTTAATTACTAAGGGAACGGAAGAGCCGTATCGTATGTTTACTTCACGTGCAGAATATAGAACACTTTTACGTCAGGATAATGCAGATTTACGATTAACACCAAAAGGATTTGCAATAGGTTTAGCCAAAGAAGATCGTTTACGTAGAATGGAATATAAACGTGATGCCTCTGATGCTTTCTTAACCTTTTTTAAAGAAACAAGTTTAAAACCTGATGAAGCCAATCCTGTTTTAGTAGAAAAAGGATCATCACCTATGTCGCAACCCGACAAAATGTATAAGGTGTTTTCTCGTCCGCAATTAGATTTAGAAGATTTTATAAAATTTGAAAAAGTGGCCAATTATATTCAAGAGCATAATTTAGATTCTGAAATTATTGAGCAAGCCGAGATTCAAGTTAAGTATGCGGGTTATATAGAAAAAGAAAAAAATCATGCAGATAAAGTCAATCGATTAGAAGATGTAATGATTCCTTCTAATTTTGATTTTGATAAAATAAAGTCAATTTCTATTGAAGCACGACAAAAACTAAATAAAATTCGTCCCACAACAATTGCACAGGCTTCTCGTATTAGTGGCGTGTCTCCTAGTGACATTTCTGTGCTTTTAATTTATATGGGTAGATAATTTACTAATTAATAATTTTACGTTCCACGTGAAACAACCGTGTGAAGCATTATAAATACTATAAATAACAAAAAACAACTAAATGCAGTTTTCAGAAGAAAATCAATATTTATTAGTTAAAGATTATTCGGTTTCTAAAGAAACCTTTTCTTTATTATACAATAAAGAATACGATTTATTAAAAACCTACCCTACGCCCTCTTTAGATGTTTTGGGTAAATATTACGAAAGTGAGGATTATATATCTCATACGGATAGTAAACGTACTTTGTTTGAAAAATTATATCATTTTGTGAAAGTTAGAGCCATTAAAAGTAAAGTAGCTTTAATTACAAAAGAAAATTCATCAAAAGGAAATTTACTGGATATAGGTGCAGGAACAGGTGATTTTTTAACAGAAGCTAAAAACCAAGGTTGGACCACTTTAGGTTATGAACCCAATGCTTCTGCTAAAACGCTTGCTGAAAATAAAGGCGTTGTTTTTACTGATGATATTTTTGTGTTACCTAATGCAAGCTTTGATGTAATTACAATGTGGCATGTATTAGAACATGTACCCAATTTAGAGGAATACATCGCCAATTTAAAAAGATTGCTGAAACCTGGCGGTACAATTATTATTGCTGTTCCAAATTATAAATCTTTTGATGCGCAGTACTACGGTCGTTTTTGGGCTGCTTATGATGTGCCTCGCCATTTATGGCATTTTTCTAAAACAAGTATACAAAGACTTTTTTCTGATCACGATTTAAAATTGTTTCACGTGAAACCTATGTGGTTTGATAGTTTTTATGTGAGTATGCTTTCAGAAAAATATAAAACAGGAAAAATGAGTTTGATTAAAGGAGGTTTCATTGGTTTACGCTCAAATGTGTCTGGAATCTTTAAAAAAGAGTTTTCATCGCACATTTACATCATTAAAAACAACTAAAATCGATTTTAAAGCGGTTTTTAGCTGTTTTATCACTATAAAACATCAAAATATATTACCAAAATTCAAACTTTTGTTAAAAACAAGCTATTGAAGTGGATTTTAATAGGTGATTTTGATACATTTTTTACACATAATAGAGATAATTTATATATAAAAAATTACGTTTATAAAAAGAAACTATTTATTTTTACCAAAATTTAAAAATTTAAAAATGAGAAAATTTATAATTTTAGCTGTAGTAGCAACTTCTTTATTTTCATGTCAAGAAACAGAAACAAAAAAAGACGATTTTAAAACAGGATATATCGATTCAGCAGTACTTTTAGAAAAGTATGAGAAATTTAAAGATGAAGGAGATAAATTAAAAGTAAAGTATGAAGAAGCAGGAAGACCGTATGAAGCACAAGAAAAACAGTTAATGGCTGAAAGAGAAAGTTTGCAACGTGCGGCACAAGCCAATGGTCCAGCTTGGATTCAACAAAACCAACAACGTTTGGCTGATTTCGAAAAAAGATCTCAAGCTTTTATGCAAGCGAAACAACAGGCTTTAGCTGCTTTAGAAGAGCAAACTAATAAACAACAAGATTCATTAGTAAAAGATGTTAGAAAATACATCAAAGAATATGGGAAAAAAGAAGGATATGATTATATTTTCTTGACAAACGATGCTTCAAACATTATTTATGCTAAAGACGGTTACAATTTAACAGATAAATTGTTAAAACAATTAAACGAAGAATACAAATCTTCAAAAGAGAAAAAATAATACAAACCCCGAGTAATTTCGGGGTTCTTTTTTTAATATATTTACCTTTCAACATTTTACGCCTATGAATCATTTATCAGCCGAAGCACAATATGTGCTAAAATTTATCAATCAAACCAATAAACCTGTATTTCTAACAGGAAAAGCAGGTACCGGAAAAACCACATTACTTAAAGAAATTATTGCAACCACACATAAAAATACGGCTGTAGTTGCACCCACAGGAATAGCCGCTCTTAATGCTGGCGGTGTCACTATACATTCCTTGTTTCAATTGCCTTTTGCAGCCTTTATTCCTGATTATAAACCAGTTAATCTTATTTCAGGATCCCAAAAATTTGAAAGTCGCTTTACTTTAGGTCGTCATTTCATGATGAATCGGACTAAAAAAGCGGTCATTCAAAATTTAGAATTATTAGTGGTAGATGAAGTCAGTATGCTACGCGCAGACGTGTTAGATGCCATGGATTTCATGTTGCAAAAAGTTCGTAAAAACAACCAACCTTTCGGGGGTTGTCAAGTTTTATTTATAGGGGATTTATTACAATTACCACCCATAGTAAAGCAAGAGGAATGGATTGAATTGCAGCACTATTATTCGGGAATGTATTTCTTTAATGCGCATGTTGTCCAAAAACACAAGCCTCTATATATTGAGCTAAATAAAATTTTTAGACAAAATGATGCCCAATTTATTTCTTTACTGAATCATCTAAGAAATAATTCAATTACCCAACAACATCTTGATTTTTTAAAGGATTATGTGCAACCCGAATTTGATTTAAAAAAGAATCCTGGGTATATCACACTTACTACGCACAATAGTAAAGCAGATAGAATAAATGAAGGGGCTTTACAAGAATTAAACAGTAAATCCTATTTTTATAACGCAGAAATTATTGGCGATTTTCCCGATAAAATTTTTCCTATTGAGCCTAGTTTAGAATTAAAAGTAGGTGCCCAAATAATGTTCATTAAGAATGATATTTCACACGAAAAGAAATTTTTTAATGGAAAAATGGGTGTCATCAAATCACTTTCAGATAAGGAAATAATTGTACTTTTTCCAGAAGAAAATAAAACCATTGAAGTCGACCTGTATTCTTGGGAAAATATTAAGTATTCTGTGGATGAAAACACCAAAGAAATTAAAGAAGAAGTTATAGGTACCTTTACCCACTACCCGATCAAATTAGCCTGGGCCATTACGGTACATAAAAGTCAAGGGTTAACATTTGACAAAGCAGCGCTCGATGTGTCGCAAGTTTTTGCACCCGGACAAGCCTATGTGGCTTTATCAAGACTTCGTGGCTTAAATGGCTTAATTTTGCTTTCTCCGTTAAATTTAAATGGTATTTCAAGTGATCAATCTGTGTTGCAATATGCCACACACAAAGCAACACCTGAAGTTTTAGAAGAAACGTTGACTATTGAAACGCGTAATTATTTGTTAGAAATTTTTATTAAAACCTTCGATTTCAAACAGTTAATACAAGAGTGGCGTAATTTCCAGTTTAGTTTTAAAGACGAATTACCCAATTCGACTAAAAACAAACAAAAAATTTGGGCTACAACCCAGGCAGAATCTTTATTTCAATTACTAGAACCGTCTTCAAAATTTGCACTTCAATTAAAAAAAATATTCAATCAAGAACAGGTTGATTTTGTTTTTCTAAAAGAACGATGTAATGCAGCCTATCATTATTTTTTTAAGACAATTGATTTTGTTGAAGACGAATTGTTGCTAAAAATTGAGGAAATTAAACGTAAAAAGAAAATGAAAGTCTTGTATGACGAATTACAAGCATTAGAAGCAATACAATTAAAAACCTTACTCGACTTAAAAAAAGCCTTACTCCTTTTAGATGCATTACTAGAAAAGAAAGAAATTACTAAAGAAATTTTGCATTCAGACGAAATTAAATATTTTAAAATTAATAAGTTAGTAACAATCGCGAACCGATTTAAGTCGGAAAACAGTTCTTTACTCGAAGATGAGGACGATGCTTCGTATTATGATGCCCCTCAGAAAAAAGAAAAAAAGGATAAAAAATCTACTTTAGAAACCACATTTGAATTGTGGAAACAAAATAAAACCATCTATCAAATTGCTGAAATTAGAAAACTATCAGCAGGTACCATTTTTAGTCATTTTACTAAACTATTAGAAGCTGATTTATTGCGGTTGGAAGATATTATTTCGGATGAAAAAATTCAGGAACTTACAGAAGCTTTTAATGGGTATACCAACGAACCATTAGGTGAGATTAAAGAAAAATATGGCGACCAGTTTTCATGGGATGAATTACGTTTGTTTAAAGCAAGTTTGAAGAAGTAACGAATTAAATTTTTACATTAATGCAACCACTCTGCTCAGAGTCTTCTAGCTTTGAGCAGTAGGGCGCATATTAAAAAATTAAATCACTTCTCCATCTTTCATCTCTATAATTCGGTCGCTTCGTTTGGCAAAATCGTCGTCGTGAGTAACTGCAATGATGGTTTGCCCATAATTTTTGGTCAATTCTTGAAAAATATCAAAAACAATTTGGGTGTTTTTACTATCTAAATTTCCCGTTGGTTCATCACCCATAATAAGTAAAGGATCATTAATTAAAGCACGAGCTATGGCTACACGTTGTTGTTGGCCACCGGAAAGCTTGTTAGCCGGTTTCAACGCTTGGTCTTCTAAGCCTAAAATTTTTAATTTTTCATACGCTTTATGTTCGATTTCCTCATGATTAAGTCGACCTAATTTTAACGCCGGAAGCATCACATTTTTTAAACAACTAAATTCTGATAATAAATAATGGAATTGAAACACAAAACCAATTTTTTCATTTCGAATGGCCGCTAATTGATCAACACTTAAATCGGTTACTAATTGATTATCAATATGTAATTTTCCTTTATAGTCCGTATCCATAGTGGAAAGCACATACAATAGCGTTGATTTACCACTCCCCGATTTTCCTATCATAGATAAGAATTCTCCTTTTTTAACTTCAAAAGAAATGTCTTTTAATACCTGAAATTCTATCGGATCATAAAAGAATTTATTGATGTTTTCAGTCTTTAATATCGTACTCATTTTATTTTCTAAATATACTTACGGGATCAACTTTTGCTGCTTTTTTAGCTGGAATATATCCAGCAAAAAAGGTAATGAATAAGCCAACAATTACACCTTGCAAATATTTTAAAGGCTCATAATCAATAGGGAAATAACCAATATCACCACCTACATATACATTTTTAAGAATTGATATTAATACAGTCGCAATGAGCATCCCTCCTAGTACACCTGCCACACCTATCGATATAGCTTGGGAAACAAAAATGCGGATTACGTCTTTTCCTTTGAATCCCATCGCTTTTAAAATTGCAATATCATTAATTTTTTGTGTAATAGTCATGTTCAAAATATTATAAATTCCAAATCCAGCAACAATCAAAATGGTAAATGAAACAAACGTAATGATGATTTTTCGCATTTTATTAGCTGCCATAAAGGTCGCGTTAGCTTCTTTCCATCCTTCTGCTTTATAACCCGTTAAATTAGAAATGGTGGTGGCTGTTTTTTCTGCCTTTTCAGGATTTAAAATGTTAACATTAATATCCGTTACATAAGACGTTCCTTCTTTTAAGAATTGTTGCGCACTGGCAATATTTACATAAGAGGTTGTTTTATCAACTTTAGAATTATTGGTTTTAAAAATTCCGATTATTTTTAAATTTTTTGTAACTGATTTTGAAGAAGTTATGGATACATTGTCACCAATTCCTAAACTCATTTTTTCTGCAATTCCACTACCAATGATGATGCCGTTGGAGTTTGATTTCAACACATCAAAATTACCTTCTACCATATAAGACTTAATGTCAAACATAATATTAGCTTCTTCGGGTTTAATCCCTATTGCACTACCAGCAATTTGAGATTTTCCGTTATTAAAAAACACACTAGTGGCTACTTGAGGTGTTACAACGGTTACTTCTGATAATTTTGAAAGGGTTTCAATGATTACTTTCGGATTAATCAGCGTGTTAGTTTTTGGAACGATTTTCGGATTGGTTATAATGTATTTTTCTTTGGTGTCTTGAATTAAAGGTTTACTGATTACATCGTCGTTATAAATTCGAATATGTGGGGTTGTTTTAAATATACTGGCACTCGAACTCTTGTCAAAACCCACGAGCATACTATTCATAAAAATATAAATAGACATCCCTAATACGACGCCTAATGTAGCCACAGCCGTCATTTTTTTGTTAGAAAACAAATAGGTTTTTGCAATATCTAAACTAATATTCATGTTACTTATGGAATTATGGGTAAAACAACATCTTCTGTAGTTAATCCAGCTACAATTTCAACATAATCTGTAGATACAATTCCTGTTTTTACAACCACCGGCTCTTCTTTTCCTTTCACACGCACTTTATTTCCATATCCTAAATATTTTCTTGGAATTAATAAGGCATTCTTTTTTTCGCCGATTAAGATGTTTGCTTCTAATTGGGTTCCAAATAAAGAACTTGGAAGTGGTTTTTTAAAGATGGCTTTGCATATAAAAGATTGTGATTGTTCATCGTAGGCCGACAAAATTTCACTTATTTCTCCTTCAAAAACGGCTTGTTTATTAGTGTTTAATTGTATAAATACGACTTGACCAATTTTTACTTTTGCAATACTATTTTCATCTACATTTAACACACATTCTATTTTTTTTGGATCGGCAATTACGGCAATTACCTCTCCTTTTTTTACATAATCACCAGCATCTTTTACCTTTTTTACAACGGTACCTGTTTGTGGGACTGTAACTTGGTTGTAGCTCAATTGTACTTGGCTATTTTTTAATTGGTTTTCGGAATTTATATTGCTTTGTTTGGCTTGTTGTAACAATTGTTCGTATTGTTTTTTTAACGCATTCCATTGCGATAGAGAATTTTCTGCCGCTAAACGCATATTTTCATATTCCACTTTGGCAACACTTTGACTTTCATAAAGACGTTTATATCGATTGGCTTGATTTAGATCTTGTTGGTACTTGCTTTCGGCAAATTGAATGTTCTGTTTTAATTGTTGCAGAGCTGGTGAAGCAGCCGTTAAATTTTCTTTAGAAATGGACGTTAACTTACGGTTTGATTCCGTATTGTTTTCATTTGTAGGATTGTCTATAGTGGCAATACGTTCATTTATTTGTACAGTAGAACCAACATCAAAAGTCACGTTTTTAAGCACACCATCCGTTTGAGCCGTTAAATTATAGGCATTATCCCATTCTAATGTGCCTGAAGCAAAAACCAATTCTTTAATGGTTTCCTTTTTTGGATGAATTTCTTCTTTACTACTACAAGCAATTAAGAAGAATGTGCTGATAAAAAGAACTGTATTTTTCATAAATGTAAATATTGTTTTGTTAGAGGTCATTTATGTTATCGCCTTTTGTTTATTCGTAATTGCTTACGCAAACTTGTTGTTAATAGCGATTTCATGAGTAGCAATCGAATTTTAGTTGTTGTTAATTAGAATTTTATATTTAGAAAAACCACAATTGGCTAAGGCAGATGCTAAATTTATTTCGCTTGTAATGAATTCATTTTGTGAGAGTAAAAGTTTATCTAAAGGTAAAATTTCTTCATCGAATTGATTCTTATTTTTTTCAAATGTGTCTTTTTTTAATTGATAAATTTTTTCAAAATGAATAACCTGTTGAATGGCTTTTTCATATTCTAAAACCAATTGTTTATTCACGGTTTCATTTTCTTTTGCGGCTTGTTCGGCATTATTTTTAGCTTGCTCCAATTGAATTTTTTTAGAATACACCGTGGATAGTTTTTGAATTGTGGTTGGAACATCCCAACTCAATTTTAATCCGATGTAATTGTAATTTACCCAATTTGAATTTTTATCCAAGTAGGTTGTATTGCTTTGGTTTTGCCAATTGAATGATGATATTAAAGAAAGTACGGGTAATTGCGACCACTGGGCTACTTTTACCTCTTGTTGTACATTTTGATATTGTAATTGACTAATACTTGTTTTAAGGTTAGAAGTGCTTTCTACTAATTTTAGGTCTTGTGCCACATTTTTTAATTCTTCTTTTAATTGAAAATTTTCTTGGGTATTTAAAAACACGCGTAACGATTCGTGCTGAATTTTTAAAGTAATTAAAGCTTGTTGTAGTTTGTCTTCGATAGCTATTAAATTACTTTCTGCCTCGTTTACTTCTTGTTTTCTAACAATGCCTTCTTTGTATTTATTTTGATTAATTGTAAGTATTTGCTCGGCAATTTTTTTGTTTACTTCAAAAATTTCAACTTGTTTCTGAAGATAAAGAAGGTTGTAATAAATAGTATTGATTTGATTATAAATATTTTGCTCATTCAATTTGTTTTGCTGATTTACCAATTCTACATTGATAATGGCACTTTTTAATAAGGCAATATTTCCTGGATTAATTAAATCTATTTGAGGTTGAATAGAAAATGTGCTAACATATTGTTGCCCCATAGTAACGGCTTTGTAAGTTCCTTCGGGTTGGCCAAAAATAGGTCCAGGTAAAAAACTCACTTGTTGATCAAAATTGTTAATCACTTGAGCCGTAGAGGGAATCCTTGGATTCAAAATATTTCCTAGGGCTGTTTTCTTGGTTATAGTAGCTAATTCTGATTGTAATTGATTGTTCTTAATGGTTAAATTTTGCTCCTTCGCGTAGTGAATTAACGCGTCTAAATTTTTAATTTCTTTATTATTTTGGCCCCAATTAAATTGGGAAAAAAGTAAAATAAATAAGCTAGATTTTACCAATGTTGTACTATTCACTTTCATCTTCATTTTATTTTTTTATTTCGATTAATTGAAGTACCGTTTTCATGATTTTATTTCCTTCCTCAACGTTATTAAATTCAAAATGTGCTAATTTCCATTTAAACATTTGCATTCGAAAGGTACTTATTACAATATGAATAAGAGCGTCTGTTTCAATTGTAATATTTATTTCATTTTTTGCCTTTCCTCTTTCTATAATTTGTCTAATGATGCCCGTTTTCATTTGAATTAATTGAAGCATAATTGTTTGAATGGATGGTGATTCATCGATTAATCCTTCTGAAAGTATGGCAATGACAAAATGTGGATTCTTCGAAAAAAAAGTAAATTGACTGTCAAAAAGTAATTCTAAATTAGTTTTCGCATGTAAATCTTGATTCACTAAAGCATGCAAACGTTCAGACATGCTGAAATACAATTCATTTAACAACAATTCTAAAATGGCTTCTTTAGAAGGAAAGTGGCGGTAGATTGCACTTTCAGAAAAATTCATTTCTGCAGCTAATGCTTTTGTTGTTAACCCTTTAATGCCTTTTTCTAGTAAAATTTTACCACTTATTTCTATTATTTCTTGCTGTCTTGAAGATACTTTTGTTTTCATAGTACAAAGGTATGTGAATATTCACTAACATAAACATAAAAAGCAATTTTTTTACTAAATAAAAAAAGACAACCCTTCCAGATTGCCTTATTATTTATGTTTGTTTCTTGTTTTTACAACCAATAAACGCCTAGAATTGCTGGGATAAAATAGATGACGATGGTTCTTGCGCCGTCGTAATCTTTAGCTAAACGTTGACCGAATAACAAGAAAAGTAAAGTAACACAAGAAACCATACAAGCATAATCTCCCAATTGGGTCGAATGACTTGTGATGTTTTCAATTATTCCCATAACAGCCAATACGCCAGCAACAATCTCTAAAGCTAGAACAATAAGTAGTGCTGCAGGAACATTATTTTTTAAAATAGTTTGTGAAAAATGACTTTTTAACCAACTTACATTTCCATTCCAATCCATAATTTTATCTAATCCAGATTGTAAAAAAGTAATAGCTAAAAAAGCTAATAATAGTAAGGCAAATGCATTCATAATCTAAGTTTTTTAGGATAAGTTAATGGTTATACGTTTTCTTTTTTATGTAATAAACGGGTTAATTTTATAGATAAATCAGTTAAAATAACATTTCCATTTCCATTTCGTTCAATATGATAAATAGCTTCTTCAATTTCATGGTATATGTCTTGAATGTTTCCACCGTGAACAAAAGGAGCAAATTTTTCCAATTTAAAATTTTCAAAACTAGGCTCTAAATAAACGAGGTCTTTCGCTTGATAATTTAATAATAAGGCTTGACGGAAATATTGCATACAAAACAATAAAAAGTTTTTCTGCACTTCCCTACCTTCTTTTGAAATTGTACTACTCCATTGTAGTAAATCTGCAATCACACTGGCATTTCCTTTGGCTTTAAAAGCGGCTCTTACCCAAGTGATAAACCATTGTTCAAAAATTTGTTCGTCATCGTCTTTGTGTAATAAATGCAACGCTTTGTTGTAATTGCCTTCAGACTGATGGGCAATTTTTTTTGCTGTATTTATTTCCAGTTGGTGTTTTTCAATTAATTCTTGCGCAATAACAGATTCAGGCAAAGCTAAAAAATCTACCACTTGACAACGGGAAGTAATCGTTTGTAATAAATCGGATGTACTTTCTGTGATTAAAATGAAAACGGTTTTTTCAGGTGGTTCTTCAAGCAATTTTAATAGTTTATTGGCCGCGGCTACATTCATTTTATCAGCCATCCAAATAATCATGACCTTGTACCCTCCTTCATAAGCTTTTAAGGCCAATGTTTTTCCAATTTCTGAAGCATCTTTAACTGAAATGATTCCTTGTTTTTTTGGAATCTCTAATTTCTTATACCAGTCAAATAAACCAGCATACGGGTTCTCTAAAACAAATTCACGCCATTGAGATAAAAAGTTGGCACTAATTACATGATCTCCTTTTACTTCATCGGTACTTGTCACCGGATAAATAAAATGCAAATCGGGATGGGAAAAATGATCAAATTTTAAATTACAAGCCGCATTGCCATTGTCATTTTCACCATTTTGGTTACCACACAAAATGTATTGTGCATAGGCAATTGCCATGGCTAACGTTCCACAACCTTCTGGTCCAACAAATAATTGAGCATGTGGAATTCGACCTCTATCAGCAGTAGTGGTTAAGAAATTTTTAATATGGTCTTGACCTAAAACGTCTCGAAATAACATGAAGCAAACCTACATAAAAAAAATCAATTTTCCTTATTTTACGCCATCGTTTTCGGAATTTAACAAGGAATTATAAGATATTTTTAACGCCTTTTTAAAATCAATAACTTATATTTGCAAAATTCGAATAAATACATAAAAATGAGCAGTCTGCTGTTTATTTTGATTTAATATAGCAACAAACTAACAAAGTATGAAAACAATTTTTGACATTAATTTTGAAGGAAAAAAAGCCTTAATTCGTGTAGATTTCAATGTTCCATTAGATGAAAATTTTAACGTGACAGATGCGAATCGTATCGAAGCTGCAAAACCAACCATTGATAAAATTTTAAATGATGGTGGAGCGGTTATTTTAATGTCACATTTGGGTAGACCCAAAGGAAAAGAAGAAAAATATTCATTAAAACATATTTTAGCTAAAACTTCAGAAGTTCTAGGTAAACCAGTAAAATTTGCAGAAGATTGTAGGGGAGAAGTAGCTCAAAATGCCGCTGCTGGTTTACAAATGGGAGAGGTGTTATTATTAGAAAATTTACGTTTTTATGCTGAAGAAGAAGCAGGAGATGTTGCGTTTTCAAAAGAATTAGCGTCTTTAGGGGATGTGTATGTAAATGATGCTTTTGGTACTGCACACCGCGCTCATGCATCTACCACTATTATTGCAAATGAATTTCCAAATGATAAATGTTTCGGTGCTTTATTAGCTAAAGAAATTGAAAGTATTGATAAAGTTTTAAAAAATTCTGAAAAACCAGTAACCGCAATACTTGGTGGTAGTAAAGTTTCTACCAAAATTACGATTATTGAAAATATTTTAGACAAAGTAGACCACATGATTATTGGTGGTGGTATGACGTTTACTTTTATTAAAGCCTTAGGTGGAAAAATTGGAAATTCAATCTGCGAAGATGATAAAATGGAATTGGCTCTGGAAATTTTAGAAAAAGCGAAAGCGAAAGGAGTTCAAATTCATTTACCTGTAGATGTTTTGGCTGCTGATGCATTTTCAAATGATGCCAACACACAAGTTGTGGAGGTTAATGCGATTCCTGATGGATGGCAAGGTTTAGATGCCGGACCAAAAACACTAGAGATTTTAAAAAAAGTAGTTTTAAATTCAAAAACGATTTTATGGAACGGACCAATTGGTGTTTTTGAATTACCCGCTTTTGCCAATGGTACCATTACTTTGGGTGAATATATTGCTGAAGCTACTAAAAACGGAGCTTTTTCGCTTGTAGGTGGTGGCGATAGTGTAGCGGCTGTAAAACAATTTGGATTGGAACCTAGAGTGAGTTATGTTTCTACAGGTGGAGGCGCCATGTTAGAAATGTTAGAAGGAAGAACATTGCCAGGAATCGCTGCTATTTTGAAATAAATTGCACAATAAATTAAAAAGTATTACGTTTGTAATTCTTTGTAAATGAAATAGATGCTAAATATAAGGTTTAAAAACCTAAAAAAATAAAGATTAAAATGAGAAAATTATTGATTATTGCTTTGTCTGTAATGGCAGGAGAGTTTTCAATAGCTCAAGAAAGTCAAGAGAAAGAATTACCATTATTTGCCCCAAAAGTATCGTACTTAGATTCTCTAAAATCGACTTTTGTAAACCATTCTACTAGTTCATGTATCGATGAACGATGGATGAATGAATTGGCAAATTCGCAACTTTCTAAAGAAATGTTTTATGACATTGAACATTTAAACATTGATGAGAAAGTAAATTATGATTTTGATACCGAGTTATTTAAAAACAGATTAAAAAAATTAGACGCACGTTCACCATTTGTAATTGAGTACAACCCAACGTTAGAAAATACCATTAAAGCCTTCTTAAAAAACAGAAGTAAAAGTATTGAACGTCAAATGGCTTTGGCGGAATATTACTTTCCAATGTTTGAAGAGCATTTGGCAAAATATAATTTACCTTTAGAAATTAAATACTTAGCTATTGTAGAGTCTGCTTTAAATCCAAAAGCAAAATCTAGAGTAGGAGCTGGTGGTATTTGGCAGTTCATGCCTGCTACTGGGAAGCAGTATAAATTAGACATTTCTTCTTATATTGATGAACGACACGACCCATTAAAAGCTACGGAGGCTATGTGTCATTACATGACTAATATGTATGCTATTTTTGGCGATTGGAGTTTAGTGTTAGCTTCTTATAATTGTGGCCCAGGAAATGTGTCTAAAGCAATTCGTAGAGCTGGCGGAAGTACTGATTATTGGGAAATTAGAAAGTATTTACCACAAGAAACAGCCAATTACGTTCCTGCATTTTTAGCAACAATGTACATTTATGAGTTTAAGAAAGAATATGGATTAGTGCCTCAAAAAGCGAGTGTTACTTACTTTGAAACAGATACAGTTGCTGTAAAAAAGGCAATGAGCTTCAAACAATTGTCTGAACTTTTAGATGTTTCTATAGAAGAATTGGAGTTCTTTAATCCAACCTACAGTAAAAACCATATTCCTTCATACGAAGACGAGATTTATTTTTTACGATTACCAAAAAATAAAATTGGATTATTTGTTTCAAATGAAGAAAAAATCTATGCCTATGTTGATTATTTAGAAAATGAAAAAATACGTAAGGCACAACTTGCAAAGGTTCAAAAAAGAGACAGTATTGCTAAAAAAGATTCTGTCGCTATTGCTTTAGCTACTACAGGAGATGTAGAATATGAAAAAGTCATTGAAAAAAGAATAAAAGAAATAATCAAAAAAGACTATCATAAAGTTAAAAAAGGCGAAACACTTTCTGAAATTGCAGACAAACACAATGTTTCCATTACTGATTTAAGAAAATGGAACAAAATTAAAGGAAGCAATATAAACTTTGGTCAGTCTTTGGTTATTCAAACCAAGAAGAAAGTTTCGGTCAATGAAGTGGTTAAAAAACCAATTAAGAAATCCGAGATAAAACCTTCTGAAACAGATGTATTAGTGGCAGATACTAACCCAACAGATAAAACAGCGGAATCAAAAGAAGTTGTTACTACTTCTGCTAAAAAAGATCGAATTGAAATTAAAGAAGACTTTTATATTGTTCAAAAAGGTGACTCTATTTTTTCTATCACAAAAAAATTCCCTAATTTAACTGTGGAAGATTTAAAAAAGAAAAATAACTTACCAAATAACAATATTCAACCTGGAATGAAATTAAAAATTCAAGGTTAAAAGAACCATAAAAATTTATAGAATTGCCATAAAGATTGTTTTCTTTGTGGCAATTTTAGTTTAAACCCCATTACAATGTTAGAATTTAAAATAAAGCGATTTAACGAACTTTCTATTGTTGAGTTGTATGAATTACTACGATTACGCTCAGAAGTCTTTGTAGTAGAGCAAAATTGCGTGTATCAAGATATTGATGGTAAAGATGAGAAAGCAATACACGTTTTAGGGTATAGTAATGGTATTTTAGTGGCATATTCTCGTTTATTTGCACCAGGTTACTATTTTGACAATGCTTCAATAGGACGTGTTATTGTTAAAGCAGATTTTCGCGATAAAAAATTTGGTCATGACTTAATGAAAAAAGCAATTGAAACCATTGAGAAAGCGTTTAATACGTTAGCAATAACTATTTCTGCCCAGCAATACTTAAAAAAGTTTTATGAAAGTCATGGTTTTGTTCAAACCAGTGAAATGTATTTAGAAGACGATATTCCTCATATTCAAATGATGAGAAATGCGTAAAAAAAAGGCTGTTATTAATTTAAGACAGCCTTTAAAATTTTATTTTATTTTAGTAATAACCAATTCCACTCTTCGGTCAAATTGAACATCTTTTCCTAGCGGTTGTGTATTGCCATAACCTTTATACGTCATTCGGGTTACACTAATTCCTTTTTCTTGAAAGTAACGATAGACTCTTTTGGCTCGGTTTACAGAAAGCTCTCTTTTTTTAGTGTGTTTGTCAATAGCTTCTTTTTGAAAAGTAGGCGTGCAACATACATGTCCTTGTATTTCAATACATATTTTAGGATTACGTTTTAATAATAATACCATTTTGTCTAATTCTTTTTTAGAAGAAGCAGTTAAGTTACTACTCCCTTTTTCAAATAACACGTTTTCTAAATAAACGCGATCGCCTTCCACCGCATCTTTTCGAATGGTTTTGTAAATTCCTGGAATGTTTAATTCTTCAATTACTAAAGGTTTAAAGTTTAACACCACATCCACACGACGGTTTTTGGAACGGGCTTCCGGTACATTTTCTTCTAAATCTTCATCTATTAAAACCTTACCTTTCCCTTCAATGGTAACGATAATTTTTAATTTCACCCCTTTTTTAATCAACATGTCTTTTACACCATTGGCTCTTTTTTGAGACAATTTGTAATTGTAATCTACTTTACCAACATCGTCACAATACCCAAAAATGGAAATACTTTCTAAACGGGTTGTATCAATTAACTTTAAAAATTCCACTACTGCTTCAGATTGTAACGGTTTTAATTCAGATACATCTGATTCAAAATAAATAGAATGTACTGTTTCTTCTTGGGCAAGACTTATTAATGAAAAAAATAAAAATAAAAGTAGGGTGATTTTCTTCATGGTTATGGGTTTATTTTTTTAATATTTTGTTATATTCTGCCGGGGTATTTACAAGTTGCATGGCTTTAGAAACATCGCTGTATTTTGAAGAAACATAATCATAAAAGGCATTTCTGTATCCATATCTTAACAATAACTCTTGATACAGTAATCGTTTGATTTCTTCTTTTTGTTTGTCTAATTCTTTGTCTTTTGAACGATCAATTGCAGCTTCCAATTGTTTTACTTCAACAGAAATTTCGTTGTCTATTTTTTCTTTTTTAGCAGCTTCTAAAAGACTTTTTAAGTTTTTTTCGGTATTAGTGTTAATTTCGATTTTCTCTTTCTTTAAATAGGCTTTAAACTCATTAAACTCCGCGTCTGAAATCATAGTTGGCATTTTGGCATTTGGATTTTTATAATACAATACCGTGGCAAAATCAAAAATAGCATCAGTTTCATTGATATTTCTTCCGATAGTGCTTAATTTCATGTCTAAAATTTCAACATCAGGCAAAACTCCACCACCATCATACACGGTTCTTCCTTTTTTAGTTTTGAAGGCATTGTATTCTTTTTCAGAGGTTTTAATGGGTTTGCCATTTTCATCTTTTTTACTGTAATCTGTTGCCTGAATGCATCTTCCCGAAGGTGTGTAGTATTTAGAAATTGTAACTTTTACTTGTGTACCATAGGCTAAATTAAACGGGCGTTGTACCAATCCTTTTCCGAAACTTCTGTTACCAACAATCACCGCACGGTCTAAATCTTGTAAGGCTCCTGACACAATTTCTGAAGCCGATGCACTTCTATCATTAACTATTACCGCTAATGGAATTTCAGTATCTACGGGTTCGTTTCTGGTTTTATAGGTATGATTATGAACTGTGTTTTTTGATTTTGTTGTTACAATAACCTCGTCTTTAGGCACAAATAAATTACAAATATTTACGGCTTCGTGTAAAAGTCCGCCCGGATTGTCTCGTAAATCTAAAATAATTTTGGTAGCTCCTTGTTCTTTTAATTTCAATAAGGCTTCTTTGGTTTCTGCTGAAGCTTTTTCATTGAACTTAGACAGCACAATATAACCGGTTTGATTGGCTAATAATTTATAATACGGAACGGCTTTTATTTCGACCTCATCTAAAACAATTTGTCCTTTTTTTTGAACTCCTTGACGAGTGTATAAAATGTCAATTTTGGTGTTTTTAGCTCCTTTTAATAGGGCAGAAGCGTCTTCCTTAAAGTCTTTTAAATTTACATCTCCAATTTGCGTTATGATGTCTCCAGCTTTGAAGCCGGCTTTATCGGCAGGCATGTTTTGGTATACTTCTCTAAGAATTAATTGTCCGTCGCGACGTGTAATTAAAGCACCAATTCCTGTGTATTCTCCCGTGTTGTTAATTTTGTATTTCAACACGTCTTGTTCATTAAAAAAAACAGTGTAGGGATCCAATTCCTTTAGCATTCCTTTTATCGCCACATCCATTATATTGCCTGGATTGGTTTCATCCACATAATTTTGGTTAACGACTTTAAACATGGATGTGAAAATTTCGATTTGTTTGGCTAATTCAAAAAAATCATTTTGAAAACTCATTCCCACCAACAAAAAGCCCGATAAGACCGTTGGAATTACAATTTTCTTTTTTAACGAAAATTTCATGTACACTTGGTTTAATTAATTTTACGAAAGTAATTAAAATCTTCAAAAACTAAACCAAAAAGTTGGTTTACTTGTTTTTAGTTTGGAATTTTTCAAACAATTGAATGGTTTTTTCTTCAATTTCTTGATAGGAAAGGCGCTCTTTGGTTTGGTAAAAAAACATGAACGCATAGGGTTGGTCTAATTTCTCTAGTAATAATGTTTTATTTAAACGATAACATTCTCTCAAAACACGTTTAAAATAATTTCGGTCAACCGCCTTTTTAAAGTATTTTTTAGAAACCGAAACCCCCATTTGAAGCGGTCCTAAGTCGGGATTTTGATTTTTTAAAAAGGTATAATTTTCTTCTGTAATGGGCACATACACTAAACGCAACGGATATTTAGAAACCGATTGACCTTCAGAGAACAAAAGATCGATGATTTTCTTGCTTTTTAATTTTTCGTGTTTGGGATAGGTATATTTCATCTTAAGGGCAAATATACAAATACAAACTGAGGCTAACAAGAAAGAAAAAACTCCTCAAAATTCAACAAAAGAGGAGTTTTTCTTAGATTTTAAAATCTTAATACTCGCGATTAGTAATCTTATTTATTATAAAAATATAAAATCTTTTTAATAAATAAAGCTTCAGTTTTATTAATGAAGCTTCATAAAATTAAAAATCTTCATATGATTTTACTCTTTAATTTTTTGTTATTTCGTTATTTCAATTTTATTGTCTTCCGGCTTAATATCTGCTAATAAACCACTTGGGTCAATAGTTACTGATTTAATTTGTGATTTTGTTTTTTCTAATTCTATGGTATAATTAGTAAAAGCCCAATCCCATCCGGCTACAACCGTTCTTTTTAAGGCGGGGTAAGCATTTGGTTTTTCCCATCGCATTAATGTATTAGGAATATAAATGTATTCTTTAGTACCATCAGTATATTCCACAATTAAATCAATGGGCATAGGCATTCTTCCTTTGCGTTCCAATACGACTTTCGTTTTTTGTCCGGCTTCTTGTACTTCTTTAACCGCATAATCAATCGTATTCGTCGTTTGAGTCCATTCGTTTAAATACCAATCTAAATTAGCTCCTGTAACACGTTCTGCCGATTTTTTAATATCGTTTGGAGTAGGATGTGTAAATTTAAAATCGTGGTAGTAACGTTTGATGGTTTTTTCAAGATTTTCTTGTCCAATTATATAGCCTAACTGGGCTAAGAATACTTCACCTTTACTATAGGCTGCAATGCCATAAGCCATGTTTAAATCGTAGCGATCAGCATGAGTTGTTAAAGGTTGTTCTTTTCCACTAGTTGCAATATAAATATAATTTTTAAAGGCATCTGCAAATGGACTTTCTGGTTCTTTTGGTGGTAAAACTTGGTGCATAGCCAAATCAGAAATGTAAGATGTAAATCCTTCATCCATCCAACAATGTTTCGATTCATTCGTCGCTAAAATATGTTGGAACCAACTGTGAGCAAATTCGTGTGCTGTAACTCCCACTAAACTACCATAGCTTCTGTTTCCCGTAATTAATGTACACATAGCATATTCCATACCGCCATCACCGCCTTGTACAACTGAATATTGTTTGTACGGATAAGGACCAACATGTTTGTTGAAAAACGCAAGTAACTCCGCTGTTTTTGGTTGGAATTTTTTCCAGTTTTCAATGTTTTCTGGTTTGTTTTTATAGAAGAAATGCAATTCTACATTGTTTTCTCCCATTATTTTATCATGAATGTATTCTTTGTCGGCACCCCAAGCAAAATCATGCACATTAGGTGCTATAAAGTGCCAAGTTAAGGTTTTGGTTTTTTTAGGGTAAATGACTTGAACACCGGCGTCTTCATACCCTTTTCCTATTTCATTTTTGTTTTGTAGATAACCAGTACCGCCAATCGTATAGTCTTTGTCGATTGTGATTTTCACATCAAAATTTCCCCATACTCCGTGAAATTCTCTTCCAATGTATGGATCAGCTTGCCAACCTTCGAAATCGTATTCCGCCATTTTAGGATACCATTGCGTCATAGATAAAGCCACATTTTCTTCCGAATTTCTTCCCGAACGACGGATTTGTAAAGGCACTTGTCCGTCAAAATCTAATGTAAATGAAACCGTTTGTTTTGGTACTATCGGTTGAGGTAAAGTAACTTCTAATATGGTACCTACTACTTTTGTTTCTGCAGCCACTCCATTTTCTTTGAAATTAGCAATTTTTAAATAACCAATTTCATCCGGTTTTAAAGTGCTGATTCTACTTTCTTTAACCTCTTTATTTTCTTTTTTAAACGTTCGAACCATGCGTTTATCTGGATCTTTTATCGTTTGTAAACGAATATCCATGGCGCTTCCGGGTTGGAAGGCATTGGGGTACAAATGATAATACACTTTTTTTAGTGTATCTGGTGAATTATTGGTGTATTGTAATTCTTGTTTTCCTTTGTATTGGTATTTTTTTACATCCATTTGAACATCCATTTTGTAATCCACGTGTTGCTGCCAATAGCCAGGATTCGGATGGTTTTGTGCTTTTAATTGGAATCCAATCAAAGTAATTCCTAAAACGAAAAGTTGTTTCATAAGATTTTTATTTTGGTCATAAAAAGAAAACCACAAAGATAAACGAGTCGTCTAAACTTTGTGGTTTTTTAACTATTTCTAAACTAATTTTTATTTTTTAGCCATTTTCTCTGCTAAAAGTAACGCATTATATGCATTTACAATTTTTCCAGATTTTGAAGCGTCTTTGAAATTCACTTTGTGTTTGTCTTCCCCAACAGTTACTGTATTGGTTAAGGACGTACCACTTTCCATAATAATTTGTTTTACTTGCTTCGCGGTTAAACTAGGATAGTATGAACGAATTAATGTGGCAACACCAGCTACATTAGGAGAAGCCATCGATGTACCTTGTAAATATTCATAGGTATTTAGCGGTGTAGTAGCGTAGATTTTTTCTCCTGGTGCGTAAATGTCTACATTGTTTTTTCCATAGTTAGAGAAACCAGCAATCATTTTTGAACCATAATTTGGAGCTAAAGCACCAATGATTAACACATTTGATGCAAATTCAGGACTTCCATCATAAGTGTCGTTCGGGTATTTGTTGGTAACATCTAAATCATATGATTCATTTCCAGCCGCAATAACTACCAACACATCTTTAGACTCCGCATATTTGATAGCCTCAATTACCCATTCTTTATGTTGAGAAAAATACTTACCAAAAGATCCGTTAATTACTTTTGCACCATTATCTACTGCATATCGAATTCCTAACGCAATGTCTTTATCATACTCATCTCCATTAGGAACAGCTCTTACCGCCATAATTTGCGCATTGTTGGTAACACCATCGCCGCCAAGTTTGTTTCCTCTTACTTGAGCCACAATTCCCGCTACGTGTGTGCCGTGTTTTGCTTCTTTAGGTTCCGGACCTACTACATTATTATTTCCGTATTTAGTGTCTTTCAAGTCGTCAGGATTATCTCCAACTACTTTTCTTCCGTCAAAATTAACATTAAGATTATAGTCTAATTGCCCATAAACATAATCTTTAAATTCAACAATTTCTTTGTCAAAATCTGCTTTAGAAGTTCCTGATAAAATTTGAGTAAACATTGCTTTCGCTTGTTTTACATTTGTATCATCTGATTGAATTGCTTTTACTTCTTCTAAAGTAAAGTTATCTTTCTTTAAATGATCTTTAATTGTTTTTTCAGCTTTCAGGATAAAATCCAATTGTTGTTTATTGCCTTGTAAATCTTGAATTTGTTTTTCTAATTCCGCTTTAGCTTTGTCATAATCTGGTGTTCCAGGGCCTTTTTTAACTATACGAGTTAATTCTAATTGTTCATGCACCGCATTTCCAAGGAAATTCCATCCATGAATATCATCAACATACCCGTTTTTATCGTCGTCAATATTGTTCCCTGCAATTTCTTTTGGATTCGTCCAAATAACTGCCTTTAAATCTTCATGGTTAATATCTACTCCAGAATCAACAATTCCTACTATAACTTTTTGTCCTTTTTTACCTTTTAATAGTTCAGCATACGCTTTATCCACACTCATTCCAGGAACAGTGTCTTTTACTAAATCCAAATGACTCCATCTTTGTAAATCTTTCTCTTTTAAGGGAGTGGTTTTCAAAGGCATTTTGTCAATATTTTCAACAGGAGTTGGAATTACTTTTGCAGGTCCACAGCTTGCAAGCGCTAATGCAAAAGCAACAGATAAATAATAAGGTCTAAATAATTTTTTCATTTTTAAGGTCTTAATTTTTAAATTAGAAGTTAGATGTTGTTGATTGTTACATTTAATTTGGTTTTTAACAAATTTTTATAACACATCGTTCAAAGACAACGTTTCTTTTAATCGTACGCCTTTTTCTGTTTTTTCAACAGTTACAATAGGGTTGTGTGCATCGTGTTCCAACCATAATAAATAATTTTGGTCAGCAGCTTCATTCATGAATTTGGTTTTTTCATTCATGGTTAAAAGTGGACGCGTGTCATATCCCATTACATAAGGAATAGGCACATGTCCGGCCGTAGCTAATAAATCGGCACAAAAAACAATTGTTTTTCCTTTGTATTGAATATGCGGTAACATTTGTTTTTCGGTATGTCCGTCTACATATAAAATATCAAAACCAAGTTCGTTTGAAAAACCGAAATCGCTATCTGGTCTGTTGATGAATTTTAATTGCCCACTTTCTTGCATCGGAATTAAATTTTCAAGTAAAAAAGAAGCTTTTTCTCTTGGGTTAGGCTTTGTAGCCCATTCCCAATGATTTTCATTGGTCCAAAAAGTGGCGTTTTTGAAAGCTACTTCATATCCAGTTTTATCTTTGTTCCAATTGACACTTCCTCCACAATGGTCGAAATGCAAGTGTGTCATAAAAACATCCGTGATGTCGTCTCTATGAAAACCTGCTTTTTGTAAAGAGGCATCCAGAGAATGATCGCCCCAAAGCGAGTAATAACTAAAAAACTTATCGGATTGTTTATTACCCATTCCTGTGTCAATTAAAATGAGTCGGTTACCCTCTTCAATTAATAAGCAACGAGCTGCAATATCTATTAAATTATTGGCATCCGCCGGATTGGTTTTGCTCCAAATAGTTTTTGGTACTACGCCAAACATGGCACCTCCATCTAGTTTAAAATTCCCGGCTTCAATAGCATGTATTTTCATAATTTTTTGTTTAAAGGTATAAAAAAAGAAGCAATAATAATGATTTGTTTATTTTTTAAGTTCTTCAAATAACCCTTTAAGTTGTTGATTTTCTTTATAATGCGTTTTGTCTTTTTTTAGAAAATCCGACACTTTTTTTATTCTTTCTGTCGTAATTGGGTGTGAACTTAAAAATTCGGGTACCGACAAATTAATTTCTCTCTCGGATTCTTCTAATCTTTTAAACAAGTCTAACATCCCTTTTGGGTTTACATTGTTTTTAATCATTATCTTTAAACCTTCTTCATCTGATTGTTTTTCAAATTCTCTTGAAAAAGAAAGAGATTGTAAACTGTTTGCGTGTTCACCAAGCACAGCCATTATACCATTTACATCACCCAAAATTGTAGAAATAAAAAAATATCCAGATAAATCTCTACACATTAATTTCATGGTATGACGGTGATTGATGTGAGCAGATTCGTGTCCTATTAGTGCAACCAGCTCTTGATAATTATCCATTTTATCAATGATTCCTGTATAAATGACTATATTTCCATCTGGAAGAGCAAATGCATTAACTATATCTGATTCAACTACCGTAAAATTGAGTTTTTTAGTATTATTCAGGTTTAGATTTTTTGAAAAATTATTTAAAATTTTTGTTTTATCATTTACAACTTTTTCTTTAGCAATAGTTTGGTTGTATAGCGTGTTTCCAAGTTGGATGTCGTACTCTTCAGGTATTATATGAACCGCTTTTTCACCTAACCAAGGAATAAAGTAAATGTAACCAAGCATTATTGAAAATAATATGCACAATGCAATTATGATATGAGTTTTGAAACTATAATTTAACAACTTATAATACCAATATTCTTGATTAGTGTTACTTAAATGAGTAATAAGTTCATTTTTAAAGTTTTCATTATTAAAATGAATACTTTCAGCTGTGTCTCCTTTTAGTTGAACTAACGTTGATTTATTGGTTTTGTAAATGATTTCCACTTCTTTTATAGACCAATTTGTCCATAAAGAAGGTTTTCTTTCAAAATATAAACAATTTTTATGTTTATCTAAATGTAATTCAATTTGATAGGGTGTTGAAGATACCCCATCAAAATAAATAGCCTGTGTTTTTCTTGTCATAGTTTAAAATACGAAATCCATGTCTAATGCATCTCCAATATCTTCTCCAGTTGCGTCTTTATAAGCAGTTTCTGTTTGTATAATTGCATCTAAATCAATATCACCTTTTAATTCAATGTTTGAGATAAAAAACTTGATTGTTCTCATTTCAACCCAAGCATAACCTATACCTAAAGTAAATACTAAGATTAAAAAGTTTACTAATGATAAAACTAAAATATCTAGACCTTTTGCAGTTGATTTAAAGTGAATAGACTCATCATTTTTGTATAATCTTGTATAATTTACATAATATTCAAAAATATCTTTTTGCCACCAGAAAAAATAAATACCGATTGTAAATATAGTTAGAAAGTATCCTTTTAAATTCATAACGAAATAATCAGCACCATCACCTTTATATTCCATTTTAATATCACCAAATCTGATATTACCAATTATGTATTTTCTTAAGTTTATAACAAACCAAGAGCCATATATTCCTAATGTAATAAAAGTTAAAAGCAAATCAATAATGAATTTTTTAATTAATTCATTTCTGTCTCCTCTATATCCAAAACGAATACCTCTCCATGATGTTCTAGACATACGATATTTGTATGAACCATGAATAGCTATTGGTAGTATAACTAGAAAACCAACATAAAATAAGAGAAGGCCAACTACGAGCATATTAAGAGATAAAAATAGGAACAAGACACCATATAGAAGGACAAAAATTCCAAGAGCTTTTATAAAACCAATAAACATTTCTTTTCCTGTTCCATGAAATTCAAATGGCGAATTGTTTAAAGTAGTTTCTCCATATAAATATTTTAATTTTTTTTCTTTAGCCCAAGGATAATAGAAACCTAAAGTGATGATGGTTAACAACCAGTTAATAATGATAATTCCAAAATAAGTTTCTCCTTTTCCTTGAAAATCAAGTGAATAGTTTTTGTTTGTTGTAGTGTTTTGTTCCATACGAAGTTAATTATTTAATAAACTGCAATATATAATCTTTTTTAAGTCAAATAAAAAAAATCTATCAAATGATTATTTATTAAAATATAGAGGATTATGTAAAAATACATTTTATGTTGTACCTTTGCTGTTAATTTAGACAAAATCAAAATAAGATAATTAATAGAAAGTTCATTTTAGACGAATCTAAGTTATACAAACAAAAAATACATTGGTTATGATAAAAGTTTCAGACAGTGCAAAGAAAAAAGCCATTGATTTAATGACAGAAGATGGTTTTAATCCAACAAACGACTTCATTCGTGTAGGGGTTAAAAGTGGAGGATGTAGCGGGTTATCTTATGAATTAAAATTCGATAACAAACAAAACGAAGACGATAAATTGATTGAAGATAATGGCATGAAAATTTTATGCGACAAGAAGAGTTTCTTGTATTTAATTGGAACAACATTAGAGTTTTCAGGCGGTTTAAACGGGAAAGGATTTGTTTTTAATAATCCAAACGCACAAAGAACGTGCGGATGTGGAGAATCTTTTTCGTTATAAACGAATCCAAAAAATCTAAAAAGGGATAATTAATAAACCTAAAATGGCAAAGTACAATTCGTTTGAAGAAATGGAAGTTTGTCAAAAAGCACTTCAATTTGGAGTAAAAGTTTATAAACTTACCTTGACAAATGATAAAATTGTCAAAGATTATGGATTAAAAGATCAATTACAAAGAACAGCTTTATCTATTTCTAATGATATTGCTGAAGGATTTGAAAGAGAAACAAAAAAAGAATTTATTAGATTTTGTACATTTCTAAAGGTTCTGCTGGTGAATGTAGAAATATGTTTAATTTTTTACAATTGCTAGAATATATAAATGAAGTAAACTTCTACGACCATAGAAATGACGTTTTAGAGATTTCAAAACAATTAGGTAATTATATTAAATATTTGAAAAATTTGGAAAAGCAAAATAAAATGGCATAACGAAATATTTTGGTTTTTTAGATTTTTTAGATTTTTTAAATAAAAAACATGAGCAAATACACAGAAGACGACTTAAAAGTTGAATTAGAAAATAAAGAATACGAATACGGATTTTACACCAATTTAGAATCGGAAACGTTTCCTGCTGGTTTAAATGAAGAGATTATTCGTGCAATTTCTAAAAAGAAAGAAGAACCAGAATGGATGACGGAATGGCGTTTAGAAGCTTTTCGCATTTGGCAAACAATGGAAGAACCAGAATGGGCCAATGTGAATTATGAAAAACCTGATTTCCAAGCTATTTCCTATTATTCAGCGCCTAAAAAAGCGGATCCTAATAAAACATTGGATGATGTTGATCCAGAGTTGCTAGCCATGTATAAAAAGCTAGGAATTTCTGTAGATGAGCAAAAAATGATGAATAATGTGGCGATAGACATTGTGGTAGATTCTGTATCTGTAGCCACTACATTTAAGAAAACGTTGGCAGAAAAAGGTATTATTTTTATGAGTATTTCTGAAGCGATAAAAGAGCATCCAGAATTGGTTCAAAAATACTTAGGTTCTGTTGTACCTACAACGGATAACTTTTATGCCGCTTTAAATTCAGCTGTTTTTTCAGATGGAAGTTTTTGTTACATTCCAAAAGGGGTAAAATGTCCGATGGAATTGTCAACATATTTCCGAATCAATCAAGGCGGAACAGGTCAGTTTGAAAGAACATTGGTAATTGCGGATGAAGGAAGTTATGTTTCCTATCTAGAAGGATGTACAGCTCCGAGTCGCGATGAAAATCAATTACATGCTGCGGTAGTGGAATTAATTGCCATGGACGATGCCGAAATTAAATATTCAACCGTTCAAAACTGGTATCCTGGAAATAAAGAAGGTAAAGGTGGTGTTTACAACTTCGTTACCAAAAGAGGTTTGTGCGAGAAAAATGCCAAAATTTCTTGGACGCAAGTAGAAACGGGTTCTGCCGTAACCTGGAAATATCCTTCGTGTGTATTGAAAGGAGACAATTCTATTGGTGAGTTTTATTCCATTGCTGTTACCAATAATTTCCAACAAGCGGACACCGGAACGAAGATGATTCATTTGGGGAAAAACACCAAATCAACGATTATATCTAAAGGAATTTCTGCAGGTAAATCACAAAACAGTTACAGAGGTTTGGTGCAAATTGGTGCAAGAGCTGAAAATGCACGTAATTTTTCACAATGTGATTCGCTTTTAATGGGAAATAATTGCGGTGCACATACTTTTCCCTATATCGAAAGTAAAAATGCTTCGGCAAAAATTGAACACGAAGCTACGACTTCAAAAATTGGAGAAGATCAAGTGTTTTATTGTAATCAAAGAGGAATTCCAACCGAAAAAGCGATTGCATTAATTGTTAATGGCTTCAGTAAAGAAGTATTGAACAAATTACCGATGGAATTTGCCGTGGAAGCTCAGAAATTATTGGAAATTTCGTTAGAAGGTTCCGTAGGATAGTTTTGTTTTAAGTTTCAGGTTTCAAGTTATACCTGAACTTTAAATAATTATAATAGAATTTAAAATAATTAAATATAAATGTTTCAAGAACAACATTTCATAATCTTGAAACTTTAAACCTGAAACTCAATAAAATGTTACAGATTAAAAATTTACACGCGTCTGTTGAAGACAAAGACATATTAAAAGGAATTAACCTTGAAATTAAAGCAGGAGAAGTACACGCGATTATGGGTCCTAACGGAGCTGGAAAATCAACGTTATCTTCTATTATTGCTGGAAATGAAAATTATGAAGTAACCGAAGGAGAAATCATTTTGGACGGAGAAGATTTATCTGAATTAGCTCCTGAAGAAAGAGCGCATAAAGGTGTTTTCTTGTCGTTTCAATATCCAGTAGAAATTCCTGGTGTTTCGGTAACCAATTTCATTAAAACAGCCATCAACGAAAAGCGTAAAGCAAACGGTCAGGAAGAAATGCCTGCGAACGAAATGTTGAAATTAATTCGTGAAAAATCGGAATTATTAGAAATGGATCGTAAATTTTTATCGCGTTCGTTAAACGAAGGATTTTCGGGAGGAGAAAAGAAACGTAACGAGATTTTCCAAATGGCTATGTTAGAACCAAAAATTGCTATTTTGGACGAAACCGATTCAGGTTTAGACATCGATGCGTTGCGAATTGTAGCTAACGGTGTGAATAAATTGAAAAATGAAAATAACGCCGTATTAGTCATCACACACTACCAACGTTTGTTAGATTATATTGTTCCAGATTTTGTTCATGTTTTAATGGATGGAAAAATCGTTAAATCGGGTACAAAAGAATTAGCCCTTGAGTTAGAAGAAAAAGGATACGATTGGATTAAGGCAGAGTTAGTATAAAAAGTTGTTTGTTGTTGGTTGTCAGTTATTGGAAACCATCAACCCTCAACCATTAACCATCAACTATAATGGAATTAAAAGATAAATTAGTAGCTTCTTTCATGGCGTTTGAAGAAAAAATCAACGATAACGCTGAATTACACGAAGTAAGAAGTCAAGCCATAAAAAATTTTGAAACCAAAGGTTTCCCTTCTAAAAAAGAAGAGGCTTGGAAATACACGTCTTTAAACGCAATTTTAAAGCACGATTTTAGTGTGTTTCCTAAGCATGAAAATGCCATTGAATTTAAAGATGTTAAAAAGTATTTTCTTCATGATGTAGATACGTATAAAGTTGTATTTATTGATGGAAAATTCAGTTCGTTCTTGTCATCTACTACGCACGATGGATTAGACGTTTGTTTGCTGTCTTCTGCATTGACCAAACCAAAATATAAAATGGTAATTGATACCTATTTTAATCAAATTGCGAGTAAAGAAGAAACCTTAACTACTTTGAACACGGCTTTTGCTTTTGAAGGAGCGTACATCCATGTACCAAAAAGTAAAGTAGTGGAAAAACCAATTGAAATCATCTATTTCTCCACTGGAAATGAAGCAGCTTTAATGGTGCAACCAAGAAATTTAATCATTGTTGGTGAAAATGCACACGTGCAAATCGTAGAACGTCATCAAAGTTTAAATAGTAATCCGGTTTTAACCAATTCAGTAACCGAAATTTTTGCTCAAAAAAGAGCCATTGTTGATTATTACAAAGTTCAAAATGATGTGCTTACCGCTAATTTAGTAGATAACACCTATATTGCCCAAAAACAAGAAAGTAGAGTAGCCGTGCATACTTTCTCTTTTGGTGGAAACATCACTAGAAACAATTTGAATTTCTATCATCAAGGTGAACGCATCGATTCTACGTTAAAAGGCATTACCATAATTGGCGAAAATCAACATGTGGATCATTACACTTTAGTGCATCATGCACAGCCTAATTGTGAAAGTCATCAAAATTATAAATGTATTTTAGACGATAAAGCGACCGGTGTTTTCAACGGAAAAATTTTCGTAGAGAAAGAAGCACAAAAAACAGACGCTTTTCAGCAAAACAATAACATTTTAATAAGTGAAAAAGCAACGATTAATGCAAAACCCCAATTGGAAATTTTTGCAGATGATGTAAAATGTTCGCATGGTTGTACAATCGGACAATTAGATGAAAGCGCTATGTTCTACATGCAACAACGCGGTATTCCTAAAAAAGAAGCTAAAGCATTATTGATGTATGCTTTTACAAACGAAGTAACTTCTAGTATTCAAATCCCCGAATTAAAAGCTAAAATCGGTAGAATTATTGCTGATAAATTGGGAGTTAATATGGGATTTGATTTGTAAATAAATAGACCGCATATATTGCGGTTTTTTTTAAATAAGATTATGTTAGACATTCAAAAAATAAGAGCCGATTTTCCCATTCTTTCCCAAAAAGTGAATGGCAAGCCATTAGTGTATTTTGATAACGGAGCCACTTCACAAAAACCACAAGTGGTTATCGATGCGATTGAAAAATATTATTCAGAATACAACGCTAATATTCACCGAGGCGTACATACCTTGAGTCAATTAGCCACTGATGCTTATGAAATAGCGCGAAATACGATTCAATATCACATCAACGCAAAATACAATCACGAAATTATTTTTACATCAGGAACTACATTTGGAATCAATTTGGTAGCCCATGGTTTTGCAAGCATCATAAAATCAGGTGATGAGGTAATGATTTCTTCTTTAGAACACCACAGTAACATTGTGCCTTGGCAATTTTTATGTGAAAAAACAGGGGCGAAGTTGGTCGTAATTCCCATGAATGAAAAAGGAGAATTAGTTGTTTCAGAATTCGATAACTTACTTTCTGAAAAAACAAAAATTGTTGCGGTTAATCATATTTCTAATGCCTTAGGTACCATTAATCCTATTGAATATATCATTAAAAAAGCTCACGAAAAAGGCGCAGCTGTTTTAATTGATGGCGCACAAGCGACTCCACATTTAAAACCCGATGTGCAAGCACTCGATTGTGATTTTTATGTGTTTTCGGGGCATAAAATTTGTGGTCCAACAGGCGTGGGAGTTTTGTATGGAAAAGAAGAATGGTTGCGTAAATTACCACCGTATCAAGGAGGAGGAGAGATGATTGCTGAAGTAACATTTGAAAAAACAACGTATGCCGATTTACCTCATAAATTTGAAGCCGGTACGCCCAATATAGAAGGAGGAATCGTTTTAGGCACGGCTATTGATTATATGAATTCAATTGGTTTTGATGCTATTGCTTCTTATGAAAATGAACTTTTAGCGTATGGTACAAAAAGATTAAAAGAAATAGAAGGTTTAACCATTTATGGAACTAGTGAAAACAAGGCTTCCGTTATTTCATTTAATATTGACGGTATACATCCCTACGATATTGGCACAATTATAGATAAGTTAGGTATAGCGGTAAGAACCGGACATCATTGTGCGCAACCGATTATGCAGTATTTCAATATTCCTGGAACTATTAGAGCTAGTTTCGCTTTTTATAATACCAAAGAAGAAATTGATATATTTGTAGAAGCTGTGAAAAAAGCACAGCAAATGTTGTCTTAAAACCGTTTACTATGAAATCGCCATATACAACAAGTTTGCGTAAGCAAACACCAATAAATAAAAGCGATACCATATGGGACCTATGACAAATATAATTTTACACATATGAAAACTTTAACGTATTTAGCCAGTCTTGTATTTTTATTTACAAGTTGCAATTGTCAAAAAGCGACAACTAATTCAGAAACAACTAAATTAGTAGACAACACTCAAACGATATCCAATTTGAATCAAATACAGGAAGAAATTCCAGTTGTTGAATACGCCGCGAGCGCTAGAAACCTATTTTTATCTGTTAAAGTTGAAAATAAAATGCTTTATGTTTCAAAACAAAGAGATTTTAAAGATTATGAAACTAAAATTACGCTTTCAGAAAAAGATTGGAATGACATTGTTGTTTTAACTAAAAAAATTGATTTAACTAAAGTTAAGGATTGGAAATGGCCAACAGAAATGCGCTATTATGATGGAGCGCCGCATGCTAATGTTACTTTTTTTAGCAAAGGAGTTGCCTATCCAGCGGCTGGTTTTGACCATGGACATCCTCCTGCAGAAGGGGAAGCTTTAATTAATAAAATACTAAGTTTAGTACCAAAAGAATAATATGACAATACAAGAAATACAAAACGAAATTGTAGATGAGTTTTCGATGTTTGATGATTGGATGCAACGCTACGAATACATCATTGAATTAGGAAAATCACTGCCTTTAATTGACGAACAATATAAAACCGAAGATAATATTATTAAAGGTTGTCAATCTAAAGTTTGGGTACATGCAGAAGAAAATGAAGGTAAAATTCAATTTACTGCAGACAGTGATGCTATTTTAACGAAAGGAATCATTGCTATTTTAATTAGAGCTTTTTCTAATCAAACACCAGCAGCTATTTTAGAAGCGAATACAGATTTTGTAGATGAAATTGGATTGAAAGAACATTTATCACCTACTAGAGCCAATGGTTTGGTATCTATGATTAAACAGATAAAAATGTATGCTTTGGCATTTCAAACAAAAAACAATTAATATTTAACAAGGATATTTTAGACCTTAATATAATTATGGAAGAATACAAAGACGAAATCAACTTAGGAGAAAATGTTGTAAGGGTATTAAAAACAATTTTTGACCCTGAAATTCCAGTTGATATTTATGAATTAGGATTGATTTATGATGTAATGATTAATGAAGATAATGAAGTTAAAATTTTAATGACATTAACTTCGCCAAATTGTCCAGTAGCAGAAACATTACCACAAGAAGTAGAAGAAAAAATTAAGTCTATTGGTGAAGTGAAATCATGTGAGGTTGAAATCACTTTTGATCCACCTTGGAGCAAAGATTTAATGAGTGAAGAAGCAAAATTAGAGTTAGGAATGCTATAAACTAGTAAATAGTTGCAGCTGCAGTAATCTGTAATTTTACATGTGTTTCTGAAAACTGTGATTAATAACTGTGACTTAAATATGGACGAAATTGTAAATAAAGTTGCCAACAGTAAATTAATGGTTTTCGATTTAGAAGATTATTATCCTGAGGAAAATCACGTAACTAGTATTGATATTTCTCAATGGTTATTTGGAGGTTTTGTGTTGAAAGAATCTGAGTTTAGAGACCATTTAAAAAACACGGATTGGTCCGTGTATCAAGACAAATATGTTGCATTGTTTTGCTCTGAAGATGCTATTTTACCAGCTTGGGCTTTTACGTTGGTAACAGTTCATTTAGTGCCTTATGCGTTAAAGGTTGTCCAAGGCTCAAAAGAAAACGCAATCATTGAGTGGTATCAAGATGTGTTAAACAAATTGGATTATACAGACTATTTTGATAAGCCTTTAATTTTAAAAGGCTGTGCTAAGAAACAAGTACCTCAAGAAGTTTACACTATTGCCATTCAAAAGTTAATTAAAGTGGCAAAAAGTGTTATGTTTGGTGAAGCTTGTTCGGCAGTGCCTTTGTATAAAAGAAAATAAAAATACCCGACTTGGTCGGGTATTTTTTATTCATTTTCGATCGCTTCTTTGTAATCGGGATATAAAAACTTGTTGTATGGAAAACGTGTGATGTGAATTTCTCGAACAGCTTCATAGACTTTTTCTCTAAATTCTTCAAAATTGGCTTTTTCAGTAGCAGAAATAAATAAGGTGTTTTTATCTCCTAATTTACTCATCCAAGTTTTTTTCCAATCTTCTAGTGAAAAGTTTTTAGTAGTTTTTTCAATAGTAATGTCCGTTTCATCTATTTTATCATAGCTGTAAGCATCAATTTTATTGAATACCATTATTGTTGGTTTGTCGGCACTCTTAATATCTTGTAAAATCTGATTTACAGATTCAATATGGTCTTCAAAGTCAGGATGAGAAATATCAACTACATGCAATAATAAATCGGCTTCACGAACTTCATCAAGTGTACTTTTAAAAGATTCAACTAATTGCGTTGGAAGTTTTCTAATGAAACCAACCGTATCTGATAATAAAAAAGGTAAATTTTTAATTACCGTTTTTCTTACAGTGGTATCTAGTGTAGCAAATAATTTATTTTCTACAAACACTTCGCTTTTCCCAACAGCATTCATTAAAGTAGATTTACCTACATTGGTATAACCTACTAAAGCAACGCGTACCATGGCACCACGATTACTTCGTTGAATAGCCATTTGTTTGTCAATTGTTTTGATTTTTTCTTTTAATAAAGCAATACGATCACGAACTATACGTCGGTCCGTTTCAATTTCTGTTTCACCAGGACCACGCATACCAATACCACCGCGTTGACGTTCTAAGTGTGTCCACATTCCGGTTAATCGTGGTAGTAAATATTGACATTGAGCTAATTCTACTTGAGTTCTGGCGTACGAAGTTTCTGCTCTTTGAGCAAAAATATCCAAAATAAGATTAGTTCGGTCCAAAACTTTACAATCTAATTCTCTTGTAATATTTTTTTGTTGAGCAGGAGTTAATTCATCATCAAAAATTACGGTTTTAACCTCATTATCTTTAATGTAATAATTAATTTCTTCAAGTTTACCACTTCCTACAAATGTTTTAGGATTAGGTTTGTCCATTTTTTGAGTAAACCTTTTTACAACTTCACCACCTGCAGTATAAGTTAAAAATTCTAACTCATCAAGATATTCATTAAGTTTGTCTTCATCTTGAAGTTGTGTTACAATTCCAACGATTACAGTTTTTTCAAAATTATGTGTTTCTTTTTCTAACATATATTAAAATAAACACAAAAATAGTGAAATATTCTCAAAACCTCAGAAACACCTATGCTTTTCGTCGATAAAAACGTTATTTCGTCGTGTTTTTTGTTTTGCTTAAATAAACTTGGTACATTTGTTAGTATTTATATAATCAAAAACAAAAAAATTATAATGAAAAAACTACTCACACTATTGATGTTAGCGCTTTCTTATGTAGGTTTTGGTCAGTTAACACAGAACTTTGAATCGGGTACGTTTCCACCAACAGGTTGGACTACCTTTGATAACGGAGTTGGTACGGTTAACTGGAATACTACATCGAGTGCTGCATTAGCTTATGGAGGCACAGGTACTTCTGCCTTTTTAACAAGAGTTACAGGTACGGCTGGTGTTACAGCTGAGGAATATTTGGTTACTCAACAATTTTTAGTTCCTGCCAATGGTCAATTACGTTTTTATACTAGGACGACTTTAGCTGGGGATGATGGAAGTACATTTTCTGTTAGAATTTCTACTACTTCACAGACAGGTACAGCGGCATTTACTACAATACCTACGGCTACTTGGACAGAAAATACTTTAAATACTACTTTTAATGTGTATGAGGAGAAAGTAGTGTCGTTAAGTACTTATGCGGGTCAAAATGTTTATTTAGCCTTTGTTCGTACTAATGAGAATGGAGATAGATGGTTGATTGATAATATTAATGTTGTTGAGGCGTGTAATGCACCAGCGACGTTAACTTCTACTAATATTGGTACTACGTTTGCTACTTTAGGTTGGACGGGTCCTGTGGGTGCTACACAATGGGAGATTGAGGTTCAGCCTCAAGCGGTTGCATTTACAGGTGTTCCTAACTATACACCTGTAACCACGAATCCTTATACGGTTTCTACGGGTTTAACACAAGGTACAGCATATAAATTTAAGGTACGTGCTATTTGTCCTTCAGGTTTTCCAAGTGAATGGTCAAGTGCCACGGGTACTTTTACTACTACCATTCCTGGTCAGGCTTGTGCGGCGCCAATTGTAGTGGGTTCATTACCTTATACAACAACAAATAATACGTCTAACTTTGGCGATACTAATGATATTTTACAACCCTTAACGTGTAGTGGTAGTGCTACGAATTATATGCAAGGGAATGATGTGTTTTATACGTATACACCGACTGTTTCTGGAAATATTGCTATAACATTAACACCAGCAGGAGCCAATTCAAGTATCCATGTTTATAATGCTTGTCCTGGTACACCAGGCGCTACATGTTTAGCAGGTGTGGCCAATACGAATAGTAATCCTAGAAATATTAATCCATTTGCAGTTACAGCAGGAACGACGTATTATATTATTGTTTCGTCATCAGCTACATCACAAACCGTGGGTTATACTTTAACAATTCAACAAGTATTTTGTACACAACCTAGTGCATTAACAGCGACAAATATTACCACTACATCAGCAGATTTATCATGGGGTAATCCATCAGGAGCTACATCATGGCAAGTTTCAGTTGGTATGGCTCCTTATGGTCTTCCAACAGGTGCTGGTACAACAGTGAATACTAACACAGGCTGGACATACAATGGTGTTTCTGGAGTTGTGTATCAATATTATGTACGAGCGGATTGTAATGATGGTAACTTTAGTGTTTGGTCAGGTCCATTTACATTTACTTTACCACAAGTTGCAACGAACTTAAACTTTTCAGACGGATTTGAAACGGTTACAGGTTGGACATTAGCAAATATTTCGTCTACAAATGTTGCTCAGCCTAATAAATGGGCATTAGGTACAGCAGTAGCTAATGGTGGTACACATTCCATTTATATTTCAGATACAGATGGAGCGACCAACAATTATAATATTACAGGAACTTCAGTAGTTCATGCCTATAAAGATTTTAATATTCCAGCAGGAGCAATTCAAGGAGAGTTAAAATTTGATTGGCGTTCAATAGGAGAGAATGCGAATGATTATTTTAGAGTATGGATGGTTCCTACCACGTTTACTCCTAATCCAGGAACACAGATTACAGCTGGAGCAGGTAGAATAAAAGTAGGAATAGATTTTTCTTCTTCCGCTACATGGGTTACTCAGGTTTATGATGCGCTAAACATTTCTTCTTTTGCAGGAGGTACCATGCGTTTGGTTTTTGAGTGGAGAAATAATAATGCAACAGGAGTGCAAACACCTGCGGCTATTGACAATGTAATGTTGAATTTAATTGCTTGTCCAAAGCCAACAGCTGTTGCTGCGAATATCATTGGATATAATTATGGTGTTTTATCATGGACAGCTGGAAATACTGAGACACAATGGGAAGTGATTACTCTACCACAAGGTTCACCAGCACCAAATGCTTCATCTACAGGTATAAATGTAACGACTAATCCATATACAATAACAGGATTAAACTCAATTACATGTTATGATGTTTATATTCGAGCGGTTTGTGGTCCTGGTAACGTGAGTTATTGGACGGGTCCGTATAATTTCTGTACTACTCCACACTTCTGTGCGGGAGATCATTTTTATGATACAGGAGGTGCTACTGGAGCATATTCAAATAATGCCAATTCAGTAACAACAATATGCCCAGACAATGTGGGAGATGTTGTAACTGTTGTGTTTAATTCATTCAATATTGCGGCTGGAGATAACTTAGTTATTAGAGATGGTAACTTAATTACTTCTCCAATTGTTGGTACTTATACAGGAACAACATTACCACCATCATTTACATCAACTTCAGCAACTGGATGTTTAACCTTTGTATTTACATCAAATGCAACAGGAACAGCAGCAGGATGGGATGCAACCATATATTGTACACCACCAATTACGTGTCCTAAACCAGTTACGCTTAGTGTTAGTAATGTTACTGCTTCGACTGCACAATTGTCATGGACAGAGTCGGGTAGTGCAACACAATGGGAAGTTTTTGTAGTTCCTTTTGGTTCAAACCTACCAATTTATGGACAATCAGGAATTCCTGCAACTTCTAATCCTTTTACAATAAATGGTTTATCACCATCAACTACATATACATTCTATGTAAGAGCAATTTGTTCATCAACAGATGCTAGTTTTTGGTCAGATGGATTTACATTTACCACTACGCCTTTAAATGACAATTGTAGTAACGCAACTATTGCAATAGTAAATGATGATTTAAATTGTACAATATTAAACCCAGGTAATTTAGGTGGCTCAACACCATCAACAGTACCTGCTTTAACAGCATGTACACCAACAGCAAATGATGTTTGGTACCAATTTGTTGCTACAAAATCAACTCATACTATGAGCTTGTCGAATGTGACAGCAGGAAACACGGTTAATTTTGCTTTATATACAGGAACTTGTACAGCAATGACTCAAGTGAATTGTTTTACAGGTGCAACAAATGTTGTAAATAATTTAATTATTGGTCAAACATATTATATTAGAGTGTTTACAGCTGGATCAACTGCTAATACAATTAATTTTAATTTATGTATAGGAAGTGTTCCATGTCCGGAATCAGTTTCATTGTGTTCATCATCAATTACTTATCCGAATGCAACAAATGTAATTAATTTAGGTAGTTATGGTTGTTTAGGATCATCTCCGAATGCAAGTTTCTTCTTTTTAGAAGCTGCTCAAAACGGAACATTAAGTTATACTATGAACCAAGTGAACGGTAGTGGAACAGGAATTGACGTTGATTATGCTTTATGGGGACCATTTGCATCTAAGGATGCAGGATGTATTGCAATTCCTAATGGATCACCAATTCAATGTAGTTATTCTGCTGCTCCAACAGAAACCTTTACTGTAAATGCTTTACAAGGTCAAATTTATATATTAATGGTTACAAACTTTGCTAATCAAGGGGGAACTATAACAATTACTCCAAACCCTTCAAATACAGCACAAGTTTTCTGTTATCCTTATCCAACTTATAATTATTCGTCACTTTATTATTGTAATAATGCTGCGAATACAACACCAACTTTAATTCCAGGTGCAACTGCTGGTACATATACTGCTTCACCTTCAGGATTAAATATCAATTCAACTACTGGAGAAATTAATTTTTTAGCAAGTTTACCAGGTACTTATACTGTAACTAGTACAATTATACCTAACTTAGCACCTCCAGCAGATAATCCGCCACAAATTTGTACAAGAACTGTAATTGTAACACCAACACCAAATGCTACAATTGCTTATTCTAATCCAACTTATTGTAATACAGATAATCAACTTCATCAAATTACATTAACAGGAAATTCAGGAACTGGAGCTTATTATTCTTCTACACCTGTAGGATTACAAAACGCTTTAGATCCAATTACTGGAGCAATTACTCCTGTATTAGCTGCAACTGGTACTTATACAGTAACTCTAACAGTACCGGCACAAGGTGGATGTCCGCAATACACTACATCTACTACAATAACTATTGTTACTGGACCTGTAATTCCAGCTCAAGTAGATGTTAATGGTTGTAATTCATATGTTTTACCGGCATTATCAGTAGGAAATTATTATACAGGTTCTGGTGCAACGGGTACACAATTAAACGCTGGGGATGTTATTTCTACAAATCAAACAATTTATGTTTATGCAACTAATGGTCAATGTAGTTCTGAAGATGCATTTAATGTAAATATTATTAATATCCCTACTCCAGTAATAAATATAACTTCACAGCCTACATGTGCTGTACAAACTGGTTCAATTGAAGTTGTGTCACCTGTAGGTTCTTCGGGAACTATACCGACTAATTTATTTATTTCTGAAGTAACAGATGCAAATACTGGATCATTAACATATGTTGAATTGTATAATGGAACTGGAGCAGCGGTTAATTTATCAGGATATAAATTAAGAGTTTATAATAATGGCGCAACTACAACAACATGTGATAATGTGTTGTCTGGAACAATTGCAAATAATGATACATTTGTTATTAAACTAAGTAGTGATGCTAATATTCCAGGTATAACACCAGATTTAATTTTAGGAACTTGTTCTGGTGTAAACAATAATGATAATATTAGATTAACTACTTCAGCTAATGTTGTAATTGATATGTGGGGTCCTACTGATGGAAGTATTTTTACTCCAGCTGGACAAGCAGGTTATACCTACAGAAGATTAGCAAGTGCAACTCCATTACCTAATCCAACTTGGGATGCTACTCAATGGACTTCTTTAGATCCTGAGAATTATTCTAATTTAGGTCAATACTTATTGCAAACTGCAAATTATGAATATAGTGTAGACAATGGTACTTATCAATCAAGTACAATATTCACCGGATTAACACCAGGAACACACACTTTAATTGTACATGATATTGTAAATAACTGTTATTCAGCGCCAATTTCGTTTACAATAAATGCTGTACCATTTATTAATCCTGAATTAGGATTTAGTTATACAACACCAGTATGTCAATCTACGGGTACAAACCCAACAACTATATTAAATGCTGGGTTTAATACAGGTGGTACATTTAGTTCAACAAATCCAGGATTAGTTTTTGTTAGTAATTCTACTGGAGAGATAGATTTAATTAATTCTACACCTGGTACCTATCAAGTAGATTATACTTATTCGGGCGATGTAGCTAACTGTATAAATTCAGGTACTAGTTCTGCGACTTTAGTCATAAATGTTTCTACACCAGCAACATTTACACAGATTCCAACAATTTGTCAAAATGCAACTGCTCCTGTATTACCAACAACTTCTACTAACGGAATAAACGGTACATGGAACCCTGCAACAATTAATACATCAGTTGCTGGTACATCTACTTACACTTTTACTCCAAATGCAGGTGAATGTGGTACAGGTACAACAATGAATATTACTGTTGACACAAATATTACGCCATCATTTACTCCAATAAATGATTTATGTATAGGTGCAACTCCACCAAGTTTACCAACAACTTCTAATAATGGAATTACAGGTACTTGGAATCCAAGTGTTATTTCAACTACCTCTGCAGGTACATTCAATTACACATTCACACCTGATGCAGGACAATGTGCTTCTCCAGTTGTAGTTTCTGTTTTAGTTAATAATAATGTAATGCCTGTATTTACTCAAATAGAACCTATTTGTGTAGGTGAACAGCCTGTTACTTTAAATTTAATTTCTAATAATGGAATAAGTGGAACATGGACTCCATCATCTGTAGATACTACTCAACCAGGTTCTTTTGTTTATACATTTACTCCAAATGATCCTACACAATGTGCTGCTTCTACAACTATGACAGTTCAAGTTGTTCTATGTACTATCCAAAAAGGTATAAGTCCTAATGGAGATGGTTTAAATGATTATTTGAAGTTAAGTGCTCAGAAGGTTGAGATATTTAATCGATATGGTAAGGAGGTTTATAGTAAGTCGAGTTATGTTAATGATTGGCATGGTCAGTCTAACGGTGGTTCAGTTTTACCTGATGGTACGTATTATTATGTTATAGAGTTATACGGAGGCGAGGTTAAAACGGGATGGATTTATATAAACAAAGAGGATTAAAAGAATAAATTAAGGATTAACTGCTTAGTTTTAATAGAGCTAAGCGGTTAATTTTAAACAATACATTTATGAGAAAAATATATTTAGTAGTATTACTATTAACGGTTTTTGGTTCTGATTTGTTTGCTCAGCAGGATCCTCATTATACGCAGTATATGTATAATATGAGTGTTATGAATCCGGCTTATGCAGGTAGTAAGGAGTCATTATCTATGGGTTTGTTGTATAGAAAGCAGTGGGTTGAGATAGAGGATGCGCCTACGACTGCGACTTTATTTGGTCATGCTCCAGTTGGGAAGAATGTAGGTATGGGTCTATCGGTTATTAACGATAAGATTGGTCCTGTTGAGGAGAACAATATTTATGGTGATTTCAGTTATACATTGAATTTAGGAGGAGATCATAAATTAGCTTTAGGTTTAAAGGCAGGTTTAACGTTGCATAATGTTGATTATTTTACGGAGATTGCGCCTACTTTACCAGATCCTAACGATGATTCATTTGCTAAGAATGTTAGTAATAGTTATTTTAATTTTGGTACGGGATTATTTTATTATACGAATAAGTACTACTTGGCTTTGTCTGTTCCTAATATGGTTAAGGCCCAGCATTTAGATTTTAATGGTAGGAGTTATGGTAGTGAGGTGAGTCATTATTTTTTAACAGGGGGTTATGTTTTTGATTTGAATGAGAGTTTAAAGTTCAAGCCTTTTTTCATGTTGAAGAGTGCGTTTGATGCGCCTACTTCGTTGGATGTATCGACAAATTTTTTATTTAAGGAGAAGTTTGAGATTGGCGCGACGTATCGTTTAGACGACAGTTTTGGTGCGATGGTGAATTATGCTATTACACCGAGTTTAAAATTAGGATATGCCTACGATCATATTGTATCGGATTTAAAGGTGACTACCCCGGCATCACACGAGGTTATCTTGTTGTTTGATGTTAATTTCAGCAAGAAGGTATCAAGTTCACCGCGTTATTTTTAATCTATTCAAAGAAGAACAGACATGAGAAGACTATATATATCAGCCGTTGCATTATTGCTTACAACAAGTATTTATGCACAGAATAAGGACACAAAAGACGCGGATAAGCTATTTGATCGTTTAGAATATGTTGATGCAGCCCAAGCTTATTCCAAATTAGTAGAGAAAGGCAAAGCGGATGCTTATGTTTACAAACAGCTTGGCGATTGTTACTACAATGTTTTTAACACTAAGGAAGCGGTTACGTGGTATGCTAAGGCCGTGGAGCGCCCACAAGAGGCGGAGGTGTATTACCGTTATGCCCAAATGTTAAAAGCAGAAGGGAACATGCAGGAGAGTAACAAACAAATGGCTCAATTTGCCAAGATGCAGCCAAACGATGCTCGAGCTAAAGCGTTTACCAATAACCCTAATGTGGTGCAACAACTCCAACAACAAAGTAAGTTATACAACATCAAGAAATCGGATGTGAGTAGTGATAAGGCCGACTTTGGTGCGCAGTTAACCAATAACAATGAGGTTTATTTTGCGAGTGCTAGAAACACCGCAAGAAAGAAAAACGGTATGGATGAACAACCGTACTTAGACCTTTATAAGGCAACAAGAAACACAGACGGAAGTTTGAGTCAAGCTACGGAAGTAGTGGAGTTGAATACCAAATGGCACGATGGCCCTGCGGCTATTACCTCTGATGGTAGTACGATTTACTACGGTAGTGAGAGCTTTAACCAAAGTGAATTCCAAAAGGATAAAACAAAGAAATTAAAATACGGACAAATCTACTTATACAAAGCCACAAAAGGGGAAGGGGATAAGTGGACAAATGCCAAAGCATTACCTATTAACAGTAAAGAATACTCGGTTAGAAACCCAAGTATCAGCAAAGACGGTAAGACGTTGTATTTTTCATCAGACATGCCAGGTGGTATGGGTGGCGAAGACATCTGGAAAGTAAGTGTTGATGGCGATAGCTATGGTACACCAGAGAACCTTGGAAGTGGAGTCAACTCAGAAGGGAACGAGAGTTTTCCTTATATCACGGATGACCATGTGCTATTCTTTGCGTCAAACGGTAAACCAGGATTTGGTGGCTATGATGTGTTTACATACAACACCACTACAAAAGAAACCAAGAATGTTGGTGCTCCGGTAAACACGGAGAAAGACGACTTTGCGTTTAGCTACAATAAAGAGAAAAAGGTAGGTTACTTCTCTAGTAATAGAGAAGGGAACGACGATATTTTCCAAGCCGATCCGATTTGTGGTGTGGATGCTTTAGTGAAAGTTATGGATGCAGAAACAGGCAAATTATTAGCTGGAGCACAAGTAACGGTAACAGATGCTAAAAACAAATCAGTAGGCACACAAGACACCGATGAATCAGGAGCAACGAAATACGGATTAGCTTGTGAACAAAGCTATGGCGTAACGGCAACAAGAAGTGGATACGAGCCAGGAAGTGCTACGATGAAACAGAGTGAAGGCGGAAGCGAAGTGATAGAAGTAAAACTAACCCCAATCAAGCCAATCATCACCGAGAGAGAAGTTATATTACAACCGATTTACTTTGAGTACGACAAGTCGAACATCACAGCACAAGGCGCTGAGGAGTTAGACAAGTTAGTACAAGTAATGCACGAGTATCCGAATATGGTGATTTATGCAAAATCGCACACCGATAGCAGAGGAAGCGACAGCTACAATTTGAGATTATCCGACCGAAGAGCTAAGGCTACGGTACAATACATCGTCTCAAAAGGTATTGCAAAAGAACGTATCTCAGGCAAAGGTATGGGAGAAACTGAACCGAAAGTTTCTTGCACAAACTGTTCTGAAGAAGAACATGCACAAAACAGACGTTCAGAGTTCTTAATTGTAAAAAAATAAATTAGTTAAGTTAAGAATACCCTCTTAGTAAATACTAAGCAAAAGAGCACCCAAAAGGGTGCTCTTGTTGTTTGTATAAATCTTAACTAAAGAAATTCACTCCAAATTGCTTCAATAAGAGACAGAAGTAGTAACTATTGTAATTTTTTTTAATAAATGGTTGTTGTGTAACAACTAACATTTTGGATATAATTGTTTTTATATTAAAATGTATATTAATTTACTTGAAATGCTATTTTGATTATAAAAAAGTACTGTAGCACCAATTCCAATTAGAGATAAAATAATTGAACTGTTTAAATTTGATTATTTACTTATAATGTTTAGTAAACTAAATATAAAAACTAAATTTGGTAAAATTGTTTCCTTTGTAAATTCTATTTTTCTTTTATTTTTTAAAACTAATGTGCCAAACTACTTTTAGGTGCAGTTTTATATTTCTATCGCTTTTAATCTGTCATTTTGCATGATCAATTCTTGTCCGTTTAGCCAATTTTGCTCCTTGTCTGCAGAAAGAATAATAGGCATACGTTTTTTTGTATTGTGTATTTTGCTCATTAGTTCGTTTGCTTCAGTGGTTAAAATAGTATAGGTATTGATAATTTCCCCAGTGGATTTGTCAATCCATTCGCTCCATAGCCCTGCAAATGCAAAAAGTTCATTTTCTGGTAATGTTAATTCATATTTTTGTTTTCTTTTATCGTCTAACCATTTCCATTCGTAAAAAGCATCCGCCAGTATTAAACAACGATTATTTACTATATTTCTAAAACTTGGTTTTTCGTGTATGGTTTCTATTCTGGCGTTTAAAGTGTTTTTCTTTATCGTATCGTCTTTTGCCCAAAATGGTAGTAAACCCCAACTGAACAGTTGAATTTCATTTGGCTGCTTGTTTGTAATTATAGGTGTTTTTGGAAATTGAAATCCGTTATAAACAGATGGTGTAAACCCTTTTTCATCTTTGAAATTGGCTTTAAAACGATGTTTTAATTCTTGTGCCGATTTAGATTGTTTGGAGTGGAAACACATAGCGCTAAACATTTATGGTGATGATGTCACTTAATCTTGTGGTATAGCAAGGTGATAATTTCTTCTGTTTCATTTTCCATACACGTTTTTGGTCTTGTGAAGCGAGACGTACTTTATGTTGTCCAAAATTTGAATTTATTTTATCAATAGCTTGCATTAATGGAATATGCCGCTCATTTCGACTTTCAAAAAGTAAGGTTTGTTCCACCCTTTCAGGTGTAAAATCTTGTACAATTACTCCAGCTTTTTTATAAGCAAAACCTTGTTTGAATATTTTTCTCAATCCTTGTTTGGCAAAGGTTGCCAATTCAATACTTGAATTAGTTGGAAATGGTAATTTAATACTAATATTTCGGCTGTATTGAGGCAAATCTTTTCTATATCCATTGCTGTGAATGAATACCATTATAGAATTACAACAAGATTTTTGTTTTCTTAATTTTTCTGCGCACGCACTTGCAAAGGTTGAAATGCGTTCATTAAGATCTTCAAACTCTGTATAATTGGTTTCAAAACTTCTCGTAGTTGCAATGTTTTTTTTCGCTTGCGTTTCTTCGAGATCAAGTGTTGGAATGCCTTGTAAGTCGTGTTTTATTCGAAGTCCAACCACGGCTAAATTTTTCCTTACCCAATCGTCCGAAAGTTGTGTAAAGTCATATGCTGTAATTACATTATGAGCATTAAGTCGTTTGGCATGTTGTCTTCCAATTCCCCATACGTCTTCTATTTTTAACCATTTAAGAGCTTTGATACGTTTTTCTTCGTTGTCGATACTATAACAACCATTTGTTTTATTCGGAAATTTTTTGGCAATACGGTTGGCAAGTTTTGAAAGTGTTTTGGTGGGAGCAATCCCCACGCTTATAGGTATTCCTGTCCATTTAGTTACTTTATAACGCATTTCTTCTCCATGCTTTTGCAGATTAAAATGCTTTTCGAACCCCTTGAATTTTAAAAAACATTCGTCAATACTGTAAATTTCCATTTCGGGCGAATAGTCTGAAAGTATTGTCATTACTCGATTGCTCATGTCGCCATATAAAGCAAAATTTGCTGAAAAAACGTTTACATCATGTTGTTTAAAAAACTTTTCGTATTTAAATGCTGGAGCACCCATTGGAATTCCAACAGCTTTAGCTTCGTTACTTCGCGCTATTACACAACCGTCATTATTTGAAAGCACAACAATTGGCTTTCCGTTCAAATCTGGACGAAAAACGCGCTCACAAGAAGCATAAAAGTTATTACAGTCAATTAATGCAAACATTTTTTATACATATTTGATAACGTGAGTAACGATTCCCCAAATTAAGAAATTATTGTCTTCGGTTACTTTAATTGGTTGGTAATCTTCATTTTCTGGAATAAGCCAAACTTCATTTTTCGTAATTTTAATACGTTTGGCCGTAAATTCTCCATCAATATAACAAACGGCAATTTTGTCGTTTATAGGTTCTAAACTTCGATCAATTATTAGTAAATCACCATCGTTAATACCTGCATTTATAAGCGAAACGCCTTTAACCCTTCCGTAAAATGTAGCAGATGGATGTTTAATAAGATGCTTATTAAGGTCAATAGAAATATCTATAAAATCTAATGCGGGAGAAGGAAAACCAGCACTTATACCTTCGTCCACAAAAGGCAATTCAAGAACAGTTTTAGTTTCTGCCGAAAAAATATCAATACTATTGCTTGAGTGTAATTTTAAAGGTGTCATTTTATTTCTTTGTTTTTGTCCGTACGCTTGGTTCGGTACTATTGTATTTAGTGTTCCCAGGCTTTGGCACAGAGGCGACTTCTTGATCGCGGTATTATTTCTTGCTAAGATAAGATTTTCTGCTGGAAAATTTAACGTGATATTTGTTGTTTTATAGCTATTTTTCAAAACGTAGTTATAAAAAAGCTTGTATATATTTCCTAATATACTGCAAAAGCAAACACATTTCAAATTTCATAGTAAAGCACTATAGTATAATTTTTTATTGGCTAGCGTGTTTGAAATTCAACACGTCAAGTATAGCCCCGGGTGGAGCGGCACAAAAAAAGGTTGTCCTGCTTTAGACAACCTTTTTTGTATAACGGAACACGGGTGTGTATGTGTTATGAAATGCTATACTTGTGCTCCTTATTCTTTTTTATGATAATCGGATGTGAAATATAATTTTACACTTGGATATTTAGATTGGGTCATTTGGATAGAGAAATCGCTATCCGCTAAGAAAACCAACTGTCCGTGTTTGTCGTGACCTAAGAATTTTTGTTTTACACGTTTAAACTCGGCAAATTCTTCGTTCTTTGGATCATCGGGTAATACCCAACACGCTTTATAAGCCGGGAAGTTTTCGTAGGTACATTTAGCGCCGTATTCGTGCTCTAAACGGTATTGAATTACTTCGTATTGAAGGGCACCAACAGTTCCAATTACTTTTCTGCCGTTCATTTCAATGGTAAACAATTGGGCAACACCTTCGTCCATTAATTGGTCTAAGCCTTTTTCTAATTGTTTGGCTTTCAATGGGTCGGCATTGTTTACATAACGGAAGTGCTCCGGTGAAAAACTTGGAATACCTTTGAAATTCATAATTTCGCCTTCGGTTAAGGTATCGCCAATTTTAAAGTTTCCGGTATCGTGTAAACCTACAATATCACCTGGATAAGAGATGTCTACGATTTCTTTTTTCTCAGCAAAGAACGCATTTGGACTTGAGAATTTTAAGTTTTTCCCATGGCGTACATGCAGATAAGGTTTGTTGCGTTCAAACACACCCGATACAATTTTTACAAACGCTAAACGGTCGCGGTGTTTTGGATCCATATTCGCGTGAATTTTAAACACAAATCCACTGAATTTATTTTCGTTGGGTTGCACTAAACGGGTGTCTGATTCTTTGGGTTTGGGTTGTGGTGCAATTTCAATGAATGCATCTAATAACTCGCGTACTCCAAAGTTATTTAAAGCCGAACCAAAGAATACAGGTTGTAATTTACCAGTTAGATAAGCATCTCTGTCAAAAGCAGGATACACTTCTTCAACTAATTCTAATTCTTCACGAAGTTTGTTGGCTGGTTTTTCGCCTATTATTTTTTCTAATTCCGGACTGTTAATGTCGCTAAATGCAATGGTTTCTTCAATATTTTTACGACTGTCGCCTTCAAACAAGTTGATGTTTTTTTCCCAAATATTATAAATCCCTTGGAAATCATAACCCATACCTATAGGGAAACTTAGCGGAGTAACATGTAAACCTAATTTTTTTTCTACTTCGTCCATCAAATCGAACGCATCTTTTCCTTCACGGTCTAATTTGTTGATGAAAACAATCATAGGTATGTTACGCATGCGGCATACTTCTACTAATTTTTCGGTTTGTTCCTCCACCCCTTTAGCTACGTCGATTACTACAATTACGGAGTCTACAGCAGTTAAGGTACGAAAAGTATCTTCTGCAAAGTCTTTGTGACCAGGCGTATCTAAAATGTTTATTTTTTTGTCTTTATAGTTAAAAGCTAATACCGATGTTGCTACCGAAATTCCTCTTTGACGCTCAATTTCCATGAAGTCGGAAGTAGCTCCTTTTTTAATTTTATTACTTTTTACGGCTCCTGCTTCTTGGATAGCACCACCAAATAAAAGTAACTTTTCAGTTAAAGTTGTTTTACCCGCATCGGGGTGCGAAATGATACCGAAGGTTCTTCTACGTGCGATTTCTTTTTCGAAACTCATGTTAAAAAATTTTTGCAAAGGTAGTTATTCTATAAACGAAAAAAAACCTTAGAAGGACTAAGGTTTCAAATATCAACTATTTATATTTTTAAAATCTGATCTTCTTGAAGTAATTTTTCCCCACGTAGTCTTAAAATTACTTGTGCAACTGCTACTACATCTTTTTCACAATACGTAATGATTCGGTCAATGTCTTTGTCAATGTAATATACTTTTGCGACTTCACTTCCGTCTATATCGTCTTTTGGTGAAGGAATGCCTAATACTTTAGTTAATAATTTTAAAGAAGTAAAATGTTTATAGTCGCCAAATTTCCATAATTCCATGGTATCTAAATGTGGAACTTCCCAAGGTTTTTTACCCATTATATTTAGTTTATTGGGTACTTTAATACCGTGAATAAACATTCTTCTTATAATATATGGGAAATCAAATTCTTTGGCATTATGACCACACATCAAATGAACAGGCAAAGAAAAATGATTGTTGATTAAATTAGCGAAATCTTGTAAAATTTTATCTTCCTCTCCGTGAAATGTCGTTACTCTAAATTGTTTTTCTCCTTTTTTAAAAGTAAAATAGCCAACAGATATACAAATTATTTTTCCAAATTCAGCCCAGATTCCAGCTCTTTCATAAAACGCTTCCGCTGTTATTTCATCTTTTCGTTGATAAGCTGTTTTTTGTGCGAACAATTCTTGATAATCGGAATCTAGAGAATTGAAATTTTCAAATTCAGGAACCGTTTCAATGTCTAAAAATAAAATGTTTTCTAATTGAATTAAATCAAGCATAGGTTAAGTGTTATTTTTTACGTTTTTCAAGCATTTTATAGGCTTCTTCAACATAAATGTATAAATCATTGCTATGGGGGTCGGTTTGGGTTTGTTTTCCTTTTAAATGTCCTAAACGAACGATAATTAGATCGTCTTCTGGAATTACAATTACAAATTGACCTAAATGACCACGCATATAGAATAGTTTTTTTCCATTTATTTGGTGTAACCACCATCCGTAACCATATTCTGGACTTTCTTTAAATCGTGGTTGTAATGATTTTGCAATAAATGTAGAGTCTAACAATTGTTGTCCATTCCATTTACCGTGTTGTTTGTATAATTTTCCAAAACGCGCAAAATCTCTAGCGTTACTTGCAATACAACAATAGGCTTTTTCAATACCATCAGGTTCGTGGTCTAATTGCCACAAGGCATCGTTTTCTGCACCCATAGGTTGCCAAAACGATTTAGAAACATAATCTGATAAATATTCACCCGTTGCTTTTTCAATACACATGGCTAAAAGTTGGGTTGCACCACTTAAATAGTTAAAAGACTGTCCTGGTTTTTCTTTAACGTTGAGACCTAGGATCACCTTTTTTAAATCATCATCAAAATAAGCGCGTGTTACAATTGAAAAAGGGCTGTAATATTTTTCATCCCAACTTAATCCAGACGCCATTGAAGATAAATCACCTACTGTTACTTCTTTGGCATATTTTCCTTTTAATTCTGGAAAAAAATCGGTTACTTTTTGGTCTAAACTTTTAATTTTACCTTGCATTATAGCTTTTCCTAAAGCTGCCGAAACTACACTTTTGGCCATTGAAAACGAATTGGATTTTGAATTTGCAGTGAAGCCGTCAAAATAACTTTCATGAAATATACTGTCGTTTTTTAGTATAACATATGCAATGGTTTGCAGTTCTTGGTGTGTTTTATTTAATTTTTCGGTTGCAGCAATTTGATTATAGTCTTTTGTTAAAGCCCATGGTTGAGCGGTTCCTTTTTTTATCGTTCGATTAGGGAATTCTTTATAATCTTCTAAAAAGGCAGTTACATAGCCTTTAAAATAGATGGTTCTTACAGCACGTAATAAGTAATCTACATCAAATATGTACATTAAAAGGATGGTACTCGCCAATACAATGACAAACCATTTTGCTATTTTTTTAAGTATTCTCATGTTTTTTTAAAAAAGAATTATACAAATGTAAGAAAATATATTAAAACAAAACTTGTTGTTTGACTGGGTTTTCATGGTCCAATAACCATTTTTTTCGCCATAGTCCACCAGCATAACCGGTCAATGAACCATCGGAACCAATAACACGATGACAAGGGACTACAATCCATAATGGGTTTTTGCCATTGGCATTGGCTACTGCTCTGATTGCTTTTGGATCTCCTAATTGATTGGTAATTTCTTGATAGGAAACAGTTTTTCCAAATGGAATTTTTAATAATTCCTTCCAAACTTTTTTTTGAAATTCTGTTCCCGATGGATTCAATTTAAAATCAAAATGTGTTCGCTTACCCAAAAAATATTCTTCTAATTGAGTTACTGCAGTTGTTAATGCGTCAGGTATTATAGTGGATAATTCCTCTTCATTTGAAGTAACCGAAATTTTAGAAATCCCCAATTCATCACCTTCAATCAAGGTAAATCCTAAGGGAGAGTTGATGATAACTTTATTCATAAAAAAATCCCGATAAGTGTAAAGCCTTACCGGGATTAAATATAATAAAAACAACTGAATTATTTTGTTACAGGCGCTGGAGTTTCATCCGCTTTAACAGTTCCTTTAATTGTTAAAATTTTAGGAGTAGTGTTTTCTTCACTTGTAGTTACTGTTACTGTTTTGTGGAAAGCCCCTGGAGTAGCTGCATTATAAGTAGCAGTTACAGTTCCTTTTTCACCTGGTTTAATAACTGTTTTAGTGTAGTTTGTAGCTGTACAACCACAAGATGCTTTTACGTTAGTTAATAACACATCTTTTTTAGTTGTGTTAGTAAAAGTAAACTCATAAGAAACAGGTTTGTTTTTTTCAATAGTTCCAAATTCATGAGCATCTTTTTCCCATTTTAATTGAGAAGGTGTTTGTGGTGCTACTTGAATAGTTGCAGGTTTAGATTCTGCTTGTTGAGCAAAAGCCGCAGTTGAAGCAAATAATGCAAATGCTAAAATTTTAATAGTTTTCATATTGTGTATATTTTTTAATTTTGTTTTAAGCAAATGTAATAACAAATTTAGTATTTTCTGTTAATCAGTTGTTTTTATGGTGTTAATGAGTTGTTAATGGTTAAATTTGTTGAATTATTTGTAATAATATCGCTGAATAATTAGTTAATTAATAAATGAAAATATCAAGATTAAATATAGTTATAGTAATAGGATTTCTAGCTATTGTAGGGGTTATTATCATGCAATTGCTCTTAATTAATAACGCCTATAAACTGGAAAAAAATGAAACAGAAGATAAAATCTTCTTTACTTTACAAGATGTTTTAGAAAAAGTGTATCGCGATAAAAACTCGGGTTTAACAGTCACGGATCAGGTAAAGAAACAGTCCGATAATTATTATATTGTTAATGTAGATGATGAATTTGAGAGTACAATTATTGAACATTATTTGACAGAAGAATTCCAACGATTGAAATTAGATTTAGCATTTGAATATGCGGTTTACAATTGTACTTCAAATGAAATGGCTTATGGAAGCTATATTTCTAGTAAAGGTGAAAAAGAACCTATAAAATGTAAAACGTGTTTTACTAAAAACAATGACTATACCTATTATTTTGCGATTCATTTTCCAGAAATAAAACAAAATTATTTTAAAAATTTAGAGCAATATTGGGTCTTTACAGGTGTTTTGTTTTTGGTTTTAATCATCTATGTTTATTCGGTTTTATTAATGCTGAAGCAAAAAAAATACACGGAGTTACAAAAAGATTTTATTAATAATATGACGCACGAATTTAAAACACCATTGGCTTCTATTTTAATTGCGTCAAATTATACTAAAAATCAACCTGAAATTAAAAATAATCCAAGATTAAGTAAGTACAATCAAATTATTATTGATCAGTCAAATAAACTTAATCAACATATTGAGAAGATATTATATGTTGCCAAAACGGAAAGTAAACAATCTTTTATCGAAAAATCACAATTTGAGTTATTACCTGTATTGGAGTTAGTGAAAGAAAATGTGTTTTTAAAATTTGAAAAAAACATTGAAATAGAAATTGATTGCAAAAAAAATTATAAAATTAAGGCGGATAAATTCCATTTTTATAATATGATATTTAACTTAGTAGATAATGCCGTTAAATATTCAGGAACAGAACCAGAGGTAAAAATGAAAGTCAAAGAAATGGATGGAAAGTTAGCCATACAAGTTAAGGATAATGGCGCGGGAATTCCAGAAAAAGACTTATCTTTCGTTTTTGATAAGTTTTATAGGGTGGCCAGAGAAGATAGTAAAGAAATTGAAGGTTTTGGAATTGGTCTTTCCTATGTAAAAAAATTATGCGACATGCATCAATGGAAAATCACCATTCAGAATAATATTGATAAAGGAATTACAGTGCAAATTTTAATTCATGATTATGAATAAGAAAAGAGTTTTATATATTGAAGATGATGAAACATTAGCTTTTTTAACAGCTGATAATTTAGAACAATATTTTGATGTAACACATTGTAATAATGGGCAAAATGGGTTTGATACATTTTGTAAAGATACTTTTGACATTGTAGTTTTAGATATAATGTTGCCCGATATGGATGGTTTTGAAATTGCGGAAAATATTAGAAAAAAAAATCAAGAAATTCCAATTATTTTTCTTTCAGCCAAAACGATGAAAGAAGATAGAATTAAAGGTTTAAAATTGGGTGCCGATGATTATTTAGTAAAGCCCTATTCTATCGAAGAATTAATATTAAAGATTGAAGTTTTTCTCACTCGTAGTCAAAAAACAGCAGAAAAACCATTGAAAAAGGTTTATGAATTTGGTAACTTTACATTTGAACCAGAAAATTATTTGATAAAAAATAAAGATTCAAAAACAACATTAACCGAACGCGAAGCACAACTGTTAAAATTATTTTTAGATCATCCCAATACAGTATTAAAACGCGAAAAGATATTAATGGAACTGTGGGGAAGTGATGATTATTTTCTGGGTAGAAGTTTAGATGTGTTTATTTCTCGACTAAGAAAAATAATTAAAGAAGAACCAAATTTTGCTATTGAAAATATACCAAGAGTAGGGTTTAAATGGGTTTCTGAATAAAATAAAACGCCATTTTATGTTGGGCTTTTTTCTTGCTCTTTTAGTATCATAAATTTATAAAAAGTAAAATGTGATAAGCCATAAGAAAAGATAACCATTTGATAAATGGCTTCACTTTTTATGTAAAATTTATTTATAAAAAAGGCACCAATTTGTATTATGAACAAAATAGCACTAATTAAAAGCCAATATCCTTTTAAATCATGGTTGTTGTTATAGTTAATAATAGCAATGCCACCTATTATTGAAGTAATAAAAGCATTTATAATCCATATAAATAATGAGTCTCCAAGGGAATGTAATACTAATTCAATTAAATACAAGTAAATAATAAAAAAAGGCAAACAAGCAATTCCTATCGGAACTCGATTTTCTTTGTTAAGAAAAGGAATTAAAATTAACAATAATAAAAATTTAAAACCTACAGACAAAACACTACCAATAATGAAATTATGAGGATTGCTCGTTGCAAAAATCATTGATGCAAATTGATAAAATAATAAGGCTATTATATAAAGTGTGTTTTTTTTTCCAGAAATAAAATAAAGTATTAAAAGAATTGGTATTCTTATGAACCAAAAAATACTTTCGCCTAATGTTATATTAAAAATAGAACATAGACTATATAAAACTAAGTTTATAAAATAAATTAGTATAAAAGTATGAATTAAAGCTTCTTTTTTAGTCTTGACTTCTAACATTAATTATTTTTTTACACAATTTACGAGATTTTTACTTGTAAATAGAACAAATTGTTTTTTATAAGGTTAATTTAATATGCCTTATAATTATAAAGATATAAAAAACCCGCAGAATTTTGCGGGTTTCTAATTTTACCAAATTTTTACTCGTTTTTCAGGAGCTAAATACATTCCATCTCCAGGTTCAATGTTAAAAGCTTTGTAGAAGGCTTCTATATTTTGTAAAGGCACGTATGCTCTGTACATACCTGGTGAGTGCGGGTCGGTCTTAACTTGATTTTTTATTGCTTCATCACGCATTTTACTTCTCCAGATAGTTGCCCATGAAATAAAGAAACGTTGCTCAGGAGTAAATCCATCAATTAAACCAGGATTGCCTTTTTCTTTTAAATAAATTTGCAAACCATCATATGCAGCATTCACACCACCTAAGTCACCAATGTTTTCACCTAAAGTAAATTTTCCATCAACATAAATGCCTGGTAAGGGTTGTAAAGCAGAATATTGATCAGCTAAAGCTCCACCTAATTGAGTAAATTGTTTTAAATCTTCCTCACTCCACCAATTGATTAAATTTCCTTCTGCGTTGTATCTTGATCCAGAATCATCAAAACCATGTGAAATTTCATGACCAATTACACCACCAATTCCACCATAATTTACTGCCTCATCAGCTCTATAATCATAGAAGGGAGGTTGTAATATAGCAGCTGGGAATACTATTTCATTATTTGTTGGGTTATAATAAGCATTTACAGTTTGTGGAGACATTCCCCATTCTTCTTTATCTACTGGTTTGCCATATTTTTCTAAATTTTTCTTGTTATTCCATTTGCTTATGGCAATGTTGTTTTCATATAAGTTACCTCCTTGTTCAGGACTTTTTATAACTAAGTCGCTATAATCTTTCCATTTATCTGGATAACCAATCTTTACTCTGAATTTTTTTAATTTTCCTATTGCATTTACTCTGGTTGCAGGAGTCATCCAAGGTAAATTATTAATTCTATTTTCGTATGCTTTGAAAACATTAGCAATCATTGCTTCTGCCTTTTGTTTTGCTTCTGCTGGAAATTTCTTTTCCACATATAATTTACCTAAAGCCTCGCCTAATACACCGTTTACATCAGCTAAAGCTCTCTCAGTTGCTGGCCTTTGTTTAATTGCACCAGTTAAAGTTTTGCTGTAAAATTCCCAATTTGTTTTTTCAATAGTAGTTGTTAATTCGTCAGCAGCTCCTCTTAATAAGGTCCAACGCATATATGCTTTCCATGAATCTACCTGATTTTCTTTAAATATTTTGTCTAGTTCAGTTAAGTATTTTGGTTGTGAAACAACTACTGAATCTAATTTTGGTAAACCAATTTTTTGGAAATAAGTGTCCCAATTGTTGGAAGTAAATAATTTTTGTAAATCGGAAACAGACATTGGGTTGTATGTTTTTCTTCTGTCTCTTCTTTCTACTCTATCTAATGTAGGTTTGGCCAATGAAGTTTCAAAAGCTAATATTTTTTCAGCATTAGATTTTGAAGTGGCACTGTCTTCTCCTAAAAATTGTAACATTCGAGAAACATGTAAAACATATTTTTCTCTCTTTTCTTTATTGTCTGGCGAATCCGAAACGTAATAATCTCTATCAGGTAAACCTAAACTTCCTGTGCCAACATAAACTACATGTCTGTTGCTGTTTTTAGCGTCTGCACCTACATACGAACCAAAAAATCCTAAGCTTGCTTCCGCACGAAATTCTGTTAAAAGAGCCATAACATCTGCACTAGATTTTACAGCGTCTATTTTTGTTAAATAAGGTTTAATAGGATTAATTCCTGCTTTATTTCTTGCAACGGTATCAAGTATGGTTTTATATAAATTAACGGCTTTTGCTTGATCTGATTTTGGATCTAAATTTTTATTAGCAACTGCCTCATTTAAAATAGCCATTACATCATCGTCGGTATTTTTACGTAATTCGTCAAAACTACCCCAACGTGTTCTGTCTGCAGGAATTTCGGTGTTTTTTATCCAAGTCCCGTTTACATAATTAAAGAAATCTTGTGATGGACTAATGTTTTTGTCCATAAATTGTGTTTGAATCCCAACATTGTTGCTAGGAACAGCTTGAACAGTTTGTTGCTTCGATTTGCAACTATAAATTGCTGTGGCTAAAAAAAGGAAGCCTAAACTTCCCTTAAAAATTCTGTTATTCATTAAAATTAATTTTTAATTATACGTTTAACTATTGAATTGTTATCTGAAGATAGTTTTACAAAGTAAATACCTTCAGCGGCATTTGACAAATCAATTGTTGTTAAATTGTTGTTAGAATTAAACTTGTTTTGTTTTAATATTAACTTTCCAGTTAAATCATATACATCTATTGAAGTTAAAGTTACATCACCAGTTGAAATTGTAACTAAACCATTTGACGGGTTAGGGTAAACAGATATTTGATTCATTTTATAACTATCTGCTGATAATGTTCCTGTAATCACAAAGTCATCTACATTTGCTCCTAATTGATTTACACCTTCATCTGAATGGAAAACAATTCTAAATATTACATTAGTTTCACTGTTTAAAGCCGTTAATGGATAGGTATAAGTTGTTAAAGTAGTATTGGTTCCTGTCCATTGTCCTCCAGGACAGTTATTGCAATCTGTTCCTGTTGTATTTGGCGTTCTGTTACTATTGTACCATCCAGCTCCCATTGATCCTAATAGATTCCAAGTAGCTCCAAAATTTGTGCTGTATTCTACATAAACTACATCCCAATTTAATTCTAAATCATAAGCAAGTTTAAAATTTATTGTTGGATTGATTACAGTACTTAAATTGTAACATTGTGAAATAATGTGGGTTTTTACGCTATTTGCATAATTTCCTGTAGTATTTGTAACATAAGCTGTATTTCCTGCAGTGTTTAATAATCCAGATGTTCTATTGCCTCTTGTCCAACCATTTCCACCTTCATTGATAGTAATTAATTCATCTGAAGCAGATGTAAATGAATTGATTACACCAACTGTTCCAGCATCATTTACATAAAATGGAGTTGTTCCAGCATTATTATCATTATAGGCGTCTCCAGCTGTAGTTACTGTTACATTAATGTTGTGAGAACCTCTTGTAGTGGTAAATGTAGGTAAATCAATTGTTTGGTTTGCGCCAGCTAATATTGATCCAGACCAATTGTATGAATAGGGAACGGCATCAATACTGTAATTGATAACTAAAGAGTTTATTGTTGTTGTTCCTCCGTTTTTAACGGTAATTTGTGGATTAACAGATGTGCCACAATTAATAGTTGAAGTAGGATTGTTTACAGATAAAAACTTCACATCTGTAGGAGGAATTTGTACAGGAATGTCTGATTGCCATATACCTCTTCCATAAGTAGCTGCAATAATTTTATTGTCTTCTAAATTTATTTCTAAATCACGAACAGGTACATTTGGTAAATTAGTATCAAATGGTTGCCATGTTGTCATTGAGTCGTCAATGTAATACACACCTAATGAAGTTCCAACATATAAAGGATTTTCAGTGTTTCTGCCTTGGTGAACAATTATGTTTTTAGAAATAGCAGGTAATCCTGTTGCAATAACTGAAAAAGAAGTTCCACCATTAGTAGATTTGAATGCATTACCTGTTGTGCCGCTGGTTGTAATATAAACGATACTGCTGTTAGAAGAATGAACTGCTACAGATGTAATATTTGAAGTTGCCGTATAAACAGTAGTAAAGTTTAAACCGCTATCGGTACTTTTATACAAACTAGTGCCATTTACTACATAAATAATAGTATCGTTAGAAGGATCAATTGTTATAGATTCTAAATTACCAGTACCTAGCGACGTAATGTTTTGTTGAATCCAACTTCCATTTACAAGTTTGTATAAAGCATCATATCCTGCATACATAGTTCCTTGGCTGTCTCCTCGTAAAGGGGTAATCCAATTTCCATCAATTCCTCCCGGAGAAGCCACACTTCCCGAAATACTGTTTCCTGCATTATTTGAAATGTACATTGAACTTCCATTTTGGATGAATCCATAATATACATTACTGTTGGCTTGACTTACAGCAGCGTCCATTCCATCTGCTCCATAATAATTTTTCCAAGCAGAATTACTAAAAGCATAACCGCCATTATCTTGTAAACCACCCACCATTTTACCCGCAGTTGTTTTGGAAACAGATACTCTGTAGAATTGGCTAATTTGTAATCCGGCAGTAATATCCGTAAAATTAGTTCCATTATTTGTACTTACATAAACACCACCATCACTTCCGCAATATAATTTACCATTTAAAAATTGTAAAAAATGTATGTCCGCATGGGTATAAGCTGCTGAGCTTGGCGAACTCCAGTTGTTTACCTTAGTAACTGAAGCTCCTCCATTAGTAGATTTCCATATATTCAAACAACCTGTAAATAGTAAATTAGCATCCGTATCGGATACCGCTAATGCCAAATCATACCAACCTTGTGTTGATTCTAGAATGTCAGTTGTACCAGAAGTTTTTGTAAAAGTTGATCCGCTATCTGTTGATCTATATATTCCGTTTAATGCATAATTTGGACTAACACCAACACTCAAAACATAAACATACGCACTATTAGCTGAAGTTACATCCAAAATCATTCTACCTGTTGTTCCAGAAGAAGATAAATTGGAAGTAATATTAGTGAAAGTATCACCCGTATTTGTGGATTTATAAAATCGATTATTTGTGGTTGCATACACTACTGTTGGATCGGTTGGTTTAAAACGTACTGATCCTTGAGAAAAATCACCGGTTTGTTCAACAGTCCAATTTGTTCCACCATTTATTGTTCGATATAATCCTGCGCTTGTTGCACAAAGTATAATTTGATTGTTTGTTGGATGTATAATAATATCTCCTGCAAAATTTGATGTTCCGGTAAATGATAATCCCGTTGTATTCCAAGTTAAACCGCCATCTGTTGATTTTAACACACCAACAGAATAGGTGTCAGAAGCATCTTTATCGCCAGTAGCAATATAAATTACATTAGAGTTGGTTGGATCAATTGCTATTCCAGAAACACCAATTTGAGGTAATTCATCTGATAAAGGAGTCCAAGTAGTTCCACTATTTGTTGATTTCCATATTCCACCTGCTGGTGCTCCAATGTATATAGTATTTGGATTTGTTGGGTCAATTGCAACAACATTAACTCTTCCTTGGCCAGAAGACCACGAGCCAGTATTGGTGTGAGTGAAAGGTCCAACAGGTTGCCAATTACTTGGTGGTAAAGCAAAAGTACTTGATGTTCTTCTAGATTGTTTTAATGTGTTTTCTTGTCTCCATACCTCCCATAATTGTTGAGGAGAAATTATAGTTCCATCATCATTTAACTGATTTTCATAGATACTTTCCCATCTCTTAAAGGGCTTGTATCCACTTCCTTTAACGTTTTTGTCTCTTGTTTTCCAAAATTCGTTGAAATTTTGAACTTCTTGATTAAAAGTTGTTGCTGTGTTGTTTGCATTTGCTGTATTCCATGGGGCGTTTTTGTTGAATTGTGAAAATCCAACAATTGAAAGTAAGAAAAAAACAGCTAAGTAAATGTTTTTCATTTGATTAGTAGTTGGTTAGTTAGTACAAACTTAGTAAAAAAATATTCAATTGTTAAATTCTTTAATTCAAGAAACTAGTTTTTATACTTTTGTATTAAATTTTTTTTACCATGTTTAAAAATAAAGTATTTGTAACTTTCTTTATATGTTTATTATTGACAATATTTTTTTCTATATATAGTTTAATGAATAGAAAAAATTTGCCAATTATTACTCCAAGAGATGTAAATCCTGAATTAGTAGATTCTACCGTGCAACATATTGGTTATAACCATAAAATAGCACCTTTTAAGTTTATTAATCAAAACGGAAAGGTTATTACAAATAAAGATTATGAAGGTAAAATTTATGTGGCCGATTTTTTCTTTACCACTTGTCAAACGATTTGTCCCAAAATGACCACCAATATGACTTGGTTGCAAGAGCAAATTAAATACAATCCAAAAGTAAAATTGCTTTCACATACAGTTTTTCCTGATGAAGATACGGTTGAGGTTTTAAAACGTTATGCTAAAGAACGAGGTGTGATTGATGAAAAATGGAATTTAGTTACGGGTGATCAAAGAGAGATTTATAAAATTGCTCGACAATCTTATTTAGTGGTTAAAACAGGAAAACCTGAAGAATTGTATGATATGGTGCATACAGAAAATTTTGTTTTGGTTGATCAAAAGGGGAGAATTCGAGGTTTTTATGACGGAACTTTACTAGACGAAAAAAAAGAAGGAGTAAAAAATGTAAAGCAACTTCTAGAAGATATTGAGTACTTGTCTAATCAAGAATAATTGTACTTCATCTTTCTCAAAATTCGAAGGGATTCTTTAAAATAAACATAAGCTAAAGAATTTTTATAATTTTTTATAACAGTTTTTGCTTCTATTAATTTGTCTTTAGCATCTTTAAAATCATTTAGAAAACAGAGCATTAGGGTTGAAGGAATATTTAAAACTTCTTTTTCGTCCACTAGTTGCCCTTTTTGTAGTTTTTGTATGTTGTTTAAAGTCGCATTGTAGATATGATGCAATAGTTTTTTATTGTATTGAGGCGGTTCAAATAACATTTTGGTTTCCATTTTATAATAACCATTGTCATAAAAGGTAAAAGTTACTTTTTCTAAGGGATAAAAACTGGTTTTGTCATTCAGACCTAAGGGTACATATTCTGTAATATGAAAACTATTTTCGTCATAAGTTATTACAACATCATCTTGGTTAGAATAAAATAATTTAACTTGCTCATTTACAAGTTCAATGTCAACTCTTGAAAAAAAGGTTTGTTCTCTAAATTTTCTTTTTTGACCAGCCCAACAAACTACAAAATTCTCTCTAAACACCTTGTAATGACAAGGTAGGTCTTTATGACGAATTGTAATAAAATCGAGTACACTGTCAAGGGTATTTTCAATGCTGTTTCTTGAATTGTTTTCAATGCTAATTACAGCTTCTACATTGGATTTTGAAACCGGTATTTTTTCAATGGTAGGTGAAGAATTACTACCTATCCGTACAAATGAAGTTTGTGCCGGTATGGTGTGAATTGATTTTTTGAAAAAAGAAATTTTATTTTTAGGTTTTATTGTCACTAAACCAACTACTTTGTCCTTGGGTAAGTTAGGAAAAGGGATGTTTTCATATAAAATTTTCGGAGGATTTTCTAAAAAGGCATTTACTAAATTTTGTATTCTACTATCATCAAAAAAATCATCACCTACAATCTCATTTGTGTCGTCTTCTACACCTACTACAATATAAGAATTATTAAATGGATTAGAGTTCGATAGCGCGCAAATATGTTTTAAAAATTTAGCTTTTCCTTCTTTGGAATGTAAATTTAGTTGACGTTTTTTGTCATAAAAGCTATTCTCATTATTATGAGCTAATAAGTTCTTAATAAGCAATCGCTTGTTTATCATAACTCTTTATCAATATCAAATTTGGATTGTGTAAATTATTATCTTTTTAAGGAACTTTAATGCCTTGGCTTTCTACCCAAATAGCAAACCAATCTTCTAAATCCAACTCAAATGTTTGTAAAAGTTCGATACTACTGATTCTTTCCATTGAAGTAGTTCCTATTACTGGATTAATGTGTGCTGGATGACGCATAATCCATTTTATAAGAAGTACATCTTCTGAAACATTATATTTTTCGCTTAATTGTCCTAATACGTTTTTTAGTCTTAAAGTTTGTGGTGTATCTACACGATAAATAGACCCAAGCGGATTCCAAGCCATCGGTTTAATACAATGATGATTCATATAATCTAGCTCGCCATTTAACATAGGCTCTAAATGGGTAGCTGAAAATTGAATTTGATTATAGGTAACAGCCGTGTGTTTTCTAATTAGTTCTGTTTGTGATGGTGTAAAATTAGACAGACCAAAATTGATAATTTTACCAGAAATTTTCAATTCAGTAATGGCGTCAGCTATAATTTCTGGTTGCATTAAAGGGCTTGGCCTATGTAGTAATAGTACGTCTAAATAATCTGTTTTTAAATTTATTAAAGATTGTTCTACACTCCAAATGATGTATTCTTTACTGTAATCGTAGTGTTTAATTTTATAATCTCGAGCATCACTCACATATTTAATACCACATTTAGAGATAAACTGTACATTTTCTCTAGGAATATTTAAATTGTGCCAAGCTTTTCCAAAAGCGGCCTCTGTTGTGTAACCACCATAAATATCGGCATGGTCAAAAGTAGTTAACCCTTTTTCAATACAATGAAGGATTAATTTTTCCATCTCATTAGTGTTGAGGTTTTTACCCCAAACACCCCAATTCATGGTGCCCACTATGACTGAAGATAGTAAAATTGACATAATTTATTTTTTCTTAAAAGTACGTAAATTTTCTGAAAATATAACGGGTTTATGTAAAAGCTTTGTTAAGTTTAATGTGCAAAAAATAAAATTTTATTTAAAACTTAATTACCAATTCGTAGTAGTATTTCTTAAAATTATGTTTGAGTTTTTTATGGATTTCTTAAAACGATTTTAAATTCTTAAAAAAATCAGTAGTTTTAACGGAGTATTAACACCAAAACTGCTAAAAAAAATTCAATTTGCACCGTACATAGAAAATTTTATTTTTGTGCCTTGTAAAATTGATACCCATGGAAGTAAATCAAGCGAATTTAGATATTGCATCAATCAACGAAAAAATTCAAAATGAAAGCGCATTTATAGATGTGTTAACTTTTGAAATGAATAAAGCAATTGTGGGTCAAAAACACATGATTGAACGATTGTTGATTGGTTTGTTAGGTCAAGGTCATATTTTGTTGGAAGGAATGCCCGGTTTGGCTAAAACATTGGCTATTAACACACTTTCAAAAGTCGTTCATGGATCGTTTAGTCGTATTCAGTTTACCCCTGATTTATTGCCAGCAGACGTGGTTGGAACTTTAGTGTACAATCCTAAAGACGCTGCTTTTTCAGTTAAAAAAGGTCCTGTTTTTGCTAATTTTGTTTTAGCTGATGAGATTAATCGTGCGCCTGCGAAAGTTCAATCGGCTTTGTTAGAAGCTATGCAGGAAAAACAAGTTACTATTGGTGAAACAACGTATAAATTAGATACGCCATTTTTGGTTTTAGCTACTCAAAACCCAGTGGAACAAGAAGGAACTTATCCGCTTCCTGAAGCACAAATGGATCGATTTATGCTTAAGACTGTAGTGGATTATCCAAAAATGGAGGACGAGCAAGCCATTATACGTCAGAGTTTTCAATCGGGTTTAAATACTGTAAATGCAGTTGTAAGTTTGGAACAAATTAAACGCGCTCAGGAATTAGTTCGTCAAGTTTACATGGATGAGAAAATTGAAAAATATATTTTAGATATCATTTTTGCTACACGTTTCCCAGAAAAATACCGATTAGAAAATTTAAAACCTTTAATTAATTATGGTGCTTCGCCAAGAGGAAGTATCAATTTAGCATTGGCAGCAAAATGTTATGCCTTCATTAAACGAAGAGGATACGTAATTCCGGAAGATGTTCGTGCGGTAGTGTATGATGTACTACGTCATCGAATTGGTATTACTTATGAAGCTGAAGCTGAAAATATAACTGCAGAAGATATCATTACAAAAGTATTAAATCAAGTTCAAGTACCGTAGTTTTTGTTTCAAGTTTAAAGTTCTCTTAGTTTAACATTAAACCTGAAACCTGAAACAAAATAAAGATGGAAACCAAAGACCTACTTAAAAAAGTTAAGAAGATAGAAATTAAAACCCGAAAACTGAGCAATCATCTTTTCTCGGGACAATACCATTCTTCTTTCAAAGGTCGTGGTATGACATTTTCAGAAGTGAGGCAATACCAATATGGAGATGATGTTCGTGCCATTGATTGGAACGTTACAGCAAAAAATAATGAAACGTACGTAAAGGTTTTTGAAGAAGAACGCGAATTAACAATGCTTTTAATGGTTGATGTTTCAGCTTCACAAAGTTTTGGTTCATCGGAACAAGATAAAAGAGAAATAGTGGCGGAAATTGCAGCGACTTTGGCGTTTTCGGCTACTCAAAATAACGATAAAATAGGTTTGTTACTCTTTTCTGATCAAATAGAGTTGTACATTCCACCCAAAAAAGGAAAATCACATGTATTACGAATCATTCGTGAGTTAGTAGAATTTGAACCTAAAAGCAACAAAACCAATATAACTATTGCATTAGAATATGTAGCTCAAATTATGAAAAAGAAAGCCATTGTGTTTTTAATTTCAGATTTTATGACTTCAAATTACGAAAAAGCATTACAAATTGCAGCGAAAAAACATGATGTAACCGGAATTCGTATTTATGATGAAAGAGAGCAATCTATACCCAATTTAGGTTTAATTCCTGTATTAGATGCAGAGTCAGGGAAGTATTCTTGGTTTGATACCTCTGATGAAAAAGTACGTAATTCCTATAAAAAACACTATCAACAAAATGAAAATTATTGTTTTTCTGTGTTTTCTAAATGTGGCGCGGGTATTGTAAACAGCAATACAAAAGAAAGTTATGTGTTAAAATTATTAACGTATTTTAAATCGAGAGCATAATGAAAAGAGGATTGTTGTTTTTGTTTTTTGTGTTTTCTTTAATGGGTTTTGCTCAAACAGCAACAACAGCTTTGAATAAAAAAACTATTAAAATTGGAGAAGAAGCTATATTAACGCTTACAACCAAAGTTCATGCTAGCGATTTTGTCGTTTTTCCAGAACCTGACTCTATTGGAAAATTGGAACTAATTCAAAGCTATCCCGTTGATACCATAAAAATTGAAAATCAAACCCAACTGGTTAAAAAATATGGACTAACACAATTTGATGCAGGTAATTATTCCATTCCTAGTTTAGAAGTGCTTTTTAATAAGAAAAAAATAACTACTAATAAACAAAAATTAACAGTAACAGATGTTGTTGTTGATACCACTAAACAAAAAATGTACGACATTAAAGCTGATGCAACTATCGCAGCTGAAATGGAAAAAATAAATAATGATGAAATTACTACACCTCAAATTATTAGTGCAATTTTTGGTGTTTTTACAATAGCTTTTTTAGCCTATTGGATAATAAAAAAGATACAATTTCGCAAAGAAGCTAAAACAGAAAAATATGTTCCTCCTTTCGATAAATTTAAACAAGATGTTGAAGCAATAGAAGGTTTAGAAAAAAACAGTAAAGCATTTTATTCCAAGCTTACAGAAATGGTGAAAACATATTTTAATGTTACCCTAGAAATTCCAGCACTTGAAAGCACCACAAATGAATTTATTCTTTGGCTTGAAAACAAAGCTTTAGAACAAAAAATCCAACTAAAAACAATCACTTTAGCTAACTTAGAAAAAATATTCCAAAATGCCGATTTAGCTAAATTTGCAAAAATAAATTTAGAAGAATCTGTAGTATTAAATGATAAGAAAAAAGTTGTTGAAGCCGTTACAGAATTTCATGCTTTATTGCCAACGTCGAATGAGGAACAACGTGTTGCAAATGCATTAAAATTAGTTGAAAGAAGAAAGCTTAAGCAAAAAAATATTCGACAATTTGTAGCTGTTGCAACTTTTCTTTTGGCAACTTTAGGAGCAGTTGTATTGTTGGGTTATCAAAACATTGCAGATTATGTACACCAACAATGGAACGGAAAAGATGCACACTATTATCAAAAAAGAGAATGGGTTACTTCTGAATATGGTTATCCACCAATTCAAATTGAAACACCTGAAATTTTAGCGCGAATTAAGTCAGATATAAAAAGTCCAGAAATTAAAAATTATGCCTCATTTGAATGGCAAACGTTGGGTGATAATTTGTCTGTGACCCTCAGAACTATAGCTTATAAAGATTCTGTGCCTTTTGTGTTGAATGATGTGGTAAATAGAGAATTAGGAGAAATGATGCAACAAAATGCAAAGGGTATTAAAATGGATATGAAAAAATTCAAAAACAGTAAAGGGGTGGTAGGAGATTTGGTTGTGGGTACATACACTTTTAATGATGAAAAAGGAAGTCAAAATCACAAGTTCAGTACTGTGATTTTACATGATGATAAAAACCAGCAGATTATTACAATTTCTCATAAAGTTAGTGATAAAGAAGCTGCTGGATTGGTGGATAGAATTAATAATAGTATAGAATTTGTTTTAGTTGAAGATGATGAGTAGTTCATTTATGCATCCCGAATTTCTTTGGTTACTATTGTTAATTCCAGTAGTGATTTATTGGTATGTGAAAACTCAAAAATATCAATTTCCAACATTAAAAATGAGTCAGGTTCTTACAACTGTTGAGTTTGTTTCTTGGAAAGTGCGTTTGAGACCGTATTTATTTGTTTTTAGAATTTTGGCCTTGATTTGTATGATTGTTGCTTTAGCTCGACCAAGAAGTACCGAAAAATCAAATTTTACTAGTTTTAAAAACGGAATCGATATTGTAATCGCAACGGATGTTTCGGGTTCAATGATGGCTACTGATTTAACACCCAATCGTTTAGAAGCCGTAAAAAAAGTTGCAGCAGATTTTATAAAAAATCGACCAAATGATAGAATTGGTTTAGTCGTATATGCTGGTGAAAGTTATACGAGAACACCAGTTACTTCAGATAAGTTAATGGTATTGCAATCTTTGGCAGAAGTTCAGTATAACGGATATGTGTTACAAGACGGAACAGCAATTGGAATCGGATTAGCTACTGCAATTAATCGTTTAAAAGAAAGTCAAGCTAAATCAAAAGTAATCATACTTTTAACAGATGGTGTAAATAATGTAGGGAGTTTGGATCCTATTTCAGCCGCAGAAATTGCCAAAGAATACGGAATAAAAGTATATACTATTGGTGTAGGAACTAGTGGTGTTGCCAATTTTCCTGTTGCCAAAGATGCCGCTGGTAATTTAGTTTTTCAACCTCAAAAGGTAGAAATTGATGAATCTTTGATGAAACAAATAGCAACCATAACTAAGGGTAAGTATTTTAGGGCTAACAGTAATGAAAAATTAGAATTAATATATAAAGAAATTGACCAATTAGAAAAATCCATTATAAAGGAAGAAAAACACGTTCAGTTTGATGAAAACTTCAGACCTTGGCTGTTGTTTGCTTTAATTTGTTTAGTGCTTGAATTTGTGCTGAACCGAACACTGTTTAAAAGTTTTATATAAATGTTTGATATTGAAAAACCAATCTATTTTTTATTGTTAGCACTATTGCCGTTAGGTGTGGTGCTTCAGCATTTCTATGTCCGTTGGCAACAACAAGCACAACAACAATTTGGTTCAGAAAAGGCATTACATAAAATTACAGCAAATCGAAATAGTAAACGAAAAAAACAAAAGTTTGTAATTTATATATTAGCCTTGTTGTTTGTCATATTAGCCTTAGTAAATCCAAAATTTGGAACGGAAACGGATACGGTTAAAGCTCAAGGTGTAGAGTTGGTTTTTGCATTAGACGTTTCAAAAAGTATGTTGTGTAATGACGTAAAGCCAAACCGACTAGAAAAAGCGAAACAAATTATTGTTCAAACTATTTCTAAATTAGGTACCGATAGAATTGGAATGATTGCCTATGCTGGAAGCGCCCACCCGGTTTTACCCATGACAACGGATTATGCTTTGGCAAAAATGTACTTGCAAACAATTAATACCGATTTAATTTCTTCGCAAGGAACTGCTATTCAAAGTGCTGTAGAAACTGCAGTTGATTTTTTTGACAATCCAAATTCAGGTAAAGCAGTGATTTTATTGTCTGACGGAGAAGATCACGAAAGTGGTAGTGAAATTGCAGCTTATGCTAAAGAAAAAGGAGTGAAAATAATTGCAATTGGAATGGGAACTGAACCAGGCGGAAACATTACTTTTATTGATGAATATGGAGAGCCACAGCTAAAAGTAGATAGAGAAGGTAAAGTAGTAATCACTAAATTGAACCCAAAGATATTAGAAGCTATTGCTGCCGATTCAGATGGTAAATATATTGTTGGGAACCAAACGGCCCAAGTTGTTGAACAGATAAAAGCTGCTTTGGAAGAAGTTAAAAAATCAGAATTTAAAGCACAACAATTAGCACAACAAAAATCTCAATTTCAATGGTTTTTATTGATGGCGATGTTATTAATTGTTTTGGATACTTTTTGGTTGGAAAACGAGAACTATTCTTTTAAAAAATTAATTTCAAAAAAAGCATGAAGTTTTTAGTTTACATAGTGTTTTTGTTTCAAATGATAAGTGTTTTTTCGCAACAAAAAGAAAAAGCAAATAAGACAACTTTGGAAGAAACAAATAAAGAAGAAAAACTTCGAGCGATTAAATCTAAATCTAAAGAAGCAAAAGATAAAGCTACCTACAATTTAGGGAATACAATTTATAAATCTAAAAAATACAACGAAGCTAAAGATAAATATTTATCAAGTATTGAAGCTGCAAAAACGAAAACCGAAAAACACAAGGCTTATCATAATTTAGGAAATGTATACATGCAAGAGAAAAATTATACTAAAGCCATTGAGGCCTATAAAAATGCTTTAAAAAAAAATTCTAAAGACGAACAAACACGATATAATTTGGCTTTAGCTAAGGAAATGTTGAAAAAAAATCCCCCAAAAAACACTAGTAATAAAGACAAAAAGAATAAAAATAAAGACCAACAGAATAAAGATAATAAAGACCAAAATAAAAACAATAAAGAAAACAATAAGAACAAAGAAAACGATAAGAACAAAGAAAAGAATAATAAAGACAAGAAAAATCAAGAAAAAAACAAACAACAATCCAATAAAAAAGAAGATCAAAAACAACAAAATAAAAAGCCTAAAGGAGCAAATAAACAACGTATTGATAATATTTTGAATGCTATCAATAAAGATGAAAAAAGAGTTCAACAAAAAGTTAATGCACAAAAAGGAAGAACAAAAACAATTGAAACAGAAAAAGATTGGTAAGATGATGAAGTTTAGATTTTTAGTTTTATTTTTAGTTCTGTCGTGCGGTAGTATAGCACAAACACGACTCGAAGTTCGTATGCCTAAAACTACCTTAAAAGTAGGTGAAGCAATACGGTTAGATTTTGTATTTAATGCTGTTGGAGATGATTTTATACCTCCAAAAATAGTAGGTTTTCAAGTAAATGGCCCCATGATGAGTCAGAGTGAAAATGTAATTAATGGTGCGTATTCTGGAAGCCAACAGTTTTCTTATGTTATTCAAGCCACAAGACCTGGAAAATTCACAATTCCTTCTGCAATGGTTGAGTTCAGAGGTAAAATTTTTAAATCACAACCTGTCGTTGTTAATGTATTAAATCAGTCGGTGAAAGGAGAAGGGAGTTCTACTGTTGAATCCCCATCCAACAAATCAATAGTTGGTAAAAATGCGCCAGTTTTTATAGAAGCAGAAGTGTCTAAAAATACGGCTTATCTTAACGAACCTATTGAAGTAAGTTACCGAGTTTATTTGAATCCGAAATATAAAATTGAAAAAGAAAATAAAATTAATTTTCCTAAATACAATAATTTTTGGAGTCAAACTGAGGATTTACGAAATAATAACTGGGAACAAATCAATTTAAACGGACGTATATTCTACACTAAATTGTTTAGAAGAACTGTTTTATATCCGCAAAAAACAGGAAATTTAATTATTGATCCATTAAGTTTAGATTTTAATATCGCTTATCCAACAGGTGAGTTAGATTTTTTTAATGATCCTGAATACGAAACAGCTCGAAGAGTAATTGCAACACCTGTAAAAGCAATTACTGTTAAACCGTTACCTGAAAAAGGCAAACCCGAAAATTTTACGGGTGCTGTTGGTACCTTTGAATTTGAGGTAATTGTTGATAAATTTGATAGTAGAACAGGTGAAGCCATTCAGATGGATTTCGTAGTTTCTGGAACAGGAAATTTAAAATTATTTGAGATTCCAAAACCTAAATTGCCTTCAGATTTTGAAGTTTTTGAACCAATTCATAAAGAAGAAATCCAGGAAAGTATAAGAGGAATGTCGGGGAAAATTTCGGATTCATATACGATTATTCCTCAAAATAAAGGCGATTTCTTAGTGAAACCGCAGCAATTCAGTTATTTTGATATTCAAACAAAATCGTATAAAACAATTTCTTCTGACGAAATAAACTTAACTATTGCACAAGGCGATAAGTATATTTCTCAATTACAAAAAAACAATACAAAATTACCTAAAACAATTCTGCCAATTTTTACCGAAGCTTCATTCGTTGCTTTGCATTCAAATTCCTTTTTTGGAACAAAATTGTTTTATAGTTTGGTAGGTATTCCAATATTAGCTGCATTGGTTTTGTTTTTAAGAAAGAAGAAAACAACGGATTATTCTTCAAAAAACACACAAAAGACAACTTCAAAATCAGTTAAAAAAGCAATCTTTTCAGTGCAAAAATTAGAAGATAATTTACATCATAAAGATTTGTTTTATAACGCGTTAGAGGAAAATTTAAAAGCCTATCTTTGCGAAAAATTTTCTATTAATTCAGTTTCTTTTTCTAAAGAAGTAGTTGTAAATACTTTGAAAGAGGCTCAACTATCAGATGAAATTATTCAAAGTGTTATGGATTTATTGCAATCTTGTGAAATGGCAAAATACGCACCGGTTTCAAACATAAATAGGGAACAAGATTTAGAAAAAGTGAAACATTGTATTCAACAAATTGAAAATACTTAACGATGAAAAAGCTGTTATTTTTTTTACTCCTTGTTTTCGGTTTTCAAGCAACTTTTGCGGATGCAGTTCAGGCTGAGGTATATTTTAAAGAAGCAAATTTATTATATCAAAAAGGAGAATACCAACAAGCAGCCGATTTGTATCAACAAATAGAGGGACTAAATGTAGAAGCAGCCGAAGTGTATTATAATTTAGGGAATTGTTTTTTTAAAATGGGACAATTGCCACAAGCAATATACAATTATGAAAAAGCAAATGCAAGAGCGCCATTTGACGAAAAAATTCAAACCAATTTAGCTGTTGCTTATGCAAATACCACAGATAAAATCGAGTATAAACCGTCAAACGATTGGTTGGCCTTTGTTAAAGCAAAAATGGTTTCTTACGAAATTTTTTTAAATGGTTTTACCATTGTTTTAGCGTTTATTTTGTTAACATTTATTATTCTCTATAAATACAAAAACAATCAGGGATATATAAAACCAATAGTAGTTACTTTAGTACTTTTTGTTGGTTTCTTTGTTTTAAGTTTTATCCAAAAACAGGTAAAAAATCCAGAAGTTGGTGTTGTGTTTTCTTCCGAAACTTTAATGCTTACTAAAGATAAGAAACAAACCATTAGAAAAATTCACGAAGGAACAAAAGTATATATAGAACAAACTAGTGGTAACTATTTTTTAGTACATCTTTCTGATTTTTCAAAAGGTTTAGTGAAAAAAGAAGCAATAAAAAAAGTGGATTAACTCAATAAATTCAAATTAAATGCGTTTGTATTATATTTGTGGTATTAACGCTATTGCTATGAGAAAAATTTCTTTATTATTAACAGTTTGTCTTCCTATGCTTGTACTTGCACAGCAGAACCCATGGAAAGGCTATTTTTCATATAAAGAAATAACGGATGTTATCTCAGGAAACAATAAAGTGGTTGCTGCTACAAAAAACTCTTTGTTTTCAAAAGAGTTAGTGAGCGGTGGCTTGGCAACGTTTACTTCAATAAATGATGTAAAACCAGAAGTGGTGACTGCTGTATTTAACAGTTCTACCAATCATACTTTTATCGGAAATGAAAATGGGTTAATTATTATTATTAAACCAGATGGGAGTGTAATAAATAAACCCGATATTATCCTTGAAGTTCCAGTTCCACCTAATAATAAAAAGATTAATGATTTTTACGAGTATAACGGTAAAGTATATGTTTCTGCTCAATACGGAATAACAGTTTATAATTTGAATAATCTGGAAGTTGACGAAACGTATTACATAGGAAATTCGGGTGAAAGTTTAGATGTGTTACAAACCACGGTTTTTAATAATGAAATTTATGCGGTTACAAGAACGCAAGGAATTAAAAAAGCAGTACTAAGCAATCCGTTTATATATGATTATTCGCAATGGTCTGTTTTTAATAGTGGAAATTGGCTTGGCTTGGTTACCTTTAATAATCAGTTGGTTGGAGCAAATTTAAACATGAATTTATATAAATTTATTGGCTCAACCGCACAACAATTTAGCACTTTTGGTTCTACAGGGAAAAAGTTAAAAAGCGCCTCTAATTATTTAGTTTTTCAAGCTAATTATCAAGTTCATGTTTATGATCAAAATCTAAGTTTGCAATCTATAACTTATAGTATTCCAAATGTATCAGATTTTTTTACTGGGGCAGCTGTGGTGAATGATAAATTGTATATTGGAACAAGTAAAAATGGATTGTACGAATCTAATATTGTTCCAAATAATAATTTTGTAAATGTTTCTCCCAATGGTCCTATTGAAGATTATTCTTTTAAAATTAAAAAAACGTCTGATGAATTATGGATTACGCATGGAGGGTACGATAGAACGTATGCTCCAGATTATAAATACGAAGGAATTAGTACTTATAAAAGTTCATTAGGCTGGAGTTTCATAAACAAAGCTAACTTTACAGATGTTGTTTCTTTAGGAACTGTTTTAGAAAATACGTTCAATAAAAAAGAGAAATATGTATGTTCTAATCATAAAGGGTTATTAAAAATTACAGATAATACAGTTTTTACACTTTTAGATCATACCAATACAGGAGCAAATGGTTTAGAAAGTTTATATTATGCTCCAGATCCAAATTATAAATCAACCAGACCTAATGGTCTTGTGCAAGATAATTCTGGAAATATTTGGATGACAAATGCCTATGTTAATAAAGCATTGAAAGTCTTACGAAGTAATGGTTCTTGGCAATCGTATGATTTAAGTTCTTCTATTCAAAATGCTACAAATGAGCGTTATGGTAATATGGAGGTTGATAAAAACGGCACAAAATGGATTGCTTCTTTTCTCAATGGTGTTATTGCGTTTAATGAAAGATACAATAACAGAACTATAGTTATTAATTCAGAAAAAGGATTGCCCGATAACGATGTGCGTTGTGTGGCCGTTGATAAAAAAGGGCAATTATGGATTGGGACCTATAAAGGATTAAGAATACTGAGTAATGTTGATCGTTTTTTGTCTGAAAATGAATTAACAGCTACCAATATTGTCATCCAAGAAGGCGACTTAGCTCAGGAATTATTCTACCAACAGTTTATTCAAGATATTTATGTAGATGGTTCAAATAACAAATGGGTTTCTATTGCAGATGCAGGTGTTTTTCATGTAAGTAGTAACGGGCAAAGAACATTACATCGTTTTACCAAAGAAAATTCGCCCTTGCCAAGCAACAATGTGCTGGATATTGAAATTGATGAGGTAACTGGAGAAGTGTTTTTTGCTACCGACAAAGGCACAGTTTCGTTTTTAGGTTCTTCAACAAAAGGAAGTGAAAATCTAGAAAATGCGTATGTGTATCCTAATCCCGTGCGACCAGAATACTCAGGTACAGTAAAAATTGCCGGTTTAATGGATAAAGTGAATTTAAAAATTACCGATATTGAAGGCAATTTGGTGTTTGAAACCACTTCTCAAGGAGGAACAGTGGAATGGGACACTACTGCTTTTGGGAAATATAAAGTAGCTTCGGGAGTTTATATGATTTTTATTTCATCGGATGATGCAGCAGAAACTACGGTAAAAAAAATAATGATTATTCGTTAAATGTTAGTCAAAACCAAGGCCATTGTTCTTAGTGCAATTAAATATCAAGAAAAAAGCTTAATTGTAAAATGTTATACTCAAAATCACGGCATAAAGTCTTATTTTGTGCCTAGTGCTTTTTCTTCAAAGAAGTCGAACCAACGAATTGGTTACTTTCAACCTTTAACGCTGCTAGAAATTGAAGCAACACATAAAAACAAAGGTACATTAGAGCATTTTAAAGAAATTAAATTAGCACATGCTTATCAAACGATTCCATTAGATATTGTAAAAAGTACGATTGTTATTTTTCTATCCGAAATTTTACATCATAGTATTTTAGAAGAAGAAAAAAATGAATCCCTTTTCGAGTTTATTGAAACGGCATTACTTTGGTTAGATACCCATGACGCTATTGCTAATTTTCATTTAATTGTGTTGCTTCAAATTACCAAGTTTTTAGGGTTTTATCCTCAATCCTCACAAAATGAATTTCCATTTTTTGAAATGATAGAAGGTGTCTTTGTGCCTTTTCAAGGGGTAAGTTGTTTAACAGCTCATGAAACACTTTTGATTAAAAAACTTATTGATTTGCGTTTTGATTCTAATGCAAAGCTTTTCACGGGTGTGGAACGCCAATTGATTTTGAAAATTATTTTGGATTATTACGCCATTCATTTAGACGGATTTAGAAAACCGAAATCACTCGAAATTTTAAAAGAAGTTTTTAGTTAAGTTTCTATATTAACAGTGTTTTTTATCGTTTTTAACTTACTTTTTAACTCTAGTTATTGAATTTTATCTGTTTTATTGGTTTTGTATCAGATATTTCTCAGTATACTATTAAATTTTAATAATTTTATACTATTAATGTTAAAAAAGTATGATTATGATAAAATACTACTCCTTTATTGTAAGCATAATGATGATTTTATCTTCACATATAAATTATGCTCAAGTTGGTGTTGGAACAACGAATCCACAAGCAACTCTTCACGTTCAAGGTAATCTAAGGGTAACCAATACAAATAACACAACAACTTCAACAGATCTTTTAGGTAACTGTTCTCAGGGTGATATTACTTCTATTAAGGTAGGTGAAGGTTTATTGTTAAAAAACAATGAGCTAACAAATACCAATACAAGTTCACCAACTAAGTATAAAATAGCTGGTATACCTATAGCAACAGTTGCTCCTAATCAAAATTTTGACAATTTTAATTTTGATTTAAGTGGCGTTAACACTGATGTTGTTATTTTTAGATTAGCTGCAGCACATAATTATACTATATCAGGTATTGGTGGGGGTACAGATGGAAGGCATATATTAATTTATAATTCGAATCCAGTAAATTTAACAATCAATAATATGAATTCATCCAATCCATTAAATCATATCGATACTTTAGGGTCTGCTACCGCAACTTCTGGTGTTGGAACAATTGAACTTGTTTATGATGGGACTTTAAATAAATGGATTGTTATAAATATTAGAAATTAATAAAAATAAAGTTTAGAATAGATTTTTTTTGAGAAAAACCACTTCTTAACGCAAAAAGGAGTGGTTTTTTACTTATTCAGTAATTCTTTTATATTTCAATATTATTTTGAATTATGCTCTAAAAAAATTCCTTACTTTCGCAAATTGATTTAAGTTAGCGAAAAATGAGTGCAAAATTTACTGAATACAAAGGACTTGACTTGCCAACTGTGGCGTCTGAAGTACTTGATTTTTGGAAAAAAAACAATGTCTTTGAACAAAGTGTAACTTCTCGTGAAGGCAAAACCCCTTATGTGTTTTTTGAAGGACCACCTTCAGCGAATGGATTACCGGGTATTCACCACGTTATGGCACGTGCTATTAAAGATATTTTTTGTCGTTATAAAACTCAAAAAGGGTACCAAGTAAAACGAAAAGCAGGTTGGGATACCCACGGCTTACCGGTTGAATTAGGTACGGAAAAAGAATTAGGAATTACCAAAGAGGATATAGGTAAAACCATTACCGTTTCAGAATATAATGAAGCGTGTAAAAGAACCGTTATGCGTTATACCGATGTGTGGAACGATCTTACCGAAAAAATGGGGTACTGGGTTGATATGGAAGATCCTTATGTGACGTACAAGTCGAAATATATGGAGTCGGTTTGGTGGTTGTTAAAACAGATTTACGATAAAAATTTATTGTATAAAGGTTACACCATTCAGCCGTATTCTCCTAAAGCCGGGACGGGATTGTCTTCGCATGAAGTAAATCAGCCAGGTTCGTATCGAGATGTAACCGATACCACTATTGTAGCGCAGTTTAAAGCTGTTGAAAATACGTTGCCAAGTTTTTTACAAGGTTTCGGAACAATTCATTTTTTAGCATGGACGACTACCCCATGGACGTTGCCTTCAAATACAGCCTTAACTGTTGGGCCAAAAATCGAGTATGTTTTAGTAAAAACGTTCAATCAATATACATTCGAACCTATCAATGTTATTTTAGCTAAACCTTTAGTTGGGAAACAATTTGGTGGAAAATATTTTGTAGCCGAATCGGATGAAGATTTTGCAAATTATAAACCAGAAGATAAAAAGATACCTTACCAAATTTTAGCCGAAACTAAAGGTGCCGATTTAGTCGGAATCAAATACGAACAATTATTGCCATTTACATTGCCGTATCAAAATCCAGAGAATGCGTTTCGAGTAATTTCGGGGGATTTCGTTACTACTGAAGACGGTACAGGTATTGTGCACACGGCGCCAACTTTTGGAGCTGATGATGCTAAAGTGGCCAAAGAAGCAACTCCTGAAGTGCCACCAATGTTGGTCTTAGATGAAAATGGAAATGCCGTTCCATTGGTGGATTTACAAGGTAAATTTGTGGCTCAAATGGGCGAATTTGCTGGTAAATATGTAAAGAACGAATATTACAATGAAGGTGAAGCGCCTGAGAAATCAGTAGATGTAGAAATCGCAATTCGTTTAAAAGAAGAAAACAAAGCCTTTAAGGTTGAAAAATATGTGCACAGTTATCCGCATTGTTGGAGAACAGACAAACCTATTTTATATTATCCTTTAGATTCTTGGTTTATCAAAGTTACGGATGTTAAAGATAGAATGTTCGATTTAAATGAAACCATCAATTGGAAACCCAAAGCTACAGGAGAAGGACGTTTTGGGAATTGGTTGAAAAATGCAAACGATTGGAATTTATCTCGTTCACGTTATTGGGGAATTCCATTACCAATATGGAGAACAGAAGATAAAACAGAAGAAATTTGTATTGGTTCTGTAGAACAATTATACAATGAAATTGAAAAAGCAATCCAAGCAGGTGTAGAAACCGTAAATCCGTTTACAGGTTTTGAAATTGGAAATATGGATGAAGCGAACTATGAGTTGGTTGACTTACATAAAAATGTGGTAGATCATATAACTTTAGTATCACCTTCTGGAAAACCAATGAAACGTGAAACCGATTTAATTGACGTTTGGTTCGATTCAGGTGCAATGCCTTATGCACAATGGCATTATCCTTTTGAAAATAAGGAGTTAATAGACGGAACTTGTCATTCCGAACTTGTTTCGGAATCTAATGGTGAGAACCTGAAACAAGTTCAGGTTGACAAGCGTATGTTCCCTGCAGATTTCATCGCAGAAGGAGTAGATCAAACTCGTGGTTGGTTCTATACCTTACATGCTATTGGAACTTTAGTTTTTGATAAAATTGCCTATAAAAATGTAGTGTCAAACGGATTAGTATTAGACAAAAACGGACAAAAAATGTCCAAACGTTTAGGAAATGCCGTAGATCCGTTTACAACATTAGCAGAATATGGACCCGATGCCACGCGTTGGTACATGATTTCTAATGCTAACCCTTGGGACAACTTAAAATTTGATATTGAAGGTGTGGCTGAGGTGCGTCGTAAATTCTTCGGTACCTTATACAATACCTATTCGTTCTTTGCCTTATATGCTAATATTGATGGATTTACTTATGCAGAAGCTGAGGTGCCGTTAGACGAAAGACCAGAAATAGATCGTTGGATTTTATCTGAATTGCATACTTTAATTCAGTTTGTGGATGAAGCATATGCCGATTATGAGCCTACGAAAGCAACCCGAGCAATTTCTGATTTTGTACAAGAGAATTTGAGTAATTGGTACGTGCGTTTATGTAGAAGAAGATTCTGGAAAGGTGAGTACGGAACAGATAAAATTGCGGCTTATCAGACCCTTTATACCTGTTTAGCAACGGTAGCTAAATTGTCGGCACCAGTGGCTCCGTTCTTTATGGATCGACTATACAAAGACTTGAATGCCGCGACAAATAAGGAAAACTTCGCTAGTGTACATTTAGCCGATTTCCCTGTTTTGGTTGAAAACTTTGTTGATAAATCACTGGAAAGCAAAATGTTGAAAGCACAAACTGTTTCTTCTTTAGTATTATCTTTACGTAAGAAAGAAATGATTAAAGTACGTCAACCTTTACAACGCGTAATGATTCCAGTACTTGACGCTACTTTCAAGGCAGAAATTGAAGCGGTTTCAGATTTAATTAAAGCTGAAGTAAACGTGAAAGAATTGGAATTATTAGACGATGCTTCAGGCGTTTTAGTGAAGCAAATTAAACCTAATTTTAAAGCACTAGGACCTCGATTTGGAAAAGATATGGGATTGATTTCTAAGGAGATACAGTCTTTTGGGCAAGAACAAATCAATCAATTAGACAAAGAAGGTTCGTTAGATATTGTGGTTTCTGGAAAAAGTATTACTTTAACAACCGAAGATGTAGAGATTTCTTCTCAAGATATTCCGGGATGGTTAGTAGCGAATGCCAACGGTATAACAGTAGCTTTAGATATAACTATTTCGGAAGATTTACGAAAAGAAGGAATTGCTAGAGAATTAGTGAATAGAATTCAAAACATTCGAAAAGATTCAGGTTTTGAAGTGACAGATAAAGTTCAAGTACAAATTCAAAATGAGCCTCATGTAAATGCAGCTATTCAAGCCAATGAAGACTATATTAAGTCGGAAACATTAACAGAAAGCATTTCATTTGTGGAAGAATTAGAAAATGGTACGGAAATTGAGTTTGATGAAATCAAAACCAAAATAAGTATAAAAAAATAAAAATCGATTACTAACCTAAATTAAGTGAATTATGGTAGATGAAAAAGTAAGATACTCAGATGCTGAATTAGCAGAGTTTAAAGAATTAATCTTAGGTAAATTAGAAAAAGCCAAAACTGATTTAGATTTGATTAAAAGCGCCTATTTAAATGATTTAAACAACGGAACAGACGATACATCACCTACGTTTAAAGCTTTTGAAGAAGGAAGCGAAACCATGAGTAAAGAGGCCAATTCACAATTAGCTACGCGCCAAGAAAAATTTATTCGTGATTTAAAAAATGCTCTAATCCGCATTGAAAACAAAACCTATGGGATTTGTAAAGTTACAGGTAAATTAATCAACAAAGAACGCTTAAAGCTGGTGCCTCATGCCACTATGAGTATAGAAGCAAAAAATATGCAGAAATAATAAAAACCCACTTCGGTGGGTTTTTTTGTTGCTAATTTTTAAATTTTATTACGGCTACAGCTCCGCAAAGTCGGGGGACTTTGTGGAGCCGAAGAATTTTAATTTAAATGGCAATAAGATTGTAAAAAAAGAAAAGAAAATGAAAATAATATTATCGATTTTGTTTGTACTAAGCACTTTGCAGTATAACAATAAAAATTTAGGAAAATATGAGTATAAAACCAATCATTATTGGGAGTGTATTAATCTAAAAGGAAATAATATATTTGAATTTCAATCTGGACATTACATGTCAGGAGTTGAAAAAGTTAGCGGTAGATTTATAATTAATGGAGATAGTCTTATTCTAAATAGTCTTCCACAAAGAGAAAAAATTATTGTAAATGAGAAATATATAAGAAAAAACAGAGATAACTATAGTTTCAATATTAAAGATAGAAGTGATTTTTTTGTCCAAAATAATTTGAATTTAAATTTATCATTTGATGATGGAACTATTGAGTCAATCCAAATACCATTTGGAAAATTTAATGTAAAAACTAAAAAGAGAATTAAATCATTTTATGTTGGTAATATTGGCTTAAAATTTCCGATTTATTATTTAAAAAGTGATGTAACGAATACTTTTGACGTTAAATTAGATTTTAAAAGAATTTTTGATAATGAAATTTGGTTATTTGACGAAGGTAAGATCAAACCAATAGGCATTGATGGAGAATATCAAAAATATTTTCTAGTAAAAGCTTCTGAATAGTTTAATGTGTCAAATCAACTCCACAAAGTGACCCGACTTTGAGCTAAATAAAACAAAAAAAGCTCAGTGAAAACTGACCAGCCCCAGCTCCGCAAAGTCTCTTGACTTTGAGTTATTTTTATGTTATTTATTGGGTAAATTATATTTAAACTAAATAATTGAAAAAGTAAATTAATTACAAATACATTATATTTATACAAAGTCGGGAGACTTTGCTCAGCATGGTTAAACAAATTTTATGAAAATTTATTTATTAATTATTTTGAATGTTTTCTTAAACATTTCATGTTCAAAAAAAAACGGAATTGTTGAGTTTTATTACAAACCTTATTCAGTTAATAATTTTTTTTATTATCCAAATAATAGTAAATTTTCTATTTGGAATGATGAAACTTATCTTAAAAATTATACAAAATGGAATAGTAATAAAAAAATACAGCAGTTTTACTTTTCTATAAAAGACACAAGTAGTTTAGAAAAAACTTATTTAGATAATGAATTTATTAATGCTGTAGTAATTAAAACTAATGGAACGAATGATACTATTTATTTTAATGAAGAATTGAGTTGTTTTACAAGAACACAAAAAAATAATTTAGATTATGAAGTATATGTAATTGATTCTATAAATAAACCATTGCCAAGATATCTATTGAAATTTTATAAAAATAGAAGAATTAAATTTAAAAAAAACAATTAAATTGAAGTTCACAGCTCCGCAAAATCTCCCGACTTTGAGCTATTTTTATATGTTATTTATTGGGTAAATTGTTTTAAACTAAATATTTGAAAAAGTAAATTAATTGCTGTTGTAAATTTGTTTAATATATTACAAAGTCGGACATTGTACAGCAAGGAGTGTCTAATGTTCTAAAAGACGCTTCAGGCGTTATATATTCATTTATAGATGCTTTAACTGATTATAAATTAAAAGAAGAAGGTGCTCCAAAAGAAGTTAGAGACGAAATAAATCCATTGAAAAATTAAAAATGGAAAAATTAAAAAAATACTATATTTATTCAACTTATGTTTTTGCTATCGCATCAACAATTGCAAATTCTATTTATTTAATGAAATTAAAATTTTTTGATTTCATGATTTTATTAATATCAATCTACATAATATATTTATTTTTGAATTTGGGTAAAAAGTTAAATTTGTTTATTTTATGTTTGTTTTTTCTAATGCAATCGATTTCATTTAATTATATAGTCTTGCATGATTTCATTATTGGGCCAGATTTAAGATTATTTATTTTAAACGAAAAAGATTTTACAGTGGGTTCAGTTTTTAATATTTTTAATTTTAAGTTATCAATTGTAGATGCTACTAGAGATTTACATCCTCTAATAAGTTTTAACATAATTCACTTGTTAATTACTATCACTTTGTTTTTTGATATTATAAAGATAAAAAAATAAACCCGACCGCTCGGATTTCTCACCGCAACGCTAGCGCAGATTTGCAATCTGTGCCCACAAAGTGAGGAAAAATGAACTAAAACCATTCAGAAATTATAAATTAAAATAAGATTAGTTAACTAGTTCGCAAAAAATTAAACGGCATTTATGTATGAATCAGAAATGCCTTTTTTAATAGTAAAAACAAGAAATCCTAACCGTAAAAAGTTAGGATTTTGTTTATAAAATGCTAAATTTGACAAACGTTCTTAAAATATTAGAAGAAACCGTAAGGTTCGTCGAACACAGATAAAACCATTATTATCCCTTTGGGTTAAAACATCAGAATTATAATATTGACAGATTAGATTTTGATAAATTCCCTGAAACAGGGGTTGAAATTGTTCCTAATGATAATCCAATGTACAAGTATAAATACAACGGTAAAGAATTACAAGATGAGCTGGGGCTTAATATGTATGATTATGGAATGAGATATTATGACCCGAGTATTGTTAGGTGGATGAATATTGACCCGTTGACGGTGCAAGGGAGAAGATGGTCTCCTTATAATTATTGTGTTGATAATCCAGTTTACTTTATTGACCCTGATGGAATGAGAGTTGCTCCACCTGATATATACATTGATTCCAATACTGGAAGAAAACTTGGGCAAGATGGTGCATTAACAAATGACATAAGGTCAATTTCTAGTGACGGTTTTAATGAAATTAGAGATGCAAATGGTGGCACGATTTCAAAGGAAGCAACTAAACAATTACAAGAGACTAGTTCGGTTGTGTGTATTGATGATGCTACAATTCAGCAAAATGCTCAAGATGCATCTAGAACAACAGAGGCTCAAGCCTTTATTGTGTATGATAGGGAAGCATCAGTGATTATGTCAATAAGAGGAAAAGACGGAGTGGATGGCGAAGCAACAGTCCCTGGTACAGATACTGTTACTTTTCAAGGTAAAGTTACTGAGGGTATACTAAAAGATGGTAATAAGAAATATTTATTAATGGGTCAGATTCATGGACATAATGAATTACAAGATAAAAACTATATAAACATACCAGGGACATCTCCTGAAGATAAAGGTGTTGCAAGTTCAAGAGGAATAAATATTTATGCGCTTGATTCTTATGGGCCACCTGCTGGTGCACAAGCTGATATACATAGTGTTAAGGCTGATGGAACTGAAGCTATGTACATTGGTTCTACTGGTGTGTCGAATAATGCTTGTAATTTTAATTTTGGACTAGACTCTTTAAAAAGTTGGATGAATAAAAAATAAATAAATATGAATAAAATCTTTTTAATAATTATAGCTAGTTTATCACTAGTTTCATGTAAGTCTTCAAAAATAAACGAAACTACTTACATACTACCTTTTAATGTAGAAAAAACATGTTATGAATATTTAAAATCGCATAATTTTGATGGAAATTATTTTTTTGTATTAGAAAATTATTCTAATGATATATCCATATTAAAAGTGATTAAGATTAAAGATATTAGTAATCAGTATTTTGGCTTTAAAAAAATAAATCAATGTAATTATTCAGTTTTGATAAATGATAAATATTATCCATTAGTTTTTCAAACAGATTTAAAGTATGGGATTAAATTTTGTGATACAGATAGTTTCTTTGATATAAATTATCGAGAAAATAACGAAGTATGTTTTAAAAACCCACCTACTACAATATATGAGTATTCAAAAATCTTTTATTTTAATAATAATGGTTACATTACTGATGAACATGGTAAATTGATTGGTAATGTCCCAAATTAGGACATGTCTAATTCACAAACATAAATAACACTAAAACAGTAGCTAGAAAATATATATTATTAGTTTAGTTGCTGTTTTTTTGGAATAAATGTATGCTAAAACAAAAAATCCTAACCGTTGAAAAGTTAGGATTTTGTTTATAAAAAATTAAATTTGACAAACGTTCTTAAAATATTAGAAGAAACCGAAAGGTTCATCGAACACTAATAAAATTATAAACTTGTGAGATAAAACCATTATTATCCCTTTGGGTTAAAACATCAGAATTATAATATTGACAGATTAGATTTTGATAATTTCCCTAAAACAGGGGTTGAAATTGTTCCTACAGATAATCCAATGTACAAGTATAAATACAACGGTAAAGAATTACAAGATGAGATGGGGCTTAATATGTATGATTATGGTGCAAGAAATTATGACCCAAGTATTGGTAGATGGATGAATATGGATGAGTTAAGTGAAAAATATACTAGTTTTTCTTCATATAATTATTGTGTTAATAATCCGGCCAGAGTAATTGACCCAGATGGAAAACAAATTATTTATATAACAGAAGATGGTACAGAATATTATTACAAGAATAATAATTTTTATAATAAGAGTACGAATGAAAGATATAAGTATAATTCAAAAAATGCAGATAGAACATTAAACTTGTTGCTTAAGTCATATAGAACTTTAGAATAATCTAATGATAAGATTTTAAAAAACCAATTGCACACATTGGAAAAATCATCAAGAATTCATACAATTTATAATCAAGAAAATGATGATACTGGTAAATATAAAGACGATAATAGAGTAGATACTATTTTGCCACCTTACGGAGAATATGATAAGCCTAGGTCAACTGAAACTTTTTATAATTTTACTGATGAAAAAATGAAAGCATTAGCGAAAGGTACTGATGATGGTAAAATATTTTATTTAGAGCTAGTTGTACACGAGATGAGACATTAATATGATTTTGAAATTGGAAATAATTTAGATTCAAAATCAATTCCAGATAAACAACAAGGGACAGCTAAAGACCCTGCGGAAATTAGAGCGACTAATAATCAAAATAGAGCTAGAGTACTTGAAGGTAGAATTCCTCAAACAACTTATGATGGGGAAAAGATTGACCCTAAAAAACTACAAAACCCGCCAAATAATTTAAATATAATTAAAAAATAATATGAAATTAAAATTTTTGTTATTAGTATTTTTCTTTTTTCTTTTTTCATGTAATCAAGAAAATAAATCATATTCAAATAAGAATATTGATAAAATAAATCATATTCTACAAAAAGGGAATTTATATCAGAAAGGTCAAATTAGAAATTTTATAGTATTTGTAAAAACTGATAATATGATTGCTAAAACTGATATAGAATATTTAGAATTTTTATATTCTAAATATTACAATACAGAATTTCCAATTTTTAAAAATTATTTAGAAAAAGCACTCAATAATGATTTAATATTTAAATCAGAATTTTTTAAATCTTTTGATGGTGTGTTATTTGTTTTTAATGATTCTTTTTTTAAAAATTATAGTATAAGTAATTTTAATGAATTTGTTGATAAATATTGTTATTCAAATGATGAAGATATATGTATTAAAAATGAATTATTAAAAACGAATAAGCAAGTATTGGAGTTTGCCTATTATTTAAACTTAAATGGTTATTATATGGAGAAATTTGATTTGAATGACAAAAAATGTGTAGAAAAAATTGAAAAAGCAATTAATTTTAAAGTAGGTAATCTAAATTATTTCCCAAATTAGGACATGGTGTACCTCACAAACCTAAAATAACACTAAAACAGTAGCTAAGAAAATATATATTATTTTTTAGTTGCTGTTTTTTTGGAATAAATGTATGCTAAAACAAAAAATCAGTACTGGAGGATTTGCTCCAACCTTAAAAGCCAATCAAATATGGAATATAATGAATAATAATAAAATTAAAAGATAAAATATGAAAAGATTTATTTTAATAATTGTTTTGTTTGTTGTTAGCTCATGTAGTCAAAATAAATTTTATTTAGAAATAACTAGATTAACAAAAAAGGAATTAAAGACTTATAATACATTTAAAACTCATTTAAAAAAGTCATATAAATACATTAAAAATAGTGATGAAATTGTTTTTTATAATCACAGTTTTGGTAATAGTTATAACGGACAAGAAGAAATTTTTAATTTGATTTACGATATAAAAAATGAAAAATACTATTTAGGATGGATTGACCATAATAACAAATCAAATTTTGAGATAGTAAATGATTTAGAAGATACTATATTAAAAAAAAATATTAAATTATTTTTAAATAAGGATTTTATTAAGTTAAAAGAAAATATTGAGAACAGTGAAAAAGTGATGTCTATTTCATCGTTTGGTCATATCTATTATTACATTAATACTGATTCAATAAGTAAATCATATAAGTTAAAAATTAAATAGGGTATTGGGTCGATACAACAGCAAATGGAGACAGAGCATATAGAAGTCATTTCGAAAAAAAATATGGAGAAAGTAGATTGCCTTCTAGTTTTGAAATTAGATTGTATCCAGTAAGATTTAGCCAATTTGCTAAAAAATTTAATGTTGAAAAAAATTGTCCAAATTATGGTAAATCAATCTTTTATACAGATGAAAAATATTGGCCTAATTATAATAAATAAAGCAGTTTTTTTTATTGTCTTTTTTTGTTTAATATTATCGTGTTCAAAAGAAGATAATCCAATAAACAAAAAAATAGTTGGCGTTAAATTGGATAAATTTATTAAAGACTCAAATTATCAAACAATTAATAAACCAAAAAAAATTGTTCTTAATTTTTCAATACAAAAAAACGATACAGTTGTTTATTTTGAAAGAATTAGCCCTTATAAAAAAGATTTATATTTAGGTTGTTTTGATTACAAAGGATTTAAAATTTTTGTTTATTCAAATTTTAAAAATCATATTAATAAATTTTATAATATAAATGGTATTTCTTTGCAATGTGAAAAGGTATTATATAGAGAAATTGATTTAATATATAGGATGGATTATTTTATAAAAAATGATAGCTTAATACCTGTTTGGCAATAATAACCCGATCTCTAAGATACCGCTGGGAATCCTTGCCAATTTTTCTTAAATTTACCGTTTAGGGAAATGAAATTCATCGAACACCAATAAAATAACTTCTTTGTAAGAGAAACCATGATAGAGCAGCACAGCTACTCTTGAGATTACACAAACAGGTATAAGTTAAACCCCATCTGCGCAAAGTCTCCCGACTTTGAGCTAAACTACAACAAGCCCTAACCAATAATGTTAGGGCTTGTTGTATAAATAATGTCAGTAAGTTGAGTGAATAGTAACACTATTGGTATTTCTATATAAATTATACTATGTCCTGTGTTAACTCTACAAGAACCCACTCTTACTAATTTGTAAACCAAGAGTATATAAAATATTAAACCCTAACTGTTAAAAGTTAAGGTTAAAATGTTTTAATTATAAAACTAAGTGTTGAGTTAACTAAAGTTGTTAAAACTATTTTTGGTCATTATTAAAAAAGAAAATTTATTCAACAAAAATTTTTAATAGTAATATATTTCTTGAGAGGAATTACAGTCTAAATTATAACTTGAATTGTTTTTAGTAATAACTGTTCCAAAATAATTACTATTTACAATAAATGTATAAGGGTTGTTTGAATTTGATACAATTGTGTTGGTGTTGAAATTACTTAATGGATGACATGTGTTACCAGCAACTATATAATAAACTATATTTTGCAAATTTTCAAAAACAACTTTCCCATTGGCGTCTGTAGTTGCTGTTTGCAACAAATTTTCATCATTATTAGCGTCTTGTTCAGAGCTATATAGCTTTACTTCGGCATTAGGTAAAACAATATTATTTTCGTCTTTTAACGTTATCTCTAATTGAGTTGGTTCTAGATTTTGAACTGATTCTGGGCTACAAGAGAATACAAATAGTAATAGAGTAAGTAGTTTTAAATATTTCATATTTATATCTTTTAATTGTGCTAAAAATAAGAATTTTTATAACAATAAATGTTCAAATACGTAAAATTTAAATCATCGATTTCTTGCAAACCTTTTTACTTGGTAAATAAAATATAAGATAAATATCTGGTACCTTAAAGCCTCTTGAAATTGATTTTTATAAATGATAAACAAAAAAAGCCCAGTTTTCACTGAGCTTTGTACCACGGGTGGGAATCGAACCCACACTCCGAAGAACACGAGTTTGAGTCGTGCGCGTCTACCAATTCCGCCACCATGGCTTATTTGTGTGTGCAAATATAGAAAACTTTATGAAAATAAACCGAAAAATAGTTAAAAAATTACTTTCAGAGTTCATTTTAATTACTAACTTTGCACCCGATTTACTCAACACAACACTAACTAACTACAAAACAACAATTTAAAATGTCATACAACGAGCCGGAAGCAAAAATATTTGCATGTTCTCAAAGTGTGTACCTTGCGGAAAAAATCGCGAATCATTATGGCGTGCCGCTAGGTAAAGTAACGTTCTCAAAATATAGTGATGGTGAATTCCAACCTTCTTTTGAAGAGTCAATTCGCGGATTACGTGTATTCTTAGTTTGTTCCACTTTTCCAAGTGCCGATAATCTGATGGAATTATTGCTAATGATTGATGCCGCTAAAAGAGCGTCAGCCCGACATATTACAGCAGTAATCCCTTATTTTGGTTGGGCAAGACAAGATAGAAAAGACAAACCAAGGGTGCCAATAGGGGCTAAATTGGTGGCTAAATTATTAGAAACTGCAGGCGCTACGCGAATCATGACTATGGATTTACACGCCGACCAGATTCAAGGTTTCTTTGAAAAACCAGTAGATCATTTGTTTGCTTCTACTATCTTTTTGCCTTATGTAAAAAGTTTAGGTTTAGAAAACTTAACGATTGCTTCTCCTGATATGGGGGGTTCTAAAAGAGCGTATGCGTACTCTAAGTTTTTAGAATCAGATGTGGTAATTTGTTACAAACAACGTAAGCAAGCCAATGTTATTGATACAATGGAGTTGATTGGTGAAGTGAAAGGAAGACACGTTATATTGGTTGACGATATGATAGATACAGGCGGTACATTAGCTAAAGCAGCTGATGTAATGATTGAAAAAGGGGCATTAAGTGTTCGTGCCATTTGTACACACGCCATTTTATCGGGTGCTGCGTATGAAAAAATAGAGAACTCTAAATTAGAAGAATTAATCGTAACAGATTCCATTCCTTTAAAGAAAGAGTCAAACAAAATAAAAGTAGTGAGCTGTGCGCCATTATTTGCAGAAGTAATGCACATGGTTCAAAACAATAATTCCATTAGTGGAAAGTTTTTAATGTAATTTTTAATTTTTAATTTATTTCTTATGAAATCAATTACGATCAAAGGATCTGAAAGAGAAAGCGTAGGTAAAGTGTCTACTAAAGCCTTACGTAATGCTGGAATGGTTCCTTGCGTACTTTACGGAGGACAAAACCCAGTTCACTTTTCTGCTGAAGAAAAGTCATTTTCTAAATTAGTTTATACTCCAGAAGCTCACACTGTTGAGATTGATTTAGGTGGTAAAAAATTTAACGGTATTTTACAAGATATCCAGTTTCACCCAGTTTCTGACAAAATTATGCACATCGATTTTTATGAATTAGATGCGGCTAAAGAAGTTACTATGGAAGTACCTGTGAAATTCGTAGGTAACTCTAAAGGTGTTATGGCTGGTGGAGATTTACAAGTGAACCAACGTAAATTAAAAGTAAGAGCGTTACCTGCTAACTTACCTGATTTTGTTGAGGCTGATATTACTCCGTTAGACATGGGTAACAAATTATACGTTACTTCATTACCAGTGAACAACTTCAAAATTTTACACCCAGATAATACGGTTGTTTGTAAAGTGAAGATTTCTCGTGCGGCGATGAAAGCTGCTCAAGAAGCTGCAAAAGCAGAGAAAGCTGCAAAAGGAAAGAAAAAATAATTTTCAATTTTCTTATATACAAAATCCCAATCGAAAGATTGGGATTTTTTTATCTCTTAAACCTAGATTACGCATTAGAGGTTGTTATGAAAGGAAACGCAAAAAAAGGAATACGCACGGAACTATTTTCCTCAGATGTAATTTTACTTCGAGGATAAAAAATAGCGTGCTATTGCCAATGTGAAGTCCTTTTTGCAATAGATTAATTTGGGTTACATCTACTAAATGTCATGTATAGACAAGATGGGAGCTTTGTTTGAGCTCTTTTAAGGGCTGAGGTTTTCGAAGCCTTAAAAAGCGAGTGCGAACAGCTTGAGGGTTTTTCTTAATAGCACTAATTGTGTTCTCCTAAAAATAAAAAAACTCGCCAATATGACGAGTTCTAGTGTTTTATTGTAAAGCTTGTGTGATGTCGGCCAATAAGTCGTCGATGTCTTCCACCCCAACGCTTAAACGAACTAAATCATCTGTGATGCCTATTTCTTTACGTTTGTCTTCTGGAATTGAAGCGTGTGTCATTAATGCCGGATGATTGGCTAACGATTCTACTCCCCCTAGTGATTCAGCTAAAGTGAATACTTTTAATTTTTCTAAGAAATCAATCGCATCAGCTTTGGCACCCGATTTAAAAGTAAATGTTACCATACCACCAAATCCGCCAATCATTTGTTTTTTGGCAATTTCATGGAGCGGATGACTCGCTAATCCTGGGTAATATACACGTGCTACCTTAGGGTGATTGGCTAAAAATTCGGCTACTTTAGCTCCGTTTTCACAATGTCTTTGTACACGTAAATGTAAGGTTTTGATTCCTCTCAATACTAAATAACTGTCTTGTGGACCTAAGGTTCCGCCAGTTGCAAACTGCGCAAAATGTAGTTTTTCACCTAGTTCTTGGTCTTTCACAATCAAGGCGCCTGCAATTACATCACTGTGTCCGCCTAAGTATTTAGTTGCCGAGTGCATAACGATGTCGGCTCCTAAATCCAGTGGTTTTTGTAAATAAGGCGTCGCAAACGTATTGTCAACCGCAAATAATAAGTTGTGTTTTTTGGTGATTTTAGCAATTTCAGCAATATCTGCCAATTTCATTAAAGGGTTGGTTGGTGTTTCCACCCAAACCAATTTAGTATTGGCATTGATTAAGCCTTCAAATTTTACTAAATCATTCATGTCAACAAAGTGAAATTTGATGCCAAAATCTTGATAGATACGAGCAAACATGCGGTAGGTTCCGCCATATAAATCATCCATGGCAATTACTTCATCGCCCGGTTTTAATAATTTCATTACCGAATCTGTAGCCGCTAAACCAGAAGCAAAGGCTAAACCTCTTGTTCCGTTTTCAATACTGGCTAAAGCATTTTCTAAAGCCGTTCTAGTAGGATTGGCTGCTCTACTGTATTCGTATTCAGCCAAAGGTTGCCCTGGACTGGTTTGAACAAAGGTAGAGGTTTGGTAAACTGGAGGCATTACCGCTCCGGTACTTGGATCATGGTGTTGGTTACCATGTATAACTTTTGTGTTGAATTTCATTTTAATTTTTTTGTAATTGAATTGCAAAGATACAAAACTTTATATTCCTGCTTGTTTATCGCCGCGAAGTGTTCTAAATTGAATGCGAGCCGCGGTAAAATAAATACTGTCGGGGTGTTCTAAAACTACTTTTTCATAATAGGATTTGGCTTTTTCGGAATCGTTGAGCTGTTTTCGGTAGCTTTCGGCACTAAAAAACAAGGCTTCATCGGTATAAAAAGAATCTTTATGAAGGTCTAAAATTTGTTGGTAATAAGTAACAGCATTTTTATAATCTCCTAATTTTTCATAATTGCGTGCAATACGGTATAACGTTCCAGGTTCAATACTGTTACCTTTGTGTTTTTCTAATATTTGAAGAAAAGCTTTTAATGCTTCATTAGGTTTGTTTTGGTATTCTAATAATTCTGCTTTAGAAAAATCTTGTAAAGCTACTTTCAATGAATCTTCTACAGCATTATCACTTATAAGTAAAAATAATTCCACAGCGTCATTAGCAATTAATAAAGAAGAAGCTTGCTTCATTTCTTTAGCTTGTTTCATAGCCCAATCAAAGTCTTTTTTATAAAAACTAGTTTTGGCCATTTTGAAGGTTGCTTCATGCGCCATTTCATCATTAGGTAAATCATTTTCTATTTGCGCATAATAAATAATCGCTTGATTGAATTTTTCATCGTACACCAAAACATCACCATATTCCATTTTTACCTTGGCTTTTTGACGAATGTTCAACGGTTTTTCTAATAATTCGTCTAAAATTGCTTTTGATTGAGGGAATTGGTTCAATTGAAACGTGTAAAATTGTGCAGAAAGCAGTTTTAAATCTAAGGCATAAGGAGAAGCTCCAAATTGAGTTAATAAGCTATTTAATTTTTGTTGAATGATAGGATATTCTTCGGGTTTTGCTTTTTCAATTTGATTTTTTAAGATATAATAATTGGAAATTAGTATGGTTTCTTCATCTGAAGTATTATCGATGATGAACTGAAAAATGCTATTGGCTGTTTCATTATCGTTGTCGTTGATACACAATTGCGCCAATTGAATAATGTCTTCAAAAGATTCTGGATTGCGTTTATAAATGGCTTTTTCTTGAATAAATGCTTTGCTGTATTCTTTTTGTTGAATGTAGAGCCAGCTTAAAAATTGGTTCCAAAAAATATCCTGATTTTTCTGAGTTCGCACTAATAAATCTTTTTTTAATGAAGCTAAAAAGTTACCTTCGGTATCTTCTTGAAGAAAATAAGACAATTGGTTTTGAACATTCACCACGGCATTAGGGTTGCTATAAGCATAATCTAATAACTTTACGACCATGACATCTAAATTTCCCATTTGACCTTGTAATAAAGCCATTTGGTAATCAAAATTCATGTTTGGATTTGCTTTTTGGCCCGCTTCATAAGATTTATAAGCCCATGGTAATAAAGTTTTTTGTTCAAAAGCTTGAGCGATACTATACGTATAATTGGCATTTTTTTCAATTTCTTTAAAGGCTCTTTGGTAGTAATTATCGGCTTTTGATTGGTTTTTTTGTAATTGAAAATTATAACCTAACTCCACTAAATAAACTGGTAAATTGTATTTATTATATTTTTCAGTTAAAAGTTGTTCGGCTTTTGGAAACTGTTCTAGTTGTTGGTAGCAAGCGGCTAATTTTTGTACAAAGAATGAATTACCACTTTGTTTTTTTACAATTTCTTCAAACAAGGTAGCTGCCTTGTCAAATTCACCTTTGTCAAAGTAGTTTTGAGCCAATTGTTCGTTTTGTCCAAAAACAAGGATGGAACAAAGAAAAATAAATATATAACTAATTTTTTTCACAAGTAGATTTCATAAAATGAATGCACTAAAATAGCAAAATTTGAACAATTGTAATTGAAGTTGGCATTTTTTTAAGAGAATAAAAAAGCAACTCTTTTGGAGTTGCTTTTTATGGATTAGTTGATGATGTCAAATCCGGTATATCTTCTTAACACTTCTGGAATTACTATACCTTCTGGTGTTTGATAGTTTTCTAAAATTCCAGCTAAAACTCTTGGTAAGGCTAGCGAACTTCCATTTAAAGTATGCGCCAATTGGTTTTTGCCGTTCGCATCTTTGTATCTTAATTTTAATCGATTGGCTTGGAACGTTTCAAAGTTAGATACCGATGAAATTTCTAACCAACGATCTTGAGCGGTTGAAAATACTTCGAAATCATAGGTTAAAGCTGAAGCAAATCCCATATCGCCACCACACAAGCGCAACACACGATAAGGTAATTTTAACTCCTCTAAGATTCCTTTTACATGTTCTACCATACCGTCTAAGGCAGCATACGAGTTTTCAGGTTTTTCAATACGCACAATTTCTACTTTGTCAAATTGGTGTAAACGATTTAAACCACGGACGTGTGCGCCCCAAGAACCTGCTTCTCTTCTAAAACAAGGAGTATAACCTGTACATAAAATAGGTAATTGACTTTCTGTTACTAATTCATCTCTAAAAATATTAGTAACCGGAACTTCAGCTGTAGGAATCAAATACAAATTGTCTTTGGCATCGTGATACATTTGTCCGTCTTTATCGGGCAATTGTCCTGTTCCATAGGCAGAAGCTTCGTTGACCATGTGTGGTACTTGAAATTCTTGGTAACCTGCATCAATATTTTTATCTAAGAAATATGAAATTAAAGCACGTTGTAATTTAGCTCCCTTTCCTTTATAAACAGGAAATCCAGGTGCCGTAATTTTTGTTCCTAATTCAAAGTCAACAATATCGTATTTTTTAATTAAGTCCCAATGCGGTAAAGCGCCTTCAAACAAGGTTGGAATTTCCCCAGATTGGAATACGTTAATATTATCGTCTGCCGATTTTCCTTCAGGAACAATATCCGCAGGGACGTTCGGTAATTTATAAAGTTCTTCCTGAAGTTCAGTTGCAGTGGCAGACAAAACTTCATTTAATTCTTTTACTCTCTCTTTAGATTGGGCTGTTTTTTCTTTTAAAATTTCGGCTTTTGCTTTTTCTCCCGACTTCATTAATTCACCAATGTCTTTGGATAATTTATTAGATTCTGCCAAAAGATTGTCTAATTCTACTTGTGTTGCTCTTCGTTTTTCGTCTAATTCAATCACAAGATTAACAGTAGCACTAGCGTCCATGTTTCTCTTGGCTAAGCGCTTAATCACTTCTTCTTTGTTTTCTCTAATAAAATTTACTTGTAACATGATAATTAATTTTGAAAAGCAAATGTACTAAATTGTGCTAAAAAAGTAATAAATCGTAGTAAATAATTGCTAAATTGATAGTTTTGTTGTTATTAATTTTTAAAAAATTCAATAAAAAATTATTATTTTCGCATAAAGTATTAACAAACACAACTTTATAATAATTAATTAATGAAAAAAATTACCCAAATCTTATTTTCATTATCTTTTTTATTTGGTTTTACTCAAACAAATCAAGTAGAATTTGATAATATGGTTGAAGCTGAAATGAAATCAGCGGCTTCAACTATGAGTGTTCAAGTAAATCCGAATACGCAAAACTATGACATTACCTACCATGAATTGCGTTTTACTGTGGATCCAAACAATACCACTCCGTATATTACAGGAGCTGTAAAAACAACTTTTACGGCATTGTCAAATATGAACACGGTTACTTTTGATATGGCTACGGCATTAGTGGTAAGTTCAGTAACTATGAATAGTACGAATTTAACTTTTACCCAAGCCAATTATGAATTAGTAATAAATTTACCCGCTACTTTAGCTGCTGGTAATAGTGCCACAGTTACTATTAATTATGCAGGTTCACCACCGCAAGGAGAAGGGGCTTTTACGAGAAGTACTCATAGTGGTACACCTATAATTTTTACGCTATCAGAGCCCTATGGAGCACGTGATTGGTGGCCTTGTAAACAAGATTTAAATGACAAAGTTAACCTAATTGATGTTTACATAACGGCTCCCTCTGCTTATTCTAGTGTGGCTAATGGTGTGCAACAAAGTGTAACGACTGTAGGGGCAAATAAAACAACTTATTTTAGACATAGTTATCCTATTCCTGCTTATTTAGTTGCTATTGCAGTGACCAATTATCAGGTGTATAATCAGCAAGGCGGCTTAGGTACGTTAGCAAGTCCTTATTTTCCAATTGTAAATTATTTATATCCAGAATCTTACGCGTCTGCTACCTCTGCCACTCAATTGGGTACTACTCCAACTATTATCAATTTATTTGAATCACTATTAGAGCCTTATCCCTTTAGAAATGAAAAATATGGACACGCTCAATTTGGTTGGGGTGGCGGAATGGAACATACTACAGTGTCATTTATGGGAAGTTTTGGTAGAGATTTAATTGCACACGAAATGGCGCACCAATGGTTTGGAGATAAAATTACTTGCGGTACTTGGAAGGATATTTGGTTAAATGAAGGTTTAACAGAATATATGTCGGGTTTAGTGTATGAAAATCTTGATGGGCCGGCTTCATTTGTGTCGTGGAAAAACAGTAAAATAGCAAGTATCACATCACAACCAGCAGGTTATGTTTACTTGCAAGATTCTGATTTAACCAATGTAAATAGAATATTTTCTAGTCGTTTAACCTATAACAAAGGTTCAATGATTACACATATGTTGCGCTGGAAAATGGGAGACGCCGCATTTTTTCAAGCTTTAAAAAATTATTTAGCAGACCCTTCATTAGCTTATGGTTATGCCATTACTGCAAATTTAAAATCACATTTAGAAAATGTTTACGGAGGAAGTTTGTCGGAGTTTTTTAATGATTGGTTATACAATCAAGGGTATCCAACGTATGCTATTACCGCACAAAATTGGGGGGCAGGTCAAGCAAGAATTACAGTAAACCAAACACAATCCGATCCAAGTGTAACTTTTTTCGAAATGCCATTGCAAATTAGATTAACAGGTGCTGGAGGGTTGACACATGATGTGGTGGTGGATAATACAACAAACGGGCAACAATTTATTGTTTCGGTTCCTTTTACGGTTACAGGTGTTGAATTTGACCCTAATAGACACATAATTTCAAAAAACAATACCGCAACATTAGGGAATGATACTTTTGAATTAGAGAAAGCCATTTCTTTGTTTCCAGTTCCTAGTAATTCGGAATTACACATTCAATTTCCTACTACTGTTGAATTAGAAAAGGTTGAAATTTTTAATTCTTTAGGGCAATTAGTTTCTACACATCAAACTAGAGACATGGATGTGTCAATGTTATCTTCAGGAATGCATTGGGCTAAAATAACTACTTCAGAGGGTGTATTTCATAAAAATTTTATAAAAAAATAGTCATTTAATAAAATATTGATAAAAAGTAAGGTGAAAACCTTACTTTTGTCGTTTTAATACCAAATAGATTTAAAATGATTCAATTTGCACAAATAATCTTTATTCTTTCCGTATTAGTTATTCTTCATGAATTCGGACATTATATTACTGCAAAAATGTTTAAAATGAGAGTAGAAAAATTCTACTTGTTTATGGATGCTGGATTTGCTTTAGTAAAAAAGAAAATAGGTGAAACAGAATGGGGTATTGGTTGGTTGCCATTAGGTGGATATGTGAAAATTTCTGGAATGATAGATGAGAGCATGGATACTGAGCAAATGCAATCGGAACCACAACCATGGGAATTTAGATCGAAACCAGCTTGGCAACGTTTAATTGTGATGTTAGGAGGTATTATTGTTAATATTCTTTTAGCATGGTTGATATATACTGTAATGTATGCTTCTGTAGGTCAAAAATATATTTCCTCTGAAATATTACAACAAAATGGATTAGCATTTGGTGAAGTAGGAGAAAAAGTAGGTTTCAAAAACGGTGATAAAATTATTTCAGTTGATGGAAAGTTGCAACCAAAATTCAATTGGTTAATTGTAGATGTGTTATTAAGTAACGAAGTTGTTGTTGAAAGAGACGGAAAACAAGTTAAGTTACATTTAACAGACGAACAAATTGGAGAAATATTAGGTTCAGAAGGGAAAAACTTTGTGAAACCTAGATTTGAAATTTCGGAAGGTATTACCATTGATAGTATCAGTTCAAAATCAACTTTTAAAGTTGGCGATCAAATCAAAGGAATTAAAGAACAAAAGTTTATTTATTTTGATCAAATTAAAGATTATCTAAAAGCAAATAAAAATAAATCAGTTGATTTTGTTATCACTAGAAATGCGAAAGATACGGTAATTTCTGTGCCTGTTAATAAAGAGGGTTCTATTGGGATAGGTGAAACGGTTTTTCCTAATATGAGAACAAGACTTTTAGATGTTTATGTGCAAGAAGTAGAATCGGGTTCCAATGCAGAAAAAGCAGGATTGCAAAATAAAGATGGTATTGTTGGGGTTCAAGGGCAAAAAATTAAAACTTTAAATGAGTTTACAGATTATTTAAAGTTGAATAAAAATAAAGATATAATTTTACAGGTAGTTCGTGATGGCGTTGCTATGGACGTTGTAACTAAAGTAAATGAAAAAGGAAAATTAGGTATTATGTTCAATGCACTTGATAAAAAACAGTATCAAGTAATTAATCATTTGTCTATTTCTGAGGCGATTCCAGCAGCAATTAACGAATCTTGGCAAATGTTGGTGTATAATGTAAAACAGTTTAAACTGATTTTAAAACCAAAAACGGGAGCTTACAAACAAATTAAAAGTCCAATTGGTATAGCAAGACAATTGCCAGAAACTTGGGATTGGGAGTTCGTTTGGAATTTTACAGCGTTATTTTCAATTGGTTTAGCCTTTATGAACTTGTTACCAATACCAGGATTGGATGGCGGTCATGCTTTATTTACCCTTGTGGAAATGATAACTGGAAAAAAATTATCAGACAAAGCAGCAGGCTATGTTCAAACAGCTGGAATGGTTATCTTGTTGACTTTGATGGCCTTTACGTTTGGGAAGGACATTTATCAATGGATAATGGACGTACTGGCAAAAAAATAATTTTATAAAAAGTGAAAAAATATTTTTGAGGATTTAAAAATTCAATTATATTTGCACTCGCTAAAAAGATATAAATCTTCCTCCTTAGCTCAGTTGGTTAGAGCATCTGACTGTTAATCAGAGGGTCCTTGGTTCGAGCCCAAGAGGGGGAGCAACTTTTTAGCAAACATATTAACCTTTTAAGGTGATTCCTCCTTAGCTCAGTTGGTTAGAGCATCTGACTGTTAATCAGAGGGTCCTTGGTTCGAGCCCAAGAGGGGGAGCTTAGATGAGCAAAGGCTTTACAGAAATGTAGAGCCTTTCTCTTTTTATACAGGTACAACATAGGTACAACAATTATTATTTACCTCCACATTACTATTATTCTTTTTACTACATTTGATTTGTGGAAAATGTAAACAAAAATCCTTTAGAATATTTTCAAAGTTTATTAGAAAAAGATAAATCTAATGAGCTTAAGACAACTTATATTTCAGAAATAATTGAGCATTATGGTTCAATGATTGAAAAAGTTGATAATGAAAATGGAATAGTTACCTATTGGGATTTTTTCTATGATGAATCAACAGATTCTCAAATCGAGGGATTAGTTACTTATGATTTTAATAAATCTTTCAACTCTACAATTAGCTCTGAATTTGTTAAAGCCAAAAAATCTTTAGACAGCATTGTTTTAAGCATTTCTTATAATGGTATTAGCCCAAAGGAGTTCATAAATATTCAGATACTAATATTAAAAGATTTATTTGTAAAAACAGAATCTCTTTATTTAGATAAACCAATAGTAAAAAATGCTATTGTTGGTTTAATAAATTACATTCAAGAAAAATATCTAGTTGAGAAAATAATATCTATTAATACTAGTTCTCCAAACCTTATTGATATTGAAGATTATTCTGAGGATTCATTAAATTGGGATTCATTAAATCCTGAAGATACAATTCCAAACATTGAAAAACTTTATGATTTACTAATCCAATCCCCTGCTCTAATTGAATCTTCAAAGGAAGATTTTATAAAAGCTTTTACCATGCGTAAAGTAACTAATGGTATCAAATGGTTAGTTATTGGTAAAAATGGTAGTTTTTCAAAATCTTCACTCTTTTACTTTGTTGAAAAATTAATAGAAGAAGGACTAATTACAGATGTTCCATCTACACTCCTAAATAAAAAGATACATTATTTGTTTAGAGATCCTTCAAATAATAGATTGAAAAACATAAGACAATCTAAATCTACTAATTCTAGTAACCCTTCACAAAAAGATAGAATTGACTCTGTCCTAAATTCAATTTTTATCTAATTATTAATTACTTCATTTTCAATTATACCTATACACTACTGTAAAGGTATGGTAAAGCTATGTCATTTTATTTTCTATGTAGACTTGCAGCAGATAACAGGAAAGACCTGTTACGCTCATTGAAATACTGAAAAAAATGAAAAATTTCAATTTCGCAACAGAGGTGGGAGACATTGAAGAACCCACTCAGAATTTGGGTTGGCTTGCCAAAGAAGTTTTAAGCTTCAAGGAAGCATTAGCTCTGCTGGATGTATCTGCCAGTATGCTGTACAAGTTAACTCACCAACGAGCTATTAGTTTCTACAAACCCAACGGGAAACTAATTTATTTTAAAAGGGAAGATTTAATGAATTGGATGCTCAGCAATAAACAACCATCCAATGAAGAAATCAAAAATGAAGTAATTAATAATTTAAAAAATTAAGAAAATGGCAAAGGCAACAAAAATTAGTTGGACAGACTCAACATGGAATCCTTGGAAAGGATGTACAAAAGTATCAAAAGCTTGTATTGGATGTTATATGGATAGGTCAATGTCTAGAAACGGGGAAAACTCAAAAATAGTTTTTAAACAAGAGTCTGAATTTAATAGACCACTTGAAGAATGGAAAACAGGAAGAAAAATATTTACCTGTTCAATGAGTGATTTCTTTCATCATAGTGCTGATGAATGGAGAAATGATGCTTGGGAAATAATCAAAAAAACACCGCATCACACTTATTTAATTTTAACAAAGAGACCTGAAAGAATAAAAGACCATTTACCTGATGATTGGTGTAAAGAACTTTATTCTCATGTTTGGTTAGGTGTAACAGTGGAACATCAAGATACTGTTCACAGAATTCACACCTTAGGGGAAATTCCATGTGAGATAAAATGGGTGTCATTTGAACCATTACTAGGAGAAATTTATCTTGAGAAAAAAGAATTAGAAATAATTCAATGGGGAGTAATTGGTGGAATGTCAGGTTATTCAACGGGAGAGTTCAAATATGAAAAAACCGAAAAAAGTTGGTTTTTATCTTTAATGTACCAATTAAGAAGTTATAATATTCCAATATTCTTCAAACAACTTGGAACCTATTACCATTACCATGAGTTTAAAGTAGCTGATTGGGCAGGAGAAAAATATTGTAAAAACTTCCCTAGTAGGTTTCAAATTAGACAATATCCAAAATATAACTACGGAGAAGTAGAAATTAATAATTCAAAAATCAACAAATAATGAGAGATCAAAATAGTAATCAAATTGCAGAAAATGCAGATGTGGCAAGTTTGGCAGATATTCATAAGTTCATTCCTGAATCTGTTTATCAAAATTTACCTGAACCACTAAATCAAATAGTATTAGAATTTGAATCAAGAGAGAGGGACATTGTGTTCCTCTCTACCCTTGGGGTATTAAGTTCATGTTTACCTAAAGTATATTGTGTTTATGATAGAAAAAAGTACTACCCTAACCTAAACTTATTTATAATTGCTCCACCAGCATCTGGGAAAGGAGCAATGAATTGGGCAAAACTTTTAGTTAATCCTATTCATGATAAAATAATGATGGATAGTAAGGCTAGAATTGAGCAATTTAGGAATTCAACATCTACCATTGGTATTGAGAAACCTGAATTTCAAATTAAATTTTTACCAGGTAATGTTAGCTCTGCAAGAGTTTATAATCATTTAAAGAACGCACATGATAGTTTGTTGGTCTTTGAAAGTGAAGCTGATTCTTTATCAAATATGCTAAAGCAAGATTGGGGTGATTTTTCTGATGTAATGAGAAAAGCTTTTCATCATGAAACTATATCAATTAGTAGAGCTACAGATGATATTTATTTTGAAATTAAAAATCCAAAATTATCAATGGTCTTATCAGGAACACCAAATCAAATTAAACCACTTATAGCATCAAAAGAAAATGGACTGTTTAGTAGGTTTATGTTTTATTATTTTGATGATGTTTCTAGGTGGAAAGATGTTTCTCCAAATGCAAACTATATAGATTTAGAAGATGTATTTGAAAACCATTCAAAAGTAGTTTATAAACTATATGGAAAACTTTATTTTAAAGAGAATCCTATTCACGTAAAATTTACAAATACTCAATGGCAAAGATTTCAAAATACGATGAGTTTAGCAACTGACACCTTTATTGGTAATGAAAAAGGAGAGTTCTTGTCCGTTGTTAAAAGATTTGGAATTATAGCTATAAGAATTGCAATGATATTAACCGTTCTTAGAAAGAATGATTTAATAGATAGTCAAACTAGTGAGTTGGAGTGTTCAGATGAGGATATTACCAAAGCAATAGATATAACAAAAGTAATGATTGAGCACTCGTTATTTGTTTTTGATTTGTTTAGTAAGGATTCTGTTTTTATCCCTATGAAAGAAAGAATATTATTGAATCAACTTCCTACTAATTTTTCAAGAGCTGTTGGATTGAGATTAGCTTTAAACTCAAATATTGCTGAAAGAACTTTTGCTGATGTATTGAAAAGATGGGAGAAGAAAGGAATTATAGCTAAGCAGGGACATGGAGAGTATAAAAAACTAAAAATTAATTAATCTGCCAAAGATGCAAAACCTGCAATTTCTGCAAAAGAAAGGGGCTCATTTGAGCCCCTTTATCAATAACTTTTAGAAGCACTAAATGTATTGTAGTGATTTGTGAAGCTATCTTGAACTAAAATAATATTTCCATAATCTTCTGTAAGTTGATACGAACCTGCAAAAGTTTGACTTGGCACAGACATAGTTAAAGTAAATTTTGAACCTTTATCTATGTTAAAAATAAAGTGAGCATGAAGTGAATCTTTTTTGGTTTCAAGAATATTATCATTACTGTCTTTTATCTGTACCGTTACATATGTATTGTTGGGAACACTTGTACTAACTAATAGTGTTTTTGGTACTATTGTATTTGTGTTATTGGTTTCATTATCATCATTACTACAGCTAATGTTAAATAATGAAATTGATAAAATGAATAAGAGTAAAATTGATTTTTTCATTTTGGAATTATTTAATGATTTGATTGTATTCTAATTCATTGAAGATGTTTTGAAATTCAATGATGTTTTTGAACTCATTTTCATTGAGTATAATTTTTGAAGTTTTATAGGGTTCTAATTCTAACATAATTGATATTTCTGTATCAAAGGCTATTTCAGAAGCTAACTTTTTGTGTGTTTTAAACCATTCAGAGGTTGCAACATTATCACTAGCAATTTGCTTGTATTCTTGTACTAGGATATTAAAGTATTCCTCTTTCTGATGTAGTTGTATAACTCTATCTAATTTGTAATAGGTTTCAATTAATATGCAGTTTTGTTCTCTATTAGAACATATACAAGGGTAAATATGAGTAGATTTTTCTTGAAGCCATTCTACCCATTTTCTGCAATTAGATTCACTAATAAGGAAATTTACATAATTTTCATTTTCAACCAACCAAGTTTTAATTTGCTTTACTTTTAGAGGTTGATTTTTTTGCAGTTCATAAATTTTACTTATCATTTAGCAGAATATAATTTTTTAAGGTAGAGATAAATCAAGTAAAAAATATTAGGCAAAAATGTAATTACAAATAATTTAAAAAATCCAAATTGATTGGAGAAATAGATATATAAAAACAGTAGAAATAATATTAAATTAATGTTTAATTTAACTCCAAAAATCAAGTTAAGAACAACTCTAATTAAAGCCATTTGAATATAAATTATAGCCAAGTACTTTAAAATATTTTTTAGAGAGTTTAAGTCTTTTGGTATAATTTCCAACAATGATTTATCTGTGCTATTACAACTAATTAATAACATTCCTGTAGCTATTAGAAGGATTTTAAGATGAATTCTCATTTTATTATTGTGGTATTATTTTATTTGTTTCTGTATTTATGAAATACTTACAAAATGTGTCATCTGCATCGTAATCCCTACCGGTACTTTTCCAAGTATCTAACAAATCTGAATAATCATTTTTAGTGGTTTCATACCCATTTAATCTAATATGTTTTTCAATAAAGTCATTGAAAGTGGCAAGTCTACCCAACTCATCATCAAACTCTTTTAGAATCTGTTTGATAACTTCTTGGTAGCTTTCATTTGGATTAGTGTCCTCATTTTCTGTTATGTTCATAATACACACTTTTATATTTTACAATCAAATACTATAATAATGCATAGATACAAAATATATCCAAACGTAACGTATCCGTTCCTTTAAAAATTATTACAAAGCCCAAACTTTGTTCAATGGATAAAGAACAAGAACTTCAAAAGTTTGGTAAAAAAATTAAAGATATAAGGGAGTTAAAAGGTTTGACTCAAGCTCAGCTTGCGCATAAGATTAATAAAGATAGAGAGTCAATAGCAAGATTAGAGAGAGGTGGCATAAATCCAACTTACCTTTACTTAATGGAAGTTTGTGAAGGTCTTGAAATTACAATGGAGGAATTAATGAAATCGAATAATTTTGAATTATAACTTTTGGCTATATTATTATATCTTGATTTTTTTTCCAACTAATCAACAACACTCCAAAAAGCCTCCTTATCCACACATCTATTCGCACTGATATTTGTAACAGCCTCCTAAATGTGTATTATAAAGTACCCTCATCTGCAAAGCTGTAATACCCAAATCTTGATATAATTAAATGGTCTAGTAAATACACCTCAAGCAAATTACAAGCTTCTTTTAATCTTTTTGTAATAGCTTTATCAGGTTCACTTGGGACTAACTTACCACTTGGATGATTGTGTACTAAAATAATAGCTGATGCATTGCATTTTAAAGCCACACCTAAAATAATTCTAATATCTACTACTGTTCCTGATATACCTCCTTTAGACATCTCATAGATGCCTAATACAATATTTGCCCTATTGAGCAATATTACTTTCATTTGTTCCTGATACTCCAAAATATCTAAATCCCAATGTTTCATAATCACTTCAAATATCTTTTGGCTATTTGTGACTTGAACTCTATCAGGATTAGTATTTGAATAGGAAACTTTAATTTCAGCTACTTCCATAAGATAAAAAAGTGACAAAGTGATATTTTTTCTTGAAAGTTGAAACGGATAAAAAATGAAATTCAGATAAATATTTAATTCATTCAAGACTAATATTTACGGAATTATTTTTCTCATTGTACTTCTTTAAAAATTTATCACTTTGTCACTAATATTTTTACATTACAAATTCTTCTTTGTGATGCCCATTACTCGAAAAAGTATGTTCCTCGGCTAGAAGTCTTTGAATGGATTTTTCTTCTTTAGATGTAATAGCTTCTTCTTGTGTGTAAACATATCTGTAGCTTAACATCATTACTTCTCCCGAATCTTTATTCACATACTCATAAGGCTCACATTCTTGTTTTACTACATTACCTGGCATTTCAGTACCAATAAGAGCTTTACAAGTTTGCTCATCAAATGTTGATGAAATAAATGCTTTTTTAGCAGTTGCATAAAACTGATTAGAGGTTTGGCTTTTTACCATTTCAATACCTCCCGAAATTTCTAAAACAAAGAATTCTTTTCCTTCTTCTGTTTGTCTTTTTAAATAGTTAACAATTCGTACCATTGATTTAATTTTTTTGAGTTGAACTTTGCCAAACTTTAAACAGACCTCTGAACTTAAAAAATTACAACTATCACCTTGAATTTATGTAAGCTAAAATTTAGAATGAAAAAAATATGGCACAAGAAATCTTTTCTTGCTCCAAATAAGTGGGGGTATTTAGTGGGTTTTAGAAGTGCCGGGGGTGTTTTGTGCGGAGGGTTGCGTGTGTATAAAATAGTTACTTAAAAAAATTTATAATATTTTTTTAGCTATATTTGACAAAATTTGACAAGTACAAAAAAAACAAAATGGAAAGTTTAGCTGAAGTTTTGAAAAGCGCAAGAGAAGCTAAGGGATTATTGCTAAGAGAAGTTGCTTATTTGATTGATTCTGACACAGCATTAGTAAGTAAGTTTGAAAAAGGTGATAGAAAACCCACAAGAATACAAATAGATAAGTTAGCCACAGCTCTATCTTTAAATAAAAATGAACTTCAAGCAATTTGGTTAAGTGATAAACTTTTAGATAGTTTAAAAAATGAAGAAGTTGCTCTTGAGGCTTTAAAGTTAGCAGAAATAAAAATGATTAAATCCAGAAAATAATATGGGGAAATATGTATCAGAACAACATATAACTGCTGAAAAGGGAGTAAGTAAGTTTCAGTCTTTCTGTGCTAATCATAACCCTATTTTGCTTTTTAGAGAAGAAACTAAACACGATTATGGAATTGATGGTGAGGTTGAAATTACTAGAAAAACTATTAACGGTAAAATTGAGGCTACTAGTGAAATACTAAAAATACAATTAAAATCTACAAAGTTGAAAGGCTATATTTCAAGTGAAGATGAATCAAGCTTTGATTTTATAGCAAATACACAAGATATTGACTACTGGAATGAACATATCATCCCTGTTATTTTGGTAGTTTATTTTGAAAATGAAGATAAATTGTACGCAAAAAAAATTGAAAAAGGGATGGTAATAAAAAAGACCAAAACCCATAAAATTACATTCGATAAAGAGAAAAATCTCTTGGATATTAATTCTGATTTTGAGAGTGTTGTAAATCAGAAGTTTATATCAAGAGTTGATTTTAATACTTCAGAAATCCTATTTATTAACATACACAAAATTGTTTTACCTTTTTTTGTAAGAGAATATAAAAGTAAATTAAAGAATCCTTCAAAAATAGAAACACTCATAAAAGAAAATGAGTTATATCCTAAGCCAAAATACGTTGCTGTATCTGACAAAATTTATACTTTTCAAGATTTGGATGGTTACAATAAAATTTTTAAAGAAAATGTTGTTATCGATAAATCTTGTAATCAAATAAAAACCAAAGACTTTATATCAAGAAAAGGTAATGAAAAAAACACTCTTGTGTGGATTGTAAAACAATACCTTAACGAAGAGTTAAGAAAGAGAAAGATTTTTTATAACAAAGATTTTGACAGATATTACTTTGGTGTTACTTCTCAAACTCCAATAGAAACAAAAAATAGAGATAATTCAAAAACAGAAGTTTATAGATTTGAGAGAACTAAAGGAAAGGCGGGAAATCAGAGTAAAAGAAGTGTTGTCTCAAAATACACTTATTATGAAACATCTTCTTTCTATAAGCATTTAGGTTTTCAATTATTTTTTGAATGGATTGAAAGTGAGTTATATATAATTTTTGAACCAAAATATCTTTATACAGAGGATGGCAAAACACCCCTCAAAAATAAGGAAAGAGTTACTAGGTTAACTAATCAACTAAAACAATCCGAGAGAAATGTTCAGTATATAAATCACGTTACTTTCCTTAGAAACTTTTTTGAATTATCGGATTGGTGCATATTTTATGAAAGTGAGAACATAAAAATAGAAATTAAACAAACCCACCGTGAAAAAGTCAATTTTGGGATAAAAGAGGATTCAAAAAGCAACATGTCACAAAGTCAAGAAGAGAATAATATCCAAATGTCATTGTTTTAATATGAAAATTGAATTATTAGAAGAACCGTTAATCGAATTTGCAGATGATTTTCTTTGTGATGACCCAAAGAAAGGAATATTAACTACAGGGTTTTATTCTTTATCTAATAACACTCACAATTCCGAAATAAATTATTCTATAATAGGTACAAAAAAACAAATTGAAATTTACAATGAATTTGTTGAAAAACTTAAAAATCCAATTGAATCTACATCTGTATTTAAAATAAAGAATAATAACGTAACAATTAATTCAGAAAGTGGAGAAATCAGTCTTTTTGAAGATGATGAAATTTTAAATGAAAATGAAACCCCATTTGAAGGGATAAATAAAAAACTAAATCCTGACTTCCCTGGTTTTAATGAAAACAGTTGTTTCAAATGTAAGTTTCAAAACAATCCTGATAATGATATTATTTTAAAATCCAATGAGATTGATAATATTCTAAATGGAGATGAAAAATTACATAATAAACTTTTCAAAATTATAGATTTATTTAAAACTGCTTATGTTGAACTAATTGAAAACAACCTAACAGGTACACCTGATATAATAATTCTAATTATTGGAAAAGAACTCTTTGAGGATTTTTCTTCAATTCAAATTGGTAATAAATGGCTTAATTTTAGAAGAATTCTGAAAGCAGAAATAATTGCTTTAGATAAAAACGTTCCAATTCAAATAATATTAGAAGATACTTTAACAGGGAAGAAAAAGAGTTTACAAGATCTTTCAATGATTGCTTGGAATTACTGCATAGCACAATATTATAAAACTGCTAATTGTACACCTTGGACTATAAAAGATATTGACTCTGATACATGTTATTTGGGAATTAGTTTTCATAAAGTTACTGAAAGTGATGATAATGATTTGAGATCAAGTATAGCGCAAGCATTCAACAAAGATGGTAAGGGGCTAATTTTCACTGGAAAACAATTTGAATGGAATAGTAATAAAACAAAAGTTGTTGCTCCTCATTTGAAATATGACTATGCAAAAGAACTCATAATCAATGTTTTAAAACAATATGTTAAGATTAATAAGCACACACCAAAAAGAGTTGTTATCCATAAAACATCAGATTTTTGGGATTCATATATAAATGAAGAATATAATGAAGTAGATGGAATAGTTCAAGGAATAGTAGAGGTACTTGGAAATGATGTTGAGTATGATTTGGTGACAGTTAAATCTTCCAAAATAAGAGTATTAAGAAATGGTGCATATCCATCAATAAGAGGTACTATGTTAAAAATTTCTGATGAGAAAGCAATTTTATATACTTCGGGTTATGTTCCATATTTCAATACTTATCCTGGCGCATATGTACCTGTACCTCTTCAAATAGAAAATATTGGAGAAACTCCTATCAAGGAAATTTGTAAAGAGGTTTTAGCTTTAACAAAAATGAATTTTAATAATGCGGATTATTTTGATAGCCTTCCTATAACTTTACAATTTTCGATGAAAGTTGGAGAGATAATCCAATACATGCCAGAAGATGTGGATAATCCCCCAAATAAATACTATTTTTATATGTAATCAAAAAAATTATGATTAAAGAGATTATTATTAAGGAAGCAGCTAAAGAGGTTTTTAAATATTCCACAACATTTCTTAAAAAGAACTTCAATAAACTTTTATCAAAAGAAAAAGATATTTATGATTCTTTAAATGAACATATTCAAAAAGTAAAAAACTGGTCAAATGAAATTACATTTAAAGATTTAAAGTCTTCTAAAGTAATGAGCCAAGTTTTTATAGAATTAGATATGTATGTTTACCCAAGAAACATAAGAATTGATGAGTCAGAAAAAATTTTAAAAATCCCATTAAATAAGATTTTTGATGTTGAAACTAAACATTTATTAATTTTAGGACAACCAGGGGCAGGCAAAACAACTTCAATGAAGTATTTATGTCACTCTATATTTTTCAATGACAATACTAGTTTTCAAAAATACAAGTACCCTATTTTAGTCAAATTAAGAGACTTGAATAAACCTATAAATTCTAAGAACAAGTCAGGAATGTTATTTGAATATATTTTCAATTTACTTGGATTGTCTTTAGATATAAGAGAAAATCAAAGCGAAGAAGAAATAATAAGAACAAAGCAAAAACTTGTTCTTTATTTATTGAATAAGCTCAATGTTATACTAATAATTGAGGGGTTTGATGAATTAAGTTATAAAAAGCACAGAGAAATAATTCTATTTGAAATAGGAGAATTAGCAAATTTTTTAGAAGACTCGAGATTGATAATCACATCTAGAACATCAGATTTTAATTATCATTTTGAAAATATAACACCTTTTGAATTGTGTTCACTTAATGAGGAACAAATTTCATTATTTGCTACAAAATGGTTAATTGAGGAAAATAAAATCAACTCTTTTTTATCAGAAGTTTATAAATCCCCATTTATAGATACAGCAGTAAGACCATTAACAATTGCTCATTTATGTGCAATCTATGAAAGAGTTGGAAAAATTCCTGAAAAGCCCAAGACTGTATATAAAAAAATTGTCAATTTACTATTAGAGGAATGGGATGAACAGAGGAATATTAAAAGAGTTTCAAAGTATTCAGACTTTGAAATCGATAGAAAATTTGAGTTTCTTACAAGTATAGCATATCATTTAACTGTAAACAACAAAAAGTCTATTTTTTCTACATCAACACTTGAGAATTTATATTTTAAAATTTATAATGATTTTGATTTAGACAGAAAAGATTCAAAAAATGTCTTAGAAGAATTAGAAACTCATACTGGACTTTTTATTCAAGCAGGTTATGAATTATATGAATTTGCACATAAATCACTTCAAGAATATTTGACAGCAGAATATATTGTTAAACTACCATCTATTCCAGAAAACTTAAATGTAATTAGTAGTATACCAAATGAGCTAGCAATAACAATTTCAATATCATCCAATCCTAGTTTCTATTTCACAGAATTAGTTCAGAAAAGATTTAAAAACATGAAATTAAATTTTCAGTTTTACCAGATTTTTTTAACCAGATTAATGATTGAAAAACCAGATTTTAACAAAACAAGTAAAGTTGGAATTGCAGCATTTCAGTTATATTCAATGTATTTATATCAAAATAAAAGTCTAAATCAATTAAAATTATTTATTGAAGATGATCTGGTTAGCGAATTTGAAGTATTTATAAATTCAATTTTCAAAAGAAACGCTAAAGATTTTGTAGAAAAATTTTACGAAATTGAGAGTGAAGAAACTTCAACAAATGGATTTATTATTATTACATTAAATAAAAAGAAATCAATTAGTATAGGAAAGAGTTTTGAACTTACCTCAAGAGATTTACCACAAAAATTGTTGTGTAGAAGTAGCTTTATATAGAAAATAAAATCTTTAATAAATTGGATACTTTTAAATTCAACATTCAACAATTAATAAGGCAAGACACAACTGTTATATTTGAAATCAACCAGAAATATTTTAATATACTAGTATGCAGTAATGAAGAATCCTTTCAGTCATAAAAAACAAAAGCTAGAGTGTGGCAACATCCTTTACACTATTGATATAGATATAATAGACAGTAATCTAAAAAATTTCTTTGATGCTAAACTTACAGAAATTTGTGAAGGAACGAGGAATATTGGTTTAATTGATGTAAAAACTAAATTAGTTGATTTTTTTGATTCAAAGAAAGATTCTGATTTAGAAATTGGAGCTGTAGCTGAACTAATCATTCATTTTTTTATCAAAACTAAAAAATTCAAAGCTGAATTTTTATTTACAAATCTTGAAGAAAATTCATTAAAAAAGGGTTTTGATGGTTATTATTCTAAAAAGAATGAAGAATGGATTTTAGAGAGTAAATCAGGTAAAATTACTACAATAGATATTTCTCATAAAAGTAAAATTGCAGAGGCATATACAGGGTTGAAGAATAAAGTAGAAGGCAAAGATAAAGATAACAATCCATGGGAAAATGCATATAAACACGCAAACCAAAGTGATTTAAGGACAAAAAAAACTATAAAGGATAAATTGAATGATTTATCAATAAATTATATTTAGAGGTAATTATTTTGAAATTAAAGATTTTAATATCATACCATGTTCTACAATATTTATGGATGATGATTGGGAAAGTATCAATAGAAAAGAATTAAAAATTACAATTCAAAATTATCTCAAAAAAAAGAAGTATAAAAAAATTATAGTTATTTGTATAAACAAAAGAGCAATTAAACAAGTTCTAGATTATTTAAAATCATAATGCTATTTTATGCTAACAGAAGAAAAAAGGGTACTCACAGATATTTTTAAAAAAAACTCTGAATTTAAAAATATCTTAACAAAGTTAACTATTGATAAAGCTTTAGATGAAAACGAGAAAGCTTACGCGCTTACTTGTGCCTTGTTATTCATAAAAGAATATGCTAATGATAGAAAGTATAAAAGCTATGCAGAAATTGCATATTTCATAATTTTAAAATATTCAATTAAAACTTTGGACTATAAACCATTATATGATTTTTCAACCATATTTGGATTTTACCCAATTTCAAACTCAATACTAAAAAATAGTTTACTCAATGATAATAATCTTGATAATTTTTTCACATCAATTGAGTTACAAAAATTCCAAAAGGAAACTGATATAAATAAATACTATATTGAAACCTATGAACAACATAAAGAAAGGAACAGTTTTCTATATGATGATGCTAATGAAAAAGGATTTTTAGCACCTACTTCTTATGGTAAAAGTTCAGTAATAATTGACTACTTAAAAACTCTTCAAAATAATTCAAAAATTGTAATAATAGTACCAACCAAATCACTCTTGATGCAAACTTATAGAATGATAAGAGATGCTAATTTGGATTACAAAATTTTGATTCATGAAGAAATGTACTCAATTGAAACTAAATTTATTGCTGTTTTTACTCAAGAAAGAGCATTAAGATTATTAAAGAGAAAGAAAGGTGTCTTTTTTGATGTTTTAATAATAGATGAAGCTCATAATATTTTAAAAAAAGTTAAGAGTGGAGATAATAGAAGCTTGTTGTTAACTAGACTTTTAAAACTAAATAAAATATTGAATCAGAATCAAAAAGTTGCATATTTATCTCCATTAATAAATGAAATTCAAAACATAAAAATTAATGATAATCAAGTAATACATTCTCACATCATTGAGTTTAATATTAAAATTCCTGAAATTTACGAGTATAAAATTAACAATACTGTGGTTAAGCATAATAAATACTTTATAAATAAATTGAATACAGGATTTGAAATAGGAAGAAATAACAGTTTCATTGAATATTTAATCAATAATTCTGGAAGTAAAAATTTTCTTTATTATAATTCACCAAAAGTCATTGAAAAGTTAGCCATTGAACTTTCCAAAAGCATAGAGAAGTCTATAAATTTGAATGATAGAATTGTGGAGACTATAAATAATCTAAAAGAAGAAGTGCATAGTAGTTTTTATGGTGTGGATTTATTAAAGCACGGTATTGTATATCTTCATGGCAAACTACCTGACCTAATTAAAGAATATTTAGAAACTAAATTTAAAGAATTACCAGAACTAAAATATATCATTGCTAATTCTGTAATATTAGAAGGCATAAATTTACCTATTGACACATTGTTTATACTTAACACTTATGGGTTACATGGAAAAGAATTAACAAATTTAATAGGAAGAGTCAATAGATTAAATGATATTTTCAAAAATGGAAATAATTTACATAAGCTACTACCTAATGTGCATTTTATAAACAATGAATTTGATAATAAATCAAATACTAATATGTTTTCAAAAATACTAGAATTAAGAAGTAGGGCTTTCGAAGATAAAATTGAAAATCCAACTTTAGAAAAGTATGATATTAATAAAGAAAAAACAGACCCAAAGGTTATTAACAAATTAGTTAATGATGAAGAATTTTTGATAACACCTCCAGCAGATGAGTTTGGAGAACTAAAACAATATCTAATAGAAAATGGGATTAATCTATTTTATTCTGATACAGATAAACTTACCAAACTTTTACTTAAGAAACTCAATTCAAGTGCGTTGAAAAATTCAGAATGGGAAAAAATCAAAATATTAGACAAGATTTTTAAAATATTTATAGAAGATTATGTAAATGAAGATAAATTTATAATTGATTTTGAATTTGCGAGACTTGAACAACAAGTAGCTAGAGACTTTTATGAAAGATACATTGAAAACAGAAAATGTGGATATGCAAATAAAAATTACAGTTTAAGTTAAGCTACATTTTTGTAAATGTTTTTTTGATTATTAAATTCTTCGATTGTTTTATAATTCAATGAACTGTGGCGTCTTTTTTTATTATACCAAATTTCGATGTATTCAAAGATTTCCAGTTCCATTTGCTTTTTAGTTATTAGTTTATTGCCATAAATTAATTCGGTCTTCAATGATTTAAAAAAGCTTTCTGCTACTGCATTATCCCAACAATTTCCTTTTCTACTCATACTTCTAATTACTCCGTAAGATTCAATTGTATTTGCAAATTTTTTGTTTGCATATTGAACTCCTCTGTCAGAATGAAAAATCAATCCTTTCTCAACGATTCTATTTTTTATAGCCATTTTCCACGCTGAGAGAGTTGTATCTTCAGTATTCATTGTGTTGCTTAAACTCCAACCAATCATTTTACGGTCGTACAAATCGATGATTGTTGTTAGATATAAAAATCCTTCTTTGGTTTGAATATAAGTGATGTCTGATACCCAAACTTTTGATGGATTAGCAACCATAAAGTTTCTATTCAACACATTTTCTACCACTAAATAATTATGCTTTGAATCGGTGGTAACTTTGAATTTCTTACTTAATTTACTTTTTAAACCAAGTTCATTCATATATTTTGCAACTGTTATTCTTGATATTTTGTAGCCCAATGTATTTAACTCAATAGTGATTCTTGGACTTCCATAGCGTTGTTTTGAGGCAAAATAAATGGTTGTTATTTGTTGTTTTATTTCGTTTTTTCTAATTGTTCTTTTAGAAAGCGTTTTGCTTTTCCATTTATAATAACTACTAGAACCAACTTCTAACACTTTACACATTTTTTCAATCGAAAATAGATATTCATGATGTTTAATGAATTTATATTTCATCGACCGCTCTTGGAAAAAATGCCGATTGCTTTTTTTAATATATCACGTTCTAGTTCTGCATCTTTTAGCTTTTTCTCAAGCTCAACAATCTTTTCTTGTTCTGGTGTTAGTTTAAGATTTCCTTTTCCAGGAAAACTGCCTTCGCCAAATTCTTCGTATTCTTTTCGCCATTTATAAAGTAAACTAACTTTTATTCCTAGTTCTCTTGCCAGTTCTGAAATATTATCTCTTTCATTACTTAATTGAACTGCTTTTGTCTTAAAAGCTGGATCATAGATTTTTCTTTCTCGTTTCATATGTTAAAAATAAGATTTTATTCTTAACTCATACTGGAAGCTAAATTAGTATATCCAATATTCATTGAAAGAAAATGTTAATCATCTTTTTAAATATTTAAAAGCTAGAAAAGAATCAAGAGATAAAAAGCATCATATATATTATATTGGCACAACCTATGGAGAAATTCCATATAAATCAAAAAAATATTTTAAAGACATACACAATAAAAATGTAGCTATAGATTTGACAAAATTAACAGATAAACAATTAATTAATTATGCTATAGTTAAATTGAAAATTGAGGATGACTTTATTAGTTTTAAATTAAATAAATTTATTGTGTTTTTGTATGATTATAAATTAATCTCTGAAGAAACATATCATTTATATGTATATGGAACAACAGATAAGAAAATAATTAGTTTTACAAAATTTGGATTAAACATAAGCCTTATAAATAAATTAAAATCTGAAAATCAGTTAAATAATTTAAGGTTTGACATGAATAATAACTTAAAAGCTAATCTAGAATTTAAAAAATACCTGAATACATTAAATGATTTCAAAAGGTTTGAAATTGAAAGATTTATAAGTTAATTAATTTCAAAATATATCCATTTATTATAAACTGCGGTTAAATACAATTTATATTTAAAAATACAATATAAACCCAACCTCTAATTAAAAAGGTTGGGTTCTTCTCAACTCAAAAACCAATGATAGTTAGAGCTACCATTTAGTGTTTTTAACAAGCCATTTGAAAAATCAAAGGCATTGACTGTTCTATCCAAGAACGTATCAATATAACTACTCTTATTAGCTTGAGTAAAGAGATTATATACATTCCAAAGATTAATATCCCCATTTTCATTTCTGCTGAAACTAGCATCTTCGTAATAGTCTTTTGCTATGGTGTTAAGCTGACCATCATTGAAATTTAGTACTGGAATATTTAGCTTGTCTTTTTTAGGCAAGTGCTGATATAATCTTGTTCTACCCAATAATTGAGCAAATTGATGTTCTGTTAGGGAGTGTTCAGAAAGTTGCTTCATTTGTGCTAATTGCTTTTCTGCATTAAAATTGTACAACACTTCTAAAATCTTGCTTTGTAACTCTTGATACGAACTTACACGCATTTCTTCCACAAATCCATCACTCGATACAGCTAGGTTACAACATACTTTAACTTGGAAGCCAATAAAAAACTTGAACTTTTCAATAGTCTTTTTGTTGTAAAGGTTTTCCAAATTATAAGAACGAACTCCACCTATTACCAAAGCAATTTCATTACCATTGATTGTATCAACAATACTAGGTATTCTAATAATGAATGCCATTCTTTCAAAGTATTGAGTTCTTTCGTGGTCTAGTAAATCTTTAGCTTGTTTATTTATAGCATCAGGAGTTCTGCCTTTGATTTGGTGTGATACCCTTACCTCTGGTTCATCAAATATATGTTGTGGAAATACTTTTGCTACACAATCCTGTGCTATTTCAATAAACTCTTGATGCGCAATAGTCCTTTCATTATCTTTTGAAAATACTGGTATTACACAATCACTTTTTAAGGTGTGCAAACTAATTTCTGAAGTGTTAGCTTCAATAAATGGTTTAGGTACAAATAAAATAGTTCCTGTAGGCTTTGAAGTGGTTTCTACAGCAATAAGCTCATTAATCTTGCTAGGTAGCATAACTTCATTATCTATATCAATATTTTCACTTTTAGGATAATTCAATATAGTTTTAGTACCATCTGGATTAACTCTTTGTAATACCAATGTTCCTTCTGTGGTACTACCATTATTCTCTATTATGGTAGTAGAATTTTCAGTGATGAGTTGTGTGTCCATTTGTTGAAAATGATTTAGGGTTTAACAATAATTCTTTCGAGTTGATAGTGTCTTTTTGAATTTTAAAATCGTACTCTAAAAGCTCTCTCCAATTGCTGTATTGATTGTATAAAACTTTCAATTCCTCAACTGTTTTAGTAGCTTTAATTTTCTCTCTAGCATCTTGTAAGTTAGTACCAGAATTACACCATTCTAAAATCCTTTTACCTGTTGCAGAATTAATCACAAACTCAGGTTTATTCATAAATAACCCTGTTCTATCCTTACTTGCTCTAGCTAAATGATTGTCATTGATTAACTCAAAATTGACTGTAAGCTCATATTCAAAGCCTTCTCTAGTAATTTCTTTAGTACCAAACTTTTGTACTTTCAATCTACCATTAGCATCTTTGTCAATGTCATACTCAATTTTTCTCCTAGCTGTAGTAATAACATGGCAACTTGATTGTAGAATTTTATCAATAAAGGCTTGATGTCTTGGTGTTACAATAGCCCAATCTTGAAATCTACCACCTAGTTTTTCATGAATATCTAAACATCCACCTGAACCATTCCATTCATGGGTAATAGAATCAATAATTATGACTGAGATATTTGAATTCTCACATAGTGTAATTGCTTCAATATACCTCTCAGGTGTATAAGGAGCTGAAATATCTATAACATAGAAATTTCCTAAATCTGAATACAATGATGCAGAGGAATTTTCAGTATCAATAACTGCTATTTTACTCCAATCATTAGTCATTCCATAGGCTAATAATAATGCTGACTTGGTTTTACCAAAGCCACTTGCTCCACTTATCCCTAAACGGAGCTTAACTTGTTTTCTCTCGGATTGCTTTAATTGCATAAATTTTAATCTTTAAAATGGTTAATATTGAAATGAAAAAACAACTAACACAAGTGATAAAGTGCTAATTGTTTTGAGAAGTTTTTAATCAAAAAATAAGCCTTTCATTTTGAAATGAAAGGCTTTAAATAGTAATCTGAATTATTAATCTAATTCAGAATGAACTTTATGAGAATTAAATCACTTTGTCACTTTTTGTAAAAGTGTTTCCATTGCATCATCAATTACATCATTTTCTAGTTCTTTTAAATAAGCTTGCGTAATTGAAACATTTTGATGTCCCATTGCTTCAGAAATTAGATCAGTAGAAACACCACTTTGTTTTAAATTTGTGGCAAAACTATGTCTAGCAACATAACTTGTGATTTTATCTTCTATCTTACAAAGAGAAGCCAATTGTTTTAAATCTTTATTGAACTTTTTAAGTGTTTTTTCTTTTCTGTTTTCTAATTGAATAGGTGTTAAGTCTTCTTTCAGTATTATTGGGAAAACATACTTTGTTGGTCTCTTTTGATTTCTATAATATTCAAGAATTTCTCTAACTGGTTCAAGAATTTTAATAACAAATCTACCCTTTGTCTTACCTCTAACATATGTAATTTTGTCCTCAGTAATATCATCCCATTTCAGTTTCATCATGTCATTAAAATTCATTCCGCGAGTATAATAACTGAAAACAAAATAATTCCTAGTGTTTATCAAATTAGGATGTTCTGATAAATCCTGATTTATAATTTTATGAACATTTTCGATGCTCAATGCTCTTTTATTTGATGAACCTTTTAACTTAGATATTTTGTAGGTTATAAATGGGTAATACTCTTTACTAGCACATCCTTTTTTAATTGCGTCGTTATATAATGCCCTGATAGCTCTCATTTTTACAGCTATTCCACTATCAATATTATCATTTGAACGAAGATACACTTCATATTTATCCAACAAAAGTGGAGTTATGTCTTTGAAGTAAATTGTTTTATTACCTAAAAATTTAAAAAAACTAGTTTTGGAATCTCTAAAAAATCGAGCATTACCTGTTCTTCCTGATTTATTTAAATCATCAATATGCTCCTGCCAAAAATCATTTACTGAAACTTTTTTGTCAAGTTTAAAATTCAAAAACAAAGCCTCAAATTCATCCAATGTTATATCCTCTCCTTTAGCTAAATAATCAGATATTATCTTTTCTGCCCTGTTTCTAATTTCAATTAAAGCAGCATTCATTTGTTTGTAATTAACATAACTTTTTCTGAATTCAGACTTAATTTCATTCCATTGAGAAATATCACAAGATAATTTAAGGGAAATATATTTTGATTTTCTATCTTTGGTTATTCTTAAAAATATAGGATATTCTCCATTTGATAAGATTTTAGTTCTTTGAGTGATTTTTATAGTTGCCATATAGAGTAAATTATTTTGGGTACAACATAGGTACAACAAATGTATTGAAAATAGGTTAAAATTTGAAAACAAATGAAAATACAGATTTTAAAAAATCCTTTAAATACAAGGCTTTTGAAAGCAAATGAAAAAATATGAAAATATAATTACTCTGACTGTTAATCAGAGGGTCCTTGGTTCGAGCCCAAGAGGGGGAGCAAATCCTAATCAGTAATGATTAGGATTTTTGTTTTTATCAACTTTGTAATTGTGTTGTCTTTTAATACATACTTTTTTCATGGGCGCAAATTACTATTAGTTTATTTCCTTATTCTTATATAATTGTATAGATTTTTTAAAATTCTTGTTTTTCAAAACTTTTTTATTGTTAACACTTGTCTAACTAGAGAGTTGTAATTTTTTTCACAAAAACATCTAAATTAATTTGTTTTATTAATTACAATGTCCCTATCTTTGCAATCCCAAAATGAGAAACACGTTCTTAAACAGATTAAAAAAAATAATTTAAAATTTCTTCAAAAAAAGTTTAAAATTATTTTGGTTGTTTAAAATAAAGTTTTTACTTTTGCACCCGCTAACTGAGAGAGGTTAGTGATAAGAATAAGAGATTAAGTTCATAGACATATTGGATTGACAGCATACAAGAATAAGGGTAAGACTTTTTCGAGTATACGAAATTAGACCTAGCAAAAAATATATCGTCGAAAAATATTAAAAATCTACGATGAAGAGTTTGATCCTGGCTCAGGATGAACGCTAGCGGCAGGCCTAACACATGCAAGTCGAGGGGTAGAGTTAGCTTGCTAACTTGAGACCGGCGCACGGGTGCGTAACGCGTATGCAATCTACCTTGTACAGGGGGATAGCCCAGAGAAATTTGGATTAATACCCCATGGTGTTTAGAAGTGGCATCACTTTTTTACTAAAGTTCCAACGGTACAAGATGAGCATGCGTCCCATTAGCTAGTTGGTATGGTAACGGCATACCAAGGCTATGATGGGTAGGGGTCCTGAGAGGGAGATCCCCCACACTGGTACTGAGACACGGACCAGACTCCTACGGGAGGCAGCAGTGAGGAATATTGGTCAATGGTCGCAAGACTGAACCAGCCATGCCGCGTGCAGGAAGACGGTCCTATGGATTGTAAACTGCTTTTATACAGGAAGAAACCCTCTCACGTGTGGGAGCTTGACGGTACTGTATGAATAAGCATCGGCTAACTCCGTGCCAGCAGCCGCGGTAATACGGAGGATGCGAGCGTTATCCGGAATCATTGGGTTTAAAGGGTCCGTAGGCGGTTTAATAAGTCAGTGGTGAAATCTGGTCGCTCAACGATCAAACTGCCATTGATACTGTTAGACTTGAATAATTGTGAAGTAACTAGAATATGTAGTGTAGCGGTGAAATGCTTAGATATTACATGGAATACCAATTGCGAAGGCAGGTTACTAACAATTTATTGACGCTGATGGACGAAAGCGTGGGGAGCGAACAGGATTAGATACCCTGGTAGTCCACGCCGTAAACGATGGATACTAGCTGTTCGGAGCAATCTGAGTGGCTAAGCGAAAGTGATAAGTATCCCACCTGGGGAGTACGCACGCAAGTGTGAAACTCAAAGGAATTGACGGGGGCCCGCACAAGCGGTGGAGCATGTGGTTTAATTCGATGATACGCGAGGAACCTTACCAGGGCTTAAATGGGAGTGGACAGCTTAGGAAACTAGGCCTTCTTCGGACCACTTTCAAGGTGCTGCATGGTTGTCGTCAGCTCGTGCCGTGAGGTGTCAGGTTAAGTCCTATAACGAGCGCAACCCCTGTCGTTAGTTGCCAGCGAGTCATGTCGGGAACTCTAACGAGACTGCCGGTGTAAACCGTGAGGAAGGTGGGGATGACGTCAAATCATCACGGCCCTTACGTCCTGGGCCACACACGTGCTACAATGGCCAGTACAGAGAGCAGCCACTTAGCGATAAGGAGCGAATCTTCAAAACTGGTCTCAGTTCGGATTGGAGTCTGCAACTCGACTCTATGAAGCTGGAATCGCTAGTAATCGGATATCAGCCATGATCCGGTGAATACGTTCCCGGGCCTTGTACACACCGCCCGTCAAGCCATGGAAGCTGGGGGTACCTGAAGTCGGTGACCGTAAGGAGCTGCCTAGGGTAAAACTAGTAACTGGGGCTAAGTCGTAACAAGGTAGCCGTACCGGAAGGTGCGGCTGGAACACCTCCTTTCTAGAGACATAAGATATAGGTGTTAGGTTAAAAAGTAAAAAGATAGAGTATTACTCTTGCTGTTAGTTCAAAAAATTAGGTTAAATACAGAGTCTCGTAGCTCAGCTGGTTAGAGTACTACACTGATAATGTAGGGGTCGGCAGTTCGAGTCTGCCCGGGACTACTAATTTAACTAAAAAAAAGGAAATTCTAGAGGTAAGCTAACCGTTAAAGTTACTGTTAACTGATAACTGTTAACTGACAACTACGAAAACGGGGGATTAGCTCAGCTGGCTAGAGCGCCTGCCTTGCACGCAGGAGGTCATCGGTTCGACTCCGATATTCTCCACGATTCGCATATGCGAGAAAAGTTCATTGACATATTGAGATAATATACAAACAAGTAGAAAGACACAGTTTTACTTAGTAATAAGTAAGACCAAAAGAAAACAATAAGCAAAATAAGGGCGTATGGGGGATGCCTAGGCTCTCAGAGGCGATGAAGGACGTGATAAGCTGCGATAAGTTGCGGGGATCGGCACATACGAATTGATCCGCAAATTTCCGAATGGGGCAACCCACTATGTTGAAGACATAGTACACCGATAGGTGAGCGAACCCGCTGAACTGAAACATCTAAGTAGGCGGAGGAAAAGAAAACAAAAGTGATTGCGTGAGTAGTGGCGAGCGAAAGCGCATTAGCCCAAACCAGAGTTGTTACGGCAATTCTGGGGTTGTAGGACCACGAGATTTGATGCTAACAGAACTAGAATAACCTGGAAAGGTTAACGATACAAGGTGATAGTCCTGTATAGGTAATGGAAGTTATTGATAGTGGTATCCTGAGTAGGGCGGGGCACGTGAAACCCTGTCTGAATCTGCCGGGACCATCCGGTAAGGCTAAATACTCCTGAGAGACCGATAGTGAACCAGTACTGTGAAGGAAAGGTGAAAAGAACCGTGAATAACGGAGTGAAATAGATCCTGAAACCATACGCTTACAAGCGGTCGGAGTTCGCCCAGGCGAATGACGGCGTGCCTTTTGCATAATGAGCCTACGAGTTACCGTTGCTGGCGAGGATAAGTGTTTAAGACATGGATCCGTAGCGAAAGCGAGTCTGAATAGGGCGCTATAGTCAGTAATGGTAGACGCGAAACCGTGTGATCTACCCATGGGCAGGATGAAGCTGTGGTAACACATAGTGGAGGTCCGAACCGGTTGACGTTGAAAAGTCTTCGGATGACCTGTGGGTAGGGGTGAAAGGCCAATCAAACTCGGAAATAGCTCGTACTCCCCGAAATGCCTTTAGGGGCAGCGTGTAGTTAAGTTTATTAGAGGTAGAGCTACTGATTGGATGCGGGGGCTTCACCGCCTACCAATTCCTGACAAACTCCGAATGCTAATAAATGTTTCTATACAGTGAGGGCATGGGTGCTAAGGTCCATGTCCGAGAGGGAAAGAACCCAGACCATCAGCTAAGGTCCCCAAATGTATGCTAAGTTGAAAAAACGAGGTTTGACTGCCCAGACAGCTAGGATGTTGGCTTGGAAGCAGCCATTCATTTAAAGAGTGCGTAACAGCTCACTAGTCGAGCGGTCGAGCATGGATAATAATCGGGCATAAGTATACTACCGAAGCTATGGATTGATAGTAATATCAGTGGTAGGGGAGCATTCTAACAGGGTTGAAGGTGTAGCGTGAGCTATGCTGGACTGGTTAGAAAAGCAAATGTAGGCATAAGTAACGATAATGCGGGCGAGAAACCCGCACACCGAAAAACTAAGGTTTCCTCAGCTATGCTAATCAGCTGAGGGTTAGTCGGGTCCTAAGGCATATCCGAAAGGAGCAGTCGATGGCCAACGGGTTAATATTCCCGTACTACTGTTAATTGTGATGGGGTGACGGAGTGATGAAAGTACCGCGAACTGACGGAATAGTTCGTTAAAGCACCTAGCTATAGGCTCTATAGGCAAATCCGTAGAGTTTGGTGAAATGCGATAGTACACGGAGGCTTCGGCTGAAGTGATAGTGTACCTAAGGGCTTCCAAGAAAAACCTCTAAACTTAGATTAACAGTACCCGTACCGTAAACCGACACAGGTAGTTGAGGAGAGAATCCTAAGGTGCTCGAGAGATTCATGGCTAAGGAATTAGGCAAAATAGACCTGTAACTTCGGGAGAAAGGTCGCCAGCGCAAGCTGGCCGCAGTGAAGAGGTCCAGGCGACTGTTTATCAAAAACACAGGGCTCTGCAAAATCGTAAGATGAAGTATAGGGCCTGACACCTGCCCGGTGCTGGAAGGTTAAGAGGAGATGTTATCTTCGGAGAAGCATTGAATTGAAGCCCCAGTAAACGGCGGCCGTAACTATAACGGTCCTAAGGTAGCGAAATTCCTTGTCGGGTAAGTTCCGACCTGCACGAATGGTGTAACGATCTGGACACTGTCTCAGCCATGAGCTCGGTGAAATTGTAGTATCGGTGAAGATGCCGATTACCCGCAGTGGGACGAAAAGACCCTGTGCACCTTTACTATAGCTTAGTATTGACCTTGGACACGTGATGTGTAGGATAGGTGGGAGACTATGAAGGGGCTTCGCTAGGAGTTCTGGAGTCATTGTTGAAATACCACCCTTTGCTTGTCTGAGGCCTAACCCCGCAGTGCGGGGGACATTGCTTGGTGGGTAGTTTGACTGGGGTGGTCGCCTCCAAAAGAGTAACGGAGGCTTCTAAAGGTTCCCTCAGCACGCTTGGTAACCGTGCGTAGAGTGCAATGGCATAAGGGAGCTTGACTGAGAGACATACAGGTCGATCAGGTACGAAAGTAGAGCATAGTGATCCGGTGGTTCCGCATGGAAGGGCCATCGCTCAAAGGATAAAAGGTACGCCGGGGATAACAGGCTGATCTCCCCCAAGAGCTCATATCGACGGGGGGGTTTGGCACCTCGATGTCGGCTCGTCACATCCTGGGGCTGGAGAAGGTCCCAAGGGTTGGGCTGTTCGCCCATTAAAGTGGCACGCGAGCTGGGTTCAGAACGTCGTGAGACAGTTCGGTCTCTATCTACTGTGGGCGTTAGAAATTTGAGTGGATCTGACTCTAGTACGAGAGGACCGAGTTGGACGAACCTCTAGTGTATCAGTTGTCTCGCCAGGGGCACTGCTGAGTAGCTACGTTCGGAAGGGATAAGCGCTGAAAGCATATAAGCGCGAAACCCACCACAAGATGAGATTTCTTTTAAGGGTCGTGGAAGATGACCACGTTGATAGGCTATAGGTGTAAAGGCAGTAATGTCATAGCCGAGTAGTACTAATAACCCGTAAGCTTATTGTACAACTTGCTCCGAGCAATCGGAGCAAGCAACTTCTTTTAAAAGTTTGAATTCTATCTCAATATGTTAAAATATTTGTTTCGTTCGTAGTAACGAGACTGTTATGGTTAACCAAACTAATGGAGTAAACATAACAAAACATTAAGGTGGTTATTGCGTCGGGGCTCACCTCTTCCCTTTCCGAACAGAGAAGTTAAGCCCGACTGCGCCAATGGTACTGCATTACTGTGGGAGAGTAGGTCGCCGCCTTCTTTAATCCAGACAAAAACTATATGTTTTTCGTCTGGATTTTTTTTTGTATCAATCTCAATCTTTTTAAATACTAACAAATACAATAGCGTAAAACTCTTGTAGCATAAATCTTCAAGGCATGCTCCTTGTATTGTCAAATGTCAATGGTACTGTCTCGTCTCAAAGGACGAGATGGGAGAGTAGTTCGCCGCCTTCTTTAATCCAGACAAAAACTATATGTTTTTCGTCTGGATTTTTTTTTGTATCAATCTCAATCTTTTTAAATACGAATAAATACAATAGCGTAAAAGGTCTTGTAGCATAAATCTTCAAGGCATGCTCCTTGTATTGTCAAATGTCAATGGTACTGTCTCGTCTTAAAGGACGAGATGGGAGAGTAGGTCGCCGCCTTCTTTAATCCAGACAAAAACTATATGTTTTTCGTCTGGATTTTTTTTTGTATATACCTCAATTAAAAACTAGGTGTTTATTTAATACTTTAGTTAAAAATATCCTATACCTACCAATACGTCATTACAGCCCCGGGTGAAGCTACGTGCCATGCACGGCGAAAAACGGGACCAAATACCCCTATAAATACACCATAGCTGCTGCATAAAGAATGAAAACTAAAAGTTTATATCTAAGTATAGCTTTGTGTTTTTTATCAGCTTATTTGTTGAATTAATTGATGTTTTATTTTTTTGAAATAAAAAAATCCCGAATATATCGGGATTTAATTTTTATAAACTGCTCTTGAATTGTTCCAAGAAGCGAACATCATTTTCATAAAACATTCTAATATCGCCTATTTGGTATAATAACATGGCTATACGTTCTATTCCCATACCAAATGCATAACCAGAATATTCATCGGGGTTAATTCCACAATTCTTCAATACATTAGGGTCAACCATACCACACCCCATAATTTCTAACCAACCGGTCCCTTTTGTGATTCTATAGTCAGTTTCTGTTTTTAAACCCCAATAGATATCAACTTCAGCACTTGGTTCTGTAAAAGGGAAATATGATGGACGTAAACGTATTTTAGATTTTCCAAACATTTCTTTTGTGAAGTATAACAACGTTTGTTTTAAATCAGCGAACGATACATCTTTATCTATATATAAACCTTCCACTTGGTGAAAAATACAATGCGATCGTGCTGAAACGGCTTCATTTCTGAATACTCTTCCGGGTGAAATGGTACGGATAGGAGGTTTGTTATTTTCCATATAACGTACTTGTACAGAAGATGTATGTGTACGTAATAAAATATCAGGATTGGTTTGAATAAAAAACGTATCCTGCATATCTCTTGCTGGGTGGTATTCTGGTAAATTTAAGGCAGTAAAATTGTGCCAATCGTCCTCAATTTCTGGACCTTCAGATACATTAAATCCAATTGTAGAAAATACATCTAAAATTTGATTTTTAACTAAAGAAATCGGGTGTCTAGAACCAACTTCCATCGGATAGCCTGGACGAGATAAATCACCAAACTGCCCTTTAGACTCCTCTTTTGATTCTAACTGTTCTTGAATGGATTTAACTTTTTCTTCTGCCGTATTTTTCAATTCGTTAATTACTTGCCCAAACTCTTTTTTTAATTCATTGGGTACGTTTTTAAACTCAGCAAAAAACTCTTTTAATATTCCTTTTCCTCCCAAATACTTAATTCGGAATTCTTCTAAACGTTCTTTATTATCAGCATGAAACATTTTAGCTTCTTCAATATGCTGTTTTATTTTATCAATCATGGTTTTGTACTAATTGGGTGCAAATTTACTAAATTCTAGGGAATAATTCTTTTTTTATTTGGCTGCAGAAAACTAATTTTCATAAGGAATTCACTCACGCTGTCCATTTTATCTTAAAATGTAAACGTGCTGAACGCTGTTTTCATTTTAAGGATGCCATTACCATCGTGGCAGTAAACCCATTTGTTTATGCTATCAACTCTTTTTCTAAAAAATACTGAACTATAGCTTCTTTCATTAATATTGCTTGTTCACCTGCCTTTAAAGGAGGAAGTTGTTTTTTTATTTTATAATGGGGCCATCCTTCCTTATCAAAATAATCAAATTCATAATACCCATAAGGTTCTAATAAACGACAAATGGCAATATGCATTAAATTTACTTTTTCATCTTTCTTAAAGGTTTGATTAGGTTTGCCCAACTCTTGTACACCTATTAAATAAATAATACTATCTAAATCCAAGGTGTCTCCATCAGCAAATCGGTTTGATAGAAGTTCTACTACTTGTTCCCAACGTTCTTTTAAAATGGTATCTCTCGACATATTTCTTTTTTTACAAAGATAGGGCTACATTCTTAAATTCACTAAAATTTGGTTACATTGCAAAAAAAATACTAATGCAATTCATCGACATCTTATGTAGTATTGCGCTACTTTTTGCTTTATACAAAGGGTATACAAATGGACTATTAGTGGAATTGGCTTCTTTCATTTCATTATTATTAGGTCTTTATATCGCAATTCATTTTTCTGATATCCTTAAAAACGTTTTGAGTGAAATTGTGTCTTGGTCACCAAGATATATACAAGTAATTGCATTTGCACTCACTTTTGTAATGGTGCTTTTTGGAATTCATTTTTTAGCCAAATTATTTTCAAATATTGCAGATTTTGCTCATTTAGGATGGTTAAATAAATTGGCAGGTGCTGGTTTTCGTCTTTTAAAAACGGTTTTAGTATTAAGTGTTCTAATTGGATTGATTCAAAAGATAAATTTTAATAATTGGTTATTCAGTGATAAAACAAAAAAAGATTCCTTGTTTTATGAACCCATACAAGAAGTAGTTCAAATAATTTATCCTTCTTTTAAAGAGTTATTAGATGAGATTAAATAAAATGATTTTTTTATAAATAGGAAAGTCACCCTAAGGTGACTTTATTTCTATTTATTTAAACTATGCATATAAGCTTCTAAAGCCTCTAATTCTTCATCAGATAATGTTTTGGTTATGGCAAAATTAGCTTTCATGACTTCATACTGACTTGGGTCTACTAATGGTTCGCCTTCTCCTTTTAAAAACAAAGCAATACTCGCTTTTTTATCTTTATAAACTTTTGAAATTTCTTTTATACTTGGACCTATAACTTTGGTATCTGCTCTGTGACAAGTGGTGCAAGTTCCTTTTCCTTCAAAAATTTCTTTTCCTAGTTCTTCCGGTGTTTGTGTAGCTGTTGTACTTTGTTCAACAGGATTTCCCATTGGATCGGTTTCAGTTTTTTTACCACAACTGTTCAGCACAAGTAAACTTGTTATCGTAAAAAAAGTATAGCTTATTTTTTTCATCTTACTGTTTTTTTCTTCTCAAAAGTACGCATTACTTTCAGATTAAATGATGATATAAATCAGTTTATTTATTTAATAAAATCGCTGCTTCTTTGGCAAAATACGTCGAAATTAAACTGGCTCCTGCGCGTTTAATACACATTAATTGTTCCATCATAATTTTATCATGATCTAACCAACCTCTTTCGGAAGCGGCTTTAATCATAGCGTATTCGCCTGAAACATGAAACACCGTTACAGGAACATCTACTGCATTTTTCACTTCACGAACAATATCTAAATAAGCAATCCCCGGTTTTACCATCACCATATCAGCGCCTTCTTCTACATCCCAAAGGGCTTCTTTAACGGCTTCGATACGATTGGCGTAATCCATTTGATAAGTCTTTTTATCTTTTGGTACTGCTACATCAGCATCTTTTGGCGCCGAATCTAATGCATCTCTAAACGGACCATAAAATGCTGAAGCATATTTAGCTGAATAACTCATGATTCCCACATTGTGAAATCCAGCTGCATCTAAGCCTTGACGTAAACGCAATACACGACCATCCATCATATCACTTGGTGCCACAAAATCGGCACCAGCTTGGGCATGTGAAACCGCCATTTTTACCAAAGCATCATTGGTGGCGTCATTGGCCACATCGCCTTTTTCAATAATTCCGTCGTGACCATAAATCGAATACGGGTCTAAAGCCACATCTGGCATTACAATCATTTCGGGACAAGCTGCTTTTATAGCACGAATGGCTCTTTGCATCAAACCATTTTCGTTCCAAGCTTCTTTACCAGTATTATCTTTTAAATTATCGCTAACTTTTACATAGATATTAACCGCACGAATACCTAAAGCAAATAATTCTCTTACTTCTTCTACGGTTAAATCTAACGTACGACGAAAGATGCCAGGCATTGAAGGAATTTCCACTTTTGTGTTTTCTCCTTCCATGATAAACATGGGAAACATAAAATCAGCTGGACTTAAGCTGGTTTCTCTTACTAAACTTCTTATAGATTCGTTTACTCGTAAACGACGACCTCTGTGTATTGGAAACATATCTTTAGTTTTAGCTGTCAGCTTTTAGCAATTAGCTTATCACTTCCAGCGATTAAATTTTATTTATTTAATTTTGAAATTAAACTATTTAGCATTTTTTTAATCTCTTCAATTTGAAACAATAGTTTTTCACTTGTCTCTAAATCAATAAATTTTAAATCTTTACTTAATATAAATTGATATTCTAATTCATTTGCAGATCCAAATGCAATAATTAAAAATCGAGCAAAATCTTTGTCCGTATTTCTGCCACAACCTTCTGCAATATTTGTTGGAATTGAACTTGAAGATCTTTTCATTTGACTTATTAAGCCAAATATTTCATCCTTAGGGAAATCTTTCAGAACTTTATATACATCTAATGTCAATTGATGTGATTTTTGCCAAACTGTAAAGTTTTTATAGTCTTTCATATGTTTTAACCTGTCAGCTATTAGCAATTAGCTCTCAGTTTTTTTATTTTTTAGCTAATCGCTGAAAGCTAACAGCTAATCGCTTTTATACCCAATCTACTGGATTCTCTAAAACTTTAATCAATTTTTCTTCTTCACTTCCTACTTCAGGATGATGGTCATACACCCATTGTACGTGGGGTGGCAAACTCATCAAAATACTTTCGATTCTACCGTTGGTTTTTAATCCAAATAAAGTTCCTTTATCATGAACCAAATTGAATTCTACATAACGGCCACGTCGAATTTCTTGCCATGTACGTTGTGCTTCGGTATAAGATATATCTTTTCTTTTTTCTACAATTGGCACATAGGCTTGTAAGAACGAATTCCCAACTTCAGTAACAAAATTGTACCAATCTTCCATTTTCATGGTATCGTTTTCTTTCAAATAATCGAAAAACAAACCGCCAATTCCTCTCGCTTCATTGCGATGCGTATTCCAGAAATACTCGTCACATTTCTTTTTATAATTCGGATAAAATTCTGGATTGTGTTTGTCGCAAGCCGTTTTACAGGTTTGATGAAAGTGTTTCGCATCTTCTTCAAACAAATAATACGGCGTTAAATCTTGTCCGCCACCAAACCATTGATTAATGATGTTCCCTTTCTCGTCATACATTTCAAAATAACGCCAATTCGCATGAACCGTTGGCACCTTTGGATTTTTAGGATGGATTACCAAACTCAATCCGCAAGCAAAAAAATCAGCTTCTCCCACACCAAACATTTTTTGCATGGTATCAGGTAGTTTACCATGAACGGCTGAAATGTTTACACCGCCTTTTTCAAAAACAGCTCCATTTTCAATAACGCGTGTGCGACCACCACCGCCTTCGGGTCTGTCCCATAAATCTTCACGGAATTGAGCCACTCCGTCTATGTCTTCTAAACCTTTACAGATTTGATCTTGTAAAGTTTGTATGTAGGTGTAGAATTTATTTTTCATTCATTTAGTTGTTAGTTGTTGGTTGATAGTTAGTAGATGTTTTCCAACAACTACCAACTGAAATCTATCAACTATTTATACTCCTTAACTGCTTCCACAAATGCTTTCGCGTGATCTACAGGGATATTTGGTAAAATACCGTGGCCTAAGTTGACAATGTATTTATCTTTTCCGAATTCGTCAATCATTTCATGAACCATTTTTTTGATAGTTGGAATTGGAGAAAGTAAACGACTTGGGTCGAAATTTCCTTGTAACGTGATGTCACCACCAGTTAAATAACGCGCATTTCTTGGAGAACATGTCCAGTCTACACCTAAAGCCGAAGCTTTTGATTTTGACATTTCATTTAGTGCAAACCAACAACCTTTTCCAAACACAATTACTTCTGTTAGGGGAGCTAAAGCCTCAACGATTTGGTTGATGTATTTCCAAGAGAATTCTTGATAATCTACCGGAGATAACATACCTCCCCAAGAATCGAAAATCTGAATAGCATTACAACCATTTTTTACTTTTTCTTTTAAGTATAATATAGTAGTATCAGTGATTTTTTGCAATAAAGCATGTGCAGCATCAGGTTGTGAAAAACAAAATCCTTTAGCTGTGTCGTAACTTTTAGAGCCTTTTCCTTCTACAGCATAACAAAAAATAGTCCATGGCGAACCCGCAAAACCAATTAACGGTACTTCGTTGTTCAACATTTCTTTTGTTAATTTAATGGCGTCCATTACATAACCCAATGATTCATTCACATCTGGAATAAAAACTTGGTTTACTTGTTCCATAGAACGAATTGGGTTCGGAATAATTGGTCCGATGTTGTCTTTTAATTCCACATCAATTCCCATAGCTCTAGGAACTACTAAAATATCAGAGAATAAAATAGCAGCATCTGGTTTTACAATTCGAATCGGTTGAACTGTAATTTCAGCAGCTAATTCTGGTGTTTCACAGCGTGTGAAAAAATCATATTTATCGCGTAATGCTCTAAATTCAGGTAAATATCTTCCGGCTTGACGCATCATCCAAACGGGTGGACGTTCAACACTTTCTCCTTTTAATGCTCTTAAAAATAAATCGTTTTTTATCATTTCTTTTATTTTATTGACCCTCGTAGGGTTTAACCCTGCAAGGGTTCAATTAACTTTATAATAATTTATACATTGAATAATTACATTTTCAACACTGGGTTGATTGGCAACTATTATATTTTTAGAATATTTTTCAACAGCTTTTGCTGTAGTAGTTCCGATGCAAAAACACATTTCATTACTAATTGTATTTTCTTTTGCAAAACTTGATACACCTGAGGGACTAAAAAACAATAAACCATTCATCTTAGTCCTTATTTTAATTGGTGTTTCTATGGTTTCGTACACTTCTATGATTTCGTGTTGAATGTTTTTTTTACTTAAAAAATCAGGAATAGTATTTAATCTCGACTTTCCACAAAAAAAAGTAACACTTGTGCCGATGTATTCTTTCTCGAAAACTTGAATTAGTTGATTGGCATCAGCTAGAGAATTTAAGACGTTAAATCCATTGTTCTCCAAAAGTTGCTTTGTTTTTTCACCCACACAAATTGCAGGTTTATCAATTAATTCATTTTTATGTTGAAGAACGTTTTGAACCGCGTTTTGACTGGTGAATATCAAAATATCATTTAGCGATTGAATTTCAAAAGAGATGGCTTTTGTGGTGATAAAATCTTCATCAATTACTAAAAAACCTGCATTTAACAAATATTGTTTTTGATTTGATGCTAATTTCTTAGTTGATAGGATGCCTATTTTTTCTTCCACAATTACTTTTTTAATTGTAATTTAATTGTTTCCATTACTTCCTTTCCGCCGTTAGCTAATATTTCTTTCGCGGCATTAAAACCTAATTTTTTCCATTCAGAAATGTCGTACTTTCTATCAATGGCTAATTTTTGTTTGCCGTCAATTGAAAATAAGGCACCTTGAAAATGCAATTCATCTGTTTTTTCTTCGTAAGTTGCTAAAGCACCAATAGGAGCAGTACATCCACCTTCTAAAGTTCTTAAAAATTGTCTTTCAATGTAGGTGCAAATTTCAGTTTCAACATGGTTGAGTTCTGAAAGCGCCTCTAACGAAAAAGTATCTTCAGCCATAGCAACAACTACCATTGCGCCTTGTGCGGGAGCAGGAATCATCCAATCTAAATTGATGAATGTATCTGGTTTTAAATTAATTCGTTCTAATCCCGCTGCAGCAAAAATAGCTCCACCCCAATCACTTTCTTGTAATTTTTGCATGCGTGTGTTTACATTTCCGCGTAAATCAACCGTTTGATGTTGTGGGTATTTATGTAGCCATTGTGCTTGTCTGCGAAGACTTCCAGTTGCGATTGTACCTTCTTTTTCTAAGAAATCTAAATTACCTTTGTGGACTAATAAGTCAACCGTATTGGCTCGTTCTAAAACAGCAGCTTGCACTATTCCTTGTGGTAAAGCAGTGGGTACATCTTTCATGGAATGCACGGCAATATCTACTTGCCCTGTAATCATAGCAATGTCTAAAGTTTTAGTAAATATTCCAGTGATGCCTAATTCATACAAAGGTTTGTCTAAAATAATATCTCCTTGAGATTTAACGGCAACGATTTCAGTTTTATACCCTAAGTCGTTTAGTTTTTTTTCAACAGTGTGTGCTTGCCAAAGCGCTAACTCACTGTCTCGAGTACCTATTCTAATGGTTTTGTTTTTCATTATATTGTACCATTAAAGCAATGGTTGTTTTTCTTTATTTTCTAGTTGGAATACTTTTTGAATCCATTCAACACTTTCATCAACTGCAGTGTTTTCATCTTTTAAATGATTAGCAAAATGATTGGTGATTTTTTGGATTAAACGTGTTGTAATAATTTCAGCTTGTTCTTCGTCGAAATTATCCATTTTTTTCTTTTGATAGTTTAATTCTAAATCTTTTATTGAGTTTAATTTTGCTTTTAGTGCATGAATGGTTGGTGCATATTTTCTACCTTTTGTCCAAGTCATAAATTCATCAACTATTTCTGAAATTATTGCTTCGGCAGCGGGAATATGTTTTTTTCTGTTTTCTAATGTTTCATCTGTAATTTGAGACAAATGATCCATGTGTACAAGCGAAACACCTTCTATTTCTTTTACATTTTCATTCACATTCATCGGGATCGATAAATCTAAAATAAGCAAAGGTTTTTTTAGATTTAAAATTTCTTTATCAACGGTAGGGTTTTGTGCGCCTGTTGCGACAACTAAGACATCGGCTTTTTGAATTTCAACTTGTAAATCAGCATAGTCTTTTACGATTAAATCTAATTTTTTAGCTAATTTTTCTGCTTTATCTTTTGTTCTATTGATTAATGTAATTTGGTCGTGTTTGGTATGTTTGACTAAATTTTCACAAGTATTTCGTCCTATTTTTCCTGTACCAAAAAGAAGAATGTTTTTGTTTGCAATATCTTCAACGTTTTTGAAAATATATTGAACTGAAGCAAAAGAAACGGAAGTAGCTCCAGAAGATATTTCTGTTTCATTTTTAACTCTTCTGCTGGCTTGAATTACAGAATTTACTAAACGTTCAATATATGCATTACCTAAATTGTGTTTTTTACTTTCTGTAAATCCTAATTTTATTTGGGAAATAATTTCAAAGTCGCCTAAAATTTGACTGTCTAATCCTGTTCCCACTCGAAACAAATGATTAACAGCTTCTTTACCTTTGTAAACATAGGCAACTTGTTGGAAATCTTCAACGGTTCCTTGACTGTTTTCACAAAGTAATTTAATTAATTGAAACGGATGTTGAGCAAAACCATAAATTTCGGTTCTATTGCATGTTGAAATTACGATTAAACTTTCAATACCCTCATTCTTTGCTTGGGTTAATAAATTTGTTTTAGCTTTTTCGTCTAAACTAAATTTGCCACGCATTTCTGCATCGGCTTTTTTATAACTTAAACCAACAGCGTAGAATGTTGGATGTTTAATTGGGGTATTATTGTCCATATTTTTGCTCTTACCTACAACGTGAAGCAAAATTACTATCAACAGATTTTAAAAAATAACGCTCAAAGTACTTTTTATAACGTTAGCAGATTTTTTACTTATTATCGTTATGTAAGTCTTTAAAAATTATATATTTGCTATAAAATTACATCCTTTCAATTCTAGTAGTTTAGAATTATTATAAATAGTATTTAAGGTGTTATTTTAAAATTAAAATAAAAAAACAACGCTATGGGTTCAGTTGAAGAAATAAAAATTGATCAAGATTTTATTTTACTTCGTTTTCAAAATGATTCAGATGTAAGTGAACGTTTTGAAAAACAAGTAGAAACGGGTTTAATACAGTTTCATTTTAATGTGAAAGGTAAAGGTAAATTTATTTTTAATAACGGTAACTATGCATTAGATTTAAAAGAGGAAAAGTCGTTGTTGTTGTACAATCCTCAAAAAGAATTGCCATTACATTTGGAAATTTTACCTAAATCATGGATTATTTCTGTTTTAATTTCAATTAAAAAATTTCATGCTTTATTTTCTTCAGAAGCAGAGGTCATTCCGTTTTTAAGTAAAGATAATTTGGAACGAAAATATTATGGAGAGGAAGATGTTACACCTGCAATGGCTATAGTTCTGAATCAAATTTTTCATTACAATCAAAATACGAGTATTAAAAATTTATATTTAAAAGGTAAAAGTTATGAGTTATTGAGTTTGTTTTTTAGTAGAAATGAAGATCCAAATGCAGAACATTGCCCATTTTTAGCCGATGAAGAAAATGTTTTAAAAATTAAAAAAGTTAAAGAAATTATTATTGCTCGAATGGCTGAACCACCAAGTTTACAAGAATTAGCCGACGAAGTGGGGATTTCACTGAAACGATTAAAGGAAGGGTTCAAAGAAATATATGGTGATACGGTGTTTAATTTTTTACTAGATTATAAATTAGATTATGCCAGAAAAATGTTAGATTCTGGAAGTTATAATGTCAATGAAGTTGGTTTGAAAATTGGCTATAGTACATCAAGCCATTTTATTGCAGCATTCAAGAAAAAATTTGGTACTACACCTAAGAAATATTTATTGTCTTTAAATATTTAGAATAAAGAAAGCCAGATTAACTGGCTTTTTAGTTTAATTATAATAGTGAGCAACTATGATTACTTCGTCATCTCCGCCACCAATTTGCATTTTTACAGCACCAGTGCCCCCGGTGTCTGCTACGAATAAGATACCTGCAAACATGGGTGTATAAGTTCCGGGTCCTAATTTTACATAGTCATGACCTGTTGCATAAAATTTTTTGTTATAACCTTCTCCGCCACCTGCTCCTGCAGAATTTCCATTGGTATAAAAATTACCACTATATCCTAAGGCTCCTACATTTCCAGCAAAATTAATTGGAGCACCGTCATAATCGTTTGCTACAATAGCCCCCGCAGGTCCACCACTTCGAAAATAAGTATAAAATTGAGCGGTTCTTGCGTGATAATCATCAATTGGTATACCCGATTTGTAAATTTCATAAGAAATAGAATAATTAATTTCTACAATTGCGGGTCTTGTTAAAGTAAATGTAGATAAACCTGGACCTGTTTGTCTTGGCCATCCTGCTTGAGAATATCCAGAACCTACACCGGTTTGGTTTATTTGATTTGAATCAGCTCCTCCAGTATCTAACGGATCTGATAAATAATTCGCGGGGTTAAATAATACATCAATATTTGTTGGAACAGAACTTAAAATTAAATCTCCATCACCATCAACATAGACTTTTGTGTTTTGTTGTGTGCCAAGATTTAATGCATTATTAGTTTCGTTTAATCCTTCAATTCTAATGGTTGAAGTAGGACCTGCAATATGTAATTCTTCTTGTGGATTCGTTGTTTTAATTCCAACTGATTGCCCTAATGAAAAAGTTGAAGTTAGTAAGACCAAGGTAAAATATATATTCTTCATAAATTTTCAATTAGTTATATATTCTTATTTTTAAATAATCTGATGAACCGCCAAAACCAACATAAGTGTCTCTGTTTGAACCGTCTGATGTTTCTCCAAAAAACACTAATGTGTGGTTTCCTTGAGGAATATTTCCATATCCTACACCGTGTATAAATGCATAGCCAACAGAACCTTGGAGGTATGAAGTATAAGATTCACCATGTAATCCATAAATTTTACTTAATTCCACTGCATCTAATCCGTCGCTGTTTAAATCTATATAGAAATAACATCGAACTGTTCTAGCAGATATATCAGCAAATGTTGAAGCACTTGCAGCAGGTAAAAGCTGATCAGATAAATCAATTGTCATAGCATATCGAACTTCAATTAGTGCATCTTGAGGGCTTGAGAAGGGAACAGAAGCCAATTGTGAAGATCCAAAAGTAGTTGTCGTAGGGTTGGCTACTACCGTTCCATCACCAAATGGTCCGTTTGGAATAAAATTTGGAACACTAATTAAAAAATTTAAAGGTTCTGAAGCTCCTCCAACTCCACCATTACTAATAAATCCACTTGGATTTAATGTAAAATTTCCATTGGCATCTACATAAAGAGGTGCTGGTTTGATACCGTTATTTAAAGCTGGTTTATTTATACTGTTTAAACTTTCTAATCGAATAGTAGATGTTGTTCCTGCAAGATGTAAATCTTGAGCTGGATTACTAGTGCCAATTCCAACTTGTGCATATGTAACGGTGCTAAGTATTGTAACAATACCAACAATAATTTTTTTCATAAGTAAATAACTAGTAAAGTTTAAGAAATATTGCATCTGGGCCACCTGCAAATCTAACAAAAGTGGCAACATTTCCTGTTCCTGAACAAACCGTGCCATAAAAGCGTAAAGTATGTGTTCCTGTTGTTAAAGGGATATAAGTTGTTCCACTGTTGTAAATATATCCCGCAGAAGCGTCTGGTAATGCTGCTGGATTACTTAAAAAATCATTTCTGTTAAAATAACATTTTGAACTTGCTGCATATCTTCTGGTTGTTGCCGCTAAAGTTGGGGTGTCCAAAGTAAAAAAGTTAGAAATGTTTCTAGCATATGCATCTTTAATTAAGGTTAAAGTTGCATCTCTATATACTTCAATACTTAAAGAATATTTTATTTCTAAAATAGTATTTCTATCTACTGTAAAGGTGTATGAAGTGATTTCGGTAGTTTCATAACCATCATTTGCTTGAACTATTGGAATAATAGCCAATGTTGAAGTTATGGGAGCTGTAGAGATAAAAGCATCCGAACCATCGCTATTTTGATAGGCAGTGGTTTTAAGTGTTAAATCGCCATTCGAGTCAACAAAAACGGGATATGTTCTGTCTACACCGCCTCCGTTATAAGCGTTATTTGCATCATTTAACCCTTCAACTCGTATTGTACCGGTTTGTGATCCTAAGTGGAGGGTTTGTTCGGGTGTAACTTCATTAATTCCCACATTTTGACAAAACATAATTTCGCCAATGAGCATTATTGGAAATAATACAATTTTAAGTAGGTTTTTTTGCATAGAGGTAATTTTTTAACCTCAATTTTAACATTAATTTAATTAGTGAACTAATTTTTTCGATGAAAGTAGTTTATTTTCGTTAAAGAGCTATTTTAATCGACAAACGGTTTTTTCAATTAAAATAATGTGCAATTATCTGAACTTCATCGTTTTCCACTCCTAAATACATTTTAATAGCGCCTGTACTATTTGTATCGCCAACTTCTAATTGTGCTGCAAACATTGGGGTATAAGTTCCGGGTCCTAAAACAACATAATCAGATGCAGAATTTCTATAGCTTCGCCATTCTCCTTCATTGTTGTCGTTGTTGTTGTATATCTGCCCATTAACTGCAATCATACCTGCAACTTCACTACATGTAGAAGTAATACAAAGCGCATATCCATTTATTGGATTGCCAAAATAATCGTTAACAACAGGTGCTCCTAAATAATTATCTTTTCTAAAATACATACCTGTTTGAACAACTCTTGCTCTAAAATCATCAATTCTGGATGTAGAAGTAACGTTTTTTCCTATATTCCAAGAAACGGAATAATTCACTTCAATGATAGCTGGTTTTGTTAAAGTAAATGAAGCTGCAAGCCCAAGGGTTGGAATGCCTGCTTGACTAAAACCTTGTCCTTCTCCTGTTTGAAGAATTAAGGAGGTTGGGTTTTGAACATCCTTTAAGTAATTTTCCGAATCAAAAATCATTTGAATGTTGTCTTCTAATTTTCCTAGTACTAAATCCCCAAACTCATTTACAAATACTTTAGATGTATTGGAAGACCCTAAATTGTTAGGATTATTTGCGGCATTTAACCCTTCAATTCTTATGTTTGAAGTGTCTCCGCCAATGTGTAATTCCTCTTCTGGCCAAGGAGTTGTAATATTTATACCCACTTGAGCATTTGCATTAATTCCTAATGCAAAAGCAAATAAAAGTAATTGTATTTTCATTTTGTAGTAAGTTTTGTGGAGTTTGTGTGGTGGTTTTAATTTTAATTGAATAATCTAATCTTTAAGTATTCATTTGCTCCGCCAAACCCAATACTTGTAAAAGTTCCTGGAGGATCATTAACAACTCCATAAAAATAGAGGGTGTGGTGTCCGGGTGTCATGTTTACATAACCTTGACTATTCATGTATGGATAACCTTTTGTGCCTCCTGGGCCACTTGCGTAATACTGACCTTTGAAGCCGTATTGTGTGGTTAATTCAGTTCCACTTAAACCATCGCTATTAAAATCTATCAAAAAATAAGATTGAATTACCCTTGTTTTTCCGTCAGATGGTTCTGTAGCGGGTGGATTAAATAAATCTGTTTCTGAAAAATATAATGACATAGCATATTTTACTTCAACCATTGACGATGTTGGTACGTCAATTTCAACACTATGAATTAAATCAGTTACCGTTGTAGTTGATGCATCGCTGTTAATTATTGTCCCATAATCATCATACGGAGCAGGATGACCTGCCGGATTGTTTGGAATAAAATTTGGTGTAAACACTAAAAAATTTAAAGGTAAAACATAGCCATTTCCTGCGGTATACCCTGGTTTAGTAAGGGTAAAATTTCCTTTTTTATCAACGTATACGGGTGTTAATTTACCAGTTCCATTGTTTTGAGGGTTGTTAACCATGTCTAATCCTTCAATTCGAATTGTAGCTGTAGTTCCTGCAACATGAAGTGTTTCTTGTGGATCCGTAGTACCTATTCCAATTTGTGCATAACTTTCAAATCCCATGAAAATGAATGCTGTTAAAAGTATTTTCTTCATGCTGACAATTAATTAAGTTTATACATTAAAGAGTCTTGTCCTCTTCCAAAAATAGCACAAGTTGCTTTGCCAGTATTTGCAACAGCGCTAGTTAAACCAGATGAAATTTCTCCGTGTATTGTGATTGTGTGTGTTCCAGCTGATGGGATAACGATGTATGAAGAAGACATGTTGTATAAAATCCCATTTACATCCGTTTTGTCTGAACTAGTGAAGTTTTTTGAAGTGTGACAGTATTTTCTAGTACCGTTATTTAATTTGAAGTAAGTGTTTATTCTTCTTGCAAATTTGTCAAAAATTTTGTTTTCAGCTGCGTCTTGGAACATTTCAAAACTGATGTTGTATTTAACGAGTAAAAGTGAAGGTCTTGTTGTTGTTACAGTAAAACTCATGATTTCTGTACTTGCAATTCCATCATTATCTCCATTTAATATAACAACTGTTCCATTTGTAATATTGGCGTCAGTAATTGCATCAGAGCCATTACTGTTATATAAAGTTGCATTGTAAAGAGTTAAGCTTCCTTGATCATCAACATACAAAGGGTAAGTGTTTTCCGCTCCAAGATTGTATTCATTATTGAATTCGTTAAGCCCTTCTACACGAATTGTACTTGTAGATGCTCCCAAATGCAGCATTTGCTGAGGGTTGGTTTCATTTAACCCAACACCAGAAGTTTGTGCAAAAGCAAAAAAGTTGCTTAATAATATAGTCAAATAGTAATTTTTCTTCATAATTATCGGATTTGGGTTTGGCAATAATTTAATTTCAGAAAAGGCACATCTAAATCAATTTTAAATATGTCTTGAAGAACGTTTCTACAAATATAAAAATTATTTAATTATGAAATTGGGTTTTTTTTAAAAAAAAATCAATATGAATAATAAATTATTAGTATAAAAGACTATATGTTAAGTAATTGTTTAAAATAAAGTTTTTTTATTGAATATTTGCTAAATTATATTTAACTTTTTGTGTCTAAAATGTTATAATACTATAAAATTAAGTAACATTATAGAGAAAAGATAAATTTTTAAAAAAATCATGTATTTTTGTTAAAAAGAAAAAAGCATGAAAAAAGGAGTTTTATTAGTAAATTTAGGGTCTCCTGAAAGTACTGATACAAAAGATGTTAGACGATATTTAGATGAGTTTTTAATGGATGAGAGGGTAATCGATCTTCCTTATGTGTTAAGAGCCTTGTTGGTTAAAGGTATTATTTTAAATACACGTCCTAAAAAATCTGCTGAAGCTTATAAAAAAATTTGGTGGCCTGAGGGTTCTCCTTTAATAGTATTATCAAAGCGATTGCAACAAAATTTACAAAAAAAAGTAGCTATTCCAGTAGAATTAGCAATGCGCTATGGAAATCCAAGTCTGGAATTTGGATTGTCTCAATTAGTTGCGCAAGGAGTAGAAGAAGTGTTTTTAGTGCCGCTTTACCCGCAATTTGCGATGGCTACTACTGAAACAATTCTTGTTTTGGCCGAAAAAATTAAAAATAAAAATTTTCCTAACTTAAAAATTAAAGCGCAACCGGCCTTCTATAACAAAAAAGATTATATTAAAAATTTAGCTGATTCGATTAAGGATAGTTTAACTGATTTTAATTCGGATTATATTTTATTTTCCTATCATGGAGTTCCAGAGCGCCATATTAAAAAGTCGGATGTTACAAAAAGTCATTGTCAAATTAATGCAGAATGTTGTGCAACACCTTCTAAAGCACATGAATTTTGTTACCGTCATCAATGCTTAGAAACTACGAAGCAAGTGGCTGAATTGTTAGGTTTAAAAGAAGGAACTTATAGTACTTCATTTCAATCGCGATTGGGTCGTGATCCTTGGTTGCAACCGTATACTGATGCTACAATAGATGGTTTGGCCCAAAAAGGAATTAAAAATTTAGCAGTGGTTACTCCAGCATTTGTTTCTGATTGTTTAGAAACGTTAGAAGAAATTGGAATGGAAGCTGCACATAGTTTTAAAGAAAATGGTGGTGAAAACTTCCTATCTATCCCTTGCTTAAATGATAGGGAAGATTGGGTTGCTACTTTAGCAAATTGGATTAAAGATTTTCAAAACACATAAAAATGGATTTGTATAGTACTATAAAATCGCTCCATTTAATTTTTGTAATTACGTGGTTTGCCGGTTTGTTTTATATAGTTAGACTTTTTGTTTACCATGCAGAAGCTAAACAAATGAAAGAACCTGAGCAAAGTATTTTGATAAAACAATATCAATTAATGCAGTACCGATTATGGTATATTATTACTTGGCCAAGCGCTGTTTTAGCTAGCATTTTTGCGTTTAGTTTACTTTATCTAAACCCAGAATGGTTAACCCAAAAGTGGATGCACGTTAAATTAGTATTTGTTTTGTTATTGTACTTGTACCAATTAAAATGTCATCAAATTTTTAAGCAATTACAAAACAATCAAGTAAAGCATACTTCTAATTTTTTCAGAATATGGAATGAAGGAGCTACAATTATCTTGTTTTCAGTTGTGTTTTTAGTAATATTAAAGAATGCAATAAATTGGATTTTTGGTGTAATTGGTATTATTTTGTTTTCAGTACTCTTAATGATCGGATTTAAAATGTACAAAAAAATTAGAGAAAAAAATGTTTAAGTGGTATCAATTAAGTGGGTATTCATTAAGACAAAGAATTTTTTTGTCCATGATACTACTTACCATTTTTTCATCAATACTAATATCATTAGTATCGGTTTATCATTTTAGATATGAAGCAAGAGAATACCATGAGGAACGATTGTCTAGAAAAGAAAATTCGATAAAACAACACATTGAATATATTTTAAAAAATACACCTCATAAGCTAACAGAGGAAAATACATTTAAAATTTTTAGAAATAAAATTTTTGAGTTGTCCGATATTCATGGATTAGAAGTGAATTTTTTTAATTTAAAAGGGCGATTAATTCTTTCCTCAAATCCGTATTATTATACGAATAATAAAACAATACAATTAAGAAAGGAAACGTTGAATAAATTAACGTCCTCTTCAAAGCAAAGAATTTTATTTGTAAGGATTAATGAGGATAAACAAAATATTATTTCTTCTTATTCATTTATTAAAAATAATAATTTTAAAAATTTTGCTATTTTAAACATTCCATATGTAGAGAGTAATGATTTTTATAATGAAGAGGTCCAGAAATTTCTCGAAAGATACTTGCAGGTTTATGTATTAATGTTGATAATTTCAATTTATTTTTCTTTTGCACTCTCCAAAACGATTACTAAATCATTAACTCAAATTTCTGAAAAACTTGAAATAACACAATTAAATCAGAGAAATGAGAAATTAACTTTACAACCCGGTGACCAGGAAATTAATGCATTAATTAATGCCTATAATACGATGGTTGATAAATTAGAAGAAAGTGCTCAAAAATTAGCTCAAAACGAAAGAGAACATGCTTGGCGAGAAATGGCTAAACAAGTGGCGCATGAAATAAAAAATCCGCTGACACCCATGAAATTGACAGTTCAGAGTTTTCAGAGAAGATTTAATCCGGAAGATCCTGCAATTATTCAAAAATTAAATGATTATTCAGAAACTTTAATTCAACAGATAGATACAATGACTGCCGTAGCTAGTGCGTTTTCAAATTTTGCCTCTATGCCAGCTCAAGAAAATGAATCGTTAAATATGGTTAAAGTTGCTAAAATTGCTCTGGAAATTTTTAACGAAGAGTATATTCAATTTATTGCAAATGACCAAGAGATTATTATTCATTTTGATAAAACACAATTAGTTCGTATTGTAACTAATTTGGTTAAAAATGCTATTCAAGCAATTCCTAAAGAACAAGAAAATAAAATTGTACAAGTTATATTGGAAAAAAATAACGATAAAGTAAAATTATTTGTAGTAGACAATGGTGTTGGAATTGAAGAAGAAAAGAAATTGTTAATATTTGAGCCTAAGTTTACTACTAAAACTAGTGGAATGGGATTAGGTTTAGCGATAATAAAAAATATAGTTGAGAATTATGACGGAATCATTACTTTTGAATCTGAGTTAGGGAAAGGCTCAACTTTTTGTGTAGAATTACCCATAAAATAATTATAAAATGGAAAATATTTTAGTTGAAAAATTAAATCAAATAGCGGTTGTTACTATTAATAGACCTACAAAATTAAACGCTTTAAACAAAGCTACAATTGAAGAATTGCATCATGCTTTTGGTAGTTTAGATAAAGATGCAGAGGTAAAAGCAATTATTGTAATAGGAAGTGGAGAAAAAGCTTTTGTTGCGGGTGCTGATATCTCAGAATTTGCTGATTTTTCTGCAGAACAAGGAAGAACTTTAGCAGCTAAAGGACAAGAATTATTATTTGATTTTGTTCAAAATTTAGCAACACCTGTAATAGCAGCTGTTAATGGTTTTGCTCTTGGTGGAGGTTTAGAATTAGCGATGTCTTGTCATTTTAGAGTTGCTTCTTCAAATGCAAAAATGGGATTACCAGAAGTAACCTTAGGTGTTATTCCAGGTTATGGTGGAACCCAACGATTAGCTCAATTAGTCGGTAAAGGTAGAGCAATGGAAATGATTATGACGGCGAGTATGATTGATGCTGAAACGGCTAAAAATTATGGTTTAGTAAATCATGTAGTTCCACAAGATGAATTATTAGAATTTGTAAAAGGAATTGCTGCTAAAATAACAAATAATTCAAGTGTAGCTATTGCTAAAGCGATACAGGCGGTAAATGCTAATTACACAGATGGTGTAAATGGATTTGAAGTAGAAATTGCTAATTTTGGTGCTTGTTTTGCAACAGAAGATTTTAAAGAAGGAACAACTGCATTTTTAGAAAAAAGAAAAGCAGTGTTTCCAGGAAAATAAAAATATAAAGGAGGCTTAAGCCTCCTTTTTTTGTTCGTTAAAACACTTTTTATTAAAAACTATTAGTATTCCAAAGCCAGTAGAAATAGCCACATCGGCTACATTAAATATGGCATTAAAAAATGAAAATCCACCAGCAGCGTCTTTAAATGGAAACCACGAAGGTACATTTTCAAATCTGTAAATTGGAAAGTAAAACATATCTACTACTTTACCATGAAACAAAGTGCCATATGGTTCGTTTGAAAATATAGTTGCAACTTGTCCGTAGCTATCATTAAATAGAATACCATAAAAGACGGAATCAATAATGTTTCCTATTGCACCTGCCATAATTAAAACAATGGCAACAAGTAAATAGTTAGAAACTTTTTTATTTATTGAATCCCAAAGCCACCAAGCTAATCCGCCAACTGCAATAATTCTAAATAGGGTTAAAAACAATTTGCCGTAATCACCTGGTAATTCTAATCCCCAAGCCATGCCTTCGTTTTCAATAAATTGAATTTTAAACCATTCAAAAACAGTTACACTATCCCCAATTGCAAAATTTGTTTTGATGTACACTTTGCTTGCTTGGTCTATTAATAATATAATAAAGATGTATAAATAGGCTTTTTTGATGCTCATAAATTAAATTTTATGCAAAAATAGATTTTAATTTATATAGTTACATTTTTTTTACAAATTTTATAACATATTCAAAAAAAAACTACGCTTAATAAAGCGTAGTTTATAATACTTTTGAATGGATGTGTATTATTTTACTGCTAAGTTATTCGTGTAGAATTTTTTTACTTCTGCAATGGTGTTATCTTCATAAGAAACACTACTTACTTCATTTCCTTTATAGAAATTCCATAAACCTGCTTTTTTTCCATCTTTAAAAGAACCTTCAGCAATTAATCCACCGTTTTCATCATACGATTTCCATAATCCATTGCTTTTCCCGTCTACGTAATTTCCTTCGTGCATTACCTTGCCATTATCATGGTAGTATTTTACTCTGTATGTATCTGGTGCAATTTCTTCAGCTGTAGGTTTTACTTCTTGAGCAAATCCAAATGATAAAAATAATAAACCGCAAATTGTCATTAAAGCTTTCATAATCATGTAGTTTTAGAGGTTAATAATTCAAAGCTATTAAATTAATTTACATAAAACAAACATTTACTTAACAATTTCGTAACATTGGTGAAAACTTAACATTGGAGTAAAAAAAAACAGCTCAATAAGAGCTGCTTTTTATAAGTATTTTAGTTTTATTATTGAATTAAACTAGCGCCATTTACTGTTGACCAAGCTCCATTTGTTAAAGTAGCACCTGTTGCAGTTGTACTTGTTGTATATTGACCTGCAGGGAAAGTTACAGTAAAAGCAGAACTTCCAGCTCCAGTTTGTGGTGTAGTACCAACAATTTTAACATCAGTCAACTTAATTTTACTTCCATTAACTTGATTAGTGTTGGTAGACGCATCTTGAATTCTACACACTACAGCATTAGCATCTGTTGTATAACCTGCAATTAAAATGTTGCTATAATCACCATTTCCTTCTTTTTTAAATTGTATTGCATCGTATTCTGCAGCACCATTTTCAGTTAATGTGCCAGCAGCTCTTTTTAAAGTAATGTTAGTAACTTTAGGCCAAAAAGAGTTGTTTACAGATTTTGATTCGATTTCCATTCCAAAGTTACCTGTTCCAACTTGGTATGCATACCAATTGGTATTGTCTTGACCTCTCCAACCATCTTGCCAATCAAATGAGTCGTCATAATTACCATAAGAGATTAAATTTTTACCACTTACTGTTCCGCCGTAAAATTCATAACCGTCGTCTGCGCCTTTGTAAGAAACTAAGTTTTCTAATACTGTTCCTGAACCTACCGAATAAAATGAGAATCCATTCATTTCTGAAGTACCATCAGTAATTTTTTTACCTGCGTATTCTACACGAACATATTTTAATGAACCACCATTGTGAGTAGGGTTAGTTCCTCCATACGGTAAAGCCAAACCATCTTCAGAAGTTGCAGTTGTAACTCCACCAGCACCAACAATTGGAGCATCACCATACATGATTATCCCTCCCCAAGAACCTGGAGTTTGAGAAGATTCTGTAAATACAACTGGTTCTGCAGCTGTTCCATTGATAATTAATTTACCACCGTTTTCTACTACAAGTGCGTCTACACCATCTGCAACATTTGCTGTAATTTTTGATCCAGCATCAAAAGTTACCGTGACACCCGATTTAATTCTTACAATTCCTTTTAATGAATAATTTCCAAATGCATACGTTTTGTTTGCAGTAATATCGCCAGTGATTTCGCCTGTAGCAGGACCGTTAGTGGTAGTAGTCTCATCGTCCTCTTCAGAACAACCTGTGAATAATAAACTTAGTACCGTTAAGCTTAAAACTAATTTTTTCATTGTGTCGTTTTTTATTTGTTTTTTGATAGGACAAAATTAAAAGGGGTTAATAATCTTATAGTTAGCGAAGTATTATTAAATTTTTAAGTATTTTGTTCTATGTAAATTTTTTGTAAACAAAAAAACCTGCTTATGCAGGTTTTTATTAAAAGGTATAACTTAAGCTTAAACTTAGTCCCACTCCTTTTTTGTATTCTTTTAGTAGTAGTGACGGTTCTGTTATTTGAATTTCACTATTATTGCCTAATTGAAATCTTTGGTAAGGATTTAAAATATTGTCTGCCGAAAATTTAGCACTTAAGTTTTTTGTTAACTTACTTGAGTAAACAAAATCTAGTTTGTGGAATGGCATTTCATAGATGTGATCTAATCCTGCTGTACCCACAGCAAAAATGCTTTTTCCTTTTACGCCATAAACCAAGGATACGGTGTTTTTAATTTCTTTACCTAAATTAAATTCGTATTTAGCATCGGCATTTAAAACCCAATTAGATGCTCCTTGTAATTCTCTACTTGGATTGTTCTCTAATTGATTGTCATCTGAAATTTCAACTTTTGTTTTCATTACAGAAGCATTTAATCCAACTGAAAAATTATCTAAATTTTTAGCAATATGTGCCATGTTAAAAATAAATTCGAATTCAGCACCGTATAAATTAGCAACTTTAGAGTTTTGGAAAGTTGTGATTTGAGTGGCACTAGGTTTGAAAATTCTTTCAATAGGATCTTGAATGTTTTTACCATAAACACCAACTGCTACCATGTCTTTTTTATCAGAGAAAAATTCGTATTTTAAATCAGCATTTAAATTTTCAGTGTCTTTTAAACCTCCATTTCCTGTTTCAACGGTACCATCGGGATTTACAAATTGTACAGGTAAAACTTCCATTAATACTGGTCTTGTAATGGTTTTAGAAGCTGCCAAACGAAGATTTGCTTTGTCTGTTAATGCATATTTTGAATTAATTGAAGGTAAAATATAGTTTTTCTTTTCAGTATTCTTTCTGTATTTACTATCAAATGAATCAGCTATTGTCCTAAATTTTATAGTTCTGTCAGATGTTTCAAATCGAACACCACCATTAATTTCTAATTTTTCAGTTAAATTAAAGAATAGGTTAGCATAGCCTGCATTTACAAATTGATTTAATTTTACTTTGTAATCTGCAGTTGATTCTTCTCTTTCGAAAACTAATCCGTTGTCAATGTCAGATAAAATTTGATCATTAATGTCATTTAATGAAGTAGTAACCGTGTAACTTCCACTTAATGCTCTGGTTGAGAAAAATCGGTAATTAGAAACTATACTGTTCTTAAATGAATTATATCCTAATGATAATTTGTTTGATTTACCATTGATTTCTTTTCCAAATTTAAAATTGTATTCAAACATACCGCTTACATAATAATTCCCTTTTATATTAAAATGTTGACGATTTAGCGTGTTGCCTCCATACGAATTTTCAAACGAACCATCTGAATTTAATTTCCCGTCTAAGAATTTTCTATCGGGTAATTCATATAATGTTTTTACATAAGAGATTCCACCTTTAACACTATGTTTGTCATCAGAAGTTAATTTGTAACTTGCTAATAATTGGTTGTTAAAGTAATCAGATTGTTCAAATTGGTTTGTTCTAACTAATCTGTTTGGCGTGCTTTTTTGATTAGATAATATACCATATTGATCCTTAATTAAGCTTTCAGTAGTTCTAATGTAAATAGAATTTGTAGCTACTTGTAATCGATTCGATTTATATTTCAATCCAACTAATGTAGAAGCATTAGTTTGATAACTATATGATTGTGAATATAAATCATTATTGTATTCGCCTAACCCTTCAATAAATGAACGTTCAACACCTCTTCTTACTTGATATTTATTGTCGCCGTTTAAGGAAATTAAATAGGAGAATGAACGATTGTTGTTGAATTTAAATTTGTCAGAATGACTAAAACTAATGCTGTTGTTAATTGGAGCACCTACTTTATCAACGTTCCAAGAACTGTTTTTATATCCTTCTTTATATTGAGCAGAAGTTAATCTGTACGCGCCAATAGTACCATAGGCATTTGGTAATTCTCTATATTTTTTTTGAATACCAAAAAATCCATCCGTGTTGTTTGCAGATTCAGAAATTAAAAAATCATTTCCGTTGTTGTTGGTAACATATCCAAATCCAACACTTAATTTAGTTTGCGATGATTGAGGTTCTGTAGTTTCAACATTAATTGTTGCTCCAGCAAAATCACCTGGAATATTTGGGTTAAATGTTTTAAAAACGCCTAAAACACCAACGATGTCCGTTGGAAATAAGTCTAATGGAATAATTTTCTTAAAAGGACTGTTTGAGGGAGCTTGTAAATCATTAATTAATAAATTATTGTAGCGGTTTTCTAAACCTCTTACAAATAAACCTCTAGATTCTGCTTTAGTAATTCCTGTTACTTTGGTTAACCCTTCTTCCACATCACTGATTCCTTTTCTTTCCATTTCCTGAGAACCAATACTTTGTTTCATTTCAACCGCTTTTTGTTGCTCTTTCAATAAAGCTGTTTCAGTTGTTTTCTTAACAGAGACTTTTACAACTACTTCTTCAATTTTTGAAGAGTTTTCTTGTAAGCTAGTATTTACTTCTAAAGTTTGTCCTGAAGTTAATGTTATGTTTTTCTCATATGATTTATAACCAACAAATGAAAAAACCAACGTGAAATTTCCTGGTTTTACATTTAATTCGTAACTTCCATTCACATCAGTGTCAGTTTTGTAACCTGTTCCTTTTAAGGACACAGATACAAATCCTAAAGGTTGATTGCTGTCTTTATCCGTTACAATACCTTTAATTTTAGTAGTGTTTTGAGCAAAACTGATTACAGATAAAAATAACCAGAATAGTAAAAATTTAATTTTCATGGAGTTGTGTTTATTTTTGGTGCAAAATAAAGTCATGTAAATTATGCGATTGTTATTGAGATGTTATTTGTAAGTTTGTTAAAAGTTAAGTTATAGTTAATAGATTAAATTACCGTTAAGTGAAAGTTTTCTATCATTTTTATCTTTAACTTTACCGAAATATTGAATGAAATTTCACTGAAATGAAGAAAAAAGACATCAAAATTTTATTAGTTGATGATGAACCGGATATCTTAGAGATTGTTGGCTATAATTTAGCTCAAGCTGGATACCAAATATCTACAGCGTCAAACGGTAAAGAAGCTGTTAAACAGGCTATTAAAGTAAAACCGCATTTGATCATTATGGATGTAATGATGCCAGAAATGGATGGAATGGAAGCTTGTGAACAAATTAGAGAAATCCCTGATTTAAAAGATGTAATTATAACATTTTTAACAGCTAGAAATGAGGATTACTCACAAGTGGCTGGATTTGAAGTTGGCGCTGATGATTATATAGCTAAACCGATTAAACCAAAATTATTAGTAAGCAAAGTGAAAGGCTTATTAAGAAGACTAAAAGAAGATGAAGAAAATACGGATTCTACTTCAATTTTAGTTGGAAACTTGCAAATTAATAGAGAAGAATACAAAGTTGTAAAAGATAACCAAACCATTGTTTTGCCAAGAAAAGAATTTGAATTGTTATATTTACTAGCCTCAAAACCTGGAAAAGTGTTTACAAGAGCCGAAATATTAGATAAAGTTTGGGGTAATGAAGTAATTGTGGGGGGTAGAACTATTGATGTTCATATTCGAAAATTGAGAGAAAAAATAGACGACGACATTTTTAAAACGATTAAAGGTGTGGGTTATAAAATAGAATTTTAATGGGTGTAAATTTTAAAAAATCCTACAAATTTGCCTTTAAATCATCATTATACATCTCAATATTTTTATTGGGATGTCTTAGTTTATATCATTTTCTTTTTGAAAAAATTGATGTGTTTTTTCTGTTTTTCTTTCCTGTAGGGCTTTTTGTTTTTAGTTTCTTTTTAATTCAATACAGAGTTGAGATATTTATTTACAAAAGAATTAAAAAATTATATGATGAAGTTTCTATTTTGGATGCAACTTCTTTAACCGATAAAACGGTTACTACCGATATTTCTAGCTTAACAAAAGATATTAGGAATTTTGCAAAAGAGAAAAAAATTGAAATAGAATCATTAAAAGTTCGTGAAGAATACAGAAGAGAGTTTTTAGGCAATGTTTCTCACGAATTAAAAACACCTTTGTTTACCGTACAAGGTTATTTAGATACTCTTATTGAAGGCGGGGCAATTAAAGATAAAGAGTTAAGAAAAAAATACATTGAAAGAGCGTCTAAAGGAGTAGAACGATTAATTCATATTGTTCAAGATTTAGACATGATTACTAAATTTGAATCAAACGACTTAAATTTAGAACTTTCGAGTTTTGATATTATTGACGAAATTCAAAATGTATTCGATTTGCTCGAAATGGAAGCAGATAAAAAGAATATCATTTTAATGTTTGATGAAAAATATACTTCTAGTATCATAGTTACTGCAGACAAAGAGAAAATTCAACAGGTTTTAGTGAATTTGATTATGAATTCTATTAAGTACGGTCGTGAAAACGGAACTACCGAAGTGAGTGTTGAAGTAATTAATAAAAATAAAGTGTTAGTTCGCATTCAGGATAATGGAGAAGGGATTGATAAACAACATTTGTCTAGAATTTTTGAACGTTTCTTCAGGGTAAATAAAAGTGGTTCAAGAGCTGAAGGGGGTTCAGGTTTAGGTTTAGCCATAGTTAAACATATTATTGAAGCTCATCAAGAAAAAATATTTGTACAAAGCACTCCTAAAAAAGGTTCAGAATTTTCATTTACGCTTAAAAAGGGAAAATAATTCAGCCCAATTTTTAGAAAAATCAATTTTTCTAAATCCCGTATAAATGTCAATATTGTGTAATTTTTCTGCTGTAAATTTTTCTTGTTTACAGCTAGGAATACTGCCTTCTTTTTTAAGTTTTTTAGCTAAATATTCTTGTTCAAATTGTCCTGGAGTAGGAATAAAAAAAGCTTTCTTCTCTAAAAATGCCAAATCCATTATGGTAGTATAACCCGAACGACAAATAACTTTATCACTTTCATGAATGGTTTTTTCTAATTCTTTTGAATCCATGAAATTATAAGTAGTAAGCGTTCCGTCTTTTGTAATTACTTGTTGGTTTTCTACAATACCTCTTACTAATACAATGGGGTTTTTGTAATCTTTAAGTTCTAAAAGTAATTTGTCTTCTAGTAAAGTACGTTGAGGTTCGGGCCCGGAAAGAATAATTAATAAGTCGTTTTTAACAGGGTAACTTTCTTTTTTAAATCGGGTTAAAGGTCCTATAAATCGACAATTTTTAGGTAAATTTTCAACATGACTTAGTTTGCCACTCAAATTTAAACCTTCCTTAACATCTGGAATCCAACATTGATCAAATTTTTTAATGAAATGTTGATGCAATTTTGTAGAAATCCAAGAAGTGTTTCCTGAAAGAACTTGTATTTGATGTGTTATATAAATTGATGGAATTGATTTATGATAAACCCCAAATCTATTGTCTGAAAGAATACCTTTAATAGGGTATTTTTTAATTAGTTTAGAAATAATTTTTTTTTCTCTAGCTATAGCTAAAAGTAACCGAGGAATTTGTTTTATTATTTTAAATTTAAAGTCTTTCCCATTCTTTGCATATTCAATATTATAATTGGGTAAAACTTCAAAAATGTCTTCTGGAAATTCCTTTTTTAAAAGTTCTAAACTATTTCCGTCAGAAGCAATGACAGGTGTAAACCCATTTTCTTTTAATGCTTTAATAATTGGTATACATCTTGAGGCGTGACCTAAACCCCAATTTAAAGGTGTAACAAGAATAAAAGTAGTGTTGCTCAAAATTAAAATGCTGGACAATTGATTTTAGGCAAAGATACTAACTATTATGATTTCAGAAGTGTTAATAAATGTATAATGTTAAAGGGCTGCTTTAGGTATTTCAATATTAGAGTGTTGTGTGTGAAATGTGTAATTTAAGTTTATTTTTATACTTTTACCAAAAATTTTAAAAAGTCGTGGGAAGTAAAAATAAACTGAAGAGATTTAATGAAAATGCAACGTTTTCTAATGTGATTCAGCCAACTAGAGAAGAGGTGGTGAATGGAGAATTAGAAATGAGAGGTAAATGGAACAAAGAATTTTTTAAAAATAACAATCCAATTGTGCTTGAATTAGGTTGTGGAAAAGGAGAATATACCGTTGGATTGGCTGAAAAATATCCAGAAAAAAATTTTATTGGAATTGATATAAAAGGTGCTCGTTTTTGGAGAGGAGCCAAAACTGCTGTTGAAAACAATATGAATAATGTTGGATTTTTGCGTACGCAAATTGAATTAATTGAACATTGTTTTGCAGAAAATGAAGTAGATGAAATTTGGATTACCTTTCCAGATCCGCAAATAAAATATAAAAGAACAAAACACAGAATGACCAATGCTGCGTTTTTACAACGATACAAGAAAATTTTAAAACCAAACGGTTTAATGCATTTGAAAACAGATAGTGAATTTATGCATGGTTATACATTAGGTCTTTTACATGGAGAAGGACATGAAGTGCTTTATGCCAACCATAATGTTTATAAAAATGAAGGTGCGCCTGAGGTAGTTACTTCAATTCAAACTTTTTATGAAAAACAATATTTAGAAATTAATAAACCAATTACTTATATACAATTTAAAATAAAATAGTGTCTTTTTTATTAGCTTTTGCTTGTGCAGTTCTGTTTTCGTTTATCGGCGTTCTTCCTCCAGGAATTGTCAATATGACTGTAGCTAATTATAGCGTAAAAAAAACATTAAAAAAGGCTAAAAAATTTATAAATGGAGCAATATTAGTTGTCTCTATTCAAACTATTTTGGCTTTTACTTTTGCCATTTATTTGGAATCACATCCAAAAATTATGCAAAATTTAAAAGTGGTAGGGAGTGTGGTTTTTATTGTACTTACCGTTTTTTTTCTTGGTAAAGGAATACAAAGTCATATTCAATCAAAAGATGAAGTAACAAAAGGTGTTAAAAAAAGCAAACTGAGACCTTTTGTACACGGTGTTGTTATTTCAGGGTTAAATGTTTTTCCAATACCCTATTATGCTTTTGTTGGGTTGTATTTGTCAACTTTTATAGAAGATTTTTTTACCAACCTTGTTGGATTGTTTTTTGTATTAGGAACAACTTTTGGCTCGTTTTTAGTATTTCTAAGTTATGCTTATCTGTTTAGAAAAATAAAATCAAACGTAGCTTTTTTTATAAAAAATATTAATTTTATTATCGCGTTTATTACTGCTTTAATTGCTTGTTTTACACTTTACAATTTGTAATTTTAAAATATATTTTAAATGAAAAACGATTTTTTTGAAAGAGTTTATCAAATTGTAAGACAAATTCCAGAAGGGCGCGTAACTTCTTATGGCGCCATTGCTAAAGCAATTGGAGCGGCGCGTTCCGCAAGAATGGTAGGTTATGCTATGAATGCTTCGCATCATTTAGAAGATGTACCCGCACATAGAGTAGTCAATAGAAGCGGGGTGTTAACGGGTAAACATCATTTTGATGGCACCAATTTAATGCAACAATTACTTGAAAATGAAGGAATAAAAGTGGTGAACAATCAAATTGTCGATTTTAAAAAATATTTTTGGGAGCCTTCTGTTATAAAAAAATGATGCGTCTAATAGTTTCATCAGAAAAACCTATAATACAATAACAAAGTTTTAACTTTTTCAATCTTAAACTAGTAAACTTCTTGTTATCTTTGCAATCTAAAATTAGTTTAAATAAGTATAGACCCAAATTATATTCAACGTTCAAATACAATGAAATTAGATAGAAAAGAAATTTTAGCAGTGCTAGAAACTATTACTGTAGCTGGTGAAGGTAAAAATATGGTGGAGAGCGGAGCTGTCCAAAACGTATTGACTTTTGGAGATGAAGTGGTAGTAGATGTAACTTTAAGTACGCCAGCTCTTCATATCAAAAACAGAACTGAAAGTGATATTAAAAAAGTTATTACTGAAAAATTTGGTGCTGAGGTTAAAATAAAAGTTAACATTAAAGTTGAAGTGCCAGAAAAACAAGAGAATACAATAAAAGGAAAACCAATTCCAGGTATTTCTAATATCATAGCTGTTTCTTCAGGAAAAGGAGGAGTAGGTAAGTCAACGATCACGGCAAATTTAGCAGTTTCTTTAGCTAAAATGGGATTCAAAGTAGGTGTTTTAGATGCCGATATTTATGGCCCATCTATGCCAATTATGTTTGATGTGGAAAATGCAAAACCGATTTCTGTTGAAGTAGACGGAAAATCTAAAATGCAACCAATTCAAAGTTATGGTGTAGAAATTCTTTCTATTGGATTTTTTACAAAACCAGATCAAGCAGTGATTTGGAGAGGTCCAATGGCTTCAAAAGCTTTAAACCAAATGATTTTCGATGCCAATTGGGGAGAAATTGATTTTATGTTAATCGATTTACCGCCAGGAACAGGAGATATACATTTATCAATTATGCAGTCTTTACCAATTACTGGTGCAGTAGTGGTAAGTACGCCTCAAGCGGTTGCTTTAGCTGATGCTAAAAAAGGAGTTTCAATGTTTATGTCAGATGCAGTTCAGGTTCCCGTTTTAGGAATTGTAGAGAACATGGCTTATTTTACTCCAGAAGAATTGCCAAACAATAAATATTACATTTTTGGAAAAGAAGGCGCACGTAATTTAGCGGAAGACCTAGATGTTCGTATGTTAGGTGAAATTCCATTAGTGCAAAGCATTCGCGAAGCTGGTGATTTTGGTCGTCCTGCAGCACTTCAAGAAGGTACACCTTTAGAAGCTGCTTTTGAAGAATTAGCAAGAAATGTTGTGGAAGAAACAGTGAAAAGAAACGATAATCTTCCGCCGACAGAAGCAATTAAAATTACCACTATGGCTGGTTGTTCAGCGGTAAAAAAATAACTATTTAGTCTTTATCTTGGTAAACCGATGCAAATTGGTTTGTTGAGGTGGCAAACGTTAAAAATATGACAACAGAAGAAGTAAAATTAAATGTTGAAAAAGCATTAGACGAAATCAGACCGTTTTTAAATTCAGACGGCGGAAATATTTCTTTAGTAGAAATTATAGAGGACAAACATGTTAAAGTTCGATTAGAAGGCGCTTGTACGAGTTGTAGCTTGAGTATTAGTACTATGAAAGCAGGTGTTGAAACGACTATTAAAAAATACGTTCCTCAAATTGAAACCGTTGAAAATATAGCTTAGTACTTTCAGTCTGATATATATCATATTTCAGACGTTGTAAATGAATTTACTTTGTATGCTTAAACTTTAAATCATGATTGAAACAGATATACTTATAATTGGAGCTGGTCCAACAGGACTTTTTGCGGTTTTTGAAGCCGGATTATTGCAATTAAAATGTCATATTATCGACGCCTTACCGCAACCTGGTGGGCAGTTGGCCGAATTATATCCTAAAAAACCAATCTTCGATATTCCAGGTTATCCATCTGTTTTGGCAGGTGAATTAGTCGATAATTTAATGGAACAAATCAAACAGTTTCAACCTGGTTTTACATTGTCGGAAACAGCAGAAACCATTGAAAAATTAGAGGATGGATCGTTTATAGTTACCACAAATAAAGGGACAAAACATCATGCTAAAGCGGTAGCTATTGCAGGTGGTTTGGGTACTTTTGAACCTAGAAAACCTGCTATTGAAAATATTGCTTTTTATGAAGAAAAAGGAGTAGAGTATTTTGTTAAAAACCCTGATCAATTTAAAGATAAAAATATTGTCATAGCTGGCGGGGGAGACTCGGCCTTAGATTGGAGTGTGTTTTTATCTAATATTGCAAAATCGGTAACTTTAGTGCATAGAAGAAACGAATTTAGAGGAGCTTTAGATTCTGTTGAAAAAGTGCAAGAATTAAAAAAAGCGGGTAAAATTAACCTTATTACTCCAGCAGAAGTGGTAGCCATTCATGGAGAACATCAGGTAGAAGCAGTTACATTAGAAATTAATGGTGAGCAACAAAAATTAGAAACGGATTTTTTTATTCCTCTTTTTGGACTTACTCCTAAATTAGGAGCAATTGCGAATTGGGGCTTGGAAATTGAAAAGAATGCGATTAAAGTTAATAATGCATTGGATTACCAAACCAATATTGAAGGGATTTATGCAATTGGCGATGTTAATATTTATCCTGGAAAATTAAAATTAATTTTATGCGGATTCCACGAAGCAACGTTAATGTGTCAAAGTGTTTATAACAGAATTAATCCGGGCAAACGTTATGTGTTAAAATATACTACGGTTTCTGGAGTTGACGGATTCGACGGGACTAGAAAAGAAGCAGAGAAAGCAGTCGTAAAAGCAATTGAATAATATGGCGCAAGATGTAACTATATATATTACGGATAGAAATGGTGTTAAACACGAAGTGCAAGCGCCAACCGATATGAATATGAACGTGATGGAACTAATTCGTTCTTATGAATTAGCCGAAGAAGGGACATTAGGCATTTGCGGCGGTATGGCTATGTGTGCTTCTTGCCAAGTTTATGTTTTGAATGATGTTATTTCGTTAGAGCGAAATCCAGACGAAGAAGCGATGCTAGACGAGGCTTATCATGTACAAGAAAACAGCCGATTGGGTTGTCAAATTCATATATCGGAGGATTTAGAAGGACTCGAAATTCAAATCGCACCCGAACAATAATCAAGAGCTTTTTTAGCTCTTTTTTTATTTGTAATTGTAACATTTTTTTCACATCTTCGTATAAATAGAAAATCTATTGTTATAATGTTGACAACATCCAACCTATTAGGGTTACATTCTTTACTTACGTTACATACCTTACAATTAGAAAAACTGATGAACTTGGTTGATTTTGCTTCTTTTTTAAATCAAGTGTTGGTAGATTTAAAATTAGAGCAAGTTGGAGAAGTGTTGCACGAATTTGAAAATAAAAGCTTTACAGCAACCTTTTGTTTGAAAGAATCTCATATCTGTATTCATACGTGGCCCGAAATTAATACAATCACCACAGATGTGTATTTGTGTAATTATTCTGCAGACAATACTGAAAAAGTTAGAGTGATTTCAAATTCAATTATTCGCTTTTTTGAAGCTTCTGTTGTTAAACAAATTGAAATTCAACGCTAATGACCACATTTACTTGTAAGCAATGTAACACTTCAACTTCAGTACAAAGCGAAGTGGTTATGGAAAGTTTTGGTTGTCCTTCTTGCAAAGCACTTTACTGGCAAGATAGAGGGGAATTTCGATTTAAATATAAATTCAAATACCAGCCCATTTCTTTTATGTTAAGGGTAGGACAAACCTGTAAGATTGGAACGGAATCGTATGAGATAACCGGTGTTTTGGTTAAATATTTAGGTGATTTTGTTTATGCAAGAGAATATACCATGCAGTCCACTGCGGGGAATTATAAATATTTGTCTGAATGTGAAGGGCATTGGATTTTATTGAAAGAAGTTGATGATGTAGATTTTACCAAACAAAGCAGATTGGAAATGACCTATAATTCTCTGCTTTTTAAAAAATATGATTATTACAACTCTGAAATTGTATTAGCTTCAGGTTTTTTTGATATTAGTTTAGAAAATAAACAATGTTTTACGGTGGAGTATATTGCACCACCCTATATTTTATCTTCTGAAGATTTAGATGGAAGGCATGTTTATTTGGGTGAACATATTGATAGAAAAGAAGTCAAAAAAATGTTTCAACTTACCGATTTGCCTTTTCGAAACGGGGTTGGTGTTGTTCAGCCTTTTCCAATTCATATCATCGACACGGTTAAAATCTTTTTAGTAACTGGAATTTTAATTTTACTTTGTTTTATTTTCCAAGATACAAGTGGTGAAAAAGAGGTTTTAGATACTACCATTTCTATCAATGAATTTAATAATAAAGAATATGTGTCGCCTAGTTTTGAAGTAAAAGGTTCGGCAGTACCTATAAAAATTAGTTTGTATTCTGATGTGTCAAATTCATGGGCCTATGCAGGAGTTTCGGTGGTAAACGAAAAGACGAATGAAGAAGAGTTTGCAGAACAAGATATTGAGTTTTACTCTGGTTATGAAGGGGGAGAAAGTTGGGTAGAAGGTAGTCAAAGTGAAGATTTTTATATTTGTGGTTTAAAAGCAGGTAACTATCATATTGTTGTAAATCCTACAGCTGAAAATGTAGTGCCAACAACAACAGTTGCCGTTGATTCAAAGACTAATGAACTTCCTCAAAAAGCAGTACAAATTTTAACTGCTGATGGAAAGCCTGTTGAAACTAACTTGAATCAAGTTGTTGACAGCGTTATAAAAAGTGAGCAAGCTGTAACAGCGGAACAACAAGTAAGTCCAGCAGAAAGTAAAATGTTGTCTATAAAGGCTAAAATTGAAAACCCCTCCAATTGGAATTTTGGAATTTCGTTAGTGTTATTTGTTGTACTATTAATAGCCTTGTTTATTTATAAACATTATTTTGAAACTTGGCGTTGGAGTTCTAGTAGGTACTCCCCTTATCAAGAATAATATGAAAGAATTTATAGTAAGAAATAAATGGGCATTGCTCATTGCAACCGGAATATTTTCATTGTATTTGTATGTTACTTATAATGGAAATCGTATTTGCGATTGTAAATCTACCGAGAAATATGAAAATGGTTCCACTTCTAGAGGCGGTTCTTCTGGAGTACATCGTTTTTATCATAAATAATAATATCATAAAATAATCAAAATAAGAATATATGTTAGTAAATGGATTAATCAACTCAGTAGTGTTTTCGTTAGTAGGAATAATAATCTTGTTAGTGGGTTATTTTATTATTGAAAAAACAACTCCTGAAAATACTTGGAAAGAAATTGTTCAAAATAAAAACACAGCTTTAGCTATTGTTTTTGCTGCCTTGATAATTGGAATTTCTATGATAATAAGCGCCGCTATTCATGGGTAAAAAATTATTCAAGTTTGAATATTTACTTCTATTCTCTGTTTTTATCATTGCCACTTGTGGACTAATTTATGAATTGGTCGCGGGTACTTTGGCCAGTTATTTATTGGGAGATTCTGTGAAACAGTTTTCGTTTATCATTGGAGTATATTTATTTTCAATGGGTATTGGTTCTTTTTTTGCGAAGTTCATTAAGAAAAACCAGTTAAAAACATTTGTAGAAGTAGAAATATTAGTTGGGCTCATCGGTGGTGTAAGTGCCGTTGTGCTTTTCATTTTATTTAATAAAGTAGATTATTTTCAATTTATTCTCTACTTGTTTGTTTTTTCTACCGGATTTTTAGTTGGGTTGGAAATACCACTGTTGATGAATATTTTAAAAGATAGAGTACAGTTTAGCGATCTGGTTTCTAATGTTTTTACGTTTGATTATATTGGTGCTTTGTTGGCCTCTGTTTTGTTTCCCTTAGTGCTTATTCCTCAACTAGGTGTAATGAGAACTGCTTTGTTTTTTGGAATGATAAATGTAAGTATTGCTATTTTACTTTCTTTTGTTCTTAAAAATGAAATTAAATCAAAGTTGGTGCAAATCAAAGCAATTTTGACTTTTGTTTTATTGTTGATATTGTTTCTGTTTGCTAATAAAATTTTGTCGTATTCTGAAGAAAAATTATATGGAGAAAATATCGTTTTTACCAATACTACTCCTTACCAGCGTATTGTTCTGACACACAATAAAAACGATTACAAGTTGTATTTAAATAACAATCTTCAGTTTAGTTCTGCGGATGAGTACAGGTACCATGAAGCCTTAGTTCATCCGGCATTGGAAACTGCACCAAAAATTGAACATGTTTTGGTTTTAGGAGGAGGTGATGGTTTGGCTTGTCGTGAAATTTTGAAATACAAGGAAGTTAAATCCATTACATTGGTTGATTTAGATGAAAAAATGACCAGTTTGTTTAGGGATAATCCTATTTTAGCTCATTTTAATCAAGCTTCATTTTCAAACCCTAAAGTTCGTGTTTTCAACCAAGATGCTTTTTTGTGGGTATCTTCACATCACAAAAAATACGATGTTGTTGTGATTGATTTTCCCGATCCTTCTAATTATAGTCTAGGTAAATTGTACTCTCATAGTTTTTATACGTCTCTTCAAAAAATAGTAAATCCTCATGGAGTGGTAGTTATTCAAACTACTTCACCCTACTTTGCGCCAAAATCGTTTTGGTGTATAAATGAAACCGTAAAGCAAGTCTTTAAAAATGCAGCAGCGTATCATGTATATGTTCCTTCTTTTGGGGAGTGGGGGTATACCATTGCTTCACTTCATCAGCATAATTTTGCAACATCAAAACGAAGACTTCCCAATTTAAAATTTTATAACCATCAATTCGCTACTTTGTCCGTTTTTACCAAAGATATGATGGCGCAATCGGTTGAAATTAACAGGTTAGATAATCAAATTTTAGTGCGATATTTTGATGAAGAATGGGGTAAATTATAACACATTTCACAGAAGAACATTTTTAAAATCGTTACTTGCTATCGGAATTTTTAGTCAAGTGGGTGGGTTGGTGCAATCTTGTCAAGAGCAAATAAAAAAGGTTTTATTTCGTATAACGGGAATGAATCATATTTTAGGGCATCGATTATGGGCTAAAGATTTTCCTAAAGTAACTAAAGAAATTGAAGTTGATTTTTTAATAATTGGAGCTGGAATTTCAGGTTTGTCTGCAGCAAGACAATTAAAAAAAAGAGGTGTAGAAGATTTTTTAGTGGTCGAAATGGAAACGACTACAGGGGGAAATTCAAATTTTGGACAAAATAAATATTCTAATTATCCATTGGGTGCTCATTATTTGCCATTGCCAAATTTTGAAGATAAAACTTTACTTGAATTTTTATTTGAGTCGAAAATTATAACACATTTTGAAAATGGAAAACCAATTTTTGATGAAAATCAATTGTGTTTTGATCCTAAAGAACGCTTGTTTATTAGAAATAATTGGCAAGAAGATTTGATTCCTAAATTTGGTTTATCAAATGAAGCAGAAGTTCAGTTTGAACGTTTTTTTGCATTAATGAATGAATTAAAAGAAAGTAAAGATGATCAGGGTCTTTATCATTTTATGTTGCCACTTCATATGGGTTCAAAATCGGATAAGTTTAAGTATTTAGATGATATGACAATGAAAGAATGGTTGTTATGTCAACAATTACAAAATGAAGATTTATTTTGGTATGTAGATTATTGTTGTAAAGACGATTTTGGATTGGGGATTGAATTTGTTTCTGCATGGGCAGGGGTGTTTTATTTTGCCGCTCGAAAACACAATACTTCTTATACGGATTCAGTCTTAACTTGGCCTGAAGGGAATGGGCGACTCAAACAACATCTAGAAGTTGGTGTTAAAGACCATATAAAAACACAACAATTGGCTTTTGATGTGGAAAACCAAAATGATAAAATCGAAGTAAAAGTATTTGATGATCATCTTCAAGAGACAATTTTATATAAAACAAAACAGTTGATTTGTTGTACGCCAACCTTTGTATCTTCTTATTTGTTTTCGGATAGAAAAAATTTAAAATCATTTGACTATGCACCTTGGTTTACGGCAACCTTGACTTTAGGGCCGGTTGATTTAAACGATAGTTATCCATTGTGTTGGGATAATGTTATTCATCAAGGTCAGGGTTTGGGGTATATTTATAATCAACATCAATCATTAGCTCAAGTTCAAGAACATAAGGTGATAACGTATTATTATGCGTTTTCTTCTTCCAATTCAAAAAAAGTAAGGAAGAAATTATATGCAATGAAGGAGGAAGAGTTAAAAAAACTGATTTTTGAAGATTTAAATAAAGCCCATCCAAATATAGAACAGCATGTAATTTCGGTGTCAATTTTTAAGTTAGGTCACGGTATGGTTAGTCCAAGACCGGGTTTTATTTTTGGTGAAGAAAAGAAGAGAGCAACTCTTTCCAATGATGCTAAAATTCATTTTGCTCATAGTGATTTAAGTGGTATTTCAGTTTTTGAAGAAGCATTTCATCAAGGTGTTAATGTGGTGAATAAAATAGTAAATTCATGAAAAAGTATTGGCTTAGTAAACCTTTTATAGATGTCACTTTTATTTTAGCGCCACCATTTTTGTGTTTGTTTTTGATTTTTCTTTTTCAAGATAAATTAGAGGATATCGCTGAAAAATATTCCTTCGTCAATTGGTTGCTGTTTATAGTGTTTATTGATGTTGCTCATGTCTATAGCACACTGTACAAGACGTATTTTAATCCTAAAGAAAGACAAAAATTTAAAGGTTTATTAATTAAGTTGCCACTGATTTCACTTCTTTCAGGTGTTGTTTTGTATGGAATTGGGAGTCAATTTTTTTGGTCGGTATTAGCCTATATTGCAGTGTATCATTTTATTAGGCAGCAATATGGCTTTATGCGTTTGTATGCAAGATTTGAAGAAAAAAAAACAAGTCGACTAGATGCTTTGGCTATATATAACGCAACGTTATTTCCAATGATGTATTGGTTTTTGAGTTCTAAAAGACAATTTACTTGGTTTGTAGAAGAGGAGTTTTTTACATATAATTGTCCAACTTGTTTAAAATTTCTTGAAGTTTTGTATGGGTTGATACTGCTGACTTACATTGCTATTGTTGTGTTTAACTACATCAAGTACAACCAATTTAATCTACAAAAAAACGTGTTGATTTTAGGTACCTATTTGTCTTGGTATTTTGGGATTGTATATTTCAATAATGATTTAATTTTTACGATATTAAATGTCGTTTCACATGGAGTTCCTTATATAGCTTTGATATATGTCAATCAAAAAGAAGAAAGTCATGTGTCCTTTTTTCCTCGTTTGAAAACAATTCAAGGATTGTTGGTTTTTCTTGTACTAATACTTAGCTTGGCTTTTTCAGAAGAGTTGTTATGGGAGTTTACTGTTTGGAATGAACAAATCCAATTTCATCAATTTGAAAATCCTTTTGAAAAATGGCAAATCATTCTGGTTCCTCTACTCACGGTGCCTCAATTAACGCATTATTTATTAGATGGATTTATTTGGAAAAATAAATAAAAAAAGCCCAAAAATTAACTTTTGAGCTTTAGTGCGGGTGAAAGGAGTCTTTTGATGAATTTTCATAAATGGCATTAAATTTGCAATTCAATTTAAAGCCCAATAAAAACAATTGTTAACAAAGTTTTTAATTTTTATTAATTTACATTAATTAATGATTGTTTTGAGAATTTGGGGAACAAATTGGGGAACAAATTTATTATTTATGGCTTCATTAAAGTATTTTTTAAGAGAATCTAAAACAGATTTTTCTTCTATCTATTTACGTTTTAAACATGGGACAAACTTTGATTTTAAAATTTCAACTGAAATTAAAATTCCAAAAGATAGATGGAGTGATTCTAAGCAACAAATACTTGTTACTGACTTAGTAGATTATAGAACAATAAACTCAAAATTAAAAGAGTTAGATTTATATATAAATGACGAATTTGAAAAATCAAAAATAAGTCAAGAAACAATTATTTTAAACCAAAGTTGGTTAAAAAATCTGATTAATAAATTTTTTAATAGGAGTGAAGTTGATGATGTTAGTAAAAAGGAAATTTATTTTTCTGAATTTATAGTATCATTTATAGAGGATTCTAAGACAAAAAGGAATCGTTTAGGTAATCCAATTAAACCAAGAACAATTCAACACTATAATACTACTCTTAACAAAATTAATCAGTTTGAAAACCATACAAATATTAAACTTAAAATTATTGACGTTGATTTAAAATTTCATTCAAGATTTATTGAGTTTTTAGAAAAAAATCAAAAGCTAAATCCGAATACCATTGGTGGTTACATAGATGACATTAAATTGTTTATTAATTATGCTGATAGAAAAGATTTAAAAATAAATAAAGAAACAAAGACTTCAGAGTTTTATTCACCTACAAATAAAACTCAAGATATTTATTTAAATGAAGAGGAAATTAATTCTATATATAAACACAAATTTGAAGATGATTATTTAGATAATGCAAGAGATTGGTTTATAATTGGACTTAGAACAGGTTTACGAATTTCAGACTTTTTAAAGCTATCAAACAAAAATTTAAATGAAGGTTTTATTGAACTGCAAACTATAAAAACTGATTTTCCTGTAATTATACCAATTCATCAACAAGTACAGAGCATTTTGGATAAAAGAAAAGGGAAGTTTCCAAGAACTATTTCAGACCAAAAATTCAATTCTTATATAAAAATTGTTTGTGAAAAAGTAGGTTTAAATGAAGTGGTTTTTGGTGCAAAAATGGTTGAAACTAATGTTATTGAAAATAATAAGAAAAAGATAATCCATAGAAAGAAAGCGGGTAATTTTCCGAAATATGAATTAGTAAGTTCACATATTTGCAGACGTTCATTTGCAACAAATTTATATGGTAAAATAGATACTTTAACGATTATGAAAATTACAGGTCATAAAACTGAATCTCAATTTTTATCTTATATCAAAATTACACCGAAGCAATATGCTGAAAAACTGAAAGAATATTGGAGAAAAAATGAAAGTTTGGTTTAAATTGATTTATAATTTAAAAAACATAAATACTTACTAACATAAGGATTAAAATATTTGTTCTATAATACAAACCAGGATTTATAAATTACACTAAACACAATTTTTTTATATTTTAATTTTATAGATGCTGAAATTTGATGATTTACCAAATTTAGAATGTTTAATACTTTTAGTATTTGGAATTTTTTGCTGATTGTGGTTACAATAGAAATAAACAAAGAATCATAACTTTTCAACGGTTAGGATTTCATGTTTTTACTATTAAAATAAACAGCATTTCTGAATTATAACATCAATGTCGTTTATTTTGTGGGTACAGAATACATAAGAGGTTTTATCAGAACTGACGAGGTAATTCTGTGTTAACTTTCACCACATATCCGAGCGGTCGAGTAATAGATTTTAAAAAGCATAGAGAAATTCGTCCATATCAAAAGAAGTTTGAATTTGATTTAGTTAGCGGGGAAGATTTAAAATAAAAGAAAAAATCCTAACCAATACTTGGGTTAGGATTTTTCTAATTATACTAGATTAAGGTCTTCTTTCTTTGCTGTAAAGACATCTAGTAAATATTTTTCCATGCTAGGTGCAAGATTTCTAAACAAATCAATATTTTCCTTGGGAACGTCATCTTCAGTTATGCTCAAAAAATGGACTACTGCAACTGGTACTTCTAAAACTTCACAAAGTTTTTCTAAAGTTTCTGGCTGCGGTTTATAATTACCATTAATTATTTGTGATAAAGCTGTAGTACTTTTACCAATTCGCTCTGCGACATCAATTTGCTTTAAACCTCTTTTTTTAATTAAAAGTTTTATTACTTGTCCAATTTCCATAATTATCTACTTTTTATTGACTAGTACTAGTGAAAATAAAAATCTTAGTTATGATTTCAGCCCATTTAGTACCCAAACTTATTATTTCTTCTTTGGTTCTAATCCTTGGGATTTCACTTCTTAACTCAATTAACAATTCTCTAGTTTCTGGAGGCATGTCTACATTTAATAATGCCTCATCTATTTTTAATATAATTTCTTTTTTTGTCATAATTTTAAAAATTAAATGATTAAAATATTCTCGTTTCAATTTTTCTACAATTGTAATCCAAGCATAAAATATTATGCTATTGCAGAAATAGAATGATAATCATCTAAATTTTTAAAATGAAAACTATTTATTTTTCTAAAAAAATCTCTTTTATTAAGTAGCGACTTTGATAAACTTTTTTTAATTAGCTTTGAAAGTGCTTTTATGTGGCTTAATAATAAAGTATCTTGTTTGATGTTTTCTACGCAAGTTTCGATACTTTGAGCCAATCGATGTAAAATAACATCGTCTAAATTTAATTCTTGATAATAGAAATCTTCCAAATTAATTGGAATTAATTCCGATAGTTTTAATAACTTTTGATGTAGTTCTGAACTTGAAATATCAAAATCAGAAAGCACTTCAATTGCTGAATAATCATTTACAACAATATTTTCTTGTTGGTATAAAAAATCAGAAAGGCGATTAGCGACAAAATCTAATGATTTTTTGTTTTCTTGAATCCTAGATTCTGTTACAGTTTCAAGTTTTTGAAGTTTATTTAAAGTATTCTTATAAAAATAAGAACTTCCAAAATCTAAATCATTATACTTTGTAGTTGTAAAATCTTCCCAAGAATTTATTTCTTTATAAGTACTATAATTAAGCTGGAAATTTTTTGAATAAAGGTTGTTTTTTAAATCATTTTCTCTTTTATCAACAATTTCCTTTAGAAAATTGCTATACAAAAACTCAAAAGAACATCTAGCCTCTGAAAAGTTTTCCAAAGGATATTCATCAAGTGTATATTTTGTGTTTTTGTATAACATGATTCAAATTTAAGTAAAACTTAAATAAAAAACAAATTATTTAATAAAATAATCCTAACTTTCAACGGTTAGGATTTTTTGTTTTACGTTACGTTTATTTCATAAACCAAAAACAGCAACTAAATATATTTCTCTAGTTACTGTTTTAGTGTTATTTATGTTTGTGAATTAGACATGTCCTTAATTTGGGACATTACCAATCAATTTTCCATGTTCATCAGTAATGTAACCATTATTATTAAAATAAAAGATTTTTGAATACTCATATATTGTAGTAGGTGGGTTTTTAAAACATACTTCGTTATTTTCTCGATAATTTATATCAAAGAAACTATCTGTATCACAAAATTTAATCCCATACTTTAAATCTGTTTGAAAAACTAATGGATAATATTTATCATTTATCAAAACTGAATAATTATATTGATTTATTTTTTTAAAGCCAAAATACTGATTACTAATATCTTTAATCTTAATCACTTTTAATTTGGATACATCATTAGAATAATTTTCTAATACAAAAAAATAATTTCCATCAAAATTATGCGATTTTAAATATTCATAACATGTTTTTTCTACATTAAAAGGTAGTATGTAAGTAGTTTCGTTTATTTTTGAAGACTTACATGAAACTAGTGATAAACTAGTTATAAGTATTAAAAAGATTTTATTCATATTTATTTATTTTTTATTCATCCAACTGGTTAAAGAATCCAAACCAAAATTAAAACTTGAAGAATTATTTGATACTCCTGTACAACCAATATATTTAGTTTCTGTTCCATCAGCTTTAACTCTATGTATATCAGCTTGCCCACCTACAGGTGTGTTATAAGAGTCTAAAGCATAAACATTTATACCTTTTGAATTTGCAGCTTGTTTATCATCTGGTGAAGTTCCTGGTACATTAACATATGTTTTATCATTTAATAAATTATGTCCATGAACTTGACCCATTAAAATATATTTTTTATCACCGTCTTTCAATATGTTTTCTATAACTTTACCACTTGGTGTGGTTACTGTGTCTGTTCCAGGAATTGTTGCATGACCATCAACCCCATCTTTACCTCTTATTGATGTAATAGTTGATGCTTCCCTATCAAAAACAATAAACGCTTGCGATTCTGTAGTCCTAGATGAATCTTGAACATCTTGAACATCTTTCTGAATCTTTGCATCATCAATACTTACAATTGAACTAGCGTCTTGCAATTGTTTAGTGGCTTCAGCAGATATTGTACCATTATTTGAAGCATTTATATCATTAAAGTCACCACTACTAATAGACCTAATATTGTTTGTAGATGCCCCATCTTCGCCAAGTTTTCTACCAGTTCTGGAATCAATGTATATATCAGGCGGAGTCGCGAACATCCCATCTGGGTCAACAAAAACTAATGGATTGTTGTAACAATATGTATAAGTTGACCATCTCCTCGATTTCTCTGCCAACGGGTCAATGTTCATCCATCTACCTAATGCAGGGTCATAATTCCTTGCTCCGTAATCGTACATGTTAAGCCCCAACTCGTCTTGATACTCTTTACCATTATACTTATACTTGTACATTGGATTATCTGTAGGAACAATTTTAACACCTGTTTCTGGGAATTCTTCAAAATTTAATTGGTCTACATTATAATTTTTATGCTTTAAACCAAATGGATAATAATGGTTTTATCTGTGTTCGATGAACCTTACGGTTTCTTCTAATATTTTAAGAACGTTTGTCAAATTTAGCATTTTATAAACAAAATCCTAACTTTTTACGGTTAGGATTTCTTGTTTTTACTATTAAAAAAGGCATTTCTGAATCATATAGTAATGCCGTTTAATTTTTTGCGAACTAGTTAACTAATCTTATTTTAATTTATAATTTCTGAATGGTTTTAGTTCATTTTTCCTCAATTTGTGGGCGCAGATTTCAAATCTGCGCTAGCGTTGCGGTGAGAAATCCGAGCGGTCGGGTATATAGCAGACAAAATAAAAACCGCTATAACCAATAAAGGATTGTCGCAAAAAGAGATAGCTATTACTATTGGAATTGACCAAGCACAGTATAGCCGTATTGAAAGTGGTAAAGTAGAACCTACTTTGTCTTCGTTAGAAAAAATCGCAGAAGCTTTAGAAGTTAGAGTAGTTGAGTTCTTTAATGATGATGAACCTATTGATATAAATTCATTTGATAAAAGTATTGTAGAAAATCTTCGCCTTTTAGACCAACTGAACGAAGTAGAAAAAAATCAATCTATAATATTATTGATATTGCCATAAGCAAAAAGCGTCTGAAAGATACACTTTCAAACGCTTTAAATACTTCTTCTTAAGTTAATAAATATTATTTTAAAAAGATACTTTTTTAGTCATTAATAATTTTAATCCCAAAGCTGTAATGATAATTAAAAATGGGATAGATGTTACCAAATAAAGGTTGCTGTTAATTATTGATTGTAGCATTTTAAACCACATGAACCACATAAAAACAAATATAATTAAAGCAATTATCATTAATTTTGTATTACTCCTTATTGTTGCTATAATTAAAACAACACATGCTAACAAAAACTCAACAAGATAATAACTATAGTTTGTTTTCAAATTAAAATTATCAAAACCAAAACTATTCTTAACCCCCTCTTTAATTAATACTACAAAAGCACTAAATATTGAATTTGATGGAGCACTGTTATATCCTATTTGAATAAGCAAAAAAGATACTATTAGTAAAAAAACTAGTATTTTGTGAATATATGTTTTCATAATTTCTAATATGTTGTACCACCTGTGGCGTTCGGTTTTATATCTCCATTATTTAAAATTTTTGCCTTATTAAAATCTATTCTGTTTATCACATTAATAGGGCTTTTACCACCATTTGTTTGATGTAATATCATAGGTAAATATCTCGTAAGAGTATTATCCATATTAGTATGTGTTGTTCCTGAAGGCAATCTTATATTTAGAACATTTGTACCACTTCCTGCTGTTCCTCCACTACCTGGATAACTATTTGATGCAGAAGTAAAATTAACCAAGTTCTTAACATTACTTCCTACTTCTGTACTATAGCCATCAGCTGAAGTTGGTCCTGTTCTAGTAGCAGCTTCCATTGTAATAAGTAAATCAATGGTCTTGTTTTTTATATCATTATTTCCATTAACTAGATTAGCAGCATCTAATGCATCTTTACCACCTAAACTATGACCAACAATAGCAACTTTACCATCTGGATTGGTTTCTCTATAATTACCTATTGTTTCAGCGATATGTCTTGCCGTAATACCTCCTTCTGAACCTGCGTAATTAACTATTTGCGAATTAAGAACATCCCACCCCTTTTGTCCAAGCATAGATAGGCCATCATCGTTATTTTTATAATCTTCAGGTAAATTCTTAACTAAAGTATTATTTCCTGTTATTTTATCCCCATTGATACCACCTGCTGAACCATTTACAGTAATGATTAACATTTTTGTGTTTTTTGTAACATTTACAGGTTCTAGTCCTTCAAGTTCTCTACTATCAACAACCCTATTACCACTAAAGACATAAGGCGACCAAGTATGATATTCTTCTGTAAGAGGATCTATCGACATAAAACGTCCAATAGCCATATCATAATTTCTATACTTATAACTATCCCAATTAAGCCCTAACTCATCTTGGCGCTCAGTTCCTTGAAACTTGTACTTATACATTGGATTTTCAATAGGAACAATTTCAACACCTGTTTCTGGGAATTCTTCAAAATTTAATTGGTCTACATTATAATTTTTATGCTTTAAACCAAATGGATAATAATGGTTTTATCTCACAAGTTTATAGTTTTATTGGTGTTCGATGAACCTTACGGTTTCTTCTAATATTTTAAGAACGTTTGTCAAATTAACATTTTAATTAACTAAAATATTATTTTTGAATTTTAAATGTATTGCAGCATCGTTTATTACATGCTTTCTTTTCACGCCTTGAATTTTTTCTTCTTTGGATAATTCTATTAGTAATTCCCTTATAGCAATAGATTGTATTTCTTTTTCTTTTATTTCTGTACCGAATTTTTCATCTGATTTAAAAACTAAAAAATATAATTTATCATTAATTCTTATTAATCTATTAGAATCTGTTATTTTAAAAAAGCTAATATAATCATTTTGGATATTCTCGGTAGGTATTATAAAAATATCCATTTCATCATTACATGATTCTAATTTAATAAAAAAATCTTTAATTTTATATTTTAAAACTTCTTCATAAATTTTTTTTTCAACTTCAATTGGTAATACATAGATTAATTTTTTAGAGGATTTACAACTTAAAAAAATTAAACTTATTATTAAAAAACTACTTTTAATTATCAATTTTTCCATATACTTTATAGTTTAAAGTTTCTTGACCTACATTTACGGTTTTTGTACCATTTCTATCAGCACCTATTGTTTTTCCAATATTTACATTTCTTTTTCCATTTGGTGTTACTCTATTAATTACTGCTTGCGACTTTTTACCATGATTCCAAGAGTCAATGGCATAAATTGGAATATTTAAATTTTTAGCAACGTCCCCATCTTCAGGAGAAGTCCCAAATCCATTTTCCATTCCTTCATCAGTAACATCATCATGTGTATGAACTTGACCAAGTATTGGATAAGTTTTTCCATCAATTGTATTAGTAACTTGATAATCTTTGTCATTATAGGTTTCAGAAGTTATTGTAGCTTTATTTTTTAAAGTATTTTTACCTCTAACTGCTGTAACCATAGAATTTTCAGCATCAATTACAATAAATACCTGCTGTTCTGTATTTATTGTTTCTGAATGTATAGTTTGCATTTGGTTTTGTATAGTTTCATTATCTACTGTTAAAATACTACTATTTGCTTGTAAATATTCTGTTTTATTCGAAGCTTCATTCCCTAAATTCCATTCTCCTTTACTAATAATTCTGAAGTTATTCGTTGTTGAGTCATCTTTCCCTAAAACCTGACCTGTTTTAGAGTTAATATACCAATCTGGTGGCGAGGCAAGCATACCATCAAAATCAACAAAAATCATTGGGTTATTATAACAATATGTATAAGTTGACCATCTCCTCGATTTCTCCGCCAGCGGGTCAATATTCATCCATCTACCAAGTGCAGGGTCGTAATTTCTTGCGCCATAGTCATACATGTTAAGCTCCAGTTCTTCTTGCAATTCTTTACCGTTGTATTTATACTTATACGACTTTGTGAACTTACTTCAATGTGCTATAAGAATGTATTTTAAAAGATAAACTTACTATTTTAAAAACTCAAAACCAAAAATAAATTTTCAAAATAGCATTCAAAATAACAACACTCTTACTAAAACAAATCGTTCTTCTACTTAACCTTTTAACATGAGTTCGAATTGTTAAATTGTTTCTTTCAATAATATTAGTACAATATTGAAAGCGTTTATGAATTTCTTTTGGAATAATTGAAGGATAGACATTCAGTTTATCTGTAAAAATTGTTTTGGGATATAACATTAAAACTTTTTCAATTAATGGCTTTATGTTTTCTTTAGTTTTTGAACCTACAAAAAAGTCGATTACACTTTTACTTTCCCTTTCAATAATATAAGTTATCCAAGTCATATTATTTTTACATCCAATAAAAGTCCAAATTTCATCAATCTCAAACTTGCATCCTAATTTCACGAATGGTTTGGGTTTCACAAAATTACTAATATAGATTATTTTTGAAAGAACAGTATTTTTCGAAATTTTCAATATCCTCGAAATACTTCTAATACCACAACCCTCTTTTATTAATGTTGAAATAAAACTATTAATATTGGTTTGATAAGCATTATATGTATAAGATGCTTGAAATTTTTTATTACAATTTTTACATAAATAACGCTGAACATTATTTTGAAAGCCACATTTAACAGATGAACCATTACATTTTGGACAAATATCTTTTTCCATATCCTAATTTGATACACAAAGCTAAAAGAAAACCTTATTTTATGCGTTTTAAAAAATTATTCTATTTTTCACCATACTTGCATAACATAAAAAACCAGCAATTAAAAATTATTTAATTACTGGTTTTCAATTATTTAAATTTATATTTTATGACATATCCTAATTTGGGACATTACCGGTTTTAATAATTAAAGCTTAAAATTTAGGCAATGCCCTAATTTGATACATTACTTTAAAAGACTAGAAATCTTAGACACATCTACTAATCCAAAATCATTTATTTCTTTAAAAATTTGTATCAAAATATTCAAATTTTTAGGACTACAAGCTCCATTAAATTTCTTCTCTTCAATTTTATAACCTACCCAGCTGTTTTCATAATCTCCAATTAAAATCCAATCTATTTTTTCTAGATTGATTTTTGTGTTTTCTAAATCAATAGTAATCTCCCATCCAGGATTATCAATTGTTTCTATTTTAATTCCATATCCGTGTTCCCAATCTTCATTACATTGATTGTAGAACCACTCTTCAAACCATTTTAACATATAATTTAATTATTTTTCTTTGGCATGTCCTTACCTGGTATTGCAGGTCTCACATTTTTTCCTTCATGAACATGTGGTGTAGGTACATTTTCCCCATTTTTATTTTTATGTGAAGCTCCTTCATAATCAACTCTTTTCTCCGTTTCAAAACCTTTTCCTTTTGAGTTTTTATTAGGATTATTAGGGTTTTCTTTATAAGTCGTATGACCTTTACTGTCTCTTACTGTATGATCTCCAACAGCCTCGTCATCTGGAGTTCTATTATTTGATCCTCTTCCTTGACCTGTTTTAGAATTTTGTGAGCTATTATCTATATGCTTTTCGGAATTAACTTCTTGCCCAGAGGTTGCTTCATTACTATTATCTTTAATTCTATTCTTCTCGATTATACTCGGGTCTAAATAGCAATCAATTAAAACAGGTTCTACTTCATATTCAAATGCTGTGGGTATTTCAATAACTGGCTCAAATGGTAATGGTTGTAAATTAGGCTCATAATAAAATGGCTCAATAATTACAGATTCTTCAATAAATATCTCAAAGGGAGCCAATTCTAAACCTTCTAGCTCTCTTCCCATCCCCATTTTATTTTCTTGAAAAGCATAAGGTGAGTTATATGTGTAATCCATAGCTAAAGGATCAATACTCATAAATCTACCTATTGCATAATCATAATTTCTCCATTTAAAGCTATCCCAATTAAGACCTAAATCATCTTGGCGTTCTTGTCCTTGGTATTTATACTTATACATTGGATTATCAGTAGGAACAATTTCAACACCTGTTTCTGGGAATTCTTCAAAATTTAATTGGTCTACGTTATAATTTTTATGCTTTAAACCAAATGGATAATAATGGTTTTCCTCTAATATTTTAAGAACGTTTATATTACTTGGATCTTGAGCATAACTTAATCTAATATTTCCTAAATGGTCTGTGTAGTTAAACACATAATTAAAGAAATAAAATTGAATTTGCCCATTTCTACCAACATTTCCAGTTACTTTTACATATCCTTCTGCATGTGGAAAAAATTGTAAAACACCATTTTCATAATGAAAACCACTTAAATAATCTGTAAGTGTTTCATTTTGAAATTCATCTTCAACTAATTTGTTTATTTTTTGACCTACAGCATTGTAAAGATAATAAATTGTTCCATTTGTAGTTCCTGAAAATATTATTTCTGTTGGTAAATTTAAATGATTGTATACAATAGTTCGAATTTCTTTATTATTGTCTGAAATCATGTTCCCATTTGCATCATACGTATAATCATCTCCACTTGAATTGTAGTTGTCTTTGAATCCTTGTGGACTATTACTAGTATCATCTACTTTTAACAATAAGTTTTTATTATTAGTATCATAGGTAAAATGTAATTCATCAATAATGTTTTCAACATTTCCAGACACTAAATCTACATTTCCAGTTCGAATAATATCTGCAATATTCCCATTTTTATCATAACTCAACCATTCTTTATAGTTATTGATATTTGTACTAGCATCTGGCTTGCTATAATTAGCTTGTAATAATCTGTTTAAATGATCATAATTATATTCATATTTTCTTTTTATATCATCTGAATAAGATCGCCATAATGTCTCAGCAATATTACCATTAAACAAAGCTTGCCCAGTACTTCCTTGTTCTAATTGATTGTAATTAATTTTAAAAGCAAATAAATCTTCTTCATTTGCAGAAGGAGTTAAATTTGTTGCATCATTAATTTCTTTTAACCAACCTCTAATGTTGTATTTATAATCAACTTTTTGCAAAGAAGTTGAAGCTGTAATATCTTCACCGCCTACTTTTTTGGAAACTAATTGTCCTAATTCGTCATAGCTATTAGAACTAATTAACTGTCCAGATGAGCTATTTATTTCTTGTGTATGTTTTAAGAGTCTATCCTGAGCTGTGTATTCAAAAATATCTTTTACAATAACTCCAAGCCCACTAGTTGTTCTTTTGTGTTCAGTTACTGTATACTCCGTTTTTCCTGCCCAATCCAATTTAGTATTTACTTGTGTATAACCTCCTAAATAGTTTTTAGTATACACTCTAATTGGTCTTAATCTAGTGTCATAAAGAGTATAACTTAATTCATTTGTAGTTGAACTTGCATTATCTAATACACGTACCCATGAACCTGTTGCTAATCCTTTTAATCCAGTTGTTGTAGTAGTTTGTCCTTCAATTTGAGCTGGAATACTAGGTGCATTTGGATAATCGTAATTATCATAGTAATTAACTGTCAATAATTTTAAGTTTGTTGGAAATACTGTGTTTGTATACTTAATTGCAACTGCATCTAAAGTAACATTTGAAGTTGCTTTACTTTCAGACAAAACAGTTGATGAACTATAGTTGTTTTGCATAGTATTTCTATCAGCACTTGAAGCAACTGCCCCAGAATACCAACCGGTATAAACAGGACGATTAAAAACATCATATTTTGTAATCATCCAACCTTTTTTAGAATCACCACCTCCCCAAGGGTTATAAGCTGGACCAGTTGCCACAACTCTATCTAATTTATCATAGACAATATATTCCCATTGTTTACCAGGAAGTTTTTTCTCTATTAATCTATTTCTTTGATCGTATTTATATTGATAACACATGTTATCTAATTTAGTTTGATCTATATGGTCATTAGTATCAACAGCAGGTGGAATAACATAAGTAAGATTGCCATAAACATCATAAACATAGTAGGATTCATGTGGATCATTATTATTAAATGTTCGCTTTAATACTACTTTACCTTCTTTATCCTTAAACTCTTCTGTTCTACCTAGTTTACTTGTCCCTCCTGGTGAGTTTTCATCATAGGTTATGGTTTTATAAAGTTCGTTTGGAGCATAATACCCAATTTCATTTAATGCAATATTGTAAATATTATGACTGGCATTCCAAGTTAAAGTCACTTTATAAAATTTAACCTCGTTAGATGTATTCGTTTGGTAATCAAACTTTATTTCTTTACCACTTCCTAATGCCCAAGGATTTCCTGGAGCAGCCTGTTTTAAAACTTTATCAAGTGGCGATGCTTCTAATAGCTTTTCTGAAAAAGGATTTGCTGTATTCTCATAATTAGATGAATTATAAAAATTCAAAACATCATTATTTGCACTTGAATTATAATTTAAACTAGCACTTTGATTCACATAAGGTAAAAACTCTTTTATTTGCCTGCCAAATGCATCATATTCAATATGTGTTACAATATCTTTTCCAGTATTGGATTGTCCATGAGCAACTTGTTGAATTGGCCTACCTAATCCATCATAATAATTTACTTGTGTAGTGGCTTGTTCAATTGTAGGGGTTGTTATAGGAGTTGAAGTAGGTTGCTTATATGTTTTTACTTTAACCCAATTTTGATCTGTACTTTGCCCTAAAACAAAAACAGGAATACTTAATAATAAATATACTAATTTCTTCATCTTGCTTTAGTTTTGAGGTTTAAACTGTTGATCAAATTCTTTTACTATATTCCCTTCATGGTCTTTTAAGAATTTTAATCGTTGTAAATCATCATATTCATAATAGGTATCTCTACAATTTGGATCGGTTATTTTAATTACTTTTTTGGTAATTAAATTGTATTGGTAAACCGTTACTAATGAATTTGGATTTTGTGTTTGTAAAGTACATGAAGTATTATCAATATTACCTGTTATCAAAGGAAATGTTGTGGCTGTACCTGTATAATTCTCAATTTTAGCTACAACTAAACCTTCTGTATTAAACAGGTAACGTGTTTTTGGAGCATCTTTATAACCCATAACAACTGGATTAAAATGTTCGTCATAATTATAAAAGATAGCTTTATCTTCTAACGTTTGACTGCCTTTGGCAATTTGAATCTTCTCGGGTAAAATCTTAGTAACATTGTTAACCGTAAAGTTGTTATGTAATGTTCGCTGAGTACTTACTAATTCTGAATTTTTAAATTGTTGAGTTTGGATAGGACTGTCTACCCTATTTTGTGCTAATAAAGATGTATATAAAGTGGATTGATTTGCAGGTAAACCAGTTAAATTTGAAACCGAATTTACGTAGGTATTTATAGTCTTGTTAACTGTATTTGTATCACTTATAGAATTCGTTATAACAGTAGGCAAACCTTTTAAAGCTCCATATTCAAATGTTTGAGTTGTTACAATTTTTTTGTAATTAGCCTCCAGTACTGCGATTTCAGGATTATGCATAACTGAAAAATTTAATTCTGAATCAATAAGTGGTGTATAGAGTGACATCGGTATTGGGTCAATATACTCTGTTTTTCTAGTTTCTTTAAGATTAAATGCAAAACTATTAACCAAATAATACCCCAAATAACAATCGGACATGGCATGCCTTGGAGGGTCAGATAAATCTTCAGTACAGTGATTTAATGCAACATATCTACCAAAAAGTTCTTTACCTACAAAATTAACAGTTTGCTGAATCGGAATATTAAACGTGTCAAACTCATTAAATAGTTCTTCAATTTTGTATAAACTTCCATTAATGTTTTTAAATTTTCTTTCTCCTATTAATTTTCCGTTATACATTCCCATATCTGTAGTTTCATTGGATTTATATAAATTTCGTATAGCAGTTATTGAAGTATTTGCAGGCGATGGTAGTCCACAAACAACTTCATTCATCAATTCACCATCAATTGGTTCCATAAATCCTATCCAACAACCGTCATTATTTACTTCAACTTTTTGTTGTGCTATGTTACGAGCGTAAAAAAAGTATTTTTCCGTTCCACCATTTTCAAAATTATCTCCACCATAGCTAGTCGACACTACATCATAAAATTCATTATTTGTAGGATTACAGTATTTATTACTTGCCTCAGAATGAATATCAACAAAATAACCGAACATATCAAAATTTGTTGTTGGTTCATTCGTTGACAAACCTTGCGAGTTAAACGCATAACTTATCTCAGGAAAATAATTGATAACAGGTAATGTTAAAACATAATTTTCTGGTTCTTTTATGGTTCTATAATAATATCTTTTAATATTTGTGGGTGCTTGGTTTTTTCCAAAATCTGTTTGTCTTTTTAATCTAACGCCAAATCCTTCAATTTTTTTATAACCATTAAAGACCGTGAAATTAAAACCAGCATTTAATTGATTAAAAGTACTCGAACCGTCAGGACTTAATATTTTTAATTCTAAGGCATAAACATGGTTTTTAATAAATGTAAAATTATGAGCTGATGTTTTTGGATTCATGCTAAAGTTTCGTCGTATATACACTGGTGCTGAATTTGCTGTAACATCCGTGATTTTTAGTTCTACTCGTTTTGCTTTGTGTGTTTGATACACTGCTAAATCATACTCTGGGTCAGCAGTATTTGTTACACCTGTGGAAATATTAATTACTACTTCTTTTGTTTCGTAAATGGGTGTAAATAAAGTGGGTTCATCTAACAAACCATTATTTCCTGGTACACTTGCCACAGTAGCGCCTTCTACCGCCCCTGCGTATGTTTTATATACTTTTTCTTTTGCATCTGTTGGTTCATACTCAAATATTGAATAGCCTTTAGTAGGGTAAGTAACTTTATTTAATGTCCCTTTTGAAGCTAATTCAAAATTTGGCTGTCTATTTGCAAAAAAAGGATGTTCAATGGCACTTATTGAAGAATGGTAAGGAATCAATGTTTCATTAGTTTCACCATTATAATAACCTAATAAATCTTGACTATTTGATAATCGTGCTGGAAGAGAATAAGGGTCATTATATTCGAAAAGATAAACTTCTTTTTTGTTAATATCTAATTCTATATTTTTATTAATCTCAATTTTTTCTAAAAAAAATCTACTTGCCGTATTAAAATCATTTGATTGTTGCGTTTTGCTATTTTTTGCTCCATGAGTTAAATCAAATTCTTTTAATAAATTTATACCATTCTTAATTTCAATTCTATTTAGTGTACTTATGAAATTGTGACTACCATGAATAGTAGAATAAAAATTTACTGTAATATTATGATTGTTTGATTTTATTTTACTTAATATTTTAGGATTATTAATTTGAGTTTTAAAAAATTGTTGTGTGTATGGCGATACATAATTATTTGTTGTTAAATTCGTAGTACGCATATTATAACTTTTGCTAATAAAGGATAATCTTGAAGACGCTGTAGTATATTCAAATTCGATTAACCCTTTTATAGGGTGCTCTATTTTGTATAAATAAAAGCTAGTATTTGATAAAATAGAATTACCTCTATGTCCTGAAAAAGTCATAGTTTGTTCCGTTTCTTGACCACCAAAATAGTATTTTACTCCATCAGGTGTGGTAATCATAAATGTTTTTGTGGCTCTTAGCCTTTCTAAATTAGTAGATTGAGGTCCTATTATTTCTATTCTTAATTCACTTTCATTTTCAATGTATACAGGATTAAAATTTTCGTCTAAAAAGAAACTACCATTATAACCATTAAAATTAAAAGTAAATATATCAACCTCAGTATCGTAATCCTCTGGCCAAAAACACATGTAATAGTACTCTTGCGAATAATCTGCACATGTATTACTAGCATTTGTAATTAAATGCTGCTCATTTATATATTTTCTAACTTTTGAAATTTCTTCATCGGCAAAATCATTTACTCTTCTTGTAATATTACCTCCGGCTACTAAATTCCAATTCATTCCTGCCCATGTGGAAATATCATTCACCTTTACGCCTGCTCCAGAATAATTTATTGAAATAGGAATACTCAATTGACCCGCATTAAAATTATAAATTGGAATTGATAGATTTAACTTTCCAGTAGATTCAGTAACACCATTTTTACCATATTCACTGATTGCAAATGCCTCTGGAGAGGGCGGAGTTATATTAGGCAAATAATATTTAGTATCTTGTGAATTACTTCCTCCATTATTTTGACAAAAACCAATAAAATTATTAACTATTAATATTATTAATAAATATATTTTTCTCATCTTATTTCTTTATTATTTTAACTGAATGTTCTTCTTTATTTGTTTTTACTACAATTATGTATATTCCATTTGGATAATTTACCAATTCAAATGGTAATGTGCGTTCGCCTTTTAAATCTTGTTGTTGTAATTGTCTTCCATTTATATCATATACGGTTGCAGTTCCATAGTCGTATTCATAACCTACAATTACATTAGTAAAAGTTATTACTGGATTTGGGAAAGCTTCTATTGGTAATTTTTCTTTAAGTGGTTTGTCTTTATCTTTTAATTTTACTACCCAAAAATCTGAACCTCCAATATTACTTTGTTTGTCTCTTGATGAAGTTCCTTTTGATGTTCCTGCTAATACATATCCGCCATCTCTTGTCTCAAGTAACTTTTTCATTACTTCTTCACCTTTGCTCCCTATTGATTTAGTCCAGATTTCTTCACCTTTTGCATTTATTTTCAACGCTAAATAATCGCTAATTCCTTCTTTGTCGTTTTTGGCAATTTTAGAATTCATATTTCCTTTTTGTTCCGTTTGCGCATAACCTCCAAGTAAATAAGTGCCATCCGTATTTTCAACTATTGAAGTTAAAACATCATAAGTGCCATAATCATAAGTTTCTTGCCATTGAATGTTTTTATCCTTATCAAACTTGATAATCCAAAAATCACTTCCGTTTCTACTTCCTTTTGTTTTTACTAATGAAGTAGAAGAATTAGAATTTCCACCTATAATAAAACCACCATCACTTGTAGGTTCAATTGCTAATAAATTATCTTCTGCTTCTGCTCCTAATGTCTGTTGCCAAACTAAATCCCCTTGGGTATTTAATTCAACTAGCCAAAAATCACCCAAACCAAAATTTTCCTCTGTTTTGTCTCCTGATATTGGTGAATTTGAATAACCGCCAGCTAAGATATTTCCATTTGGTAAAACAACTAGATCCTTTAATTCATCTACAAATTTCCCACCCAATGTTTTTTGCCACACAATTGAACCATCGTCTTTCATTTTAATAATCCAATAATCCAAGTTTCCTCTAGTATCTTCTGATTTATTATAAGGATTTATTTGCCCATTAGTTGCAACCCTAGTTTTATAAGAAGAAGAAGAACCTCCAATTATGTAACTACCATCACTAAGTACTCTAATTACACTAACTTTTTCTTGACCTTTTCCACCAATTGTTTTTTGCCAAAGTTCATTCCCTTTAGCATTAAGTTTAACAATCCAAATATCATCACCTCCTTTAGAGTCATCCTTTTTATCTAAACTTTTAGATGAATTTGATATACCTGCCAAAATATAACCTACATCTTTAGTGATTTTCACACTATAAAGCATATCAACGCCATTACCTCCGAAGCTTTTTTGCCATTCTAAATCACCTTTTTCATCCATTTTCCACAACCAGTAATCCAAGTCGCCTTTATTAGCGTCTTCTTTATTACCAGTTTTACCAGAAATAGAACTTCCTGCTAATACAAATCCATAATCAGGAGTTGCTAAAACATCAAATAAATACTCGGCATGTTTACCACCATATGATTTTTCCCAAAGAATCTCTTGGGCATTTGAAATTGTCCAACAAAACATTGTTGCAACAAATAATTTGAAAGGAATTTTCATTAAAAACTAGTTACTTATAATTTTTGTGCTAAAATAAACGGGTAATTAATACAATACTACAGAGGTATTTATACCTAAAATTTTTTCCAAAAATATTTAAACCATAATTTTTTAATTACGGTTTTTTGAAGAATTTTTTACGGTTTTAAAGTAGTGTTAAATAATAGATTTAATTTTTTATTCTCATTGACTTCTGAGAAATTAATTTTTTTTATAGTTGTCAATGAACTAAAAATATTATATAATATTAAATTTTAATCATTACTAATAATGGAATTATATTCTATTGCCTTTACTTTGGTTTTAATCTTTTCTTCATCAATACCAATCAATCTAAAAATATTAATCTTAACTACATTTTCAATTACCTTGGCAACTTTACTCATCTCGATATTGTCAAGTACATTTTTCTTTTCACCTCTATGAACTAAATAATTTCTTGTATCAACAATATTACCTATTAAGTTTTTTAAATTGAAATCTCCTTTTATAGCTATTGAAAAATCTTCTTTAAAATCTCTTAATCTTTTCCTAAATGAAGGTTCATTGGCATATTGCAATTTTTCTAAAAATAATTTTTTTTCATCACTTTCCAATTTTTTAATTATTCTTTCACTCAATTCTTTAAAAATATCTTCTTCATAAACATTATTTTTGAAGTGTTTTCTGTGAAGAGTTTCTAAAGAAAAACAAGTATTCAAAAAATATGTTTCACCTGATAATTTTAGAAAACTTTTTTCTGCAACTAAATTTATTGAATCTTCTAATTTTTGATTGTTAAACCAAGAATCAAATATCTTTTCATAAGAGTCAACCAAATCATCGTAAGAAAAGTTAAAATTAAAGTTGAAATTGTTGATGAAATTCACACTTGATGTATGAAGTTTTATTATTAATGGCTCATCTTGATTTTCATAAATAATATTATTTTCTTTCAAATAAAAATAATCATTAGCTGAATGATGCTGACCAAAAAAATTTAGTAATATTTTGACTTTTCTATAATAATTAATTAAATCAAAAAGATTAAGATTATTGTTGGCTGAAATATTTAACTCAAAATATTCTTCAATGGTTATGTTTTTTTTTGAAAAACTTTCCTTGCAATACAATGAAGCAGTTAATTCAATTTCATCTGATTTATATAAATCAAATTTTTGAGTTCCTAAATATTCTATTTTTTTATTAAATACTAAATCTCCTTTTAAACTTGTTTTATTTATCTAATTTTTTAAAATAGGCATTTCAATTGATAAAGAAGAAAAATTTAATTCTTCAAACTGATTGATTTTTACACCTTCAATGATGTGTAAAACATTATATTTAAATGAACTAATAAAACCTGAAGACATACCACTTAAAAAGCATTCTACTAAAGTAACATATCCTAAATCTTGAAACTCTCCTTGTATTATTTTATAATCTGTAAATGAAAAGCAATTACCTTTTACTTCTAAAACATATGAGTTGTTTTCAATATTTAATGTAGCATCATAGCTTTCAATAAAACCATCTGTTTCAAAATATACCTGTCCTCTATGTAATTTAAAATTATTATCCATTCTGACTATTTTCTACGCTACTAATTTCCTCTTCTGTTAAACCATATAGCTAATGCCATTTTAACTATTTCTTGGCCTATGGTGGTTTTTTATTGTTTTAGGGTAAATGCTTTTTGTTGTTCTTGTAATAGGTAAACTTTCCATTCTGCTTTATCAAATAAGAACAGCTTTATTTTCTTCTTTCCTAATTTTTTTACAAAATCCGCAAAGGTTAGCTCAAACCAGGAATCTATCTTTTTGTTGATTTCTAATCTTATTTTAAGCTCCTAAGAAATTGTTTATTCCAAATAAAAAAATCCATTTATAAAAACAGTAGCAATTTAATTATTTAAGAAATGTATTTCAAAATTAGTTATTAACATTAAGAATTAATGTTTCGTAAATCGTAAAATGATAAAAAGTTTGTTGAATGTTGAAAAAATATTGTAAAAGCTTAATTATAAAGCTTTTGAAGTTTCAACTTTCTGTCAAAAATGGTTCAACAATCAATTTTTTATTTAAAAAGAAACTTTTAACTAGTATTCAAGTTTCAATACATTTTTTAATTGTTGACGTATTTTTGACAATGTGTTGAATGAATAATCTCTTTATTTAAAAGATATTGCGAAGTTTTTTCAACATTCAACAACAAAATCCTTTTTTAAAAATCTAAAATACCTACCTTTTTTATTTATAAAATCATTTTCAGGATAATTACTTTGAATACTACTATTTGAATTATAAAATTTATATGAAGAATTTTTTTCAATACATATATTAAATTCATTTTGAATTACCTTAGCAATATAAATTGAATTTGAGTTAATATTTTTTGTTTTTAATAAGTCTAAAATGTCTTTTGAAGAATAACAAAGTTCATCTACATTAAAAAATTCAAAATTTTCAATTAATAATTCTCTTATTTCACTTTCAATAAGGGTTTTATTTCCTAATTTTAAAACTTGTAATGCGTTGGTATAAATCTGCTCAGGACTAAACCACATTCTTGAAACTTTAGGACTTTCAATTTTTCTATTTTCTAGAAAGTGAGCAAATGCAGGGATTTCAGATTTTAAAACTTCTAATAAATTAGGATTCTGTTTTTCTAAAGGTTCAATTTTTCTAACCCAATATCTGGTTTCGTTAGCATCAATTTTAATAAATGAATCTTCATTGTTGGAACATAAAACAAACTTTCCTATAAATTCAACTTCTTCCTTGTCTTTGCCTTTAGCTTCACTTTTATAATAATTAGAAGTTGAAAGGTTTTTAATTCTTTCACTATCTTCTTTTTTATCCAAAAAAGTTTCATCTATACAGATTAATAGTTTACTTGCCCAATCTGAATTAAAATTGCTTCTAAAATCTTCATTTGTATTTAATGTAACATTGGTTTCAAACAAATGTTTTAAAAGGTTTAAAAAAGTTGTTTTTCCTGTTTCTCTTTCTTTACTAACCAAACAAAGTATGGGTAATTTTTGTTTTGGTTCTTTCCAAAGTAGGTTTAAATAATCTAAACCTAAGTTGTATTGTTCGTTAAATATATGTTTCAACAATTGTTCAATAGTATTCCATGAACCTTCTTTTGGTTCATAACTTAACTTACTATAATTGTTATAATATCCATTGATAACCTGTTGATAATTAGAATGAGAAGGACAAACACAAAATCCATAGAACTTACTAATTTTATTTGCAACATCTTTGCCTAAATCATCAATGATTAAATGCTTTTTCCATTTTCTCAATATTCTAATTGTGTCGTATGTAAATGGTTCATTACATATTCTATAATATTCTGTACCAATTCTTAAATAATTATTGATTGAATCCATAGTTTAAAATTAAAGTTCCAGTTTTGTTGTTATTGATATTTCTTTTATGGTTTATAATTAAAACCTGTACTTTACTCATTTCACAGTCTAAAACAAAAAGTTTGTTGACTTCATTGGCTAATTGAATAAAGGTTTGTGAATTAGATACCAACAAAAGTTCAATTATTGTTTCTAACTTTTGTTTGATATTGTTTATCCAATGAATTAAAATTAAATCTCTATTATACTCTAATTTTAGTTTAGAAATATCAGTTAGAATGTTTGTTAAATGAAAGTTTACATCGTTAACAATTTCATTTGATGGTTTTAAAATGTTTTCCATAACTATAAAAGGTTAGAATTGAATAATTGTTCAACTTCGCTTCTTTTATACAAAACTTTGTTTCCAATTTTGTAAACAGGAATGACCTTGTCTTTGGTTAATTGCCAAAGTTTGACTAAGGAAATTTTGAGAAGATTGGCAGTTTCTGCTCTACTTAGTAAATCATTTTGATTTTCTGCTTTGTTGTTTAACATCAAATCCTTGATTTGTGTAACAACGCCCGAGATGATTTCATTTTTGAATTCATCTGGGATTTCGATTTTAAAATTTAAAATTTGTTCCATAATTAATATGATTTAAAAAATTTTTAAACAATATTAATTAAGTTAAATTAATGCTTGTTGGGTATTGGGTGGTATTGGGTGGTATTGGGTAGTATTGGGTAGTATTGGGTGGTATTGGGTGGTATTGAATTAATATTTAACAAAGAACATTATGATTTATATTTGTTCTATCGCTTAAATGTAAATTAATTATTAAAGTTGAATTAATAGAAATTAACAGAATAATATATCAAATAGAATCAAATTATGGGGAACAAAACGGGGAACAAATTAAAATAAAAAAAGCTCTAATTCCTTTTAAATAAAGGGTTAGAGCTTTTTTATTGTGCGGGTGAAAGGACTCGAACCTTCACACCTTGCGGCACCAGATCCTAAGTCTGGCGTGTCTACCAATTTCACCACACCCGCAGTGGATATTGGACTGCAAATATAGAAACAATGCAACTAAATCCAAATTTTATTTTGTAATTTTTTGATTATTTTGTTTTTGATATTTTTTTTATATATTGCGCATTGCCAACAAATCTTCAAAAAACATGAAAAATAACTACTTAAAGTACTCAAAATTTACTTATATTTTATTTTTTAACTTAATTTTTTGCTTTGTTTTTTCTCAAAATGAAAAACAAGTAGCTGAAATCATTAAAGAGTATGATATGGTTAAAGCCAATCAATTGCTTAAACAGTTTCAGCAAAAAGAATTAAAAGAAAAAAGGGAAGTAGCAGAATATGCTAAAAAATACAATATTCCAATTTTTAAAGAAAATCCAGATCAATCATTTGATCAGTTAATGCGAATTGATCAATCAGGTATTCCAATTTACTACTCCATTTATAATGCTGAAGCGGCTATTTCTACTAGAGTGCCATTTTTAAGAAGTGGTGGTGGATTAGGTTTGAATTTAACAGGAACAGGTATGGTGCCTAGAATGTGGGACGGCGGACCTATTCATGCTCACAATGAGTATTCAGGTAGAATAAATTTAGTAGATAACACGGTACGAAATACAAATAGTTTTCATGCTATTCACGTAATGGGAACAATTATGGCAACAGGTTTGTCGGCTGCTGCAAAAGGTATGGCGCCTAATGCAACTTCAAGGTCTTTTGATTGGGATAATGACGAATCAGAAGCTATTTCAGAAGCAATGAATGGGATGTTGTTGTCTAATCATTCATACGGAGTTCCGGTTTCTTCTGTTTCTACTACACCATGGTATATTGGTGCTTATTCAGCTGAAGCTTACAATTGGGATGTTATTGCTTATACTTTTCCTTATTATTTGCCAGTTATGTCGGCAGGTAATGATGGCGGAACAACTAATCCGAGTCCAACAACAGCTGGATATGATAAATTGAATGGAAATAAAAATGCTAAAAATATAGTAACTATTGCCAATGCTCAAGACGCTACTGTGGATGCTTCAGGTAATATTACAGCAGGAGGAGCAATACATTCCTCGTCAAGTCAAGGTCCGTCAGACGATAGAAGAATCAAGCCTGATTTAACAGGTGATGGAGCTGGTACAGGAGCAGGAATTTATTCTTGTGGAAATGGAACGGGAACTGGTGGTACTGTAACTCAATATACAACAATGTTAGGTACATCAATGGCAGCACCTAATATTACAGGAACTTTAACTCTAATTCAACAACACGCAAATAATGTAAATGGTAAGTTTCTCAGAGCAGCAACTTTGAAAGGCTTAGTATGTCATACAGCTACGGATAGAGGAAATGCTGGTCCAGATGCAAGATACGGTTGGGGTTATGTGGATGCAAAAAAATCTGCTGAAACAATTACAAATAATGGATTGACTTCTTGGATTTCTGAAGAAACTTTAAATCAAGGTCAAACGTTTACAATGCAAGTGGTAGCTACTGGAGGGACAACACCTTTATTAGGCTCAATATGTTGGACAGATGTTCCTAGTACTTCAAAGATAAATACTGGAACTTTAAATGAATCTTTGCCTGATTTAACAAATGATTTAGATATTAGAATCACACAAGGAGCAAATACTTATTATCCTTGGAGATTACAAAGTAGCGCAACAGCTCTAGCATTAAGAGATGGTGATAATATAGTGGATAATGTAGAAAGAATTAATATTGATGCGCCAACAGCAGGAACTGTGTATACAATTACAGTCACTCACAAGGGTACTCTTGCAGACGGACCTCAAAAATTTGCACTTGTTGTAACAGGTATTACTTCTAATTTTACTTTTAAAACATTGGCAGATACAAAAACTATTTGTTCTAATGCTGGAAATGCTGTTTACAATTTTTCAATGACAAAAATTGGGGGTGCTAATGTTACTATGAGTGCGGCCAATGTTCCAGCAGGGGCAAGTTTGAGTTTTAGTCAGTCTACATTTTCTGCTAATGGTACTTTTGATGTAACTATTAGTAATTTAGCTTCGGTTGCAGCGGGTACTTATACAATAGATATTATTGGTAACAATGGCTCAGAAACAGAAATAAGAAAGATTTATCTAACTGTATATCATCCTACATTTGCAAATCCTGTTTTATTAACTCCTGCAAATGGAGCAACTGGGATTACTACATCTACGAATTTAACGTGGCAAAATGATATTAATGTTACAAGTTGGGATGTGGAAGTTTCAACAAGTCCAACTTTTGCTTCTCTTGCCTATTCTGGGAATGTTACATCACCAAGTTTTAGTTTAAATAGTTTGGCTTCTCAAACAATATATTATTGGAGAGTGAAGCCTAAAAATGGTTGTGCTAATGGAAATTTCTCTGCAGAAAGAAGTTTTCAAACGGCAATAATAGACTGTTCGCCAGCTGTTTTCAATGGAACTATTGTTGATGGTACATTGGAAACAACAGCGAATGGCGTTGGTACAGCAACAGTTAATGTAACAGGTGGGCTTACTATTGGTAAAATTACAGCATCAGTCAATATAACACATACTTATGTTCAAGATTTGACCATAACCTTGACTGGACCTGCAGCTATTGGAAGTCCGGTAATTACACTTCAAGAAGAAGCTTGTGGAGGGCAGCCCGATATTAATTGTACTTATGATGATAATGGTGTTGCTCCAGCTTGTAGTACAACTTCTCCTGCAATTTCAGGTACAATTAAATCCTTTGAAGCTTTAGCAAATTTAGACGGATTAGCGGCAAACGGAACGTGGACATTAACTGTAAATGACCCTTACAATGGAGATGGTGGCACCTTGAACGCATTTAGTTTAAAAATTTGTAATAAGCAAGCTATTACACCTGTTCCAAATCTAGTTACAAATACAATAAATGTATTAACAAATTCTACCATTGCAATTTCAAATACTGAAATGAATGCGACTTCTACAGCTCAAACGGATGTTCAACAAACATATACAGTTTTAGAGTTGCCATCAATTGGGACATTGAAAAAAAGTGGTGTAAATTTAAATGTAGGTACTACCTTCACTCAAAAAGATATAAATGATGGAATCGTTACTTATACCAATTCACAACCAACTCCAGCAACTACTTCTTTTAGAGTTGATGTTAAAAATGTAAATAATGGATGGGTGCCAAGTAGATCTGTAAATATTAATATTGTATCATGTGGAAGTACTATTTCTTCTTGGAACGGTACAACTTGGTCAAATGGAGTTCCTTCAAGAACAGTTGCTGCTACATTTGCGGGTAATTACACTTCTACGGGCGATTTAGAAGCGTGTTCAATCACGGTTAATTCAGGAGTAAATGTTACTATTGGTTCTGGACATACTTTTGTGGTTGGAGGGTCTGTAACGGTTAATGGTACGGGTACTTTAACAGTGAATAATAATGGAGCATTACGTCAGTTAGATGGTGCTGCTGTAAATACAGGAAACATTGTTGTTAAAAGAGATTCAGCGCCTATGGTACGATTGGATTACACAGCTTGGTCGTCACCGGTTTCGGGTCAACAATTACAGGCATTTTCACCAAATACTTTACCAACGAGATTCTACCAATATTTATATACGGGTACTACAACACCTACGGCTTATCAATCAGTTTCACCAACAACTAATTTTGTGGTTGGAAAAGGATACATGATTAGAGCTGCGGATAACTGGCCAACAACCTTAACAACGTTTAATGGTCAATTTACAGGAGTTCCAAACAATGGAAATGTGTCACAACCGGTGGGTGTAGGGTATAATTTATTAGGAAATCCTTACGCATCACCAATTGATGCACGTGCATTTTTAAGTGCTAATCCATCAGTAGGTACGTTATATTTCTGGACGCACACAGTTGCAGCAAGTGGAGGTGTTTATCCGGTTAATAATTATGCTTCTTATACTACTTTAGGAGGTACGGCTTCTGCAGCAGGAGGAGCAGTGCCAAATGGATTTATACAAACAGGTCAAGGATTCTTTGTAAATGCTACTGCAGCTGGGAACTTAAATTTCACAAATACCCAACGTGTCAATGCAAGTTCAAGCACACAATTCTTTAGAACATCAAATGCTGCTGTTACACAAGAAGTAAATAATGAAGTACATAGAATTTGGTTAAACTTAAACGATGTATCAAATAATTATAATCAAATATTAGTGGGTTATACTAATGGTGCTACCAATGGATATGATCATAGTATTGATGGAGAAGTGTTAGATAAGAGTACTACGATGTTGTATAATGTAATTAACGATACAGAGTATGTTATTCAAGGAAAAGGATTGCCTTTTGCAGATACAGACGAAGTAGCATTAGGATTAAAAGCTACGGCAGCGGGTACTTACACTATTTCATTAGGAAATGTAGACGGATTATTTGCTTCACAAGATGTTTTTGTAAAAGACAATGTGACAAATATTATCCATGATATAAAACAAGCGCCATATGTGTTTACAACAGAAGCGGGTACTTTTAATACTAGATTTAAATTAGTGTATAAAAATACAGTAATGTCTAATGAAGATTTTGTACCAGCCGACCATATTGTAGTTTTTGTTCAAAATGATGTAGTAAAAGTTGATTCTACACAAGAGATAGCTTCGGTTCAGGTGTTTGATGTGTTAGGAAGAAACATTTATACTAATGATAAGGTGAATGAGAAAACACTTTCGATAGCATCGATTGCCAATAGAAATCAAGCATTAATTGTAAAAGTTGCCTTAACAAATGGACAAACAATTGATAGAAAAGTAATTAAATAATATAAATAGTAACTATTTAACAAAAGAGCCTATTATTAAATAGGTTTTTTTGTTTTTTTTTCGTTTTTATTTGCTTTCATCTATTATTTTGTTATTTTTTTTTATATTTGTTCATCCCAAATTACAAAATATGAAACATAACTATCTTAAATCTAGATTGTTGTTGGCTTTTTTCTCTGTATTGATTTATTCTTGTAATAAAACAGAGGATACTAACATTAAAACTTCTGATTCAAAACAAAAATCTGTTAGTGAAAAAACAGAAATTAAAGCGACGAATAAAGTTGATTTTATTCAAAACGCAGAGTCTAAATTTGTTCAAAAAACAAATTTAGAGAAAGCTAATGTTTTTGCTAGCAATTCTTTAGCGATCAATGATGCTGCTGTCAATACTATTGTAGAACAAGAAAAAACAATTTCTGCATCTGAGTTAGATTCAATTGAAAAGATTCGAGAAAAATACCATAATCTTGTCAATTATTCGCCTTTAAGGAAAAGAATGCACTTGCCGAAAAAGGAAAGAAAAGCCATGGGTTTACCTCCAAATGCTTATAATGAACAAGAATGGTTGTATACTGCTGATCCAAATTTAGGTAGACCAACTCCAGAAGTTGTGTTGGATTTACAGAAGTCATTAGACAAGCAATTAGAAGAAGGAAGAGTTCCTGGAGATGGTTTAGATAACCAATGGGTAGAAAGAGGTTCAAACAATGTTGGAGGGAGAACAAGAGTGTTAAGATTTGCAACTGGAAGTACAACTAAAGTATTTGCAGGTGCAGTTAGTGGTGGTTTATGGATAAACAATGATATTACAAGTTCTACTTCTTCTTGGGTTCAAGTATCTGGTGTTCCTAGTAATATGGCTGTAACATGTATGACAGTAGATCCACAAAATTCAAATATCATGTATATTGGAACTGGAGAAGTTTATACTTGGGGTGCTGTAAATGGTAATGGTGTTTATAAATCAGTTGATGGAGGAAATAATTGGCGTTTAATTTATTCGTCTCCTGTTGGTTCTACAGTTGCAAATCAATTAACCTATATTCAAGATATTGTAGCTTGGTTAAATCCGTCAACAGGTTTAACAGAGGTTTATTTTGGTGCTGATGCTATGGCATATACTGAAGAGGTTACCAGTGGTTCAGGTGGTGCTGGTTGGTCTTATTTAGGTTCTAATACTGTTGGATTGTATAAAAGTACTGATGGAGTGAATTTTGTCAGACAAACGAATGCTTCTTTGTACAGTACAGCAGGAACAAAATTTGTAGCGCCAAATTCTTTTGCAATTGATCAGTCTGGTGACTTGTATATGGGTTCAAAATATAGTTTTGCAACTGGAGAAGGTGGAGGAAGAATATACAAATGTACTAATGGTACAGATTGGACGTTAGTAAGAACTTTAGCATCTCCAAATGGTGATGGACGTGTACAGTTAGTGGCGTCAAAACAAAGAGATGGATATATGTATGCGCTTTGTGAAGATAATACTACTAGTTTGCCTAAAATTAGAAGAACTACAGATGGTTGGGCAACTATTTCTACAACTATTGCTTTACCAGTTAGTAGTGGGAATCAGCCCCCTGCTGCTACAGATTTTACTAGAGGTCAGGCTTTTTATGATTTAATGATAGGAATGAATCCAACAAATGATAATGAAGTTTATGTTGGAGGAATTGAAATCTTTAGAACAACTACTGCATTTACGGCGACGGCTTCTTCCATGTGGACACAGTTAACGGATTGGACGTTGAATCCTAGTGCGACAGGTAATGGTGCTAGTTTGGACGGTGTACACTCGGATCATCATGTAATGGCTTTTTGTCCTACTCAAACATCACGTGTAGTGTTTGGATGTGATGGTGGAGTGTATTACTCAAATGACTCTGGTACAAATATTGGAGAAAGAAACAAAGATTATAATGTTACTCAACCTTATAAAGCTGATATAAGTACTGCTTCTGCAGCTACAACTCGTTTAATTTCTGGATTACAAGATAATGGAACTCAATTTGCGCCAAATGCAACTGCTGGTGTGAATTCTACAACAGAAATTTATGGTGGAGATGGTTGTTGGGTATTCATTGAAGATACTGATGCTTATGTGGTTTCATCGTATGTTTATAATACTTATGGTAGACATAGTGCAACAACAGGAGTACAAACTTATACAATTGCTTCTAATCAAAATGACGGTGATTTTGTAAATCAATGTGGTTTGGATAGTGTTAATGATAGATTATATGCAAACGGAACAACTGCAACACCAACCTATCAAATTTACAAATATGATTTAGGTGCATCTTCTGCAACAAGAAGAATATTAACAAATGCATTATTAAATGATATCCCAACATTTTTCAAACCAATGCCTACTACTACTACTTCAGTATTGGTTGGTTTGGCTAATGGAAGATTGTTAAGGTTAGATAATGCTGCATTAGCAAGTACTGCTGCAAATATTAGTGCAATTACGTGGACAAATATTGCTGATCCAACATGGACTGGAGCAATATCGGATATTCGTTTTGGAAATACTGAAAACGATATTTTTGTAACGTTCCATAATTACGGTGTGCCAAGTGTATGGTATTCATCAAATGGAGGTACATCATGGCAGAATAAGGAAGGGAATTTACCTAATATGCCTGTAAAATGTATTTTACAAAATCCAAACGCTACAAATGAAGTAATTGTTGGTACAGAACTAGGGGTTTGGTATACTGTTGATTTTAATACTGCTTCGCCTACATGGAGACGCGCTAATAACGGTATGAAAGATGTTAAAGTGTTAAATTTTGAATTCAGAGCATTAGATAATACTATTGTTGCTGCAACTTTTGGACGTGGTGTGTGGACAGGACAATTCTGGCAATGTGGAGCATCTACTAAAACTTGGAATGGTACGGCTTGGTCACCAACGGGTACTCCAACAAGTAAAGATGCAGTAGTTTTTGCAGGAAACTATTCTTCAACAGCTAGTTTAGATGCGTGTTCCGTAACTGTAAATACAGGTGCTAACGTTGTGTTTAACTCTGGTCACACATTAAGAGTTGGTGAAAATGTTACCGTTAACGGAACAGGAACTTTAACTATTAATAATAATGCAGCTTTAGTACAATATACAAAACATGCTGTGAATACTGGTAATATTATTGTAAAGAGAAACTCTGCAAACATGATTCGACAAGATTATACAGCTTGGGGATCTCCTGTTGCAGGTCAGAATTTATTAGCTTTCTCTCCAAATACAATTGCAACTCGTTTTTACGAATACTTATACACAGGTACTACTACTCCAACAGCTTATCAGTCTGTTGTACCATCAACAAATAATTTTACAACGGCTAAAGGTTTTATGATTAGAGTTGATAATACTTGGACTTCTACTGCGCCTGGTGCGGCTTATCCAGGTCAATTTACAGGTGTGCCAAATAATGGTAGTATTACATATGCGGTTGGGCAAGGGTATAATTTATTAGCAAATCCGTATGCGTCTCCAATTAATGCAAAAACATTTTTAATAAATAATCCGAAAGTTGACGCATTATATTATTGGACACATACCGTTCCAGCAAGTGGAGGGGTGTATCCAACTAATAATTATGCTTCCTATACTATGTTAGGAGGGGCGGCATCTGCCAATGGAAGTGCTGTGCCAAATGATTATATTCAAGTAGGACAAGGGTTTTTTGTAAAAGCAGCTACTGCCTATACTGTTAATTTTGAAAATGAGTTTAGAGTTGATGCAACTAATTCTACGCAATTCTTCAGACAACAACAATCTGTTACAAGAGCAGATGAAAATGTAGAGAAACATAGATTTTGGCTAAATTTAAATGATGCTACTCAAAAACATAATCAAATATTAGTGGGTTATATGGACGGTGCTACTGATGGTGTAGATAGAAAAATTGATGGATTAGTTTTTGATACTTCGAAAACAATGTTGTATAGCTTAATTGATAATAAAGAATATGTAATTCAAGGTAAAGGATTGCCATTTAATGATGAAGATGTGATTAAGTTAGGTTTTAAAGCTATTGAATCTTCAAATTATCAAATTAATTTAGAACAAGTTGATGGATTGTTTAGTAATCAAGATATCTATTTAAAGGATAATTATACAGGAAGTATTGTTAATATAAAAGAATCGTCTTATTATTTTATATCAGAAATAGGTACATTCAATGATAGATTTGAAATTATATTTAAAAAGAAACAATTGAATGAAGTTTCAGAGAATGCTAATGAAGTTGTTTTAATTACTAACAATCAATCGTTAACTGTTCAATCATTTAAGAATAATGTTAGTGAAGTAGAGGTGTTTGATTTATTAGGTAAATTAATTTATACAGCAAAACCAAATTCTAAAGAATTTACAATTAATACAACTGCTAAAAATCAAGGTTTACTAGTGAAAATGACATTAGAAAATGGAGAGAAAGTAGTTAAGAAAACTGTATTTTAATTGAAGTAATATAGAATACTAAAAAAGGCTTTGAAATTTTCAAAGCCTTTTTTTTATTTATTTAATTCAGCAAAATATTTATAAAATAATGGAATCGTTTCAATACCTTTTAAATAATTGAAAACGCCATAATGTTCGTTTGGTGAATGAATAGCATCACTGTCTAATCCAAATCCCATCATTATGGTTTTGCTTTTTAATTCTTGTTCAAATAAAGCAACAATTGGTATACTTCCTCCTGAACGAACAGGAATTGGTGTCACGCCAAATGAATCAGAATATGCTTTTGAAGCAGCTTGATATCCGATTGAATCAATAGGGGTTACATAGCCTTGCCCGCCATGGTGTGGAGTTACTTTTACTTTAACGGCTTTTGGTGCAATACTTTCAAAATGTTTTTGGAATAATTGTGTAATTTCTTCCCAATCTTGGTTCGGAACCAATCGCATTGAAATTTTTGCATAGGCTTTACTTGCAATGACTGTTTTTGCTCCTTCGCCAGTATATCCACCCCAAATTCCATTAACATCTAATGTAGGACGGATAGAATTTCTTTCGTTTGTAGTATAACCAGTTTCGCCATATTCTTCAGCAATATCCAATGCTTTATTATACGCCTCTTGACTAAATGGTCTTTTTGCCATTTGTGCACGTTCCTCTAGAGACAATTCTTCAACACGATCATAAAAACCAGGAATTGTAATATGATTGTTTTCGTCGTGTAATGAAGCAATCATTTTGGTCAAAACATTTATTGGATTGGCCACAGCACCACCGTATAAACCAGAATGTAAATCTCTATTTGGACCAGTTACTTCTACTTCTACATAACTCAAACCTCTTAATCCAGTTGTGATAGAAGGTTGGGTGTTAGAAATCATACCCGTATCAGAAATTAAAATCACATCATTGGCTAATTTTTCGTGGTTACGCTCTACAAACCATCCCAAACTTTTAGAACCTACTTCTTCCTCTCCTTCAATCATAAATTTCACGTTACAAGGAAGGCAGTTGTTTTGAACCATATATTCAAAAGCTTTCACATGCATGTACATTTGACCTTTATCATCACAAGCGCCTCTTGCGAAAATAGCACCTTCTGGATGTAATTCAGTTTTTTTGATTACAGGTTCAAAAGGAGGAGAGTCCCATAATTCAATTGGATCAGCAGGTTGCACATCATAATGACCATAAACTAAAACAGTAGGAAGTTTTGGGTCAATAATTTTTTCGCCAAAAACAATAGGATAGCCAGGAGTTTCACATAACTCTACTACATCACATCCTGCTTTTTCTAAACTGTTTTTTACCGCATTTGCTGTGTCGATAACATCCTGAGCATAAGCACTATCTGCACTTACTGAAGGAATTTTTAATAATTCAATTAATTCATTTAAAAAACGTTCTTTGTTTTCTTGAACGTATTGTTTTATGTTTTCCATGGTTGTTTATTGTAAAAGTCAAAGATAAGTATTTGTCTTTTAATTATTTGTTTTTTGTGGTTTCAAAAAAAGTTGTACATTTGCACCCTTAATAACCGAGGTCGAGAACCTCAAATTAATCAATTAGATTATGTCAGTAAAAATTAGATTACAAAGACATGGTAAAAAAGGGAAACCTTTTTACTGGATCGTAGCGGCAGATGCTCGCTCAAAAAGAGATGGTAAATTCTTAGAAAAATTAGGAACTTACAATCCAAACACGAACCCAGCTACTATCGATTTAAACATTGATAAAGCTGCTCAATGGTTATTCAATGGTGCACAACCTACGGATACTGCTAGAGCAATTTTATCTTACAAAGGGGCGTTATTAAAACACCACTTAGATGGGGGGGTAAGAAAAGGTGCTTTAACTCAAGAACAAGCAGATGCTAAATTAGCCGCTTGGTTAGAAGAAAAAGCAGGAAAAGTAGCTACTAAAGAAACTGGTTTAGCAAAAGCACAAGCAGATGCTAAAGCAGCGGCATTAAAAGCTGAAAAAGAAGCAAACGAAAGACGTATTGCTGCTCAAGCTGAAGCTGCAAAAGCGGCAGAAGCTACTGAAGAGGTAGTTGAGACTCCAGAAGTTGAAGCTGCTACTGAAGAAGCACCAGCTACAGAAGAAAACAACGAAACAGAAGCTTAATATAGTGCGATAATGCGTAAAGACGAATGTTTCTATTTAGGCAAAATCGCTAAAAAGTTTAGTTTCAAAGGCGAAGTTCTATGTTATTTAGACACAGATGAGCCTGAAATGTATCAAAATTTGGAATCAGTTTTCGTTCAAATGAATCGAAATCTGGTTCCATTTTTTATTGAACAATCTTCCCTACACAAAGATAAATTCCTACGGGTAAAATTTGAAGAAGTAGATTCAGAAGCTGATGCTGATAATCTTTTGGGATCTGAATTGTATTTACCACTGACTTTATTACCTCAATTAGAAGGCAATCAATTTTATTACCATGAAATTATTGGTTTTAAAGTGGTTGATCAACGTTTAGGTGACATTGGAACGATTCATTCCATTATTGAAAATACTGCACAACCTCTTTTTGAAATATTCAAAGGAGAAAAACAAATCCTTATTCCTATGATTGACGATTTTATCGTAGAAGTGAATCGTTCTAAAAAGGAAATTACCATGAATACTCCAGTTGGATTAGTGGATTTGTACCTTGAATAAAACGCAATAGTTGAAATTTAAATATGTTTCAATTCAAACAATTTGCTATAAAACAAGACCGCTGTGCCATGAAAGTTGGAACGGATGGTGTTTTACTGGGCGCATGGACGCCATTAATTAATCATCCATTTTCAATTTTAGACATTGGCGCAGGTACAGGTTTAATTGCTTTAATGTTAGCACAAAGAAGTCAAGCTGAACACACGAGCCCTAGTGGCGAACTGGCAACGCAAATTGATGCAATTGAAATTGATGCCGATGCGTATGAACAATGTGTGGAAAATTTTGAAAATTCACCATGGAATGATCGCTTGTATTGTTACCATGCAGGTTTAGATGAATTTGTGGATGAAGTAGAAGAGTTGTTTGATGTTATTGTTTCCAATCCCCCTTTTTATACAGATGAATTTAAATCGGGCGATGAAAAACGCGATTTTGCTCGGTTTGAAGACGCATTGCCTTTTGAAGAATTAATTGAAGCTGCCGACTTTTTTCTTTCTGACACTGGAATTTTTTCAGTTATTATTCCTTATAAAGAAGAAGTACGTTTTGTGCAGTTATGTCAAGAACGCGGGTTGTTTCCTTTAAGAATTACGCGTGTAAAAGGTACACCAACAACAGAAATTAAGCGAAGTTTATTGGCTTTTACTCGAATTCAACAAACGCCTTTGATTGAAGAGTTAGTGATTGAAACGGCACGTCATCAATACACTCCAGAATATATTGAATTAACAAAAGATTTTTATTTGAAGATGTAATTATTCTACTTGAAACAGGCTTCTGAACTGATAAAATAACCGTTCTAATAATCTTAAATCTTCAGTGATTATATCTGCTGTTCCACTCATTTCTTGCTGGAATACAATTTCTTTATGATAAGATGTTTTCAGCCCTTTGCTTAGAATCACATCAAGTATTAAATTTCCTTCTTTGTCAGGAATTAAAGACATGTTTTGAACTTTACCTTTTAAAACTCCAAATTCTGTATCAGGATAATTAGCCAATCGAATATTGACTTCTTGACCAACTTTAAGTTTCCCTGCATTTTGAGCAGGAGCTTTTACTTTTGCAATAAAAGCTTTTGATTGTTGTGGTACAATTGAGAACAAAATTTCACCACCTTCAATATTTTGATTCACCGACCAAATTTGCATAAAACTCACTATACCACCATTTTTAGACACAAAAGCATAATTCAATTCCCATTCTTTGATGGCTTTCTTTAACTGAAAAAATGCTTGAATAAGATTTCTGTTCAACGATGAAATTTCTTTAGTTTCATTAATTTCTGTAGTCTTCTTTGATTTGTTAAGTTCATTAATAGCTGATTTAGTTTGTGAAATTGAACTCTGTAGGTTTTTAAAATTTTTTTGGGCTTGTAAAAAAGCTAACTTGTTTTTTTCATATTCTTGTGATGAAACCACTCCCTTTTTATATAAACTCTCATACCTTTGAAAATCTTGTTTTTGTAATTGCAATTCAATTTCTGAAATTTCTTTTTGAGAAAGCAATAATTGTAATCTATCTTGTAATTGAACTTGTTCTAACGATTGTGCTGATTTATCTACCTGATAGGGTTGCAATTTTTTAAGTAATTCGTCTGCTTGATATTCTTTTTGAAACAAGGCATATACATTTTCTAATTCACCTAACGAAGTCCCATAAAATTTTTCAAAAGGGAATTTATTTTCAAAAGTATATTTATCTACAATGTTTTTCAATTGAAATACAACTTTATAATCTGCCGAATTTTCTAGAATTGCTAAAACAGTGTTTGGAGTAACAATAGACTTATCTTTTGTCAAAATTGCTTGAATTTTACCCGAAGCTTTAGCAATTAACTTTTCTGGAGGTTGAACAGTGGTAATAGAAACAGGTGCCGTGACTACAGTAGGATATTTTATTAGCCAGCTTAAAAACAAAACAAGGACCATAATTGCAAGAATAACCATTGATCCATAACGCAATAATCTACTTGGTATTCGGGTTAATAGTTCTTGAACTTCCTCGCTTCTTAATTCTATATTTTCATCTTTGTTTGGCATAATTTAATTTCCTAATTGTAATTGATTCTTAACTAAATTGTAATAACTTCCTTTTTTAGCTACTAATTTTTCATGATTTCCTATTTCAATAATTTTACCTTTTTCAAGAACCACTATTTGATCGGCATTCATAACTGTACTTAATCTGTGAGCAATAATAACTACTGTTTTTTCCTGAAAAAAATGGTTCAACTTCTCCATAATGACTTTTTCATTGTTCGCGTCCAAGGCAGAAGTTGCTTCGTCAAAAAATAGCATTTCTGGATTTTTATAAACGGCTCGTGCAATTAATAAACGTTGTTTTTGTCCGGTACTCATACCCACGCCTTCTTGACCTATTTTAGTATTAAACCCTAAGGGATATTCTAAAATAAAATCTTTAATATTAGCAACATCTGCGGCATATAACAAACGTTGTTTGTCTATTATGCTTTCGCCAATGGCTATATTATTTGCAATAGTATCATTAAAAATATAGCCTTCTTGCATTACTGTTCCCACATGCTTACGCCAGGCTTTTTGAGAAATATAATTCAAATCGGTAACACCATATTTTATACTTCCTTTTGACGGTTCGTAGAATTTTAACAACAATTTCATTAAAGTAGTTTTGCCACTTCCACTTGTTCCAACTATAGCTGTAATTTTATTTTTAGGTATTGTTAAATTCAAATCTTTAATAACCTCCACATCCGAACCAATATATCTAAAATTGACATTATCCATTGTAATATCATCATAATTATGTATATCATGTACTTGTCCTTTTTCTTGTTGCGTTTCATCTTCTTTATCATGAATTTCCGCTAGGCGAGCTAAGGAAATTTTAGCATCTTGCCATTCCCTAATAAAACTAATTAATTGCACTACTGGGCCATTTAGATTACCTACAATACTCGTTATAGCCATCATCATTCCTAAAGTAATTTGACCGTCAATTACTAATTTAGCTGATAAGAATACTATGATGATATTTTTTAATTCATTAATAAAATTGGAACCAATGCTTTGTGTTTGTTCTAAGGCCAATCCTTTCATAGAAACTTTAAACAAACGAGCTTGTATGTATTCCCAACCCCAACGTTTTTGTTTTTCAGCATTATGCAATTTAATTTCTTGCATACCATTAATAAGTTCCATGACTTTACTTTGCTCTTGACTTACTTCAGCAAAACGTTTATAGTCTAGAGTAGCTCTTTTTTTTAGAAATAGGGTGATCCAAAAGAAATAAGCGATACTTCCTAAGAAAAAAACAGCAAATATTTTCAGATTATAATAGGCTAAAACACCACCCATAATCAACATATTAAATACTGAAAATAGTGTGCTTAATGAAGAAGTAGTTAAAATACGCTCAATACGATGGTGGTCATTAATACGTTGCATAATATCACCGGTCATTCTCACATCAAAAAATGAAATGGGGAGATTCATTAATTTGATGAAAAAATCGGAAATTAATGAAATATTAATGCGTGTAGAAAGATGCAATAATATCCAGCTTCTTATCAATTCTAAAGCCGTTTTTCCAAAAAATAAAAATAATTGTGCAACTAAAACAATATAAATAAAATTGATGTTTTGATTTTGAATCCCAACATCGACTACACTTTGTGTTAAAAACGGCAATACTAATTGCAGTAAACTCCCCGCTAATAAACCAACTGCTAATTGAATAATAAACGACTTGTATTGCCAAATGTATTTTGACAGTAAACCAAATCCAAATGTTTTTTCTTCAATATCGTTTTCTGATTGGTGAAATTTAGGAGTAGGTTCTAATAGCAACGCAATACCTTCTTCAGTAGTTTCGTTGGCATTATTTCCAATCCAAAACTTCAAAAATTCTTCTTTTGAATATTCTAATAAACCATGAGCTGGATCACTTACTATAGCCCCCCAACCCCGAAAGGGGGATTTTTTATAACCGAAAAGTTTAGACACAAAGCTTTTCAGCCTCCCTCCTTTGGAGGGATTGAGGGAGGCTAGCACTACATAATGGTTATTGTTCCAATGTAAAACACAGGGAAGTGGAGCTTCTTGTAATTTTTCTAAAGATAATTTAACGCCAAGAGTTCTAAATCCTATGTTCTCCGCAGCTTCACTTAGGGTTAATAAATTACTACCCTCACGAGTAGTTTCAGATAACTCCCGTAAAGTTTGAATGTTTAAAGTTCTACCATAATGTTTGGCAACGATTTTTAAACACGTTGGGCCACAGTCTTTAGAATCAGGTTGCTTGTAGTGGGGAAAATTCATTTATTCAGAAATATATTTATCTAATTCAAACTCACTCATTAAACCTACATAAGATTTAATTACTTTCATATTTTTATCTAATAACAAGGTATAAGGGATTGATTTACTTAATTGAAAAAAGATTTCTATTTTTTCATAATCATTAGACTTTTCATTTACTATGAATTGTTTCCAAAGCATATTTTCTTTTTCTAAAGCGTTTTGCCACAATTGCTCGTTAGAATCAGTAGAAATAGAAACAAACTCTACTTTGTTTTTATATTTATTATAAATGTTTTTTAATCCAGGTATTTCTTGCCTACATGGTCCGCACCAACTAGCCCAAAAAACTACCAAATGTTTATCATATTTACTGTCAAGTACTTTTTCTATTTTTCCTATTTTATTTTTTAGAGAAGGTGATGTATTAACTTTCTTTTCTAATCGTTTTTCATTATATTTTTTTAGTTTATTGAAAGTCTCGCTTTGAGTAATTTCTCCTTTAAATGATTTTAAAAAATTATTTACTTGAGTAGGTGTAAAACTATTTCTATTATCATTAATACTAAATAACAAATGATAAGAATTTGGAAACTCTTTTATTTTTAATAATACTTTATTATATGTGTTTTTATTAATATTATCAAACAAATCTCCATCTACATTAAATAAAGCATTAGTTTGATAACCAGCTTTAATTCTAGGAAAATCTACAAACTTTGTTTTAGTATTTTTTTGTATTCCTATTGGACAATATTCTGTTAACTTACCTTTAATAATTATAGTTGAATCTGACATAAACAAAGCAGAATTATATTTTTTATTATTATACTTTGCACTTGTAGGAAACCCTGTCAACATAAACACACCTTTTTTATCAATATGATGTAAACCCATATATATTGGTTCGTTGGATTTTAAAGTATAACTAAAATTAAATTTACCATTTTTTGTAATTACACTATCTACCTTGTCATTGTAAGACTTTTGAGATAAATATATAGTTCCGTCGGGTAGATTAGAAATATCACCCTTAATAATAATTATTTTTTCATTATTTGTACATGATGAAAACACTAACAAAAAAATAATAAATAAGATGTTTCTTAACTTTTTAAAGTTATTCATTTATAAAAAATTTAAATGAATAATGGAGAATAAAATTCTCCATTATAAATATTAACAATAAGAACTACCTCCGTTTGATGTTAATGGGACAGAATCTCCTAAACCAACGTTGCAATAAGAACGAGTTGTAGGATATGGCGTACCATTAATGTAATTATAGTCAACAGTTATAGAGCATGTTCCTGTGTACGTAACTGAGGTGCCATTTGGGCTCATAATTACTAACTTGCAAGATCTTGAACCATAGGCTAATCCTCCATTTACACTTTTTTGCTCATTTCTAGAAAGTACTTGAACACCTTCTAAATTTAAAATTGATTTTTTCATATTAAAAAAATTAAATATTATTAATCTCTTAAACATTTAAAGTCAATTAAGAGTTTTGACTATCGTTGCAACAATATTTTTAATCGTCTACAAAATAGAAGACATCTTTTAAATCATAATTTTCATTTAATAAAAAACCATTGAAAACTCTAACCGGAGCATAATGAAAATCATTTTGCAAACACCAATTGAATTGATTTTTTATTTCTTCAATTTCATTTTTTGTTGATATAACTGTCATTTCCCATTTTTCCTTCCACTTTTCTATTTCCATGTTTCTAATATGCCAATCTATTAGAGCATTTTTATAATCCCCGTTAGAAGAATGTAATCTCAGAATAATAAATACAACATCAATAAAAGGATTTTCATTATTATTAACATTTACATTAAAACCAATTTTAAGATTATAGGCTTCTGGAAACTTTTCAATAATTTCTATTGATTCTTTAAATGCTTTATGACAATGCGGACAACTTGGACTAATAAAAAGTATTATTGTATTTCTCGCATTTTCATTTCCTAATTCAATCAAATTTAAGTTTGCTGAATTTAACTCAACATTTTTAGAAAGCTTTTCAAATATTTCCTTATCTCTTTTGAAACGGAGTAGAGCATTATTTTGATTTTGCAAATCATTATTTTTTAAAATATTTTTTTTAATCACTTTCCAAAACATGTAAACTATTAACATTAAAAAGAAAACATTAAAAACATCAACAAAATCTACTTTTGGTGAATTAAAATTTAAGAGAAATAGAATTGAGTTTAATATTATTACAAAAGAAACAGATAAACATAGTACACACCATTTCTTAGCTTTGAATTTCTGATAATAAATCGAATATAAAATAACTGGTGATGATAATAAACTTAACAAACCAATTATCTCAATCAGATTTGGAAAAAAAACTTGTAATAAAAATGAAAAAGAAAAAAAGAGTATTGGTAGGTCTACAAAACTTAAATGTTTTTTAAATATTTCTGTATTAGATTTTATAATATCGTTACAAGAAAAATCATTCCCATAATTACAAAATTTAGACTCAATATCTTTACTACCACTAAAAAAAGACTTATTTATTTCCAATGATAGAAACAAACCAGTTAGAGAAAGAATTAATTGAACTATTGTATAAAATGAATTATTCTTTAAAAGAACTAGACATAATCCTATTATCGCTAACAAAATAAAATTACTATATCTTGAGTCATTTTCTTTAGTTGTTGGGCTTTCATTTTCTTCAACTAATAGAATTAAACCCGTCCAAAAAACAGTAAGAGATTGAAAACTATACTGCTTTCTTTTAAAATTTTCATTAGATATAAAAAATTCGTCATCAACTTTTTCAATAATAAAAAAGTCGTTTTTATTATTTACAACCAATTCAGCTACAAATTTATTTGGTAAATTATTAATGTTGTTAAACGGAACGTTGGCAGCAACATTTTCAATTCCAACTAGATTTAGTGAGTCTGTTATTGCTAGTAAACTAGGATAATTTGGGTGAGAATAATAATTGTTTTTAAATTCATTTAATTTATGGTTAAATCCAAGTCTATGAAGGTAAGCAATAATGGTGTTTAACATGGCTTAAAAAATTATTAGTAAGTTAACGTTGCTTTGGTTTATTTATTTTTTATTTATTAAGTGTATTTTCTTGCAAATATATTTTTTTATTTTAAATATGTAATAAAATTCATTGTTTTTTAAAATTTAAAAAAAGATTTAAATAGGGATAGAATTGGATAAATATTATTTTCTTAATTAAATTAAATTTTGAATTGCTATATAAATAGTTCAATAAATCTAACATTTTAACCTACTTATGTTGGAAATTATATATTTTTATTCACTAAGCAAAAGAATACTAGCTTAGAGCATAAAAAAACAAACAAAACACACAAAATATTATGACATCGCTACTAATTAAAAGTTTGCGTATACAACACAACTATTAAAAAGCAATACCATAAGCTACAAATGAAAAATTAAAACTTTAATTTATGAAACCAGATTTATTTCAATCGCCTTATTACTACTTGTTAGACGATTTACTTTCAGAAGAACATAAATTAGTGCGTGATGCTGCTCGTGTTTAGTTTAAAAAGTAGTTACTTCATTTATAGATGATATTACATAATATTTAAAATATCCGAAAAAATATAAAAAGGGTCATATTTTAATTTGAAAAAATATTCTTTAAACAAATGTTACTTATTCGAAAAAGTAGAAAACATATTGTATTTTTTCAAAACCAAAATATAATATTAGATGAATTATAATGGATACTTTCCTTTTTTCTAACTAATAATTACATCATTTGTGTTTTCTGCTTAAAAATAATTAGGTACATTTAGTGATATCATTTAATATTTCATTTGAATATTATTTGGAGTAAATAATATGAAAAAATACTAGGATTTGTTACAAGTGTAATTTTTAACTAGCTCTTGCATACCGTAATATTCTATAGCTTTTTGTTTTAATGGATTAGTGCTCCAATCAGCCCATTCATTAGTATAGGGATTGTATCCACATTTTAAGGGTTTCGATAAATCTATATCTTCTTCAAAATGAGTACGCTCAGTATAAGCACGACAATCGGTACAAATATGACGGAATTCACAGTCTTTGCATATTTCTATCATGTCTTTAGTTACATTCCAATATTTCTTAAAATCGGGATGATTTAAAGCTTCTTCTAATGTAGTGTCTTTTATATTGCCAAAGCTTTGTGGCATTGCTGGGCAGTTTTTAATATTACCGTCTTTGTCAATAGTGAGTTTTTTGTGTAGGCAGGTGTTATGGTTAATGGATTCGAGGAAATGATCATACTCCTTTGAAAAATGGTTAGACTTCACCATACCACAATTCAAAAAATTACTAATCATCTTTTGAGTAAAAATAATATTTACAAAGTCAAATTTATCACTTTCTAATGATTTGTCAAAAGGAGAACTATGAATAATAATTTTTGAAATCCTGAAATATCTGGAAGTTATTTTTTTTAGCCATTCATTATCTGTTTTTTCAGAATAAAGTAGATTGAGATTTATGTTTTTTATCAAAGTATTTTCAAAAAGATTACATATTTCTTCAATAATATCGCATACATTGTCGTAATACATAAACTCTACAATTGTAACTTGCAATTTTTCTAACTCGAAAATCACTTTTTTTAGAAATTCAAAATCGTTTATATTTTCAAGTATTATATTACTTATTTGATTAGGTTGTTTAAAAGTTGTATCAATTTTAGGGAACCAGTTTTTTTCCAATTCATAACAATAAAAACCATATTCTAATGCAATTAAATTTTCGAAATATTCATTTATTGTTTTTTGGTTAGATTCTCCATATTCTGCTTGGATTTCCTCAATACTTAATCTCTCAGTTTTTTCAATGATTTCGACTAAATCATTTGGAATAAAATTTATTTGATATTTTTGACTGTCAAATATTAAGCTTCTTTTAGCACCTTTGACTATAAAACAATTTGAGTATAATTTAAAATATTCCATTAATTAAATTATTCTTGTTATATGTTTATAAAATTGTAAAAAGGGATAAACTTTCGTGTTGTATTTTTCAACAGGATAAACTTTACCTGTTACAGCAGAAAGATTTTCTTTAAGCTCTATATTTTGAAGAGAAAGTGGTAAACACTGTTTAAATTCTTCAAGTATTTTATTTTTTTCCATTAATTAAATAATATTATCAAAAAAAGATACAATTTTTTCATGTAATCTATAGTTACAAGGATAAGACACCATACCAAATTGACCAACTGGATTAACTTCTAAAAAGACAAATTCAAGATCGGGTGTTACGATCATATCGATTGATCCAGAATTTAAATTTAATTTCTTCATTAGTTTGTCTATTTTTTTTTCAATAACAGTAGGTAAATTAAATGGGATTGTACGATTAGGATTATTTTTATTATAATTTCTAAAATCAACTTTTGTAGTTTCATCATTTTGAGAAAAAATAGCCATACTATAGGTACATCCATCAAGATAAAAAATCCTTAACTCATATCTTTTTTCAATATAATTTTGTACTAATGAAGGGAAAAAGTTATTGGTGATTTTATTTTTACAATCAAGAAATTTTGTGTTTCCAACCAATGTATATTCTCCAAGATTTATCATTGTACTTCCAGTAATTGTCTTGCTAATATGGTTTTTATATCCTTTTATTTTAAATAACTCTTCTTTAGTATTTATCAAATAATCATTAGGAGTAGTAAAGCCTATTTCTCTTGCAATTCCAGAAACAATTAACTTATTAACGACAGCATTCTGATAGAGATTTAAATGATGTAGTTTGGATAATTTAAAATATAAATACTGTAAACATTTACTAACTTCTAAATTAATAAAATTATTAATTTTTTTATCTGTTGTTTTGTTGAATTTAATATTCAAAGAACCTCTCCTATACCAATAAGATGTAATTTCAGATAACAAAAAACTATAGTTTTTTGCCTTTAATTCTATATCATCTTTTAAAAAATAAATTTCCAATTCATCTGTTTGGTTAATCCTGATAAATTTTATATTATTAAAAAGAAGCCAATCTATAACTACTGATGTAGTATAATCGGCTTCTTCAGTTATTATTAGAAGCATATCGTTTTTATCTAAGAATTTTTCTAAAGCTTTTCTAAATTTACTCTTGTAATCTAATGATACATCTTTTTGAAACAAATTTTTGTACTTTTTTGCTGTAATAACTTCATTACGACTCTAAAGTAACCTCTTTCGATTAAAATAAGTTATAAAGATTCAAACGAAGAATTTTAAATATGCCCTAAATTTTAAAATTAAGGATACTCAATCAAATGGTTTTCCTCAGAAATGGCAATCAAGACTCCATTCTCATCAAGATAATCAGTCCATAATTCATCCTGACAATTCCAACTGTTAAGTGTACTACTAATAGTTCTAGAGCTTGATGGGAAATTTTTACTACCGCAAATACTTTTCATCTCGTTTAAACTTAATTCTTCAAACGAATTTTCAATAACAAACTTTTTTAACTGTTTCATGTGATTATGTATTAATTAAATTTTTCTGGATATAATTGTTTCATTCTCCATCTTTCATATCCATAACTAGGCAAACCTATATTTTTTCGTCTTTTATTTAATGTGTCTAAAGGCATCATAATCTTTTTTGGAGTTTGATAAGTTCCATAATATTGCTCTTTTCCTCCATACAACAAATATTGATCGTATAATTTCCCATATATTAAAGGGCTTGCATCACCTCTGAGTAAATAATTATGTATTTTTGGCATCAAGGTTTTTAGTCTATAATCTGGTTGCGTATGTAATAACATGACTTCGATACTTACTTGGCTATTGTCAATTGAAGAATTACCAATTACTTTTTTGTTGATATAACCGTATTTATCAAAAAATTTATTAATTTTTTGAATGTTTACTGTGTCAATTTCTTTTAACTTGCTTAGGTCTTGTTCTTTTTGACGATACATTTGGTCAAGTGCATTCATTTTTTTTATACTATCTCTTAGCGAAACATTTATTGTAGCCAGATAAGTTTTGCGTAATTCAGGATATTTTTTTTCAAAATCCCTGTATTTATTTTTTACATAAATATTTAATAAAGAATCTACAAGAATTCTTTCTTTTACATAACCATATTTGCTTACTAATAAGTCAAAATTTTTGGGTTTTATTTTTTTATTTAAAACAACTTTTAATTCAAAGTAGTTAGAAAACTCAAAATAAGTATCCATATCGATTGGCTCATACTCGTTAAATAATTTATCTAAAATAGCATAACTTTTTTCGTATTCTTTTATTATATACAAACTATCCGCTTCATAAACTTTTAAATAGTAGGGTATGTAATTTGCATTTTCATCCCCAATTCGTGTAAATTTACTTTTACAAGAAAGTAATAATAGTATAAGCGTTAATAAAACAATTGTTTTTTTCATAATTCAAATTTAAAGTGTTTTCTGTAAAATGATATTACATAAAAGTGTACTTTTTAAGGATACATTGGTGTACTTTTTTCAATTCAATAAAAAATTCTTGTCCGAACTCTATTATTTTTTTAATTTGAGTTAAATATTCATTTTTATCAGCATTTAACTTTTTTATTCAACCAATACAATAGTGCTTTTGATGCCATTTTCTTGGTTTTTTTAAAAATGAATTAAATGCTCTATTTGACTACAGAAGTTAATTGTTTTTATTTTCTCTTTTAATGGTGATTTAAAATCCAATTTAAATAGTTCAATAAATCTAACATTTTAATTCACTTATGTTAAAAATTAATTATTTTTGTACCCGCTAAGCAAAAGAATACTAGCTTAGAGCATAAAAAAACAAACAAAACACACAAAATATTATGACATTGCTACTAATTACAAGTTTGCGTAGGCAAACACAACTATTAAAAAGCGATGCCATAAGCTACAAATGAAAAATTAAAACTTAAACTTATGAAACCAGACTTATTTCAATCGCCTGATTACTACTTGTTAGACGATTTACTTTCGGAAGAACATAAATTAGTACGTGATGCTGCAAGAGCATGGGTTAAAAAAGAAGTTTCTCCTATTATTGAAGAATATGCACAACGTGCAGAATTCCCGAAACAAATTGTAAAAGGTTTGGGAGAAATTGGTGGTTTTGGACCTTATATTCCAGTAGAATATGGTGGTGCTGGATTAGATCAAATTTCATATGGTTTAATCATGCAAGAAATTGAGCGTGGTGATTCAGGTGTGCGATCTACTTCTTCGGTACAGTCTTCATTAGTAATGTATCCTATTTGGAAATATGGTAACGAAGAACAACGCATGAAGTATTTACCTAAATTAGCTACAGGTGAATGGATTGGTTGTTTTGGATTAACAGAACCTGATTTTGGTTCTAATCCAGGAGGAATGGTAACTAATTTTAAAGATATGGGCGATCATTATCTTTTAAATGGTGCTAAAATGTGGATTTCAAATGCACCTTTTGCAGATATTGCGGTTGTTTGGGCTAAAAATGAAGAAGGTAGAATTCACGGATTAATCGTGGAACGAGGAATGGAAGGTTTTTCAACTCCTGAAACTCACAATAAATGGTCGTTAAGAGCTTCTGCAACTGGAGAGCTTATTTTTGATAATGTAAAAGTGCCTAAAGAAAATTTATTACCAAATAAATCTGGTTTAGGTGCGCCGCTAGGATGTTTAGATTCAGCGCGTTACGGTATTGCTTGGGGTGCCATTGGTGCAGCTATGGATTGTTATGATACTGCTTTGCGTTATTCAAAAGAGCGTATTCAGTTTGACAAACCTATTGGAGCTACGCAATTACAACAAAAGAAATTAGCTGAAATGATTACTGAAATTACTAAAGCGCAGTTGTTAACGTGGCGTTTAGGTGTTTTACGTAATGAAGGTAGAGCTACTTCGGCTCAAATTTCAATGGCAAAAAGAAATAATGTGGATATGGCCTTAACAATTGCACGTGATGCACGTCAGATGTTAGGAGGAATGGGAATTACTGGTGAATATTCAATCATGCGTCATATGATGAATTTAGAGTCAGTAGTTACATATGAAGGTACGCATGACATTCATTTGTTAATTACAGGTATGGATGTTACTGGTTTCCCTGCATTCAAGTAATTAAACAATAAATAAAATTGATATAAAATGCTTCTCTAGTTCGAGAAGCATTTTTATTTTTGTTACATAAATCAATTTTCTTTCAGATTACGTATATCTGAATAAAACCTTTTTATTATGTCAATTCAAAATATAAACCAAAGTATTCAGCCATTAAAGGAGCAATTGTTGCAACATACATTATATGAAAAAGTGGCTTCTATTGAAGATTTACATGTTTTTTTAGAAAATCATGTGTATGCTGTGTGGGATTTTATGTCTTTGTTAAAAGCCTTACAAGCCAAACTTACTTGTGTAGAAACGCCTTGGTTGCCTGTTGGTAATCCTGAAATTCGTTATTTAATAAATGAAATTGTAGTAGCAGAAGAAACCGATTTAGCAAGCGATGGAAACCGTCAAAGTCATTATGAAATGTATTTAGATGCTATGCAACAATGTGGAGCCAATACCAATGATGTAAATCAGTTTCTTTCTGATGTTGCTGCAACAAAAAATATTTTTGTTTCCATAAAGACGTCTAAACTCGATGAAAAAGTAAAAGCATTTTTAGATTATACATTTAGAATAATTGAAGAAGGGAAGCCGCATAAAATTGCAGCTGCATTTACTTTTGGAAGAGAAGATTTAATTCCAACTATGTTTACTGAAATATTACGTAATTTTCAACAAAATTTTCCTGAAACCAATTTGTCTAAATTGATATATTATTTTGAAAGACATATTGAATTAGATGCCGATGAACATGGTCCAATGGCGATGCAAATGATTAGTGAATTATGTGGCAATGATGCAAAAAAATGGCAAGAAGTAGAAGAAACTTCTATTGAAGCTTTAGAAAAAAGAATTGGTTTATGGGATTCAATTTTAGAACAAATTGAACATAAACATGAATTGGTTTAATTGAATAAAATAAAAAATCCCGATTTAATCGGGATTTTTTCTAACTACTCTTTAATTAATTTTTTGGAGATTGAAATCGATTCGTTAGTTTCGATTTTTACAAGATAAACTCCTTTTGATAAATCTGAAATATTTATATTTTCTAACGCATTGATTTTATTTGCAGATTTAATAAGTTGTCCTGTAATAGAGTAAATGTCTAGTTTTTTCACATCATTAGTTAGCACAAATGAAGTTTGAGCTGGATTAGGATATAATTCTATTTGTGAAGCAAATTCAAAAGCTTCATTTGCTAATGCAGCAGAAACCTGATTACCATAGATTCTATATTCACCTGGATTTAAAGTAATTTGTGCCGTTGTACTTGTAACTGTCAGAGGCGCATTTGTCATTAAATTATACCATGTTCCTGTATATGGAAAATCCGGTGTAATATTTTGAGCAGCTACTGAATAATTAGCAAGGATAACTACATTTTTCAATTGTGTAGATGGCAAACTGTTGTCATATATATAGATACGTTGTCTAATGTTACTACCGTTAGGACTAATTGTGTAATCCCCGTTAAAAACAGGATCATTCTTTTTCATTTTTATGAATTTCACATAGTCTGAATATATAGTGCTTCTTGGTGCAGTAGTTAACCAATTTTCAACCCATTGAGGTTGAGGTTTAGTGTCTAATTTACAATCACCTGCAATGGCATCTACATCACTATTAACAGTTCCATTATTACAAGTAAAAATAGAATCATCCATTCCTAATTCTTGAAAATGCCAAATCATTTTTGGACCAGGAATTAAAATACTTGTTGCTCCTACAGCAGGCATTCTGTTTAAAGCATTGTTTAAATTTCCGCCAACTGGTGCAGTACCAGCACTATTTCCATAAGTGTAAGCTTGATACATTAAACGGTCTTTGTCATGACTTTCAGGATATCCCATTAATCGTTTTCCAGTAAAACCACGACTAACATGTCCCATTCTTGTAATATCACCATTAGTTGAAAAACCTAAAGCTAATTGTTTGTAAGGTTCATATAATTCACCCCACATCATGATTCCTTTGCCTTCTGCTATTCTATAGTTTGCCCATTGTTGTTCTTCAGAATCTGTTCCTAAATGTTCAAAAATAACATAATGATCATTGTCTAAACTCCATGTATAATCTGCATATTCTTTTAATACAGCAACTCTATCTGCTTGATAAGCATTGGTACAAGCATCATCCCCAGCTGTACAGTTTTGTGTAAATCCTTTTGTTAAATCCCAACGGAATCCATCAATTTTAAATTCAGTTATCCAATGTTTAACGGTTCTTTTTACATAATCTTTTGTATAATTTGATGAATGATTAAAATCTTCTCCTACACTATAACTATGTTTAGCAACTGTATTGAAATATGGATTTTCTGTACTTGGGCTTCCCCAACCATCACCATCAGGATCATTCATCCACATACGAACCATTGGATTTCTTCCAAAGGCATGGTTAAAGGCAATATCTAAAATAACAGCTATACCATTTTGGTGACATAAATCAATTAATTCTTTTAATTTATTTTTATTGCCATAAAATTTATCTAATGCCATGTGAAAGGCAGTGTTATAACCCCAACTTTCATTGCCTTCAAATTCCATAACTGGCATTAATTCTATGGCATTAATTCCTAAATTTTTAAAGTAATCTATTTTATCAATTACATCTTGATAATTTTTATCAGAATCAAAATCACGAACTAAAAGCTCATAAACCACTAATTTATCTTTACTTGGTTTTGTAAAATTAGTAACAACCCATGGATAAGCTGTTTGACCTGTTTGTAGAACAGTAACTTCTCTGTCTTGTCCATTTGGATAAGGCATTAATCCAGGATAACTAGTAGCAGGAATATACGGGTCATCAAAAGATGACAATACCAATGTTGAACACGGGTCTGCTGTTTTAACAATAGTTGGAGAATTTGCTATTGGTGTTGTATCTACAACCCAATATTGATATAAATATTCTGTTCCTGAAGTTAAACCCGTTAATTCTAGCCAAAATTTTCCAGAAGTAGGGTCTTTTTTCATAGCATAAGAAGAAGAAGGTTGCCAGTTATTGAATGTTCCAGCAACATATACAAAATCTTTACCAGGAGCTTCTAAAACTAAAGTTGCTTTAGTTGCATCAGAAGTGTTGTAGTTAATTCCTATTTCCATTCCAGCAGGAAGAGCCTGTGATATAGTTCCAGGATTAATAATTACACTAAACTTTTTTGAATATGTTGTTGCACCTTGTGTAATTTGTAAGTCATAGCTTTTATTTGCAGTAATATTTGAATCTGTGTAACTATAACTTGTTCCAGTATAGGTGTGAATACTTACTCCATTCGCGAATAAGTTATAATTAGCATTTCCATTTGTGTTATTAGCTGCAATGCTTAAATTTTGACCTGAATTTAATAAGGTAGTTGAATTTTCATTAGGAGCTGTTAAAGTTGCTTGATAGGCGCCAACATTTAATTCTAAATCAGTTGTTTGTTGTGCTCCAGTATTGCTTCTAAAAACAATATTAATTTTTGAAACAGTTCCACTCGATACACCATAATAATTTAAAATTGTTGGTGTTAAATCTAATTTGTATATGTTTCCTGAAACTAAAGTTAAAGCTGGTTGTGTGGTATTATTACCCCAAGATCCAATAACATTTTGCCAAGGTGTACCATTAAGGGTTACTCCTGTGTGTGCATATATTGTTCCAGAATACGAAGCTAATCCAGTTCCAGTTTTATCAAACAAAATGGTAGCTGTTTGATTGGCTTCTGGAGTTGTTCCGCCTTGCCAAGAAACTTGTGCAGTTAATGAACAATAAAATAAAAGTAATAATAATGAGTAAATCTTTTTCATAAGCCTAAAATAAAAATTAGAAATAACAATATTGGTATTTCTATATTGTGAAAAAAGGGCTGATTGCTCAGCCCTGATTTATATTTATTGTATTGAGTAAGTGTATGCGCGAGGATTACTTAAATCTAAAGTAACAAAATATGTTCCTGAAGTGGCTATACTTAAGTTTGGTCCGTCATAATTCATTGAACCGTCTGAATCACTATCTCCACCTAAATTAATTGTCCATGCGTCATTTGCTCTAAATTTGAATTCACCTGCAGTTAAAGCAATTGTTCCTTCCCATTTTTTTGTAGAAGGGTTGTAGGTTAATGCGGTACTTGAGGTCCATCCTCCTGGAGTAGCTGCACCAACAATTCCCCAGTTTGTTAATGTTTCAGTATAAGTTAAAGCAGTTGTATTAGCTTGAACTCTATAGTATCCTGCTGGTGCTGTACAATCTGATTCTCCTGTTTCAGCTAAAACACCGCTAAAAGAACCATCATCTCCCCAATCAGTATTACCCCAATTGTAATTACCGGATGCATCTGGACCAACAAATTTGTGTCCACCGTCTAACCACATGTATCCTTCATAGTCTGTTTGTCCAAAACCTGAAGCTGCAATTCTTGGAGCAGTTCCAGGCGTCCAACCTTGATGGTTTCCAGGAACAGCTAATTTAGGTAATTCTGTAGTATATGGCGTTACTAAATAAGTAATAGTATTTGAATATTTAGTCATTTCTGCATTTGTGCCAATAGTAGCTTTAATTCTAATATCTAAACCACCTTCAGTATATGGAATTAATCCTGCAGCAACTGCTGCTCCGTTTAATTCATCAACTGTAATAGCTGCAAAAGTATTATTTGTAGAAGTTATATCTGTTACATCTGCAAAATTGCTTCCAGATAATGAAACCTGAACAGTATAATCAATAGCTGTTGGAGTTCCAAAATTGGCTGCTTGCCATGTTAATGTTAAAGCCGGATTTGTAGGGTAATCTGGTGTTAAAACGACACTGCTTCCAGTAACAGGTGAAGTAATGTTAAAATCTCCTGCTTCATTAACATAAGCCAGGTTGCTTTCATCCTCACAAGAAGTAAGATTAATAGCTAAAAATAACGCTAAAAAAGTTTTAAATATATTTTTCATGATTCTTTAGTTTAATATAATATTAATAACCAATATTTTGAGATAAGTTAGGATTTGAAGATAAACTAGATGATGGAATAGGGAAAACCTTTAAATGTGCCGGTAAAGCAATTCCGTTTGAACCATTACCTTTCCAAGCCCAATTGTAAGAACCTCCCGTGTATTTATTGAAACGAATTAAATCTTGTCTTCTGTGTCCTTCCCAATGTAATTCTCTTGCTCTTTCATCTAAAATGAAATCTAATGTTAAATCTCCAGAAGATATATTCGCTACAGGTCCATTGTTTGCTCTTTCTCTTAAATCATTAATATAAGTTAAGGCTTGTGAAGTTGACGCGTTTCCAGCACCTCTTAATGCGCACTCAGCATACATTAAATACACATCGGCTAATCTAAATAAAGGAAAATCTGTATCTACAAATCCTTGATTTACACCTGGTATACCTGTAGAAGAAATATTTGAATATTTGGCTAATACATATCCCTGATCTCTATCTGCAATTGTAGTAATGTCAATCGGTCTAGTTCCAGAAATTATTGTTTTTCTTTCATCAGAAGTAAAAGATCCTCCATCAAATTTTTGTACAAATTGTTTTCTTAAACGTAATGCACCTCCCCAACCACTTGAACTTACTCCCATTGAAGTTCCGTTTTGTTCAATAGATCCAACTTGGCCATTAATCATTACGGTAGTAGGTCCATAATTTTGTGTAACATTACCATCTGATTGTAAAGTAAAAATCATTTCTGTCGAAGTATGATTGTCTGCTTTAAAGTTATCTAAGTAATTCGCTTCTAAAGTATAACCTCCTCCAATAATGTTATTACACATAGTAACACAATCAGCATATCTATTTTGTCCTATATAAACTTCTGCATTTAAATACATTTTTCCTAATATCATCCATGCAAATGCTTTGTCAACTCTACCATATTCATTTGTTCTTGGTGCTTTCAAAGCAGGTAATATTGCATTTAAGTCAGATTCAATAAAAGAAAATAATTGCTGTCTATTATATTCAGGACCTGCAATTCCGATTTGATCGTTTTCGGTATAAAATGCGGCTTTACCATACATGTCCATTAAATGATAATAAGCTAATGCTCTTAATGCACGAACCTCATTTCTATAATCCTCAATATTTGCTAATAATTGTGAATCCGTTACACCTCTTCCACTTAATTTTTCAGGTGTAGTTTGTCTCAAATACTCATTACAAAATGCAACTTGAGCCATGCCTCTTGCAAACATTCCTAAAACTATAGGGTTATTTGATGTCCATGTATTTCTCTGAATTTCAGCTACTCCCGGATCATTTTCATAACTCCATATTACTTCATCAGTACTTAAATTCTGTAAATACCATAAACATCTACCATAATGACTTGTTCCAGCATCTAATCCTTGAATATTTGATGAACCTGCACCTGTTATTCCAGTTAAAGATAAATTTCCGTATACTCCAGCTAATCCTTGTTTGTATGACTGTGGATTACTAAAAAAGTTTTCTGATAAAAAAAGATCATCATCCTCTGGTGTAACATCTAGATCTTTGGTACAAGATGTGAAAAGAAATAATCCGCTTACTAAAGCTAAAATATTTATTTTAAATTTTTTCATAGTCTACTAATTAAAATTTAACATTTAATCCTACTAAGAATTGTTCTTGTCTAGGATAAATAGTATTATCAATACCTCCAAACACTTCCGGATCTAAACCAGAATAATCTGTGAACAATAAGAAGTTTGGATTTTGAATTCCTGCAGTTAAACGAATTGTTGATTTACGTTTTTCTGTTTGTGGAAATGTATAGCCTAATGTTATGTTGTCAACTCTTACAAAAGAAGCGTCTTCTATATAATAATCAGAGAAAATTACATTGTTACCTGTGCTTGTAAAGTTACTATCAAAAGTAGAACTAGGTACATTAGCAACTGTTCCACCAACATCACTTAATAAAGAGGTATATGCATTTGCTGATTTTACATTGTTATACATTTTATTACCAAAACTTGCTCTTAAATTAAATGCTAAATCAAAATTTTTGTAATTCATGTTTGATTGGAATCCTAATAATAGATTTGGATCAGGGTTTTTGTAGATATACCTGTCTTTTTCATTAACAATTCCATCACCGTTTAAGTCAGCAAAAGCTCCTTCAATAGGTGTCCCGTTTTGATTGTATAATTGATTGTAAACATAGAATGAGTTTGGAGTCCATCCTTCGCTAAATATTTGAATAGTACCACCTGTTCCTCCACCAATTCCTCCTACATAGGTGTCACTTCCAGCGTATAAGCTTTTAATTCTTCTTTGGTAAGTTGATGCGTTAAAGTTAACATTCCATTTGAATGTTGTGCCTCTTAATACATCAGCATTTAAATTAAATTCTATACCTTTAGTAGTAAAACTACCTAAGTTTTGCGCACCTTGATTTGAAAAATTTGATCCATCTGCAAATGGAGCATTACCAAATAATAAATCTTCAGATAATTTATAGAAAACATCTATACTACCACTAATTCTATTATTCCATAAACCATAATCTATACCCGCATTGTAATTGGTAGTTTCTTCCCATTTTAATTTATCATTAAAAGCTTTTGGTTGTCCTAAAATATAGGCGTTGTTTCCAAATATGTATTGAGAATCTGGGTTTCCTGTTCCGTATAAAGGTAAATAAAAGTCATTAATTCCTAAATTTTGTTGACCCGTAACACCCCAACCTGCTCTTAATTTTAAATCAGAAATAACTTTACTGTCTTTAAAGAAATCTTTGTTGATTTTCCATGCAACAGAAGCTCCTGGGAAATTACCGTATTTTTTGTCTTTAGGGAAACGAGAAGAACCGTCTCTTCTGTAAGATAAAGACACAATGTACTTGTCGTTCCATGTGAAATTAGTTCTTCCAAAGAAACCTAATAAAACTTGATCTGTAATAATAGCTTCATCTGCAATATCATTTGGATTATAAATATTGTTTGAGTTGAAATAACTTCTTTCAAATTTTTGATACGAATAACCAGCTGTTGCATCTAATTCTAATTTTCCGAATTTTTTCAAATAATTTAAATAACCATCAAATAGTTTATTTGTTATTGATGATGAATAATTAGATTTACTTCCAAGTTTATTAGATTCTAATGTTCCATCTAAAATGCTAAATGCAGTAGCAGAATTTCTACTCGTAAAATTGTCACCTTCTCCTTTTGATTGGTCAAAACCTACATTAACAACTGCTCTTAATTCTGGTAAAAAGTGTAATTTATAGTCCAATTGAACATTTCCAAAAACTCTATTTACATTAGATACATTATTGTTTAATAAAATATTACCAACTGGATTTCTTGTTCCTCCAGATGTTAATTGGTTTGTTGAAGTGTTTTGAATAAATTCAGTAAATCCTCCCCATGAATTGTTACCACTATAAATTGGCTTAGTAGGATCCATTCTTAAAGCTGCTCCTATTGGTGTAGCTGCAAATTTATTTTTTTCATTAGAATAGTTCGCATTTACGTTTAGTTTAAGGTGATTATCTAAAAAACTAGGACTCAAAGCTAAACCTACATTGGATCTATTAAATTTATCAGTTAACACTAAGCCTTCTTGGTAAGTATTGCTAATTGTTAATCTTGTTGGAATAGTTTTAAATAAATTACCACCTAAATTCAATGTGTTAACAGCGTAATCTGTTCTTCTATAAATTTCATCTTGCCAATCTGTGTCGTATAAAATTCTCCCTTCAATTACCCCTGGAGTTAAAGGGTTGTCTGTTGCTGTAGTACTTGGATCGTCAATACCTAATTGATTCGTTGATCCTGGAAAATATTTCTCAACAGCGCTTACAAATTGTGAAGCATTTAAAACATCTATTTTTCTTCTGTTTTTTCCAGATCCATATTGAAAGTTGTATTCAACAGAAAGTTTTTTACTTCCTTTTTTTGTAGTAATTAAAATAACACCATTTGAAGCTCTTGATCCATAAATGGCTGTAGAAGCAGCATCTTTTAAAACTGTAATTGACTCAATTGTTGTAGGGTCAATTGTTGCTAAAAAGTTTCTTGATCCTGAAGGAGTTCCTTCTGAAGAACCTAATAAAGGTAAACCATCAATTACTATTAAAGGTTCATTGTCTGCTGTTAATGAAGAACCTCCTCTAATTCTAATTGCTGATCCCGAAGCTGGACCACCACCAGTATTAATTTGAACACCAGCCACTCTTCCGTTTAATAAGTTTTCAACAGTTGGAGTTGCTCCTTTATTAAAATCTTTTTCAGAAACTTGAGTAACAGAACCTGTTGCGTCTTTTTTCTTTACTTTTCCGTATCCAACAACCACAACTTCATCAATAGCTTTTTCACTAGAATCTAAAGAAACAGTTACTGAAGTTTGACCATTGTACTTAATCGTTTGCGTAGTGTATCCTAAAAAGGAAATTGAAATTGTACTTCCAGTCTTAACATTTTTTAATGTAAATTCACCTTGACTATCAGTAATTGTTGCGGTATTTGTACCTGTAATTGCTACTGTAACGCCTGCTATTGGTTGTGAAGTTGAACTGTCTACAACCTTACCTTTTACTGTGTTTTGAGCTAAAACGCTAAAAGGTAACAATAGCAGAAAAAATAGCATTTTTTTGAGCATAGTTTTCATACAAATTGTTTAAGTTAATTGTCTGTTTTTAATTGCTTATATTTTCACTCCGAATGTTAAATTTATGTAAATATTTCATAAAAAAAACTTAACTAGCTGAAAAACACTATCGAAAACGTTTTCGTGTTGAAAACTTTATACTTTTAATTGAAAAAATGTGTATTTTTTGTATAGAAAATAATTTAAATTTCAATAAATTGTCATTCCTTAAAATTCAGCTAGAATAGATGAGAAGAAAAGTTACTTTAAAACAAATTGCAAAAGAATTAGATATTTCAATCTCTACGGTTTCTAAATCATTGCGAGATAGTCACGAAATTAGTGAAGAAACAAGACAAAAAGTACAAGCTTTTGCTAAGTTATACAACTATAAACCAAACAATATAGCTTTAAGTTTAAAAAATAAAAAAACGAAAACTATAGGGATTATAATTCCTGAAATTGTACATCATTTTTTTGCAACAGTAATTAGTGGAATTGAACAAGTAGCTAATGAAGAAGGTTATAATGTAATTGTATGTTTATCAGACGAATCGTTTGATAAAGAAGTGATTAACTTAGAAATGTTAGCCAGTGGCAGTACAGACGGATTTATTATGTCGCTCTCAAAAGAAACACAACAAAAAAGAGATTTTCATCATATCGAGGAAGCTATCAATCAAGGCATGCCAGTAGTATTATTTGATAGAGTAACAAATGATGTATTTTGTGATAAAGTAATAATTGATGATCAATTAGCAGCTTATGATGCAGTGAATTTTTTCATTGAGAAGAAGTACAAAAAAATTGCATTAATTACAACTGTGGACTATGTTAGTGTTGGTAAATTAAGAACGGAAGGCTATTACAAATCCTTCAAAGATCACCAATTAAATGTAGATGAAAATTTGATTGTAAAGATAGAAGATATTGAACATTGTCAAGACCCAATTCAAGATTTGATTGAAAATAATGAAATCGATGCCATTTTTGCAGTAAACGAATTATTTGCGGTTACTGCAATTAAAATTGCTTTAAAACTTGGAAAAAGAGTGCCTGAAGATATTTCTGTAATTGGATTTACTGATGGTATTATATCACAGTTTTCAACTCCAACAATAACAACTGTAAGTCAAAACGGAATTAAAATGGGTAGAAAAGCGGCAAAAATGTTAATTGATCGATTAGAAAAAGAAGAAGAAGACGAGTTATACACAACAGAAATTATTGAAACAAACTTAGTTTTTAGAGAATCTACGACAACGTAATAGTAATACATAAATAGTTGAAAATCAATTATTTATTTTTTATGATTTTGTGTTTTTAACAAACAAAAATTATAAAAAAATAATTTTGTATTTTAATTTTACTATATATTTGTAATTATCAAAGCTTATATCTTTCACTTCAAAAAAAAGTTTTGATAAGCACATTAAACGCTTATCGTAGTATTAATATTTAATTACGATAAATGGAAAAGCGTAAATTAAGTTTCTGGGAAATTTGGAACATGAGTTTCGGTTTCTTAGGGATCCAAATGGGTTTTGCTCTGCAAAATGCAAATGCCAGCAGAATTCTCCAAATTTTTGGTGCTGATGTTCATGAGTTATCGTGGTTTTGGATAATTGCACCATTAATGGGGCTTATTGTTCAACCCATAATTGGACATTACAGTGATAATACTTGGTCAAAATTTGGTAGAAGAAAACCTTATTTTCTTTCAGGGGCTTTATTGGCTTCTGTAGGTTTAATATTAATGCCACAAGCCGAAATTTTTATTGCGTTTATGCCTGCTCTATGGGTAGGTGCCGGAATGTTAATGATTATGGATGCTTCATTTAATATTGCCATGGAACCCTTCCGAGCTTTAGTTGGTGATAACTTAAGAACAGATCAGCATACTTTAGGTTTTAGTGTTCAAACGGCATTAATTGGTATTGGTGCTGTTGTAGGTTCTTGGTTGCCTTACGTACTGACCAATTGGTTTGGTATTAGTAATCAATCTTCGACTACTTCAGCTGTTCCTTTAAACTTAATTTATTCGTTTAGTATTGGGGCTCTAATTTTAGTTGCTTCAATTTTAATTACCATTTTTACAACTAAAGAATACACTCCTGAAGAATTAGAACAATTTAGAGACGAACAAGAGCATAAAGAAGCCATTGGAGAAACTAAAGAAGCTAAGCTTTCAGATGTTTTTTCAGATTTTGCTAAAATGCCTGAAACAATGCGTCAATTAAGTTGGGTGCAGTTTTTCTCATGGTTTGGCTTATTTGGAATGTGGGTGTTTACTACTCCAGCTATCGCACAACATATTTATGGACTTTCTGTAAATGATACCAAGAGCCCTGAATTTCAATCAGCCGGTGATTGGGTTGGAATTATTTTTGGTGTTTATAATGCAGTCTCAGCAATTGTTGCCTTTGGATTGCCTTATATAGCTAAAATTTATGGTAGAAGAAAAACACATGCCATTTCTTTAGTACTTGGAGGAATTGGATTAGTATCCATGTATTTTATGCCAAACAAAGAAGCGCTAATTTTTTCGATGGTTTTAGTAGGATTTGCTTGGGCAAGTATTTTAGCTATGCCTTATGCAATTTTAGCTGGTTCCATCCAACCAAAGAAAATGGGTGTTTACATGGGTATTTTTAACTTTTTTATCGTAATCCCTCAAATTATTAATGCTTTAATTGGAGGTTTATTAGTTAAATATGTTTACCAAGATCAAGCTATTCTTGCAATAGTAATGAGTGGTATAAGTTTCTTTATTGCAGCATTTTTAGTGCTTAAAGTTAAAGATTCAAAAGATAAGTAATCAAAGAAATGAAAAAGAAAGCATTTATATTCGATTTAGATGGTGTAATTGTTGACACAGCAAAATACCATTATTTAGCATGGAAAAAATTAGCTGATTCTTTAGGGATTACTTTTACACATGAAGATAACGAATTGTTAAAAGGTGTAAGTCGTGTACGTTCTCTTGAAATCATTCTTGGTTTAGGTAATGTTTCGGCTTCAGAGGAAGACAAAAACAGATGGTTGCATCAAAAAAATGTTGATTATTTAGCTTACATAGAAAAAATGGATGAAAATGAAATTCTTCCAGACGTAGTACGTGTACTCGATTTTTTGAAAGATTATGGTCAAAAAATAGTGTTGGGTTCAGCAAGTAAAAATGCAAAACCGATTCTTGAAAAAGCAAAAATTATTAACTATTTCGATGCTATAGTTGATGGGAATGATGTAACCAATGCAAAACCAGATCCTGAAGTTTTTCTTCAAGGTGCAAAAAATGCAGAATTGCCAAATGAAGCCTGTATCGTGTTCGAAGATTCATTAGCTGGAATTCAAGCGGCAAATTTAGCAAATATGATAAGCATTGGTATAGGAGATGCAACTGTTTTAAATGAAGCAGATTTCTGTTTCAAGGATTTTACAAAAATGTCTAATGAATTTTTATTAGACTTAATCAACAATTAGTAATTGTCTTTACGGCAAATTGAGAATTGACAAATTAGAAAAAATGAATCAAGATTATATTATACCAAATAACTGGTCGATAATTGAAGAAGGATTTGATGCAACAAGGGTTAAATCGTCAGAAAGTTTATTTAGTATCGGTAACGGGGCAATGGGTCAACGTGCCAATTTTGAAGAACACTATTCAGGGAGTACATTCCAAGGAAGTTATATTGCAGGTGTTTATTATCCAGACAAAACTAAAGTAGGTTGGTGGAAAAACGGTTATCCTGAATATTTTGCAAAAGTATTGAATGCTCCAAATTGGATTGGAATCAATGTAGAAATCAATGGCGAAAAATTAGATTTAGCAACTTGTAAAAAAGTTGAAAATTTTCGTCGTGAATTAAATATGAAAGAAGGATGGTTAAGCCGTTCTTTTAATGCTACTTTACAAAATGGTATTGAAGTAACAGTTAATGCATTACGTTTTTTATCATTAGATTTAGATGAATTGGGTGCAATTCGTTATTCTGTTACACCAATTAATAGTGATGCAAAAGTGGTATTCAAACCATTTGTTGATGCAGGAATTGAAAATGAAGATACAAACTGGGAAGAACGTTTTTGGGAAACGCAAAGCATACATGAATCTGATAATCAAGGGTTTGTTGTTGCTAGAACTCTAAAAACACATTTTACAGTTTCAACATATATGCATAATAGTGTTTACATCAACAATGAATTTTCTGATGTTAAACCTGTTGAAATAAATAAAACGGCTAATGCAATTTCTTTCTCTTATGAAATTGCAGCTGCAAAAGGACAAACAGTTGGTCTTCAAAAATTTGGAGGCTATGTTTCTTCTATGAATTATCCTGTAGAGGAATTAATTCTTGCTTCTAAAAATGTTATTCAAAAAGCACATGAATTAGGATTTGATACATTGTTAGAAAACCAAAAACAGGCTTGGGCAAAAATTTGGGAAATGAGCGATATTACAATAGAGGGTGATGTAAAAGCCCAACAAGGAATTCGTTTTAATATTTTCCAATTAAATCAAACATATTTAGGTAAAGATTCACGTTTAAATATTGGGCCAAAAGGATTTACAGGTGAAAAATATGGTGGTTCAACCTATTGGGATACAGAAGCCTATTGTATTCCTTTTTATATGGCTACAAAAAATCAAAGTGTTGCCAGAAACTTATTAGCATACCGTTACAATCAATTGGATAAAGCTATTGAAAATGCTGAAAAATTAGGTTTCAAAAATGGAGCTGCTTTGTATCCAATGGTAACCATGAATGGAGAAGAATGCCATAATGAATGGGAAATTACTTTTGAAGAAATTCATCGTAATGGTGCCATTGCATTTGCAATTTTCAATTATTTCCGATTTACAGGTGATTATAGTTATATTCCCGAAAAAGGATTAGAAGTTTTGATAGGTATCGCTCGTTTTTGGCATCAAAGAGCTACTTTTTCTACCTTTAGAAATAAATACGTAATTTTAGGGGTAACTGGTCCAAATGAATATGAGAATAACATAAATAATAACTGGTATACCAATTACATTGCAAAATGGTGTATTGATTATGCGTTAGAACAAATTCAAAAAGTTTCTAATGAATACCAATCAGATTACACCAGAATTATGAATAAAGTGAAATTGTCACAAGCCGAAATGAGTGCTTGGAAGACTGTAGCCGATAATATGTATTTTCCTTATTCAGAAGAACATGGGGTGTTTTTACAACAAGATGGTTTCTTAGATAAAGAATTAATAACAGTTGAAGAATTAGATCAAACACAACGACCAATTAATCAAAAATGGTCTTGGGATCGAATTTTACGTTCTCCATATATCAAACAAGCAGACACTTTACAAGGGTTCTACTTTTTTGAAGATCATTTTACAAAAGAAGAATTAGAAAAACATTTTGATTTTTATGAACCATTTACAGTTCACGAAAGTTCTTTATCGCCCTGTGTGCATTCTATTCAAGCAGCGGTGTTAGGTAGAATGGAACAAGCATACACGTTTTATTTACGTACATCTCGGTTAGATTTAGATGATTATAATAAAGAAGTACATGAAGGTCTTCACATTACTTCTATGGCTGGAACATGGATGAGTATAGTAGAAGGATTTGGTGGCATGCGTGTTAAAGAAGGTAAATTAACGTTTGAACCAAGGATTCCGAAAGAATGGGATGCCTATTCTTTTAAAGTAAATTATAGAAATGCTATTGTAAAAGTTGAGGTAAATCATCAAGGTACACAAGTTAGTGTAGAGGGTGATCATTCAATAGATATATTAGTTAATGGCACATCACAACTTATAAAAAATTAATAAAAATGTTTAAATATTTTGCTTCAGTAGTACTCGCTATTTGTTCACTTTTTGGATTAAAAGCACAAGAATTACAATCTCCAAACGGATCTTTTAAAGTGGTTTTTACTTTGGAAAATGATGGTACTCCCACGTATCAATTATTTCTAAAAAATAAAGAAATTATTAAAAAAAGTAAGTTAGGTTTAGAGTTGCAAAACGAATCTAAATCCTTGTTAAATGATTTTAAAGTAGTGCAACAATCAACTTCTAATTTTGATGAAACTTGGAAACCAGTATGGGGAGAAGAATTGGCTATACAAAATAAATACAATGAATTAGCAGTTACATTAAAGCAAAATGAATCGAACCGTGAAATTATAATTCGTTTCCGATTGTTTAATGACGGTTTAGGTTTTAGATATGAATTTCCAGAGCAAAAAAACTTTACCTATTTTGTGGTAAAAGAGGAGCGTACAGAATTTGCTATGACGGGTAATCATACGGCTTTTTGGATTCCTGGAGATTATGATACTCAGGAATATGATTATACAGAAAGTAAATTAACAGAAATTAGAGGGTTATTTAAATCGGCCGTAAGTTCTAATGCATCTCAAAAACAATTTTCAGATACCGGTGTACAAACAGCTTTGATGCTAAAAACAGTAGATGGTATTTATTTAAACATTCACGAAGCAGCATTAATAAATTATTCGTGTATGCATTTGAATTTAGATGATAAAAAATTAGTATTTCAATCGCACTTAACTCCAGATGCAAAAGGAAATAAAGGATATCTACAAACACCATGTGTGTCACCTTGGAGAACCATTATTGCAAGTGCAGATGCACGTGATGTATTGGCTTCAAGAATAACTTTAAATCTTAATGAACCTTGTAAAATTGCAAATACTTCATGGATTAAACCAGTTAAATACGTTGGTGTTTGGTGGGAAATGATTACAGGTAAAAGTTCTTGGGCGTATACTGACGATGTGCCATCTGTACATCTAGGAGTAACGGATTTTACCAAAGTAAAACCCAATGGAAAACACGCAGCTAATACAAAACATGTAAAAGAATATATTGATTTTGCAGCTCTTCACGGATTTGATGCAGTTTTAGTAGAAGGTTGGAACGAAGGTTGGGAAGATTGGTTCGGTCACGAAAAAGATTATGTATTCGATTTCGTTACTCCTTATCCTGATTTTGATGTTAAAGGTATACACGAATATGCAAAATCAAAAGGCATAAAAATGATTATGCATCATGAAACATCTGGTTCTACAAGAAATTATGAGCGTCATTTAGATAAAGCATTCCAATTCATGAAAGATAACGGATATGATGCTGCAAAAACAGGTTATGTAGGTAATATTTTGCCTTTAGGTGAGCACCATTATAGTCAATCTATATTAAATCATTACCAATATGTAGTAGAAAAGGCAGCCGATTACAAAATTATGATCAATGCGCATGAAGCTGTAAGACCTACAGGTATTTGTAGAACGTATCCAAATATGATTGGAAATGAAGCTGCAAGAGGAACAGAATTTCAGGCATTTGGAGGGTCAAAAGCCAATCATACTACTATTTTACCTTTTACAAGACAGATAGGTGGTCCAATGGATTACACTCCAGGAATTTTCGAAATGGATATCGCAAAATTGAATCCAAACAACAATTCACATGTCAATACAACATTAGCGAATCAATTGGGATTATATGTGGTAATGTATTCACCACTTCAGATGGCTGCCGATTTACCAGAAAACTACAATCGATTCTTAGATGCGTTCCAATTTATAAAAGATGTTCCTGTTGAATGGGCAACAACTAAATATTTAGAAGCTGAGCCTGGATATTATATCACGATTGCTCGAAAAGATAAAAATTCAAATGATTGGTATGTAGGTAATTCAAACGGTTATAATGCAAGAATATCGACTATTACATTAGATTTCTTAGAAAAAGGAAAAAAATATGAAGCTACAATCTATGCAGATGCAGATAATGCTGATTATAAAACCAATCCACAAGCATACAAAATTTCAAAACAAAAAGTAACTAATAAGACTAAATTGCAATTGAGAACGGCATCAGGCGGTGGTTACGCTATTAGTATTGTTGAGGTTAAATAAAAGAGAATACAGAGATTTGTCAAACTGAACTTGTTTCAGCTTCTCATTAAATTAAATTAGATCCTGAAAGGAGTTCAGGATGACAAAAAGTAAGCTATGAAAAAATTAATTCTTTTACTAATTATTACATTTTCAACAAGTGTTGTCGCTCAAATTGACCGAATGGAACCACCGTTTTGGTACGAAGGCATGAATAAAAGCGAGGTGCAAGTTTTGTTTTACGGAAAGAATATCGCTCAAAATTCGGTACAAGTTTCCAATAATGTAGTAATTACGAATGTAACTAAAACCGAAAATCCGAACTATCTTTTTGTTACAATTGATACTAAAAATGTAAAAGCGCAAGAATTGCAATTTACGTTTAGCAATGGTAAAAAAGCATTCAAAAGAAATTTCGAAATCAAAAAAAGAAGACCTAATTCGGCGCTTCGTAAAAGTTTTGATGCTTCTGATGTGATGTATTTATTGATGCCGGATCGATTTGCAAATGGAAATCCAAATAATGATTCGTCACTAGAACTACAAGAAAAAGCGAATAGAAGTTTGCCAGGCGGACGACATGGTGGCGACATTCAAGGCATCATTAATAATTTGGATTATATCAAAGAATTAGGAGCAACCGCAATTTGGAGCACACCCATGTGTGAAGATAATGACAAAGGCTATTCGTATCATACTTACGGACAATCAGATGTTTACAGAATTGATCCACGTTATGGAACCAATGAAGAATATAAAAAGCTAGCCGATGAAATGCACAAACGCGGCATGAAATTAATCAAAGATTATGTTACGAATCATTGGGGTGCTGAACATTGGATGTTTAAAGACATGCCAACCTACGATTGGTTTCATCAATTTCCAGGTTACAAACAAAGTAACTATCGCATGACCACACAATACGATACAAATGGTTCAAAAATAGATGCTAAATTATGTATGGACGGTTGGTTTGTGCCAAGCATGCCCGATTTAAATCAATCAAATCCTTTGGTATTGAATTATTTAATTCAAAATGCGATTTGGTGGATAGAATATGCTGATTTAGATGGTTTTCGAGTAGATACTTATTCATACAATGACAAAGAAGGAATTGCAAAATGGACAAAAGCGATAACAGATGAATATCCGTATTTCAATATTGTAGGAGAAGTTTGGATGCACGATCAAGCCCAAATTTCCTATTGGCAAAAAGACAGTCCAATTGCTAAAATTCAAAGTTATAATTCGTATTTACCTAGTGTAATGGATTTTACATTGCACGATGTTTTTGGAAATGTATTTTATGAAGATAAAGCCGATTGGGGCAATGGAATGATTAAATTCTATGAAAATTTTGTGAATGATTTTTTATATGCGAATCCAAATAATTTATTGATTTTCTTAGAAAATCATGATACTGGTCGTTTCAATGAAATTTATAAAAAAGATTTTAAGAAATACCAATTAGGAATGACACTTTTAGCTACTATGCGTGGGATTCCACAATTGTATTACGGTTCAGAAATTGGTATGGCAGGTGACAAAGGAAAAGGCGATGCCGATATTCGTCAAGATTTCCCTGGTGGTTGGAAAGGCGATACAAACAATGCTTTTTCTGCCAAAGGAAGAACAGCCGAACAAAATCAATTCTTCAATTTTACGAAACAACTTTTAAATTGGAGAAAAAACAAAGAAGTTATCCATGCCGGAAAATTAACACATTATATTCCAGAAAATAATGTGTATGTATATTTCCGTCACAATGACAAAGAAACAGTTATGGTGGTTATTAATAATTCATCTGATACTCAGAAATTGAATCTTTCTCGTTTTCAAGAAAATATCAAATCATTTACTTCTGGAAATGATATTCTTTCAGGAAAAACTATCGATTTAAAAACTGAATTGTCTATTGAAGGGAAATCATCTATGATTTTAGAATTAAAATAATGAAACAGATATTACTCTTTCTATTGTGCTCTTGTTTTGCTTTTTCTCAAAGTAAGATTACATCATATGCACTTGAAAATGCCGAAAAATTTGAAGGGAATATTGAAAGAATAGATAGCTTTCCATCAAAATATATTGTGCCAAGAACGGTTGATGTTTGGTTGCCAAAAAACTATGCTAAAACAAAAAAATACAATGTTTTGTACATGCACGATGGACAAATGTTGTTTGATGCTACAACTACATGGAACAAACAAGAATGGAGAATAGATGAAGTTGCCAGTCAATTAATGCAAGAAAATAAAGTAAATAATTTTATTGTCGTAGCTATTTGGAACATTCCAAATTTACGTCACATGGATTTGTATCCCAAAAAGCCTTATGAATCACTTTCTAATGAGTTAAAAGATAGAATTCAAATGGAAGCCAAAAAATCCCAATTCCCATTTGATGACAGCAAAATAAATTCGGATAACTATTTAAAATTTATTGTGGAGGAATTGAAGCCATACATAGATAAAAAGTATTCGGTTTTTACTACTGCAAATCACACAGCTATTATGGGTTCGAGTATGGGCGGATTGATTTCGATGTATGCCTTATGTGAATATCCAAATGTATTCGGAAAAGCGGCTTGTTTGTCAACGCATTGGATTGGATTCAGAGAATTTGAGAACAACCCTATTCCAGAATCTTTTTTCACTTATATGGAAAAGAAATTACCCGAAGCTAAAAACCACAAAATATATTTCGATTACGGAACAGAAACGTTGGATGCTTTCTACTTAAAATATGAATATCGTGTTGATGAAATTTTAAAAGCAAAAGGTTATACGAATGTAGATGCTCAAAATTTAAAGTTTGAGGGCGAAAATCACTCGGAAGCCTCTTGGCAAAAAAGAATCCATATTCCATTAGAATTTATGTTTGGAAAATAAAACTATAAAAAATGAAAAAGACAATTGTTACTGTATTAGCTGTTTTAACTTTATTGAGTTGTAAAAACGAAATAGAAAAAAGAACAGAAAATTCAAAAGCTGAAATCGAAAAATTTTCTCCCGAAGTGGAAGAAAATGCGGTAATTTATGAAGCCAATATTCGTCAATATTCACCGGAAGGAACTTTTAATGCTTTTACCAAAGATATTCCACAATTAAAAGAATTAGGTGTAAAAATCATTTGGGTAATGCCTATTTTTCCTATTTCGCATACGAAAAGAAAAGCGACTGGTGGCGATAATAGCAAATTCGCTTCAGAAATGCCAAAAGAAGAACAACATAAGTATTTAGGAAGTTACTACGCAGTTTCTGATTTCAAAAAAGTAAATCCGGAGTTTGGAACAATTGAAGATTTTAGAAATTTAGTTAAAACCGCTCATGAAAATGGGATGTATGTAATCTTGGATTGGGTTCCTAATCATACAGGTTGGAACCACGTTTGGATAAAAGAACATCCAGAATTTTATACTAAAAATGCTAAAGGTGAAATCATCGATCCAATCAACCCAGAAACAGGAAAATCTTGGGGTTGGACTGATGTTGCCGATTTAAATTACGATAATAAAGAACTTCGTAAGGAAATGACTTCAGACATGTTACATTGGATTAAAAATGAAAATATTGATGGGTTTAGATGTGATGTGGCGAGTAATGTGCCGTTAGATTTTTGGCAACAAACTATTCCTCAATTACGTAAAGAAAAAAACATTTTTATGTTGGCTGAAGCTTGGGAACCCACACTAGTTAAAGATAAATTATTTGATATGGTCTATGCTTGGGATGGTCATCATACATTAAATAAAATTGCTCAAGGAAAAGAATCTGTAAAAGATCTTAATGCTTATTTGAATAAAATGAGCAGCCAATACGAATCTAATGATATCTTGATGAACTTTGTGGATAATCATGATGAAAATTCGTGGAATGGAACCATGAAAAGTAGATTGGGTGCTGCTGAAGAAGCGATGACTGCCTTGACTTATGTATTGCCCGGAATGCCATTAGTGTATAGTGGCGACGAATATGGATTGGATTATAGTTTGAAATTTTTTGAAAAAGATGTAATTCCAAAAGTTAAAGGAAAACATTGGAAACTTCGTGCTAAATTGGGTGCGCTCAAAAATTCAAATCTAGCCTTAAATGGTGGAAAAAAACCTGCAAGTTTCAAAAAAATTGCTTCTTCTCATGACGATCAAATTTTTGCTTTCGAAAGAGAAAAGAACGGAAAAAAAGTTATATATATTGCGAATTTATCCAACAAGGCAGTTGAAACAAAATTAGATATCGTAGGTAGTTTCATAGAGTATATGACTGGTAATAAATTAAATTTCCAAAAAGATTCGCCCATTGAACTAAAAGCATGGCAGTATTTGATTTTAGAAAAAAAATAATTTTAGAGTGGAGAAAAAGCCTTTAGTTTTTATAATTATTGGCTTTTTCAATTTTTAAAATGTGTATTTTAGTCTTTTATTAGTATTATGACAGATTTAAAAGACTTTCTTGAAAGTAAAAAATATAAAAAAATTAAATTTAAAATCCTGAAAACCCAACATTTAGTTGTAAAAGCTAAAATTAATGGGGTTTCAGGATTATTTATTTTAGATACAGGGGCTTCTAATACGTGTTTGGGTTTTGAAAGCATCGAGAAATTTGATTTGAAACCAGAGAAATCAACCACTAAAGCTGCAAGTGCGAGCTCAGCAGATATGTACACGAAAGTTGCAAAAGGGAATAAAGTGCAACTATCTACTTGGAAAACTACTGATTTTAATTTAGTAATTTTTGATTTATCTCATGTTAATCAAGTACTGTCAACTTATGGTGTTAACTCAATTGATGGTATAATTGGTGCTGATATTCTATTAAAAGGAAAAGCTATAATTGATTATACCAATCATTATTTGTACCTGATTTAATTTTTTTTGAATGAAAAATAAGCAATTATAGTGCTTATTAACATCAATAGTCCACCTAATACAAAAGGCGCGCCTGCAAATAAAAAGGGTGCGTCTTTATGTGTAAAATAATAAAATACCATGGACATCATTGGTGGTCCTACAATGGCCGAAGCGCTCATTAAACTGGATAAAGTACCTTGTATTTCACCTTGTTCGTTAGCAGGAACTTGACTCGAAATTACAGCTTGCATCGCTGGTCCGGCAATTCCTCCTAAACAATACGGTACTAAAAAGGCAAACATCATCCAACTTTCGGTTGCTAAAGCAAATAAAAACATTCCAAAAGTATACAAACCCATTCCTACATATACACTCTTTTCGTTCCCTAATTTCGGATTTATAATTCGAATTAACCCGCCTTGAACGATGCCTACTAATAAACCAATTACGCCCAATGATATACCTACCATTTTTTCATCCCATTTGAATTGATACATGGTAAAATAACTCCAATTGCTATGTACGGCATGTGAAGCTGTGTATAATAAGAAGATAGAAAGTACTAATCCGATTAATTTTGGATATTTTCTTAAATGTAAAAAGGCGCCAATAGGATTGGCTCTTTTCCATTCAAAAGCTCTTCTGTTTTCTTTTGAAAGTGATTCAGGTAGAATGAAATAACCATACAAGAAATTGATTAAGCACAATACAGCTGCAGCATAAAAAGGAACTCTTGCACCATATTGACCTAATAAGCCACCAAGCACTGGTCCAATAATAAATCCAAGTCCAAATGCAGCCCCAATCATCCCGAAGTTTTTAGCTCGATTTTCAGGGGAACTCACATCCGCAATATAAGCAGATGCAGTGGTAATACTTGCTCCTGAAACTCCTGCAATAATTCTTCCTATAAACAACCAAGTAATGGTAGGAGCAAAGGCTAATAAAATATAGTCTAATGAAAAAGCGAATAAAGAAAGTAATATGATAGGTCTTCGTCCATATTTATCACTTAAATTTCCAATAATAGGTGCAAAAACAAATTGGGTCATGGCATAGGCAAAAGTCAGCCAACCACCGATTTTTGCTGCTTCACTTACATCGCCATGGATTAGTTCTTGAATTAATTTAGGAATTACCGGGATAATGATTCCCCAACCTGTAATATCAATCAGCATCGTGATAAAAATAAATCCGATGGCTGCGTTTTTCTTTTCTTTTTTCATGTAAGCAATTTTCTTTCTTTACAAAGGAAATAAAAAAATCCCAAACTCAATGAATTTGGGATTTTAAATAGTTTTAAACTATTTTTTTATACTCTTTATGAATGTTTGCATGTAAGTGTCAATGGCTTCTGCAGATTCTGTACCTCTTCCAATTTCGTTACATATCATTAATACAATGTCTGGGTTTGTTGGATGATTTAGAATATAGATTCTGAATTGTCCTACATCTTTATAAATTTTCTCATCTTGTCTTCCTTTATTGTAAACCCCAGATTTAAAGGTGTATCCCTTCATGTTTCCGAATTCTACTTTCTCATACAAACTCATTAAATCTTTTGATTTCACCTCTTTATTTATAAAATAATCCACTTCTTGTATTTCTTCATCTCTGAAAAGTACACAGATATTATACCAAGGTAAATTGTATTTTTTTAAATCATATTCATGAATCTTTTTTACTTTATCATTATTTGAATGATAGGTCACTCTATGAATGAAATCTTTTGCTAATTCATCAACGGTTAAGCCTGGGTGTTCAGATTTTTGGAAGGCATACATTTTATAAGTCTCTTGATTTTTGTGTATTTGGTAGCCTACTTCAGTATCGCTCCTGTCTGTACTTCCTGTCTGACTCGTATTGATATCTTCTTTTATGTTAGTTTTATCAATTGTGACATCAAGGTAAGGAAGGTACAGGTTTTTTGTATCCCAAATTGGTACGTAAAAGAAAATGGGTTCTAACAATTGCACTTTTGGACCATACTCTTTATACCCGGTTTCTTCTCTAACCCAAAATCCAATTTCTACTTTTATCGTTTTTTGTTTTTCTACTCCATTTGCTCCATTTAAAATCCACTCAAGTTTATTTCCTCTGGTAAAAAAATCGTTGCCTTCAAAAACACTAAATTTTTTTGTTGCTGGAGTATTCTTCATAAAATCGGACATAGCTGTATAACCCTCTTTTTGAAAACTCCAACTATTTATGTAAGTGTTTGAATTGTCCGAAAACTCTACATATAGATTCGTATAACCTGAGTATACGGTTACAGCTTTTGGTTTTTTGAAACTTACTTGAAGTGATTCAAGATCTGTTTTTGAAACAGTTGCGCCAGGTTTTACTTCCTTGCCGTTAATGTAAGCCGATAGTTGGGCTTGTGTATTTAAAAATGTTAGCAGGGATATTATAGTAAATAAATTTTTGATTTTCATAATTGTTTTGATTTTATTTATTTAAGCTATTGCTTGAATTTTTTTAACGTGTAATTTGTAGCTAAAAAAGGCACAAGTAGAAGATACAACTAATGCAATACAACCGATTAAAGCCAAGATTTTAGGATTGCTCCTGAAAATACGGTTTCTTCAATGTTTGGTGTTATAACCCAAAGTAGTATGGATAATATTGCAACTAGAATACTTAGTTTAGTTACAACTTCTTTTTTCATAAAAGCTACGACAACCATTACAAAGGAAAGGGCAGCCACTAACATTCCTAATTTACCTGGGTAAATAGCTTGCCATTTTGGCGGAACACTCTCAATCAATTCTAGTTTTTCTTGAATTTGAGGGTCTTCAATTTTTGTTACATCGATTCCTTCTTTTTTTAATTGTTCAATATCTTTTTTTGCAGTTTCAACTAAGCGATACAATTCTTCAGTTTTTGAAGCATCGCCTTCTGTTCCCATTCTGTTGTCAATGTTTTTAAATAAAATTCCAGTGCAAATGCCTCCAACAAGAAAGGCAATGACCATAAAGACTAATGTAACTACTCTCATAATTTGGTTTGTTTAATAATTGGTTTATAAATTAAAATTGATGGTATGAATTTGTACATTCATAACTTGTTAGTTTTATTGTTTAATGATTTTTACAGTATTAATTTCATTTTCTGTTTTTATCTTTACTAAATAAGTTCCAGGTAATAAATGTGTTACATTAATTGATGCTTCCGAGCTATTAATTTTTTCAGTAATTAATTCTTGTCCAATTAGATTGTACACACTTACACTTGATATGTTTTTGTTAACTGAAATAATGAAATTTGTTTTAACTGGGTTGGGGTATATTTTAATCTTATTAGTTATAAAGTTTACAATATCAAGTGATTGTGTCGTAAATGAACTACCCGTACTCCAATTGGTTTGTGTTGTTCCACAATTGGATTTCACCCAGAAATAATAGGTTGTATTTGGAGTTAAGTTATTTAAAACAGCAAAGGTATCGGTAGTAGTTCCTGTAATTGCATTTGCAGAAAAAGGATCATTAACAGTACTGTAGCAATAGATATAGCCATTACTTGGTGCAGGATTTGGTGCTACCCAAGCAATATTTACTGTTGTTGCTGACTCAGGATCTGTGTATAGCTGAGTTGGAAAATTACAAGTTGATGATGAGTTGGTTGTAAATGAATTGCCCGTACTCCAATTGGTTTGAGTCGTTCCACAATTGGATTTCACCCAGAAATAATAGGTTGTATTGGGTACTAAATTAGTTAACTCAGCAAATGTATTTGTTGTGGTTCCTGTAATTGCATTTGCAGAAAAAGGATCGTTAACGGTGCTGTAGCAATAGATATAGCCATTACTTGGTGCAGGATTCGGTGCTACCCAAGCAATAGTATTGGTTGTAGATGTTAAGCCATCGTAATAGATTTGTGTTGGTGCATTACAACCAGCCGCTGCATTGGTTGTAAATGAACTTCCAACTGACCAGTTTGATTGTGTAGTACAATTAGATTTTATCCAGAAATAATACGTAGTATTTGGTGTTAGATTGCTTAAATTGGCAAATGTGTTTGTGGTCGTTCCAGTAATTGCTCCTGGTGCAAATGGGTCATTTGTTGTACTATAACAATAAATATATCCATTACTTGGAGCAGGTACGCCTTCTATCCATGCAATCGTATTTGTTGTTGACGTTAAACCATCGTAATATATTTGTGTTGGTGCATTGCATCCATCCGCTGCATTGGTTGTAAATGAACTTCCAACTGACCAGTTTGATTGTGTAGTTCCACAATTAGATTTTATCCAGAAATAATACGTAGTATTTGGTGTTAGATTGCTCAAATTGGCAAATGTGTTTGTGGTCGTTCCAGTAATTGCTCCTGGTGCAAATGGGTCATTTGTTGTACTATAACAATAAATATATCCATTACTTGGAGCAGGTACGCCTTCTATCCATGCAATCGTATTTGTTGTTGACGTTAAACCATCGTAATATATTTGTGTTGGTGCATTGCATCCATCCGCTGCATTGGTTGTAAATGAACTTCCAACTGACCAGTTTGATTGTGTAGTTCCACAATTAGATTTTATCCAGAAATAATACGTAGTATTTGGTGTTAGATTGGTCAAGTTGGCAAATGTATTTGTGGTCGTTCCTGTGATGGCATTTGCAGAAAAAGGATCGTTAACGGTGCTATAGCAATAGACATACCCATTACTTGGTGCAGGATTTGGTGCTGCCCAAGCAATAGTATTGGTTGTAGATGTTAATCCATCGTAATAGATTTGTGTTGGTACATTGCATGTTGCTACTGTTGTACATTTAATTGATTTTACTCTGTTAGAGTTTTGAGTTCCACATGAAGAATTTGAATTTATATGGTATCTCACTACTCCAGAATAGGTTGAAGACAACCAATTTAATGGAGTTGTACCACTAGCTAAAACAGCTGTACCGTTAGCATTTGTTACAGTTATAAAATCGGTTGGTACCGAACTTGAAAACGTATATTGTTTATTGGTTATCACATTTACATTAGAATATTCTCCAGCATAAGCATCGGCAACTATTTGTTCTGGACTTCCTGTACAATTTGGAGTAAAAGTAGCATTAGGATACAATCCGTAAATTGCACCGTTACATGTTAGTGCAGGTGGCGTGGTAAAATTTCCACCTGAAATCCAAGTACCTGTTGTAGCTCCACAATTGGAACGAATCCAATAGTAATACGTAGTTCCAGCTGCTACACCTACAGAAATTGAAGTAGTTAGGTTGGTAGTGCTGAATAATGTAGGAGTTGTATTGGCATTAGGTGCACTATTTGTTGTAACTATATAAATATCATAATTCGATGACGGTACGGGTGATGCAGCGGTCCAAGTTATTTTACATGAATTGGAAGTTATATTAGAAACCGTAAGATTTGATGGCGGAACACAATTAGAGGCATCTGCACATCGAATATAGCGAGATCGGTTCACTTGTTCATTACCACAATTAGCATTAGAGTGCAAATAATAACGTATAACTCCTGTTGTGCTGCCTGAATCCCAGACTACTGGTTGTGTTCCACTAGCATAGATTACAGAACCTGTAGCATTTGTAATCGTAATAAAATCGGTTGTCACAGAACTTGAGAACGAATATTGTTTGTTAGCAATTACATTTAGATTACTGTATTCACTTGCCCAGCTTTGGCTGGTTATGGTTTCATAGTTTCCACTACAGCTTGGTGTGTAGGTATTGCTTGGAAATACGCCATTAGCTGCTGATACACATTGAGCAACGCTAGAATTGAAAATACAAACGAATGCTAAAAGGAAGAAAAAAGTAATTTTTTTTTTCATTATTTCAATTTTGATGATTTGAAGTTTAATTTGATTAAATTTTCATCAAAACTAAAAGATATGTGGAGTTAGACCAATTTATGTATTGGACTATTTATAAATAATCAGAAGTTTTAAAAGGATTTATTTGTCTGAAAAACAAGTTGTTAATTGGTGTTTTCTAATTTTTCAATATAGTAGTTTGGCGTGAGTCCTGTTTGCTTTTTAAAAACACGCACAAACGTGTTTGCATCCTTGTAACCTACTTCTTCTGCTATTGCTTGAAGCGTATATTTTCTAAAGTATGGTGCATTAATAAGTTTTTGGAGTACATATTGAATGCGTAATTCTTGTGTATATTCTGAAAAGCTTTTTTCCATTACTTGATTAAAAAACTGCGATAAATAGGCTGTATTTGTGTTTAATTTTTTGGCAACAAAAGCCAATTTAAAGTTTGGATCCAAAAACAATTCTTTTTGTTCTAATTTTTTCAATCCTGAAGATAATTTTTCAATTAGTTCTTTATCAAGAGTTTGTTTGGTTTGATACTCTGTTTTGCTAGTTTCAGAAATAGTAGGTAAAGACGATTTGCTTTCTTTGCTATTTTGAATAATTTTTAAAAAGCGTTTATGTTTCTCTTTTTGTTGTTTATAGTAATGATAAAAACTGTAGACTACTACTAAGAGTAAAAGCAATAAACTGAATAAAAAGATTTTAAAATAATTTTTAGTTGTAATTATTTTATTGGCTTCCTCTTTAATAATTTTTAAATCATAATTGTGTAAGAAATTTAATGAATTATGTTTGATTTTTTCAATGGATTGGATCAGTTCTAAACTCTTATTTGCATAAATATAGGCAGATTTGTTGTCGTTTTTTTTATTAAAACATTTCGTCAAAATAGTATATGCCATCAATAAGTTCTCTTTTGAAACTTGGGTTTTTTGGTAACTTTTAATGAATTTATTGCAATACGTTATAGCAGAATCTACTTGATTTAAATGAAAAAAACAATCGCCCATTCCTAGGTCAATTAATTGTGTGCTTCTAATGTTTTCTTGTACGCTTGGGTATTTTGCTCCTTTTTTATATAATTGAAGGGCATTCGAATAATTTCCTCCTAATGCGGCGCTTTTACCTAGTCGCATTAAAAGTAAGGCTTGTGTGTATTCAGGATAGAAATTAGCTTGAATCATCATTTTTGCAGCTACTCGAAAATTATAATTGGCAGAATCTAAATAAATACTCTTTTTAGTTAAAAGGAAGTATTTTTGATAAGCTTCGCCAATGATGTTGTGTTTGTCCGCAAAAAGTTTGGTATTCATAACTTTTTTTTCACCAATACCCAATTTTAAATGTGGCGTTGTTTTTAATTCTTTTTTTAATAAGGGTATACCATTTAAACAATCACCCATGGCCACTTTAATTAGACCATATTGCTCATTAAATCGGTTAGTAGCTACTTTATTTTTGTATTTATCTAAATACAATACGGCTAAATCATATTCGCCTAAATTCTTATGAATATAAAAAAGCTTGTTAACAGACATTCCTATTAAGTCCTGATATTCTTTTAGAGAAATAGTTTCTTTATTTAGTTCAATCAAATGTAATAATGAAAGGAGATGTTCTTTAGATAGACTAAAGTTAGATTGATTGTAATAATAACTTGCAATGTAAAATTTGCCGTGTAAACTAAATAGAATATTTTTAGATTTACTTACTTTGATAGCTTCTTTTAATGCTGTTTTGGGTTGATAAACGAGAAGTTCCTGAATTTTTCTAGTTTCTTTTATTTCTGTTTCATTTAAAACTTGTGAATGTAGTACAGCTGCTGTGAAAAAAAATAATAAAAAGTAAAATAAACGTTGCATTTAAAATAGCTTGGTGATTTTTTAAGAGAAGTTCTAACTTGGTCCGCAAAAATATAGAAATTTATTATAGTTTATTTCTTTTTTTTAAGTTTTAACTTTTGCTTCAATCATGGAATTCAATAAAAAAATCCCAAACAAATTGTGTTTGGGATTTAATTTATTAAGATGCTAAATCAAGTTCAGCAAAAAAATTCTAAAGTTCTAATGCCTTTTTAGGATTGTTTTCCATTAAGATTTCGATTGGATTTTCTAATGCTTCTTTTACTGCTACTAAGAATCCAACTGACTCACGACCATCGATGATTCTGTGATCATACGATAAGGCAACATACATAACAGGTGCAATAACAATTTGTCCGTTTTTAACAATTGGTCGCTCTACTACGTTGTGCATACCTAAAATTCCTGATTGAGGAGGATTAATAATTGGAGTAGATAACATGGATCCAAATACACCACCATTTGAAATAGTAAATGTTCCACCTGTCATTTCATCAACAGTAATTTGACCATCGCGTGCACGTAAAGCCAAACGTTTAATTTCAGCTTCTACTCCGCGGAACGTTAATAATTCTGCATTTCTTACTACTGGTACCATCAAACCTTTTGGTCCAGATACAGCAACCGAAATATCACAGAAGTCATATGAAATCTTTTCTTGACCATCAATCATAGAGTTTACATCTGGATATAATTGTAATGCTCTAGTCACTGCTTTTGTGAAGAAAGACATGAAACCTAAACCTAACCCGTGTTTTGCTTTAAATTCATCTTTATATTGGTCACGTAGGGCATAAATAGCACTCATGTCTACTTCGTTAAAAGTAGTTAACATAGCTGTTTCGTTTTTAGCAGCAACTAAACGTTCAGCTACTTTTCTACGTAACATTGATAATTTAGATCTTTCAGAAGAACGAGAACCTCCAGTTGGTGTACCCATTGATGCTTTTGCATTCATAGCATCTTCTGTTGTGATTCTTCCACCTTTACCAGTACCAACAACATCAGAAGGTTGGATATTTTTTTCTGCTAAAATTTTCTTAGCTGCAGGAGATGCAGATCCTGTTGCATACGTTGTTTCTTGAACTGGAGCTGCTTTTGGAACTTCTGCTTTTTTCTCTTCTGCTTTTGGAGCTTCAGTAGTTGAAGCATTAGCACCACCCTCAGGTTTTGAAGCTGAAGTATCAATTAAACAAACTACAGCGCCTACTGCTACCGTGTCACCTTCTTCTGCTTTTAAAGTGATTATACCACTCATCTCAGCAGGTAATTCTAGTGTTGCTTTATCTGAATCAACCTCTGCAATCGCTTGGTCTTTTTCTACATAATCTCCATCTTTCACTAACCATGTAGCGATTTCTACTTCTTTGATTGATTCCCCTGGTGAAGGGACTTTCATTTCTAAAATCATCAGTATATAATTTTATAAAGTGTTGTTATTATCTATTGTTTCAAAAATACGAATTTATTTTTTATAAATTTTTGTCAAATACTTTAGCAATTGTAGCCGCATGACGTTTTTTAGAACGAGTGTAGCTACCCGCCGCTGGCGCACTATAAGCTGGAGATGAAGCTAAACGTAATTTAACTAAATCAAAATTCATTAACATATATCCATAAGCACCCATATTCTTTGGTTCTTCTTGTGCCCATACATAATCATCAACGTTTGGATAATTATTGATAATGGCTTGTAATTGATCAATGGCTAATGGGAATAATTGCTCAATACGAACTAAAGCAACATCATTTCTGCCTTGGTTTTCTCTTTCTGCTTTTAAATCATAATAGAATTTACCTGTACAGAAAACTAATGTTTTTACATCAGCTGGATTTACATGAACATCGTCAATTACTTCTTGGAAAGATCCTGTAGCAAATTCTTCTATTGATGAAACGGCCTCCGGATGACGTAATAAACTCTTTGGTGTAAATACCATTAATGGTTTTCTATAATCGGCTAACATTTGTCTTCTTAATAAATGGAAGAAGTTAGCAGGAGTAGTACAATCAGCCACAAACATATTTTGTTGAGAGCATAATTGTAAATAGCGCTCCATTCTTGCAGAAGAGTGTTCAGCACCTTGATTTTCATATCCATGAGGCATTAAGAATACCAAACCGTTTTGGTTGTTCCATTTGTCTTCAGCCGCAGAAATATATTGGTCAATCATGATTTGTGCCCCATTAGAAAAATCTCCAAATTGTGCTTCCCAAATGGTTAAAGTTTTTGGAGAAGCTAAGGCATATCCATAATCAAAACCTACCACGCCATACTCGGATAATAAAGAGTTAAACGCATTAAAGTTTCCTTTTTTATTTGGAATATGGTCTAGTAATACTACTTCTTCTTCAGATTCTTCTACTTTAACTACAGCATGTCTGTGAGAGAAGGTTCCTCTTTCTACGTCTTGTCCTGAAATACGAACATTATATCCCTCTGTTAACAATGAGCCATACGCTAACATTTCGCCCATTGCCCAATCTAATTTGTTGTTCTCAAAATACATGGCTTTTCTGTCGTTGATTAGCTTTTGTATTTTGCTGATGAATTTTTTATCTGAAGGTAATTCAGTTACTACTTTTGCAATATCAGTTAACGTTTTTTTGTCTACAGCGGTATTGATTTTTTCTAACATTTTAGCTCTATCGGCTTTGTTAAAACCAACCCATTCGTCTTGCATAAAAGGTTCGATAACGGTTAATTCTTCAGCACGAGAAGCATTTAAGTCGTTATCTAATTTTGCTTTATAGCTATCTTCAATTTCTTTAACATAAGAAGAAGAAATTACACCTTGCTCTACTAATTTAGCGCCATAGATGTCTCTTACATTTTTGTGTTTAGAAAGTGTTTTGTATAATTTTGGTTGAGTAAAACGCGGTTCGTCTCCTTCATTATGGCCATATTTTCTATAACCTAAAATATCAACAAAAATATCAGTGCCAAATTCCATTCTATATTCTAATGCAAAAGTCATCGCTTTCACTACTGCTTCAGCATCATCCGCATTTACATGTAGAACTGGAGCTGAGGTTAATTTAGCAATATCTGTACAATACGTAGCCGAACGTGAATCGGTGTAATTAGTCGTAAATCCAACTTGGTTGTTGATTACAACGTGAATAGTTCCTTGAGTTTTGTAACCATCTAAAGTAACCATTTGAGCTACTTCATACACTAAACCTTGTCCTGCCACAGCAGCGTCACCATGAACAATTACAGGTAAAACTTTATTGGGTTGATTTGGGAAATAGCGGTCTTGTTTTGAACGAGTAATACCTTCAACTACAGCACCAACCGTTTCTAAATGGGATGGGTTGGGAACTAAATTAATATTGATTGCCTTACCTGATCTTGTGGTTTTGTGAGTCGTGATTCCTAAGTGGTATTTAACGTCTCCATCAAAATGATCGCCATCCGCATAATCCTTTCCGTCAAATTCGCTGAATATATTTTTAGGTGATTTGTCAAATACGTTTGCTAAGACATTTAAACGACCACGGTGTGCCATTCCTAAAACAACTTGTTCTACGCCTAGTTGTGCAGCATCTTCAATTAACAAATCAAAGGCAGGTACCACGGCTTCATTTCCTTCTAATGAAAAACGTTTTTGACCTACATATTTTGTATGTAAAAAGTTTTCAAAAGAAACCGCTTCGTTTAATTTTTCAACGATAATTTTTTTTCTATCTGAAGGTGTTTCGTTCACCATAGCATTGATTTTTTGTTCAATCCATGCTTGTGTTTTAGGGTCACGAATGTATTTGTATTCAAATGCAATGGATTGACAGAATAATTTCTGCAATAATGCAACTAAATCATTTAAGGTTAAAGCTGTAGTGCTTATTAAAGTTGAAGCTTGAAAAACTGTAGATAAATCGTTAGTGTTTAAGCCAAAATTTTCAATGTCTAAAGTAGGAGTAAAAGTTCTTCTGTCTCTTACAGGATTTGTTTTAGAAAATAAGTGTCCATTTACTCGATATGCTTCAATTAATTGGAGTACTTTGATTTCTTTTTGAATTTTTTCTGAAAGTTGAGAATTATCTATAGTTCCAGAAGAAATTTGGTTTAATTGATCAACGGGACTAGCGAATTCATTTGCGAAGTCAAAACCTTGAAAAAAACTTCTCCAGCTTGGTTCTACGCTGTCTGGATTTTCTAAATATTGATCATATAAGTCAGCAAAAAATGCTGTATGTGCTGCGTTTAAAAAGGAAAACCTATCCATGATATTGATTTTTCAATCTTTTGTGTTAAAAAATTTATGCAAAAGTATAAACTTTTTTACTAATCTTTCAAAGAATTTTATACTTTTATACTATAAATTTGAATTTGTTTAAATTACGGATGAAAAATATGTTAAAGTTGTTAAAATCATTTTTTTTGGTTTATTTATTTGTCTTTTTTGCAAAATCGTATGCTCAAAATGATACTCTTTCAAAAAACAAGCCTTCCTATTTTAAAGATGTTCAATTTGGTGGTGGATTAGGTCTAGCAATTGGAAGTGGTTACACGGATATTTTTTTAGCACCAACAGCCTATAAGCCAATTACTACTACTACCATGATTGGTTTTGGATTAATTGGAAGTTATGTAAAGAGTAGTGGTGATTTTTCTTCTGTAATGTATGGTGCATCGGTAATTGGACTTGTAAATCCTGTTGAAGAATTGCAATTGTCTGCAGAGTTAGAGCAGTTAAGAGTAAACCTGAAATACGATACTTATGCTGGTTCTAAAAACACTGATGATTTTTGGAATACTGCTTTGTTTTTAGGTTTAGGATACCGTTCTGGTAATGTTACTATTGGTGCTCGTTATAATATTTTATATAGGGAGAAAAATAATGTGTATTCTCAGGCCTGGATGCCGTTTATGAGGGTTATTTTTTAATAATATTTTCTGAACCAAACTTTTTGCCATTCACGTTTTAATACCAAAAACGCAACTTGTTCAGATAGTTTAATCAAATCTGAACCGTCTAGCTTTTTAACTTCAGCCTCAGACACGTCTATTATGTAAAGTAAATTGAGATATTCTCCAAATTTATGCTGAATTAAATGAAGGATTTTATCTTGAACTCTGTTTTTAAATTCAAAAGGAAGTATACTTGAAGGAAGTTCGATGTTTTCATTTGCCAAACTAAAATCCTTATTAACTTGTTCAATTAATTTGAAATACAAATTTTCCTCTTCTGCTTGAGTGATTAATAGATCAATATTTTGTGGAGGGTTATACATTTCTTCCCATTAACATTTTACCAAAATTCTTCAACAAATCTTTCTTTTCCTCTGATATAGACATGCTTTCTAAAGTCTCAAAAGCTTTAAATGTGTACGTTTCAATAGCCTTTTTTGTTGCTTCCTTAGCGCCTGATTCGTCAAAAATACTTTTAACGGCTTCAATTTTCTCAGTATTGTCTGTTGGTTGTATTGAAAATAAATGACTTAATTGTTTTTGTTGATCAGGACTTGAAAATTCTTTTGCTTTCAAGTATAAATACGTCTTTTTGTTTTCTATAATGTCTCCACCTACTTGTTTGCCAAATGTTTCAGGATCTCCAAATGCGTCTAAATAATCATCTTGTATTTGAAAAGCAATCCCTAAATTTAAGCCAAAATCATAAATTAAGTTACAGTTTTCTTCTGAAGTTTTTGCAATTATTGCTCCCATTTTCATTGCTGCACCTAATAAAACCGCAGTTTTGTATTCAATCATTTTTAAATAAGACGGTATAGAAACGTCGTCTTTCGTTTCAAAATCCACATCGTATTGTTGGCCTTCGCAAACTTCTAGTGCTGTTTTGCTGAATAATTTGGCTAATGCTTGAAAAATAGATGGTTCATAGACTTCAAAATATTGATAGGCTAAAATTAACATGGCATCGCCTGAAAGAATTCCAGTGTTTAAATCCCATTTTTCATGTACCGTTTTCTTTCCTCTTCGTAGAGGAGCATCATCCATAATGTCATCATGTACTAAAGAAAAATTATGAAAAACTTCAACGGCAACAGCTGCAGACAATGCTTCTTTGTAATTGCCATCAAAAATATCTGCAGCCATCAAAGTTAAAACAGGCCTAATTCTTTTTCCGCCAAGGGATAAAATATATGAAATGGGCTCATAAAGATTTTTAGGTTGTTTATCTAAGTTGATATTTTCAAAATGATTTTTAATAACTTCTTGATAATCAGAAAGTGTTAACATGATGCTTTTTTTTTGCTAATTTAAGTTAATTACATGATATAAACGGAATATATCAAATGTTAAATTTTTGCAAATACTATGGAAACTATTTGCGTTTTAAAAGTTTCCATTATACATTTGCACCGTTAAATAGTATCACCATGCAAGTGTTAAGTTTAGAACTAGATCAAAATCAGTCGAATTTTTTTATTAAAGTTAGAAAGAATTTGGCTTCTTATTTAAAGAATAAAATTCAGCATTCTTCTGGATTTGTATTGGTTAGGAATCAAAAAGTAGAAAATGTGTCCTTACAATTCGATTTAGTAATTGAAGCTGAAAACAAAATTAAATACACAGATTCAAAAGGCTTTTTAAAACTAAGGAAAAATTCTTCTATTCATTTTCAGTCTGTTTCTTATCAGAGAATAAACGACAACATCAGTTTTATAAAAGGTTATGTGACGATAAACAACATAACAAAAATGGTTGAGTTAGAAGCATATGTGAAAACGGAGAAAATCAGAAATGGAAAATCTAAAGTGATTTTTGATGTTGTAGGAGAAATTAACAAAAAAGATTTTGGTTTAGGGGTAGATGAACAAGTAACTATAAATGGGTTTGCTTTTGGGAAAAATATAAATATTGAAGGAAATTTTGAATTTTTAAGTAATTAAATATGGCTTGCGAAATTAAAAACAAAATAATCGCTAAATCTACAGATATGTTTTTAAAGCTTGGCTTTAAAAGTGTAACCATGGATGATATTGCAAGTGAAATGTGCATGTCTAAAAAAACGATTTACAAATATTTTAGCAATAAAGAAATATTGATTGAGCAAGGTACTGAAATGGTTAGAGAAAAGTTTCATTCTTTAATGGGTGAAGTGATTTCTAAAAATTACAATGCCATTAAGGAAAATTTTGAAATCCGTAAGATGTTTAAAGAAATGTTTCAAGCCGTTGACCATTCACCAGCGTTTCAATTGAAAAAACACTATCCAGAAATCTATGAAAAAATGATGCAGGATGAGGTTAAAGAGTGTGAGTCTGTATTTACCCAAAATGTACATAAAGGAATAGCAGAAGGATTGTACAGAGCTGACACAGATGTTGCAATAGCAGTTAAATTTTATTATACATTGATTTTTTCTATCAATGAAAACACCTCTTTAGAAAAAGAAGCCTCATTTCTGGAATTGAAAGCATTAGAGTATCATACAAGAGCTATTGCAACTACAAAAGGAGTACAAGAATTAGAAGATAATTTAAAATTAATAAATCCATAACCAAAAATGAAAAATAAACTAATCATTGCTTTAGCATTTTTTACTAGTGTAATTCAAGCGCAAGTAAAGGAGTTAACCTTGAAAGACGCTTTACAATATGCGTTAGAAAATAAAACTGATGCTAAAAAAGCAAAACTAGATGTAGAAAATAGTAGTCATCAAATCGCAGAAGTTAGAGCAATGGCATTGCCACAAATAAATTTGAATGGTGGATTAACCTATAATCCCATTTTACAAAAAAGTGCATTGCCAGGTGATTTACTAGGTGCGCCTGGACAAGTGATTTTGGTGCCTTTCGGACAGGAATGGAACAGTACTGCTGTAGCTTCTTTGTCTCAAAATTTATTTAATCAATCTGTTTTTACAGGATTAAAAGCTGCCAAAACCACACGAGAGTTCTATCAAGTAAATCAGCAATTAACAGAAGAGCAATTGATTGAGAAAGTTTCTTCAAGTTATTATCAAGTATATGTATATCAGCAAAAGTTAAAAAATGCTGAAAGCAATTTAGAGTCAACAAAAAAAGTAAAGGATATTATTACTGGTCAATATCAAAATGGTTTGGCTAGAAAAATTGATTTGGATAGAATATCTGTTAAAGTGAGTAATCTTGAAGCAATTAAATTGCAATTAATAAATGCAGTGCAATTACAAGAAAATACTCTAAAGTTTTTTATTGGAATGCCAATGGATCAACAAATTAAATTGCCAATTAATACTATGGATGTTACAGCACTTGCTTTTGAGCAAACCACTGAGGTTTCTAAAAGAACAGAAATGGCAGTGCTAAGAAAACAAGAAGAACTACTTGGTTTTAAAAAGAAATCCTTTTTGGCAGAATATTACCCATCGTTGTCTTTAACGGCTAATTATGGTTATCAAGGATTAGGAGCTAAAATGCCTTGGTTTGTAAAACCAGCTGACGGTGTTTACTGGACTAACTTTTCTTCAATAGGTTTAAATTTAAATGTTCCTGTGTTTAACGGTTTTTCTACTCGTTCTAGAGTGAGACAAGCAGAGGTGAGTTTAAAGAAAATCCAAGAAGATATTAAAGATACGGAATTGGCTTTGAATTATCAATTCGAAAATGCTAAAACACAAATCAATAATAGTGTTATTAATGTAAGTACTCAAGAACAAAACATGAAATTAGCTAAAGAAGTTTTGGATAATACCAAGAATAATTATTTAAATGGATTAGCTACTTTAACAGAATTGTTAGATGCTGAAAATGCTTTAACAGAAGCACAAAATAATTTTACTACGGCTCAATTAGAATACAAATTGGCTGAAATTCAAATAATTAAATCAAAAGGAGAACTTAAAAATTTACTAAACTAATAATCAAATGAAAAAAATAATTTATATCGGTATAAGTGTAGCATTAGTTGGTGGTGCAGTTGTAACATTGATGAATAATAAAAAACAAAACGAAGCTGATACAGCAATTGTAGCTCAAGAAAATAATGCGGTTGCAGTTAGAGTTGCAGAAGTAGTTACAGGAGCTTTGGATGATAATTTTGTTGCTAATGGGAATTTTGCTCCGGCTCAAGAATTAAATTTAGCAGCTGAATTTTCAGGAAAGGTAATTAGCGTTTTAGTTAAAGAAGGAGATAGAGTAGCTAAAGGTCAAACATTAGTTATTATTAGAGGAGATGTTGCTAATGTTGAAGCACAAACGGCAAATGCAAATTATCAAAATGCACTTAATGATTACAATCGTTTTGAAAGTGCTTTTAAAACAGGAGGTGTTACTAAACAACAATTAGATCAGGCTCGTATCAATATGGTTAATGCTAAATCGCGTTTAACACAAGCGAACATTCATGTTGGAGATACAAGAGTAAAAGCGCCATTTAGTGGAATTATCAATAAAAAATACATTGAAGTAGGAACTATTTTGAGCGCCATGCCGCCAACACAAATGTTCGAAATTGTAAACACTAGTTCTCTAAAATTAAAAGTAAGTGTTAGTGAAAGTCAAGTGGCACAATTAAAAGTGGGCTCAATTGTAAAAGTAAAAGCTACAGTTTATCCTGATAAAGAATATGTTGGAAAAGTAACTTTTGTAGCTCCAAAGGCAGATGAATCTTTAAATTTCCCTATTGAAGTAGCTGTGACTAATAATCCCAATAATGAAATCAAAGCAGGAATGTATGGTTCTGTAGTATTTGGTTCCACATCTGCAAATCAACCTGAAATTATGTACATCCCAAGAAATGCATTTGTAGGAAGTGTAAATAGTAATCAAGTTTTTGTTGTAGAAAATGAAACTGCAGTTTTGAAAAAAGTTGTAGCTGGTAAAGTTTATGGTAATAAAGTTGAAATTTTAAGTGGCTTAAAAAACGGCGATGTTGTTGTAACAAGTGGTCAAATTAATTTAAGTGACAATACAAAAGTTTCAATCGTAAAATAAGTAAAATAATATGAAAATTGTAGACATATCAATTAAAAGACCTTCTGTGGTTATCGTATTATTTACGATACTTTTATTAGGCGGTTTGTATAGTTATAAACAGTTGAGTTATGAATTAATTCCAAAATTCGAAGTTAATGTAGTAACCGTTTCAACTGTTTATCCAGGTGCTTCTCCAAATGAAGTAGAAAATACTGTTACAAAGAAAATTGAAGATGCGGTTTCGACTATGGAAAATATTAAAAAACTAGAGTCGAAATCTTATGAAAGTTTATCTGTTGTTATGATCACCTTAACGGCTGATGCAAATGCAGATTATGCTTTAAATGATGCTCAACGTAAAATTAATGCGGTTTTAAAAGATTTGCCTGAAGATGTTGATCCGCCTTCATTGAGTAAGTTTTCATTGAGTGATTTTCCAATCATGACAATTGGAGCTACTGCTCAAATGGATGAAGTAGAATTTTACGACTTGTTAGATAAGAAAATACAACCTATTATTTCTCGTGTTGCTGGTGTAGCACAAGTAAACCTAATTGGAGGTCAAGAAAGAGAAATTAAAGTGAGCTTAGATGCTGTTAAATTACAAGGATTTGGATTGTCAGTTCCTCAAGTACAGCAAGCAGTATTGTCTTCTAATTTAGATTTTCCTACCGGTAATATAAAAACAAGAGAAAATAGTACTACTATTCGTTTGTCTGGAAAATATAAAACGGTGGAAGAATTAAGAAACTTGGTTGTTGCTTCACAAAATGGGGCTCAAATAAGGTTAGGTGATGTAGCAGATGTACAAGATGCTCAAAAAGATGTAACTAAGATTTCAAGAATTAATCAAAAAAGTTCAATCTTATTGCAAGTAATTAAACAATCCGATGCGAATGCTGTTGAAGTAAGTAAAAAAGTAAAAGAAGCTATCGCAAAAATTGAGAAGGATTATGTAAAATCTAATTTAAAATTAAAGGTAGCAAACGACAGTAGTGAGTTTACTTTAACTGCTGCTGATTCCGTAATTCACGATTTGTTTTTAGCGGTTATCTTGGTGGCTTTTGTAATGCTATTCTTCTTACACAGTTTAAGAAATGCGCTTATAGTAATGGTTTCTATCCCAGCATCGTTGATTGCAACATTTATTGGTATTTCATTAATGGGATATACATTAAACTTAATGAGTTTATTAGGACTTTCATTGGTTGTTGGTATTTTGGTTGATGATGCCATTGTGGTGCTAGAAAACATACACCGTCACATGGAAATGGGTAAAAACAAAGTGCGTGCGGCTTATGATGGTGCAGCTGAAATTGGATTTACTGTAACAGCTATTACTTTAGTAATTGTTGTGGTATTCTTGCCTATTGCAATGAGTACAGGTTTGGTTTCTAATATTATTACACAATTCTGTGTAACAGTAGTAATTGCAACCTTGTTGTCGTTATTAGCATCATTTACAATTGTTCCTTGGTTGTTTTCTAGATTTGGAAAATTAGAACACTTGAATAGAGAGTCTATTTTTGGAAAAATTATTATTGGTTTTGAAAGTTATTTAGAGCAATTTACACACAAAGTGTCTGATGTTTTAAAATGGTCGTTAAACCATAAAAAAACAACGTTAGCTATTATGTTAGTTGCTTTTTTTGGTTCTACAATTGGATTGTTAGGTGGTGGATTTATTGGGGGTGAATTCTTTGCTCAAACTGATAAAGGAGAGTTCTTAGTTCAAATTGAAATGCCTAAAGATGTTTCAGTTGAACAAACGAATTTTATGACACAAAAAGCAGAAGCGTTTTTAAGGAAAGATAAAAATGTTGTGGATTTAATTACAACTGTAGGACAAACCAGTGAAGGAATGGGAGCTACAACTTCAACAGCATATAAAGCAGAAATTTTAGTTTCCTTAGTAGAAAAATCAAAACGTAATGATGATTCATTTATTTATGCAGCAAAAATAAAACGTGAGTTGCAAAAGGTGTTGGTTGGTGCAAAAGTAAAAACAGTTCCAATGGGATTACTTGGTGCAAATGAGGCTCCAATTGTATTGACGGTTACAGGTTCTAATCTTGATGATGTAATGGCATTTGCGCAAAAAGCTGCTGCTGAATTGAAAAAAATTCCGGGTTCTACGGAAATTAAATTGACTTCAGAAGCTGGAAATCCAGAAATTAAAGTTCAAGTTGATAGAGATAAAATGGCTGCATTAGGTCTGAATTTACAAACCGTTGGTTTAACAATGCAAACAGCATTTAACGGAAATACCGATGGTAAATTTAGAGCAGGTCAGTATGAGTATGATATCAACATCCGTTTCAATGAAAATGATCGTTCTAATATTAAAGATGTAAATAATTTAATATTTACAAATAATATGGGACAACAAGTGAAATTGTCACAATTTGCAGAGGTAATTGAAAGTTCAGGCCCAAGTATGTTGGAACGTAGAGATAAAAGTACTTCGGTTACTGTACAAGCACAATCCGTTGGTCGTCCATCAGGAACTGTAGCAACAGAATGGGAAGCTGTGTTCTCTAAAATGGAACGTCCTGCTGGTGTTAACTATGTTTGGGGAGGTGATATGGAAAACCAAACAGAAGGATTTGGTACTTTGGGAGTAGCATTGTTAGCTGCAATTATCTTAGTATATTTAGTAATGGTTGCTTTATACGACGATTTTGTTACGCCTTTTGTAGTGTTGTTCTCAATTCCGTTATCTTTTATTGGTGCCTTATTTGCATTGGCTTTAACAGATAATTCATTAAATATCTTTACTATTTTAGGTATTATTATGTTGATTGGATTAGTAACTAAAAATGCTATTTTACTAGTAGACTTCGCTAATCATAGAAAAGCAGAAGGTGAAACTACTTTTAATGCGTTGATACAAGCCAATCATGCTCGTTTAAGACCGATCTTAATGACTACAATTGCTATGGTGATTGGTATGATTCCAATTGCATTGGCTAAAGGTGCAGCAGCAGAAATGAATAATGGTTTAGCTTGGGTAATTATTGGAGGTTTAATTTCATCTTTATTCTTAACCTTAGTGGTGGTACCTGTGGTATATGCTATTTTTGATAGTCTAAAAAGAAGATTTGGAAAGGCTGAAAAAGTAAACTATAGTGAATTAATGGTTGCTAACTATGAACACAAAGAATTAAGTGAAGATGGTTTCACCCCAAAACACGAATTATAAAATAGTATATATTAAAAAAAGCTGCTTCAAGTGAAGCAGCTTTTTTTGTTTTAGATAATTAATACGTTGTAAAAAAGAGTATTAAATTTTTTATTTATTTTTTTAATAAATCTCTAATTTCAGCTAATAATTGTTCTTGCGTTGGTCCAGCTGGCGCGGCAGGAGCAGGTTCTTCTTTCTTTTTCATTGAATTTAATCCTTTAACCATTAAGAAAATTACAAAGGCAATTACCAAAAAGCTAATAATAGCAGCTAAAAATTTACCATATAAAATTCCACCATCTGTTTTTAAACCCGCTAAATCTTCAACTTGTGCCGCTTTTAAAGCTGGATTTAATAAAGCTGGAGTGATAACATCAGAAACTAATGAAGTAACAATGGCACTAAATGCACCACCAATGATAACCCCTACGGCAAGATCCATAACATTGCCTTTTGCAATAAAATCTTTAAATTCTTTTAACATAAATTAATTGTTTAATTAGTTTGGTAAATCGAAGTTATGAAAATTTTAACAATATTTTTAATTTTTATAAAAAATTCTTTTAACTCTTTGTGAAATACTAGTTAAGATTTCGTAAGGTATGGTTTGTAAAACTTCTGCCATTTCAACTACCGTTGGAGAATTACCAAATATAATTACTTCATCTAACTCACTACAAGGTATGTTTGTCACGTCTACCATTAACATGTCCATGCAAACATTGCCTAAAATCCTCGCTTTTTGATTGTGAATTGTTACATAACCTTTTTCATTTCCCCATGCTCTTCTTATGCCGTCAGCATAACCAATAGGAACTGTTGCAACTCGAATAGGTTGAGTAACCATAAATTTTCTGCTGTAACCTATGCTTTCTTCTGGAGCCACCGCTCTAATTTGAAGTATTATACTTTTTAAGGTGCTTACTTGTTGTAACTGTTTGTTCTCTTCTTCAGAATTTCCAACCCCATACAATCCAATGCCTAATCGAACCATATCTAATTGATATTTACTATAGTTAAATATTCCAGAAGTGTTTAATATATGTTCAATTGGTTTAATTTCTAGTTTTTCTTTTAATTCTTTAGCAAAATTATGATATCGTTCTACTTGCAGCTCTGTAAAAGAAGTATATTCTAAAGCGTCACTTGCGGCTAAGTGTGTGAAAATGCTAGTGACCTCTATTAAATTGTTTTGACGTAATAAATTTACTAAATCTTTTATGTCTTTATATTCAAATCCTTGTCTGTGCATCCCCGTATCAATTTTGATATGAATAGGGTATTTGCTTACGTTTTTTTCTTTGCAAACTTTTAAAAAAGCTTCTAAAGCACTTATCGAATAGATTTCCGGTTCTAAATTATAGGCAATCATGGTATGAAAACTACTCGTTTCCGGATTCATAATCATAATTGGCATTGTAATTCCTGCTTTTCTTAAGTCAACACCTTCATCTGCAAAAGCAACACCAAGGTAATTGACTTTTAAAAATTCTAAATGTTTGGCTAACTCATACCCTCCGTTGCCATAACCAAAGGCTTTTACCATTACCATTACTTTGGTTTCTGGTTTAAGTTTTGATTTGTAAAAATTGAGGTTATAAGTAATGGCATCGAGATTAATTTCTAATATCGTTTCGTGTTTTTTCTCCTCTAAAAGAACTACAATTTCATCAAAATGAAAGCTACGTGCACCTTTAACTAAAATGGTTTCATTTTGAAATGATTGGGTGTTAAATTGTTGTAAAAAAGCTTGGGTAGTGGGAAAAGATATTACATTAGGTAAATGCTCTAAATGTTTGCCAATGGTTTCTCCAATGGTAATAATTCGATCGATCTTGTTGTTTTGAAGTGCTTTTGTCACATTTTGATACAATTGATCAACCGCTAAGCCACTCTGAAAAATATCAGATAAAATGATGGTTTTTTTATCATGTAATTTTTGTTGGTCTAAAAAGTCTAACGCTATCTTTAACGATTGATAATCACTAGAAAAACTGTCGTCAATCAGTAAGCAATTGTTAATGCCTTTTTTGGCTTGTAATCGTATTTCAACAGCATATAAATTAGCAACTCGTTCTTTTATAGTGGCGTTATCTACTTTCAAGTAAGCTAAAGTTGCAATACAGGTTAAAGCATTTTCAATTGATATGTCATCTAAAAAAGGTAGGGTAACAACTATTTTTTCGGTATGTAATTGGAGTTCTAAAGTTGTTTTTTGATTGTTTTTAACTTTGGAAATCACAAAAATATCTGCGGCAGGATTATCAAAACTCCACGTAAAGCTAGGGACAGAAAGGTGTTTTTCTATGAAATCATTTTTTTCTAAAATAACAACTTTGCAATGTATAAATAATTGGGTTTTTTCTTTAACTTTTTCTTCAATAGTCGTGAATCCTTCGTTATGGGCATCACCTAAATGAGTGAAAATTCCAATAGTAGGTTGGATTATTTTTTCCAATAGTAACATTTCATTGCGTTGTGAAATGCCTGCTTCAAAAATTCCTAAATTGTGTTTTTCATTAATTCCAAATATGGATAAAGGAACACCAACTTGCGAATTAAAACTTTTTGGACTTCTAACAATAAAGTAATCCGGACTCAATAAAAAATTCAACCATTCTTTTACAATGGTTTTTCCATTACTTCCAGTAATAGCAATGGTTTCTAATTCTTGAAATTCAGCTTTATATTTTTGGGCTAATTTTTGTAATGCTTCAGTGGTGTTATTAACCACACAAAAATGTGCTTTGTCTTTAACTTCTGAAGGAATGTATTCAACTACAAAATATTCAACGCCTTTTTGAATTAATCCTTCTATATATTGATGCGCATCGTGATTGTGTCCTTTTAAACAGAAAAACAAAGTAGAATTCCCGTTTTGTAACGAACGACTGTCTATAGAAATGTGGTCTATATTTTCAACATTTGTAAAACCTAAAGTTTTAACAATATTACTAATAGCTTTATTCAACTTTTTTTTAAACAAATGTAATGATATTATGCAAGTAATGCAATTAACACAATTTTATCAGTATAACCCCTGAATTCAGTTGATGTAGCTTTTTTTTGATTAAATATCTTTGCTAAGCCTTTAAAAGGTAGTTAAAAAACTACAAAGGTAGAAATACAAATATTTTAGAGAATATAAAAATTGATAAATGGATACTACTATTAACTTTTAATGATTTTAATGGTTAAGGTAAACAGAATTATTGATCCAAAGATTTGATTATGATAATTAAAATTGGTTGTTAATAGATTTCATAGTAAATAATTATATGATTTAATAAATAAAAAATACTTGCGCAAGTGAATCAGAGTCCTAACTGATTTAAAATGTTTAGGAGACAATTAAAATTAAATTAAATAAAATGAAAAACATCGAAAAATTAGAGAATGGTTTGTCAATTGTTCAATTAGAAGAAAGATTTGAATTAACAGTTGCAGAAGGTGATAGCTCAGTAAGTATTGAAGGACACTACCATGAAGCAAAATAATTTAGAAAGCGGATTAACGATTTCGCAATTAGAAGAGCGATTTGAAATGGTTGCTGCTTCAGATAGCGATGTGAATATTGATATTCATACTGGTCCAGGTTCAGTGCAAGTAGGTACGCACTTCAATTTTTAAATAATTTTTAAAACTTAAGATTAGATTTCTAATCTTAAGTTTTTTCAAATCTTAAATTAATGATAAACAATAACTTTCAAATAACTAAAAACAAAGAAAATCAATTTATATTAGAAATAAATGAAAAGAGTTTTCTAGTTGGAGAAGTTGTTTATATGATTTTGTCGAGAATTAAAAAATCGATATCTGAAGATGAAATTGTTGATGATATTAAAGGAATTAAAGGTTATGAAAATTTCACTATTTTAAAATTACATCAGTTTCTAGAAAATGAAATTACACCATTGTTTAATTCACAATTGAATGATAGTAAAAATCCAGTAAAAAAAATATTTACAGTAATCAAACCTGAAAAACATCTTAATTATTTTTCATTCTTAATTAAGTTATTTCATTTGAATTTTTTTTGGACCGCTTTTATTTTTCAATTAGTAATTAGTAGTTTGTTTATTTATAAAAACCTATCTTTTTATAATCAAATGGCAGAATTTAAAATAGAATGGTTTTTTTCTTTTTTCTTTTTAGTTTTTATTATGCTAATTCATGAATTAGGTCATGTTGTAGCTTCTTTAAAATTTAAAATAATACCAAAGGAAATTGGATTTGGCTTCTATTTTATTTATCCTGCGTTATATACAAATCTTACACAAATTTGGAAGCTAAATAAATTTGAAAAAGTTATAGTCAATTTAGGAGGAATTTATTTTCAATTGTTTATTAATTTGATTTTAATAGGTCTTTTTTATTGGTTAAATGATTATAAAAATCTGTTGTTTTTATTTTTTACAATCAATTTTGGTATAATCTTATTTAATCTTAATCCCTTTTTTAAGTTTGATGGATATTGGGTTTTTTCGGATGTTTTAAAAATTCCAAATCTTAGAGCTAAAGCAAATGCATATTTAGTTTCATTAATAAAACTAAATGGTTCAAGAAAAAATGAGATAGTTATAGTGAAAGTTTATGCAGTGTTGTATTTTGTTTTTATGCTATTCATTTGGTGTTTAATTACAAAATATATAGTGCTAAATTTTGATATTTTTTTTAAAAGAATAAAAACTTTTCATTCAATAAAGAATAATCTCGATTATCTCTTGGGATATGTTATAACATTAATTCTAGCTTTTAGGATTGTGTACGGTTTTGTTTTTTCATACTATAAAATTAGAAAGAATGATAAAAGGAATTAAGGCTTGTTTTTTTGATATTGATGCTATAAAATTAAGGAAAATTGAAGCAGAATTTAAAAAATCTTGGATGATCAATAAAAGAAAATTAAGTGCTTCTGAAGCATTTTGTTCGGCAAGTTTTCAGGTTTTTTTACCCAACATGAATTATAAAGATCACCATAAAAATTTTATGAAAGTTTTTTTTAATTCAAGTTTAGCTAAGTATGAAAGATTGAACTTTAAGTTGATTGACACTATTAATGATGAAGATTTTGTTTTTCCAAATACGGATAAAGGTTTTATTATAGCTGGATTTCATTATGGTTCATATCATCTAATTTCATCCTATTTAATTAAGAATAATAAAAAATTTATAGTAGCAGTAAATGAAACAGTTGCAGTTAAAAAAAATATAATTGACGAGAGTAATAAAGGTCTTCAGGAATACAAAAAAGCACACCCTTCAATTGATATAGAAGAAATACAATATTTGTCTGTTCAAGATGAACTTTTTGTTTTTAAAGCAAAGGAATTATTAAATGAAGGATTCATATTATTAATGTTTGTTGACGGAAATAGTGGTTTGGATGGAATAATGAAGTTTGAAAGTAAAAATAGAGTTGAGCTTAGCTTTATGGGACAGGTTGTGAAAGTAAAATATGGTCTTCCTTCATTAAGTTATGCGTTTAATGTGCCAATATTACCTGTTATTTCAACTAGAATTAGAAAAAATAAAATGAAGATTACTTCTTTTGATTTAATTCATCCGGATAGAAGTATGTCTAGGGAGGATTTTAGTAAAAGTTCAATTATTAATATATATAAAATCCTTGAAAAAGTTGTTAAGGCAAATCCGTTAGAATGGGATGGTTGGTTATATATTCATAGATGGTTAGATATTACCAATTTAAAGGCTACAGAAAATCAATCGAATACCAATAAGAAATTAAAAAAGTTAAAGTTTAATTCTAAAAAATATGCATTCTTTTCCTTAGGAGAAAACAATTTTTTATTGGATAAAAATACTCATTTGTCTTATGAAATTGATGCAGATATAACCGATGTTATTTTTAGTAAAAATGTTACAAAATGCAATAGAACGATAATTCAAAATTGCATTGAAAAAAATATACTCATATAAAATAATTTAAATAAACCAAAAATAGTATTAAATGGAAAAGCAATTTGAAAATTTTAGAAATGAAGTGAATTTGTTTTTAGCAAAAAAATTTGAAATAAATCATGGGATTAATAATCAGTTAAAGATTACGGAAGCCTTAAGTTTAGATAGTTTAGATTTAATTGATTTAGTCGTATATCTTGAGGAAGAATATAAAGTTAAGGTTAAAGCGGAAAATTTTGCCGATTTTAACTGTTTAAATGATTTACATCTTTTTCTTTATGAAGAAACACAAGCTTTATTAACCAAGTAGCAAAAAATATCAAATTAAAAATTAATAAAAATGAGAAATTTAATTTTTTTTATAATACTAAGCTTTGCCATGTCAAGTAAAGCACAAAATAAATTAACTATTGAAGTAAATGGTTTTAATAATGATAAAGGACAATTAATTCTTGGGATTTGTGATAAGGAAGTTCAGTTTTTAAAAGAATTTACTTATAAGAAAATTGAAAAAATTACTAATGGAAAAGTTTTAGTGGTTTTTGATAATATTCCAAGTGGAGAATATGCTGTTTCGTTATTTCATGATGAAAACAATAATAATAACTTAGATACTAATGAATATGGTATGCCTATTGAAAAATTTGGTTTTTCAAATAATGCTAAAGGAAAGTTTGGTCCGCCTAAATATAATGATGCAAAAATTAGTATCAATCAGAACACGGAAATTAAAATTAGTTTAAACTAAATCTTCAATGGAAAATAAGATAGCTATCGTTACAGGTGGGTCAAGAGGAATTGGTAGGGCAATTTGTCATGAATTAGCAAGCAAAAATATCCATGTTCTGATTAATTATAAAAGTAATAAAGAGGCAGCAAATTTGGTTGAAGAAGAAATAAAAAAAATGGGTTATTCTGCTGAAACAATTGCTTTTGATGTGAGTTCATTTGAAGAGACTGCAAAGGCAATTGAGGATTGGAAATTGAAGAATCTAGGTAAAAAGATTTCAATTCTTGTTAACAATGCCGGTATAATAAATGATAGTGTTTTTTTAATGATGACTAAGGATAACTGGAACAATGTTATAAATACTTCATTAGGCGGTTTTTACAATGTAACACAAGCAGTAATTGGCGATATGTTAAGAGAAAGATTTGGCGTTGTTGTAAATATTGCATCTGTAGCGGGTTTAACAGGTATTGCCGGTCAGGCAAATTATGCAGCTGCTAAAGCAGGATTGATAGGTGTAACTAAGTCTTTAGCTGTAGAGTTTGCTAAAAGAAATGTAAGAGTAAATGCTGTAGCGCCAGGTTTTATTACTACAGATATGACAAGCCCTTTAAATCAAGACCAACTTAAAAATACAATTCCGATGAATCGATTTGGTAATCCTGAAGAAGTAGCTAAATGTGTAGGGTTTTTAGTTTCAAATGATAGTAGCTATATAACGGGTGAGGTAATTTCTGTTAACGGTGGAATGCATACATAAATATGGAAAGAAGAGTAGTAATAACAGGCTTAGGAATTCATTCTTGTTTGGGTGAATCTATTGATGAGGTAAAACAATCTCTTTTTGAAGGAAAATCAGGTATCGTATTTGATGAAGAGCGCATAAAATTTGGTTATCAATCTGGATTAACGGGTTATGTTAGCGAACCAGATTTAAGTCAATTTTTATCAAGAAAACAGAGATTGGGTATTGGTCAGCCTACAAAATATGCATATATAGCATTGAAAAGAGCGCTTGAAGACGCTAACATCAATGATACTTTTTTCGAATCTAATGAAGTAGGAATTTTGATTGGTAATGATAGTACTGTCGTTGATTCATCTGAATCTTTAGATTTGTTGAAGTTAAAAAAAGACACGTCTTTACTTGGAGCGTCTCATATATTTAAAAGTATGAATTCCACCGTTACCATGAATTTAGCTACTATTTTTAAAATTAGAGGAATTAATTTAACTATTAGTGCCGCATGTGCAAGTGGTTCTCATTCTGTAGGATTGGGTTACAATTTAATTAAATGTGGACAGCAAGATGTAGTTATTTGTGGAGGTGCTCAAGAGACTGGATTAATTTCAATGGCAACTTTTGATGCATTAGGTGTTTTTTCTAAAAATAACACTAATCCCCAAAAAGCGTCAAGGCCTTTTGATAAAAATAGAGATGGATTGGTGCCTAGTGGTGGTGGTGCAATATTAATTTTAGAAGAATATGAAAGTGCCCTAAAAAGAGGAGCTAAAATTTATGGGGAAATTTTATCGTATGCTTTCAGTTCTAATGGTTCAGACCATTTATCTACCCCTAATGTAAGTGGTCCGCAAAGAGCTATGGAAAAAGCAGTACAAATTGCAGGTATTAATAAATGTGAGATTGATTATATCAATGCGCATGCTACATCTACTCCTGTTGGAGATATTAATGAAGCAAAAGCCATTTTAAATGTATTTGGTGAAACTTGCCCGCCCGTTTCTTCAACAAAGTCGTTGACAGGTCATGAATGTTGGATGGCGGGAGCAAGTGAACTAATTTATTCAATCATAATGATGAAAAATGGTTTTATTGCTCCAAATATTAATGTTGAGGAAATAGATGAAGACTGTAAACAGTTGCCTCTAATTACAAAAACTGAAAGTAAAGAAATTAATACTTTTTTGTCAAATTCTTTTGGTTTTGGAGGGACTAATGCTGCTATCATTATAAAAAATATGAAATAAAGTATTTAAGTTTTTGTAGCTAAAATAGAAATTAATTATTTAGAAAATATGCTTGTAGATGCTAAAAATGTTGAGAATTATGTTCCGCAAAGATCCCCAATTTTGTTAGTAGATAATTTATTAGAAATAGATGGATCTAAAGCCCATACTAGTTATCAGATTAAAGATAGTGTTTTTGTTAGTAACTCAGATTTCGAATATCATGGTGTGATTGAACATTTGGCTCAGTCTTCAGCTTTGTTTTATGGTTATTTGCATGGTAACAAAATAGGTATGATTGGATCAATAAGTAGATTAAAAAAAGAACAATTTGAGTTAAAAATTCACGATGTTATAGAATCTGAAATTAATTTAATGATGGAATTTAATGATTTAATTTCTGTCAAGGCAAAGTCTTTTTTTGATGGAATTGAGATTATGAGTTGTGATATGACATTGCATTTTGATTCTAGTAAATAAATAGTATGGAACTCGAAGGTGTATTTAAAATTAAAAATTTGACTAGCGTTGACAATCAATTCACATGTCAAATAGATTTAAACTTTAGCCATAGTTTGTTTGATGGGCATTTTAGAAATTATCCCATTGTGCCTGGAGTAGTAGAACTCTATATTTTAAAAAAAATAATAATGTCAGCTGTAAAAAATGAAAATATTTCTTTAGAATCTATTGACAAAGTAAAATTTGTTAATCCAATTTTCGAAAACGAACTTTCTTTTGCTGTTAATGTGCAAATTGAAAACGCTTCCAATAATAATAACCTTAAAGTTAAAGCTTCCTTTACAAGTTTAAACAATAAAATGTTTATGAGTTTTAATGGATTATATAAATTATATTAAAATGTTTAAATTATCAAAAATTCTTTTCTTTTTATTCTTTTTACAAATTGTTTTTTCTCAAGAAAAGAAAATAGTTCTTAAAATAAAAACAGATGATATTTTATGTGAAAATGTAATTACAGATAAAAAAATCAATGTATTTACAATAAACAATGATGAAAAAAAACTCGTCTTTAGTAAAGTATTTACGGAATGTTTTATTGAGTTTAAATTACCAGAAAATAATGTTGATTTCCAATTCGAAGTAAGTTCGTCAGGATATGAAGTTGGAATTTTGGATTTTTCTACAAGAGATAAAGACTTTGTAGAAACAACTTATTTATTGATGGAGTTGAAAAGTAAAGCGACTCAAAAACAAATTGAAACTGTTGTGGTTAAATCCAATTTAAACAAATTTATAAAAGTTGATGCTGATAAAACAATAGTTCAAATTAAAGATAATCCAGTATATGATTCAGGAACATCTTATGATGCAATTTCTAAGTTGCCAGGAATTATGATGGCTCCAACTGGAGGTGGTTTTTCCATAAATGGGAAGAGCTTAGTTGTTTATTTAGATGGTGTTCAAACTAATTTACGAGGAGAAGATTTGAACACTTATTTACAAAGTTTACCGGCCAATTACGTTGAAAAAGTAGAAATTATTGAAAATCCTGGTGCTGCATATGATGCAAATACTTCTGGAGGGATAGTTAATATAATTACTCAAGGTAAGGGTGTTAAAGGAATTAATGGTAGTATGGGGCTTTTTTACTCTAAAAATAATTATGATAAAATTACTCCTTCTGTTATTTTAAATGGTACATATAAAAAAGTGGGATTTAATTTGTATAGTGGCTATACCTATTATGAATCTGAAAAAGCTACTACTTCAGATTATGGATTTTCTTATTTTAATCCAGTCCAAAATTATGTTAGAGAGAATGTGTCTACTCCAATCAAAAGGGTCTTTTTCTTTAGGCCTTCTTTAAATTTTAATCTTTCTAAAAAGTCTAAATTAATTTTTAATTATGTATTGAATAATTATAATATTTATTTAAATAATAGTGGAGATTTTTTTAATCTTAATGGAGCCTCATCATTAAATTTGAATAACTCTACTACATCAAATGATAATAAAACTTTTAATGAATTGGTTGGAAAATTACAAAATAAATTGTCTGATAATGCCAATTTTGATGTTGTTTTATATTATTCTAATTTAAATAAAAAGCAAAGTTCATATTCTGAACAATTGATTAATAATAATCCACAGTATGGAAAATTGTTTTTTGATTTTGATTCATCTAATTTTTATGTAAAAACAGATTTAAACTCAGGTTTTTCTAATTTAGATTTAAAGTATAATTTAGGTTTTAAATACGATATTTTGCAAGTACATAATGATGGAAATTATTTGTTAAATCAAAACAATATTAATGATTTAAATGCTAATTTTAATGAATATAAAAAATTCTTTTTTAACCAAAGTTCTTTTGCTTCGTATTTCGACTTAAAAAAGAAAATATGGAATATTAATTTAACTGGAGGTTTAAGATGGGAATTGGTTCAGTTTTCAAGTGATTTGAATAGTAATAGATTAAATGAATTAAAATATTCAAATTTATTCCCTTCTTTTTCAGTTAATTACGCAGTAAATTCAATGTTGAAATTGTTCTGTAATTATAGTAGAAAAATTGAGATTCCTGCGTATTCTTATTTAGATCCTAATAACTTTGGAAATTTCGATAGTTATAATTCTGAAATTGGGAATCCGTTATTGAGAGCTAATTTTTCTAGTAATTATAGAGCAGGTATTAGTTTTATGAACTTTTTTAATTTAACATATAATTTTTCTTTTTTAAGAAGTTCCAATTTTAGATATTTTCAAGTTGAACCCAATTCAATTTTAACTAATGATTCCTTTAAAACATTTTATACTATCAGAAATACAAATATTAATCTTTCATTTCCATTACCTTTAGAAATTATATCAAAAGGTGTTAAATATGTTCAGGATAATTCTTCTTCACCCGATAAGCTTAATTATTTGTATTTTAATATTGCCTACAATAACCATGATGTAGGTGATTATGTATACAATTTTGAGAGGAAACCATTTTGGTTTTATAATATTAATGCACAATTTAACATGCCTTATCAAACAAAATTTATCGCTCAATATTCTAGAGTGTCTAAGGGGACTTATCAAATTTTCGACTTAATAGAGCCTATTCAGTTTTTTAATTGTTCGATAACTAAATCCTTTTTTAATAAAAAATTAAAAGTATTAATTGGAGTAGATGATTTATTTAATACTAATAAAATTCATGGGTTTAGTATTTTTGATAATTTAAACGCTTATTACAAAGAAAAACAGGATACACGTATGTATAATTTCAGAATTACGTATCATTTTGGGAATAGTAAAAATGTGAAAAATGAGAATTTTGAAATAGAAAAAGAACAAAAAGAAGTGGAAAAAGAAAAGACTATGATTAATACTAAACTGTAAATTATGTTTAAAGTTTTTTTAATAATGTTTTTGTTTTTGATGAATACAATTGTAGGTCAAAATAAAAAATTAACTATAGAAGTTACTGGTTTCGAAAACAATAAAGGTCAAGTGGTTGTTGGGTTATGTAATAGTGAAAAAACTTTTTTAAAAGTATTTGTTTATGGGAAAACTCAAAAAATTGAAAATAAAAAAGCTATTATTGTTTTTGATAATATTCCAGTCGGAGAATACGCTGTTTGTATATTTCATGATGAAAATTTAAATAATAAATTAGATTCTAATTTTTTTAAAATTCCAACGGAAGATTTTGGTTTTTCAAATAATGTTCGAGGCTATTTTGGTCCTCCTGAGTATAAAGAAGCAAAGTTTATGTTGCATTCAAATAAAAATATTTCAATAAAAGTAAATTAGCTTTAAAGAAGAATAATGAAGTTCATTATTCTTCTTCTTTACTTTCTCGCATAGCCTTATAATAAGCAGCTCTACTTAAAGGTTCGTATTCGTCTGTTTCACCTAATAAAACTAGGTTTTCACTTGTGGCTTTTCTATAACTAAAATGGGCTAAATTACCTGTTCTTGTACAAACGGCATGTACTTTAGTAACGTATTCTGCAGTAGCCATTAATGCAGGCATAGGACCGAATGGATTGCCTTTAAAATCCATGTCTAATCCGGCTACAATTACACGTATTCCACTATTCGCTAAATCATTGCAAACAGCTACAATTTCATCGTCAAAAAATTGGGCCTCATCAATACCTATTACGTCGCAACCTTGAGCTAAAATTCTAATGTTTTCTGCTGCTGGTACTGGAGTAGAACGAATTTCATTTTTGTTGTGTGAAACCACCATTTCTTCATGGTAGCGCGTGTCAATTGCAGGTTTGAAAATTTCAACTTTCTGTTTGGCAAATTGGGCTCTTTTTAATCGACGAATTAATTCTTCTGTTTTGCCAGAAAACATAGAGCCGCAGATTACTTCAATCCAGCCAAATTGTTCTTCTTGATTTACGGTATTTTCGAGAAACATTTTTTAAAACTTTAGGCTTACATGTGTAAAAAATAGTAACTTTGTAAGTATAACAAAAGTATTAAAAATCGTTTACAACTTAATTTATTCTGCAAAAAGTTATGAAGAAAAAAATCGAAGCCGAATTAGTAAGCCTTGCTCATCGTTTATTAAAAATGAATAATTATAAAGATACTGTTCAATTGCATAACGATGTAAAAAAATTGTACGACCAATTAACTTTGTTGCGTTTCTATGAAGAAAATTTCACAACGATAGAAAGCGATATGGGGGTTGCAGCATATGAAGAAAAAGTTGAAAAAGTGATTGTTGGAACGATTGAAATTCCAGAGGAAGAATTGGAAGATGAAGTAGTGGAGTTGGCTTCTCCAGAAAATATAGAAAAAATTGAGCAAGAGTTAATGGAAAATGTAAAGGTTACACATGATGCACCTATTTTTAATGAAGTTGTTAGTAATGTTGTTGAAGTAGTTGAGGATAAAAAGGAAACGGAAGAAGTAATCTTGCCTGATCCAATAGGCGATGCAAAAAAAGAAAACATCACCACTGAATTGCCTAAAGAAACGACAATTATTGGTACCAAAGTCACAAAACAAATTACTATTGATGAGGTTTTAGTGCACGATTATCAAGATACTTTGTTTGTTAAAAAAGAAGATATAATTCCTGTTCCTGTTTTTGATGATGTAAAAATTGTTGAAGAACAAAAGGTGGAAGAAGTAAAGCCTGAAAGTGTAGTGGAAGAAGTAAAACCTGTTGTTGAAGAACCTAAAGTAGCCGCAAAAACAGAAGGAAATGTTGGAAAAGGGATTGTGTTGACTTTAAACGATAAAATAGCTTTTGAAAAGAATCTTTTTGCAGGTAATACCGAAGATTTAAATCGTGTTATTTCTCAACTAAATACTTTTACTTCGTTAGATGAGGCTAGGTCTTTTGTGTTAGATTTTGTAAAACCGGATTACAATAATTGGTCTGGAAAGGATGAATATGAAACTCGTTTCTTAGAAATCGTAGAAAATAAATTTAAATAATGATTTTAGAGATTGTATTTCTAATTTCTAAATTATAAACTTAAATGTCAAAACTCTATATCGTTCCCACGCCCATTGGTAACCTTGAAGACATGACTTTCAGAGCCATAAAAGTGCTGAAAGAAGTGGATTGTATTTTAGCAGAAGATACACGTAATAGTGGTAAGTTGCTCAAACACTTTGAAATAGGTACGCCTATGCAAAGTCATCATATGCACAACGAACATAAAACAGTAGAAACACTAGTAAAACGGATGCAGGCTGGGGAAACGATAGCATTAATTTCAGATGCGGGAACTCCTGCGATTTCTGATCCAGGATTTCTTTTGACCCGTGCTTGTGTTGAAAACGGAATTGCAGTGGAATGTTTACCGGGTGCGACTGCTTTTGTACCTGCATTGGTGAATAGTGGGTTGCCAAATGATAAATTTGTTTTTGAAGGCTTCTTGCCAGATAAGAAAGGCCGACAAACTCGTTTTTTAGCATTAGCAGAAGAAACTCGTACCATGATTTTATATGTGTCTCCTCATAAATTACTGAAAACCTTAGCCGAATTTATTCAGTATTTTGGTGCGGACCGACACGTTACCGTATCCCGTGAATTGTCTAAATTACACGAAGAAACGGTGAGGGGAACTGCGGAAGAAGTATTGAAGTACTTTGAAAGCAAGCCTCCTAAAGGTGAAATTGTGGTTTGTGTGGCGGGGAAGAAGTGATTTATTCAATATAATTTCATAAAACTTAAGACATGAAAAAAATATTAATTTTAATTTTTTTAACTTTTTTTTATTCATGTAAAAAGAATATGAAAGATGATAATTGTTTTTATTTATTGAATAAAATAACTGATATTACAAAGCAAAATGAACTAAATTATAATGATATTTACATAAAAGGTTGTGATAAGTATAAAAATTATCCTAACGAATTAAAGAAATGCGACTCATGTTATAATTTAGTGAAAAAATTATCCAATAAAATTGCTAATCTTGATTATTCAAAAAAAGATGAGGTTCTTAAATCTAGAGACTCTATTTTAGTGTTGTTGAATAGAAAATATATGCACTTTAAAGAAGATGATAAATTAAATTTAAATGCAAGTGTTTTTAAAATAAGCATACAATATGAAATGTCTAATGTTTTTCTAGATTTTCTTGTTTTTAATATACTTAAACCAACAGCTTTAAAAGTTAAAGAAGATGATGAATAAAGAAATAAAATCCTTCCAAGATTTCATCGCTTTCATTGATGAAAACTACCATTTTACTCCCACAGCTTTTAAAAACGGCAACCACTTTAATCAGGCAGGTGAAAATAATGGATCGTGTAAAGTATTTGCGTATGCAAAACAGGAACAATTGAGCCAAAAAGACACCTTAGAATTATTCGGTCAATACTTCCAAGATGTTCAAAATACACCTGAAGGGACCGATCATCAAAATATAAGAAATTTTATGATTTTTGGTTGGGATGGCATCCAGTTTGAAAGAGTCGCTTTAGTAAAAAAGTAAAAAGATCCAAGTTATAAGTGAAAAGGCAAAAGTGATAAGTGAAAAAATCCTTTTAAATCCTTTCAATCTGCGTGAAATAAAAATTTTCATATATTTACAATTCAATACTATACGCCAAAAATCATAATTTATAATTTCAAATTCATATAAAACTATGCGTTGGACTATCAAATCTAAGCCAGAAAAAGAAAAAGTACAAGCCTTACAAAATGCACTGCAAGTAGACGAAATTGTCGCTACTTTATTACTACAACGTGGGATTGAATCCTACGATCAAGCCAAACAATTTTTCCGACCCACTCTTGACGACCTGCACGATCCTTTCTTGATGAAAGATATGGATAAAGCTGTGGCTCGTATCGAATTAGCCATTGAAAATCAAGAAAATATTTTAATTTTTGGCGATTATGATGTAGACGGAACAACCGCTGTTTCGTTGGTTTCTAGTTATTTGCGAAGTTATTATCCGAATGTCGCTACCTATATTCCCGATCGTTATAACGAAGGATATGGGGTGTCTTATCAAGGCATTGATTTTGCCGACGACAATGGATTTTCACTAATCATTGCGCTTGACTGTGGGATTAAGTCTATTGATCATGTGGCGTATGCGAAAGAAAAGGGAATCGACTTTATAATCTGTGATCACCATCGACCTGGAGCGCAAATCCCAAATGCGGTTGCGGTTTTAGATCCTAAACAAGAAGATTGTTTTTATCCTTATGATGAATTGTGTGGATGTGGTGTTGGTTTCAAGCTAATTCAGGCTTTATCGTTTAAACGCGATATTACGATGTTTGAATTAATTCCTTATTTAGATTTGGTTGCAACCGCCATTGCAGCGGATATTGTGCCAATAACCGGAGAAAATCGTGTCTTGGCTAAATTTGGCTTACAGGTCATTAATTCTAATCCAAGGCCAGGAATTAAAGCCCTGGTGCAAAATATCAAAAAAAAGGAATTGACAATTTCGGATGTAGTTTTTGTCATTGCTCCTCGAATCAATGCTGCAGGAAGAATTAAACATGGCAATGAAGCGGTGGCTCTTTTAACGGAATATGATTTAGATCAAGCCGAAATTTTTGCTTCTGAAATTGAACAACACAATGCCGATAGAAAGGAATTGGATCAAAAAATTACTAAAGAAGCGCTGGCACAAATTATTGAGAATAATGAAGAAAATCAGTTTTCAACCGTTGTTTATCAGGAAGATTGGCATAAGGGAGTAATCGGAATTGTAGCCTCTCGCTTGGTTGAAAATTATTATCGTCCTACTCTTGTTTTTACTAAAAGTGGTGATAAGTTAGCTGCTTCTGCTCGTTCGGTTAAAGATTTTGATGTGTATAATGCTTTAGAAGCATGTGCGGAACATTTGGAACAATTTGGTGGACACATGTATGCAGCTGGCATGACTCTGAAAGAAGAGAATTATGTAGCGTTCAAAAAGGCTTTTGAAAAAGTGGTGCAGGAAACGATTCATCCCGATTTACGAACCCCTGAAATTGAAATCGATGCAGCAATTAACCTCGTTGATATTTCTCCAAAGTTAATTCGTATTTTAAAACAATTTGAACCATTTGGGCCCGGCAACATGACACCTGTTTTTTATTCTTCTCATCTCAAAGATTCAGGTTATGCCAAAACAATAGGGGCAAACGACGAACATATTAGAGGGTTTGTAAAACAAAAGGGTAGTGAAAGTTTTGGTGTCGTTGGTTTTAAATTGGGAACTAAATTAGATGTTTTAAAAAATAAACAAGGTTTTGAAGCGGTTTATTCTATAGAGGAAAATGAATGGAAAGGGAAAATTAATTTGCAATTGCAGTTAAAAGATATTCGTTAAATTACTTTCAAAGTATAATACATTTTAAAAATCTTTCCGACCTTTGTTTTTCAAAAGTACATTATGACTAAAAAAGACCCCTTTTCATCACTTCGAATCCAAGAATTTAAATGGTTTTTATTTATGCGTCTCGGTATTGTATTGGCTTGGTCCATGCAATTTGTGTTAATCGAATGGGAAGTGTACCGCCTTACTAAAGACCCTTGGTCGCTTGGTTTAATTGGGTTAATGGAAGTGATTCCGGCAATTAGTTTGGCTTTATTTGCAGGTCATATAGTGGATCAATCAGAAAAAAAGAGCATGTTAATTAAGTGTTTTTCTGGTTTGGCCTTAATCAGTATAGCTTTTTGTTTATTAGTAAAAACAGATATTGCAGCGCAGTTAGAAAAAGATACTATACTTTTTGCTATTTATGGATTGGTATTTGTTGGTGGCATCATTCGTGCTTTTATTATTCCTGCAGTGTTTAGTTTATTAGGATTAATTGTCCCTAATAAAGAAAAACCTAATGCAGCTGCATGGAGTAGTTCTACTTGGCAAATTGCAGCGGTTTTTGGTCCGGCATTAGCGGGTTTTTTAATTGGTTGGATTGGTATTTTTGCATCCATGTGTATTGTAGTGGTTTGTGTTGTAGTGGGTATTTTTGGTCTGCTTCAAATTGATAAAAAACCAATTTTAAATCCCAAACGAGGCGAACCAGTCATGCAAAGTTTAAAAGAAGGCTTGCATTTCGTTTTTCAAAACAAAACCATTTTAAATGCTATTTCTTTAGATATGTTTGCCGTCTTATTTGGGGGTGCCATTGCTTTGTTGCCCGTATTTGCAACAGATATTTTAAAAGTAGGCTCTGAAGGTTTTGGAATTCTTAGAGCGGCACCTGCTATTGGAGGCTTATTAACTATGTTAGTTGCAACATATATTCCTTTGAATAAAGAGGCAGGGAAAAAGCTTTTAGTTGCCGTCTTCTTTTTTGGGTTGTCTATAATAGTGTTTGGGCTTTCAACTGATTTTTGGGTTTCGGTTGTAGCGTTGTTTTTAAGTGGGGTTTTCGACGGAATTTCGGTAGTCATTCGTCAAACAATTTTGCAGTTGTACACGCCTGATACTATGCGAGGCAGAGTTTCTTCTGTAAATTCCATATTTGTAGGCTCGTCCAATGAATTAGGAGCATTTGAAAGCGGACTCACGTCTCGATTAATGGGTACGGTAAATGCGGTTGTTTTTGGAGGAATCATGACTTTAGTAGTTGTAATTACTATGGGAGGACTTTCTCCTCAATTCCGAAATTTAGATATTGAAAAAGAATTGGAAAAAGAATAAATCGCAACACCTTAAGCCGTTTTTATTAATCTGAATTTGGGCGTGCCCTTTCAGGTCGGGCTTTCGGCTGTATCTTTTTTTTCCTTCCTTTGGCACAGTAAAAAAAAGGATGCCGCCTCTATCCCTCACGCAAATTTGAAACTATTTGTATTCTTTCAACTCAAATTGTACGCCATCAAATACACCATAGGTAAAATAGCCAATCCAATCGCCTAAATTAATGTATTGTGAATTGGGGTTCAAAGAAATGGTCATCGGTAAATGTCGGTGTCCAAATACAAAATAGTCGTACTGCTTTGTTTCTAATTTTCGTTTGCAATATTGTATTAACCACTCGTTGTCTTCGCCTAAGAAATGAACGTCGGCTTCTCCCGATATCAATTTATTTTTAACAGATAAATATTGTGCTAGCCGTACCCCAATATCTGGATGTAACCATCGATACAACCATTTCGAGAAAGGATGTGTGAATACTTTTTTCATGCGTTTGTATCCTAAGTCGCCGGGTCCTTTTCCGTCGCCATGACCTATTAAAAAAGTTTTTGCATTAAATGTAAACTCTTGATTGTTGTGATAAACAGGGATGTTTAATTCTTTTTCAAAATAATCATGCATCCATAAATCATGATTGCCTACAAAAAAATAGATGGGAATTCCACTATCTCTAATCTCAGCTAATTTTCCTAATACACGTACAAATCCTTTTGGAACAACTGTTTTGTATTCAAACCAAAAATCAAATAAATCACCCAAAAGAAAAATAGCTTCAGCATCTATTTTTACAGCATCTAACCATTGTACAAATTTTTGTTCTCGTGGAAAACTCAATTCAGCAGTGGGTGCGCCAAAATGTTGGTCTGAGGCAAAGTATATTTTCTTCAAAGGATTCTAATTTTTAACAAATTTAGAAAATTGATTTAATAAAAAAATAACATTTTGTCGTTTATATTTTAAATTTTAACGATTTGTTAAAATCCTAATTTTTAAATATATACTTTTGTTAATATTTGATTAATAACAAACTATAAAAAACAAAAATCTTACGATGAAAAAACTACTCTCAATTGTTTTGCTTATCATCACTTGGATTAGTTATGGTCAGTTAACACAGAACTTTGAATCGGGTACGTTTCCACCAACAGGTTGGACTACCTTTGATAACGGAGTTGGTACGGTTAACTGGAATACTACATCGAGTGCTGCATTAGCTTATGGAGGCACAGGTACTTCTGCCTTTTTAACAAGAGTTACAGGTACGGCTGGTGTTACAGCTGAGGAATATTTGGTTACTCAACAATTTTTAGTTCCTGCCAATGGTCAATTACGTTTTTATACTAGGACGACTTTAGCTGGGGATGATGGAAGTACATTTTCTGTTAGAATTTCTACTACTTCACAGACAGGTACAGCGGCATTTACTACAATACCTACGGCTACTTGGACAGAAAATACTTTAAATACTACTTTTAATGTGTATGAGGAGAAAGTAGTGTCGTTAAGTACTTATGCGGGTCAAAATGTTTATTTAGCCTTTGTTCGTACTAATGAGAATGGAGATAGATGGTTGATTGATAATATTAATGTTGTTGAGGCGTGTAATGCACCAGCGACGTTAACTTCTACTAATATTGGTACTACGTTTGCTACTTTAGGTTGGACGGGTCCTGTGGGTGCTACACAATGGGAGATTGAGGTTCAGCCTCAAGCGGTTGCATTTACAGGTGTTCCTAACTATACACCTGTAACCACGAATCCTTATACGGTTTCTACGGGTTTAACACAAGGTACAGCATATAAATTTAAGGTACGTGCTATTTGTCCTTCAGGTTTTCCAAGTGAATGGTCAAGTGCCACGGGTACTTTTACTACTACCATTCCTGGTCAGGCTTGTGCGGCGCCAATTGTAGTGGGTTCATTACCTTATACAACAACAAATAATACGTCTAACTTTGGCGATACTAATGATATTTTACAACCCTTAACGTGTAGTGGTAGTGCTACGAATTATATGCAAGGGAATGATGTGTTTTATACGTATACACCGACTGTTTCTGGAAATATTGCTATAACATTAACACCAGCAGGAGCCAATTCAAGTATCCATGTTTATAATGCTTGTCCTGGTACACCAGGCGCTACATGTTTAGCAGGTGTGGCCAATACGAATAGTAATCCTAGAAATATTAATCCATTTGCAGTTACAGCAGGAACGACGTATTATATTATTGTTTCGTCATCAGCTACATCACAAACCGTGGGTTATACTTTAACAATTCAACAAGTATTTTGTACACAACCTAGTGCATTAACAGCGACAAATATTACCACTACATCAGCAGATTTATCATGGGGTAATCCATCAGGAGCTACATCATGGCAAGTTTCAGTTGGTATGGCTCCTTATGGTCTTCCAACAGGTGCTGGTACAACAGTGAATACTAACACAGGCTGGACATACAATGGTGTTTCTGGAGTTGTGTATCAATATTATGTACGAGCGGATTGTAATGATGGTAACTTTAGTGTTTGGTCAGGTCCATTTACATTTACTTTACCACAAGTTGCAACGAACTTAAACTTTTCAGACGGATTTGAAACGGTTACAGGTTGGACATTAGCAAATATTTCGTCTACAAATGTTGCTCAGCCTAATAAATGGGCATTAGGTACAGCAGTAGCTAATGGTGGTACACATTCCATTTATATTTCAGATACAGATGGAGCGACCAACAATTATAATATTACAGGAACTTCAGTAGTTCATGCCTATAAAGATTTTAATATTCCAGCAGGAGCAATTCAAGGAGAGTTAAAATTTGATTGGCGTTCAATAGGAGAGAATGCGAATGATTATTTTAGAGTATGGATGGTTCCTACCACGTTTACTCCTAATCCAGGAACACAGATTACAGCTGGAGCAGGTAGAATAAAAGTAGGAATAGATTTTTCTTCTTCCGCTACATGGGTTACTCAGGTTTATGATGCGCTAAACATTTCTTCTTTTGCAGGAGGTACCATGCGTTTGGTTTTTGAGTGGAGAAATAATAATGCAACAGGAGTGCAAACACCTGCGGCTATTGACAATGTAATGTTGAATTTAATTGCTTGTCCAAAGCCAACAGCTGTTGCTGCGAATATCATTGGATATAATTATGGTGTTTTATCATGGACAGCTGGAAATACTGAGACACAATGGGAAGTGATTACTCTACCACAAGGTTCACCAGCACCAAATGCTTCATCTACAGGTATAAATGTAACGACTAATCCATATACAATAACAGGATTAAACTCAATTACATGTTATGATGTTTATATTCGAGCGGTTTGTGGTCCTGGTAACGTGAGTTATTGGACGGGTCCGTATAATTTCTGTACTACTCCACACTTCTGTGCGGGAGATCATTTTTATGATACAGGAGGTGCTACTGGAGCATATTCAAATAATGCCAATTCAGTAACAACAATATGCCCAGACAATGTGGGAGATGTTGTAACTGTTGTGTTTAATTCATTCAATATTGCGGCTGGAGATAACTTAGTTATTAGAGATGGTAACTTAATTACTTCTCCAATTGTTGGTACTTATACAGGAACAACATTACCACCATCATTTACATCAACTTCAGCAACTGGATGTTTAACCTTTGTATTTACATCAAATGCAACAGGAACAGCAGCAGGATGGGATGCAACCATATATTGTACACCACCAATTACGTGTCCTAAACCTACAAATTTATCTGTTACATCGGTTACTAATAATAGCGCGCAATTGTCATGGACAGAGAATGGTAGTGCAACACAATGGGAAGTAATTGCTTTGCCAATTGGTTCGCCAGTTCCAGCTCCTGGAACAGCAGGTACTGTTGCTAATTCAAATCCATTTGTATTAACAGGTTTAAATCCAGGTACAGCTTATACTTATTTTGTTAGAGCAATTTGTTCAGCATCAGATGCTAGTTATTATTCTAATGGATTTAATTTTTATACTAAACCAAATAATGATGATTGTGCAAATGCAATTAATGTTCCAGTTAATAATGATTTAAATTGTACGGTTGTTACACCGGGTACTATAACTGGTTCTACTGGTTCTGGTGTACCGGCATCAACATGTGGTGGTGTAGCAGATGATGATGTTTGGTTCTCGTTTACAGCAACTTCTCAAGCGCATATCATTAATTTTAATAATATAGTTGGTTCAACAACCGATTTATCGCATGCTGTTTATTCTGGAACATGTGGAGCGTTGACGCTATTGTATTGTGATGTAAATAATTTTAGTTATAATAACACATTTGTCGCTGGACAAACTTATTACATTAGAGTTTGGTCTGCTACAACTGCAATAAACCAGACAGCATCATTTAATGTGTGTATAAACAAAGTATTGCCACCCGTTTTTGCGGAAAATTCTTCTACGGTTTCAGCGCCAACAACCTATACTGTTCAACAATTGGTAACAGATGTGTTAGTAACCTCTCCTTGCGGAATCGTTTCTAACATTACTTATTCTACAGGGACAAATTTTGGCCAACAAAACGGAATAGGATATTTTAATAAAAATGGTTCTTCGTTTGGACTAGATGAAGGTATTATTTTGGCAACACGTTCTGCAGATACTTGTGATGGACCAAATACAGCTGGTTCTGAAGGTACAAGTACATGGCCAGGCGATGCTCAATTGTTAACATACATGCAGTCTGTAGGACAATCGGTTTCGAATTATTATAACTCGTCTAAATTGGAATTTGATTTTGTGCCAATTGCAGATCAAGTAAAATTTGATTTTATCTTTGCTTCAGATGAATACGGTACATTCCAGTGTGATTATTCTGATGCATTTGCCTTTTTCTTAACCAATACAGCAACAGGAGTTACTACCAATTTAGCAGTAATTCCAGGGTCATCACCACCCGTTCCTGTAGCTGTAACTACAATTAGAAATAATTTGTATAATTCAAGTTGTGCTTCTGTTAATCCTGCTTTCTTTGATAAATTTTATGGTACTGGAAATCCGCAAAATGGTTTGCCAGATGTGGTAGATCCTATTAATTTTAATGGTTATACCGTGCCAATGTCTGCAGTAGGGACAGTAATTCCTGGACAAACATATCATATGAAGTTTGTAGTTGGAGATAGAAACGATTCATCTTTTGATAGTGCAGTTTTCTTAAGTAAATTTGATATTGGTAATGTTGATTTAGGTGCCGATTTAACAGTTACAGGAAATAGTGCGCTTTGTGCGGGACAATCGTATGTGATTGATAGTGGATTGACTGCACCACCATATGAATTTACTTGGTATTACAGAGCAAACAGCACATTACCATTTACAGAACTTGTAGGTCAAACAGGTGCAACTTTAAATGTTACATCTGCCGGAGAATATAAATTAGTTGCGCATTATATTGGTTCTGCTTGTGTGGGAGAAGATACAATTGTGGTAGAATTCTATCCTGATTTATCTTTAAATACTCCTGAACCAAATGATATAACAATCTGTACGCCAAGTCCTGTATTTGATTTAACGCAAAATACACCAGTTGTTTTAGCGAATTTCCCTAATCCAACAGATTATATTGTGACTTATCATTTAACGCAAGCGGATGCTGTTGCTGGACTAAATGCAATTACTAATCCAAATACTTATGTTAATACCTCTAATCCTCAAACTATTTGGGTTAGAATATACAGTACTATAACATTCTGTTCAGGAGTTAAAAGTTTTGATATAGAGGTTGTTGCTCCACCAACAGCAGATATTAGCTACAATAGTACACCATACTGCTTTAGTGCAGGAGTAGCTAATGTAACCTTAATTGGAACATCGGGTGGAAACTACTCGATTATTGGCTCACCAGCTGATATTTCTGTAGATAATTCAGGAACTGTTACTTGGACCAATTCCGTTGTGCCAGGTTCATATACTATTACTTATAATGTAGGTTCAGGTGTTTGTTCTTCAAGTGATTCGTTTACTATTACAATTGATAACCCTATTACAGCATCTTTTACAAGTTTAAATGATACGATTTGTGAAAATGGAAATTCTGTAATAACAGTAAATGGAACTCCAGGTGCAACAGTTACTTATTCAGATGGAACTGCAAATCAAACTATTGTGTTAGATAGTTCAGGAAATGCTAGTTTTAATCATATAGGTGGTACAAAAACTTATACTTTAGTAAATGTTATTTTAGGTTCTTGTGTTCAATCAATAACTGGAAGTGTTACTGTAACTGTTGTTTCCAATCCATCATTTACTCTTGTAGGTGAATGTCAAGGAAGTAGTTTCGTAATCTCCACTTCTGTTGCTACTGTAACTGATTATACTTTTGTATGGTATGGTCCTTCTGGAGAGAATTTAGGTACTGCTTCTACAATAATAGCTAATGCCCCAGGAACTTACACATGTCAATTAACAGATAATTCAGGATTACATTGTGCTTCATCAGTAACTCAATTATTTGATAATGTTCTATGTACTATCCAAAAAGGTATAAGTCCTAATGGAGATGGTTTAAATGATTATTTGAAGTTAAGTGCTCAGAAGGTTGAGATATTTAATCGATATGGTAAGGAGGTTTATAGTAAGTCGAGTTATGTTAATGATTGGCATGGTCAGTCTAACGGTGGTTCAGTTTTACCTGATGGTACGTATTATTATGTTATAGAGTTATACGGAGGCGAGGTTAAAACGGGATGGATTTATATAAACAAAGAGGATTAAAAGAATAAATTAAGGATTAACTGCTTAGTTTTAATAGAGCTAAGCGGTTAATTTTAAACAATACATTTATGAGAAAAATATATTTAGTAGTATTACTATTAACGGTTTTTGGTTCTGATTTGTTTGCTCAGCAGGATCCTCATTATACGCAGTATATGTATAATATGAGTGTTATGAATCCGGCTTATGCAGGTAGTAAGGAGTCATTATCTATGGGTTTGTTGTATAGAAAGCAGTGGGTTGAGATAGAGGATGCGCCTACGACTGCGACTTTATTTGGTCATGCTCCAGTTGGGAAGAATGTAGGTATGGGTCTATCGGTTATTAACGATAAGATTGGTCCTGTTGAGGAGAACAATATTTATGGTGATTTCAGTTATACATTGAATTTAGGAGGAGATCATAAATTAGCTTTAGGTTTAAAGGCTGGTTTAACGTTGCATAATGTTGATTATTTTACGGAGATTGCGCCTACTTTACCAGATCCTAACGATGATTCATTTGCTAAGAATGTTAGTAATAGTTATTTTAATTTTGGTACGGGATTATTTTATTATACGAATAAGTACTACTTGGCTTTGTCTGTTCCTAATATGGTTAAGGCCCAGCATTTAGATTTTAATGGTAGGAGTTATGGTAGTGAGGTGAGTCATTATTTTTTAACAGGGGGTTATGTTTTTGATTTGAATGAGAGTTTAAAGTTCAAGCCTTTTTTCATGTTGAAGAGTGCGTTTGATGCGCCTACTTCGTTGGATGTATCGACAAATTTTTTATTTAAGGAGAAGTTTGAGATTGGCGCGACGTATCGTTTAGACGACAGTTTTGGAGCGATGGTGAATTATGCTATTACACCGAGTTTAAAATTAGGATATGCCTACGATCATATTGTATCGGATTTAAAGGTGACTACCCCGGCATCACACGAGGTTATCTTGTTGTTTGATGTTAATTTCAGCAAGAAGGTATCACGTTCACCGCGTTATTTTTAATCTATTCAAAGAAGAACAGACATGAGAAGACTATATATATCAGCCGTTGCATTGTTACTTACAACAAGTATTTATGCACAGAATAAGGACACAAAAGACGCGGATAAGCTATTTGATCGTTTAGAATATGTTGATGCAGCCCAAGCTTATTCCAAATTAGTAGAGAAAGGCAAAGCGGATGCTTATGTTTACAAACAGCTTGGCGATTGTTACTACAATGTTTTTAACACTAAGGAAGCGGTTACGTGGTATGCTAAGGCCGTGGAGAGCCCACAAGAGGCGGAGGTGTATTACCGTTATGCCCAAATGTTAAAAGCAGAAGGGAACATGCAGGAGAGTAACAAACAAATGGCCCAATTTGCCAAGATGCAGCCAAACGATGCTCGAGCTAAAGCGTTTACCAATAACCCTAATGTGGTGCAACAACTCCAACAACAAAGTAAGTTATACAACATCAAGAAATCGGATGTGAGTAGTGATAAGGCCGACTTTGGTGCGCAGTTAACCAATAACAATGAGGTTTATTTTGCGAGTGCTAGAAACACCGCAAGAAAGAAAAACGGTATGGATGAACAACCGTACTTAGACCTTTATAAGGCAACAAGAAACACAGACGGAAGTTTGAGTCAAGCTACGGAAGTAGTGGAGTTGAATACCAAATGGCACGATGGCCCTGCGGCTATTACCTCTGATGGTAGTACGATTTACTACGGTAGTGAGAGCTTCAACCAAAGTGAATTCCAAAAGGATAAAACAAAGAAATTAAAATACGGACAAATCTACTTATACAAAGCCACAAAAGGGGAAGGGGATAAGTGGACAAATGCCAAAGCATTACCTATTAACAGTAAAGAATACTCGGTTAGAAACCCAAGTATCAGCAAAGACGGTAAGACGTTGTATTTTTCATCAGACATGCCAGGCGGTATGGGTGGCGAAGACATCTGGAAAGTAAGTGTTGATGGCGATAGCTATGGTACACCAGAGAACCTTGGAAGTGGAGTCAACTCAGAAGGGAACGAGAGTTTTCCTTATATCACGGATGACCATGTGCTATTCTTTGCGTCAAACGGTAAACCAGGATTTGGTGGCTATGATGTGTTTACATACAACACCACTACAAAAGAAACCAAGAATGTTGGTGCTCCGGTAAACACGGAGAAAGACGACTTTGCGTTTAGCTACAATAAAGAGAAAAAGGTAGGTTACTTCTCTAGTAATAGAGAAGGGAACGACGATATTTTCCAAGCCGATCCGATTTGTGGTGTGGATGCTTTAGTGAAAGTTATGGATGCAGAAACAGGCAAATTATTAGCTGGAGCACAAGTAACGGTAACAGATGCTAAAAACAAATCAGTAGGCACACAAGACACCGATGAATCAGGAGCAACGAAATACGGATTAGCTTGTGAACAAAGCTATGGCGTAACGGCAACAAGAAGTGGATACGAGCCAGGAAGTGCTACGATGAAACAGAGTGAAGGCGGAAGCGAAGTGATAGAAGTAAAACTAACCCCAATCAAGCCAATCATCACCGAGAGAGAAGTTATATTACAACCGATTTACTTTGAGTACGACAAGTCGAACATCACAGCACAAGGCGCTGAGGAGTTAGACAAGTTAGTACAAGTAATGCACGAGTATCCGAATATGGTGATTTATGCAAAATCGCACACCGATAGCAGAGGAAGCGACAGCTACAATTTGAGATTATCCGACCGAAGAGCTAAGGCTACGGTACAATACATCATCTCAAAAGGTATAGCAAAAGAACGTATCTCAGGCAAAGGTATGGGAGAAACTGAACCGAAAGTTTCTTGCACAAACTGTTCTGAAGAAGAACATGCACAAAACAGACGTTCAGAGTTCTTAATTGTAAAAAAATAAATTAGTTAAGTTAAGAATACCCTCTTAGTAAATACTAAGCAAAAGAGCACCCAAAAGGGTGCTCTTGTTGTTTATATTTTTAGAATTAAAAATTATAGGTCAAACTTGCAATAATAGTTCTTGCTAATAAATTATATTGAGTAGTTGAGACGGTATAGTCAGACGTTTGTGTTTGTGTATACATACGTTTATTTAATAGATTTTTTGCCGTCAAATTAAACTCAAACCGTTTAGTACCGGTAATGTATTTTAAAGTTGAATCAAGAAATAAATAATCATCCGCTTTATGAGTACTATTTGGTATGTAGTAATCGCTTAAAAAAAGTACAAACCAATTTTTCTTGGGTCTTACTATAATTTTAAAAGTATTATTAATTTGTAAATTACTCAAGTCCTGATTGTTATTTCCTGATGAGTTACTTTGTTTTATTTTGAATGAGTTTTCAAAATTAAATTTTATGTCAAATGCTGTTTTAATAAAAAATTCTGAATCTATAATTTTTGTTTTATTATTTCTTAATTCTGAATTGTTTATAACATTTTTATAGTTCGAAATTGAGTAATCAGTTTTAAATCGTAGGATACTTTCAAAAAGAGGTATATATTTCTCAATAAGTATATTCGTGTTTAAATAAGTAATTTTGTCTTTTAAATAAAAATTTGAAATATCTATTATAGAATTGTCGACGTACATTTTTGAAAAGTAATTTCCTCTATTTTCGCTGTAGTTGCAACCAAGATTAAATTGAAATTGTTTGTATAAATTGTTAATTATATAAAAGCCACCTATATTTAATGTTTTTTGAATTTCTAAAATAGGAGTATTTGTTTGTGTAATACGATTAGATATTTGTATTTTATTGTTATACAAATACTCCTCAGAAATCGGTGTTTTTATACTGTTAATAGATGTTGTAATTGCTGAATTATCATTAATTTTAAACTTAATCGATAAATTTGGTTCAAGGGTTACATTTTCTTTTGTAATCGGACTATTATAATCCTCATTCTTTATTTTTTGATAAATATGATTTAATTTAAAACTAGGTGTAATTTTAAACTTGTTAAGTATAAAACTATGTGAATACGATACATAGGTGCTATTTTGATTGATTTCTAATTCATTTTTTGATATTGTAAAAAAGGAATTTGAAGTTTGATTTCTTAATAATGAATAAAAAGGTGATGTATTCAATTGTTCACCAATCGCAATACTGTATTTAGATTTGTTATAACTCCCTAAAAAAGTAGTAACGGCATGAAAGTACTTTTTTTTAAATGAACTATCTTGTATGTCTACAGTAGGAGTATAATTGTTATTTATGCGTTGAATAACAAATTCCTGAGGAGTAAAGTTTATTGAGTAGTTTATTGAAGTTTGAACAGCTTTATTTTCACTTATTTTTTGTGTAAAAAGTAAATTATTCTTTAAAAAATAATTATTTGATTTCAATTTAGTTTCAAAACTGCTACTTTCATTTTTTATCCCGTAAGAAGGAGTAATGATATTTTCCTGAAAAAAAGATAATTTGTATTCCAATAATGATTTTGAAGAAGTAGTTATTTTCATTTCTATATCACTTTTATATAGTGTTGGTTTTTTAACTGTTTCAAAATAATCTATGGTAGTACTAGTTGTGTTATTTATATAATTGGTAATTATGTCTTTATGTGTTGTATTTATTTTATCATTGATGTAAAACAGATTAGTTTTTATACTTACCTTGGGTCCAATTTTAAAGATTGAATTATAATTAGCAAAATATTGATTGTTATTATTAATCCGACTGTCATTTAAATAGCTTACAAATAAATTTTCAGGAATAATTTTTTTTGCAAAAAGATCCTTTTCTTTCAGTTGTTCATTAGTTTGGTTATAAGAGAAATAATCATAAGGAGAATTGTTTTGACCAATAGTATTATGTGTTAAAGTACTAAATGTCTTCATTTTTTTTGAAATAGCCAGTAAATTTAATCCATTATTGAAAGCGGCTTTTTTTTCTTCGAATAAGCCATTTCCAACATCAAGATTACCTGAAAAATCAGTTTTTCCTTTTTTTAATTTTAAATTCAAAGCTACTTTCTCTTTGCCTTCAATTTCTTTTAAAAGCGGATTTTCTGAATAATTTTCAATCGCTTGAATTTGTTCAACCATATCTACATTAATGTTTTTTGTTCCTAAAGTATAATTAGAACCAAATAAATCATCTCCTTCAAGTTTTACGGTTTCAATTGACTTTCCCTTATATTTTATTTCTCCTGAACTTTCATTGATTTCAATGCCAGGTAATTTTTTAATTATATCTTGTATTTTTCTTTCTGAACCATCTTTGTAAGCTGAAACATTAAAAGAAACGGTGTCTTTTTTAACTAGAAAGGGCTTTTTTTTAGTTTCTACCACTACTTCTTTAATTTCAATTGATTTTTCTTTTGTTAAAATAATATCATGAATGTATGTTTTGTTTGTATTAATTTCTTCTAATTGAAAAGTGTTTTTTACATACCCATTAGAAGATGTCTCTAAAATTATAGTTGCATACTTTTTTTTTAGATTAATTATGTACTCACCATTCTTAGCGATTGCAAATTCTTTTGGAATGTCCTTAGCAATACTATCTTTTACTATAATTGTTGCCTGTAGAATAGGTTGTCCTTCATTGTTTAAAACTTTTCCTTTAATGGTTTGAGAATTAATTAAGAAGGGTGTGCAAAAAATAACAATTAACAGTATGTTTTTTTTAAAACTTAACCCCATCTCCACCTTGAATTTTTGGATATATAATTTCGGGACTTAATATTTTTATGGTAACATCGGAACCATCATCTACGGAACCACTTGCTTTTATCCTTTTTATGTAATTGTCAAATGTTAGTATGAATTTCTTTTTATACTCATCCCAAGTTATATAGTTGTCTTTTGATTTTATTTGTAAGTTAATTGTTTTTGTGTTGTCTAATTCAATTTTTAAAGCTTCGTATTGAATAAGATTATCCTCAGAAGAAACAGATAGTATTAAACCCGGTAATCCATAAAATTTCCAAGGTCCTTCTGGATATGCAAGATCAGGTGTATAATATGCATTATATTTTCTACCTCTGAAAACGGTTGTGGCTAAAAAACATTGATATCCTAAAATTTCTTTAGTTTCATTTTCTAATTTCCATTCAAATATATTCAAGCTGTCTTTTACCAAAAATTTAGCGCTAAAAATTTCTTCAGTCATGTAAATACTTTCATCTTCATATTTTTTTATGATAAAGAGGTCAAGTAAATTTTCATCGATTGTTTTTTGATCACTTGCATTATAATTCCATAACGAACCAGAACTATTGATTGTTAACTCGTTTTTGTATGTATTTGAATTAAAATTGTACTCATATTCAACTGTAATGTTTTGAGAATACGTAATTGTTACTAAAAAGATAAACAGTAGTGATTGAATATTTTTTTTCATTTTTTAATAATAATAATTAAAATGCCTCGAGTGAGGCATTCTTGTTTAGTTTAACCCAAAAGAAGCAATTTCATATGCTTGTTCGCAAGCAGCACCTGTTGAACATTCACATGTAACGGTAATAGTTACGTTTCTTGTTGCCGTTTTTACGGTTACAGTACACGAATTTTTTTTATCTGATGTTGTTTTAGAAGTTTTTGTACAAACCTTTTCTTTTAAAATCTCGGAATTGTTTCTTGGTTTGTAGTCTTTGTTGTTTGCTAAAGCAAACGATCCAAATAGCAAAAATGCTAAAGAAAAATATGCATTTTTCATAGTAGTGATTTGAGTTTCCATCTTCTGGCAGGACGAAGATTTCCACGTTTTAATTAATATTAACTAATCTGCCTTTTTTTATTTTTAGTGTTACTCCTTTCTTTTTTTGTAAGATTCTGACAGGCCAAAAATAATATAATTTTTCAATAAAGTAAGAAAATACAAGCAAATAGTATTCTAAAATTTAGGAAAAAATTTATATTTTATTTTATATAAAATAGGGTTTTGTTGATTTTTTATCTAAAAGCTGTAAAGTAAGATTCTTAAAATTATACATTTAAAAAAATTTATCTTTATAGTAATTATTAAAGTTAATTTTTACAAATGTATTTTGTATATACAGTTGGAATATGAGTTGTAAATCCGCTAAAACAATAAATCTTTTTAGAGGTATTCATCCAAAAGTATTGATGTAGTCTTAGTTTCTTATTTTATTTTTTATGGAATAAATTATTGGAAAACAATTTATTAATATTTTTTTGTCCTTTAGATTCAATATAATTCCAAGGCGTTTATGTTGAATTAAATCACCCTGTTAAACAAGTAGAGTTTTGAAACCTAACGCAGAACATTTCAGCTAAATGTAAGTTGCGAACTTAGTAATTATTGAGTCCAAATGTTGTTTAGTGTAGGTATTCGTATTTATCGAATTGTAACTTTCTTGTGTTTTCTTATAATTAAATAAGTTACAATTAGTATTAAAATTTTGGGAAGTAAAAGCATAGTGAAAAATGCCCAATAGGAAATTGTTACTTCAGGTTGTGGTGTAGCATGTATAAAAATATGATTAGTTGAACTCGTGTCTGGAAAAATATAATTCTGAGTCAAGTTCCAACCATAATGAATTGCAAAAGGAATGAGTATTGAATAGGTTCTTGCATAGGAATAAGCCAACAAAAGTCCCATTGAAAATGTAAATGCAAATACAATAATCATTTGTGAAATATTGCCCCAAACCCCTGCATTTATCCAATGTAGTAATGCAAAAATTAAAGAAGAACTAATAACAGCTTTTGGTTGTCCTATTTTTTTAATAAGAATATAAAGTAACACACCTCTACAAAGTAATTCTTCCGTCATTACTGTCCTGAACTGATACCAAGTTTCAATACAAACTGATTTTATCGTCAAAGATTGAGCTATTGTATATTGTTCCTTTGCAATATATATTTTTAAAAGAAAAGTTGTTGCAGAAATTAGAGCAGAAACAATAAAAAGTATTGTGAAATATTTAAGTCTGTCTTTAGTTGGTGTTAGTCCTAAAACGGATAAATTTCCTTTTTCATAAAGCCAAATTATCAACCAAGAAATTGCTAATAGTCCTATTAATTGTAGCATTTTATTTTTCTATACTTTGTGTACATATGTTTCTGCATAATGTTTAGGTGTTGCGAATTTGTAAGCTTCGAAATCGACTAGTTAATTTCGTCTATTCATTTTATAACCTAGGCATTGTTAAAGATACTATTTCTTGCGAAATGTAAACGTGAATTAACTACAAAATTCGGAATCTTGCCAAACGCCTGTTAGCAGTAGTTATTAATCGTATTCAATTTCAAAACTAAAAATACCCTTTTGCAATAAATCTATATAATTTGTATTTAATGAATCTATCCAAGTATATAAATCATTTGAAAAGCTATTAATCCATTCTTTAAATTCTTTTTCGTTTTCAAAAATAGAATTTTCAAAATTTAATAAAATATTATTTTCGAGGATATCAAAATTGATATAATGAGTTTGAAATTCATTTTCCTTTTTAAAAGAAATGTCAAAGACACCATTGTATCTATTTAATTTAGCAATTTCAAAAATTTGATAACTTAATTCTAGAAAAATACTGTCAGAATTTATTTTCTCAAAATATGTTTTTAAATGAAAAGGAATATTTCCGGATAAATAAAAATTGAAACCACTTTTCACACCATGTTCATTAAGATTTATTAGGCAATAAAATTCAAATGTGTTAGTTATTAAAATCTTTGATTTTTTATTTATTCCACCTCTGTGATGTTCTGGTTCAATTCGAATTAGAAATGATTCATCAAGTTCTAACCCATTTTCGGGTTGTATACTTATGATTCGATTTTTGAAGTTTATATTTTCCAATTTTGATATAATTACTGCTAACGTTCCGGCGCTTGGCGAGGTTGCGAGCTTAGGAACCGATTATTTTCTATCAAAGATAAAGTTTCTTGCGAAATGTAAACGTTAATTTACTACAAAATTCGCAATCTTGCCAAACGCCTGTTGGCAGTAGTTTTTTTATTCAGTTTTTTGTGTATTCATAAAGTTCGGTTAATTGCTCATCTCCAAAATTTTTACTCCACATAATTTTGTGATAATCAATTTTAATTTCGCTGAATTTTGTACTATCTGCTTTTTCATTTTTTTCTGTCATCCAATTCCAAAGTTTGGTTGAGTCAATTTTGGACAAAGCTGGTCCAGTCATATTCATGTATAGTTTATGACAAGCTGCACAATTTATGTTAAATAACTCTTTGCCTTTTTTAGTTTTTTCTGAAAAAGAAGTATTTCCGCAAACAATTTCCGGCATTTTAGTTCCACAAATAAATTCTTTATTTTTATTTTCTCGCCAATAAAGGAAATATAAAAATCCAATCACTATTACTAAAAGTCCGCTTGAGATTATTAGAATCCGGTTTGTTTTTTTTTGATTGAATTCATTCGATGTTCGGTTTTCTAAAATTACTGCCAACGTTCTGCCTTTAGTTTGCATTAATAAATAAATAGCTAATTTTCCGAATAGGAAACAGGTGAACTAAAACGTTTCTTAGGGTAATGACCTATAAGCCGCATAAGACCTGTTTCCCTCTTCGGACTTGCAAGTACTACTTGGAATGTTGGGTTTTTAGACCCGTTAAAGGCGATAGCACAGCAAGGATTTATTTAACTTAAAAACAAATGTATGAAAAAAGTAACAGAAACCATTGGTATTGATGTATCAAAATTAACCTTGGATGTCATGGTAAGAACTACCAATATTCATAAGCAGTTTAGTAATGATACAAAAGGATTTAAACAAATTATTACTTGGCTAATGAAACAGAAAATCAATTTAGATCAAAGTCTATTTTGCTTTGAGCATACTGGATGGTATTGTTTAATGTTGAGTTATTTTCTTTATGAAAACAAGCATGCTTATTGTTGTATTAACGCTATAGAAATCAAGAGGTCTATGGGTTTAAAACGAGGCAAAAGCGACAAAGCTGATGCATGGGAAATAGCTAATTATGCATGGCTTAGACGTGATGAGTTAATTCCGTCGGTTCCACCAGCCAAAAAATTAATAGAGTTACAACGTATGATGAGTTTACGGGAACAATTAATAAAACAACAAACGGCAAGTAAAAATCTTTTGAAAGGTATGATTGACATAGTTTTAGACCAAGTAAATGATGTTTCAGTTGGGATCTTAAAAGAGAATATAGCTTATTTAGAAAAGCAAATTACATCAACAGAAAAAGCCATGAATGAGCTTATAAAACAAGATAACACAATGATTACCAGTTATAAACTTTCTAAAACTGTTAAAGGTGTAGGAATGGTTCTAGCTGTTCAGATGTTGTTACATACACACAACTATACACGGTTTGAGAGCTCACGGCAGTTTGCAGCCTATTGCGGTTTGGTTCCTTATCCATACCAATCTGGAACGAGCATACATGGAAGAAATAAAATCCATCCCATAAGTGATCGAAAGATGAAGAGTTTGTTGTCTATGTCAGCTATAAGTGCCATTCAGCACGATAAAGAACTTAAAATATATTACCAAAAAAGAGTAGAAGAAGGGAAACCAAAAATGGTAGTTTTAAACATAATTAGAAACAAAATAGTATCGAGAATATTCGCAACTGTTAACAGAGGAACGCCTTATGTAGAAATGAATAAATTTTTAGCTTAAAAATTTGGATTTGATCTTGGAATGCGGCTTGGCGCAGTAGCGGCTAATTTACAAAAAAAGTTCTTATGAAAACTGCGAGTTGAAAATCCAGCGGATTTTCAGCCGAAGTAGAGTAGTAGCTATTGTGCCAAACCGCTGTTATATGCAGTTTTTTATAACTCATATTCTGAACATAATTCTTTAAATTGAACTTTCTTAATTTGTTCAATAATCTTATCGTCAATTGGGAAAGCTAAATCTTCTTGAAACCAAATTAAACCCAAACAAGAAAAATCCATTTTATTGTCTTTGAAGACTTGATTGCTTTTTAACAAAGCCATACAAGTTATGCTTGGTAACTCAAATTTATTATCACTTAGTCTGTTTTTTTCTTGAGGATTTAAACAATAAACATTTTCAATTTCAAGAATTTTTTTGGCCCGTTCCTCTTTGTTTTCTAAAACCATTTTATTGATAAAGTCGCTTGGGTAACCTTCCAATAAACCTTCATAAGTAAAATCTTGAGATAATTGTATAATTCGGACTTTAATATTTTCTTCGATTATCAACTCAATCATCGGAATTCGTTTCGTTTTTTTAAAATTGCATATAACGTTCCGGCGCTTGGCGAGGTTGCGAACTTCGGAACCGATTATTTTCTATCAAAGATAAAATTTCTTGCGAGAGATAAACGTGAATTTACCACAAAATTCGCAATCTTGCCAAACGCCTGTTACCAGCAGTATTTATTTTCTTTCAATTTTCACCAATCCTTGTCGAGTTGCTAAAAATAGGTTTCCATTTTTGTCGAAAGTCATAGTAGAGATATAAGATGTTGGGATTTCAGAATTTTCATTATGATAATTCTCCCAATTATTATTTAAGTCATATCTTACCAAACCAGCTCTGTCGGTTGATATCCATAGAACTTTTTCAATTTTGTCGTAAAGAACACAATTGGTATGATTAAAAGGCATTCCTGAATTTGATGTTGTAAATTGTTTGAAAGCTCCATTTGTATAATATATTGCAATACCTTCATCCCTGTTTACTTGTCCCGCATTTTTATCTCCAAATTCATAAAGAGAAAAATAAATATTTCCATTTTCATCTTCATCCATTGAAGTTATACATTTTCCTTTCAGTACCGTTGATGTATTTTCGAAGTTTGTTGCTTTACCTTTTTCATCAATCATTATTGATCCACTAAATGTTCCAATCCAGATTCTATTTTTTGAGTCTTTTTTAGCATAGTACACCCTATTTGAAGGCAATTCTTTTACTATTTCTTTATTTATAGTTTTCCATTTTCCTTTTGAGAAAATAGTTAATCCTTTGTCTGAACAAAAGAAGAGTTCTTCTGTTTTTGGGTTATTAATTATGTCATATGCACCATCAATTCCAATTTCATTGATATCATGTTTATTCCAAGTTTTATCATAACTATAAATACTTTGTAATCCGTCAAACCATTTTGTATTGTTATTATCTACTCCAATAGCGAAATAACTTTCTGTAACTTTAGTATTTGTGTTGTTTGCTTCAAGATTGATAAATTCGGAACCATTAAATGATTGAACGCCTTTATCTACGACCAACCAAAGTAATCCGTCTTTGTCAAAAGAAATATTATCAAGTGAATTGTCTGAAAGTTTAGAATTCTTGGTATTCCAAACGGTCATTTTATAATTTTTTATATTTTCATTTTTGTAGGTGTAGTCTTTGTTAAATATTTCTGGGCTATTTGGTTTGTCAAATGATTTTTCAAAGGCTTCCATGTCAACTCTTTCAATTTTACCAGATAATTTATTATCCTTTACGGTAAAAATTAAATTAATTGATACTTTCTCCTCTTTCTTATTTTTGGTTATTGCCGGAACCCATTTATTGAAATTATTTAACTCTTCTATGATTCTTAAAGAAATTTGGCTTTTTGATTTATCATTATAACTAAGTACACAACCTTTACCTTTTGAATCAACCAAAACTTGAAACTTAACTGTACCACTAACACCTTTAAGGTTTAGTGATTCGTTTAATCGTTCTTGTAATTTTTCAAAATCTTTCTCTTTATATGTTGCTTTAGTATCACCGCAGTCAAGACAAAATTTGTCTGCTTTGCAGTTTTCCAATTTTATAGGAAACAAATTTTGAGCATTTAAATTGAAAGAGAAATAGGTAGTCAATAAAATTAAGATTGTTTTTTTCACTTGATAATTATTTTTTAAAGTTTCTGTTGAGATAATATTGCTGGTAACGTTCCGGCGCTTGGCGAGGTTGCGAGCTTCGGAACCGATTATTTTCTATCAAAGATAAAATTTCTTGCGAAACGTAAACGTGAATTTACTACAAAATTCGCAATCTTGCCAAACGCCTGTTATGCGGTCGGCTTTCTAATTTTTGTTTATAACTTTGAAAGTTTTCAAATCATATAAGATTATATCAGTTTTATCTTCTTCGTCAAATTTGTTGTTTTTGTTATTGTCATAATAGCCAGAAACTACCATTGCTCCAGTATTTTTGTTATAAGTCAAATGTTTTACAAAAAAATCATTATTTGTCAATTGAGTTTTTGTTTTGCCATCTGTTGATAAAATAATTATTTTTGATGGATTGAAACTATAACTTTTATTATTAGTATTTTGTTCAGAGGAATTTACTCTTACAAATATTAGATTAATATCTAAACTATCAATTTTAATTTGTTCGGGCATTCCAATTTTAGTGTCTTCGGGGAAATCAACTTGATTCTTTTCACCTGTTTTAGTATTAACAAAAATTAAAGAATTGAATTTAGAATCATTAACTTTGAATCTACCAAAATGATACGCTATTACATAGTCGGTTCCTTGTACTTCTTTTAAATGATCATAATAAAATTCATTATTTTTTTCTTGTCCATTTGATAAAACATTAAATAGTAAAGTGATTATAAATATTAATTTTTTCATGTTTTTTGTTGTATAAAGTTATTGATTTCTCCGATTCTGCGCTAAGCTGTCGCATAACGTTCCCTCGCTTGGCGCAGTGGCGGAAATCGAAGCACAAATGTTCAGTTTTGCACAAAAGTTCAATTGAAGAACTATCGTTGAATTTAGCACTAAACCCGCCATTTTGCCAAACTGCTGTTGTGCGATCGCCCTTTTGTCCATTCATTTATTTAAAACGTATTTGCAGATTAAGTTTGAAATATAATTGTCCGTTTTCTTCATAAACTTTCCCAAATTCGTGTCGAGTACTACTTGCAGTTTCTAATTTAGTATTTGAATATAAATAATCTTCAAATTCATTTCGGTTGTAAATATGATAACATAAAACTTCTCCGTTTTCTTTTACAACTAAATATCCTCCAGTTGCATCTAATTCTCCTGTCCAAACTTTTGATGGCATCATTCCCAATGCAATGTCTGTAAGAAAACGTTTAATTTTGTATGAATAAAATGGATGATTGGTTTCTAAATTGTAGTCAAGCGGATTTGTTGTCGATATTTGATTTGTTAGTTCAATTGTTGTCGAAAATGTTGATGTATAAAATAACTTCAAACTTTCTGCAATTATTTTTGGTAAAGCACTATCAATAAGAATAAGATTGTTTCCAAAAATTGAACTTTCTGTTTTCTGAAATTCTAGACTTCCTCCAAATTCTGATATTTTTTCAATTCTGTCCTTGATTTTGCTTCTTGTTTCAATTGCGTTTATCTCGGAAATTTGATTTTGAGTTAAAGTCAAATTTTGAATCTTAAAAATGAAATTTGTGGTTTTCCCTGCATTTAATAGAGTAGAAGCACCGCCAAGTTGTGATTTTATACTAAAGCCAAGCTCTGGATTTGTTCCAGTTCTTAGGTCGTGAATTACAATTCTTATATCACTTTTTACAGATGATTTTGCTTTCAGCGAATGGCTGTCAAAAGAGTTGATGAAACTTTCAATTTCTGGAATTGAAAAAGTTGCATTTGTTTTTTCTTTAAGTTTTGTAAGCAAAAAATGAGCTTGTTTTTGAAACTCTAAAACGGAAATTCTTATTTCTTCTTCACCGTTTTTTACAATTACTAAATCATTGTCATAACTGAACTCAAAAGTTCCATTAGTTTCATCACGAAGTACTTTGATTATTGGGAAAATCAAAGTTTCTATTTTGTTTAAATTGCTGTCACCTGCAAAAAGTTGTTTGTCAGAAATGACCTTTAAAAGCGTATAAACTTCGCTCCATTCTCCTTTATTTCCTGTTATCATTTCTTAACTTCGATTAGCTTTAATATTTCATTTGCAGTTGCTTGAATAGCTGGAACGGCAACGGAGTTGCCGAATTGTTTATACGCAGATGCGTCAGCAACTGGAATTATAAATTCGTCAGGAAATCCTTGTAATCTTGCCCATTCTCGTGGTGTCATTTTACGAATTCCTTCACGATTTACAGTTCCTTTTATATGAGTTGTTGGTGTAAAATCTGTAATTCTGTGGTCTAAAACCAAGTTTCTTTCTCTTCCCATCCCTCCACAAACTACAGCATTTGCAATTTCATTGTCAGAAATAATTGCATATCCAAAACCGTTTCCCTTTCCTTCGTGTCGTGCTTTGTGATTAACCAAAGTTTGAACGTATTGAGTAGAAAGAAAATATTTTGTTGCTGGTACTTCCTTTTCTTTGATGTCTGCAAAAGTTATTTTTTTGTCCAAAGGTTTTGGGTAATTAAATTCAGTAACATTTGTACTTGGATGAAATCCAACAATATAAATTCGTTCTCTATTTTGTGGAACGCCAAAATCTTTTGCGTTAATAATTTGCGGTTCAGGAATAAAATAACCTAAGTCGTTTCGTAAAACATTTAGAATTGTGGCTAAAGTTTTTCCTCCGTTATGGTTTCGTAAACCTTTTACATTTTCAAGAAAAATTGCTTTTGGTTGTTTGCGTTTGATGATTTCGGCAACGTCAAAAAACAACGTTCCTCTTGTATCTTCAAATCCTCCACGTTTTCCAGCAATTGAAAATGCTTGACACGGAAAACCAGCACAAAGCAAGTCAAAACCGTCTGGAATAAATGCTTTTGTTTCTTCTTTTGTGATGTCTCCAAAAGGTCTTTCTCCAAAATTGGCTTTATAAGTTCGTTTGGCATCTTTGTCCCACTCACTTGTGAAAACGCATTTTCCGCCAAGGTTTTGCATTGCCAAACGAAAACCGCCAATTCCAGCAAAAAGGTCAATAAATTTAAATTTAGGATTTTCAACAGGTGGAAATGGAATGTCAAAAGTGTCAAAAATTCCGTATTGCAATGCTTCTTCCGCAACAATATTTGAAATTTCTTCTTTTGGGTATTCGTATTGTAAAATTTCTTTTGTGTATTTTACAGCATCTTTTTTGAAAAATTGAGAAACACCATTTTTGCTGTTGTGTAAAAAATGAGTAATAACCGCTTCCTTGTTGCTTTCAAGTTCAACAAGTTTTACTTTGTATTCTTTTTCAAATACTTTTTCAAGCGATATTTTCTCTTTTAATTTCATTATGATTTTTCAAATTATTTTAAGATGCTAAAATACAAAAATTATTAGAAATGATTTTCGTCTATACCTGATTTTGTTGTCAGCTCAATGTTTGCGGTCAGTTCGGTTAGGGTGTCGCACAACGTTCCGGCGCTTGGCGAGGTTGCGAACTTCGGAACCGATTATTTTCTATCAAAGATAAAATTTCTTGCGAGAAATAAACGTGAATTTACTACAAAATTCGCAATCTTGCCAAACGCCTGTTGGCAGATGGTTTTTATTTTTAATTAGTTCCGTATTTTATTCCGCAATTTTTAAAAAACTCTTTTAATAAGTCATATTTCTGAGTACATTCTTCCCCTAAATTTATTTTATTATCATTTGTTCTATATCCTGAGCATTCAAAACAAATTTCAATAAAACCAATTATTTTATTTTCTGAGTTGTAAAATAAAACAGCATTTCTTGGCATATAACAACCAGTTATTGATCTAATATTAGATTCACTTTCATAACCATAATTATAAATTATATCGGTAAGCTTATTAATTTGTTCAAAGTTTAGAACTTTAATTTCATCAAATTTATTTTCAATTATAGAATCTTTTTTTGCGACAAGTAAGTTTAGATATTTTTGTAAATCTTCACCTACTATTCCTTCTTCTTTATTTTTATATGATACAATTTTAATTTGAGAAGTCAAATTATAAGGAAAGTTTGCAAGTCTTTTTTCTAACCTTATGTTTGAGTTTTTTGCGCAATTTAGTTTTTCAATTTCATTTTTATATTTTTTTTTCTTGGTTTGTGAAAAAGAAACATTACAGGAAAAAATAATAAATACGATTAATAATATTCTGTTTATAAGTTTCATATTTTCTTTCAATTTCGGTTTTTCTAAAATCTCTGCCAACGTTCCCTCGCTTGGCGCAGTGGCGAAATCCAAAACGAGTATTACAAATATAAATTAAAGTTTGATTAAACCACAAAAATTTCTGATAAAAACTAAACGAGCCATTGCGCCAAACGAGTGTTAGAGTACGTAAACCGACATACAGTTAAGAACACAAAGTATTTCAATTCCAATTTTCCGATTCTATTTCGCATTTCAGGCCTTAAGATTCTGAAAACGAAAAAATCACATTACCGAGAAACGTGATCCGTTGGCTTGCTCAAAGTAAGTTTTCGGTTTGTTTTTCCGCTTACAATTCGAAAGATTTTCGATTTCGTTATTCTACAACGTAAACACATTTCAAGCCTTAAGATTCTGAAAACGAAATACACTCATTACCGAGAAACGTGATAAGTTGGCTTGCGTAAAGTTGCGTTTCGAGATTCATTTCGGATATAAAATGTGTTGTGAAAAGGAGAAGTGAATTTAAAGAAATAGTGCTTTAAAAACGTGAATTGGTTTATGCACCATAACGTTCCGGCGCTTGGCGAGGTTGCGAAATTCGGAATCGAGTATTTTCTGTTAAAGATAATATTTCTTGCGAAATATAAACGTGAATTTACTTCAAAATTCGCAATCTTGCCAAACGCCTGTTACCAGTAGTACTAATTACTATTTGAGGAATGTTTATTTCTTTCGATCTAATGTTTTTTTGTATATCCTTTTTAAGTAATTTGAAAACATATTTTGGTTTTAGTTAAGTTAATGAACAAAAATTTTATATTTTTTTTGAATAGTAAAAAAACAAAAAGTAGTTATTGGCGAAGCCAATAACTACTTTTTTAAATTTTATTTTTTTTATTCTACAATTATTTGATGACTTTCTACTTGGTTATTGATATATATTTTCAGAACATATATCCCTTCATTTAAATTTCTAACATCAACGGAACCTCTATTGTTCATAAATTGTACAAAAGCTTTAGATTGCCCCATTAAATCAAAAAGTTCACCAGTAATAATATTACTTGAAGGACTATTGTCATTATCTCTTAAATCAATATGAACAACATTATGTGTTGGGTTAGGAAAGACTTTATAATATTTGACAGTTGAATTGTTTGATTGACGAAATAAGTTTAGCCAATCTAATTCAACCATAGTTGTTCCACAAGCATTTGTTGCATAAGCAAAAACTTTATCAACACTATTTGGATTTGCACGAATAGTAAAGAAACTTCCTGGAGTATCGAAAATAGTAACTCCATCTTTTATACCAATAAATTGAGTGCTTGTAATACCTTGTTGGTTAATAGTTAAATTTGGTTGATCACTTACCATTTCTAAAGTAGATTTTACAGGCTGTGGTTCAAAGTAATTATATTGTAGGTAAAAAGATGGTTTGCCTACCCAAACGTTTTTAGTTACAGTTTGACCATTTTGAAATGTTGCCGTAATTGTACCTTGACCATTTGAAACTTGTGAAACTGTAATGGAATAATCTGTAGTTGAAACAATTTGTAAATTAGGAGAAACTGACCAAGTTGCAGAACTAGGTAATTTACAAATATCTGAAAAAGTATATGTGACATTAGTATTACATATTAATTCAGCACCAACAAGTAAATTGTCTTGCATTGGAAAACTTGGAGCTTGTGGAATACCATCTAATTCTTTAAAAAGCCAATCTATACCTTCTTTTGTAAATGAAGTATGTTCTGTATTACTTGCCGTGCCATAATAGCTATCGAATGGTGTTTGCTTGTTAGTAGGGCAAGTTAAATTGGTATTTAATGGATTTCCCCAATTTTGATTTGGATTTAAATGACCAATTGCCGAAAATGTTGGGATAAAAGAATGATTTTCAATATAATCTCTAGTTTCTTGTCTAACACCAGCATCACTCAACCCTTCAGATACGGCTTCTCTAATATATTTTGCAGTTCTAAAATAACCACCAGGAACAACGTCCATACTTCCTTTAACACTATTGTTATTAACTTTCAAATTGTATCTTGGATGAGAAAAATCAATATACCAATGATTAAAACCAATATTAAAAGTGCTATTTTGTCCATCACCTTTAAAAACTGTTCCAGTTTGATATGAAGCTGGCATAAAGTTATCTTGTAAACGTAAAAGTGTAACGGTTGAGTTTTGAAATGGCCACAAACCTCTTGCATAGCCTCTCATATACAAGAAAGTTTGCTGTTCTGAAGCATCTTTTTTACCTGTTAAAGAACCATTAACCATTGCAATCTTTCTAAAACTAGTATTGGAAACAGGATAACCATTTGAACCTGCTACACCGTTAGAATTTAGGTTATTGTAATAAGTTGTAAAAAAACTATTTCCATTTAAGTAACCTGTTTCTCTCGCATTTTGAAACTGACTTATAATTTGTTGTTTTCCTGCCACAGAGTTTAATTCTTCATAATATTGAATTTTAGCAGGTTCTTTTCCTAATCTATCCGCTAAAAACCAAATATTTGCTTGAGCACCTACTGGAATATTTGCTCCCAAATGTGGACTATCTACACTTATCCATAAACGAGCATTGTGTTTCCATTCTACTAATCCAGTTTCAGCAAATTTTTTCTCCATATAAGCAAGTGCAAAACGAGTAATTTGTCCGCCCATACTTGGGCCAACCAATACTAATTGTTGATTGCTACCCGCCAATGTTTGATTTGGTTTGACATAATTTTTTATAAATGAAACCAATGTCATTGCATTTCGCTCAATATAATCTGCACCACCATCAACAGTTACAGATTGCCCAGCTACATTGGTAGAGGTATAAGTAGGATTGTTTATTACTATTACATCATAGCCTTTTGTACGAAGTTCTGAAATTAAATTCTTTACTTGAGGTAAGCCAGTTGTTGAATTAATAGTATTATAATTCATTAAATCTTCTAGTGATTCGTGTTTTGTAGGATTAAAAACTCCATTATCACCATCATCATTGTTTAGCACACAAGTTGGGTCTTGTTCACAATCACAATCTTGTACTTTTCGTTTGTCTTTAGGATCAAAACCATCTACTATAATTATGGGTTTTACCATTTGTTTTGCAGTATTGTTATAACCATAAAATATAGTATATTCCGTTTTTCCATATATAGGAGAATTTTCTGTATAACCTTGAAATGGTAAGGTAGATGTAAATGTTCCTTTGTCTTTTAGTAGTTCATAACAAGATGAATTAGTATTGTTTGGAGCTAAAGTTTGTAAATCGGAGTCGTATTTCACATAAATTTTACCATAGGTTTCCAGAGTGGTATTATCAGAATAGGTAATAGTGAATTTTAGTGATTTCATACCGCTATCTGTATAATTTACTGTTTTTGTTGGTACTACAATTGTACTATTAGAAATAATAGTAACAGGACTACTACCGTCAATAAAATCAACAACTAATGTTTTTATAGTTGTTGTTGTATTATTCAGGATTAGATTATTTTTAAAATTAAATTGAAATGCACTTCCAGTAATAAATTCTTTTAGAGGTGACATAATACTTATTTTTTTACCTATAAAGGAAGGTTGTCCCACTACAGCTACAAATTTTCCTGTACTTTGATTGAAAGTTACTCCTCCTGCACTAGGATTTTCTTCATTAAAATTGAGTTTATGAAAAGTAGTATTAATAATTCCTACATCAACAGAATTATTTGAAGTTGTAGTAGCAGTTCTGTTTTTTAGTTCAGTTAAACTAATAAACTTTGTTTGGTCTGATGCACGATATAATTCACTTAATGCTTGTGCAAAGTGATTGCTGTTAGATATATTACTGTCGAAAGTGTTATAGTTTATTATGTTAGCAAATGTGGTTACTTTGTCTATCAATACACCCGAAGTTATTTGTGTGGTGTTTAAGTTGGAAAGCATAACAGGCCAATTAGGCAAATTTTCTGTTTCTTGAATGGTTTGATTTTCTTGTGCCACTATATGAGATAGTTGAATACAAAAAATAAATGTAAAAAGAATTTTTTTCATAATTTTGAATTGAGTTAGAATTTAGTTGTGAATAATTATTTTTAATTCGTTTTTGAAGAGGCAATTGCAGTTGCCTCTTTTTTTATCTATTATTTATTATATTCCCAGTTGCTAAATGAATTTAGAAAGGTAAGAGTTGCAATGATAAATATTGGAGGCATCACAAGAGCAGCTGTTTTTCCCAAACTGAATTTATTGATTTTTATAATATCGTTTTTATTGATATTTAATTCTTTATTTAGATAAAAACCTTTGATATTTTCATCTGTTTCACTAATAAATTTAAAATGTCTAATAGTGCCTAAATTTTTAGTTTTGATAATGTATAATTTATTTTCTTTTAAAACGGAATAATCTTGTTTGTTGGTAGAATTTACTTTTGTTGTAATACAAGAATTTAGCATAAGTAAACAGAGCAAACAATATAAAATTGTATTTTTCATAATATATTTAGTTTTTAAGGGAATGGATGGTTTGGCAATGTATTTAAATTTAAATCAAACCTACCATCGGTTATAGTTATAAAATCATTTGGATTATTGTAGCGAACAAACTTTCCTGAAAAATTACCTGATAATATCCAATTTTGGGTTAGGCTACCTTGGAATTTAAATACATTAATAATTCCTTGATCTTCAACAGAACCGTAATATGCATAATTATTAATATTACCGTCCCAAATTTTAAAATAGATATGATTATTTGGAGTACTGTCAATTTGATTGTGAAAATTACTTTGTTTTAAGTTGTATTGTGAAGTGCCAATGCTTTGTAAATTTTGTAAATGTATAATCATCTGGAAACCAGTATTACTTGCGCCATCTACAACTTCAATTTCATTCCAAGATACATTGTCAGGTGCGCCCCAAAAAATCATACCTTTTGCCGTAGGTCCCACACTAACACCAGTGGGGTCTCGTGGAATATATACTTTTCCATTTATGGTCACACCAAAAGTATTAGCTCCTGTTTGTGTTTCTGGAGGTAATGAAAATGTTGGATCTTTTGTTGTGTTATCGTCTTTATCACAAGCTGTAAATGTAATAAAGGATAAAATGTAGATAAGTGTTTTCATAGTTTGTTGTTTTTTATTGTTTTCAATTATAGTAATATTTTGTTATGAATTAATATTTATGCGCAATTTTGGAGGTATTACTGGTAACGTTTTGCAGCTACCCGAAGGGCGGGACTTTTACAACAAAACTTGATTTGAAAAACTAATGTTTGATTAACCACCAAACTGTCTTTGGAACACGAAGCCCCGCCTTTTGGGTAGGTGCTGTTATATGCTGTGTTTCTCATTCTTTGGTCTTGTTTTATATATTGTCCAGTCAATGACAAAAATTATGGTCGTCACAATTCCAGTCAAGATGTATGATGTAGCTGCATTCATATAGTCCTTTTCACCACCATGATAACTATTAAAGTCGTCAATTATGTATTCTTTAATGTATAGAAAGACAAGTAAGTTGTAGCATAAAAACACAAGTCCCCAAGTCAATTTGGAATTGATTAGCAAGTGTAATGTCAAGGCTATTGTCGGGGGCCAGAATAGATATGCGTATTGAATTCCAACAGCACTTTCTAAGAATGGGTAAGCAGTTGCATCATGAAATAATGCCAATGTCCAAATTAAGAGTCCACATATGTAAAAACCCTTGATGAAAATCTTATTGTCAAATAGCTTTCTTAACATTTACAGTGTCTTTAACATAGCATATAACGTTTTGCGGCTACAAGTAGTGGCGAAAACCATTACCAAGCCATAACAAATATAAACTTATTTTAGAAAATTCGGAGAATTTTCGGAATATTCCTGAACTAGCCATTACTTGTAACCGCTGTTATGTGCTGCTTTTATTATCATTTATAATAATAATACCAATTACTTTCATAATTTTTATCAAAGTTTTCTTTACTATCTAAGAGAATATTGAACTTTTCTCTTTTGAAATACCCAAACTCATTATAAGTTTCTAATATATCAAAATATTTGTCAGCCCAAACTTTTATAGTTTCACTGTTTTCGTAACTTTTGACTTGTTCGTCTGTGTATAAAAAGAAAGTAGTTCCTGAAAAGCATTTTGAAATTTCCCAAAGGTCTTCACAATTTAATTCTGCCTTAAGTTGCTCAATTTGGTCTTGTGTAATGTTTTGATTTGCTTCATTTTTTGCAATCGGCTCAAATGCACTAAAATAGACTAATATTTTGTCCGTTTGATATTTACTTTTTTCGGATTTAGTCCATAAATCAAAAAGTCTTTTATTTTTAATAAGACCTTGCTCGTTAATTGACTGCTTGAATTTATCCGCAATTAACTTCTGTTTCTTGCTGTCAAAATTCACATGACCATTGTTTTCGTTGAAGCTTTGCTTTTCGTGATAATGTTCAAAATAAATTCCAATTCTTGGTCTTGTCCCTCTATCAATTGTGTCATACACAATATTGATTGTCCTAACTCCAAATGTTTTATCAATAAAGTCAGCAAGAGGTTTGAATTCTGGATTCAAATTCTCTTTTCCAAGCATAATTTGTTTCGTTTGTCTATATTCTTTGTCAGAAGGACTTATCATTTTGTTTCTGTCGTTTTAAAGTAGCACATAACGTTTTTGGGCTTTGCGTTCGGGCGGGTTTTGAAGCACAAAACTGTCAACCAGCACTGAACTTGAATTGAAGCACAAAGCTCCAAGTTTGCACGTCAGCCCGCCTGACGCAAAACCCATGTTAGCGGTGGTTTTTTCTTTTATGTTCATACTGTCAAAGTTAATAAATGTCCAACGTGGTCGCTTAATTTTTTGTTTGTGTTCCAAGTTTCAATTTCTATATGCTTGTTCTCTATAAAGTCGTTGCTTAAAATAATATGGTCAACTGTGTCGGCAATGTTTGCGGTTGTATTTGTTAGTCCGTAAGTTGTAAATGCGTCCAAAAGTATTTGTCGAGCCTTATTACTTGGCCAAGGTCGTCCCGAAAATGTTACGTTCAAGTCGCCTGCAATACAAACCTGTCTGCCGGGAAATATCTTTTCAAAGTCTGCAAGTTGTCCGTTGAGGTCGTTATCGAAACGTGGTTGTCGGTTTGCAAAAACTCCAATAATTGAACCGTAAACTGTCAAAAGTCCAATCGGAGTTTCAATGTCTGTGCAAACAGTCGTGTAACTGTCAAAAGTTTTGTGTTGAGTTGCCGCCTTATACTTTGTCAAAATACTAACTCTGTTTTCGCCAACGTTATATTTTATGCCGTCAAATTCGGTCGGCAAAAGGTCTGTTGAAATGCAACTGTAATTATCAAGTTGAATTAATGAATTTGTTTCTGTCAGCACTAAAATGTCAGCATTTATGTCAACCAACTTGTCAAGAATGAGTTGATTTTTTCTCTTGTCGAGTCGCTCTAAATTCCATGTTGCTATTCTCATTTTTGTCAGTCAATTGTCTATGCTTACCGTGTCTCGTAAAATCACCGCTAACGTTCCGGCGCTTGGCGAGGTTGCGAGTTTCGGAACCGATTATTTTCTGTTAAAAATAAAATTTCTTGCGAGAAATAAACGTGAATTTACTACAAAATTCGCAATCTTGCCAAACGCCTGTTATAAGCAGCCTACTAATTTAGTTTCATTTCTTCCTCAAATAGATAACTATTTTTATCAATTTTTATTTTTTCAACATAGCTATCAAATTTTGGGTTTGGATTTTTTATTATTGCAATGTAAAGATTCCTCGAAAGAGTTTCTTTTCTAAACTTATTTTTCACTTTAATTGTTTTGTCAAATAAATCAAAAGTTTCCTTTTCGTCAGGGAAAAAAGTCAAAGTTTTGAATATTATTCTCCATTTTGGATAATTGTAATATTTATCTTTCCATTCTTTTTTGAAAACTTTAACTACTAAATTATATAAACTACTATCTGGAAATTTTTGAATTGCTAATAAACCATAAGTTTCCGTATCTTCATTTTCAAAATAACTCAAGATTATACTTAAATCATTTTTGTTTTGATACTTGGCAAGTTTTATCAATGATTCAGGGAACTTTTTTTCGGTTGCAATTTTTCTAATTAATTCATAATTATCGATATTTTCTTCTAGTTCTTTTATTAGACCATTTTTATAACAAGAATTTGAATTAACATCATGTAAAATTAGTTTTTCAATATATTCAACAAACTCAGTTAAATTTTCTGAATTGCTTTTTCTTAATTTTGCTATTAAAATAGGAATGTATGCATCGCCCAATTTAGTTATGTAAAAATCATCAAAATTAAATTCTATTGGAGTTTGATTATTTAAATTATCCAGTAATATTTTTTTTCCATCTGATATGTTCAGTTCGCATAATAAATAGAAAGAAGTTAAAGCAACTGAATTCGAATTATTTTCAAGTTTTTCAATTAAAGTACTTTTATAAAGTGTCGAATTAATCTTTTTAAGATTTGTAATATTACTTAGATTTACAACACTATCTAAGATTTTTATGTAATCGATTTCTATTTTCTTATTTACTTCAATTTGTTTTGAGATTTTCTCAATTTCAAAATCTAAATTTTGAGCAAAATTCAATTGAAAAAATAATAAAAGAAGAAGTTTATAGTACGCTTTTCTCATAGGTTGCTTATAACGTTCCGGCGCTTGGCGAGGTTGCGAGCTACGGAACCGATTATTTTCTGCTAAAGATAAAATTTCTTGCGAAATATAAACTTGAATTTACTACAAAATTCGCAATCTTGCCAAACGCCTGTTAGCGGAAGTTTTTATTTTTCGATATCAATTAAAACTATTTTGTAGCCAAATTTTATTGCCGCTAAATCGTAAATTACAGCATTTTCTATGTCAGCCTTAATCAGAATTGAATCATTTTTTATATACAGACTGTCAGTTCCTGCTCCCCAATCAGCTTCATAAATTCTTTCTGTTTTGTTCCATCGTTTATTAGTAATATCACAAAATCTATGACCACTTGTAATTGTACTTATTGTGTAACGTTCAATTTTGATATCTTTATTTTCAGTTACTTTTATTTTCAACTTTTCGTCACAGGAAGAAAATAATATCATGATAATAATCAAAGGAATATAAATTTTTAGTTTCATAGTATTTTCTTTTTTCAGAAGTGTCTCTTAAAATTACCGCTAACGTTCCGGCGCTTGGCGAGGTTGCGAGTTACGGAACCGATTATTTTCTATCAAAGATAAATTTTTTGCGAAATGTAAACGTGAATTTACTACAAAATTCGCAATCTTGCCAAACGCCTGTTAGCCGTTGTATTTATACTCTTTTAGAGGAATTAGTTTGTTGTTTTTCCAAGTTTCTATTTTGTCAATTCTTCCATCTTCTTTGTAAAAATAGTGTTTTTCAATTGGTTTGTCATTTTTGAACTTACCTTCATATTTTACATTTCCATTTTCATAGTATTCTCTGTAAACTTCATTTTTAGAATTGTTAATTAGAGTTTTTTCAATTTTTAAAAAGCCGTTTTGATAATACTCTTTATAATATTCAGTTTCAATATCATTCTCTTCTTCGATAATTCTATTTTCTATTTTCAAATCTCCATTTTCATAAAATTCTTTATGAAGTGTCGTTTTATAATTCCGAGTTTTTTTGAAATTATATTCTATGTTTTCGGTTTCTTGAATAATTCCAAGTTCATTATAATATTGAGAAGATTTAAGTTTGTCTTCAAAGTAAAACTCTTGAGTTTCTATAATTCCATTTTCATAATAAACATAAAAGTTTCCTTGTCGTAAGCCGCAGTGAAAATTTGAAACGCTTTTCAATTTTCCATTTTCGTAATATGTTTTAAGTTTTCCATGTCTTGTTCCCAAAGTTAAGCTATCCGTTTTTTGTCCAACTCCGCAACCAGCATGATAAATTTTGGTTCTGTTAGTTTCATACTTACAATCTTTGTAAAACCCTTCAACTTTTATATTTCCATTTTTGTAATATTCTCTGTAAATACTATCAAGTACATTGTTTTTTGCGTATCCTTCAAATTTTAGATTACCGTTTTCATATTTTTCAATGACCTTTTCTTGCGAATATATTTCACAATAATTTAGTAAAATTAGTAATATGAATATTTTCGGAAAATTCATTTTTTGCAGATTTTTCGTAATATAACGGCTAACGTTCCGGCGCTTGGCGAGGTTGCGAGCTTCGGGACCGATTATTTTCTGTTAAAGATAAAATTTCTTGCGAGAAATAAATGTGTATTTACTACAAAATTCGCAATCTTGCCAAACGCTTGTTACCAGCAGTTATTTTTGTTTAGCTTTTCTTTTCTCTTTGATTATTTTTTTTCTTTCACTTACTGATTTTAAGTCAAAAATTGGTTTCCATTCAATATTAGCGTCGCTTTTTAACCATTCGTTATATTTTGCTTGAAACTTTTCAATTCCGTCACTCTTTATAAAATCTACATAATATTCTATGAAGTTCATATTCTTTTCGCAAAATGTAGCTAAACAATTTTGTATTCCAGTGATTTGCGCATAAGGCATTCCTTCAATTCTGTCGGCTAAGATTATTGCAATTTCACCTTTAGTTAAGTTTCGGCCAACACATTCCGACTTCACATTAGTTTCGGTTTTGTCAGTAAAAAATTCAGATAATTTCGGCAATAATTTCCAGCCATATCCAATAATTTTTTTTCCTTCGTTCGTATTGATGATTTCTTTCGAGTTTTCGATTTTTGCAATTTCATTCAGCAATGAATCAATTTCTACATTGGTTTGTGATAAACCAAAGTTGAAAGTAAAAATTAATATTATTAGATGCAGTTTTTTCATAATTGCTGGTAACGTTCCGGCGCTTGGCGAGGTTGCGAAGTTCGGAACCGATTATTTTCTGTTAAAGATAAAATTTCTTGCGAGAAATAAACGTGAATTTACTACAAAATTCGCAATCTTGCCAAACGCCTGTTAACTGCTGGCTTTATAATTCGGCTCTAATTTTTTCTTTTTCAAGCCAAATAATTAATTCCTTTCTGATGTCATTTTTTTCAGAGATAAGCATTTCGGTATTATTTGGTAGCGACCATTTATTTAAAGAATCAAAATAAATAAGTATGTCGAATTGACTCACTCCAGAAATTTCGAATTCAATTTCACATAATCTTTCTTTTTCAACGTAATAAATTGTTCCAGATCGTCCATCTGGCTTAATAATGAAGCCTTCTTTTTTTGAGAATTTCTGTGACTTTATTTTTTTTCCACCGTTGAACTTTCCATTCGTCTATATGCTTTTGTGGAATATGAGTTACATATAGATTTTCTGAAATTTTTGTTTCAGTCCAACCTTCAGGAAGTTTATGATTTTCGTTATCCATATTTAATAATTCGATTGGTTTAAGCGCAAAGATTGTAGCTTGCAGTTAACGGAACGGGTATTGCCGAAGGTGGGGATTAATTGCACTAAAGTTTAATAGAATTACTGCTAATGAACCTTGCACAAATGCTTAATCGAAACCGTTCAGCCCCGCTTTTGGCAATACCTTGTTAACGGCAGTGTTTATTGTTTAATCCAACTTGTAGCTTTCGTTGCATAAATAACCTTAGAACTCAATTCTTTTCCATCAAAGAAATTTATTCCCATAAGTTTAACTAACTCTTTCACTTTAATTTTTGGATTGGAATCTAAAGTCTTTTTTAGGATTTTGAATTTTTTATACTCAAGACATTTATTTCTTAAAATACTTTTTGTTTCGTCCGGATCTTTTATTTGAATTAGTTTTTTTCCGAAATCAGTTAGTTTCTTAGTGTTGTCAATTATTTCTAAAAAGAGAAGGTCTTTATTGAATTTACTATTAATAACACTTTCATCCAATTCAAAAAGAGGTAATATTTCTATCATTTCCTTGATTGAAGTCCTAGGTAAAAAAGTGTCTTTTTCAGATTCATTAAAATTTAGTGTACTTATTCCACCTCTTCCTTTTTTTGGTTCAATTAGTTTTTCTTTTATTGATAAATTAGATAAGTTAAACCAACTTATTAGGTTTTTTGCATAAGCGTCCCAAGTATTATCTTGAAACTCTTGTTTGAAAATTTGCTTTAAAATGATAATTATATCTTCTTTATCAATTTTTGACTTTTTGATTTTCCTCAATGCAATATATGGAGTGTAATTAGAAAACTTAGTACTAATGAATTCAACAAATCCTTCCTTACTGATTTCAATGTCTTTTTCAGCATAATAATTTTCCTCATTTTTATTAATCAAGCCTATATTTCTCAGTTCAATCAAAATATTGTTTAAAGTATCTTGACTAATTCCTTTTGGATGTTTTTCTGTTAAAGAACTAATTGATTCACTTTTGTCATTTTCAAATAGTAGGAATACCTCCAAACACAAATTTACTCCTTGTCGCAATAAATAACTTTCTCCAATAATAGGTATTTCTCCCGTTACCAAATAATCTCTATAAATATCCCAATAAATATTATATATAGCTCCTGATCTAATAATTAATCTCTTATGAAGTAATGAGCTAATTATGTTTCCAGGAATTAGTTCCCCAACTTCAGTTTCTTCAAAAGAATTACCTTCATATGCTCTTTTTGCAATTAATTTCAAAGCTCTTAATTCATCACTTTGCAATCTTTCATCATCTTTTTTAAATAAGTCGAGAATATTTAGATTTGATTCTAACAACTCTTCTCTTTTTAAGCCAGATTGAATTTGGTCATAAATATGAATACATAATTTTTTTGTTAACCAAGGAAGTCCTTGTGAACTTTCCTTAATTCTATCTTTTATACTTTTAGGAACAATTCCTATAGAACCTTCTAATTGTTTTATAATACCGTCTATTTCTCTTTCTCCAAATTCACTTACTGTAAATTCTTTTGCTTGTTCTTTTGCTTGTTGCCAAATATGATAGGATGAATCATCGCTTTGTATTAAAAAATCTGATTTCCAAGAAAAACCAATAATGAGATTTGGTTTCAAGTCTGTAACATCTGAAAGAAATTTATAAAATGTTTTGAAAAAATCTTTTTTCCTAAAAACATCTTCAAATTGGTCAAAAATTAGAACTAGATATTTTTTTTCAACTTCTAATAAATTCAAGAGTTCTTTTATACTTTCGGAAGAAAGAAGGTCAACATTTGATGTGAATTCCAAATCTTTTGTAAAGATGCTTTTGTGTATGAAATTTTGCTCATAAGCCTCTTTAATAATCTTATTAAAAGATAGTGCTACAAAATTATCTGAATTAGCACTTCTTGTATCTATGGCAACTGTAAAAAATCTATTTTTATAATGTTTGTTTTGGCTTCTACCTTTAATCTCTAAAACTAAGGAACTTTTTCCCCAACCAGATTTTCCATTTAAATAGAAAATATGCTTGTCAGTTTTTTTGTCTTCAATCTCTTTAAAAAAAGATAGAACATCTCGTCTGATTTCATCACGTCCAACGAAATGATTTCTTGAAGAAGATGCAGGAAGATAATCATACCAATTTTCACTTTCTTGAACCTCTGAAATAGATTCAATCTGAATATTTATATCTACTTTTTCTTTATAGTCAGCTTTATTGGAAGAAAGTTCAATGAATTCTAAGTTTTGAATCTCCAAAATGCTATTTTTTAAATTTTGAAGAACTTCTTTGTTTATTTGAACTTTGTTATCGTTTGCATTTATTACAATAAACTTTGTAGGAAGGGCATTAGACTCATTTATTAAGTAGATTAAAAAATCTCCAAAATATGTTACTGCTAGAGTTCTTTTTGAAATTAGATAATTTTTTAATTCTGAAGTTGGCTCAAAAATCATTTTGCCATCGGACAAAATTTTGATAATTTCAGATGGTTCAAAAAACGTTAGATTTTTGTATTCTGGTCTTGTCTTAATTTCGGAAAGTAAAGCTCCTGCTTGGCTTTCCAATTCTTGAGTTCTAAAGAAATATCCTTTGTCAATTTTTTTAAAGCCTACATTAAAAGAAAATTTAGACAATTCGTCTGACGAAACTTTTTCTTTTGCTTTACATTCTACATAAAGGGTTTCTTTATTGTGTTTATGTTCGGCAACAAGATCAATTTCCATTCCTGAATAGTTGATATTTCCTCTAATATCATATTGGTGTAAAGCCAAAAGGTTTCGAATTAAACTTTCAAAGCAATTTCCTTTTGCTTTGTTTGAAGAACCTTCTTCTAGAATTATTTTTATTTCTGACTTCATTATTAGGGTAGTCGTTTCTTTAACATTGCCGTTAACGTTTTGGCGCTTGGCGCAGTGGCGGATTTCGGAGCACAAAACTGTCAATACACCACAAAAGTTGATGCGAGGTAGAATGTTCAATTAACCACGTCACCCGCCATTGAGCCAAACGCCTGTTACCTGCTGGGCTTTATTTTGTTTTCATTTTTCCTATCAGTCTTTGTTTGTTAAACCCTGCTATTTGAATAATTCTGTCTCGCTTGTTTCTTTCAACAAAGTTTGTGTACAAGTACCTCTTAATGTATTCTCTTAAAATGCACTGAGCCAAATAATTGTCCTTAACATCTTCAAACAATTTTTCTAATTCTTTTGTGTCAATTTTATCATAAAACGTTTTAATAGCAAATGTTACTATTTTGGATGCTGTTGTGTCTATGTTTACATTAACTCTGTCAAATAATTCATTTTGTCCTTTTGTTCCAACTGCAAACATTAGATTAGTCATACTGTCTACACAAATACGCCACGAAATAAATTGAAGTATATTTCTTACTGTCTTTTCTATTAGCTTAACATCTATATCGCCACGTTTACTTTTCTTTTCTTCTTCCTTTTTCTTTATATCCTCAACTATTGCTTCAATAAGTAATTCTTTGTCTTTTTCTAGCATACCTGAATAGAAGCCAAGAAATCTAAAAATGGTGTTCTAGGCTGCTTCAACAAGCTTGATAAGTTTTTCCTTTTCAAAGTCACCACTTTGATTCTTTACAATCTGACCGATGATTTTAACTGTTCTAAAGGCTTGATTCATTTCGATTGCCTCAGAAGGTAATATACCGTCTTCATTATCGTTATCTGTATCAACTCTATTCCTTCTCTCAATGGCATCTTTTTTCTTGAGTTCCTTTTTTACTTCTTCTTTTGGGTTTCTATCTTCAATTATTTCATCTTTGATTTCATTGGTGAACTCAGTGATAAATTGCACAAACGTGTCATCCTTACTTAATGTTAGTGGATTAGCTTTCTCAAAAGGAATTTCACTAGTGAAAACGATACTATCTATAAGAATTTGTGCCTTTGAATGGTGAGAAAGAAAAATCAAAATATTGGCATTTATCTCTAAATGAATATTGTTACATAAGTTATATATAAGATCTTGATAGCTTTCTATGTCTGTTGAAATTTTTTGGGCTATTAGGAAGTAGTATATGTATTTGTAAGAAAAAGTGTAGTATTCATCATCATATTTCAAAATATTAGAGTTGCAAAGTACACTAAGAATTTTATCACTTGTTAATGATTTGTGACGAAAATATTTAGCTGAATATTCTAAAATAAAACTGTCAAAATCTTCTCTATTAAAAGGGCTTTTCTTCTTGCCGTACATATAAAAAGCAAGTTCTTTGAGAATATTCAATAAACTCGTCAAAACTGAATCTTTGATTCCTTCTTTAATGAGACCTGCTTTAATTAAAACTAGGTAGATATTAGCATATGATGTTTGCGAAAAATTTTGAAGATTTTCATCAAGACTTTGTAAAAGAGTCAATATAAAAATTGGGTATGAAGGCATCAACCTATTGCCAATTAATGAATTGATTTCATTAAATCTTGATTTTACAGTATTTAATATTACTTCTTCTTGAATCGTCAACTTATTTTCGCCAATCAAGAGCCATTGTTCAATTAATTCACTTCTCTTTTCGTGACCAAGCGGTAAAAGCTTATATTTAAAATAGTCCTTAAAGCTCGTAGCTTCCTCAGTTACATTTTTTGAACTGTAGGTGTTGTCAGATGTAACAATTATTACTTCAAAATTATTGTTGAATGATTCAACTAATCGTTTTTTATATTTTGAATTAAGACTTGATTTATGGAAGTTGTCAAGTAAAAGTACTTTCTTGTCAAGTTGGAAAAATAAATCTACATTTTCACTATCGTATTGCTCCTTTAAAACCTTTTTTACTAATTTCTTGACATCTGTTTCATTACAATATTTACCTCTCAAATAAATTGGAGTAAGCCCCATTTCATAATACCTTTTGTAAAGAACATAGAGCAATGATGTTTTACCTGATTGGTCAGCCCCCTCAATTAATATATTTACATTGTTTTCATTTTTAACTTGTTTAATTAATTCAGAGGAGTTTGGATATTGAGCTACGTAATTTTCTTCTTCAAGCAATGGCTCTAGGTCTGGATATACGAATATATCGGATAAAATTAATTTTGGTTTTTTTGAGTGTTTTAATGGGATGCTTAATTCTGTGATTTTTGTTTCAAATTCTTTATTTAAAATAAATTCTCGTTTAACTTTTTCAATTATCCGATGTTTGTCCTCTGTCTCAACTAAATACGTTTCACCATCAAAATTGAAAGTTTTAATATTTATTGACTTGTCAGTTAGGTCTATTTCATAAAGACAAAACCCTGTTTCAGTAATAATATTTTTATCGAAAGCTTTGCCACCGCAAAAAACTACATTATTGTTTTTTTGAAGTACAGCCTTAGGATTTCCTTTGTCGTGTTCGTGGCCATAAATTACAAGATTTGAGCTATTTATTAAATGCTCTTCAAATCGTTGTTTATTATTTCTTTTTGTATTTGCAGAAAGCCATTCTACAGGATGATGAAAAACAGAGATTACATATTCGCCATTTTCATTTTCAATAAATTTATTTTCTGGAATTATAAGTGACCCTTGTTTTTCGTTTATTTCAGTAAGCCAACTTGTATTGTAACAGTGAAAAGTCACCTTAAAATCTAAATGCGGTCTGAATTCATATTTGTAAGATACTAAATTTCTATCCGATAATTCTGTTACCTCATTTGTAAAATCCCAAAAATCAGATTGAACAGCCATAGCGTCTATGAAATAATCTTCTTCATCAATTATATCTGTTTTACAATCATTTAAAATTGATTTTCGAGTTTTCTTTTCATTGTCAAAACAACAATCGTGATTTCCCGGAACTGCAACGATTTTAATATTCAACAACTTCCATTTTTCTTTTAATCTATCTGTTAGTCCTACAACAAAGATTTTAGCTTTTTCAAATTCAGATTTCCTACCAAAATTTACTATGTCACCTGAGAAAACTAAATATAGGTGTGAAATTTGTTTAATGTCATATTCTACAGATTTAACAAGGTTTTCAATTCTATTTGTTAAGTCGTCTTCTTGAATATGTAAGTCGCTTAAATGTAATATTCCAATTTTCATATTTTATTGTTTCTGTCGGTTTTTTAGCCTTGCAGGTAACTAGTTTATATGCGAAATAAATCTACACCTTTTATTCCATTTTGGCAAGATAGGCGAAGTTTTTTATGGTTTTTATTGCGCATAGTTTTAGTTGTTCTTTTTCAAAAATACAATAAAATCTTATATATCAAACGGATTGGTGATTTTTTTTAAACTGTCGTTACTAACATGGGTGTAAATCATAGTAGTCTTTGGGCTACTATGACCTAATAAGTCCTGAATGTAACGTAAATCGGTGCCGTTTTCTAATAAATGGGTAGCAAAACTGTGTCGTAAGGTGTGTAAAGTAATGTCTTTTTGAATACCTGCTTTTTTGGCTGCATTTTTTAAAACGAGTTGGGCACTTCTGCTTGCATACATGGATCTAAAATGCCCGTAAAATAAATAATCTGTTGGTTTGTAAACCAAATAATATTCACGCAATAAAACCAATACTTTGTCTGATAATAAAGTGTAACGGTCTTTTTTGCCCTTGGCATTTTTTACATGAATTAACATACGTTCACTGTCAATATCGGTTAATTTCATGTTTAAGGCTTCACTTATTCGCAATCCTGCCGAATAGATTAAGGCCAATAAGGTTTTGTGTTTTAAATTTTCGGTAGCATCTATAATTTTAAACACTTCTTCTTTACTCAATACTTTTGGTAATTTTTTTTCGCGCTTAGGACGATGTATTCGGTCTATTTGTATGCTTTTTTCTTGTACAATCTTAAAAAATAATTTTATGGCATTCACAACCTGATTTTGATACGATGACGAATACTTGTTTTTTAAAATGTGTTCGTTGTTAAAGGTTATAACATCCTCATTAGTAATGTCTTTAATTGATTTTGTGTTGAAAAAAGTTAAAAAAGCGCGTAAGGCATCGGTATAGGTTTCTATTGTATTTTGACTGTATCTTTTGGAAAATAAATAGCGTTTAAAAGTTGCAATACCATCCATCCCTTCTTTATTGGGAAGTAGGGTATGGGCTAATGGAAGTTTAAATTTGATTCGGTTTTCATTGGTGTCCGCAACATGCCAACATGTTTTTGTTACACTCCAGCGGGCGCTTGGGAATTTTTTAATTCGAGCAATTAAATCGGGATTTTTCTCAAAATAAATAGCAATTCGTGCTTCCCCTTTGTGGGATATTAATTGGGCTTTCCATTTCATTTTTAAGGCGTATAAAAAAGTAAATGTATTAATTTTCTTTTAAAAACGCAAATAGGAAGTTTAGCCCCGGGTGAAGTGGCATCCTTTTTTTGTTGAAAAAATTAGTTACTATTTCTATTCTGGTTTGTAAAGAATTGATGTGTTCTCTAAGTCTTAAAACAAAAAAAGATACAACGTAACACGGGAAGTGGGTTGTTTAAAAACGGGAATAGGTGCTCCTAATTATCACTCGCATACCATTCGGCAAACGAAGTCTCAGTTTCTTGTAGTTTCAAGGAATGCAATTGAATGCTGTGTGGTAATCGGGCCGAAATTTTGGCTGCAAAATCAATTACCATATTTTCACTCGTGGGTTGGTAGTCTACTAAAATAACATGGTGGCCACGATCTTGTAATTCTTTAGCCAATTCTATGTGCGGTGTATTTTTATTAAAAACGGTGGCATGGTCAAAAATATCAACCACTTCTTCTTTTACAATTTTTTTTAAATCGCCAAAGTCAATTACCATTCCAAATTTTACATTTTCAGTGTTGGTAATAGGTTCACCAATGACTGTCACAGATAATTTATAGCTGTGTCCGTGTACGTTTTTACATTTACCATCATAACCATACAAGGCGTGTCCGGTTTCAAAGTTGAACTGTTTGGTGATTCTAATCTTACTCATTTTAATTGGAATTGAAATGCAAAAATAGGAAATAATTTAGCTCAAAATTCATTTATCTTTGCATTAAAATTGGAAAGGCATGGAACGTAACGAAACGTTTGAATTAATTATTGACGATGTGGTTAATCAGCAATACGCTGTTATGGATAATTTTTTTACTACAGCAGAAGTAGATGTGCTAAAAAAAGGATTGCTTGATGCGTTTGAAACCAATCAATTTAAAAAATCGGCTATTGGAAATCGTGCCGATGAAAAGGTAATGGATGCCATCCGGGGCGATTATATTTTTTGGTTAGACGAGCAAGATACATCTGCTGCAGCCCAATTGTTTTTTGCCAAAATCAATGAATTTATTACCTATATCAATGCTACGTGTTATTTAGGTATTAATGAAAAAGAGTTTCATTATGCGGTGTATCCCGAAGGGACGTTTTACAAACGCCATTTAGATGTTTTTCAGAACGATAAGCGCCGTCGATTGTCGTTAGTCTGTTATTTAAACGATGAAAATTGGTTGCCGGAATATGGGGGCGAATTGGTCATCTACAAAGATTCAGGCGATGTAGTAGTCTATCCAGAAAAAGGCAGAGTAGTGATTTTTGATAGCCAAACCTTGGAGCACGAAGTCAAACCGGTGCAGCAAAAAAGATACAGTATTACTGGTTGGTTAAAAACCAGATAGGAGCAGGCGCTTAGTTTTTCAGGTGCTAACCGGTCCCGTTTTCCGTTCTATCTTTTTTGGTGGCTCGTATTTTTTAAGATTGACGTTTCGTTTTGCCACCAAAAAAGGATGCCACTTCAACCGGGGCTATAAGTGGCATTTTGTATTTTTAAAGTCGTTTATTTTTTAAACTTGGCTAAGGCGTTTTTGGTAAAATCAGACAACACCAAAGTACCCGATATTTCTGCTCGTTCATACAATAAAGTACTCCAGTTATCGGTGTTTTGCCACAACACTTTTTTCATTTGTGCTAAGGCTTCTGGGTTGTAACTGGCTAATTGGGTAGCAAAAGTTTCTGTAGTTTCATTTAAAGCTTCTAATGGAACTAATTGGGCATACAAGCCTTTTTCAAATGCCCATTGTGCCGATTTCCAATTACTGGCATCTAAGGTTAATTCGGCCATTGCGGTAGCGCCAATTTTTCTGCTTACTGCAGGTTCAATTACAAAGGGTCCAATACCTATGGTTAATTCTGATAATTTAATGTCGGCTTTTTCGGTTCCTATCGCATAATCCGCCGCCGAAATAATACCAACACCACCACCCACAGCTTTACCTTGAACTTTAGCTATAATCAATTTTGAGCATTTTCGCATAGCGTTGATGACATTCGCAAAACCAGAAAAAAATTGTTTGCCGTCTACTAAATTATCAATAGCAACTAATTCATCAAAAGAAGCACCTGCACAAAAAGAATTGCCTTCACTTTGTAATACAATCACGCTAACCGCGCTGTTTTGGTCTAATTCGTTTAGGGTGTCTACTAATTTTTGTAATTGCACACCCGGAAATGAATTTCCGGCTGGGTGAAAAAAGGTGATTATTCCTAGGTTGTCTTTTACTTCTGAGGTTACAAAAGCTTCCATATTATCTCTTTAAACTAAAATGCGATTTAAATTCTTTGTTTTCTCCGTTTTGTTTGTATTCAATTCTAAACCAATAATCGGTTGAAGGCATTAAATTGCCATTAAAGGTTCCGTCCCATCCATTTGAACTGTATGGGTTAATTTGTTTTATTAATTTTCCAAATCGGTCAAATATGTAAATTTTGGCTTCAAATTCTGGCGTTAAACCAATAATGTTCCAAGTGTCGTTATACCCATCGCCATTAGGCGTAAAATAGTTAGGGTAAGAAATGGTCTGTATTGCGTTTGAATTTACCTCACCACATCCGTTTTTATCTCTAGCGTAAACAATGTAAGTGCCGTTTTCTAAATTATTAAAAACAGGGCTATTTTGCCAAAATATGCCGTCAATACTGTATTCATAATCGCCAAAACCGCCTAAAGCAATAGCTTGTATGCTTGATAAACCGGGCGAAAATGCTTCGTTAATTAATTGAGCAGAAACAGCAACGGGTGCTGAGGATATTTTTACTTCTATTTGGTCTTGTCGAACACAACCAGTAGCCGTATTTGTAACAGTTACACTATAAATGCCGTTTTGAGAGGCATTAAATACCGCCGGATTGGAATTGGAATTTGCCGGATTCCAAACATAAGTATAGGTTCCTGGTGTGTTAGGTTCGGCATTAATAATAGAGGTGCCAGCTCCTGTAGCAGGGTCAACACATAAAACGACTTCTTGTGGTAAATCGAAATCTGGTAATGGATTAACTCGTAATGTAACATATGGCCCTAATCCTACACAGTCGTTGTTTAAATTGCTATCAATTCGAACCCAAATTGTTTGTTGATTTGGAATTGTATTTCTAAAATCAGTAGTGGTGTCAATTGCATTTTGTTCTGCTAATGCATCTGCTTGGCTTTGATAATAGGTAACAATTAAGTTGACACTGCTTGGGAAAATGGCTAAAATACCATCTACAGGGTCGTTGGTAGCCGTATTTAAATCAAAATAAGCATAACCATCGGCATCTGGATCTGTGGCATTAATGTAGTCGTCACATTCTTCTATTAAGTATGGAACAAAAGTACTTGGTACTTGCGTAGCCGAAACGATTAAATTAACTTTTGCTACTCTAAAACAGCCAAATTGATTTTCTACTCTTGCCCATACGGTTCCATTACTTGAGGTGTATTGATTAGCATTGGAAATAGGGCTAATGTTATTTTGAGCATTGCTACTTGAAGTGAAATAAGTAAAGGTTAAATTCGGTTGATTCGAAATCAACAAATTAGCTTCGTTTAAATTAAAATCAGAAATAGCGTCGGTGTCATTATCACATTGTTTTAAAGTCACTTCATTCACTACAGTAGGTTTTGCATTCACTTTAACATCAAAAGAAGTAGTTGAAAAACATCCGGTTGTGTTGTTCGTTAAGCGTACATAAATTGTTGTAGTGCCACCATAATAGGTAGTAATAGGTGAGCTATTAGCTATTGCGTTGCTGTTACTAATATGATAAGTAACCGTGATTCCTGTTTGTCCGCCTAAAATTTCAGCTGTTTTTGAATTTAAATTAAATACAACTTGTCCGTTCGTGTCATTTCCATCATTGGAGTCGTCACATAACTCAAATGTAGAAATTGTGTTTAACTGTGGCAAGGGAAAATTGTTAACCACAACCGTTGAGGACAAGGCAGGACAAACACCATTTGCAGGAATAGTGTACGTATAAGTTCCTGATGGATCTACTGCAGGGTTATAAATACCAGTTCCACTCGCTAATGCTGGGCTCCATGTTCCAGTAGTGGTTACTCCTGTACCTAAAAGAGGAAACAAATCAAAACTAGCTTGATTAACACAAGTGTTTTTTATTGTATTAGTTCCTACGTTATCCGCTTGTTGTACCGTCACATTTACTTTAACCGAGATGGTAGTTAATGAAGTATTACAATCTTTAGTGAAAGTATAAATATATTCCCCAGGAAGATTGATGGCAGGATTGTAGATATTTCCACTTAAAGGTGGACTCCCAGCTGGAACAGACCAAGTGCCGCCAGTTCCAGGATTTCCTTCAATCGCATCAAATAAATCTTTTGTAGTTGAAGAACAAACGGTAACATCCGTATCTTGTGGCGCACTTCCAAAACCAGAATAGTAACCTGCATATCCTGCGGCTCCACTTGCTCCAAAAACACCAACGGCTAATGGACCTGTAGATACAACATTTACATTTCCAGAATATCCAGAAATTCTGTACGTTACCCAATCAGTATTGCCTAAAACAGGTTCTGCTAAAGCGGTATTTATTGGTGTGCCATTTACCGTTAAAGTAGAAGTAGAATAAGTTAAAACCATTAATTCTGCATTGTAAAAGGTGCTTCCAATTTCATTAATAGCAGGTAAGTAAACTGAATTCTGGAAAAAACAACTCAATGGAGGTATAAAATTTAAACCAGAAGTAGCATTACTAGGAGCACCTCCAATAATCTGATAGGCAAAAACCGGTTTAGAGGTTTCTACATATATGTTTTTATTATTAATCCCTTGATAATTGTTGTTGGGAACTAAGTAATATTCACCAGCGTTTAAAGTTGTTACTGCTATGGGATTACCGTTGACAAAAACTTGAGTGTTATCTTCGTTAGCTATTATTAAAGGTAATTCTACATCTTCACTTCCATTTCCTTCGATAAAGATATATTGTGTTCCAATTTGAGAAGCTGAAACAATTTGATCTAATGTAAAATCTTGGCCATCTTCGGTAATAGTCATACCGGCTAAAGCATTTCCAGTATTGACCGCAATTGGTTTGTTAGAGGTTAATAAGGCTCCAATTATTCCAGATAAATTAGCTGAAGTATCCGCATAACCACTAAATACTATGGATTGACCAGCATTTAAATTAAAAGTCTGACTGTCCGCAGTAATATTACCTGAGTCGGAAGCAAATACTACGCTTGTATCATAGTCTGATAAATTAATGGTTGTACCGTTTTCAGTTGCCATAACACTTGCAACAAAATTTCGAGGAGCACCTCCTGATGTCTGCGGTAAGCCACCAAGTCTAAAACTGGTTCCTATACCAGGGCGTCCTTTTGATATTAATGTTTCAGCATGATTGTTGGAACGCATTCTAAAACTTACATAAAAATCTTTTGTTCCTTCTAATATTAATCCTTTGTCTGATTCTACTGTATTAACATCAGTTAAGTCTAAAAACATTTTGGAAGGTTGACTGTTCCCAATTGTTACTGTTACTGGGTTCGTTTGTGAAACAGTAAATGGCGACCCAGGGATTGGCGTTCCATTGCCATAGGTAACATTAACTTGAAATGGAGTAGTTTCTGCTGTAGATATATATAAATAATGATCTGACACTACATTTGCTTGTCTGGCATGTAATGGTGGAATCCAATGTTTGTTACTCAATTGAGCATAGGAAAATAGACAAACAAAAAAACAGAAGATTAAATATGATTTATTCATTTAATTAGTGATAATTTTCGCAAATGTACTTTTTTTAGCTTATAGAAATAAAAAAAGGCACTAAAGGTGCCTTTTTTTAACATAAAATTATGTAAGATTAAAGATTTTCTTCAAATGTTTGATTCACATTTGGAGCAGCAGATCTTACATTTATAGCTTTTCCTGATGAATCAATAACAAATGCAACAAATGACATATTAGCTGAGTTTGTAATATTACTAGGAATAGCTAAATTGAAATTTTTTGTAACAGTTGCACCGTCTGTAGTGCCTGTTAAATCATCACCATCAACTAAATTAGTTAAACATGCTCTTAAAACATGGTCATGTTCAAAATTGGTTAACGTACTTGCTCCTCCAAAGTATGATGTATAGTTAGTCTGATTTTGAATAAGGTTGTCCTCTAAAACATATACAACTAATTTTAATCCTGTTAAATTTGCATCAAATTTTATATTAACATCAAGATTTATATTACCTCCAGAAACTGTTGAATTTAAAGCTAAACCTAAGTCTGAATTTAGTTTTATTAAATTTTTTGGTTCATTAATCGAGGTCTCGTTAATCCAATCAATTTTACGGTTCAATTTAGCTGTAGGATATCCCGTTAAACCAATGTAAGATTCTAACGCACTTGCTTCATAATTAAAGGGATCATAACCTGAAGAGCTTGGATTTGTACTTCCACGGTGAATAGCTACTGGAATTGCCGCTAATCCTTCGTTTTCAACTTTTTGAATTCCAAAAGCAACACGTGGACAATACCCACACCATGTTCCAGTGAAATCTTCAATTAAAACATTTTTTTTGAATTTACCTGCAATCGGTGTTTCAGTTTGATTGTTGTTTGAAGAACCAGAATTAGAATCTTCGTCATTGCTGCATGCAAGTAATGAAATTGCAATTGCAGAAAAAAGTAGTTTTTTCATAAATTATTGTTTTTTAGTAGTTTGGTTTACAAATAAACAATAAAATTTTTATTAAAAAAAAAAAAATCTTTTATTTGCCTCAATTTTAAACAACCTACTATTATGAAAAATTTAACAATGCTTGTATTACTAATGCTTGGAGCGTTTTGTAATGCACAAAAAAAATTACCTAATCTATCACTTTCTAATTTAGAAGGTAAAAATGTAAGTCTTGAAAAAGATTTTGCTGAAAAAGATAAATTGTATGTTTTTGCTTTTTGGGCAACTTGGTGCGCACCGTGTATTGAAGAACTTAATGAAATTGAAAATGTTTATGCCGATTGGAAAAGTGAATTAAACGTTGAAGTTGTTGCTGTTTCAATAGATGATTCTAGAACTGTGAAACGTGTTAAACCTTTAGTTAATGGTAAGGGCTGGGAATATGTAGTTTTGTATGATTCAAATCAGGACTTTAAAAGAGCTTTAGGAATTTCAAATCCGCCTTACATTGCTGTTGTGAAAAATGGTGAAATTATATATACTCAAAATGGTCATACACCTGGCAGTGAAGTGGAATTATTTGAAAAATTAAAGACTTTGAAATAATGAAAAAATTATTTTTAGCTTTAATTCTTGTAAATACAACACTAGTTGTTGGACAAGAACAAGATACCATTAAAAACAAACTTAAATTCTTCGGAGGGTATGAACATAATGGTCAATGGTATACGAATGATGTAAATCGAAAAATTCAACATGATTCTGTGCCACTTAGATCTAATAATTATTTGTCTTTAAATCTAAATTATGGAAAATTTACTGTAGGAACTCAAGTAGAATCTTATGTAAATGAAGCACTCTTAAATTTTAATCCAGAATATAGAAAGACCAATATTGGAACTTTTTATGCTAATTATAAATCGAATAAATTAGATGTAACTCTTGGTCATTTTTATGAACAGTTTGGAAGTGGATTAGCTTTGCGAACTTGGGAAGATCGCTCTCTTGGAATTAACAATGCTCTTAGAGGTGCACGAATTAAATACGCACCTATTGAAGGATTAGAATTGAGAGGTTTGTACGGAAGACAAAGAACTGGGTTTGCTATTTCCGCTGGACATATTTTCGGTTTAAATTTGGAGGCGCAATTGGCAACTCTTTTTAATTGGCAAAATTTCAATTTCAACTATGGGTTTAGTTATGTAGGTAGAAATGAAACTTTTCCAGAAGAAGTACTTACAAAAGCGGATGAGTTGACTTCAGTTTTTTCAAATCGACTTGAGTTTAATAGAAAAGGATTTTATTTTAATACAGAATATGTTTTCAAAACTGAAGACGTGATTTATAATTTAGCATCTTTAAAATATGATTTTGTAAAACCTGGAAATGCATTATTGTTGAATTTTGGTTTTGCAAAAAAAGGATTTGGAATAGATGTAAATTTGAGAAGGATAGAAAATATGATGCTTTTATCTGAAAGAAAGCCAACAGCTTACCCTGCTTTACAAAGTTCAAGCTTAAATTATAATGATAAATTTTTGAATTTTATACCTAGTTTAACAAAACAACATCATTCAAATTTGGCAAATATATACGTGTATCAGTCACAAAGTCAATTGGTTATGAATGAATCAACAAATACTAATAAGTTTGGAGAAATAGGTGGGCAAGTTGATGTGTTCTATGAATTTAAAAAAGGATCTAATTTAGGTGGAAAGTATGGTACTAAGATTGCATTAAATCTTGCTTCATGGTATAATTTAAAGGCAAAATTTGCTTATTATGACGCGTTTGGTAATTCCAAATTAGATTATAAAACAGATTTTTCAGGTTCTAAAGAAAAGTATTTTTCAGATTATAATATTGAAATATCTAAAAAGTTAACTCCTAAAATAAAATCATCTATTGCTTATATTAATCAATATTACAATAATCAACAAATTCAAGGTATTTTTCAAGATTATTTAGTTAAAACAAATATCTTGTTTGTGGAATCTACTTTTATCTTACCTAAATCAAAAGCAATTACGGTTTCTGCTGAACACATGTGGGCAAATAATGATCGTAAAAATTGGTTAGGTGGTTCAATTGAGTATAATCATAATGCAAATTGGTCCATTTTTGCAATGGATATGTTTAATTATGGATATGATGAATCCATTCATCCAATAAACTCAATAGACTTATTTGATATACATTTTTATAATTTTGGTACTGCTTATAAAAAAGGAAGTACAAGAATTGCATTGAATTATGGACGTCAACGTGGTGGTTTAGTTTGTGCTGGTGGTGTTTGTCGTTTTGTTCCTCCTAGTACCGGACTTGGTCTACAAATTACAACTTCATTTTAATATAAAGTCCTGATTATTCAGGACTTTTTCTTTAAAAAAATGCTCGTAATTGAACCGTGCCTGTATGAATAGTTTTGCTCGTTTCAGATTTTCTTCCCTGATAATTAATGGCTATGTCTAAAAACTGAGTAATGTTTTTTTGTAAGCTTAAAAGCCAAGTCATGTTTTTGCCCGCTTGCAGTCCTTCTAACAATTGAAATCCAACAGGTGAACTTGCATTACCTTCAAATTTGTTGTTGTAGTAACTAAAGTTTCCATTACTTGTAAAGCCTTTTTCCGTATTCCAAATAAAAGAAGTTCCCCATTGGTTTTGTTTTAAATTTTCCAATGAGCCTAAGGTGTTCTCTTTTGAACTGATTTTGTAAAATACTTCCCAACTGGCATTTTTAGAAAATAAATAAGCGATTTTTGGATTAATTTCAATAGATTTTATTGTGAAATTTCTACTTGCATAATTATCTGAAATACTTTCTAAATTAGATGTTGTTGCCATCCATTGGAATAGCCAATATTTTTTTACCAAATGTGCAAATTGCAATTGATGGGAAACTAAAGTGTTTTCTTGGCTGCCAAAATTCAATAAGTTTTTAATTGAAGTAGTTGTAAAGTTGTAAGTAGCCGAATAATGTTGCTTACCTTTATTAAAGAACAAGCTATTGCGGAGGGTTTTGTTTAAACCTATTAATTCATTTTCATTATAGGTAAAAGGATTCCATTCAAAATTATTGGAATCACGTTTTATTTTTTTATCAATAATTAATGAAGTTTGATTGTACAATTTGGAAAGTACTTTTTTAAATCCAGTAGCATTCTGCCAAACCGAACCATTGAAAGTTAAGGATTGACTCAATTTGTTTTGAAAGGTTCGAACGAAAATCTGATTGGGTAGAAATACTTTCACATATTTTGCCAAATCCGGGAAGGTGGCTACTTCAAATTCTTGTAATTCTTGAATGCCATTAGCATTGTAATCGTTCCACATATACACACCACGTCCTGGTTCTACTTCTAAATACGTAAATTCTTGTTGGGCAATGGTACCCGAAGAGGTTTCATAAAATGTGTTGGTTTGTACTAATTGACCAAAATAACTATCCGAATAATTTAAACGACTGTTAAGAGTAGGTTGATTAGCTCTGCCATCCGTAAATTTTAAATTTCTGTAATTGATAAAAACACTCAGGTTTTGATCGTCTTTTTTTAAGATTTGCGATTTTAAATAGGTCGAAAAAGACTGATTTACTCGTTGTAATACTCCGTTTTGAATACTGTCGTTGTTTCGAATTAAATAACCAATTTCAGTAAATACTTTGGTGGAATCGCCACGACCGATGAAATTACCATATTCAGTAAATCGTTGACTAATATTGGTTAAATTTTGTGTGCTAGTACTGAATTCTTTGTTGTTTTCATGACGGAAACTTCCGCCAATATAATTTTTCTTGTAATGGTATTTTGCTATAGTTTGGTTTCTTAAAAAGTCGGATTTGCTTAATTCTCCCGAACTTTTCATGTAACTGCCTTGGGTTTGAACTAAAAAGTTATTTCGCTTCGCTAACATTTGAAATACCTGTTTACTTCCCGAAAAATTGTTGGAATAATCTAGTTTTTCAAATTGGTATTTACCGTTCAATAGCCATTGAATACTATCTGTTTTGGTTGTAAAAAATTCAAATCCACCAATAACTAACGATTGATTCCCCGTAGGATTTAAAATATTCCAATCTCTATTAAATTCAATGTTGTACAAACGTTCAATGGGTTTGAAGTTTTCTTGCACATAATTGACAGTAGCAAATGTATTTATTTTTAAATTTTTAGTGTTAAATTTTTGTTTTCCATTCAACTTGGCAGCTATACCTTGGTTGTTGCTGTCGTCTAAGGTTGAATATAAATTTCGGTCGTTATTACTGATGGCAATTTCCGATTCAATATTCGTTTTTTCAGTAGGGCTGTAACTGCTCACTACTGTGGCGATTTGTAATTTTACCGGCGCAAATAACTGAACAATGGGTTCGTAATTACCTTGTGGTACACCACCAACTGGTGCAATGTATTCGTAAATTTTGCCAATGGCATTGGAGCTTGACAAAATGTAATTTCCTTGATTGGCACCCACCAAAGTGAACTTCACTTGATATAAAGTTTGGGTTTCATCGGTGGAAAATTCAAATACCTCGGTACTGCCTACCAACACTTTTTGATACAGAATTTTATTTTCAGAATACGAATCTACATAGGCGGAAGAGGCTTGCATTAATGTGGAGTCGTCTCCTGCGTTTTGCAACACCTGAATTTGTTGTTCCGATAACGATTGTTGTAACGGTTGGTTTTTAACATCATTTTCAGAATATACATAAGCCCCAATTTTAAATTTTTCGCGCTCCTGTTGCACACCACCATAGGTTAAAAAGCGAGTAAAATTGCGGTCCGAAAATTGGTATTCTACCACAATTCGCATTTCTGAAGTAATGGGTTTTGTGGCATTGAAAATAATTTCACCGGCATTGTAATCAATAATGTAATCCTTGTTTTCGCCGCGTTCTTGTAAAATTCCATTTATATACACACGTTCCGAACCAGATATGACCAATACATACAATTCGCCGTTGGTTCCCTTTAATTTATACGGACCTTGATTGCCTTCTTGACCTGTAAACGTACTTCTGGAATATTGCCCACGAACCAAAGATGCCGCAACAAAAACATCGGTTTTGTGGTTGGTATTTCCCCAATTGATGTGGGTGTTTAATCCTTGTACTTTTTTATTAAAGTTTAAAAAGGAGGTGTTTCGGTTTTCTAAAAATAAATCTCCTGCCCGAATGTTCCAATTTTTAGAAGCCAATTCAATAAAAATTTGATCAAATTCATCCAGTTTTTGGGAATAACCTCCTTGTTGTAATGGAATATTACTATCCTGAATAGAAGCTTTTAACGTAATGTTTTCCGATAGTTTTCCGGATACTTGTAAATCTAAATTGGAATTTAAAACGGTGTTTTGATTATTTCCAACGGTTACGGCTCTTGAAATACTTCCGTTAGTTTGTAAACCATTGAAAAGTGTTGACGTTTTTTTGTTTGATTTGTCTTGAAAAGTAATGAGTTGACCAGCTTCATTGGGTACAATTTTTTTTGGGTCGTAAATGGTATATGTTTTGGTTAAAAAATTTGGTAAACGTTGATAAGCAATGACAATTGTATCGGTGATTTCTTTTGTGAAAGTGATTTTTTTTGTAGCCGCATTATACTTGTAGTAAGTAGTATCTAAAACTTGGTTTTTAGTTTGAATTTTTAACGTATTCGGATTAATGGCTATGGAATCAATTAAAATTCCAGAATTGGTATATACAACTTTCTTTTGTTGGTAAGCTGTTAGTTCTTCCTGACCCCATGCGGCTGAAAAACTAAACAAGAGAAACAATAAAAGTAGCTGTTTATACATGTTTCAAAAATAGTGATAAAAGTATAAACGTGGAAATGTTCTGATATTGTGTGTTGAATTTTAATTGGCGAAGATTTTTTAATCCATAAACAATTTTTATTTTTGTAAAAAAATACGTTATTAAAATTGGTTTAGTGAACAGTAGCTGTTTCAATTTTCTTTACACTTTTGAGTAATTTACTAGAAGTAAAGATTGTAATGTAACCTCCTCAATAAAAGAGTGAAATAAATGGACTAATTTTATTAATGTTATAATTTGCTAAAATCTTTTGGATACTTTTTTTAAACTTATGGATAGAAATAAAAATAATTGGATTTTAGTAGTGTCATTAATTTTGATACTACTGTTTTTTATTTTAGGTGTTTTTGTATATCCATTTGAAGAAATTGAAAATAATAGAGCAAGTATTGATACTAATTTTTTTGTTTATTTGATTCTTGCAGTGCTTGTAGCACCTGTACTTGAGGAAATTACTTTTAGAGGTTTTTTTGCTACCAATAAAAAAGTGAAAAATTTTAGTAAAATATTGCTTTATTTGTCGTTGTGTTTATTACTGTTTAATGGATTTCCTTATTTATTTGTTGCTTTTTTCTCTTTAGGAATAACTTTACTTTTTTCTAATAAAATCAATCCAAAGGTTGCCGTACCAGTTTATATTGTACTTTCCGCTTCAATTTTTTCATTAGTTCATCAGAAATATGCTGATGTAGTAGTATTCAAAAACTCTTATTTCGTATTGCTACATCTAGCTGGTGGTTTGATGTTGGCTTGGATTGCTTTGAATTTTGGGATAAAAAAATCAATTTACACCCATGCAGTGTATAATTTAATTCTGATATTGATTACGTTTTATGGAATACAATTTAATGTAGCAAAAAGTACAAGTTTTGAAACGGATAGTTGTAAAGTTGTGTATTATGGAAACCCTTATCTTGAAAGCAATAAATCGATTATTTCTAAAGATAGTAATGTCATAGAATTTAAAAACTCAACATTAAATAATATGGTTAAATATGCTGTTATATACTATCCTGATATAAAAACATTAAATTCAAAAATGCCTTTTTCCAAATATACTTTAAAGATTGTAAAGAAAGATGGTTCGGTGTTAAAAGAGGATGAAGTTAAAACAGCAATGTTGAAAACAAAATTGTTTTTTGAAAACAAGAGTAATGCTAAATAATCATCTCCTCGTACTTCAAAATAGTTTCATAACCTTTGTTTTTGAAATAAGAAGTTGGGTCGCTTTCTGCAAGTACTAATACAAAATCGCCACCCCAAGCGCCAAGACTTTTTATGGTGCCTTTAAAATCGGGGAACAAGCGTTCTTTAACGGTTTCTAATTCTAAGATGTTGCTTAAAATGATTTCGTGTTTTTCTAATAAATGATTTGTAATTTCCAATTGGTTAACAGCAATGAGTTCATCTGTAATTGCTGATATTTTGCTAGTTTCGGGTTTTAAAAACTGTTGCTTGTTCATGTAGTTTTGTATAGCATGACGGCTGTTTTGTTTTTTGTTTAAATACACAAAATACAAGTTGTCTTTAAAGCGTGGTGAAAACAACACGGGTTCTACTTTGGGTAACTCATTTTCTAATTGGTAAATAATAGCGGTATCGTTTTGGGCACAAGCTATGTCGTAACCACTACCGCCAAAACTTTCACGCAACAACTGAAAAGCATCAATTTGTAACCATTGTGCAATGTTGTTAATTAAAGTTGAGGAAGTACCTAATCCCCAATTTCTAGGAAAGGTCAATTCGGTTTGAATAGCAAAACCGTTAGCGGCTAAAAAATTTGGGTTCTGTTTATATGCCTGATGTAAAATCTCCACTAAAGTGTTTTTAATAGGGTCTTCTTCTTCAAAATCTGTATTTGCTATAATGTCATTAAAATGCAATTCGGTTGCAAACCATGGGCTTCCATCATGATCAAAACTTTGCCAAGTAATTTGTTGTTGTTCTATTGGTGATATATGTAAGGATTGTCCAAATTTAGTGGGCAAAGCCAAGGCGCGGGCACCATTAAGAACTACGTATTCGCCTGTGATTAATAATTTTCCGTTGGAATAGAAGGATTGTTTGTTATCCATAAAGCTTATTCTAATATGACTTATATGTTTACATTTTCACCCTTTTCTCAAGCTTTCTAAATAATCTACTACTAAATTGTGCGAAACAGTTTGTTCAGCAAAGTAAGCCAATACTTTTTCCTTTTCTTCTTTAGTCGCTTTATGTTGATTCAAGATGTTATTTAAGTGCATTTTCATGTGTCCTTGTTGAATACCAGAAGTAGTCAACGAACGCAAAGCAGCAAAATTTTGAGCTAAACCGGCAACGGCAATCACTTCCATTAATTCTTGAGCCGATGGATTGCCTAACATTTCCATAGAAAATTTAACTAAAGGATGTAAACTAGTTAATCCGCCTACAGTTCCTAAAGCTAAAGGAACATCTAACCAAAAAGTGAAAATACCGTTTTCAATTTTAGCATGAGACAAACTTGAGTATTTGCCATTTCGGCTTGCATAGGCATGAACGCCGGCTTCTACTGCTCTAAAATCGTTTCCTGTAGCAATCACAACCGCATCGATTCCGTTCATAATTCCTTTGTTGTGTGTAACCGCACGGTAAGGTTCAATTTCAGCTATTTTAACTGCAGTTACGAATTTTTCGGCAAATAATTCGGGTGTAATATTTTTATCTTCATTTAATTCTGAAACCGGGCAAGAAACTTCAGCACGTACTACACAATTAGGAACAAAATTACTCAGAATGCTCATGATAATTAAGATGTTGCTTTCATCTTTATTAAAAGCTTCAAACGAAGATGCATTATCTTTAAAGGTTTTGGCAAATTGTTCTAAACATGAGTTGATAAAATTCGCACCCATGCTATCTTTCGTTTCAAAAGTAGCATGGATTTGATAATAATTTTCTAATTCAGTAGTTTTATCTACTAATGTTAACGAGGTAATACCACCACCTCTTTTTTGCATGTTTTTAGTGATGCTATCGGTGTCTGCCAACAAAGTTGGTTTTATGAAATCAAAATACTGTTGTAATTTGGTTGTATCACCTTGGTATAAGAAATGAACTTGTCCAATTTTTTCGGTTCCTAAAATGGTAGTTTTAAATCCGCCACGTGCACCCCAAAATTTGGCTGCTTTACTCGCTGCTGCTACAACCGAACTTTCTTCAATTGCAAAAGGAATGGTGTAGTTTTTACCGTTAATTGTGAAATTAGGCGCTACTCCTAAAGGCAAATAAAAATTGGTAATTGTGTTTTCAATGAATTCGTCGTGTAATTTTTGTATTTCAAGATTAGAATTCCAATATTGTAAAAGTATGTTTTTGGCTTCAGCTGGATTTGAAAAATAAGTTTCAGCAATCCAATTGATTTTTTCTTCTTTTGATAGTTTTGAAAACCCGGTTTTATGTTGCATTTTTTCTTTTTCTTAGTGAAAAGCAAAGGTATAAAATTATACTTTTAAATGGCTTTTATCCATTTTAATAATTTTTGTTCAAAAATGTCCTTATTTAATGGCTTGATTAAGAAATCGACCATTCCCATTTCTAAACATTTTTCTTTTTCACCAGTGAAAATACCTGCTGTTAAAGCGATAATGGTTGCTTTTGGATTCACTTTAAAAATCTCTTCTGTAGCTTCATAACCGTTCATAACTGGCATTTGAATATCCATTAATGTGATATGTGGACTGTGTTGTTTGTACATTTCTAATCCGTCTAAGCCATTTTCGGCTTCATAGATTTCTACATTCGAAATTTTATTTTTAATTAATGTTTTGGATAACAGTAAATTAACCTTGTTGTCCTCTATGATTAAAATTTTAATTTTTCCTGAAGGGGCAGGGCTTTCCATTTGAATTGTATGTGATAATTCATCGACCTTTTTATTGTCTGCAATAGCATTAATTTCTTTTTGAAGCGTCGGTACCTTAATGGGTTTAATAAGGATTTTAACTTTGTTGTTTAGATAACTATCAATGTTTTTTGTTATGGACTGTTGTAAAATGAAAAGATAAAATCCTTTTTCACGTTGAAACTTAATGATGTTGTCAAATTCTATTTTACTAACCGAGTTATAATCTAAAAATAGAATGTCAAATGTGCTTTCTATGTAATTGAAGTTTTTTGTTTGTAATGTGGTTTCAAATTGGAAAGATTCCAATATGTTTTGAAGTACCAATCCAGAAATAGGATTTTTTTCAATAATAAGCGCTTTTTTGATTAAATCGTGATTGATTTTACGATGTGTTTTGCAATATTTAGCCTGTAAAACAAGATCAAAACTGAAACAACTTCCTTTGTCGGGACTACTTTCTATCTTTAATTGACTGTTCATTAATTTCAATAAACTATTCGTAATAGAAAGTCCAAGACCTGTGCCGCCATAATTCCTTGTGGTTGAGGTGTCTTCTTGAGAAAAAGCTTCTAATATTTTTTGTGAATTTTCTGGTTTAATACCAATACCGGTGTCCATTACCTCAAATCGTATATGAGTTTCGTTGGTTATTTGATCGTGTTGAAGTAATGAAACATTTAGTAAAATTTGACCTTCATGTGTGAACTTCACTGCATTACTTAATAAGTTGATTAAGATTTGTTTTAGGCGGATATCGTCAATATTTATGGAACATGGAACGTTTTTATGCACGTTTACGATTAATTCGATGTTCTTTTGGCTGGCATTAAATTTAATTAAATCCATAGCTTGATAAATAATTTTATACAAGTTGATTTCTCTTGGATCTAAAGTTAATTTGCCAGCTTCAATTTTTGATATGTCTAAGATGTCGTTGACAATATCTAGTAGCGATTCGGCCGATTGATTAACGGTTAAAATATATTCTTTCTGAATTAAATCAACATCGGTGTTGAGTAACAATTGACTAAATCCGATGATTCCATTTAATGGTGTTCTAATTTCGTGCGACATATTGGCTAAGAAATCAGATTTTGATTTGTTAGAGGCTTCTGCAAGTTCTTTTTCTAACAATGCTTTTTCGGCATTTTTTCGTTCAGTAATATCAATTAATACACCTTCAATGTATTCAACTTTGTTGTCTTTTAAAATACCTTCGCCGTATTCTTCAATCCATACTACATCGCCATTTTTCTTAATGATGCGACAAGTAATTTTATAAGGAGTATTTTTTTCTAAAGCGGTTTGAATGGTTTTTAATGCAATTTCTCTGTCTTCAGGATGGTAAAGATTGTGAACTTTGAAATTATTGTCAAGAATTTCATTTCTAGAATAGCCGGTTAATTTTTCAACTTCGTCATTTAAAAAAACGATGTTTCTGGTTTCGTCAAATTTGATAAGATATACTGTAGCAGGAATATTGTTGGCTAATAATTTGAATTTTTCTTCACTTTCTTTTAATACTTTTTCGTTTTCAATACGCACTAAAGTTGAAGAAATATTGTTAGCCAATATTTGTAAGGAATTGATTTCTTCATCGGTCCAAACGCGTTCTTTCTTATTGTCATCAAAACCAATCAACCCTACAAATACATCTTTTTTAAAAATTGGTAATATTAATTTTGATTGAATGCCGTATTCTTCGAAAAAGTCAGCCAAGGCGCCTTTTTTTACATTTGATTTTGTAACAATAAAAGGTTTATTGTCTAATAAAATCTCAATAAATTCAGGATAATAACTGTGTGGGACATTCTGAAACGCAGGATTGTTTGTAGTAACTTTGTTGTCAGAAGCTTTCCATTCAAAACGATGGCTTAAAGTGTTGTTTTTGTTTTCATAAAAATAAAACCTATCTGCTTTTATGGTATTACCAATAAAGGAGTTGGCATTACTAAAAATTTCACTTAAATCGTTACTAACTAATAAGCGTTCAGTAATTTTTGCAATTTCTAAAAGTATTTGTGTTTGATAAATCGCTTGTTTTTCAACTGTTTTTCTTTTAAAACTTTCAATAGAAATAGTGATGATGTCCGATATAGTTCTAGCAAAATTTATTTCATCATCGTTCCAGTCGTGTTCAGAAGATTTTGTTTCAAGGCAAACAATACCTTCAAGTTTTCCGTGTAAATAAATAGGAAAATCTAATAATGATTTTACATTAAAAAGATTGACATAGTTTTTAATAAAAAATGAATCTGGATTATAATTTTTAAACGTGTTGATTTCAATATAGGTTTGTTCATTTAAAGCATTGAAATAATCTTTAGAGTCAATTTTTAGAAATTCAAAACCTTTTTTTGGAGTAGTTTCATTATGGTCATAATCTAAAATACATTCTAGCGTTATTTTATCATCATAATTTTTCCAATAACTAAGCGTATCTACTCTAATACTGTTATAGGCTTCTTTAAAAATATCTTTAATAATATCTTCTATTGTGTTGTAATTGTTGAAATTTTTAGAAGATAAAGCATTTAGAGTAATGTTGTATTTTTCTAAATTTTGTTTTCTTTCATTTTCTATTTCGGCTATTTCTTTAGTTTTGGTAATATCTCTTACTATAGCCGAAAAACCGATGATTTTGTTTTTTTCATCACGTTTAATAGTTGTTTTTTGAGATAGCCAGATTTTTTTTCCAAACTTGTCTAAAATTGGGAATTCAATAGTTTCAAAATCAGTTTGTTCTGGGTTTATGTTTTCAAAAAAACGGATTACTTTTTCTTTGTAATCGTCTGTAATAAAAGTTGTAAATGGTTGGCCAATAATTTCATTTTCATTATAACCTAATATTTTAACTGCAAATGGATTGATAAATGTAAAAACGCCAAATTTATCTGTTTCAAAAATGATGTCTGAAGCATATTGAATTAGGTTTTCGTATTTTTTTTCAACTTCTATTTTTTGTGTAATATCGTGTCCAGTTGCTATATAAAGATTTTCAGAGTATTTGTAATCATTCCATTGAATGTATTTGTATTCTCCATTTTTTGTTTTTAGTTTTCTTACATAGACAGAATTAGGTTGGTAAACAATGTTGTAGTCTTTTTGAGTAAATTCACGGTCTTCGGTCAGTTCCCAAAATTTTTTGCCTAATACTTCATCTGATCTATATCCTAAAATTTTATTAATAGAATCACTGCAAAACATCACTTCTCCTAAATTGGTGCAAGCTATGGTAAGTGTGTTAGAGTGATTGATAATGTTGTTGCTAAATATTAATTGATCACTGGTGTTGATTACCGAAATCCTACGTGTAATGTTAATGATTAAAATAATGACATTGGCGTTAATAAAATTGATGTAGATGTCTTTGTTTGCATCAATAAATACAAACATGGTGATAAAAACAATACAACTGAAAATAGAAAAGAAAATATAATTTTTAAATCGTTCAAAAATATTATAAGAAAAGAATAATAAAATAATTAATTCAGATATGGTAATAATGCTGATTATTGGTTGTGTAATTCTATAAAAATAAGTTAATATGATGCCAATAAATAAAACTATAAAAATGGATTTAAGATGTTTTTTTACCATCTTATTTTTATGGGTAAAAAACAAAATAAGTAAAAACGTTCCAAAGGTAAATTTCTGAATTAGATTAATTGTTGAGGTTAAGTGCATTTTGAAATAAATAATTTCAGTAATGAATAAAACCAATGAAAAATACAGTAGATTATTTTTTTTATACACCGAAACAATCCTGTTTTTGGATAATGTTTTGATAATTTCTTTGTTACTTATAAGTGATTTTTGGAAAATAATGAAAATACAATAAGTCAACAAAACTGCCATAGCGGTAATAAACCACCATGAAGTATAGGATATATCTACAGACAAACTTAAGTAATCTTCTAAATTCAAAATATAAATTGTTTATCGTTTTTTTGTTGTAATTGTTTTGAATTAGTATTGCCTTAACATGAGAAGGCAAAAAAAAAACAACAATATAATTAATTTTTTTAGAATATTTCAATATTTGAGTTAAAATAACAATTTGTTAAAAATAGTCAAAAATGTAACAAAATTCAAAAGTTCATTTTTTTTCATGGTAATCTCATAAATTTTCACTAAAATTGGGGGTTTTTTACATAAATAAATCATGAAATCATTAATTAAAATTTTAGTTTTACTAATCTTTTCTTCACTAAGTGTTGTTGCTCAACAGAAAATTACGTTAGAAGAAATTTGGTCGGGTGCATTTAGAACAAAAGGCATGGATGAATTAAATGCCATGAAAAATACAAATCAATACACTATTTTGAATTTTGACCGAGCTTCAAGAACCATGCAAATTGATTTGTATGATTATGCGACATTAAATAAAGTATCGACTTTAATCGACACAAAAAATCATCCCGAATTAAAGTCAATTGATAGTTATACTTTTGATAAAAGTGAAAAAAAATTATTAATTGCTACCAATTCAAATCCAATCTTTAGACATTCATTCACAGCAGATTATTTTGTGTATGATTTGTCTACAAAAAAACTAACAAAATTCACGGATAAAGCCATTCAAGAACCTACATTTTCTCCTGATGGGAATTCAATAGCTTATGTATTTGAAAATAATATGTACAGTACCAATTTAAATACAGGTACTACTATTCAAATTACTCAAGATGGAAAGAAAAATGCGATTATTAATGGTATTACAGACTGGGTGTATGAAGAAGAATTTTCTTTTGTAAAAGCATTTGATTGGAACGCAGATGGGTCGAAAATTGCTTTCATTAAGTTTGATGAAACAAATGTTCCAGAATTTTCAATGGATATGTATAACGAAGGTTTATATCCTACACAAAATGTGTTTAAATACCCTAAAGCAGGTGAAAAAAATGCTGAGGTTTCGCTTCATATTTTTGATGTAAAAACCAACAAGACAGCTAAAATTGATTTAGGAAAGTATACAGATTTTTATATTCCACGAATCAAATGGACCAACGATGCTCAAACGTTAAGTGCACAAGTTTTAAACAGACATCAAAATAATTTAGACTTACATTTTATTGATGCTTTAACGGGTAAAACGAGAATTGTGTTGAATGAAAAAGATGCTGCTTATGTTGATGTTACAGATAATTTAACATTCTTAAAAGACAACAGTTTTATTTGGACTTCAGAAAAAGACGGTTACAATCATATTTACCATTATGATCAAAACGGTAAATTAAAAAAGCAAGTTACAAAAGGTAATTGGGAGGTTACTGCTTATTATGGTTTCGATGAAAAAAATAAAACGATTTATTATCAATCAGTAGAAAACGGGTCTATCAATAGAGATGTTTATGCTATTAAAATTGATGGAAAAGATAAAGTAAGATTGTCTTCAAAATCTGGAACAAACAATGCGGTTTTTAGTCCTAATTTCCAGTATTTTATCAATACATATTCTAGTGCAACAGCTGCGCCATATTATTCTTTAAATGAATCAAAAACAGGTAAAGAAATAAAGAAAATTCAATCGAACGAAAGTGTTGAAGAAAAATTGGCAAAGTATAATGTTAGTCCAAAAGAATTTTTTGTTTTAACTACTGAAAAAGGACACAGCTTAAATGCGTGGATGATTAAACCTAAAGATTTTACAGCTTCAAAAAAATACCCGGTATTAATGTTCCAATATTCAGGTCCAGGCTCACAACAAGTAGCTAATACTTGGAATGGAACCAATGATTATTGGTATTTTATGTTAGCTCAAAAGGGCTATATTGTAGTTTGTGTTGATGGAAGAGGAACCGGATTTAAAGGAGCTGCATTTAAAAAATGTACCTACAAAGAGTTAGGTAAGTATGAAGTTGAGGATCAAATTGATGCAGCTAAAGTAATAGGTAAATATGCGTATGTAGATGCATCACGAATTGGAATTTGGGGTTGGAGTTATGGTGGTTTTATGTCATCTAACTGTATTTTCCAAGGGGCAGATGTGTTTAAAACAGCTATTGCGGTTGCACCAGTAACTTCATGGAGGTATTATGATAGTATTTACACAGAAAGATACATGCAAACACCACAAGAGAATGCTAGCGGCTATGATAACAATTCTCCAATTAATCATGTAAGTAAATTAAAAGGAAACTTTTTATTAGTTCATGGAACGGCTGATGATAATGTTCATGTTCAAAATACGATGAAAATGATCGAAGCATTAGTACAAGCTAATAAACAATTCGATTGGGCCATTTATCCAGATAAAAATCACGGTATTTTTGGAGGAAAAACAAGATTACAATTGTATACCAAAATGACAAATTTTATATTAGAAAAATTATAAAAACTAAAACTATTAACTAATCAATAAAACTAATTAAATGAGCGAAACAACAGCAAAACAAGGACATCCTAAAGGATTGTGGGTGTTATTTGGAACTGAAATGTGGGAGCGTTTCAACTTCTATGGAATGAGAGCCATTCTTACATTGTTCATGGTGAATTCATTATTAATAAAAGAAGCAGACGCCGCAATTATCTATGGTGGTTTCCTTGCCTTATGTTATTTAACTCCTCTTTTAGGAGGGTTTATCTCTGATAAATATATTGGGAATAGATACAGTATTATGTTGGGAGGTACTTTAATGGCAGTAGGTCAGTTTTTACTATTCATTAGTGCTTCTACTTTTGATTCTAGTATAGACAGTTCTAAAATGTTTATGTGGATTGCGCTATTCATTATCATTTTTGGAAATGGCTTCTTTAAACCTAATATTTCTTCAATGGTAGGAAGTTTGTATCCAAAACAAGACAAAGATAAATTAGATTCTGCATTTACAATCTTCTACATGGGTATTAACATTGGAGCTTTCTTAGGGCAGTTTATTTGTCCTTACGTAGGTGATGTTAAAGACGCTACTACTGGAGTTCGAGATATATTTGCTTTTAAATGGGGATTCTTAGCTGCCTCAATTGCTATGATTATTGGTACAGTAACTTTCTTTATTTTGAAAAATAAATATGTTGTTACACCGGAAGGAAGACCAATTGGAGGATTGCCAAAAAATAATGTTAATGATGATTTTGAAGAAGGAGAAGCACAAACTGCAAAATTCAGTGGTAAAGCTATAGGTATTGCCTTTGGAATTTTTGCAGCACTTTTCTTTGTATTTCGATATTTATTAGTTGGAGAGTTTGGGTTCTCTTCAGTTGAAATGGGACAATTAATAAAAGGAATTATTTATCCGTTTATTTATTCTGCAGGTATTGCTTTAGCTTATTTAATTTTAAGTTCTGCTGAAAATAAAGTAGAAAGACAAAGAATTTGGGTTATTTATATTGTATCATTCTTTATTATATTCTTCTGGGCAGCTTTTGAGCAAGCAGGTTCTTCCTTAACGTTTATTGCAGATAATCAAACGGATAGAAATATTTTTGGATGGAATATGCCCCCTTCAATGGTTCAGATTTTTAATGGTATTTTCGTAGTAATGATGGCATTACCATTCAGTTTGTTATGGGATAAATTAAGAGCACAAGGAAAAGAGCCTGTGTCACCTTTAAAACAAGCCATTGGTTTAGCTTTAATTGCATTAAGTTACTTTATTATTGCTCATAACGTTAAAGATCTAGGAAATTCGGGCTTATTGGCTATAAAATGGTTAATGTTGTTGTACTTTATTCAAACTATGGGTGAATTATGTTTATCGCCAATTGGATTGTCTTTAGTAGGTAAATTGGCTCCAAAACGTTTTGCTTCGTTACTTTATGGTGTTTTCTTCATTTCAAATGCAGCAGGATATGCTTTAGCAGGTTCTCTAGGGGCAATTATCCCGGCTACTGGAGATAAATTCCAAAAAGCTGAAAAATTAGGCGTGAATTTACAAGATGTATTAGACAAGAAAGTAACGTTAACGGCTGAGCAAATTGCACTTTTTGAAAAAGAACAAATTCCTGTTGCAAATACGTCTTTTGCAGGATTTGAAATCCATAATTTATATGAATTCTTTATGGTATTTGTAGTGTTGTGTGGTATTGCAGCAATAATTTTAGCTCTTTTATCACCAAGATTAAAGAAAATGATGCACGGAATCAAATAATTCTGTTTTAAAATATTTTCATATCTTTCAAGCCCAGAAGTTTTATTCTGGGCTTTTTTAATTTTTAATTTTTAGAATATGTGGAAAAATCATCCTAAAGCATTGCCTTTTTTGTTTTTGTCTGAAATGTGGGAACGTTTTGGTTATTATTTAATGATTGGAATTTTTACACTTTACTTAAAAGATGTAGAAACCGGTTTTGCAATGACCGAAAAGGAGGCCTCTGATTTATATGGTACATTCATTGCGTTGGTATTTTTAACGCCTTTTATTGGAGGTTTAGTTGCCGATCGCTACTGGGGCTATAAAAAATCAATCATCATTGGAGGTCTTTTAATGGGAGTAGGATACATGATGATGGGGATTCATGATAAATCAATATTGTATGTTGCCATGACTTTAGTAATTGTGGGTAATGGATTTTTTAAACCCAATATTTCAACGCTGCTTGGTAATTTTTATTCTGAAGAAAAGTATAAAGATCAAAAAGATGAAGGGTATAACATATTCTACATGGGAATCAATGTTGGCGCTTTCATTTGTAATTTCTTTGGAGCCGTTTTTGAAAATTTATTTGGATGGACGGCTGCTTTTATGGTGGCGGGTGTAGGAATGTTTATTGGTGTTTTGGTTTTTGTTTTAGGAACAAAACATTACGGCGATAAAACAGATAAAAAAGGAACGCAACCTGGTGATATGCCTTTTTCTAAAATAGTGCTATTTATTTTATTGCCTTCAGTAGTTTTTGGAATTATTGGTTGGTTAATCAAAGGGGTTGCATCCGATGCGAATCCGGAAGCTTTCATTTTTGGTTCGGACAGTACCGATGCTTTTATATTTGCTTGTATTCCTGTTGTATTGTTTTATTCGAGTTTGTACTTCCGTGCTAAAGATGATGAGAAACGACCTATTGGTGCGTTGTTGGCTATTTTTGCTGTAGTTATCTTGTTTTGGGCAGTGTTTAAATTAAATGGTTCTGCTTTAAATAACTGGGGTGATAAATACACTGATAGAGAAGTTTCGGGCTTAGCCAAAGATGTAACAGATAATATTAAATTAACTAAAGAATTAGAGTATAAAAAAGATTCAGTAGCAGTTTATGATAATGCATTCCGAATTCAAAAAGTGAATGGAGAAGTAGTTAAAGAAGTGAATTATCCTCTATATTTTAGAAATGTTGCGCCAGAAAAAATGCCAAAAGAAGGAGAGAAAATATCGGTTTGGGCATCGAATTTAACTCAGTCTATTAATCCTTTTTGGGTAATTGTGTTAACACCATTAGTTGTAGCTTTCTTTACTTTTTTGAGAAGTCGTAAAAAAGAACCGTCTACGCCAACAAAAATTGCATTCGGATTATTGATTTCTGCCTTATCTGTATTGGTTATGGTTTTAGCCGTTAAAGCAGGAAGTAATGGTTCAGAAAAAGTAAGTGTGTTGTGGTTGTTTGCGAATTACGGTGTAATTACGATAGGAGAACTTTTATTATCACCAATGGGATTATCGGTAGTTTCAAAATTAAGTCCGGTTAACATTACCTCTTTAATGATGGGTGGTTGGTTTTTAGCAACATCAATTGGAAATAAAATGTCGGGTGTTTTAGCTTCGATGTGGGATAGTTATGATAACAAAGCCGATTTCTTCTGGGTAAACTTTGGATTATTACTGTTTGCCACGTTTTTAATGTTTGCCTTATTAAAAAAATTAAACGCTGTAATGCGTGAAAAAGGAATCAACTAATGAACGAAGTAATTACAACAGAAGAAATCCAAAATTTTAAAGGAAAATACCCTAAACAATTGTGGTATTTATTCTTTAGTGAAATGTGGGAGCGATTTAGTTTCTATGGCATGCGCGGTATGTTGGCTGTTTTCATGGTAAGCCAATTGGCAATGGATGAAAAAACAGCGAATTTGCAATATGGTGCTACACAGGCTTGGGTGTATGCGTTTACTTTTATTGGAGGGCTTTTTGCTGATAAAATATTAGGCTTAAGAAAATCTCTTTTTTGGGGTGGAATTTTAATGATAGTAGGAAGTGTCATTTTAGCACTTGATCCCAAGAACTTTTTCTTTATTGGTATTGGTTTTACTATTGTAGGAACTGGTTTTTTTAAACCCAATATTTCCTCTATGGTTGGCCAATTATATAAAGACGGTGATACAAGGAGAGATGCCGGATTTTCGTTGTTTTATGCAGGAGTAAATTTAGGTGCTTTAATTGGAGGTTATATTTGTATTGCAGTTGCAAATGGTAACATGTGGTCTTCATTTGTGCCCGAAAATTTACGTTGGAATTATGCTTTCGGATTCGCTGCTGTTGTGATGATTATTAGTTTATTAACTTTTACACAAACACAAAAAAGTTTAGGAGCAATTGGATTGAGTCCATTAGCTCATTTGGAATATTCTAAAAGAAAAACATTTGAAGTTTTAACTTTCATTGGCTCATTAGCAATTGTTCCAGCTATCATTTTGATGGTTGAAAACACAACTTATACAGATTGGTTTATGATGATCATTGGGCCAGCTTCTATTTTGTATTTGTTTTATGAAATGAAGAATTTTTCTAAAACCGAAAATTTAAAGCTACTCGCTGCATTAGTCTTTATAATTTTTTCAATTTTCTTTTGGGCATTCTTCGAACAAAGTGGTGGGTCATTAAGTTTATTCGCAGCTAATAACTTAAAAAATACAGTTTTAGGAATAACTTTAGATCCTAATGGAGTGAACAATTCTGCCAATTCTTTATTTGTAATCATTTTTGCAGCTCTAATTGGAATGGTTTGGATTTGGATGGCAAAAAAGAAAATAGAGCCTAATACGGTGGTTAAATTTGGTTTGGCGTTTTTGTTTTTAGCTGGAGGTTTTTGGGTGTTTTATTATACTCAATTTTTTGCTGATGCTTCAGGGAAAACCTCTTTAGATTTATTTACTTTTGGTTGGTTTGTAATAACATTTGGAGAATTGTGTTTGTCACCAATCGGAATGAGTGCAATGACTAAATTATCTCCCCAAAAAACACAAGCGGTTATCATGGGAATGTGGTTTTTAGCCAGTGCCTACGGACAATATTTTGCCGGTTTATTAGGTGCGGGTATCGCCGAAGCTTCTGAAAATGCAAATAATTTAGAGAAATTGAAAACCTATGCTGATGGTTATTTACAATTAGCCGTTTATGCCCTAATTGCTGGAGTTATTTTAATTGCTATTGCTCCATTGATAAAAAAATTAATGCAAGATGTTAAATAGGTTGCAAAAATTGGTCTAACATTTGTTATCTTTGAATTATAATTTATTGAATATGAAGAAATTTATCTTACTTACGATTTTATTTTTTGGAATTTCTGTTAATGCACAAGAACTAACTTGGCATACTGATATGACTAAAGCAACTGAAATTGCTATTAAAGAAAAAAAGCCATTATTGTTGTTTTTTACTGGATCTGATTGGTGTGGATGGTGTATTCGTTTGCAAAAAGAAGTGTTAAAGACACCTGAGTTTGCTAAATGGGCAAATGAAAATGTGGTTTTAGTGGAATTGGATTTTCCAAGAAGAACTCCTCAAGATGAAGCATTAAAAATACAAAATTCACAATTGGCTCAAAGTTTTGGTGTACAAGGTTTTCCGACCTTATATTTTGTCACACCTACAAAAAATGCAGAGAATAAGGTGAATTTAAATAATTTTGGGTCACAAGGTTATGTGGCTGGAGGACCTACAAAATGGTTAGAAGGTGCTAATCAAATCATGAAAAATAAATCATAATTAAGTTTACTTAATCTGAATTAATCCCTTTTCTGTTGTGGCATGAAAAGGGATTTTTTGTTTTTCACAGGTTGCTTTCCATAGCTTTATATACGATTTATAATTAGAGCCATCTGCTATTATTTGTTTGGGTTGATGTATTTGAATTAATCGTTCTAAATTTATTTTTGGAGATTGAGTTAAAAGAATAATTTTCGGACTCATTTTTGTTTTATAAATTCCATTTGAATCTATACAAAGTATTCTTTCTTGAAAATAAATGCTGTTTTTTAAAGGAATTTCTTTTTTGTTTACTATGAAATTATTTCTACAATAATTGGTAATTAATTGTTTGTTTTTTTTGAAATCTGTTGAATAAAAAGTCGCTTCTTTATTGCGCTTTAATACAAGTATAGAATTTTTATAACTATTGAAAACAAGTAATTCTGAATGTTCATTTTTATTTACAAAAATAGCTAAATAAGCAATTTGAAATGAAAGTATCGAAATTAATACCCAAGTAACTTTTTTTATTTTAGGATTTGAAAAATAATTAAGTAAACTCCAAATAATTCCAAATAAAAAAACTACTAATAGTTCATGAAAGGCTATGTTTTTAATTATGAAGCTATCAAATTGTCCTATCCAAAATGTAAATTGATTCATTTTATCAATTAAATATTCAATTATTATCCCAACATATTGACCAATTGATGGGAGTATTAAATTAAGCGGAATTATTGCTAATCCAAGGATTAAAATTAAACTAGATAATGGAATTACTATTACATTGGATATTAAAAACAAAATTGGAAATTGGCCAAAATAATATAGTGTTAAAGGTAAAACCCCTAATTGTGCTACTAATGTAATTAAAAGTGTCTCTTTAGTTTTTAAAACAAGCCATTTTTTAGAATACGAATATTTGTTTACAACAGGTTGAAATGCAATGATTGCAATAACAGCACAATAACTTAATTGAAAACCAATATCAAAGAGGTAATTTGGGTTCCAAAGCAGTAGGAGTAATGCTGAAGTTGCCAAAGAGTTATAGATATTTACTTGTTTGTTTACTAAAGTGCCATATGCAATAATAGTAAACATCACTACAGCTCTTACAACAGATGCTGACATGCCTGTCAATAATGCATAAATCCACAATGTACTTATAGAAAGAAGAAATAGGTATAACTTACCATTTCTGTATTTTTTTAACGGATTTGAACACCATAAAATGAGTCCATAGAATAAAGCAATATGTAAACCCGAAATGGCTAAAATATGAACTACACCAGTATTGGTGTAATTATCTGTTAATTCTTTAGATAAAGTAGTTCTTTCTCCAAAAAGAAGGGCCATTAATAAATTGTAATTGTCTTCTTTAAGGTGTAAATAAGTGAAGCTAGAAATTAATTTTTCTTTTAATTGATTAATATAAAACTTCCAATTTTTACAATTTGTAATCGCTATTTTATCTTCTTTTTTATAATGAATGTCATAATAAATATTTTGATTGTTAAGGTATTGCGTGTAGTTAAATTGATAAGGATTGGTAATAGGATCAATGTATTTAATTTCGGAAAATAATCGAATTTCAGTCCCTATTGTAAGTTTACTAATTCTTGTTTTTGGAAGATAAATTAATATTTTACCTTTTGCAAATTGTTTATTTATTTGTGAAACATCAAGAATATATTTATCATAAAAACTTGTAGATTTAAGTTTTTCATTTACAAAACCAACAATTATATTGTTCTCATCTTTTAAATAATTTGAAAAATGATTTTTTGAATTTAAGTCGGAATGTAAATTTTTATTAATTGCTCCTAAAATGAAAAAACTAATTAAAATTGAAATCCCTAAACTAATTGGATTGTTTTTTTCTTTCTTTGAATATAAATAAAGAATGAAGCAGCTCAAAGCAGCTATTATAATGCTAATGGAAAGTCCTTTTAAATTGCTATTTGTGAAATGTTCATATAGTATACCAAATATAAAGGCTAATAATAAAGGAATTATCGGGAACTTGACGTATTTCATGTAGTAAATGGTTTATTTTTACTACAAAAATAAATTTATTATTGAAATTTACTACAAATTAATTGTGCTGTTTTTTTACTAGCTCCTGTACCACCTAATTTTTGTTCTAAAAGATTGTATTCCTCTAAAATTTGAATTCTACTTTCCCCTTGTATGATTTTATTCAATTCAATTTTTAAATTTTTGGAATTTAAATCCTCTTGAATTAACTCTTTCACCACTTCTTTGTCCATAATTAAATTGACTAAAGAAATGAACTTAAGGGTGATTATTCGTTTGGCAATTTGATAGGAAATCCAACTTCCTTTGTAACATACCACTTGGGGAACTTTAAACAATGCCGTTTCTAAGGTAGCCGTGCCTGATGTCACTAATGCGGCATGGGCAACACTCAATAAATCATAAGTTTTATTGGAGATAAACTTTACATTTTGAGTGGTTAAAAATTGCTGGTAAAATGCGAAATCTTGACTTGGTGCACCAGCAATTACAAATTGGTATTCCTTGAAATCATCAACTACCGATAACATTATGGATAGCATTTTGGCAATTTCTTGTTTTCTACTTCCTGGTAATAATGCAATGATGGGTTTGTCGTCCAATTCATTTTCTGCCTTAAAGGTTTCCAATGATTTTTTTGATCTTCCAGCAATAGCGTCAATCAAAGGATGTCCAACGAATGTTACTGGAAATTGGTGTTTCTTTTCGTAAAAATCTTTTTCAAATGGAAGAATGACATACATGTAGTCAACATCGCGTTTAATGGCTTTTATTCTACCTTCTTTCCAAGCCCAAATTTGAGGAGAAATATAGTAGTGATTTTGATACCCCAATTTCTTTGCCCATTCTGCAATACGCATATTAAATCCTGGGTAATCAATATAAATAATCACATCGGGTTGAAAGTTAAGTATGTCTGCTTTGCAAATTTTAATGTTATTTAAAATCGTTTTTAAATTCAAAACTACTTCTACAAATCCCATAAAAGCCAAGTCACGATAGTGCTTTACTAGTGTTCCACCTACTCCTTGCATTAAATCGCCACCCCAAAAACGAATGTCTGCTGAAGCATCTTCTTGGTAGATTGCTTTCATTAAATTGGAACCGTGTAAATCGCCCGAAGCTTCTCCGGCTATGATGTAGTATTTCATTCTAAATCTATTTAAAAAAAGAAAACCTTCCTAAAAAGGAAAGTTTTCAAAGTTAGTTTTTTTTCGAAAGCGAATCAAAAATTAATTCTTGGTATACCTATATTTTGCTCCTGCTTGTTTTAAAACAAAGGAGTCTACACCAAAGGTAATTTCAACCCCTGCACTTTGAAAAACAAATGTAGTGTCTTTAAAATAAGTCAATGGGAACGGGGGCTGTCCTGTGGCTTGAGCTATTAATTCACCATTTTTTTCTGTAACAACAATTTGTAAGGGTAAATCGTTTGAACTGTATACGCCTAACAAAGGTCTAATTTCTTCGGGATCTAATTTGGTGAATTCCGGAAACGGGTAGGGCATTTTGTAATACATGCTTAAAATACCTAACATAATGTCGTTTTGGTTGTATACATCGGCATTAGAAATAAGGGCAATGCTCAATTTTTCTTTTGGATAATATCCCACAACGGCATTGAAATTTTCAATTTTTCCATTGTGACCAAAAAAGCGTCGTTCCCCAAATGGGAATTGCATCAACCCCATACCGTACCCGTCTTTTATTTTTTTCATTTGATCAACACTCGATTTGGTAACTAATTTTCCGTCGAATAAACTCGAAATAAAAAGAGTCAAATCATCTGGTGTTGAAGTGATTCCTCCCGAAGCAAAAGCAATGGAATTATCCCATTCAGGAAATTGTTCCCAATTGGTTCCGTTATACAAATACGAATAACTTTCACGCTTCGAAACATCGGTTTTTTCAGTGGAGTAATAGGTGTTTTTTAAACCAATTTTATCCACGATTAATTCTTTCAAGTTTTCGGCATACGATTTTTTGGTGATGTTTTCAATAATGCAACCCAATAAGTAATAATTTGTATTGCTATACATGTGTTTAGTTCCTGGTTCAAAAATAGCTTCATAATCCGCTATTCTTTCTAATAAATCTTCACGAGATTCTCCAGTTATTAGTTTCTCTTTAAAGGTTTCATCTGCATTTACATAATCCATGATTCCAGAACGTTGTTGTAATAAATCATTAACGGAAATGTAATTAGCCATTGCAATTTTTGGAAAAAAGCGACTAATTTTCGTCTCTAATCGAAGTTTTTTGGCTTCCACTAATTGCATAATCATGGTAGCTGTAAAAGTTTTAGTAACTGAACCAATTTTGTACTTGGTATTTCCATTGGAACGCAATCCTCTATTGGCCTCGTAAAAGCCATAAGCGTTTTTAAAAACAATGGTGTCTCCTTTTCTTATCACTAACGACCCCATGAATTTGTCGTTTTCAAATAAATAATTTAAAAATTCATCAATTTTTGCAATGCTCTCCTCTTGACTAAAGGATAGAGAAGCAGTTAAAAGTGTAAAAATTAAAAGAAGTTTTTTCATTTTTTTGTTATTTAAAATTATATGGGAAAGTACTGTTTTTGTAAGGTTTTAATTTTTCAAATGGAATTAAAAAGGGTTCTTGACAAGCTCTTGCGGCTCTGTAGAAATAAGGAGTTATGGTTATTCCTTTTTCTGTGAAACTCCATTCAACAAAATTCCATAGTTCTAAATCGGTAAAATCACAATAATCATCTTCATCTTTTGGTTTTTCAAAATGTTGTTCATCATTAATCAATTCATATATTTTGGGCGCAAAATAATTCGACTTATACTCTGCATACGCTTCAAATCCACCCACTTGTTCGGTAGTAACACTTGAGTCAAAAGCTATGATTTCGTCCAATTCAAAAAATTTACCAGTGTTTAAATCAATCAAATTACCTTCACTGCCAAAATCGGGATGGGCGCCACCACAATACCAAGAAGAACTAACGTCAAACCCTAATAAATTAGTATCTAAGTAACTAATTTTAACATAATATTCAATGCCGTTTCCATTAGAATAGTTATTAAAATCGGAACAACTTAATTGTGATAGAGCCATTTCGACCTGTTTTTTTTCTAATTTTCTATTGATGAAATTTTGTGTTCGTGAGTTAAAAGTCTTTCCTAAACGTAAAAATGGGGTTGCTCCGTGAAGTTCTGTTAGCCATTCAAATTCATGTGTTTTAAAGGTTGAAGTTGAGTCTGTTTTAAATTGTAAAAAGGCCATTTTTACCAAATCCATTTCGTTGCTAATATTTATAAAATAGGTGTTCTTATAAGTTGAAATGTCTAATTTTTTTAATACAATTGCTAAATTTTTCCCTTTATTGTTTGTCCAAAATCCTTTGTAATCAGTACCTTTTTTTTCAAATTCGAATTTTTCTGTAAAATTTTTTAAATCATATAAATTGCCAAAAGTCAATACGTATTTGTTTTTAATTTTTTTGCCAGATAGCGGAATGTCTTTCAATGATTTTTCATAAAAATAAACGCCCCCAATTTCATTGTTTTCATAGGTTTCAATGGAAAGATACATTTTCGAATTACCAATAGTGCCTTCAAAATATTCTGTTGCACTTTTACTATTGGTAAAAATTAATAACGTTATAAAAAGGAAAAATTGTTTCATGGATTTTAATTTATTTTGGGGTTTGTGTTGTTTTTTTATCGTCGTTCCAAGTGATGTAACCTAAAATGGCATTCACAAAATAAAAAGAATATTTCATAACATTGGCCCAGTTCATTTGCAGTACATTTTGAATCAATTTAGTGATGTTGTAAATTTGCCATAAGAACCAATTGTCTGGATACATTCGGGCGTTATTAAAAGTGCCACCAAAGGTAATACCGGCAGGAATTGCAATGGCAAAATACAATTGCCAGTTAATAGGTGTTGTGCTCAAATATTTGAAACCTAAATAATTTAAACAAAAAGATAATAAAAAACCTAGAGCTAAATTGCGATAAAATATAGAATCAATACTTCGGAGCTGTTTACTTTTTTTCCAAAACCTAAATGTGATGTAATTGCCAAAAAATGAAACGGGATAGGTAAGAACAGCAGCTACATTGCCTAAAAGATAGTCTATAGCGCCACTTACTAGGGTGTTGCACGTACTGATGAAATTGCCTATATTATTTTTTTTAGTTACTAAACGTGTTGCAATCATAGAAAAACCAACATTAATGATAGAAACTATGCCTAAATGGAAGGTGTATTCGATGTGGTTCCATTTAAAATCATAAGTGGTTTTATGATAGTCTAATGAAACAGATCCAATCAAGACTATTGCTAATCCAATCCAATCTAAATATTGACTATTCGTGATGGTTTTTATTTTTTGTAAAGTTGGAGATTTCAAAAGTGTCATTACTTAAATGTAAATAAAAGTAAATTTAAAAAAATATGGTTATAAAACAATAAAACCTGTAAAGTTCAACTGCTTTACAGGCTTTTTTGTGTTTATAAAATTATTTTTTAATGTGCTGCTAACCAATCTTTACCTAAGCCAATCTCTACTTCCAAGGGAACCGCCATTATAAATGCGTTTTCCATTTCGTGTTTAATCATAGGTTGGATTTTTTCTAATTCGCTGTTGTGTACATCAAAAACCAATTCATCATGTACTTGTAATAACATTTTAGATTGCCAGTTTTCTTGTTTTAATCGTTTGTGGATGTTAATCATCGCTATTTTGATTATATCTGCTGCGCTACCTTGTATAGGTGCATTTACGGCATTACGTTCCGCACCACCACGTACAATTGCATTGGCAGAATTAATGTCTTTCAAATAACGTCTTCTTCCCGAAATGGTTTCTACGTATCCATGTTCTCTAGCAAAATCAACTTGATGGCTCATGAATGATTTTAACTTAGGATAATTTTGATAGTACGCTTCAATTAATTCAGCACTTTCTTTTCTAGATAAATTCGTTTGGTTACTTAATCCAAATGCAGAAACACCATAAATAATTCCGAAGTTTACAGTTTTAGCATGACTACGTTGTTCTTTCGTTACTTCTTCTAATGGTACGTTGAAAACCTTTGCAGCGGTACTTTTATGAATATCTTCGTGATTTTGGAAGGCTTTAATCATGTTCTCTTCACCAGAAAGTGCAGCAATAATTCGCAATTCTATTTGAGAGTAATCAGCTGAAACTAAAGTGTAATTTTCGTCACGTGCAATAAAAGCTTTTCTAATTTGTCTTCCTCTTTCAGTTCGAATTGGGATATTTTGTAAATTAGGATTATTTGAACTTAAACGCCCCGTTGCTGCTACAGTTTGCATGTAATCAGTGTGCACACGTTGGGTTTTAGCATCTACTTGGTTGGGTAAAGCATCAATATAAGTGCTTTGTAATTTTACCATTTGGCGCCATTCTAAAATATTACGGACAATTTCATGGTCATTAGCTAAGTAACTTAATATTTCTTCTCCGGTTGCATACTGTCCCGTTTTCGTTTTCTTTTGTTTGGCACCGCCAATTTTTAATTTATCAAATAAAATATCGCCTAATTGTTTTGGAGAAGCTAAATTGAATGTTTCACCCGCAGTTTCATATATTTTTTGTTCCAATAATTGGATTTCAATAGCCATTTCTTTTGACATTTCTTTTAAAAAATCAACATCTAATCGAATGCCTTCGGCTTCCATATCGGCTAAAACTTGAACTAAAGGGATTTCAATTTCATCGAACAATTTTTTAGTACCCACTTTTTCTAAAATAGGCTGGAAATTTTCTTTTAATTGCAGGGTAATGTCTGCGTCTTCAGCTGCATATTCTTTTATATCTTCTAAAGCCACGTCACGCATCGATTTTTGCCCTTTCCCTTTTTTGCCTATCAAGGTTTCAATAGATTTTGGACTGTATTTCAAATAGGTTTCAGCCAATACATCCATATTATGGCGCATGTCTGGGTTGATTAAATAGTGGGCAATCATGGTGTCAAACAACGATCCTTTCACTTCAAGACCGTAGTTGCGTAATACTTTTAAATCGTATTTCATGTTTTGGCCAATTTTTTCAATGGCTTCATTTTCGAAAAACGGTTTAAATTTATTGGCTAGTTGTTGTGCTTCTTCTTGATTTTCTGGAAAAGGGACATAAAAAGCTTTTCCTTTTTCCCAGGAGAATGACATACCTACTAATTCAGCATTTAAAGCGTCAATTCCAGTAGTTTCTGTGTCAAAACAAACTGATTTTTGAGTCATTAAATTTTGAATTAACAATCGAGTTGGTATTTCCCCTTGTACTATTTGATAAAAATGATTTGTAGTTTCTAAAGTAGCATAGAAAGAATGTCCTTTGGGTTCGTCACTTTCATCGTCTGAAAAACCAAACAAATCCATTTGATTTTCAGGCGCTTTTTTAATGGGTGCTTTTTTAGTTATAAGGTTTGTATCCGTTCCATTTGTATCTATTTCATCATATTCTTTTCCTGAGCCAAAAAGTTTGTCAAATTGTGCTTTCATTTGACGAAATTCTAATTCTTGGAAAATAGCATCTGTTTTTTCTACATCAGGTTTAGATAATTCGTAATCGGTTTCATTAAAAGTCACCGGGCAATCTAATAGTATTGTGGCTAATTTTTTGGAAAGAATTCCTTTTTCCTTATTGGCTTCTATTTTTTCTTTTAGTGCACCTTTCAATTTATCAGTGTTTTCTAAAAGATTTTCCATGGAACCAAATTCGGCCAATAGTTTTTTGGCTGTTTTTTCACCCACACCTGGTAGTCCTGGAATATTATCTACCGCATCTCCCATCATGCCAAGAAAATCAATTACTTGTAATGGATGTTCTACTTCAAATTTAGCTTTTACTTCATCAACACCCCAAATTTCAATATCATTGCCCATTCGAGCTGGGCGGTACATAAAAATATTTTCGGAGACTAATTGACCAAAATCTTTATCAGGCGTAACCATGAATACTTTGTAACCTTGTTTTTCAGCTTGTTTAGCTAAAGTTCCAATTAAATCATCTGCCTCATAACCTGCTTCTTCAATAATTGGAATATGCATGGCGCGTAATAATTCTTGAATGTAAGGAACGGCAATTTTAATAGCTTCTGGCGTTTCATCGCGATTAGCTTTGTATTCCGTAAACATTTCTAATCGATAATCACTTCCGCCTTTGTCAAATGCCACAGCTAAATGATCGGGTTTTTCTCTTCTGATAACATCCATTAAAGAGTTCATAAACCCCATAATAGCAGAAGTGTCCATTCCTTTAGAATTGATTCTTGGGTTTTTAATAAATGCGTAATATCCTCTAAAAATTAGAGCGTAGGCGTCAAGTAAAAATAATCGTTTTTGTGACATTTGTTTTGTTTTAAAAAGTAAAAATACAATTCTTTGTTTAATTAACTATTGTTAAAATTGATTTAATAGATAGGTGTTAATTAAATTAAGTTCTATTACTTTGCATAAAAATTAGATTATGAGAGGTTTGTTACCTATTTTGATATTATTAATCATTGAAATATATTCCTTCCAAGTTGTTAAGACTATTTCTAGAAACAAGTGGGTGTTGCTTATTTATTTGATTGTATCTGCGGTATTGTTTTTTTATTTAATCTATTCATTTTCAACTTTTGATAGAAGTAAAGGGCAAAATAAATATACGTTATTTGTTATTGGTTTGTTTTTGTTGGTTTATGTTCCTAAGTTATTTGCATCATTAATTTTAATATTAGAAGATATTTTTAGAGTATTTGAAGGCGCAATAAAGTATTTTGTTGATGAACACAAAGGTGCTTTCTTGCCAGAAAGGCGAAAGTTTGTTAGTCAGATTGCTTTAGGGTTAGCGGCAATACCTTTTTCTTCCTTACTTTATGGAATTACTATTGGTAAATATAATTTTAAAGTTATTAAACAGACGTTGTCTTTTGATGACTTACCTGAAGATTTTGATGGAGTAAAAATTACACATATTTCGGATGTTCATAGTGGAAGTTTTGATAATCCTGAAAAAATACAGTATGCAATAGATTTGATAAATCAACAAAATTCTGATATCGTTTTGTTTACGGGTGATATAGTAAATACCCATGCTGCTGAAATGCATCCTTGGATTGAAACCTTTAAAAAAATTCATAACCCTAATTTGGGTAAGTTTTCTGTTTTAGGGAATCATGATTATGGTGAATACGTGAGTTGGCCAACTAAGGCAGAAAAACAACAAAACTTTGAGGATATTAAAGATTTACATCGTCAAATTGATTTCAAATTGTTGTTAAATGAACATGTGAAAATTAAAAAAGGGGCAAGTGAAATTGCCCTAGTAGGTGTTGAAAATTGGGGTGTGAAATTTAAGCAAGCAGGTGATTTGAAAAAAGCTTCAGAAGGATTAAGTAAAAATGATTTTAAAATATTAATGAGTCATGATCCAAGCCATTGGGAATATGAAGTTAAAGAGCATCCTAATCATTATCATTTAACTTTATCAGGGCATACACATGGATTGCAGTTTGGAATTGAAATCCCAGGTGTAATAAAATGGAGTCCGGTGCAATATATTTACAAGCAGTGGGCAGGTTTGTATGAAAACATGGGTAGGTTTATTTATGTAAATCGTGGTTTTGGTTTTCATGCCTATCCAGGAAGAGTGGGAATTATGCCTGAAATTACCGTAATTGAGTTAAAAAAATCTAAAAAATTAACTTAAACTATTAAAAATAATACCTTTGTATGTATATTTTATAAAAAATTATATACATTTGTTTATTAAATACTTCAATTTATGTCAAAATTTGGAGAACTTATCGATGCTCAAGTGCCTGTTCTAATTGATTTTTTTACAGAATGGCATGAGCAATCTATTTCAATGAACGAAACCATTCGTCACGTTGCTGCTGCTTTAGGTGATAAAGCAAGAGTAATCAAAATTGATGTAGATAAAAATAAGGAATTAGCCGAAGCATTAAGAATTAAAGGCTTGCCTACTTTTATGATTTACAAAAATGGTCAAATGGTATGGCGACAAAGTGGTGAATTTGATGCGAATACTTTAATCACAATTATTCAGGAACAAGCTTAACTTAATTTTTTAAAAGTAAAGCCTTTTGCCTTTAGCGCTTGAATAACTTTTGGTAGACTTTTTAGTACGTTTTGTTGTGCTTTTAAGCTGTCATGAAAAACTATTATGCTTCCTGAGCTTGTGTTTTTAACTACATTGTCAAAACATTTTTGTGCATTTATTTTGCAATCGTAATCTTTACTTAGTACATCCCACATTATTATTTTATATCCTTTCTTTCTTAAGAAACGTGATTGTTTAATAGATATTTTGCCGTAAGGTGGTCGAAACAGACGCGAGTTAATATTTAGTTGTTCTAATTCTTGTTGGCATAAATCGACATTGGAAACATATTCTTGTAATTTTGTGTTCCATCCTTTTAAATGGTTGAAAGTATGATTCCCAATCGCATGTTTTGCTTGTATGATTTTTAGAAAGATATCGGGGTGTTTTTTTATGTTGTCGCCTATGCAAAAAAAAGTAGCTTTAACTTTTTCTTGTTCTAGTATTTTTAAAATTTCTTCTGTAACATAGGGTATTGGGCCATCATCAAAAGTTAAATACACAGCATTTTCATCATTTTTGATGTTCCAAATTTGATGTTTAAATAAGCGTTGGATGTATTTAGGTACTTTAATCATAGTAAAAAAGCCATTTAGAATTAACTAAATGGCTTGTAAATTTATTCATTTTCTCTTTTATAATGTCCCATTGATTCATTATAGTTGTTGAACTTTACACGTTGTTCATTGTAATATTCAATATCTTCGTTGTCTTTTGCAATGTACAATAAGGATCTATACAATTCAATTTCTCTAAGGATTTCATTTCTATAGAAAGATTTTTGTTTTTCACTCTGTGACTTAAAGAATTTTAATTTTTCTTGTCTCTTTTTAATTAACTGATTTAAAATAGATCTTGCTTCTGTCTTTTTATTCATTTTGTAATAGCCATCAGCAAAAGGTTCTACAGTAGTGTAATATTCAAAATAATTGATTGGCATGTTTTTCATGGCTATGTCAATTATTTTTTGGGCTTTATCAAATTTTTTCTCTTCAATTAAAGCTTTCGTTAATCTTGATAAATTACCTCTGTAAGAAAGTGCATTTTTACGCGTTTCAGGGTCGTGATAAATTTTGTCACTACCTGAATTGCCCCAATACCACTTCATCACGTTGTTGTACATCTTATCTGTATCGATATAGCCTAATTCGTATGGGTTTTCTTCGTTAATTGGGGTTTTAATAGGTACTAATTTGTACACCATTCCATCCAATTGAAGGTATTCTTTCATCCAAATATAATCGTCCGCTCCAAAACTTCCTGGGGAAAAATAGATTGGTCTCTTCCAGTTGTTTTCATTAAAAATGTCTAACATCATTAAACGATTCTTATATAATGCTCCTCCTTTTAATCTTAAATTGATTTCAGGTACAATTGAGTCGTAATATTTAGGATTTACAACTTTATTTTTAATGATAGTTGCTCGGTCTATTTTGACTTTAATATTGTCACTCGGATAATAATGTACAAACTGTCCGTTTTTCATTTCTTGTTTAGAACGTTCGTCTTTTAAGAAATCCAACATTTCACTTAATAATAAAGTGTCTTTTGTTCTTTCTATAAATAATGAATAATTTCGTTTGTCTCCTACGTAATCATTATGATTAAATGAAATTGGTAACGGTTCAGACTCGTTAGATTTCATCTTCATTTCGTCAATATACCAATCGGTCGCTAATAAACTTGTATTGACAATTCTTACGTCTGTTCTGTAGCCTTCAATTTCTTGTAAATACCAAAGCGGGAAGGTGTCATTATCTCCAATAGTAAATAATATGGCGTTTTTATCGCATGAATCTAAATAGGCTTTAGCCATGGCAACAGCTGTGTATTTTCCACTTCTATCGTGATCGTCCCAGTTTTGGTTTGCTAATAAAATTGGAGATGCTAATAAACTAACACCCAATACAACAGGAAAAGCAGTTTTAGGGGATAAATATCTTAAAGCAGATTGGTAAATTCCATAAACTCCTACGCCAATCCACATAGCAAATACATAGAATGAACCAACTAGGGCATAATCTCTTTCTCTTGGTTCAAATGGTCTTTCATTTAGGTAAATCTTTAACGCTAAACCAGTAAATAAGAATAATGCTAATAATACATAGAATGATTTCCATTCATATTTAGCGTGAAAATACATTCCAATTAATGCAAGAATAAAAGGTAAAAAGAAATATGTATTTCTTGCTTTGTTGTTTTTCATGTCCTCGGTTAACTCGCTCTGATTGTCTAAAAGCATATTATCGATGAACGGAATGCCACTTAGCCAATTGCCTTCTAAACTTTCGTAATTACCTTGTAAATCATTTTGTCTACCTACAAAGTTCCACATTAAATATCTAAAATACATATAGCCAAATTGGTATTCAAACATAAATTTGATATTGTCTGAGAAAGAGGGTTTTTCAATAATTAAATAATCACCATATGTTTTAAGGAATTCATCATACATGTCTAAATCAATTTTGCCTGCTGCAAATTGTTTTCTGAAATCAGATGCAATTTCAGTCATTTGACCCATTTGCGCTTCATTCAATTCACCAGTTTCTTCATCTACAAATGCATCTGGGTTAATTCTGAATTCTAATGGTTTTGTAAACGTCATGTAATTTTTAGCGTGTTCTTCACTCCATAATCTAGGTAAAAAGGCACTGTGTTTAGAATCGTAATTCTGTTTTGCATTTTTGTAGTTATTTGTGATGATGTATTTGCCTGATTTTGGATCTCTTTCGTAATTTGGTTTGTCATCAACATAAGGGGTTTCTTCGTCTAAACCTGAATACATTACTGAAAATTGCGAACCATAAAATAATTTTTGCTCACCATATTGTTCACGATTATAGTAGGCCAAAACTTCGGCAGCATCACTTGGCTTGTTTTCGTTAATATTAATGTTTGAATTAGCTCTTATAGGAAGCATTATCCAAGTAGAAAACCCTATTAATACAAATAACACGCATAATAGTAGTGTGTTGTATTGTACAAGGCCTTTTTTCTTCGTGTAGTTTAATCCAAAATAGAAAAAAGCAATAATCAATAAGAATGAAAATATAGTTCCCGAATTAAAAGGCAATCCAAGTGAGTTTACCATAAAAATTTCTGTTTTTGCAAAAAAAGCAAGAGTATAGGGTAAAAGAAATTTGAAGATAAACAATAAAATAGCAACAATAATAATATTAGCAATGATAAAACTCTTTACTGTAATGGTTTTATATTTCTTAAAGAAATAAAGTAATCCAATAGACGGTATAGCTAAAATTGATAAAAAGTGTACACCAAAACAAAGTCCAATTACTAAAGAAATCAATACTAACCATTTGTTTCCTCTAGATGTGTCTAATTCTTCTTCCCATTTTAAACCAAGCCAAACTAATACAGCAATAAATAATGAACCCATTGCGTATACTTCAGCCTCTACTGCATTGTACCAAAAACTATCGGTAAAAGTAAAACTTAGCGCGGCAATCATAGCGCTACCTAAAGTTATTTTCGCTTGATTATCATCCCATTCTGTTACATGATTTGAAATTTTACGGATAATTTTTGTCATTGACCAATACATAAACAAAATAGTAAATGCACTTGAAAACACTGACATCATGTTAACCATTAAGGCAATATTTTCTTTGTTTGAAGCAAACATGGCAAAAAATGCGCCTATCATTTGAAATAAAGGAGCACCTGGTGGATGGCCAACTTCCAATTTTGCTGCGGTTGCAATGTATTCACCACAATCCCAAAAACTCATGGTTGGTTCAACTGTTAAGGTATAGGTTATCAATGCGATAGCGAACGCAGTCCAACCCATAAGGGTGTTCCATTTACTGTAATTGAATGAAATCATATATTGATATATTGTATTTTGCCCTACAAAGAAACTATTTATACTAGACATAACCAATTAATTTTTTTTAAATATTTCTAAAAAAATGTTTGGAGAAAAAAATATTTGTATTACATTTGCACCCGCAATGATGAAGTATTGCAATCTTTACTGGTCTATGGTGTAATGGTAACACAGCTGATTTTGGTTCAGTCGTTCTAGGTTCGAGTCCTAGTAGACCAACAAAAAACCTGAGTTTTGACTCAGGTTTTTTTGTTTTTACAAGTTATTGAAATAAAAAAAACTCGGCATTGCCGAGTTTTTTGTTGGTTTGTATCGGGAGTTAGATTTTAAACGTAACCACTGGTCTTTTTGAGTGATTAACTAAATCTTCAGAAATACTTCCGTTAAAGAAATGCGCTAATCCTTTTCTTCCGTGAGTACACATTCCAATTACATCAGAATTAGAGTCTTTTGCAAAATGTAAAATTCCTTTCTCTACATTGATGTCATTATAAATGTGAGTTGAATAATTGGTAAAATTAAAATCAGCTATAAAGTCATTCATTTTTTTCTCAGCCACTCTAGATGGTGTGAAATTGTTTGGTGTTGTAATGTTAACTAATTTTATATGAGAATCGAAACTTTTTGCAAATTCAATAACTTGAGCAAAAGGTTTTTTAATTTCATCTGAAAAATCAGAAGCGAACACTAAATTGTCTACTTTGAAGTTTTCTTCGTCTTTTTTGATGATTAGTACAGGTATTGTTGAATTTCTTACTACTTTTTCAGCATTTGAACCGATGAACATTTCTTGGAATCCGCTTGCACCATGAGATCCCATTACGATTAAATCAACATTGTGTTTTTCTGCATTCTCAATAATTCCATGAAAAGCCATGTGAAACTGAACTATACTTGTAACTTCAATTCCGTCTAAATATGGTGAATCAACTAATTCGTCTAATTTACTTACTGCTGCGTTTTTAAAAAACATCAATTCAGGAATGTCATGAGCGGTTGTAATAGCGTCATTCCCCGATTGTTGTAATTCTAACATGTGTAATAAAATTACTTTTCCGTTGTTTTTCTTTGCAATTTGAGCAGCTACTTTAAGAGCGTGTTCGGCGTGTTTTGAAAAATCCGTTGGGACTAAAATGGTTTTCATATTATATTAATTTTGGTTTGTATATTATATAGTATAAAATTACAAAATTTATTTTAAACTAATTGTAAAAATCTTAAAAAAGAATATTTTGTTAAAAATTCAAAAAAATATTTGTATATTTGTGCAGTTATTTAGTAATCAACCAAATAATGAGGCACGCAATGCGTGCCTCTTTTTATAAGAATGACATTTAAAGAAAAGGTAAAGAGTGTGTTAGATGGTGTGTTAGAAACAAAACAACATTTGTTTTTAATAGACTTGATGGTTTCTGAAGCCAATAAAATCAATGTGGTTTTAGATGGCGACACTGGTGTAACATTGCAAGATTGTATTGATGTAAGTAGAGCGATTGAAGGTCAACTTGATCAAGAGGGTTTAGAATTTTCTATCGATGTGGCTTCGGCGGGAGTGTCAAGTCCATTAAAATTTGTTAGACAATATAAAAAAAATGTAGGTAGGAAGTTAAAAGTTAAGACGGTTTCTCAAGGTGAAATTGAAGCTGTTTTAACAGAAGCAGATGATGAAGGTGCTACACTTTCATGGAAAGCTAGAGAACCAAAAGAAATTGGGAAGGGTAAAGTAACTGTGGAAAAAACGGTTAAAGTGCCTTATGAAGACATTAAAGAATCAATAGTAATTATATCATTTTAATATAGCGTATCATGGAGAATATTGCATTAATAGAATCATTTTCAGAGTTTAAAGATGATAAACTTATAGATAGAGTTACCCTTATGGTAATCTTAGAAGATGTGTTTAGAAATGCGTTGAAGAAAAAATATGGTTCAGACGACAATTTTGACATTATCATTAATCCTGATAAAGGAGATATGGAAATTTGGAGAAATCGTGTAGTTGTTGCTGATGGTGAAGTAGAAGATCCAAATTCTGAAATTTCATTGTCAGACGCAAGAAAAATTGAGCCAGATTTTGAAGTAGGAGAAGATGTTTCTGAAGAAGTTAAATTAATTGATTTAGGGAGAAGGGCTATTTTGGCTTTGCGTCAAAATTTAATTTCAAAAATTCATGAGCACGATAATACAAATCTTTACAAGCAGTTTAAAGATTTAATTGGTGATATTTATACAGCAGAAGTACATCATGTGCGTCCTAAAATGGTAGTGTTGATGGATGATGATGGAAATGAAATCGTTTTACCGAAAGACAAACAAATTCCAAATGATTTCTTTAAAAAAGGAGAAAATGTTAGAGGTATTATTGAGAATGTTGAATTGAAAGGAAATAAACCTCAAATTATTATGTCTAGAACGTCTCCATTGTTCTTGGAGAAGTTATTTGAGCAAGAAATTCCTGAGGTTTTTGATGGTTTAATCAATGTGAAAAAGGTAGTGAGAATTCCGGGTGAAAAAGCAAAAGTAGCTGTAGATTCTTATGATGATAGAATTGATCCGGTAGGAGCATGTGTGGGAATGAAAGGAGCCCGTATTCACGGAATTGTACGTGAATTAGGAAACGAAAATATTGATGTAATTAATTATACAACAAATACGCAATTATACATCACAAGAGCATTAAGTCCTGCAAAAGTTTCTTCAGTTAAAATTGATGAAGAAAATAAAAAAGCAGAAGTGTTCTTAAAAATTGAAGAAGTTTCTAAAGCTATTGGACGTAATGGTCAAAACATTAAATTAGCTAGCCAGTTAACAGGTTATGAGTTAGATGTAATCCGTGAAGGTATAGTTGAGGAAGAAGATGATGTGGAATTAAGAGAGTTTACAGACGAAATTGATGAGTGGATCATTGAAGAGTTTGAAAAAATTGGTTTAGATACTGCAAGAAGTATCATTGATCAAGATGTTCAGGATTTGGTAAGAAGAACTGATCTTGAAGAGGAAACTATCTTAGACGTAATTAGAATTTTAAAAGAAGAATTAGAAGGTTAATCCTTTAAAACAAAATAACTACTGAAGTAGATACAACAACGCAACAACTAAATTTTAGCAAAATAGAATATATGTCTGAAGAAAGAGCAATACGAATTAATAAAGTTTTAAAAGAATTTAATATTTCATTGGATAGAGCCGTGGAAACACTAAAGGATAAAGGTCATACTATTGAACATAGTCCTAACGCGAAAATATCTCAATTGGAATATGACGTCTTATGCAATACTTTTTCGGCTGATAAAGGAAATAAAGTCGCTTCTAAAGAAGTAGGCGAAGAAAAGAAAAAGGAAAAAGAAGCAATAAAACGTGAAATCGAAAAGGAACTCGAAGAAAAGCGTCGTGCAGAAGAGGAAAGACAAAAACAAGAAATTATCAAAGCAAAAGCTGTAGTTACAGGTCCAAAAACGCTTGGTAAAATCGAGTTAAATCCTAAAAAAGTTGAAGAGGAAGTAAAACCTGAAGTTCAGCCAGAAATTGTTGCTAAAGTTGTTGAAGAAAAAGTAGTTGAAACTCCTGTTGTTGAGGAGAAAAAAATAGAAGAAAAACCTGTTGTTGAACAACAAGTTAAAGTTGTTGAAGAGAAACCTAAAGTTGAAACGGCTAAACCAGTTGTAGAAAATAAACCTGTTCAAAATCCTGTATTTACAGAGAAAAAACAGATTGTGCCTCCAACGCAAGAAGTTAAAAAAGTGGATGCTGATGCGCCTGTAGCTGAAGAAAAAATTGAAACACAATATCAAAAACTTTCAGGTGCAACTTTTACAGGTCAAACTATTGATTTGTCTCAATTTAATAAGCCTAAAAAGAAAAAAGAAGACTTTAAAAAAGACAATAACAACAAACCTGGTGGTGCACCAAACAGCCAAAATGGTGGTGCTGCAGGTGCAAATAACAAAAATAAACGTAAAAGAATCACGAAGCCAACAGGTAACACGCCTGGAGGAAATAATCAAGGGCAAGGTGGACAAAACGGACAAGGGAACAATCAAGGGCAAGGTGGATTTAAAAAGCCATTTGGCGGAAATGATCGTTTCAAAAAAGGTCAAAAACCAGTTGTGGCTAAAGTAGAGCCAACAGAAGAAGAAGTTAAAAATCAAATTAAAGAAACTTTAGAAAGATTACAAGGAAAAGGTAATAAATCTAAAGCGGCAAAATATAGAAGAGACAAACGTGATTCACACCGTCAGCGTTCAGAAGATGAACAATTACAACAAGAATTAGAAAGCAAAATCTTAAAAGTAACAGAATTCGTTACCGTTGGAGAAATTGCTTCTATGATGGATGTGCCAATTACTAAAGTTATCGGGACGTGTATGTCGTTAGGTATCATGGTAACTATGAACCAACGTTTAGATGCGGAAACATTAACAATTGTTGCGGATGAATTTGGATATGAAGTACAATTTATTACAACTGATATTGAAGAAAATATTGAAGTTGTAGAAGATCGTCCAGAAGATTTAAAATCAAGAGCGCCAATCGTTACTGTTATGGGTCACGTTGACCACGGAAAAACGTCTTTATTGGATTACATTCGTAAGACCAATGTAATTGCTGGTGAGTCAGGGGGTATTACACAACATATTGGAGCCTATGCAGTAAAATTAGAGAACGGTCAAAGAATTACGTTCTTAGATACTCCGGGTCACGAGGCGTTTACGGCTATGCGTGCACGTGGAGCACAAGTTACCGATATTGCGATTATTGTAATTGCTGCCGATGACGATATCATGCCACAAACAAAAGAGGCAATTAGTCACGCACAAGCTGCTGGAGTTCCAATGATTTTTGCCATCAATAAAGTAGATAAGCCAACGGCAAATCCAGATAAAATTAAAGAAAAATTAGCAGCAATGAACTTGTTAGTAGAAGAGTGGGGTGGTAAATACCAATCACATGATATTTCTGCTAAAATGGGTATGGGTGTTAACGAATTATTAGAAAAAGTTTTATTAGAAGCTGAAATTTTAGAATTAAAAGCGAATCCAAATAAGCCAGCACAAGGAACAGTGGTAGAAGCACAATTAGACAAAGGTCGTGGTTATGTGTCTACAATCTTAGTTCAAGCCGGTACGTTGAGAATTGGTGATTATGTATTAGCAGGTAAAAACCATGGTAAAATCCGTGCAATGTTTGATGAACGTGGTCATGCGATTAAAGAAGCAGGTCCGTCAACACCGGTTTCTGTATTAGGTTTGGATGGTGCGCCTACAGCTGGAGATAAATTCAATGTGTATGAAGATGAAAGAGAAGCAAAACAAATTGCTGCAAAACGTACACAATTGATTCGTGAGCAATCGGTAAGAACACAAAAACACATTACCTTATCTGAAATTGGTCGTCGTATTGCTTTAGGTCAGTTTAAAGAATTAAACATTATCTTAAAAGGTGACGTGGATGGTTCGGTAGAAGCATTGTCAGATTCATTCTTAAAATTATCTACAGAAGAAATTCAAATCAATATCATTCATAAAGGTGTTGGAGCCATTACAGAATCAGATGTATTATTAGCTTCTGCTTCAGATGCAATTATCATCGGATTTAACGTTCGTCCGCAAGGAAATGCGAAAATGTTGGCTGAAAAAGAGGAAATCGATATCAGAAACTACTCAATCATCTATGCTGCAATTGATGACTTAAAAGATGCAATGGAAGGAATGTTATCGCCTGAAATGAAAGAAGAAATTACGGGTACTGCTGAAATTCGTGAGTTATTCAAAATTTCTAAAGTGGGAACAATTGCTGGATGTATGATTACTGATGGAAAAATCTTCAGTAAATCTAAGATCCGTTTAATTCGCGAAGGTGTAGTTATCTACACGGGTGAATTAGCAGCATTAAAACGATTCAAAGATGATGTAAAAGAAGTTTCTAAAGGCTACGATTGTGGTATTCAAATTAAAAACTACAACGATCTTCAAGAATACGACGTAATCGAAGGATTCCATGAAGTTGAAGTTAAAAAGAAATTGAAATAAATTTTTAAATACAAGTAGTAAATCCCGAGTTTTCTCGGGATTTTTTATTTTATAGATTTCAAATCTATAAATTCTAACATATTTTTGTAAAATCAATAATATATTCACTTAAAAAATTAGCATCTTATAATTTTTTTCCTTTATTTTTGAAAAGGAACAAAAAACAATACAGCATGCAATTTGACCCCTCTAAAATATGTGGTTCGGATACTTATAAATTACTTACCGGTATAATTATACCAAGACCTATTGGATGGATTTCTACTGTAAGTTCAACAGGTGAATATAATTTAGCTCCCTTCTCATTTTTTAATGCCGTAGGAGAAGATCCTCCACATGTCATGTTTTCTACAGTTCGAACTGGAGATAAAAATAAAGATACACTAAATAATGTTTTGGCTACGAAACAATTTGTTGTCAATATGGTTACAGAAGATTTAGTGGAAAAAATGAATACGACTGCGCAGGCCATTCCTTCTGATGAAAGTGAATTTGATTTGGCTGGATTAACACCTATTCCATCTGTATTTGTGCAAGCACCACGTGTCAAAGAATGTTTAGTGACCCTAGAATGTGAAATGGTGCATCATTATTTTTTAGAAGACCATAAAAATGGCGGCGCTTGCATTATAATCGGTAAAGTGCTACTCTTTCATGTCGACGAAAAAGTACTCTTAGAAGGAACAAAAATAAACATGGATATTTATAAACCTGTAGCTCGTTTAGCAGGTTCAAATTATTCTAAATTAGGAGAAATATTTTCCATTAAAAGAAATTAAGTACATGAAAATAACAGTAATTGGTGGAGGTCCAGGCGGGCTGTATTTCTCAATATTGACCAAAAAGGCAATGCCACATTGTCAAATTGATGTGTATGAACGAAATAAACCGGATGATAGTTTTGGTTTTGGAGTCGTTTTTTCCGATGAAACCTTAGGTGAATTTCTGAAACGCGATATGGAATCTTATGAATTAATAAGAAGCAACTTTGCCTATTGGGATGATATCATAATTGCTCGAGACGGTGAAGAAGTCAGTATTGCAGGAAACGGTTTTTGTGGTTGTTCAAGAAAAACACTATTGAAATTGTTACACCAAAGATGTAGGGAAGAAGGGGTGAGCTTGCATTTTGAAGCTGAAATTCCAGATGAATCGGTTTTTGCTGATTCGGATATTATTTTGGCCGCTGATGGAATTGGAAGTGCTATTCGAACTAAATATCAAAAAGAGTTTGGTACACAAATTACGTTGAAGAAAAATAGATTTGTTTGGTTGGGTTCAACGAAACCATTAGATGCCTTCACGTATTTTTTTAGAACTACACCACACGGTGTAATTGTGGCTCATAGTTACCAATATGAACCTGGAATGAGTACTTGGATTTTCGAATGTAGCGATGAAACTTGGCAAAAACATGGGTTTGAAGTGACTAACGAACAAGATACTATTTCAAAAATTCAAGAATTATTTAAGGAAGAATTAGACGGTCATCCTTTGATTTCAAATAAATCGCATTGGCGACAGTTTCCACATGTGGTAAATAAAAATTGGTACTATAAAAATATTGTTTTATTAGGTGATGCTAAAGCAACGGCTCATTATTCTATTGGGTCAGGAACCAAATTAGCAATGGATTGTGCTATTGGATTGTCTGATGCGGTTATTGCAAATCCTACAAATGTACAAGCAGCTTTTCAACAGTATGAAGCAATTCGAAGAAATCCAGTTGAAATGATTCAGTACGCGGCTTTAGTTTCGTTAGATTGGTTTGAAAATATGGATCGTAATAACCAACATCCTTTTTACCAATTTGCCTTTGGATGTATGACTCGCTCCAAAAAAGTAACTTATGAAAATCTTCAAATAAGAGATAAATCGTTTACTGATAAAGTTTTGAAAGAATTTAATATGAATTGTCATTCTGAACTAGTTACAGAATCTAATTCAACACCTGCCGCTTTCACTACTTTCAAACTTCGAGATTTAGAATTTGCTAACCGAATTGTTATGGCGCCTATGGGACAGTACAAAGCAGTTGATGGAATAGTAAATGATTGGCATTTTCAACATTATTCGTCAAGAGCTTTAGGAGGAGTTGGGCTGATTTTGACTGAAATGACAGCTATTTCAGAAACGGGAAGAATTACTGAATCTTGCGCCGGAATTTATACACACGAACAAATTGAAGCATGGAAACGAATTACGGCATTTGTGCATTCTCATTCGAAGACTAAAATTGGAATCCAAATTGGACATTCCGGGAGAAAGGGTGCAACTTTAGAGCCTTGGAAGGGTAATAACCAACCCATGAATACGCCTTGGGAACTTGTAGCTGCTTCTGCACTACCTTTTAAAGAAGAATTTTCGGTTCCTAAAGAAATGTCTGTTCAAGAGATGGCTGAAGTTAAAATGCAATTCAAACAAGCAGCTATCAATGCTGAACAAGCTGGGTTTGATATGATTGAATTACAAGCCCATCATGGATTTTTATTGGCTTCGTTCTTATCTCCTTTGACTAATATTCGAACGGATGAATTTGGCGGTACAATTGAAAATAGATTGAAATATCCTTTAGAAGTATTTAAAGAAATGCGTTCTGTGTTTCCAAACGACAAACCCATGTCGGTTCGTATTTCTGCTGCTGATTGGGCTGAGGGTGGAATTTCAGAAGATGAAGTATTAGTAATGGCACAAGCGTTTAAGGAGGCTGGAGCTGATGTAATTAATGTTTCCACAGGAAATACAGTTGCCAATCAAAATCCAGTTGTGGGTAGAATGTGGCAAACGCCTTTTTCTGATGCCGTTCGAAATTCCATACATATACCTACTATTACTGCTGGTTATATTCAAGATATTGATCAAATAAATACTATTATTTTAAATGGACGTGCCGATTTAGTTGCGCTAGGAAGACCATTGTTGCTAGATCCCTATTTTGTGAGAAACGCACAAGCTTATGAAAACTTTAAGGCTAATGATATTGATGTTTCTTATCAAGCGGGAATATCGCATTTGTATCCGTTGAAAGCTTCGGAAAGAAAACAAATGGAAGGGATGAAAAAAGCGTTGAAACCAAAGAGTAATAAAAAATAAATAATTACGAATTGAAAATTACGAATTATGAAAAATGACAATGTCGTTCAAATTAAAAGTTATGCTTTTGCTGTTCGAATAATAAAAGTTTTTAAATTTTTATCAGAACAAAAGAAAGAATTTATTTTAAGTAAACAGCTTTTAAGATGCGGTACTTCAATTGGTGTAAATATTGAAAAAGCCATTGGAGGGCAATCTGGAAAAGATTTTTTTGCAAAATTAACTATATCATATAAAGAAGCAAGAGAAACGCATTATTGGATTAGATTATTAAAAGATACGAACTATTTGTCGGTTGATGAAGCTGATAGTTTGTTAAAAGATGTAGAAGAATTATTGTGAATAATTGGTTCTATTCAAAAAACAATTCGTAATTCATAATTTAAAATTCGTAATTAATGTTAGACAATTTTGCACATAAAAATTTACCCAATCAAGAGTTACAACCAAATTATAATTTTTTGGATTTACCCCAATTCATTCGTCTAGAAAAGCTTAATTGTGCCTATCGATTATTAGATTTTCATATCGAAAACGGTAATGGTTCTAAAATATGCATGCATACTTTTGATGAAACATGGACGTATCAAGATTTGTTTGATAAAGCAAATCAAATCGCACATGTTTTAATTGATGATTTAGGGTTACAATCAGGGAATAGAGTTTTGTTGCGTTCAGCCAATAACCCCATGATGGTAGCTTGTTGGTTTGCAATTATTAAAGCAGGTGGCATTGTGGTAGCAACCATGCCTTTATTACGAGCGAAAGAATTAAAAACAATAATTGATTGTGCCGAAATTACACATGTTATTTGCGACCATGATTTGGCTGATGAAATGCGATTGGTTAAAAGTGAGTACTTGCAAAAAACCACCTTTTATCGAAATAGTGACTTAGAAAGTAAAATGGCATCTAAACCCAAGAATTTCATAAATTACAATTCAAAGGCGGATGATATTGCTTTAATTGGTTTTACATCAGGAACTACGGGCTTGCCAAAAATGACGGCTCATTATCATAAAGATGTATTGAATATTTGTGAAGCATTTCCAATGTATTCTTTGCAACCAAGCAGTGAAGATGTGTTTACAGGTAGTCCTCCTATCGGATTTACCTTTGGTTTGGGAGGTTTGGTTTTGTTTCCTTTCTATTTTGGAGCATCTACTTTTTTAATCGAAAAACCAACTCCAGATATTTTATTAAAAGCAATTCAGGATTTCAAAATTACCATTTGTTTTACCGCACCAACGGCTTGGCGTGTTTTGACTACAAAAGTGGAAGATTTTGATATTTCTAGCTTAAGAAAATGTGTATCAGCGGGGGAAACATTGCCGTTAAAAGTCTGGCAAGATTGGTATGAAGTAACGGGACTCAAAATCATTGATGGAATTGGTGCTACCGAAATGTTGCATATCTTTATATCTTCTAATGAAGAAAATATGAAACCAGGAACTACTGGAAAAGCAATTACAGGTTATGTCGCAAAAATAATTGATGAGAACGGGAAAGAAGTGGCTAAAAATACACCTGGTCGTTTGGCAGTTCAAGGAATTACAGGTTGCAAGTACCTAAATAGAGAGGATAAACAAAAGGAATATGTTGAAAACGGCTGGAATATTACAGGTGATATTTTTAAGGAAGATGAAGAGGGTTACTTTCATTTTGTAGCCCGAGGAGATGATATGATTATTTCATCAGGATACAATATTGCCGCTATAGAAGTGGAAAGTGTGCTTTTAACTCATGAAGATGTTTTAGAGTGCGCTGTTGTGGGGATGCCCGACAGTGAAAGAGGAATGTTGGTTTGTGCACATATCGTTTTGAAAGATGCTGCGAAAGCAAATGATGCGCATAAAAATCACATTCAACATTGGTTTAAAGAAAATGCGGCTCCTTATAAATATCCTCGAATTATTCATTTTGTAGAAGCTTTACCAAAAACAGAAACTGGAAAAATTCAACGATTTAAACTAAAATAAACACAATTTTGTCGTTCTGAACGGGTTTCAGAATCTCATTATTAAAATTATAATCTTGATTATAGAAATGAGAAAAGCATTTTTAATTAGTAGTGTAACTTTACTTTCATTGACTGGAATATTAATTTATGTCAACTGGAAGTTTGCCTTTTTATTGTTGATCTTTCTTCCTTTAATTGCAATGGGGCTTTTTGATATGTATCAATCCAAACGAACCATTCGAAGAAATTTTCCTTTGTTGGGTAGAATGCGGTATTTGTTGGAATCTCTAGGTCCAGAAATGCGTCAGTATTTTATTGAAACAGATACCGATGGAAAACCATTTAATCGCCTGCAACGTGCTTTGGTTTACAGTAGAAGTAAAAAAGAAACATCAACCCAGCCATTTGGAACTCAATTAAATGTTTATGACGTGGGTTATGAATGGATCAATCACAGCATCAAAGCAATTCCTTTTCATGAAGTTGATGCTCATCCTAAAGTAAAAATTGGATCTTCACAATGTACTAAACCCTATAATGCTAGTATGTTTAATATTAGTGCCATGAGTTATGGTTCGCTTAGTAAAAATGCTATACTTGCTTTGAATGCAGGTGCTAAAATAGGAGGTTTTTATCATAATACAGGAGAAGGTGGTTTGTCGCCGTACCATTTAGAACCTGGTGGAGATGTAGTTTGGAATATTGGTACCGGTTATTTTAGTACGCGTACTCCAGACGGAAAATTTTCGGTTGAAGAATTTACAAAAAGGGCAACGTTAGAAAATGTGAAAATGATTGAAATTAAATTTTCACAAGGTGCTAAACCAGGTCACGGAGGAATTCTTCCAAAGGAAAAAGTGACCGATGAAATTGCAGCGATTCGTTTAGTTTCTAAAGGCAATGATATTGTTTCACCTCCAAAACACAGTGCGTTTACAACTCCTTTAGAATTAATGGATTTTGTAAAATTATTGCGTAACCATTCGGGAGGTAAACCTATTGGTATTAAAATATGTATTGGTAATAAATCTGAATTTATTGCAATTTGTAAAGCTATGGTTGCAACCAATACTTATTTAGATTTTATCACAGTCGATGGGGGTGAAGGCGGAACCGGAGCTGCTCCACCCGAGTATTCTGATCATGTGGGCATGCCTTTACGTGATGCTTTAGCTTTTGTTTATGATTGCCTAAATGGATTTGGTATTAAAGAGGAAATTAAAATCATAGCCAGTGGAAAAGTTGTTTCTGGATTTGATATTATCAGGTGTTTGTCTATTGGTGCCGATTTGTGCAATTCGGCTCGAGGAATGATGTTTGCATTAGGGTGTATTCAAGCCTTAGAATGTCATGCAAATACATGTCCAACAGGCGTTGCTACACAAGATCCTAAGTTGACAAAAGGTTTGGTGCCCGAAGAAAAAAGTATACGTGTAGCACGATTCCAAGAAGAAACAGTTAAAAGTGCCATGGAATTAATGGCTTCTGCTGGTTTAAGTCATCCAGATGATGTAACAAGAGATGTGGTGAGTACTAGAGTAGAACGTAATGTAGTTGAAACATTTGCTCAAACTTTTCCAGAATTAGAAAAAGGATGTTTGTTGAATGAAAATTCAGTTCCTAAATCCTATTTGTATTTTTGGAAAAAAGCTACCACGGAATCTTTTTAATAAGAATTAAATCAAGAAATAATGAGTTATTTTACTAAACAAGAAAAAATAAAATTTAAACATATTGATTATGCCGGAATCGTTTTTTATCCACGATTCCTAGAAATGGTGAATGATTTAGTTGAAGATTGGTTTGAAGAAGCCTTAGATAGACCATTTTCTAAGATGCATGAGACCAACGGAATCCCTACGGTAGATTTAAAAGTGCAATTTAAAGCTCCTGCTCGTTTAGGAGAAGTTATAACTAAAAAACTGTGGGTGAAAGAACTTAGAAATTCGTCAGTTTTATGTGGATTTCAATTCGTAAAAGATAATAATACTACAGTATTAGAAGGTGAAGTAACCTTAGTCAATGTTAAAATTGCTGAGGATAGAAACGAAATTAAATCAGAAGCTTTTTCTGAAGTAATAAAGTCAAAAATTATGAATTATCAATTATAAATTACAGTTTAGTAACTTATTTTGTTCATAATTGGTAATTCTCAATTTATAATTATAAAAAAATGGAATTCAAAAAAATAAAGGCCGCTACAGTACAAACCGCGCCAGTTTTTCTAAATGTTGAAAAAACAGTAGATAAAGCCATTTCTTTTGTGAAAGAAGCGGCTAACAATGGAGCAAAATTAATCGCGTTCCCTGAAGTGTTTATTTCAGGTTATCCCTATTGGAATTGGATTATGACGCCCGTTCAAGGGAGTAAATGGTATGAAGAATTATATAAGAATTCTGTAGATGTTTCCGGACCCGAAATTAAAAAATTATGCCTAATTGCTAAAGAATATGATATCCATATTGTAATGGGTATAAATGAAAGAGGTAAAAGTTTTGGTGAAATTTATAATACAAATTTAATTATTGATAATAAAGGTGTAATCATCGGTAAACATAGAAAACTAGTTCCAACTTGGGCAGAAAAGTTAACTTGGACTTCGGGTGATGGTTCTTCATTAAAAGTATATAATACGGAAGTTGGACCTATCGGTACTTTGGCTTGTGGAGAAAACACGAATACATTGGCACGTTTCACGCTACTCTCTCAAGGGGAATTAATTCATATCGCTAATTATATTTCTTTACCAGTTGCACCTCCTGATTATGATATGGCAGAAGCTATTAAAATTCGTGCAGCGGCCCATTCGTTTGAAGGTAAATTATTCACAATTGTTTCATGTTCTACCGTTTCCCAAGAAATAAAAGATGCGTTAAGAAAGGATGTGCCCAATGTTGATGAATTGTTAGATAGAAAAAGTTCAGCTTTCTCTGGTTTCATAGGTCCTAACGGTGCTGTTATAGGAACACCATTAATTGATGATGAAGGAATGGTATATGCTGATATTGATTTATCAAAATGTATTCAACCTAAACAAATGCATGATATCTTAGGACATTATAACCGATTTGATATTTTCGATTTAAGAGTAAATGTAGCTCCTACGCGAAAAATTACATTTATTGATAATCACGAAGAGTTTAATAAAAGATAAAGTACCAATAAAATGGAAGAAAATAAATATTCAGACGACGTTTACGGACGTGCCCGTGTACAAGATTCCGACGAACTAAAGGCATATTATAAAGAACTCGAAACACTTGGTGCGGGGGCATTATGGACAGTAGCCAACGATATTGAGCCTTGGGAACCTCGAGCAAATTGTATACCAATGCTTTGGAAATATGATGATTTACGTAGTTTGGTGTTGAAATCCTCGGAATTGGTAACTCCAGAACAAGCTGGAAGACGTGTGGTTTATTTGGTAAATGATAAATTAAAGCATATTAGTGCGGCTGTCGGATTACTCTACACGGGTATTCAAGTGACTCGACCTGGTGAAAGTACCTCGGCACACAAACACAAGGCTTCCGCTTTGCGTTTTATTATGGAAGGTAAAAATGGTTACACCGTTGTCGATGGTAATAAAATTATGTTAGAAGTCAATGATTTTGTCATTACTCCTAATTCAACTTGGCACGAACATGGTGTGGAAGAAGATGGTGAAACCTGTATATGGCAAGATGGTTTAGATATTCCTTTGGTCAATATGTTGGAAGCGAATGATTATGCCGTTTATGATGGTAAACAACCGCTTGAAAAGCCATTAAATTATAGTCCAATTACGTATGGTTGTGCCGGACTTGTGCCAAATGAAACGCATTGGGATAAACCTTATTCTCCTTTATTTAAATATTCATGGTCTAAAGTTTATCCAGCACTTATTGAAGCACTAAAAGTAAATGACATAAATCCATTTGATGGTATTTTTATGAAATATTCCAATCCTTTAACGGGTGGTCATGTAATGCAAACTATGGGTGCGGCTATGCAGTTATTACCTGCAGGTTTTAAAGGTAAAGCTCACCGCCATACCGGTTCTTTTGTATACCAATGTGCCAAAGGACAAGGATATACCATTATCAATGGAAAACGTTTCGATTGGAAAGAGCGTGATATTTTCTGTGTGCCTTCTTGGGCATGGCATGAACATCATAATTTGTCCGAAACTGAAGATGCTTGTCTATTCAATTTCAATGATTTACCAGTAATAGAAAGCTTGGGCTTGTTTCAATCAAGAGTATTAGAAGAAAATAACGGACATCAACAAGTTCAATAACCAATTCAATTATCAATAATAAAAGTTGACGCTTTAGCGTCTTAATAGCATAAATATGAAACTACTTACTTATTCAATAGAAGATTCAGAACCACGTTTAGGTTTTATATACAACAATCAAGTTATCGATATGGAAGATTTTGGAGAGATTTCTAATTTTCCTTTGCCTAATGATATGTTGGATTTAATCGATATGGGATATGAAATTATTGCTGAAATAACAGAATTAATTTCGGAAACACCCGCTAACTTCTTCGAAGAAATTGCTTATGAAATGGAGGAAGTAACGTTCTTAGCACCAATACCAAAACCAAGAAAAAACATCATTGGTATAGGATTGAATTATACCGAACATGTAGCTGAAAGTGCTAGGTCATTGGATACTACAGGAAAATTACCTGCTAAACCAATTATTTTCTCAAAACCTCCAACGACGGTTACTGCAACGAATACAGAAATTATTAAAAATACAAAATTGACTTCTCAATTGGATTGGGAATGTGAATTGGCGGTTATTATAAGTAAAAAAGGAAAATATGTGGCTAAAGAAGAGGCTTTAGATTATGTGTTTGGTTATACGGTTATCAACGATATTTCGGCTCGAGATTGTCGTAGAGAAGGTCAGTGGATTGTGTCGAAAGGTCAAGATACTTTTGCACCTATGGGTCCAGTTTTAGTAACAAAAGACGAAATTGAAAATCCACACAATTTGAATTTATCATTAAAAGTAAACGGAATTGAGAAGCAAAATTCGAATACGAAATTTATGTTGTTTAACATCAATGATTTAATTGAAGATTTGAGTACGGTTTTTACTTTAGAAGCTGGAGACATTATAGCAACAGGAACCCCTGCTGGAGTAGGGGCGGGAAGAGATCCACAAGAATGGATGTTCGATGGTGATGTAGTAGAAGCTACTGTTGAAGGAATTGGTACTATTGTAAATACAGTTAAAGAAATTTAAAATGAAAAAATACAGAATAGGACAAATAGTTCCCTCGTCAAACGTTACGATGGAAACCGAAATACCGGCGATTTTCCGTTCACGTGAAACCATTTTACCCGAACAATTTACGTTTCATAGCAGTAGAATGCGAATGAAAAAAGTAACCAAGGAAGAATTAGAAGCTATGGATGCTATGAGTTTAAAATGCGCCCAAGAATTATCAGATGCTCATGTTGATGTAATGGGTTATGCTTGTTTGGTTGCTATTATGAGTATGGGTCGTGGATATCATTGTGTTTCAGAAGTGAATTTACATCAAGAAACGGTTGCAAATGATTTTCCAACACCAATTGTAACCTCTGCAGGTGCATTAATAAATGGTTTAAAAGTGTTAGGAGCGAAACAAATTTCTATCATAACACCTTATATGCGCCCTTTAACTGATAAAGTTGTGGATTATATAGAACATCAAGGGATAAAAGTAAAAGAGAGTATTGCTTTAGAAATACCAGATAATTTAGAAGTTGCAGCTCAAAATCCATTGAATTTATTAGAAATTTACAAACAATTAGATTTAACAGATGTGGACGTTTTAGTAGCTTCTGCTTGTGTACAAATGCCTTCTTTGGAAGCAATTGATTTAATTCAGGCAGCATGTGGAATACCTGTTACATCCGCTGCTATTTGTACTACTTATGAAATGATGAAAAAACTCAATTTGGAAGCAAAAGCACCAATTGGTGGCGAATTATTAAGTGGAAAATATTAAAAAAATGCGAATCATTTGATTCGCATTTTTTTATTTTTTGTTAGGATTAATAATGTTGGCAGACGGATATTTTTTCTTGATAGAAAGAAGGGCTTTTTCTGCTTCAATTTTAGATTTAAAACTGCCTACCCATACTTTATATGAAGGATTGCTAAAAATGATAGTTCCATCCATGTTTTTAAAGTCTTTCTTAAAGCTAGTAAGCGTTTTTTTGGATTCTTCTATGCTGCCAAAAAAAATTTGAATTTTATATTTATCATTTATGGTAATAGAAGAATTATTTTTTCTCTTTTCAGCTAATAATTGATCAATTTTTGGGTCCTGCTGTACGGAAATGTTTCTTGTTTTAGCGAAAATATTTTGCCAAATAAATAGAGTTGTGATAATTAGCAAAATCTGAATATTATTTTTTAAAGTCTTCATAATGAATAATGTTTAAAGCAAAATTATAAGAACATTTTGGAATATTTGCATAATCCTTATTTAGAATTAAAATAAATTACATTTTAAGATAAATTTAAGGTTTTGATAATTATTCGAATGTTGTATTTTTGTCGGAGTTTTAAAAAAAGTGTGGTTTCTGTATTGTGTGAAATAATTCAAAAATCATACCAATCAGTTAGTAATTAATTTTAATATGAAAAAGGTGGGTAACCCTAAATCGTTTTCAAAAACTTTCTTCTCGTTAGCGTTAACTTTAGTTTTCGCTTTTGCTGTAAATGCACAAGAACCAGCAGCTGCTCCGGCACCTGCGGCTGATGCAGCGGCAGCTCCAGCAGCTGGAGCAGGAGATCCTGCAAAAGGAAAAGAATTGTTTAATACCAATTGTGCGGCTTGTCACAAATTAGATGCGAAGGCAACTGGTCCTGCGCTAAGGGGCGTTGGTGATAAGTATGACAAAGAATGGTTGTACAAATGGATTAAAAACAGTGCAGACTTAATTAAGTCTGGAGATGCAAAAGCTGTTAAAGTTTATGAGGAGAATGGTAAAGTAGCTATGACGGCTTTCCCTCAGTTATCAAATGCTGATATTGATAATATCATTGCATACACAATGCAGCCTAAAGAAGAAGCAGCTAAACCAGCAGGTGCAGTTGCGGGTGCTGAAGGAGTAGATAACAGTGGGTTGTCAAATTCTGTAATTTTGGGTGCTTTAGCATTAGTTTTAGCAGTATTAGTTTTCATGTTGTTTACGGTAAACAAATTATTGAAAAACGTAATTGCTTCTAAAGGCTTAGAATTTGAAGAAAAACCAAAATCATTGCCAATTTGGAAAGCATTTGCTCAAAATCAATTTTTAGTTTTGGTGTCAGCAATCTTATTCTTGTTGATTTCTGCTTACTATATGTATGGATATTTTATGCAAATAGGTGTGGATCAAGGGTATGAGCCAATTCAGCCTATTCACTATTCACATAAAATTCATGCTGGTGATAATGGAATTGATTGTAAATATTGCCACTCTTCTGCAAGAGTTTCTAAAAATGCTGGTATTCCATCTTTAAATGTTTGTATGAACTGTCATAAAAACATTTCAGAATTCCAAGGTGATAAGGATTCAACTTATGTTGATTATTCTAAAGAGTTCTATACTGGGGAAATCAAAAAATTATATGATGCTGTAGGTTGGGATCCTTCTACACAAAAATATACAGGAAAAACTAAACCAGTAAAATGGGTTAGAATTCATAACTTACCTGACTTTGTTTATTTCAATCACGCTCAACACGTTACTGTGGGAGGAATTGAGTGTCAAAAATGTCACGGTAAAGTAGAAACATTCGAAATCATGAAACAAGATCAACCGTTAACTATGGGATGGTGTGTTAACTGTCACAGAGAAACTAATGTGAAAGTTGAAGATAATGGTTACTATGAGAAAATCCACGCTCAATTGTCTAAGAAATATGGCAAAACTAAGTTAACTGCTGCTGACATGGGTGGTTTAGAATGTGGTAAATGTCACTATTAATATTAATTTAAGAAGCTAATAACTATATACAATGGCATCAAACAAAAAATACTGGAAAAGTGTTGAAGAACTAAATGAAAATAGTTCTATTGTTGAGACGCTAAAAAACAACGAATTTGTTGAACAAATTCCAGTTGATGAATTTTTAGGAGATAAAGAATCTCTTTCTAATTCGTCTACTTCACGTCGTGACTTTTTAAAATATGTTGGATTCAGTACAGCTGCAGCTTCATTAGCTGCTTGTGAAGGTCCAGTGATTAAATCAATCCCTTATGTAGTACAACCAGAAGAAATTATTCCTGGTGTTGCAGATTATTATGCTACTACAATTGCTGATGGTTTTGATTTTGCAAATGTTTTGATTAAAACACGTGAAGGTCGTCCAATAAAAGTTGAAAATAACAAATTACAAGGTGCAGTTTCTGGGGCAAACGCAAGAGTTCACGCTTCAGTACTTTCTTTATACGACAATTTGAGATTAAAATCTCCAAAAATTGAGGGTAAAGATGCTTCTTGGAATGATGTAAACGCTAAAGTTAAAGCTAGTTTGGCTGATGCTAAAGCAAAAGGAGGTAGTGTTGTAGTTTTAACGAACACTATGGCAAGTCCTTCTACTGATAAATTAATTGCTGATTTAACTGCTAAGTACGGTAACGTTAAGCATGTTATTTATGATGCAGTTTCTGAATCAAATGCTTTAGATGCATTCCAGTCTGTATATGGTTTTAGAGCGTTAGCTAATTATGATTTTTCTAAGGCAGATACAATTGTTTCTGTTGGTGCTGATTTCTTAGGTGATTGGCAAGGTGGTGGTTTTGATGCTGGTTATGCAAAAGGACGTATTCCTAAAAATGGAAAAATGTCTAAGCATATTCAAATTGAAGCTAACATGTCATTAGCTGGTGCTAGTGCTGATAAAAGAATTCCTTTAACTGTTGCTAAACAAAAACAAGCATTAGTTGAATTATATAATGCAGTAACTGGTTCTTCAGTTGCTACAGGTTTAAATAATAAAGATGTTGCAAAAGCTGCTCAGCAGTTAAAAGCTTCTGGTTCAAAAGGGGTTGTTGTAACAGGTTTAGATGATTTTGATGCTCAATTATTAGTTTTAGGTATTAATATTGCATTAAAATCTGAGGCATTTAATCCATCAGATGCTAAATTAATTAGAAAAGGTGATGCAAAAGCTGTTAATCAGTTGGTTGCTGAAATGAATGCTGGTAAAGTTCATACATTAATTATGAATGGTGTTAATCCAGTTTATTCTTTGCCTAATTCTAAAGAATTTGTAGCTGGTTTAGGAAAAGTAAAAATGTCAGTTGCTTTCTCTACTAAAGAGGATGAAACAGCTAAAAAATCTAAAATTGCTGCTGCTGCTTCACATTTCTTAGAATCATGGGGTGATGTAACTATTACACGTTCTAATTATAGTTTAGTTCAACCTACTATTAGACCATTATTCAATACAAAACAATTCCAAGAAGCATTATTAGCTTGGACAGATAATCCATCTTCATATTATGATTATTTAAAAGGATTTGCTGCTTCTAATTTAGCAGGAAAAACTTGGAATCAAGCGTTACATGATGGTTTTGCTGTTGTAGGGGCTGGTGCTCTTACTGCTAATGGTGTTAATGCTAGTGTTTCTGCTTATAAATTAGCTGCTGCAAAATCAAATGGACTTGATTTAGTGTTGTATACCAAAGTTGGAATGGGTGATGGACAGCAAGCTAATAACCCATGGTTACAAGAGTTTCCAGATCCAATTACGAGAGTATCATGGGATAATTATGTAACCATTTCTAAAAAGGATGCTGAGGCTGCTAAATTAGTTAACTTTAATGTTGCTAACGGAGGATTAAACGGTTCATATGCTACGATTAAAGTAGGAAACGTAACTTTAGAAAAAGTGCCTGTATTTATTCAACCTGGTCAAGCTGTTGGTACATTAGGTCTTTCGCTAGGATATGGTAAAAAAGAAGCAATGAAAGAAGAAATGCAAGTAGGGGTTAATGCTTATACGTTGTATTCTAATTTTAATGCAAATCAATCAGCTTCAATTACTTTAGCTGAAGGAGAACATGAGTTTGCTTGTGTTCAGTTACAAAGAACATTAATGGGTAGAGGAGATATTGTTAAAGATACTACTTTATCTGTATTCAATAAAGCTAATGAAACTGGTGAAGTTGAATTGTATAATCCACTTCCTGTTGTTTCTTTAGATCACAAAGAAACTTTAGCTTCTAAAGTTGATTTATGGACTTCATTTGATAGAAGTACGGGTCATCACTTTAATTTATCAATCGATTTAAATGCTTGTACTGGTTGTGGTGCGTGTGTAATTGCATGTCATGCTGAAAATAATGTACCAGTAGTTGGTAAATCTGAAGTAAGAAGAAGTCGTGATATGCATTGGTTACGTATCGATAGATATTATTCTTCAGAAGAAACTTTTGCTGGTGATGTTGATAAAAAAGAAGCGGCAGATGGATTAATGAGTTCAATTTCTACTTTTACAAGTATGGAAGACCCATCAGAAAATCCACAAGTTGTATTCCAACCAGTAATGTGTCAGCATTGTAACCATGCTCCATGTGAAACTGTTTGTCCAGTTGCGGCAACTTCTCATGGTCGTGAAGGTCAAAACCATATGGCTTATAACCGTTGTGTTGGTACGCGTTACTGTGCTAACAACTGTCCATATAAAGTTCGTCGTTTCAACTGGTTCTTATATAACAAGAATGATGAATTTAATTATCATATGAATGATGACTTAGGTCGTATGGTATTAAATCCAGATGTAAACGTGCGTTCAAGAGGGGTTATGGAGAAATGTTCTATGTGTATCCAAATGACTCAAGCTACGAAGTTGAAAGCTAAAAAAGAAGGTAGAATGGTGAAGAGTGATGAATTTGAAACTGCTTGTTCTGCTGCTTGTACTTCTGGTGCTATGATTTTTGGTGATGTAAATGATAAAGAATCAGCCGTGGCTCAATTAGCTGAGTCTGATAGAATGTATCATTTATTAGAGCATATTGGTACAAAACCAAATGTATTCTACCACGTTAAAGTAAGAAATGATAAATAATAATTAATAACAGAAACACAATATAAAGGATTATGTCTCATTACGAAGCACCCATTAGAAAACCTCTAGTTATTGGTGATAAATCTTATCACGATATAACAGTAGATGTTGCTCGTCCTGTAGAAGGTAGAGCTAATAAACAATGGTGGACTGTATTTACAATTGCATTAGCTGCATTCCTTTGGGGATTAGGTTGCATGGTATATACAATTTCTACCGGTATTGGAACATGGGGATTAAATAAAACAATTGGTTGGGCTTGGGATATCACTAACTTCGTTTGGTGGGTAGGTATCGGTCACGCCGGAACATTAATTTCAGCGGTATTATTATTATTCCGTCAAAAATGGAGAATGGCTATTAACCGTTCTGCGGAGGCAATGACAATTTTCTCTGTAGTTCAAGCGGGTCTATTCCCAATTATTCACATGGGTCGTCCATGGTTAGGTTACTGGGTATTACCTATTCCGAATCAATTTGGATCACTATGGGTTAACTTTAACTCACCATTATTATGGGACGTATTTGCAATTTCTACGTATTTATCTGTTTCATTAGTTTTCTGGTGGACTGGTTTATTACCTGACTTTGCTATGCTTCGAGATAGAGCTGTTACTCCTTTTACAAAACGTGTTTATTCAATTTTATCTTTTGGTTGGTCTGGTAGAGCTAAAGATTGGCAAAGATTTGAAGAAGTTTCTTTAGTTTTAGCAGGTTTAGCTACTCCATTAGTACTTTCTGTACATACAATTGTATCATTTGACTTCGCAACTTCAGTAATTCCAGGTTGGCATACAACAATCTTACCTCCTTACTTCGTTGCTGGAGCAATTTTCTCTGGATTCGCAATGGTTAATACCTTGTTGATTATTATGAGAAAAGTATCAAATTTAGAAGATTATATTACTATACAACATATCGAGTTAATGAATATTGTAATTATGATTACAGGTTCAATCGTAGGTTGTGCATATATTACTGAGTTATTCGTTGCTTGGTATTCAGGTGTAGAATATGAACAATATGCTTTCTTAAATAGAGCTACTGGTCCTTACGCTTGGTCTTACTGGTTAATGATGACATGTAATGTATTCTCTCCGCAGTTTATGTGGTCTAAAAAGTTAAGAACAAGTATTGCATTTTCTTTCATTATTTCTATTGTTGTAAACATCGGAATGTGGTTTGAACGATTTGTAATTATTGTTACTTCATTACACAGAGATTATTTACCATCTTCATGGACAATGTTCCAACCAACTTTTGTTGATGCTGGTATTTATATCGGGACTATCGGTTTCTTCTTCGTATTATTTTTATTATATTCAAGAAGTTTCCCTGTAATTGCACAAGCAGAGGTTAAGACTATCTTAAAATCTTCTGGTGAGAATTATAAAAGAGAAAGAGGTGATGCTAAACCAGAACACCACGATTCTCATGGACATGAAGGACACGATCATCATTAATATTTAAGATTATGAGTAATAAAGTAGTACACGCTATTTATAACGACGATGATATTTTACTAGATGCAGTGAAAAAAACAAGAGCTGCACATCATCATATTGAGGAAGTTTATACTCCTTTCCCTGTACATGGCTTGGATAAAGCTATGGGATTGGCGCCAACTAGATTAGCAATTTGTGCATTCTTGTATGGTATTACTGGTTTCACAATTTATGCTAATTTGTTAAACTATATTATGATTGTTGATTGGCCTCAGGACATTGGAGGTAAACCAAGTTTTGCATTTTATCAAAATTTACCAGCTTTTGTGCCTGTTATGTTTGAAGGAACTGTCTTTTTTGCAGCTCACTTAATGGTTATTACTTTCTTCCTTAGAAGTAAATTATGGCCTTTCAAACAAGCTGAAAATCCAGATGTTAGAACAACAGACGACCACTTCTTAATGGAAGTTGGAGTGCACGGTAATGAAGAAGAATTAGTTTCTTTTTTCAAAAATACTGGAGCTGTTGAAGTAAAAGTAATTGAAAAATAGTAAGAGAATATGAGAAATGTTTTAAATATATTAGCATTAGCTGGTTTGTCTTTATTGGCTACTTCATGTTTTGATAAGTCAAAACCAAACTACCAGTTTTTTCCAAATATGTATGAGCCAGTTCCTTATGAAACTTACTCAGAGCATAGTGTATTTCCTGGAGGTAAAGAAGGTTTAATTCCTGCTCAAGGAACTGTTAAACGTGGCTTTACTCCTTATGAGATTCCAAACACACCAGAAGGATATGCTTTAGCTAAAGCTTCTTTAAAAAGACCTGCAGATATAACAATTGATTCTGATAAAGGTAAAGAATTATTTAATATCTACTGTGCTATTTGTCACGGTGAGGCTGGTGATGGTAAAGGAAACTTAGCAAAAAGAGAAAAATTTGCTGGTGTGCCTAACTATAAAGATAGAGAAATCACAGAAGGAAGTATTTTCCATGTTATAACTTATGGATTAAACTCAATGGGTTCTCACGCAAATCAATTGTCAAAAGAAGAAAGATGGCAAGTGGCTGATTACGTGTTAAAACTTAAAGCAGAATTAAAATAGTATTACATTTTTGAAAATAATAGATATGTACCAGTTTTCAAGTAAATTAAAAACTTTTTCTTTCATCCTTATGGTTGTTGGAGCTTTAGGAATCGGTTACGGCTTCCTTACTACTCCTAAAACAACTGAAGATGTTGAAAAAATATTAAAAGAGCAAGAAGCTCACCACGGAGGTGGTCATCATGAAGCACATGCAACAGCTGAACATGGTTCAACTGCTCATGCTGAAGAATCACATGCTAATGCAGATGCATCTGCAACTACTATATCACATGAGGTTAAAGATACTTTAACATCAAAACTTCATGCTTCTGAAGCTCATACAAGTGTTGATTCTACAACTGTTGCTCATGATTCAAGTGTAGTTGCAATTGCTCCAGTTGTTTCTAATGATGATTCTAATCATAATGAAGTAGTAGTGACAAAAGCTAAAGAAATTGCTGTTGATCATGCTGCAGAACATAAAGAGCATGTAGAACATGTAAAACATCAATTACAAAATAAACCTTGGTCTGCATTATATGTAGCTTGTATTTTCTTTATGTTGATTGCTGTTGGAGCTTTAGCATTTTATGCTATTCAATGGGCTGCTCAAGCGGGTTGGTCTCCAATTGTATTCAGAGTAATGGAAGGTGTTTCTAGTTATTTATTACCAGGTTCTATTATTTTCTTTGTATTGTTGTTAATGGCTGCTTTTCATGTAAATAATAATCATATTTTCGTATGGATGGATGAAGAGGTTGTTAAAAACGATCATTTAATTCAAGGAAAATCTGGTTTCTTAAATGTACCATTCTTTTTAATTAGAGCTGCAATATTCTTAATTGGTTGGAATCTTTACAGATTTATTTCTAGAAAGAATTCTATTAAGTTAGATGAAACTAAAGATTTATCATTCTTTAAAAAGAATTATAAAGCTGCTGCAACGTTTTTGGTATTCTTTATCGTATCAGAATCTATAATGTCATGGGATTGGATTATGTCTGTAGATCCTCACTGGTATAGTACTTTGTTTGGTTGGTATGTATTTGCAAGTTTCTTTGTAAGTGGTATTACAGTAATTACTTTAATTACACTATACTTAAAATCTAAAGGTTTATTACCTCAAGTAAATAAGAGTCATATTCACGACTTAGCTAAATTTATGTTTGGTATTAGTATCTTCTGGACATATTTATGGTTTTCTCAATTTATGTTAATGTGGTACTCTGATATTCCTGAAGAAATTACTTATTTCATTACAAGAATTGAAAATTATAATTTACCTTTCTTCGGAATGGTTGCTATGAATTTCTTATTCCCATTATTAATTTTAATGAACGCTGATTTCAAACGTTTAACTTGGGTTATTGTAATGGCAGGTATCGTAATTTTAGCTGGTCATTATCTAGATTTCTATAATATGATTATGCCTGCAACTGTGGGTGACCAATGGTTTATTGGTGTGTCTGAAATTAGTTCAGTATTATTCTTCTTAGGATTATTTATATTTGTAGTATTTACTTCGTTAACTAAAACATCTTTAGTTTCAGAAGGTAATCCTTATATTGAAGAAAGCAAACATTTTCATTATTAATATTTAAAGTAATAAACAAATGAACAGTTTATTGGTACTTATAATTGTAGTTTTATTAGGTGTTGCTATTTGGCAATTATCTAAAATATTTAACCTGACAACAGAAAAATCTTCTGATGACTCAGAAATCGCAAATGATAGAGATAATAATGTTAATGGTTATTTAATGTTTGCTTTTGTTGGATTTATCTATATTTTTACAATTTACTCTTTAGTTAAATGGGGTCATTTTGTATTAGGAACTCCGGCTTCTGAACATGGTGTTGATTATGATAACTTAATGTACATTTCAATGGTTATCATTTTTATTGTACAAACTATTACTCAATTCTTATTACATTATTTCGCGTTTAAATATAGAGGTAAAGAAGGTCAAAAAGCTTTATATTTTGCTGATAACAACAAATTAGAAATGATTTGGACTGTTATTCCGGTAATTGTTTTAGCTGGATTAATTCTTTACGGTTTGTATACTTGGAACAACATCATGAATGTTGAAAAAGGTGAGGAAGTAATCAATATTGAATTATATGCTAAACAGTTTAGTTGGGAAGCTAGATATTCTGGTGAAGATAATACTTTAGGTAAAGCTAACGTACGTTACATTAAAGATGTAAATACATTAGGAGTTGATTTGTCTGATCCTGCTGCTCAAGATGATAAAGTAGTAACAGAATTACATATTCCTGTTGGTAAGAAAATTCATTTCAGAATGCGTTCTCAAGATGTATTACACTCAGCTTATATGCCTCATTTTAGAGCGCAAATGAACTGTGTGCCTGGTATGGTAACTGAATTTGCATTCACCCCTACTATTACAACTGCAGAAATGAGAAATGATCCTAAAATTATTGCTAAAGTTGCAGATATTAATAAAATTAGAGCTAAGAAAAGCGCTGAATTAGTTGCAAAAGGGCAACCGGCTTTAGAACCTTACACATTTGATTACTTATTGTTATGTAATAAAATATGTGGTGCTTCTCACTACAATATGCAAATTAAAATTATTGTTGAGTCTGAAGCGGACTATAAAAAATGGGTAAAAGAGCAAAAAACTATTGCAGCACAAGTTAAAGAAGCTTCAGCTCCTAAAGTTGATCCTGCAGCTCCTGTAGAAGTAGTTGTAGATTCAACTAAAACTATGGCTCAAGCAGTAAAATAAATTTAGATAAGATTAAAATTATAATATAAAAAGTATGTCACACGATCACGGTCATCATAAAGAAACTTTCATTACTAAATATATTTTTAGTATTGACCACAAAATGATTGCTAAACAATACCTTATCTCTGGTTTATTAATGGGGATTGTTGGAATTGTATTATCGTTATTCTTCCGTATGCAAATCGCATGGCCTGAGGAATCTTTTGAAGTTTTCAAAATTTTCTTAGGTGAAAAATTAGCACCAGGAGGTGTAATGAGAAACGATATTTACTTAGCTTTAGTTACAATTCACGGTACTATAATGGTATTCTTTGTATTAACAGCTGGTTTATCAGGTACTTTTAGTAACTTATTAATTCCATTGCAAATTGGTGCACGTGATATGGCTTCAGGATTTATGAACATGCTATCTTTTTGGATGTTCTTCGTTTCTTGTGTTATCATGATTATTTCTCTATTCGTTGAATCAGGACCTGCTTCTGCTGGTTGGACAATTTATCCTCCTTTATCAGCATTACCAGAAGCAATACCAGGTTCAGGTTTAGGTATGACTTTATGGTTAGTATCAATGGCTATTTTCATTGCATCTTCTTTAATGGGGTCTTTGAATTATATAGTAACAGTGATTAATTTAAGAACTAAAGGTATGTCCATGACACGTTTACCTTTAACGGTTTGGGCTTTCTTTGTAACAGCTATTATTGGTGTTATCTCATTCCCAGTATTATTCTCTGCTGCATTGTTATTAATTTTCGATAGAAGTTTTGGTACTTCATTCTATTTATCTGATATTTTTATCAAAGGTGAAGTTTTACATTATCAAGGTGGTTCTCCAGTTTTATTTGAACATTTATTCTGGTTCTTAGGTCACCCTGAAGTATACATTGTATTGTTACCTGCTTTAGGTATTACTTCTGAAATCATTGCTACTAATGCTAGAAAACCAATTTTTGGTTATAGAGCCATGGTAACTTCTATTATCGCAATTGCATTTTTATCAACAATTGTTTGGGGTCACCATATGTTCGTTTCAGGTATGAATCCTTTCTTAGGTTCAGTATTTACCTTTACAACTTTGTTAATTGCAATTCCTTCTGCTGTTAAAGCGTTTAACTATATTACAACATTATGGAAAGGTAACTTACAGTTAAATCCTGCTATGTTGTTCTCAATCGGATTAGTTTCAACTTTTATTACAGGAGGGCTAACAGGTATTATCTTAGGAGACTCTACGTTAGATATTAACGTACATGATACATATTTCGTTGTGGCTCACTTCCACTTAGTAATGGGTATCTCTGCTTTATATGGTTTCTTCGCTGGTGTATACCACTGGTTCCCTAGAATGTTTGGAAGAATGATGAATAAAACGTTAGGTTATGTTCATTTCTGGGTAACTGCAGTATGTGCTTATGGTGTATTTTTCCCAATGCACTTTATCGGTATGGCTGGTTTACCAAGAAGATATTATACAAATTCAGCGTTCCCTTTATTTGATGAATTAGCTGATACTAACGTATTAATTACTGTATTTGCTTTAGTAGGTGCTGCTTTCCAAATTGTTTTCTTCTGGAATTTCTTCTACAGTATCTTTAAAGGTAAAAAAGCAGTTATGAATCCTTGGAAATCTAATACATTAGAGTGGACTGCTCCAGTTGAACATATCCATGGCAACTGGCCAGGTGAAATTCCTGAAGTTCATAGATGGGCTTACGATTATAGTAAACCTGGACATGACGATGATTTTGTTCCTCAAAATGTCCCAATGAAAGAAGGTGAAGAAGAATTACATCACTAAAATATAGTTAAAAGACCTCATTTTGAGGTCTTTTTTTATGCATTACATTTTATATATTTTAACTATAACTTTAATGTCTATCTTTGCAAAAAAAAGTGTGAGATGATAATATATAATGTTACCATAAATATTGATGATTCAGTACATGATAAATGGGTGAATTGGATGAAAACAAAACATATTGATGATGTGTTAGCAACGGGACTTTTCCATAAAGCTAAAATGATAAAAGTTTTAGTAGAAGAAGAAATGGGCGGTACAACTTATTCAATTCAATATTTTACAGATTCTAAACAAAAATTAGAGGATTATTATACGTATCATGCTCCTCGTTTACGAGAGGAAGGTGCACGTATGTTTGGAGATAAAATGTTAGCATTTAGAACGGAATTAGAAGTTTTAGATGAATTTTTCACGCGTAAAAACTAATTCATGTCTGTAAAAGCAAAAAAACATTTAGGACAACATTTTTTAACTGACGAAAGTATCGCTAAAGATATCGCTGATAGTTTGTCTTTATCTGGATATAAAAAAGTATTAGAAATTGGTCCTGGAATGGGTGTTTTAACTAAATATGTGTTAGAAAAACCTATTGAAACTTTTGTGATCGAAATTGATACGGAATCCGTAGAATATTTACAAACGCATTACCTTACTTTAGCTCCCAATATCATTTCTAAAGATTTTTTAAAGTATAATCTAAAAGAAGTTTTTGAAGAGGAACCTTTTGCTATAATTGGTAATTTCCCCTATAACATTTCTACTCAAATTGTTTTTAAAACTTTAGAAATGCGTGATCAAGTTCCTGAATTTTCTGGAATGTTTCAAAAAGAAGTGGCACAACGTATTTGTTCTAAAAAAGGGAGTAAAGTGTATGGTATTTTATCGGTACTAGCACAAGCGTTTTATGACTGTGAATATTTGTTTACAGTGCCGCCAACCGTTTTTAATCCTCCTCCAAAAGTGGATTCAGGAGTAATGATTATGCGTCGTAAAGAAAATTATAAATTGGATTGCGACGAAAAATTATTATTTACAGTTGTTAAAACAGCTTTCAATCAACGAAGAAAAACACTTCGCAACAGTTTAAAAAGCTTGAATTTATCGGATAAATTACTAGAAGATGCTATCTTTGCACTGCGTCCGGAACAATTATCCGTAGAAGATTTCATTTCTTTAACCCAAAAAATAGCTGCCGATGGAATTTAAAATCAGTAGAGCATTTATCGAACAAATAGAACATTTAATTCAAGAGAATAAAGCTCATGAGTTAGAAGTGCTGTTACAAGATATTCACTTTGCTGATATAGCTGAAATTATGAATGATTTGCAAGATGAGCAAGCCATTTATATTTTCAACTTATTAGATTCTGAAAAAACAGCCGAAATTCTTCTTGAACTAGACGAAGAAGTGCGTGAAGTTATTCTTCGCTCGTTATCTGCTAAGGAAATCGCGGAAGAATTGGATGAGTTAGACACCGATGATGCAGCCGATATCATCGCAGAACTTCCTCAAAAGAAAAAAGCAGAAGTTATTTCCGAACTAGAAGACGTTGAACACGCTAAAGATATTGTCGATCTATTACGCTACGACGAAAATACTGCGGGTGGTATCATGGCAAAAGAGTTAGTTAAAGTCAATGAAAATTGGAATGTACTAACTTGTGTAAAAGAAATGCGCCTTCAGGCAGAAAATGTTACCCGTGTGCATTCTATTTATGTAGTAGATGACGAAGATCGATTAAAGGGACGTTTGTCGTTAAAAGACTTGCTTACAACTTCTACAAAAACCCAAATTAGCGAGGTTTTTATCAAAAAAGTCGATTACGTTAAAGTCGATACTAAAGATGTGGAAGTGGCGCGTATCATGCAAAAATACGACTTGGAGGCTATTCCTGTAATTGATGAATTAGGCCGTTTAGTTGGTCGAATTACCATTGATGACATCGTTGATATTATTAAAGAAGAAGCCGATAAAGATTACCAGTTAGCAGCCGGTATCTCGCAAGACGTAGAAGCGGATGATAGTATTCTTGAATTAACCAAAGCGCGCTTGCCATGGTTGGTATTGGCTTTGTTTGGTGGATTTATTTCAGTTCGCGTTTTGGGGATATTTGAACCTGCTATGGAAAATCATCCAACCTTGTTTTTATTTACCCCTCTTATAGCTGCTATGGGTGGTAATGTTGGTGTGCAATCCAGCGCCATCATCGTTCAAGGTTTAGCCAATAATACCATTACAGGAAGTATCATAAACCGACTAATTAAAGAATTTAGTTTAAGTTTAATGAATGGTGCTTTCTTATCGGGTATCCTAATCCTTGTTTGTCACTTTGTTTTTGGTTTCGACTATTCCATAGGGATTACGGTTTCTATTGCACTATTGAGTGTTATTATATTTGCCTCACTTATTGGTACATTTATTCCAATTATCTTAGATAAATACGGTGTAGATCCTGCCTTGGCAACCGGACCTTTTATTACAACCAGCAATGACATTATGGGGATTTTAATCTATTTCACTATAGCTAAAGCAATTCTTGGTTTTTAATTTGAAGCACCCATCCAGTGCCTCACACAAAAGCAGTCCCGTTTTCCGTTTTATTTTTTTGTCCCCGTTCAGTTTCCCTAATGACAAAAAAGATGCCACTTCAACCGGGGCTATTCATCACAACCATTTTTTAATTCATATATTTATTAGCAACTAAAAAACTTCAAACTTTAGTTATCTTTGTCTTATGAACGAAAATTTAAATCCAAATAAAGATAAATTCACGCCGCAAGATATGGATATCGAGCGCGCACTTCGCCCACTTAGTTTTGATGACTTTGCTGGTCAAGATCATGTGTTGGAGAATTTAAAAATATTTGTTGCTGCAGCCAATCAAAGGGGTGAAGCGTTGGATCATGCTTTGTTTCACGGACCTCCTGGTTTAGGAAAAACAACATTGGCAAATATTTTGGCTAATGAATTGGGGGTAGGAATTAAAATTACATCCGGACCCGTATTGGATAAACCAGGCGATTTAGCAGGTTTGTTAACAAATCTTGAGGAACGTGATGTGTTGTTTATTGATGAAATTCATCGGTTGTCTCCTGTAGTTGAAGAATATTTATATTCTGCTATGGAGGATTATAAAATCGATATCATGATAGAAAGTGGACCCAATGCGCGTACGGTTCAAATTAATTTAAATCCGTTTACATTAGTTGGTGCTACCACGCGTTCCGGATTACTAACTGCACCAATGCGTGCCCGTTTCGGAATTCAAAGCCGACTACAATATTATAACACTGAATTATTAGCCACAATTATCGAACGAAGTGCATCGATATTAAATGTACCGATCGATTTAGAAGCAGCTATCGAAATTGCTGGTAGAAGTCGAGGAACGCCGCGTATTGCGAATGCCTTGTTACGTAGGGTGCGCGATTTTGCTCAGATTAAAGGAAACGGTCGTATCGATACCGAAATAGCACAATTTGCCTTGAAAGCACTAAACGTAGATGCGCATGGATTAGATGAAATGGATAACAAAATTTTGTCTACAATCATTGATAAATTCAAAGGCGGACCAGTCGGAATTACAACTTTGGCAACCGCAGTTGCCGAAAATGCCGAAACCTTAGAAGAAGTTTACGAACCTTTTTTAATTCAAGAAGGCTTTTTAATGCGTACTCCTCGCGGAAGAGAAGCAACGGATAAAGCCTATAAACATTTAGGTCGATTGAAATTAGGAAATCAAGGAGAGTTGTTTTAAGTTGAGAGTTGTATGATTGAAGCTAGAAGATTGAAGCTGGAAGATTTTGTGGTAAATAATATTAAATTTGGTTAAAAAATTTGATGAGTTTTAAGTTTGAAAAATTAATAATATGGCAAAAAGCAATGGATTTTGGAGAAGAAATATACGCGCTTTCAAGTAATTTTCCAAAGCAAGAAATGTTTAATCTTACCTCACAAATAAATAGAGCGGCAGACTCAATTGCTTTAAATATATCTGAAGGTTCTATTCTTCAAAGTAATGCAGAATTTAAAAGGTTTTTAGGATATGCTATTCGTTCTTTGGGCGAAGTGGTAACTTGTCTTTATAAAGCCAAAAGAAGAAAATACGTTAATGTAGATTGTTTTGAAAAATTATATACAGAATCATTTAATTTAATGAACATGATGATTGCTTTTAGGAACCAACTAAAGTAAATTTGATTTACAGTTTAAATTTCAAATAATTTCGTAATGGCTTCCATCTTCCATCTTCCATCTTCCATTTATTCGAAACTCATCAAACAAAAAGCAATTGCTTTAGGATTTTTGTCATGTGGTATTTCAAAAGCTGATTTTCTAGAGCAAGAAGCACCACGATTAGAAAACTGGCTGAATAAAAATTATCACGGCCAAATGGCCTATATGGAAAACCATTTTGATAAACGTTTAGATCCACGTTTGTTGGTTGATGGTGCCAAAAGTGTTATTTCCTTATTGTTGAATTACTATCCGTCCGAACAACAAAATCAAGAGAGTTATAAGATTTCAAAATATGCTTATGGCGAAGATTACCACTTTGTTATCAAAGATAAATTAAAATCTTTACTTCAATTTATTCAAGAAGAAATTGGTGAAGTAAACGGACGTGTTTTTGTGGATTCGGCTCCTGTTTTAGATAAAGCTTGGGCAGCCAAAAGCGGCTTGGGTTGGATAGGGAAAAATGCCAACTTAATTACACAAAAAGTTGGCTCGTTTTATTTTATTGCCGAATTAATTATAGACCTTGAATTAGAATATGACCTTCCTACTACCGATCATTGTGGTACTTGTACAGCTTGTATCGATGCTTGTCCAACACAAGCCATAATTCAACCTTATGTAGTGGACGGGAGTAAATGTATTTCTTATTTTACCATTGAACTTAAAGATAATTTGCCTCAAGAAATGAAAGGACAATTTGAGGATTGGGTTTTTGGATGCGACGTGTGTCAAGACGTATGCCCATGGAACCGATTTGCAAAACCTCACCACGAACCACTTTTTCAACCAAAACCTGAGCTGTTAAATTTTTCAAAGCGCGATTGGCAAGAACTCACCAAAGAAACTTTCAATAAAGTGTTTAAAAATTCAGCTGTGAAACGAACCAAGTTTGAAGGATTGCTTCGAAATATTGAATTTGTAAAGTGATTAAATTGTATTTATTTTATTACTTTTGTAAAACAAATCGTAATTTGTTGTGAAAATTAAAATTCATCTTTGTGTTTTTAGTTCGTGTAGTATAATATCAATAAGCCATACGCAATAAAATGAAAATACAAACAACCAAGTAACTTTTGTAAAATAGTTGCTTTTTTTAAAAGAAATTAATTGGTTTAAATAATAACAGAGCAATGTATTTAACATCATTTTATTATACTGTTTGTTAGGGTGTTTTTAACTAATAATGCAGGCTGGATGTTTACAAAAAACACTGAAATAGATTGGGTGCCAACAAGATAAATTATGGAAAAATTATTTATTTATATTTTGTTTTTTACCATGTTTTCCTGTAAACAAGACAACAATATTAAAACACAAAAAATGTTGTAGTATTATTAGATGTTTTTTTCTGAAAATAAAATACGGGATATAAACTTTTTTTTGCCACTAAAAAACAGAATATTAATTGAAAAATTAAAGTTAGATAATGTCGACGTGCTAGAAGATAAAGACATTTATGCCTATACTTCTGTAGAAAATATTGCTAAATATGATGCCATTGAAAAGTTTGTAGCTAATGATTGGAAAAATAAAACATTAAACCATCAAGACTTTATATTTATTTTACCAAATGAAACAAAAGAATTTGAATATATTTATGAGACAGTAAAAACATATGATTCTGCTTACAAAGAGTATAACTTAAGTGAAGGTAAAAAGTATAAATTTCAGATTATTTATAAAATTGATAAAGAAGAAATATTTAAAAAGTGTACTGAGGAATTAAAATTATTAATTCAAGCTAATAATTTTAACTTGTACGATAAAGAGATTTTATCAAATTACATAAATTATACTTTCAATGAAAAAAAAGGATTATTAAGTAGTATTAAAAAAAGAAAAAGATATTGGTATACAAATGAATAAAGAATATTTGAAACTTTTGGCAAGGTGCTGTGAGTAGTATTATGAGTAGTGTATGGCAAGGCGGTAATAATACTACAAAAATTGATGGAGTTAGACATAGTGTTGCAGGAACTGGTATGAAAGGCTTAGGGGATGGTTTTGTAAACAAAACAGTAGGCACTATGTTTTTTGGTACTATTAGTGGAGGTGCAACTGCAGCCGTAAGTGGGGGTAATTTTTGGCAAGGTGCTGTAACTGGATTGGTGGTGAGTGGGCTGAATCACGGGTTGCATGAAACAACTCCAGACGAAATAACGGAAGAAAATATACGTGATAGGTTTAATTCTGATTTAAGTCCTGATGGGAAACCTGAATTTACACAAGAAGGAATAAATAAAGTTATAAAAAGTGTAAGAGGATTAAGTGGAGCTAAAAGAAGCAATAATCCTAATTTAAAGTTTAAATTCGATCCAGATTTACCATATGCAGGTCTTACCGATAGCGAAGTGCAAATAAGATTAAACCCAAATGAAATAAAAAGCAATGCACATATGGCAGTTTTACTATTTCATGAAATGAGACATGCATGGCAGTGGTATTCAGGATTGATAGGTCATTGGGATAAAAAATACGGTATAGGATCTCGGGAAAACTTAATGGAAAGAGATGCGTATTGGTTTCAAATTAAAGTTGGAGGAGGTTCTTATTATGACGGTTATTATAGATATGAGTTTCATAAAAGTTTAACAAGTTTTACAAATGGCAATCCTACGCCAAAAAATATTTCGAAAACATGGCACGGAAATTAATAATTATATTTTTATTACTTTTTTTAAGTTGTAAAGAAAACAAAGATAAATTAGAACTAACAATTCTTAATAAAGAACTAGTAGCCTTTCAATATGGATCACATAAAGATACTATCAATATTATAAAATATTGTATTGAGAATAAAAGCAACAATAAATATTATATTTGTAATATGCCTGAATTTGAAAACAATGGATTAGAAAGTAATAAAAACTTGTATAAAAATGGTTTTTATTTTAATATTTACGATAGTTCTACAAAAAAAGAAATTGAATACAACAAAATTATAGTTTCCAATTTTTTTAACGAGTTTAAAGTGAAAAGAAATCCTTATGATTCTATTTGTTCTGTTAATTATTTAAAAATTAAAAACAAAGAATATGAACGAATGGGTTATGTAGATAATTATTCTTATTTTATGACAAATGAGTTTAGGCAATCTAATTTTATATATCCAAACGAAAAAATTTATGGTCAACTTTATATTAACTTAACGGACACTATGCGTTATGAGGATGCACGTATTGGTTTTGCAAAAATTTATAGTAAAAATAAATATTATACTAAAATTAGTTTGCCAAGTGACTCCGTAAATTACAAGAAAAAATTACCAAAGCATATTTTACAAAGAATTGAAGAAAACAATTTTAAAATATATCATGGTTTTATAGAGTGTAAAAACAAAGTAGCAGTAAAAGTTATTGAATAATGAAGAATACCCCCGCTCCCCGCTCCCCCGCGAATCCTTTCGCGTGGCAGTTAAAAAAGAGTAAATTAAAATAAAAGCTTATATGAGTAGAAATTATAAGTTTCATAACCCCGAAGGAATATATTTTGTTAGTTTTGCAGTAGTAGGTTGGTTAGATGTGTTTACAAGAAACGAATATAAAGATTTGATAATTGAAAGTTTAGATTTTTGTCAAAAAAATAAAGGAATGGAAATTCATGCTTGGTGTATTATGACAAATCATGTGCATTTGATTTTTAGAAGTATAGAAAATCAAAAACCTGAACTTTTATTAGGCGATTTCAAACGATTTACAAGTAGAAGCGTAATTAAAGCAATTCAAGAAAACCCTAGAGAAAGTAGAAAAGAATTTTTATTAGATTATTTTAAAAAAGAATCAGAAAAGAGTTCAAACACAACAAATAATCAATTTTGGAGACATGACAACAAACCAATTGAATTATGGAGCAATGAGGTAATTCAACAAAAAATAGATTATATTCATAATAACCCAGTTGGAGAAGGAATTGTTTTTAGACCAGAAGATTATAAATATAGTAGTGCAGCAGATTATGCAGGAGAAAAAGGATTATTAGATGGAGTTTGTGTTTTTCAGTATTTTAAAATATAAAACCACGCGAAAGGATTCGCGCGGGAGCGGGGGCAATGTATTATGGAAATACAAATACTGATAAATTAACTAGACCGTTTAGAAAATATTTTAGTGGTGATGGTAGTGTAGAAATAAAATACACTGTTGCAACAGGTGCAACAGAAATAATTACATATATTGGTGGAGATGCATATAGTGCGCCAGCACTTATAAAAAGTGATGGAACTACACAAAACTATTTTTATTTACACCGTGATTATTTAGGTAGTATTGTTGCAATTACAAACGCAACAGGTAATATAGTAGAAAAAAGGCATTTTGATGCTTGGGGAGAAATTGTTAAAATTCAAGATGGTTTAGGCAATAACTTGGCTAAATTAACGTTTTTTGACAGAGGTTATACAGGGCACGAACATTTACAGAGTGTAAAATTAATTCATATGAATGGACGTTTATATGATCCTAAGTTGCATCGTTTTATGCAGCCAGATAATTTTATACAAGATCAATACAATACACAAAATTACAACCGATATGCATATGTTCTTAACAATCCTTTAAAACATACTGATCCATCTGGTGAATATGGTATTGGAATAGCAATTGGAATAGCAGTTGCAGTTGCAGTTGCGGTATATACCTTAGATGCATATTATGGAGGGAAACCATTTACGGCCTCTGGTTTAATAACTACCTCTGTAATAGCAGCATATACTGCAGCAATGACTTTTGGATTTGGTGAAATGACCTCTACAGTAAATAATTTTTTTGTACGAGCATCATGTCAAGCAGTGCTTCATGGTTCATTTAATGGAGGAATGTCTTATATACAAGGTGGTAAGTTTTGGAGTGGTTTTGCTTCTGGAAGTATTAGTAGTATTGCGAGTAGCGCTTTTACTGGTGGTAATAGTTTTCAAGGAGATGGATGTGTAATGGAAGGCGGTGGCTTTAAAGGAGCAAATTTTAAAGTTTTTGGAGCACAATTGAATGAAAGTACAGTTGGTTTATTGAGTTTTGGTGCTATAAGTGGTGGTGCAGGTTCTCTTATTGGTGGAGGCAATTTTTGGCAAGGTGCGGTAACAGGTTTAGTGGTGAGTGGATTGAATCATCTTCCACACATGCTTCAAGATTATAAAACTACTATAGTAGGAATATATGGAGCGGGTGGTGTAGATGCAAGCGGTAATCCAGATTTGAGACAATTAGTAGAATTTCAAGGAGGTAAAATGTTTTCTAGTTCTACTGGATGTTGTGATGATGATGTTATTGAATATTTAAAAGCAGGTTGGGCTAAAGGAAATAAATTAAGGATTTATGGTCATAGTAGAGGTGGAACAGCAGCTGTAAGAATTGCAAATAAGCTGGGAGAAATGAATATAATTATAGAAGATGTCATCCTTTTTGACCCAGTTACGATGTATGGTGGTGGTGATAATATATTTAAATATCCAAATGTTATGAGAGTAAGTAATTATTATCAAAGAAATCCTTCTGATTTTTGGTCAAAAGGAATATTAAATGCTAACAATCCTTTTATAGGTAGTCCTGTAAGCGGAGTTTATCAATGGCCTGTAATTAATAATATTAATTTAACAGGTAAATATTATAGTCCTGGAGTTTTAATCAATCATCTAAATATAACTGAATATGCAATTAAACATCCTTAGAATAAGAATACTGTTTTGTGTTATAATGATATTAAGTTGTAATAAAAATACAAATTTAGAAAATAAAATTACAATAAAAGTAAACTCAATTGATAGTGATTCGAAGCAACTTAGAGTTAATACTTTTGATGTTATAGAAGTAAGAGCAGAAGGTTTTGGATATTTAATGAAGACTTATGAAAAAGTTGGAGAATATACGACCGATTCCTCAGGCTCAGTTAAAATAGAAATTGATGGATCTAAACAATATAGATTTATGATAAGTGGGCCAAATGGATATGGTTCCGCAAATTTTACTGAGGCATTCACTAAAGAAAAATTGAAAGACGGTCAGGAAGTAAATATTGAAGTTATAACTCATGAAAATAGATGAAAATATTATTTCCAACTCACTCGAATCCATTGGCATGATCAGTGAATAAGTATAATTTTTATATTTAAAAAATATAGTATTGAATAAAAGTAACAAGTTTCGTAACTAGATAGTGCGGATTTGCAATCCGTGTCAGTTCTTTTGTTCTGTATTAATTTAAAATATTAAAACTTATCACATTTTTTACATTAATGCGTAACCAGTAAAATTTAAAGTTGAATAGGTTTAATTTTGCGAAGTTTTATTTATAAAAAAGATAGTTTAAATGCTTCCAAATTACTTTGGAGGTAATTTGATATTCTTATTTTTGCATATGAAGTATTTTTATGTTGTAATTATAATTTTTTTAAGCTCTTTTTTGTTTGCTCAAGGCGAAGCTAATATTTGGTATTTTGGAGAAAATGCAGGCTTAGATTTTAATAATGGAACTCCTGTAGCTTTAACTGATGGGCAAATTAATACCAATGAAGGCTGTGCTGTTTTGTCTAATAATTTAGGTCAACTTCTTTTTTATACTGATGGAGTAACAATATACAACAAAAACCATCAAGTAATGCTTAATGGCTCAGGTTTATTAGGTCATTCTTCAAGTACACAATCTGCAACAATTATTCCCAAGCCAGGAACTAATAATCTGTTTTATGTTTTTACTCAAACTATAAATGCAGGTCCTAATGGATTAAGATACAGTGTTGTAGATTTAAATTTAGATGGAGGTTTGGGTGGAGTAACGTCAGAAAAAAATATTTTTGTAACAGCACCATCTTGTGAAAAATTAGCAGTAGTAAAGCACGCCAACAACATTGATTATTGGATTTTAGTTCATGGATGGAATAATAATATAATATCTTCTTATTTGTTAACTACATCTGGTTTATCTACAACGCCAATTAATAATTCAATAGGAGTTGTTGTGCCAAATACTAATTTAGATAATGTCATAGGTTATATGAAATTTTCACCAGATGGAAGAAAACTTGTAGCTTGTCATGCTTTTGTTTATACAGCTGAACTTTATGATTTTGATAACTCAACGGGTATTTTAAGTAACCCAATTTCATTGTTTACAGGCGAAAATCTTCAAACCTATGGTGCTGAATTTTCACCAAATAATGATGTATTGTATATTTCACAATCATCAACTAATGTTTTAAGTCAATTTGATTTAACAGCTAGTAATATTCCTGCTTCAAGAGTTTATTTGTCTAGTTTAAATTCTTTGGTTGGAGCGCTACAATTAGGTCCTGATGGTAAAATTTATGTAACACAATACTTTAAAACTAAACTAGGTGTTATAAATAATCCTAATGTTATTGGATCAGCTTGTAATCTTGTAGTGGATGCAATAGATTTAAATGGAAGATTATGTAAGGCCGGTTTGCCTGCATTCTCTCAATCTTTTTTTTATACACCACTAATTAATATAACTTCAACTTGTGAAGGTCAAGCATCTAACTTTTCTTTTTCAACCAACCAAACCATTTTAAGTGCAACGTGGAATTTTGGTGATGGAAACACCTCTAATGCAATTAGTCCAACTTATACATATGCTAATTCTGGTACCTATAATGTAAGTGTAACCATAACCACACCTCAAGGAACAGGTTCCAATACAAGAAGCATAACCATCTACCCTCGCCCTACATTAATACAAAATACAGTTACCCTGAAACAATGCGACGATAATAACGATGGGTTTAGTGCTTTTAATTTAACAGAAGCAAACCAACTATTGGTTGCTAACACAAATAACCTAACTATTACCTATCATGAAACCTACAATGAAGCGGATAATGGTACAAACGCAATTCCAAACGCAACAGCATATACCAACCAAGTGGTGAGTAATGACGTGGCGTATGTTCGAATAGAAAACGAGCACGGTTGTCATCGTGTAGCCCAACTCAATTTGAGTGTTTCAACGACCAATATTCCTTCTAGTTTTCAAAAAACATTTACAGTTTGTGATGATACAGTTTCAGGTACTGCCACAGATGGTATAGCTACGTTTAATTTCAGTTCTGTTACTTCAGATATTCAAGCTTTATACCCTGTTGGGCAAGCGTTAACAATAGCCTATTATAAAAACTTAGCAGACGCTTTAGCTGAACAAAATCCAATTACTAATACATCCAATTATACTAATATTGGTTATCCAAATACACAAAATATTTACATACGTGTGGACAGCCAAGTCAATAATGAATGTTTAGGTTTGGGTCACCACATTACCTTAAATGTAGAACGTATTCCATTTGTAAATGATCTAACCATTAGACATTGTGATGACAATCAAGATGGAATGTATGCTTTTGATACTTCAACTGTTGAACAACAATTAATAAATGGATTAACAGGGGTACAGGTAACCTATACAACAACTTCAGGAAGTATATTACCAAGCCCTTTGCCTAATCCATTTAATACTACCACTCAAGACATTATTGCAACAGTAACCAATTCAACATCAACTGCTTGTAATGATACTGCAATAATTCATTTTATTGTAGATGATTTACCTGAAGTATTTCCCATTGCATCTAATCTTACTACAGTTTGTGATGATGAAGCAAGTCCTTTGACACAAGATGGAATGTTTGCATTTAATACCACTACATTTCAATCAACCCTGTTAGGAGGACAAACAGGAATGAATGTATATTATTATGCAGCTAATGGAACTACTTTGCCTAGTCCATTGCCAAATCCGTTTACAACTTCTACACAGAATGTAACCGTTGAAATAGTGAATCCAACTAACACACAGTGTAAAGCCACTTATACTATACCGTTTATAATAAAACCACTTCCTCTTATTGAATTAGCAGGAAGTGAATTGGTTTGTAGTAATGATCCGTCATTTACAAAAATAATTAATGCTGGTGTTACAGATGTTGCCCAAATTTCTAACTACAACTATCAATGGTATTTAAATGGAACAATTATTCCTTCAGCCACACAGTACTATTTAGCAGTTAATACTGAAGGTGTATATACTTGTGAAGTTACTCACCCTAACGGTTGTAACAGAACAAGAACAATAACTGTTACAGCCTCTAATAGCGCAACTATTGAACAAATAAGCATAACCGATTTATCTGATAATAATTCCATAGTAGTTTATGTATCTGGTTCAGGAGATTATGAATACAGTTTAGATGGTATCAATTATCAAACCAGTAATACATTCAATAATCTAAATCCAGGTGTTTACAATGTTTATATTAATGATATGAATGGCTGTGGCGAAATCATTAAAGAAGTAAGCCTTTTAGGTATTCCAAATTATTTTACACCCAATGGAGACGGATTTAACGATACTTGGAATATTAAAGGGATAACAGAATACTACAATTCAAAATCAATAATTTACATTTTTGACCGTTACGGAAAACTAATTAAACAGTTGTCACCTCATAGTAATGGATGGGATGGTACTTACAATGGTAATCCACTGCCAGCTTCAGATTATTGGTACAATATTAAATTAGAAGACGGTCGTTTATTGAAGGGACATTTTACTTTAAAAAGATAATATTTTATAAAAATGTTCTTGTTTGTTGATAATACTTAATTTCTCTATTCAACTTTTCTCTTAAACTTTATGGTTATTTCATTGCAACTTTTATCTTTGTAAGTTGATAGAAATGGAATTTTATGCAAAAGAATAATAAAAGAAGAGAAGCATTATTGTATCACGCAAAACCTACACCTGGTAAAATTCAGGTGGTGCCTACAAAAAAATATGCTACACAACGTGATTTGTCATTGGCTTACTCACCCGGAGTAGCAGAGCCTTGTTTGGAAATCGCAAAAGATGTAAACAACGTTTATAAATATACAGCTAAAGGAAATTTAGTAGCAGTTATTTCTAATGGAACTGCTGTTTTAGGATTAGGAGATATTGGTCCAGAAGCCTCAAAACCAGTAATGGAAGGTAAGGGGCTTTTATTTAAAATATTTTCAGATATTGATGTGTTTGATATTGAGGTAGATACTAAAGATGTAGACGCTTTTATCGAAACGGTTAAGAATATAGCACCTACTTTTGGAGGTATCAACTTAGAAGATATCAAAGCACCAGAATCATTTGAAATTGAAAGACGATTAGTTGAAGAGCTGGACATTCCCATAATGCATGACGACCAGCACGGAACGGCTATTATTTCTTCTGCTGCATTACTAAACGCCTTAGAACTTGCAGGTAAAGAAATTAGTCAAGTTAAAGTGGTGGTTTCAGGAGCAGGCTCTGCAGCTTTAGCTTGTGCCAATTTATACGTTGCGTTAGGTGTGAAGTCAGAAAACGTGTACATGTTTGATGTAAATGGCTTGTTGACGGTATGTCGTGAAGATTTATCTGAACTTCAAAAAAAATATGCCAAGTCATGTGATCCCGCACCATTGAGTGAAATGATCAAAGGTGCTGATGTGTTTCTTGGCCTTTCGGTAGGAAATATTTTAACTCCAGAAATGTTGTTAACTATGGCAAATGATCCAATTGTATTTGCTATGGCTAATCCAGTTCCAGAGATAGATTATAATGTAGCTGTAAATACACGCGAAGATATCATAATGGCTACGGGTCGATCGGATTATCCTAATCAAGTAAATAATGTACTTGGTTTCCCCTATATTTTTAGAGGGGCATTGGATGTTCGTGCTAAGAAAATAAATGAGGCTATGAAAATGGCTGCGGTTAGAGCTTTAGCAGAATTAGCCAAAACACCAGTACCAGAGCAAGTAAATATTGCTTATGGTGAAAAAAAATTAATTTTTGGAAGAGATTACATTATTCCAAAACCATTTGACCCTCGTTTGATTTCTACTATTTCTCCTGCTGTAGCTAAAGCAGCCATTGAATCGGGTGTGGCACAACAAGAAATTCAAGATTGGGATAAATATGCTGATGAATTACAAGAACGTCTTGGTTCTGATAATAAATTGGTTAAACTATTAACGAATAGAGCAAAAACAGATCCAAAACGTATCGTTTTTGCTGAAGCAGATCATTTAGATGTACTCAAAGCAGCTCAAATCGTTTATGAAGAAGGAATTGGTCAACCTATTTTATTAGGAAATAACGAAATTATTCAGGAATTAAAAGAAGAAATTGGATTTGAAGCAGAAGTGCCTATCATCGATCCAAAATCCAAAGAAGAAGATAAACGTAGAGAAAAATATGCCCAATATTTTTGGGAAACCCGTCAAAGAAGAGGTATTTCTTTGTTAGATGCCCAAAAATGGATGCGTGAGCGAAATTATTTTGCCTCAATGATGATTAATACTGGTGATGCTGATGCTTTAGTAACAGGTTATTCAAGAAGTTATCCTTCTGTAGTAAAACCCGTAATGCAATTGATAGATAAGCAACAAGGGGTGTCCAGAATTGCAACTACTAATATCATGAATACGAAAAGAGGTCCGCTTTTCTTGTCTGATACTGCAATTAATCCTAATCCAACTGCCGATGATTTGGCTAAAATTGCCTTAATGACAGCTAAAACAGTTCGAATGTTTGGAATTGAACCTGTTATTGCCATGATTTCATTTTCAAATTTTGGTTCTTCTTCAGATGAAAGTGCTATAAAAGTTAGACAAGCAGTACAGTTTTTACACGACCATCATCCAGATTTAATTGTTGATGGCGAAATACAAACAGATTTTGCTTTAAATCCAGAAATGTTAAAAAGTAAGTTCCCTTTTTCAAAGTTAGTAAATAAGAAAGTAAATACGTTGATTTTCCCTAACTTAGATGCGGCAAATATTACTTATAAAATGTTAAAGGAATTGGATAAGGTAGTGTCTATTGGTCCAATTATGTTAGGGTTAGATAAGCCGGTTCACATTTTTCAATTGGGAGCTAGTGTAGAAGAAATGGTAAATATGGCTGCTGTTGCTGTTGTAGATGCACAAGAAAAAAACAAAAAACAAACACAAACAAGAAAAAAATAATACATGATAGCACAGATTCAAGGGCGATTAGTAGAAAAAACACCTACAGATGTAGTGATTGATTGTCATGGTGTAGGATACCAAATACATATTTCATTACATACTTTTTCTCAACTACCCGAATCAGAAAATATTAAGCTATATACTTATCTGCAAATCAAAGAGGATGCCCATTCTTTATATGGTTTTGCTGAAAAAAAGGAACGTGAATTATTTAAACTGTTAATTTCAGTTTCTGGTGTTGGAGCAGGTACTGCAAGAACAATGTTGTCCTCTTTAGCACCTGAACAAATTATTCAAGCTATTGCTTCTAATGATGTGGGAACCATTCAATCAATTAAAGGAATAGGAGCAAAAACAGCACAAAGAGTAATCTTAGATTTAAAAGAAAAAGTCCTCAAATTATATCAAATCGAAGAAGTTTCTGGTACGCCATACAATACAAACAAAGAAGAAGCGTTATCTGCATTAGAAGTTTTAGGTTATGTACGAAAAAATGCAGAGAAAGTGGTAGAGAAAATTTTAGTTGCTACTCCTAATGCTTCTGTAGAAGATTTAATTAAACAAGCTTTAAAAGTATTATAGATTTGAAAAATTTGTTGTCAAAAATATTTTCAAGAAAAAGCATTTTTTCAATGCTAATGTTATTAGGGGTTGACGCCATTGCGCAAGATACACCAACTACATCACAAGATACAGTTAAAACAGGTTTTAGTGTAGGACAAATAGATTTGCCTAATCCTAAAAGTGTGTTAGAAGGTTATACGTATGACCCTGTATCTGATCGCTACATTTATACAGCTACCATAGATGGATTTAATATTAACTATCCATTAATACTAACTCCTGAAGAATATGAAAAATTAGCAACAAAAGAATCCATTCGAAAATATTTTCAAGAAAAAACAACAGCTTTGGATGGTAAAAAGCCTGGTTCTGAAGAAGCAAAACGAAATTTATTGCCAAAATACTATGTAAACTCTAAATTTTTTGAAGCTATTTTTGGTGGAAATACCATTGATGTGAAACCTACTGGAACCGTAGAAGTTGATTTAGGTGTTCGTTTTACAAAACAAGATAATCCTTCTTTTTCTCCTAGAAATAGACGCACAACAGCCTTCGATTTCAATCAAAGAATATCCGTTGGATTGCAAGGTAAAGTGGGTACGCGATTAAATGTTAATATTAATTATGACACGCAGTCTACCTTTGCTTTTCAAAATTTATTAAAGTTAGATTATACGCCTACCGAAGATGATATTTTGCAAAAAATTGAAGTAGGTAATGTGAGTTTTCCATTGTCAAATTCTTTAATTCGTGGCGCACAAAGTTTATTCGGTGTTAAAGCGCAATTTAAATTTGGTAAAACTACTGTAACTGGTGTTTTCTCTGAACAAAAATCTCAAACAAAATCTATTACTTCTCAAGGCGGCGGTACCATACAAGAATTTGATTTTTTTGCATTGGATTATGATGCGGACAAACACTATTTCTTATCACAATATTTTAGAAATAAATATGATAGCGCTTTAAGAAATTACCCAATTATTGATTCCCGCGTTCAAATAACAAGAATTGAAGTTTGGGTAACTAATAAACAAAATCGTGTTACTTCAACTGATAACAATTTAAGAAATATTATTGCTTTACAGGATTTAGGTGAAACACAAATAAACGGAATTCCAGATAATGAAGTAATAGGAGTGGATTTAGGAGTCTATCCAACATTCGTTAATGCCATGCCTGATTCACCAACCGATAATAAAAATAATAAGTTTGACCCAGGCCAAATAGGATTTAACTTCTTAAATAGTAATATTAGAGAAATTGCAACCGCGAGTAATGGTTTTACAACAGTTACGGGTATGAATGAAGGTCAAGATTACTCTAAGCTAGAAAATGCTAGAAAATTAGCACCTTCAGAATATACTTTTCATCCTCAGTTAGGGTACATTTCATTAAACCAACGGTTACAAAATGATGAGGTTTTAGCCGTAGCTTATCAATATACCATAGGGGATCAGGTTTATCAAGTGGGTGAATTTGCAACAGATGGCGTAGAATCTACTCAAGTAAATAGTTCAGGCGTTCCCTTAACACAAGCTTTAATATTAAAAATGTTAAAAGGGAGCTTGGTTGCAGTTAATGAACCAACGTGGGATTTAATGATGAAAAATATTTATCAAATACCGGGTGGTTCTCAATTAAATCAACAAGATTTTAAATTTAATATTTTATACCAAGATCCATCACCTTTAAATTATATTACGCAATCTGGTGCTGATCCTTTACCTTCGGATGTACAAAATACAACATTATTAAAAGTTTTAAATTTAGACAGATTAAATTACACTAATGACCCACAACCTAACGGCGATGGATTTTTTGATTATTATCCTGGTTTAACGGTAGATCCTCAATACGGAAGAATAATATTTACAACAGTTGAGCCTTTTGGATCCTACTTGTTTGATAAATTAGGTTTAAATCCAGGAGAGGATTATAATTCTGATGTTACTTATAATTCCAATCAATCGAAATATGTTTTCAGAACGCTCTATAAGGCAACTCAAGCAGCTGCTTTACAAGAAAGTGCTAAAAATAAATTTAAATTAAAAGGAAGTTTTAAGTCTTCTGGAGGAGACGGAATTGCATTAGGTGCTTTTAATGTGCCTCAAGGTAGTGTTGTAGTAACTGCAGGAGGTAGAACACTTGTTGAGGGTGTAGATTATACCGTAAACTATCAAGCGGGAAGGGTTCAAATTTTGGATCCAGCATTATTAGCTTCTAATACACCTATTCAAGTATCCTTAGAAAATAATTCTGTTTTTGGCCAACAAACTAGACGATTTTATGGTGTTAATGTAGAACATAAATTTAATGATAAGTTTTTTGTTGGTGCTACTTTCTTAAAATTAACAGAAAGACCTTTTACTCAAAAATCAGATTACAATCAAGAATCTGTAAATAATACAATAGTAGGTGTAAATACAAATTTTTCTACGGAATTACCTTTTTTAACTCGATTGGTTAATAAATTACCAAATGTTGAAACAGATGTTCCTTCAAATTTATCATTCCGAGGTGAATTTGCTTATTTATTTCCTAATGCTCCAAAAGCAGCAAATTTCAATGGTGAACCTACTTCCTATATTGACGATTTTGAAGGTTCGCAATCTAATATAGATTTAAAATCACCGCAATCTTGGGCATTAGCCAGTGCTCCTATAGGGTTTGGTGGAGAATTTGGTGAAGATGTACTGAATTATGGTTATAGAAGAGCTAAATTATCGTGGTATACTATTGATCCTGTTTTTTACACAGAAACGCCTTCTGGAATTGATAATAATGATTTGTCTTCAAACAAAACAAGAAGGATTTTTAGTCAAGAATTATTTCCTAATGTAGATATTGCTCAAGGACAAACAAATGTTATAAGTACTTTAGATTTATCCTATTATCCACAAGAAAGAGGTCCTTATAATTACAACCCTTTAGCGTCGAGTACTAATGGGTTTTCACCTATAGATGCTCCTAATAATTGGGGTGGAATTATGCGTGCTATTAATACAACAAATTTTGAACAAGCTAATGTTGAGTATATTCAGTTTTGGGTGATGGACCCTTATTATGGAAATCCTGGAGATACAGCTAATAACACGAATACAGGAACATTAACATTTAACTTAGGAGAAATTAGTGAAGATATACTTAAAGACGGCAGAAAATTATATGAAAATGGTTTGCCTGAAAGTGGAGGTTCTCAACCTACAATAGCTTCTAACTGGGGAAAAGTACCGGCTTCTCAATCCTTAATTTATGCTTTTGATACTAATGATGCTAATCGTCAAGTTCAAGATTTGGGTTTAAATGGATTAAATGATGCGGAAGAAGCGGCAAAATATCCTGCCTATGCAGCGTTTCCTGACCCATCAGCAGACAACTATAATTTTTATTTAAATGCAACTGGAGATGTCTTAGAACGTTATAAAAATTATAATGGATTGCAAGGTAATTCACCTATTACAGTTACAGATACCAATCGAGGTAGTACAACTTTACCTGATGTAGAAGATCTGAATAGGGATAATACCATGAATACCATTAATGCGTATTTCAAGTTTAACGTAAATATTGCTCCAAACCCTCAAATTGGTCAAAATTACGTTTCAGATATAAGAGAAACTACTCAAACAATGGCTAATGGTCAGTCAACAGTAGCAAGATGGGTGCAGTATAAAATTCCAATTCAAGAAGCAACAAGTGCAAATATAGAAGGTGCAATATCAGATTTTAGAACAATTCGTTTTATGAGAATGTTCTTAACTGGATTCAATGAAGATATTACCTTGAGATTTGGTACGTTAGATTTGGTTCGTGGAGAATGGAGAAGATACAATTCGTCATTAGATAGCACAGATCCAACTGTTGATGATGATAATACGGGCTTTGATGTAGTTGCGGTTAATGTTCAAGAAAATGGAAATCGAACTCCAATTAATTATGTAATTCCTCCTGGTGTAGATAGAGAACAATTATACAATAATAATAGTGTAATTAATCAAAATGAACAATCACTCTCGTTAAGAGTTTATAAAAAGGATGGATCAACTCCGGATTTAGGTGGTTTGGAAAAGGGTGATTCAAGAGCGGTATTTAAGAATGTAAACGTAGATATGCGTCAGTATAAAAAAATGCGTATGTTCTTGCATGCTGAAGCACTTCAACCACCCACTGAAATTCAGCCATTGCAAAACGATCAAATGGTTGCGTTTATTAGATTTGGAAACGATTTTACAGACAATTTCTATGAAGTAGAAATGCCGCTGAAAATAAGTCCGTTTGGTGATAATTCTCCAACTTCAGTATGGCCTTCTGAAAATGAAATTGAACTACCATTGTCATTACTGACACAATTAAAGAGTTTAAAGTTAGCAAATGATCCTTCTATTGTGCCCGATATTAATGGCGTGGCATATTTAAATGAAAGTGCATTAGGATCGGCCAATAATAGAATAAATGTTGGTATTAAAGGAAATCCAAATTTTGGTTTGGTACGTACTTTAATGGTTGGAGTAAAAAACCCTAATTCTAATGATCCATTAAGAGGGGAAGTGTGGTTCAATGAACTTCGAATGTCAGACATGGATAATAAAGGTGGATATGCTGCTGTAGCAAATTTAGATTCAAATTTAGCTGATTTTGCTACAATTTCTGCAACTGGTAAACTGAGCACAATAGGATTTGGAGGTATTGAACAAGGACCAAACGAAAGAAGTCGTGAAGATGTAAAACAATATGATATCGTAACGAATTTTAATTTGGGTAAAATGTTGCCTAAAAAATGGAAAGTTACCTTGCCATTTAATTATGCTGTAGGAGAACAATTTATTACTCCAAAATACGATCCGTTATATCAAGATATTGAATTGAATCAAATTTTAGATGCAACGTCAGACGCTTCGAGAAGAAATGAAATTAAAAATAGAGCTATAGATTATACAAAGAGAACCAGTATAAATTTCATTGGCGTGAAAAAAGAAAAAGGTGAAAATGCTAAATCTCGCTTCTATGATGTAGAAAATCTAACCTTGTCGTATTCATTTAACGAAATGCTACACCACGATTTTCAAATTGAAAGCTTGGTGGATCAACAACAAAAAACGACAGTTGACTACGCATATTCTTTTAAACCTTTAGCAATAGAACCATTTAAAAAGAATAAATTTTTCAAAAAAAGTGGTTACTACAAAATGCTAAGTGATATGAATTTTAACCTTTTACCAAGTACTATTTCATTTAGCTCTAATATTATGCGTCAGTTCAACAGACAACAGTTTAGATTGATTGATGTTCAGGGGATTGGTATTGACCCATTGTATAGAAGAAATTATTTCTTTAATTATCAATACGGTTTTAATTTCCCAATTACGAAAGCATTAAAAGTAAATTATACGGTTGCGAATAACAATATTGTTAGAAATTATTTTGACGCTAATAAAAACCCAATTGATGGATTAGATATTTGGCATGATTACTGGAATATTGGTACACCAAATACGCATAACCAACAATTAACGGTTAATTATGACTTGCCAATTAATAAAATACCGGCACTTGCATTTATAAAATCAACTTATATTTATACAAGTGATTTTAGTTGGCAACGTTCATCTGATGCTTTCGCTACATTTTTAGCTCAAGATGGAACTTTATATCAACTAGGAAATACAGTACAAAATTCTGGTTCTCATAAGTTAAATGCCAGCTTAAATATGGATATGTTCTATAAGTATATTGGATTAACGGCTAAGAAAACTAAAAAAGTAGCTTCTAATGTGAAAAAACCAGCTCCGAAACCTGGTGAGAAAATTGCTCCAGCTACACCAAAATCAAATCAAACTGAAGATAGAAGTAAGCTAAGTAAGTATTTAATTGGTTTTGCAACCAGTATTAAGAATATCCAATTAAATTACACAGAAAATGGAGGTACATTATTGCCGGGTTATTTGCCAGGTTTAGGTTTCTTTGGAACTTCAAAACCTTCGCTTGGTTTTGTTTTTGGTGACCAATCAGATATTCGCTATGAGGCAGCAAAATATGGCTATTTAACTAATTATCCTGAGTTTAATCAAAATTTTACTCAAATTAAAACAAAACGTTTTGATTATACTGCTCAAGTAGAACCAATAGCCGATTTGAAGATTGATATAACTGCTGAAAGAAATTATAGTGAAACTTATTCAGAACAATACGATGTTTCTTCTGATGGAACCTATAATTCTCGTTCGCCTTATAATACAGGTAATTTCAATATTTCAACTATTTTAATTAAAACAGCATTCAAAACTAGTAATGAAAATGAATCAGAAATATTTGATCGTTTTAGAAAAAATAGGTATGCTATCGCTACTCGTTTAGCTGAAGAGTACTACGGGGCATCTGGTTATCCTGTTGATTTAGAAGGATATCCTGTAGGTTTTGGGAAAAATTCGCAAAGAGTTTTATTGCCGGCTTTCGTTTCAGCTTATTCAGGTATTAAAACGTCTACTGTAAACACTGGCTTATTCCGTAATTTCCCTCTTCCAAACTGGACAATAAAGTACACCGGATTAATGAAGTTAGATTGGTTTAAAGATAACTTTAAGCGTTTTTCATTGCAACACGGCTATCGTTCAAGCTATAGTGTTAATGCATTTCGTTCAAATTTAAATCCAAGTCCAACAGATTCTAATGGAAATTTTTACGCAGATGTGATTACATCTAACGTTAATTTAACAGAACAATTTAATCCATTAGCAAGAGTGGAATTTGAATTGAAAAATTCATTCAATTTTAGAGCGGAAATGAAAAAAGACAGAACTTTAAATATGAGTTTTGACAATAACTTATTAACTGAGGTTCAAGGGAATGATTATACAATTGGACTAGGATACAGGATTAAAGATGTTACTATTAATTCAAAATTAGCCGATAATGCTACTGGATTAATTAAAAGTGATGTTAATTTAAAAGCCGATTTTACGTTAAGAAAAAACATGACAATTGTTCGCTATTTAGATTATAACAACAATCAATTAGGGGGAGGACAAAATATTTGGTCGGCTAAGTTTACGGCAGATTATTCTTTCAGTAGAAATTTAACAGCTATATTCTTTTACGACCATCAGTTTTCTAAAGCAGTAATTTCTACCGCTTTCCCTTTAACTAATATTCGCGCAGGATTAACCATTAGATATAATTTTGGAAATTAAAAAATAAATTAAAATATAAGGTTAATTTAGAGAATAAATTCTAAATTTGTCCGTGAACAACAACTATTAATATTAAGAATGTAGCAGATGTAATTTTGCTATTTCTAAACTAAAATTTATTTAAATATGAATATTCCAGCAAATTTAAAGTACACAAAAGATCACGAGTGGGTTTCATTAGAAGGCGATGTTGCAACAGTAGGAATTACCGATTTCGCACAAAGAGAATTAGGTGATATCGTTTATGTAGAGGTTGAAACTTTAGACCAAACTTTAGCTAAAGATGAGGTTTTTGGAACAGTTGAAGCGGTAAAAACTGTATCTGATTTGTTTTTGCCTTTATCTGGTGAAATTATTGAATTTAATGAAGATTTGGAATCAAATCCAGAAACTGTAAATTCTGATCCTTATGGAGCTGGATGGATGGTAAAAGTAAAAGTTTCTGATGTTTCTGAAGTAGAATCATTATTGTCTAGTGAAGATTATAAAGCACTTATCGGGGCCTAATTTTTATTTTTTACTTGCTTTTGTTTGGACAGTTTTAATATTTTATCTCTGTTTAACAGAATCTTCAAGTTTGCCAAAACTTACTTTTCCATTAAAAGATAAAATAGTACATTTTGTTTTTTATTTTGTTTTTGTGCTACTTTGGTCATTGAAATTAGTTTATAAAAAAATAACTTTTTTGATTTTTATTTTAATTGTAGCCATAGTAACAGGAATAGTAATTGAATTTTTGCAAGAGAAAATTACAGATACAAGAACTTTTGATTGGTTTGATATAATAGCTAATTCATTTGGAGCAATTTCCAGTTTTATAGTTTTAGTTATTCAATTGCCAACTAAAAAAACAATTTAAAAATCTCACTTTGGTGAGATTTTTTTATTTTTACACACTAAATGTACACTAAATGAATATTAAACAGTATTTAGATTCAACGTATTTGAAAACAGCTGAACAAGCGGGAATATCTGAACAAGAAAATGAAATCATTGCAAAGTCTTGTATTCAAGAGGCTATTGATGAAAAATTTAAGTTAATCATGATTCGACCAAATTTTGTGAAAGTAGCGAAACAAATGATTAAGGAACAAAATTCAAATGTTGTTGTCGGAACTGTTATTGGCTTTCATGAAGGTACGGCTTCAATTGAAGATAAAATTAAAGAAGCACAACAAGCTATTAATGATGAAGTAGACGAGTTGGATTACGTTGTAAATTATGAGGCTTTTAAAAATGGAGCAACGGAATTAGTTAAAAATGAAATTTTATTAGGAACTAAGTTTGGTTTAGATCATCATAAAGTTGTAAAATGGATCATTGAAACCGCAGCTTTGGACGGTATGCAAATCATTCAATTAACATCATTAATTAAGAATACTGTTGTCGCTAATTTTAAAGAGACCGATTATGAAAAAGTATTTGTAAAATCGTCAACTGGATTTTATAAAACTTTAGATGGTTCTCCAAACGGTGCAACCTTTCCTGCAATAAAAGCTATGTTGGAAAATGCATTTCCATTACCAGTAAAAGCATCTGGAGGAGTAAAAACAAAAGAAGATGCTTTGGAAATGATTAAGTTAGGTGTAAAAAGAATAGGAACGTCTTCTGCAAAAGCTATAGCTGATGGAGTAGAAACTTCTGGATCATATTAAAAAAATAAATATGCGAAAAATAATTGTTGTTTTAACCCTCTTGAGTGCTGCTTTTTCTTGGGCACAAAATAGTATTGAGAAATTACCAAAATTTGAAAATTGTATTTCAGTCCCTGAAAATGAAGCAGAATCTTGTTTTAACGCTACAATTCATGATATTTTTCGTTCTAATTTTAATAAAGAATTAACTCAGGAAAAAACTGCTGTTATTGCATTGTTTGCAGTAGATACTTTAGGAAACTTTAGTGTGTTGTATTTAGACGCAAAAAACGATGAAATTAAGAATGAAACAGAACGTATTTTTAAACTTTTACCCAAAGTTTCGCCGGCTACTTACAATGGAAAACCTGTTTTAGCTAAATATTCACTTCGACTTAATTTTCCTTTTTTAGATGAAGATCAAAAATCTAAACTAGATGAAGATAAGTATAGAACAGAAAAAGTTTTGGCAAAAAATGAAATTATTGAATATGAAAATGAATCAAATTATAAAGAATTTAAAAATCCACAATTTTCTTCAGGCTTAAATATTCCTTTTAATACTTTAATTTATGATCAGTTTGAAGGATTTTTAAATCAAGTAGGAACAAATAATCATACTTCTGTAAAACCTTATTCTTTCCAAGAAGTAGCTAAATATTATGATTTTCAAAAAAATTATGAAGCATTAAGTAAAAACAAAACATCTTGGTGGGGGCGAAAAATATGGAATGAAAACTTATTGGCTATTCAAGGTGAAGGGTATTGGTTTGTTTTTAATCCGATAGTTGATTTTAGAGGAGGTAAAGATTTTGAAAGCGAAATAAAAAATACATTTGTTAATACACGTGGGTTTAATATTTATGGAGGATTAGGAAAGAATGTAACCTTTACTACTTCAATATATGAAAGCCAAGGTAGGTTTGCGGATTATTATAACGCGTATGCTGAAAGTATAAAACCTTCGGGTGGTAATCCTGCTGTTATTCCGGGTGTTGGAATTGCTAAAAGATTTAGAACGGATGCCTATGATATGCCAATGGCTGAAGCTAATATAAAATTTACAGCTTCTAAGTTTTTTGATGCCACTTTAGGGTATGGTAGAAATTTTATAGGAGATGGTTATCGATCAATTTTACAAGGAGATGCAACTAGTCCTTATCCTTACATTAAATTCAACACTACTTTTTGGAAAATAAAATATACAAACACGTACATGTTTTTACGTGATGTAACACCTATTAATACAGCTGAGGATACCTATGCTTCAAAATATATGGCAAATCATTACTTGAGCTATAATGTAACTAAAAGGTGGAATTTAGGATTGTTTGAAAGTGTTGTTTGGTCTAATTCTAACGGAAGAGGATTCGATCCAAATTTTATTAATCCGATTATTTTTTATCGGGCAGTTGAATTTGCTTCTTCACCTAAATCAGGAAATGCATTATTGGGTTTAACTTCTAAATTCAAATTTAATAGTCAGATAAGTGCTTATGGTCAATTTCTTATTGATGAATTTTCGGTTGGAGATGTATCTAAAGGAAATAAAAGTTGGAAAAATAAATTTGGTTATCAAATAGGAGCTAAATATTTTAATGCTTTCAATATTACTAATTTGAACTTACAAGTAGAATGTAATATTGTTCGCCCTTATGTGTATTCACACAGTAATACATTGACAAATTACGCTCATAATAACCAAAGTATGGGGCATCCTTGGGGCTCCAATTTTAGAGAGATTATAGGTATTGCTCGCTATAGAACGGGAAGGTATTATGCGGAGGCTAAAATGATTTATGGAAAAAGAGGTTTTGATTTAATTGATAATGCAAATTATGCGAATACAGGAAGTAATATCTTTTTGAGCTATGAAGATGAGAATCATCCTCGATCTGCAGATGAAGGTGTGGTTGTTGGGCAAGGCAATACCACTACAGTTTTAATTGGAGATTTAAAAGCTGGATTTATTTTAAATCCAACTACAAATATGAGAATATACGGTAATATTATTTATAGAAACTTTGATCCAATGATAAATACGGTTTCAACTTTTAAAAATACTACTACGTGGTTTTCAATAGGACTTTCAACTGATTTATTCAATTGGTATTTTGATTACTAAAAAAGTATAATTTCGATAAAAATAAAGAAATCTTATTTATATCTTTGCACCCATTAAATTAAGGCATTGAAAACATCAACAAATACTAGGTCAATTTTTATAGATTTTAAAGAAATTACTAAAGCTGGGTTAGCCATCAGTGTGGTTTTTTCATCTATTGTAGGTTATTTGTTAGGTTTTTCAGAAGAGCATCCATTTAATTGGGTAACATTAATTTTGTTAGCTATAGGAGGTTATTTTATGGTTGGAGCTTCTAATGTTTTTAATCAAGTGATTGAAAAAGATTTAGATGCTAAAATGGATAGAACCAAAAATAGACCTTTGCCGTCTGGAAGAATCACTTCACAAAATGCGTTAATCCTAGGTTTTCTTCTCACTTTGTTAGGTTTGGTGATTTTGTATTTTATCAATCCTAAAACAGCAATGTTTGGTGCAATTTCTATTTTCATGTATGTGAGTATGTATACACCTCTTAAAACATTAACGCCTTTATCTGTTTTTGTAGGTGCGTTCCCTGGAGCTATTCCTTTTATGTTAGGTTGGGTAGCGGCAACGGGTAATTTTGGTATAGAAGCAGGAACTTTATTTTTAATTCAGTTTTTTTGGCAATTCCCTCATTTTTGGGCTATTGGTTGGTTTTTGTATGATGATTATGAAAAAGCAGGCTTCTTTATGTTGCCTACTGGGAAGAGAGACGGTAAAACTGCAATTCAAACTATTTTATACACCTTTTGGTTAATTGTAGCTTCTGTTTTACCAGTATTTGGGTTTACCGGTACATTGCAGTTGTCTGTAGTTGGTGCAATAATAGTTCTTCTGTTGGGAATATGGATGCTTTATTTTGCATTTAAATTAAATAAGAACAGAGATGCAATTTCTGCAAAAAAATTGATGTTAGTTAGTGTAACTTACATAACTTTGCTGCAAATTGTTTATGTAATAGATAAATTTATTTAAAATGGAATTAACAGCTCAAGAACAATACGAAAGAAAAGCAAAATCATACAAGCTATTGTTGCTTTTTGGAATGGTGAGTATCTTGATGATTTTTGCAGGATTTACAAGTGCTTATGTGGTGAGTAAGTCTAGGCCAGATTGGTTAAAAGATTTTGTATTACCAAGTGCATTTATTTGGAGTACTCTTTCAATTTTATTGGGAAGTTTGACTTTTCATTTGGCATTAAAATCAATTAAAGCAGGTGAGGTTAAAAAAACTTCAATGTTTTTATGGAGTACTTTGGCGTTGGGATTACTATTTGTTTTTTTACAATTCAAAGGCTTTGATCAAGTAATTGAACAAGGGTATTTTTTTACAGGAAGTAATAGTAATGTAACCACTTCATTTTTGTATATAGTAGTGTTGGTGCACATTGTACACTTGTTTGGGGGGTTGATTTCGCTTTTAATTGTAATTTATAATCATTTTAAACAAAAATACAATTCCTCGCAATACCTTGGTATTGAGCTTAGTGCGTATTATTGGCACTTTATGGATTTTATTTGGATTTACTTGTTTTTATTTTTCTATTTTTTCAAATAGAAAAAAAATAATAAATTTGGGAACTTTTTAACAAAAAACATTTTATGGGTGCTACAGTTACACATGAACACGCTTTATTAGACGGAGGACCAGGGCCAATGGGTGCAACCTATGGCAAAATGATGATGTGGTTCTTCATCGTATCAGATGCTTTAACATTTTCAGGGTTTATTGCAGCTTACGGATTTTCAAGATTTAAATTTATTGAAACTTGGCCAATTGCCGACGAAGTGTTTACTCACTTCCCGTTTTTACATGGAGTTACCGCTCCAATGTATTATGTAGCTTTGATGACGTTTATCTTGATTTTCTCATCAGTTACTATGGTATTAGCAGTTGATGCTGGTCACCAAATGAAAAAATCAAAAGTAGCTTTCTACATGTTTTTAACTATTATTGGAGGTTTTATTTTCTTAGGTTCACAGGCTTGGGAGTGGAAAAACTTCATTAAAGGTGAATATGGTGCTGTTGAAACAAGAGGTGGGTCAATTTTACAATTTGTAGATAAAGATGGTAAAAGAGTAGCACTTGCTGATTTTGCTGCACATCTGCCTGAAGAAAGAGAGCAATTAACAAGAGATAAAGGTTTTTGGTTTGAAAAAGAAGCTGCTATCTCTGAACATTCTGTTGCAGAAGTAGTTGCTGGTTTTAAAGCAAATCCAAACTTATTGGTGAGAACAGAAATAATTAATAAGGAAACTAAACATAAAACTATCTTATCAAGAGAAGAATCTATTAAAAGATTAGAGCAAGATGCTGTTTTAGTTGTTGAAGGTGCAAACTTAAAACATAATGAGTACGGTCATAAGTTGTTTGCTGATTTCTTCTTCTTTATTACTGGATTCCATGGTTTCCACGTATTCTCTGGAGTTATCTTAAATATCTTGATTTTCTTTAATGTTATCTTAGGTACATATGAAAAAAGAGGTAGTTATGAAATGGTAGAAAAAGTTGGATTGTACTGGCACTTTGTAGACTTAGTTTGGGTGTTTGTATTTACATTCTTCTATTTAGTTTAATCTTCGTTAAAAGAAAAATATTATGGCACACGCGCACGGGTCAAACACAAAAAGAATTTGGACAGTATTTGGAATATTGTCTGTGATTACTACAGTTGAAGTTGCTTTAGGTATTGTTAAGCCTCATAGTTTACATCATGGTACTTTTTTAAGTATGAGTTTATTAAACTGGATTTTCATTATACTAACTATTGTAAAAGCTTATTATATCATGTGGGCTTTTATGCACTTAGAAGGTGAAACTAAAAGTTTAAGATGGTCAATTGTAGCTCCGTTAGTATTTTTGATTCTTTATTTATGTTTCATTATCTTAGTAGAAGGTGATTATGTATTTGAAGTTTTCAAGAATTCTCACTATAAATGGATATTTTAACATATTTTATATCAATCTAATCCCGATTTATAATCGGGATTTTTTTTACCTTTGTATGAACTAATACACACTTTAAAGTGAAAAAATATATTGTTTTAATTGTACTGTTTATTTTGCCAATTGTAGCTTACATGTTTTTTGCTACCGCTACTCATAATTCTCTTTTTTTACCAACTATATCAAAAAATCATCTTGATATTCCTCAAGATTTTACATCATTAAAAGGTGAGAAAGTGCTATTGTTAAATAAAATTACAGTGTTAGGTTTTCCTGGTGATAACTTAGAAGAGGTAAAAGCAAATTTGTTTAATTTAAACCAAAAAGTTTATAATAAATATTCTGGCTTCAAAGATTTTCAAATGGTAATGATTATGCCTGAATCTACTAAAGCAGCTGTGAATAATATAATAAATGAATTTACGCGTTTGTCAAAAGAACAAGAAAATTGGCATTTTGTTTTTGCTAAACCGTCTGAAATAGAAAGCTATTTCAAAACTTTTCATTTTCAAAATACATTAGATGTACATACTGGAACTCCATTTGTGTATATAATAGATAAAAATTTATCGTTAAGAGGTAGAAAAGGCCAAAAAATTAAAGGTAAAGTAGAATATAGAGAATGTTATAATTCTGAATCTGCTGCCGAATTACATAATGAAATGTCGGATGATGTTAAAATTTTATTACGAGAATATAGATTAGCATTGAAAAAGAATAATAATAGAAAAGACGCATTTAGAGACAATATCAAAAATAAATTAGAAGAAAATAATTCAATCCGAAATGAAAAATAAATCTTATATTGGAATTTCTTTTATTGTTCTGCTTTTTGGTATATGGACAGTAAAAGAATTAAGAGAACGTTATAATAAAAATGAATTGGATGTGCTGGGTAATGTGCCTTCTTTTTCTTTAATCGATCAAAATAATAAGAAGATTACCAATGAAGACTACAAAGGTAAAGTGTATGTAGTGGAGTTTTTCTTTTCTTCTTGTCCTTCTATATGTCCAAGAATGAATCAGAATATGTTAAAATTGCAAGATGCGTTTTATGGTAATCTTGACTTTGGTATCGCATCAATTACTATTGACCCTGAGAATGATACCTCGGCGCAGTTAAAACAGCATGCAAAAGATCTAGGAGTAAAACATCCTAATTGGCATTTTTTAACAGGGGATTATAATTATATTATGAACTTAGCAAATAAAGGGTTTAATATTTATGCAGGCAAAAATAAAAATGTAGCTGGAGGATTTGAACATTCAGGTTTGTTTGCCTTGATTGATAAAGAAGGTAAAATTAGATGTAGAAAAGATAAATTTGGCAATCCAATTTTGTATTACGACGGATTGGAAGAAGCAGGTATAAAAGCAATTAAGGAGGATATTAAGTTATTATTGGAGGAATAAAAAATGGAAAATAAAATTGAAAAAAAATATAATAGGTTAATAATTGCGGTATCTATTATTGTTCCATTAGCTGTTGCTTTGTTATTCGGGGTAAATTTAAGAAAGTTGGGGTATGATGTTGAACCATTAAATCAATTGCCTCCAATCTATGCAACCATTAATGGATTAACTGCTGTTATTTTGGTTTGGGCAGTTTTTGCTATAAAAAATGGTAAAAGAAGATTGCATGAAAATTTAATGAAAATTGCAATAGCTTGTTCATTATCTTTTTTAGTAATGTATGTAGCGTATCATATGACTGCTAATACTGTTTTTTTTGGCGATTCCAATCACGATGGAATGGTAGATGAAATTGAAAAAAATGCTGTGAGTGGAATTAGATATTTATATTATTTTATATTAATTACGCATATTGCAATGTCTGTAGTTATTATACCTTTAGTGTTGTATACTTATGTGCGTGCAATTTCAAATAGTTTTGAACGACATAAAAAACTAGCAAAAATTACTTTTCCAATTTGGTTGTATGTGGCAATTACTGGTGTGGTAGTATATGTGATGATTTCTCCGTATTATGTGCATTAAATGAAGTAGAATGAATTTTCAAGTAATTAAAAATAGCAAATTTGTATTGGTTTTGTTTACCAGTCTTTTGTACTTAAATGTAAACGCCCAATGCGCTATGTGTAGAGCGTCATTACAAAACGACGCCAATCAAGCAACAGCTCAGGGTATTAATGATGGTATTGTTTATTTAATGGCCATTCCTTATATTCTTGTTGCCGCTGCTGCTTATGCAGTATATAGAATCAAATTTCATAAAAAGAAAGAAGAATTATAAAAAAAGCCCAAATTATTTTGGGCTTTTTTATGTTTAAAATTTAATCCATTCCTTCAATTTTTACGCTCAAAGTACCTGAACTTGTAATAAAAGCAATTATTGCTTTTTCATTTAAATCAACTTTTTCAAAAACAAAATCATTTAATTTACCATTTATAAAAACACCTTTCATTGGTGAATAATTGGTTAAGTAAGGTAACATACTTTTTTTGCCTTCATCCAGATTAGGCTTTATTGAATACTTACAGTTTTCTTTTATTTTGTTTAAAATTATGCCCTGTAATAACCAATTGGCGGTTTTGGTTAAAATTCCTTTCGTATTCAAAACATAGTCTAAATCATCAAAATAAATTTCTTTAGTTTCTGTGTTGTATTTTGGTGTTCCAGATAAGTAAATGGTTCCATTGACACTTCCTAACATATCAAGTGCAATAATCATTTTTTCATCTTTGTACCATAAATCAACTTTTTGAATCGTTATTTTTCTTTTTCCACTACCAAATTCTTGTCCAACAAAATTTTTAGTCATAATCCTGCTTGCGCTTTCATAAGTAGAAACTGCTGCAATAGATGCATTAAAGTCGTTTGAGATTTTAGAAACAGCTTTGGTGGTTATTTTTGTTTTGTCAAAGGTGTGTTTAGGCTTATCTCCAACCATAGTTTGCATATTGCATTTTAGACCTAAATTCATTGTTATTTTAGCATTGCTAATAATAGCTGGTGTACTGTAAACTTCCTGTGGAATTAATTTAAACCAAGTTTCATAAGTTTCATTAGCTAAAAATGGTGTCGATAGGGTTTCTAAAACACTGAACACTTGTTCTTTGAAATCGCAACTTTTATCAATCGCTTCATCGATTTTCTTTGCGATTTTTCCTTTAAACATACTTAATGTTGGATTTATTATATACGTAATTGGAACATTCTTGCCGCCTACTAATATGCTGGGACTTTCACTCCATTCAAAATCTTCTATTTTAGAAACCGTATTTAATTTCCAATTTGAAAATGTAGCTTTGCTATTTAGTGTAATTGTTCCGTTTAAATTTATTTCTCGAGTATCATTTAAGCCCATAAAATCTGTACCGTATTTAAATTTAGCCCATATTTTTAATGGAATTATTGATACAATAGCACCATTTTTTTCTGTTAGTTTAATAGGTGCTGTTTTCCAAATTTTCATTTCAGATTTATCATCTTCTAAAATGGAATCATTGTAAATTAATCCGGTTAAGTTTTTGTTTAATTGGTATTCAATTTCCTTAAGTGGAATTTCTAAAGGCATATTGATATAGGAAGGTTTGTTGCTATATACAATAGGAGCATTTGTGGAAGGAAGTGGTTTTAAAGCTTCAATCTTTTTTGATGTACTACATCCAAAAATCCCAATATTTAATAGTCCGAAAAGCAAAATTCTTATTTTATAGTTCATTTGATGGTTTAAATGCAATGGTTTAGAAATTGATAAAATGCTTAAATGCGATACCAAATGTAAAATTTTAATTGAAAACTGTAACATTTTTTTTTAAAATAGGTCAAATTAGTAAATTAAAAAATAAGATGAAATCCTATCGTATAGTTATAGTTACATTTTTAGTTGGATTTTCTTCATTGGCGCAATCAAAAAAGTGGACATTGAGGGAATGTATTAATCATGCCATCATCAACAATATTTCTGTTAAACAATCAGAGTTAGATTTGCAAAATTCTCAGATTGCCAAAAAAGATGCTATTGGAAATTTTATGCCTGGAATAAGCGCATCAGCTTCTCATTCATGGAATATTGGTTTAAATCAAAATATTACCACGGGTTTGTTGCAAAATCAAACCACTCAGTTTACATCTGTTGGTTTAAGTGCTAATGTTGATATTTTTAGAGGATTGCAAAATGTGAACCAATTAAGAAAGTCAAATTTGTCTTTAATTGCTTCACAATATCAATTAACAAAGATGCAAGAAGATATAGCTTTAAATGTAGCTAATGCTTATTTGCAAATATTGTTTAATAAAGAAAATTTAAAGGTTCAAAAAGAGCAAAAATCACTTTCAGAAAAACAATTGGCTCGAACCACTCAGTTAGTAGAAGCTGGAAATGTGCCAAAAGGAGATTTGTTAGATGTGCAAGCTACATTAGCTAGTAATAATCAAAAGGTAATTGCAGCTGAAAATGCCGTTTTATTGTCAAAATTAAGTTTAGCTCAATTGTTGCAATTGGATGATTTTAAAAACTTTGATATTTCTGAAGACGAAGTTCCGTCAATGTTGTCAACTATTCTGAATGAATCTTCAGAAGCCATAATTGCTAAAGCGAAAGCAAGTAGAACAGAGTTAAAAATTGCTCAGACGAATATTGAATTGGCTAAAAAAGATATTCAAATTGCAAGAGCGGCTTATTTACCTTCATTGACCGGTTTCTATAGTTATACTACTCGTGCTTCAAATTCAAAAAGAGTTTCAGGTGTAGATAGTAGCGGAAATATTATTACGGCAAATGCGTTACCTATTTTTGATCAGTTTGATACTAATAAAGGACAAAATTTTGGTTTGCAATTAACGGTTCCTATTTTTAATGGATTTGCAACAAGAAATAATGTTGAAAGAACCAAAGTAGCCTTTGAACGAAGCAAATTGAATTTTAATCAGCAAGAATTAGATTTAGAGAGAAATGTTTTTACAGCCTATACTGATACTAAAGCCGCAAAAGAGAGTTTTGAAGCAGCAACAGCTTCATTAGCTTCTAGAAAATTAGCGTTTGAATATGCAAAAGAACGTTATGAAATTGGATTGATGAATGTTTTTGATTTTAATCAATCACAAACTGCTTTAGCAAATGCAGAATCAGAAGTAGTAAGAACAAAGTATGATTATATTTTTAGAATAAAAATTCTAGAATTTTATTTTGGAGTTCCATTAATTGAAAAACAATAAGTTATGTCAAAAAAGAAATTATTTATAATTGGAGGAAGTGTTGTTGGATTAATCGTCTTATTGATTGGTTTAAAAAAAGGCGGTGTAATAGGGAATAATGACGATAGTAAAGTTGTTGAAACGGCTAAAGTTGAAACGATGACTATTGTTGAAACGGTTTCTGCAACAGGTAAAGTTCAGCCTGAAATTGAAGTAAAAATATCTTCAGAAGTTTCAGGTGAGGTTATTGCCTTAAACGTGAAAGAAGGACAACAAGTTAAAAAAGGAGATTTATTAGTGAAAATTAATCCAGATATTTATGAATCTGGAGTAAATAGAACAGTTGCGTCTTTATCAACAACAAAAGCTGGTTTAAGCCAAGCAGAAGCTCAGGTAAAGGAAGCAAAAGCTACTTTTGATAGAAATAAAAAATTGTATGATAAAGGTGTAATTTCTAAAGCCGAATGGGATAAAATAGTTTCTGCTTATGAAGTGGCAACAGCTTCAAAACAGTCGGCTTATTACCAAATGAAATCTGCAGCTGCTAATGTGACTGAAGCAAATGATAACTTGAAAAGAACTTCTATTTTTGCTCCTGCTGATGGAACAATATCTAAATTAGATGTTGAACTAGGAGAACGTGTTATGGGAACACAAGGTATGGCTAGTACAGAATTAATGCGTATTGCCAACTTAAACAATATGGAAGTTGAAGTAGATGTAAATGAGAATGATATTGTTAAAGTTAGTATTGGAGATACCGCAAAAGTAGAAGTTGATGCTTATTTAAAAAGAAAATTTGAAGGTGTAGTTACGAGTATTTCAAATTCAGCGTCTAGTACAACAAGTGCTGACCAAGTAACGAACTTTAAAGTAAAAGTGCGTTTGTCTAAAGAGTCTTATCAGGATTTATTAGAAGGAAAACCAGCTAATTTTTCTCCATTCCGTCCAGGTATGACGGCAACTGTTGATATTATTACCAAGAGAAGTGTAAATGTTTTAGGTGTGCCAATTAGTGCAGTTGTAATTAAAGACGATACTACAGCAACAAAAAAAGATATTGTTGAAGAAATAGAAGAAGAAGAGGCAAAGAAAAATGGAAAAGCTCCTAAAAAAGACCAAAAATTTGAATGTGTTTTTGTTAAAGTTGGAGATAAAGCTAAAATCAGAGTAGTTAAAACAGGAATTCAAGATGACACAAATATTGAAATTCTAGAAGGATTGAAAAAAGGAGACGAAATTATAATTGGACCTTATTCAATTGTTTCTAAAGAGTTAACAACTAATGATAAGGTGCGTTTAGAAACACAAAAAGATAAAGACAAAAAAGCTAAAAGCTAGTGCTAAATAGAAATTGAAAAAAAGACACATGAGAATGTGTCTTTTTTTATTCATAAAATTCAAGATAAATAAGCTATACGCATTTTTGTATCTTTGTAAAAATTAAAAAAGTATGGCATTGATTTTAAATATTGAAACGGCAACGCGAAATTGTTCTGTAAGTTTGGCAAAAGATGGTAAAACTCTATTGTGTAAAGAAATTGCAGAACAAAATTTTTCTCATGCTGAAAAGCTACATGTTTTTATTGAAGAAATTTGTAATGAAACAGGTGTGGCTTTAAAAGATTTAAATGCAGTAGCCGTTAGTCAAGGTCCAGGTTCCTATACTGGATTGCGAATTGGGGTGTCAGCCGCTAAGGGATTTTGTTATGCTTTGTCAATTCCATTAATTGCAGTAGATACATTGCTTTTATTGGCTAACAAAATTCAAATAAATGAAGGAATTGTTATTCCAATGATTGATGCAAGACGTATGGAAGCTTATACGGCAATTTATGATTTTAATTACGTGAAAATTAGAGAAACAAAAGCCGAAGTAATTGATGCTCATTCCTACCAAGATGTGGCAGAACAAATTCATTTGGTTGGAGATGGAGCCATGAAATTCCAATCCTTATTAACAGATAGTAAATTTCATTTTTATCCTGATATTGAGTTTCCATCTGCTCATGAAATGAGTGCGGTTTCTTATGAAAACTATGTAAAAGGAGATGTGGTAGATGTAGCTTATTTTGAACCTTTTTATTTAAAGGATTTTGTTTTGAATAGATAGTGAAAACCCTAACTAATTTAGTTAGGGTTTGTTTTTTATAATTGAACTAAATCTTTAGTCTGTTCAAGTATATCTGATTTTACTTGCATATGATGAACGTTTTCTGTCCATACTCGTACTGTAAAATGAATATTTGTATCTGTGAAATGATTAATGTATACTTCTGCTTTTGAATTACTTAGTAGTAATGGGTGAGAAGATGCAATTTTTTCTAACTTAGCTTTCAATCCACTAATATCACTCGTGTAGTTCGTCATAATGTCTAAATCTACTCGTCTGGTTCCTAATTGTGTGTAGTTTTTAATTTTTCCATTTGAAAGTAATCCATTTGGAATATAAACTACTTGATTTGTTGCAGTAATTATTTTGGTTGAAAAAATCATAATTTCTTCAACTTTTCCGTGCTCCCCTTGAACCTCAATCGAATCACCAACTTTAAAAGGTTTAAAAAGAATAATTAAAATTCCTCCTGCAAAATTAGATAGTGATCCTTGTAGTGATAATCCAACAGCTAAACCTGCTGCTCCCAAAATAGCTACAAAAGATGAAGTTTCTACTCCTAATTTAGAAATTACAGTAATAAACAACATAACACGTAATGTCCAAAAAATTATGTTACCTAAGAAATTTGTTAAGGTGATTTCTACATTCTGTTTGAGCATTAATTTTTTGGCTGTTTTAGTAACGAAACTAGTAAACCATAATCCTCCAAATAATATTACTAAAGCAACTACTAGTTTTGGGGAATAATCTAAGATTAAATCTTTAATGTGTTTAAAATATAATTCAATTTCTGTCGTTGTCATATTTTTGTAATTAAAAAAACACTCCTTTCGGAGTGCTGGTTTTTATTTAATTTAAAAAGTTTTTTAGTTTAGAGGTCTTCGATTCGTACGTAATAGTGTTGGAGCCGAATGAATGTTTTGTAGAAATTAGTTGTATAAACTACAGCTTGCTTATTATTTTCTTTTAACTTATCATATAGCTGATAAAACTTCATAGACTTCTAGCAAATAAAACTTTATTTTAAATTTTCAATGATAGCTAGTGGTTTTATCCATTCATAGCCTCGACTATGATAGTATTGTTGTTTAACATTTGACGTAACATATTTTCAATTCCATTTTTTAAAGTAAATGTGGAAGAAGGGCACCCGCTACATGCGCCTTGAAGTGTAACTTTTACAATGTTAGCTTGCTCATCATAGGAATTAAAAGTTATATTTCCACCATCGCTTTGTACGGCTGGTTTTACATATTCTTCTAAAATATTGATGATTTGTTGTGAAGTAACATCTAAATTTTCGAAATATTCTTCTTGTTGAATTTTATAATTATCAGTCTTCTCAATTAAAGTTTCGTCAACTACAATATCTGTTTGTTCCAAATATTGTTTTAAGAAGTTGCGAAGTTCGAATGTGATTTCCTCCCAACTTGCAATGTCATATTTTGTGATCGATACATAGTTTTCATCAATAAAAACTTCTTTAACAAAAGGAAAACTAAATAAGTCTTTTGCTAGAGGTGATGCTTTGGTTTCGTCAATGTTTTTACATTCAACAGCAACTTTGGTTAGCATTTTGTTGGCAACGAATTTTGTTACTGCAGGATTGGGTGTAGACTCAGCGTAAATGGTAATTGGATTTTTCTTTACCAAAGTATTTTCATTAATTACTATGCCACCAGAAGTAATGTATTCTTCAATTTGATTGGCTACTTCTGTTTGAACGTCTTCCCATTCTACTATTGAAAATTTTTCAATTGCGATGAAGTTACCGGAGATGTAAACTGTTTTAACAAAAGGTAAGTAAAATAATTGTTTGGCTAAGGGTGATTCTGAAGTTTCATCTATATTCTTAAATTCGTAATTTTTCCCTTTAGTCAGCATTTCGTCCCATTCAAATTTAACAATTGATGGATTATTTGTGTTTTTTATCGATATTCTATTCATTTTAACATATTTTCCGCAAAGATACAAATAGTACTTAAACTAAAGTTTATATATTTGAAGATTATAAAAAAGTTAACACACAACTAAATTATAGTTATGAAAAAAATTACGCTTATATTATTTTTATTTGCAGTTTTTGTCACTAAGGGGCAAATAGTTGTTAATACTTCTACTTACACTGTGCCTCAATTAGTGCAGAATATATTGGTTAATTCTACATGTGCACAGGTTAGTAATTTTACTTCGCAGGGGGATTGTGGAATTGGTTATTTCCAATATTCAGGGTCTGATTTTGCATTTAATAATGGAGTAATTATTAGAACTGGAAATGCTAATTTTAATTCTGGAAGTTATTCAGGGAATAATATGTCTTCTGTTTGTTCTAATGTTGGAGATGCAGAATTGCAGGCAATAAGTAATGCCAATGGTCAAACAGGCTCTATAAATGATGTTTCGTATATTAAATTCAATTTTACACCTTTCACGGATAATTTTAGTTTCAATTTTATTTTTGCTTCAAATGAATACGGTACATTTCAATGTGGTTTTGGAGATGTTTTTGCTTTTATTTTAACAGATTTAACAACTGGTGTATCTCAAAATTTAGCGGTAATTCCTGGTACTTCTACTCCTGTTTCAGTGCTTAATATTAGAGATGCTGCATATAATGGAGCTTGTCCTTCAGTGAATCAAATTTATTTTGATGAATATTCTCCAAGTTTGCCTGTTGCTCAAACTGAAATGAATATGAGAGGATTTACAGTTCCTTTTACTGCAGAAGCTACAGTAGTACCTGGACATAATTACACGATAAAATTAGTAATTGGTGATTATAGTGATACTTCTTTCGATTCAGCTGTATTTATAGAAGGAGGTAGTTTTAATGTTGGGACGGCAGAAATATCGTTTCCTCTAGGAATTGGTGTGCAAACCGGAGATATGACTATTGCTAATGGTACAGCTTTATGTCCAGGTCAATCAAAAGTCATAAGTACGGGCTTAAATCCTACTAATTTTAATTTTGTTTGGACGAAAGATGGAGTAGATTTGGGAATTAATGCGCCTTCAATTACCGTCTCTTCAGCAGGGACTTATTGTGTTGCTGCTTCAATTATTGGTTCACCTGGAGCATGTGTTCAAACTGATTGTATCATAGTAGAATATTTTCCAAGTTTCAATTTCGTAACGCCACCAAGTTTAACAATTTGTAATAATGTCACTCCTCAACTTTATAATTTAAATTCTGTATTAACTACAATTTTTGGTGCAAATAATATTAGTGATTTTGATTATGGATTTTACCTAACTCAAGCAGATGCGATTAATAATACAAACATGATTCCTTCTGCTCAGTGGGGTGCATATCCAGGAACAAGTGGGCAGATAGTTTATTTTGGTGCAGAAAGTTTTGTTACTGGAGCTACTTGTAGGGAATCTGTACCAGTAACACTTCTTCAAGTGCCATGCACAGTTACAACTCCTCCTAATTTAGTAGTTTGTGATGATTCTAGTAATGATGGTTTTGCTACCTTTAATTTAGATCCACAAACGCCCATTGCTTTAGGTTCAAATAATCCGGCGAACTATAATGTTACTTACCATACTTCGTTATCGGATGCAAATGGTGATTTAAATGCGATTTCGCCGACCAATTCATTTACAAATACTGTTAATCCACAGACTATTTATATTCGTTTGGAAGAGTCGTCAAATGCTGCGAATTTTACAACGACATCTTTTCAATTGCAGGTTGTTTCACAGCCTACAGTGACTATTTCGGGTACGGCTAGTATTTGTAATGGTGGTTCAACGAATTTAACATTTACAGGTACTCCAGGTGCTTTGATTACTTACACAGATGGTACTACTAATTTTACATTAACGTTAGATGCTTCGGGTAATGGTACTGTTACGGTTTCACCTACTTCGACTACGACCTATAGCTTAGTAAGTGCTGCGATTACTTTACCTCCAGGTTGTACCAATCCACAATCGGGTAGTGTTACGATTACAGTTTCTCAGCAAGTTGTGGGGACATTGTCTTATTCGCCGTCTGATTTTTGTACAACAGATGCTTCAACTTATGCGCCAATATTTACAACGACTACAGCTGGTTCTGGATCTTGTGCTTTAAATGTTCCTACGTATTCAGCTACACCAGCAGGTTTGTTTATTGATGCTACAACTGGGGTAATTACACCGGCATTAAGTTTGCCTGGTACTTATACAGTTACGATTAATTATCCTGCGTGCGGTGGATGTGCAGCAGCAGGATATACCACAACAGTTACAGTTGCTTCACCTACTACATCAACGATTTCATATACTACACCGTTGTGTACTTCAGATGTTTCGACTTATGCTCCAACGTTAGTTGGTGCTACAAGCGCGTCTAATTATACCGCTGTTCCTGTTGGTTTAACAATAAATTCAACTACAGGTGTTATTACACCAAGTACGAGTTTACCAGGTACTTATACAATAACTTATCTTCCAAATGGAGTAGGGGCTTGTCCTACTATTCCAACACCGACTACTGTTACTGTAACAGCTGCGCCAACGGCAAGTATCTCTTATGCGGGTACACCTTATTGTACAACGGTTACAGCATCACAAGCGGTAACGTTAACAGGAACTAATGCTTACACAGGAGGAACCTTTACTTCTACAGCAGGTTTAACATTAGATGCTACAACGGGAGCTATTGTTCCAAGTACGAGTGTACCGGGTACTTATACGGTTACTTATACAATTCCAGCAAGTGCAGGATGTGCTTCGGTTCCGGTGACTACTACTGTTACCATAACAGGAGCGCCTACGGCTACAATATCTTATGCAGGTACACCATTCTGTAATAATAGTACAGCGCCTCAAGCGGTAACGTTAACAGGAACTAATGCTTATACAGGAGGAACTTTTGTTTCTACAGCAGGTTTAACATTAGATGCTACAACGGGAGCTATAACACCAAGTACGAGTGTACCGGGTACTTATACGATTACTTATACAATTCCAGCAAGTGCGGGATGTGCTTCGGTTCCAGCAACTACTACTGTTACTGTAACAGCTGCACCAACGGCAAGTATCTCTTATGCGGGTACACCTTATTGTACAACAGTTACAGCATCACAAGCGGTAACGTTAACAGGAACTAATGCTTATACAGGAGGAACCTTTACTTCTACAGCAGGTTTAACATTAGATGCTACAACGGGAGCGATTGTTCCAAGTACGAGTGTACCGGGTACTTATACGGTTACTTATACAATTCCAGCAAGTGTAGGATGTGCTTCGGTTCCAGTGACTACTACTGTTACCATAACAGGAGCGCCTACGGCTACAATATCTTATGCAGGTACACCATTCTGTAATAATAGTACAGCGCCTCAAGCGGTAACGTTAACAGGAACTAATGCTTATACAGGAGGAACTTTTGTTTCTACAGCAGGTTTAACATTAGATGCTACAACGGGAGCTATAACACCAAGTACGAGTGTACCGGGTACTTATACGATTACTTATACAATTCCAGCAAGTGCGGGATGTGCTTCGGTTCCAGCAACTACTACTGTTACCATTACGTCTTTACCAACAGCAACTATTGCTGTTTCGCCAGCTACTATTTGTTCAGGAGGTACATCAACAATTACATTTACAGGTAGTGCAAATGCTACGATAACTTATACAGTTAATAATGGAGCGAACCAAACGATTGTTTTAAATAGTTCGGGTTCGGCTACGTTGACTACGCCAGCATTAACGAACTCATCAATTTATACTTTAGTTAGTGTTGCTAATGGTTGTGTTACACCATTATCAGGTACGGTTACAGTAAATGTGTTGCCATTACCAACAGCGGGTATAACAGGAAGTACAATTTGTCAAAATACATCGGGTACGGTTACTATTACTGGTACACCAAATGCAACGGTAACTTATACGGTTAATGGAGGTTTGAATCAAACGGCGGTTATTCCAGCTTCTGGAACGCTTATTTTGACTACTCCAGTTTTAACTTCAAATTCAGTTTATCAATTGGTGAGTATAGTAAGTGGTACTGTTCCAGCGTGTAGTAATACCTTAACAGGTAGCGCTACGGTTGTTGTTAACCCAATACCAGTTGCTACATCTAATCCAGTAGGAGAGACCATTTGTTCTGGAACAAGTAGTAACATTAATTTATTTAGTACTGTTGCAGGCACAACATTTAATTGGGTTGTTACTACGCAATCAGGAGTAAGTGGTGCTACAAACGGTTCGGGATCATCCATAGTTCAAACATTAACTGCTACAGGTATTTCAAATGGATTTGTGATTTATACCATTACTCCAACAGCTAATGGTTGTTCAGGTCCATCGATTACTGTTCAAGTAAATGTGACACCCAAACCGGTTGCTAGTTTTACAGGTAATTTGACTTATTGTGATGGTGATACAACTGCAATAACATTAAATAGTACTATTCCAGGGACGACATTTACATGGAATGTTGCTTCTTCAAATTTAGATACAGCAACAGTTCAGCCAGGTTCAGGAAGTACTATTTCTCAAAGTTTAAATTTACTTAATGCAGTTAATACAGGTTCGGTAACTTATACGGTATTACCTTTTGCAAACAATTGTTATGGAGATCCTATATCAGTTGCAATACAAGTGAATCCGATTCCAGATGTTGTAGTAACAGCTGTAGATGATTCAATCTGTTCAGGGGAGATGGTACAGATTAATTCAGTAAGTAATATTACAGGTACTACATTTAACTGGGTGATAACAAATCAAACAGGTGCAATTGTTACGGGAGCTACATCAGGGACAGGTTCTTCAATTAACCAAGTAATTACAACAACAAGTCCAGTTGCTTCAGGTACGGTTACTTATCAAGTTACTCCTGTTAAGAATGGATGTGTTGGTCTGCCACAAACGATAGTTATTACAGTTAGTCCAAGGTCAGAGATATTTGGGGTTTTACCACAATTACCTATATGTAGTGGAACAGCAACCAATATTGTATTAGGCGCATCATTGCCAGGTACAACATTTGATTGGGTTATTTCGTCTTATTCAGGAGTTTCAGGAATGAGTGCTGGTTCTGGTTCTGTTATTGCACAAACATTGTCTGTAACGGGTAATGTTCAAGGTTCCGTTACTTATGCTGTAACGCCGAGTTTGAATGGATGTAGTGGTACTACGGTTTATTATACTGTGTTGGTAAATCCGGCACCTACACCTGATTTAGAGGATGGTCATATTTGTGTGAATCAATCAACAGGAACAACTTATCAAACGTATACATTACAATCAGGAGTTCCAGCAGCGGGTCATGTTTTTGAATGGTTCTTTAATGGTAGTACTACTCCGATTGCAGGAGCAACAGGTCCAAATTACACAGCTGATCAAGCGGGTACTTATACGGTTGAAGTAAGAGATATAGTTACTAACTGTGAAGGAACAGCAACGGCGAATGTTACTATTGTATATCCTGCGACTTCATTTGTAACAACAGTAACAGATGCTTTCACGGGGAATGCAACGATTACCGTAACAGTTACACAGCCGGGATCAGGGAATTTGGTGTATTCGTTAGATGGGGGAGCATGGCAAGATTCGAATGTATTTACAAATGTTGAGGCAGGCGAACATGTTGTTGCAGTAGGAGATTTAGAGGGATGTACCTATTTAGAGGATACTGTTTTAGTAATAGATTATATGAATTATTTTACGCCAAATGGTGATGGTTATAATGATAGATGGAATATTGTTGGATTAAATGCACAACATAACGCAAAAATTTATATATTTGACCGCTATGGAAAATTAATCAAGCAAATAGATCCACTAGGAGAAGGATGGGATGGAAAATTTAATGGACAAGACTTACCTTCAACAGACTATTGGTTCTCGGTTGATTACACAGAAAACGAACAACAAAAACAATTTAAAGCACATTTTTCATTAAAGAGATAACATCCAATTATTATGAAATTTAATAAATTTTTATTTTTAAGTCTATTATTCGCCGTACAGTTTTCATATTCACAAGAAGGAATTGCTGTTTATACGGATTATTTAACAGATAATTATTATTTAATTCACCCATCAATGGCAGGTGCTTCAAATTGTGGTAAAGTTAGATTGACAGGGAGACAACAATGGTTTGGACAGGAAGATGCACCAGCATTACAGACTTTAAGTTTTAATACATCTTTAGGTGAAGATCAAAAATCAGGGATTGGGTTTATAGCTTTTAATGATAAAAATGGATACCATTCACAATCTGGAGCAAAATTGACTTATGCTCATCATTTAATGTTTTCTAGATCTACTGCAGATTTAAATATGTTATCTTTTGGTTTAAGTGGTGCATTTATACAAAGTAGATTAGATGAATCTGAATTTACAACTTTCGATCCAGTTATCGTTGGAGGTGGATTTACACAAAAAGATTCTTATTTTAATATGGATTTAGGTGTGTCATACCATTATCTTGATTTTTTTACTCACGTAACAGTGAAAAACTTTATTTCTAATCAAAGAAGAGAAATATATTCTGCAGGAATTGAGTCTGATAATTTAAGAAAATATCTTTGGAGTGTTGGTGCTGATTTTGGTAATGAAGACAGAATTTTAATTGAGCCGTCTTTTATGTTTCAATATACAGAAAAGACTGGAGAAAAAGCAATTGATTTAAATGCAAAAATTTATAAAGGCATGGAATTTGGTAAGTTATGGGGAGGTTTGTCTTATAGAACAAGTTTTGATGGCGCTCAATATTTAGACGGTGGTGTTGCTAATGATCAAAAATTACAATGGATTACACCATTTGTAGGTCTTAATTTCAAACAATTTATGTTAGCTTATTCTTATAATCATGTTTTAGGAAATGTGAAATTTGATAATGCAGGATACCATCAATTAACTTTAGGTATAAATGTATTCTGTAAAGATAAACCATATGATTGTAACTGTCCAGCAGTTGTAAACTAATATTAATAATCCCGATACATTCGGGATTTTTTTATAATTCTAATTACTATGATAATTAAAGAAGTAAGAGGGAAATATCCTTCCATTCCTGAAGATTGTTTTATAGCCGAAAATGCTACAATAGTAGGTGAAGTTACTTTTGGAGAAAAATGCAGTATTTGGTTTAATGCCGTTGTACGAGGAGATGTAAACTCTATAACCGTTGGAAATAAAGTTAATATTCAAGATGGTGCAGTTATTCATTGTACCTATTTAAAACATCCTACTATAATTGGAAATAATGTTTCAATAGGACATAACGCAATAGTTCACGGTTGTACAGTTCATGATAATGTTTTAATTGGAATGGGTGCTATTTTGATGGATGGTGTAGTAGTTGAAAGTAATTCAATAATAGCTGCTGGTAGTGTTGTAACTCAAAATACGCATGTAGAAAGTGGTGTGATTTATGCTGGAATACCTGCTAAAAAAGTAAAAGAGTTAAATGCTAGCGATTTTGCTGGAGAAATAGACCGTATTTCCAATAACTATGTGATGTACTCAAGTTGGTTTAAAGATGAAAAATAAAGTGCTTAAAAGCGCTTAAAATTCTTTTTGTGTTATTTTATATTGTTTCCCAATTAAATCTTGCATTGCATCAGGAGAATTGTTGATGTAGAATTTGTGATAGGTTGTATCATTTGATTCTGTGTTGCTGATGTTTTTTTCTTCTAAAATTTTTTTAGTTTGTTTTGCTACCGCTTCTCCGGAATCAATTATTTTAATGTGAGAGGGAATAATTTTTTTAATTTGTGGAATTAAATAAGGATAATGAGTGCATCCAAGTACTAAATAATCTATGTTTTGTTCTACCATAGGAAGAAGATAGTCTTGAAGTAATTGTGTTGTTTTATTTGAATTTAAATCGCCATTTTCAATAAGTTCAACTAATCCAAATCCAATTTGCTCTATAATTTTTATATTGTGGTATTTTTTTACATTTTCATGGAATAATTCACTATTAAGCGTTCCTTTAGTTGCTAATATTCCAATTGTATGTGTTTTTGAATGTAGTGCAGCAGGTTTAATAGCTGGCTCTATTCCAATAAAAGGTACATGATAAGTAGCTCTTAATTCATTAATTGCATTTGTTGTAGCAGTATTGCAAGCAACAATAATTAATTTAGCATTTTGATTTAATAGATATTCTGTATTTTTTTTGCTTAAATGTATAATCTCTTCTTTTGATTTTTGTCCGTAAGGAGCATTTTTACTATCCGCTAAATAGATAGTATTTTCATTTGGAAGCAAAGAATGTACTTCTTTCCAAATAGATGTACCGCCAACGCCAGAATCGAAAAGGCCTATAGGATTAGAATTACTCATAAAACAAAAGTAAAAAAAAACTGCTCAATCTTAAAACAAGAATGAGCAGTTAAATTACATTTTAAAAAATTAAAATCCTAATTCTTTTTTAACATCAGCCATTAAATCTGGTCCATCAGCTAAAATAACTCCACCACCTAAAGTTGAATCTAAAACATATTGAATTCCTTTAGCTCTAGCTACTTTATGAATAGCAGCTTGCGCTTTTTCCATAATAGGTTTTTGTAATTCAATTGCTTTATCTTGTAAAGCTTTAGAAGCATTGTCTTGAAATTTTTGAATTCTTGCTCCCATATCTTGCATTTCTTGAGAGCGAGTTTGATTTACTGCATCACCTACAGTTGCTGATTCTTTTTCGTATTGTGCTAATTTTGTTTGGTATTCTTGTACCATTTTTTTGTATTCAACATCATACGTTTCTTGTAGTTTTTTAACTTGTGCTTCAGCGGCTTTCATAGCTGGACTTGCAGTCATTAATTCTTGTACATTAATATGTCCGACTTTAGTTTGTGCCACTGCGAATTGTGTTCCTACAAATAATACTAAAGCAGTAATAAGAGTCTTTAATTGTTTCATTTTTATTAATTTTAATAAGGGTTATTTAATTTATTCTTTTTTTGGTTCTTCTTTTTTCTTTTCTTCAGTTATTTTGTTTTTTAATGCTTCTTTTCTAGCTTTTTGCTCTTCAATTAATTTTTGACGTTTTTCTTCGCGTTCTTTTATTAATGCTGCTCTTTTTTCATCAGCTTCTTTCTTTTTAGCGGCAACTAAATCTTTGCGTTCTTGAAGCTTTTTTTCTCTTTCTTCTTTACTTGCAATTAGTTTTTCTTCTTTTTCTTTTTCTTTTTTTACAGCTTCCGGATTTTCAGTATCGTCAAATTCTTTTTTGTCTTTTTGATCCTGTAATTTTTGTTGTTTTTTAGATAATTCTACTTTTTTACCAGCTCTTTCTAATTCTCTCAAAACAAAATCACTTATATCAAATCTTTCAGCTGTGTAAAGCATTGTTAAATCTGAAGATTTGTCAAATATGAAATCATAATTTCTTTTAGCTGCAATATCTTGAACAATATTAAATACTTGATCTTGAATTGGTTTAACTAAAGCGGCCTTTTGAATAATTAAATCTCCTTGAGGACCAAATCTTTTTTGTTGATAATCAAATAAATCTTTTTCTAAAGTTTTAATTTCTTCTTCTTTTTCATTCACTAATTCTTTTGTTAGTAAAACTCGATCTGAAGCTAAACTTTCTTTTAATTTATTAATTTCAGCTTTTTTTGTTTCAACTTCTTGTTTCCAAGTATTTGCTTTTTGCTCTAACTGATTTTTTGCTTCTGCATATTCAGGTACTTTCTCTAAAATATAGTCCATATCAATGTAACCAATTTTAGTAGTTTTTTGAGCAGTTGTAACTATACAACTTAGGGCAAAAATTAAAACAAAATATCTTTTCATATGTTATAGTTTTGAATTCAACTATCGTGCCAATTATTAAAATTGTTGTCCAATAATAAAGTGAGTTTGCCATCCACTTTTTACTGTATCTCCTGGAATTGGATCAAATCCATGAGCGAAATCTATACCTAACAAACCAAATGCTGGCATAAATACTCGTAAACCTAATCCTGCTGAACGTTGTATTTTAAAAGGATCAAAAGTTTTAAAATTATTATAGGCAGAACCCGCTTCTAAGAATGATAATGCATATATAGATGCAGATTGTTTCAAAGTAATTGGGTATCTCAATTCTAATGAAAATTTATTATAAATTGCTCCTCCGTCAGACGAAGATAATGAATTATTTGGATATCCGCGCAATTGAATTATTTCTCTTCCATCTAAAGAATAATTTGCTAAACCATCTCCTCCAACAAAAAATCGTTCAAAAGGAATTACACCTCTGTCTTTGTTATAAGCTCCTAAGAATCCAAATTCAGCTCTAGTTCTCATAACTAAAGGTTGTTTTCCAATTTTTAACAATTTCATGTATGAATCAGTTGAGAATTTAATTTTATAAAACTCTAACCATTTGAATTTTTCTTGGTCAACCTTTGCTTGATCAGCAGTTGCTTGAGTGTAATCACTAGTTGGACTTCCGGTAGAAGTTATGTAAGCTCCTGTATAAACGTATTCACCATTTGAATTTGTATACGGATTTCCTGTGTTTTTTAATTTGTATTCTTCTTTTTCAGCAAGTCTTCCGTAGTCTACTCCATTCCATAATGAATAGGGTAAAGAAAACTTAGCAGATAAGGAAATGTTTGAACCGTAGGTTGGGAATATTGGATTTAATCCTCTGTTATCTCTAGTTAAAGAAGTCGTAAATGATAAATTTCGAGCAGCTCCATCTCCAAAGGTAAATAATCCTGTATTATAATTATTTAAATCATAATATTGGAAAGATACCGAATTTGATAATGAAAAATAATCATCAGGAACTGTTAATCTTTTAGCATATCCAATTGTAATTGAAGATATGTTAAAGCTTTGGTCTCTTGTAGTTCTTCTAGATGAATAATTGTATAAGAACTGTTTACTATGTGATAAAGAGGTAAAGAAACTAATAGGTTTTTTTCCGCCTAACCAAGGTTCTGTAAATGATAAACTGTACACTTGGAAATAACTACTTCCTTGTAAACGTAAAGCCATTTTTTGACCATCTCCCATAGGTAACGGTTTGTAAGCTTCTTTTTTGAAAATATTCTTTAAAGAAAAATTGTTAAATGATAAACCTAAAGTTCCAATAAATCCACCAGCGCCATAACCACCTTGTAATTCAACTTGGCTAGACCCTTTTTCTACAACTGACCATTCTAAATCCACTGTTCCAGCTGCTGGATCAGCATTTTTTGGCTCAGGTCTAATTGCTTCAGCATCAAAAAATCCTAATTGACCTAGTTCACGAATAGTACGAATAACTAATTCTTTATTCCATTTTTCACCAGGTCTAGTTTTTAATTCTCTGTAGATTACTTTGTCATTAGTTTTGTCGTTTCCTTTTACCGTTACATTATTAAAATAAGCAATTGGGCCTTCAGTGATTCTAATTTCAAAATCAATAGTATCATTCTCGGTTTTTATTTCTACTGGATTTATGTTTGAAAATAAATAACCATTATTTTGATATAAATTAGTAATATCTTCAGAATCAGGGCTAGAGTTGTCTGCTATTCTTTTTTGAAGTAAAACACCGTTGTAAACTTCTCCTTTTTTAATTCTTAAAATACTGTTTAAAACTTGGTCATTGTATACAGTATTACCTAAAAATCGAATGTCTCCAAAATAGTATTTTTTTCCTTCCTCAACATTAACATTAATGTCAATTTTGTTCTTTTTTGGGTCATAGTTAACGTTTTCGGAAACAACTCTTGCGTCTCTAAAACCATTTTCTTTGTATTTTTCAACTAAAGAGTTTAAATCTTCATTGTATTTGTCTTTAATGAATTTAGAAGATTTGAAAATTCTGTATATTTTTTTCTCCTTCGTATTTTTAAAACTTCTTTTTAATTTTTTTACCGTTAATTCGTTGTTACCAGTAAAATTAATTTTTCTAATTTTTACTTTACTTCCTCTATCAACAAAAATAACCATATCAACTTCTGTGTCTGTTGAATCTGCTAGCGTGTTAATAGTTACTTTTGTATTGAAATAGCCGTCCTTTTTGAATTTGTTTTCAATGTAATTCTTGGTGTTGGTAATTAAATTTTCATTAACTACTTTACCTTTTTTTAACTCAGTTGCTTTTAAAATATCTTCAGTTTTTCCTTTTCTTAATCCTTTAAACTTAACTTCGTTTAATTTAGGTAATTCATATAAATTCAATTCAAGGAAAATACTTTCTCCTTCTATTTTTTTTACATAGAAATTAACATCGTTAAAAAGGCCAAGTTTCCATAATTTTTTAACAGCATTACTTATTTCGTCTCCCGGAATTCTAATTGTACTTCCAACTTGTAATCCTGTAAATGTAATTACAGTTTGCTCGTTATAAGAAACTTTTCCAGTAACTTCAATACCGGCTAATATGTATTCTTTTCCTTTTTCTAATTGTGTTTCTTGAGCGTGTAACTGAAACATTCCACCTAATAATACAAAGGCAAATAAAAATACTAATCTTCTTTTAAACATGTTAATTATTTAATTTGTTCGCTGGTTTTACCAAATCTTCTTTCTCTTTTTTGAAAGCTTAATAGAGCTTTGAATAATTCTTCTTCGTTGAAATCGGGCCAAAGTACTTCAGTGAAATAAAATTCAGCATAAGCGATTTGCCAAAGTAAGAAATTACTAATTCTGTGTTCGCCACTAGTTCTAATAACTAAGTCAACATCAGGCATATTCTGCGTGTAAAGATGCTGATTAATAATTGATTCGTCAATAGTGTCAATTGAAATTATATTATTTTTAACTTTTTCAGATATGTTTTTAACAGCATTTATGATTTCATCTCTAGAGCCGTAGCTTAATGCGAGCGTTAAAGTCATTCTGTTATTGTTTTTGGTTTTCTCAATCACTTCTAATAATTCTCTTTTTACACCAGTAGGTAAATGATTAAGACTGCCAATTGCCTGTAAACGAATGTTATTTTCTTGAAGTGTCTTTAACTCTTTCTTTAGTGCACTAACCAATAATTTCATTAGAATTTCTACTTCCAATTTTGGTCTATTCCAATTTTCTGTTGAAAATGCATAAAGTGTGAGGTAATTAATGCCTAATTTGGCGCAAGTCTTAACGGTGCTCCTTACAGTTTTGGTTCCGTTTTCATGACCAAAAGCTCTAAGTTTGCCTTGTTGTTTAGCCCACCTGCCATTTCCATCCATTATTATTGCAAGATGGTTAGGTAAATTATCTTTATTTATTTCGTTTTCTAAACTCATTTTTTAATCTGCACAAAAACATGGGTTTTTACCAAATGTATAGGTAAGTGTAATTCCGCTAAACACATACCAATCATTACTGTTTAAATTCCCAAATTTTAATGTTTCAAAATTTTTATTTTTAGGATTACTTCCGTCTAAATTATCTGTAAAAGTATACCTAGCACCAACTTCCATACCCAAAACTAATTGTTGTGCAATTTTAGTTTTTATACCAACGGTCATTGGAATGGCAAAAGAATAATGTTGATAATCAATTTTACTTTCTTTATTAATTACAAAGGTTTCATTGTATATAAATGTCGATAAACCTGAGTAAACATAGGGAGAAAAAGCAAAATCTGATTGATGTAAATCAAAATCTAAAAAATTAAATTCTAAACCTACAGAAAATTCTTTTACATTATTTTTTATTTTAAATCCTCTTAAATTTCTATTTGGAGCATCGCTGTCAAGATCATTCGATTCTACTTTTCCTTGTGTATATGAAAATCTGTAGGAATGTCTTTTGCTTCTGTTCCATTTATACAACGCGCCAAAGGCAATATTGTTTGGTGCAATATAATTTGTTGGACCAACATCTCCAATGTAATTAATTCCCCCAGCAAAAATGCCTATTTCATGAATTTGAGCTTGTGAATTAAAACTCAAAAACAGAGCAATTGTATAAAATAAAAACTTCTTCATTTTTTAAATAGTTTGCAAATATAATAATATTGAAATACTAACCATCTTAAACCAAATAATTTTGTTATAAGATGAGTAAATAACGAAGAAATTAGTGAAATGTTATATTAGTTTCTTTTATCTTCTCCCCAAAGTAATTTTTTTCGAATGGTTTTTAAAAATCGTTCTTCTTGAAATTCTACCATTAATATTTCAAACGGGGCTTTTTTTATGGTTAATTGTGTTTCATTTGAAATGGATGCAATTCTCGAATCCATTGATACAAGAAATTGTTCCTCTCTTCCAGTAACTTTTAAACGTATTTCTACATTGTCTGGAATTACTAATGGACGAGCGGTTAATGTATGTGGAGCAATTGGAGTAATGACTAAACAATTTGCAGTAGGCATCAATACGGGGCCTCCGCAGCTTAAAGAATAACCAGTTGAGCCGGTTGGGGTAGATATTATTAAGCCATCTGCCCAATAAGAATTTAAATATTCATCATTAATAAAGGTTTCAATAGTAATCATTGATGTTGTATCTTTTCTTGAAACCGTTATTTCGTTTAAGGCAAAATTAATGTTGCCGATGTTTTTGTTCTCCGGAGACGTTTGTAAGTTTACCAAGGCACGCTTGGAAATGGTATATTCTTTAGTGTAGATTTTTTCTAAAAAAAATTCAATATTTTCTTCTTGTATAGTAGCTAAAAAACCAAGTCTTCCTGCATTAATACCAATAATTGGAATATTTAAATCTTGTACAAGTGTTGCAGCTCTTAATATAGTTCCATCACCTCCAATACTAATCACAAAGTCAAATTGATTTTGTAAATCTTCATGACATGAATAGGTTTTTAAATTCGGATTTACAAATGAATTTTCAAGCAATTTATTTAAAAATTTTTCATAGATGTATAAATCGCATGACTTTTCTCTAAGAAAACGAGTTACTTTTTCTACAATTTCATGAGTGTTGTTCTGATAATATTGTCCAAATATGGCTATTTTCATATTCCTGTTATTAGGTTTTTCAGGTTTTTTTAGATGCTTAAATATTTATCTAAATAATCCGAACGTTCTTTTAAACTGTTTAAGTAAGAGTCTTCTTGGTGTTCTGATAATATAGTATAATTGTATCTTCTAAAAGTTTGAATAATTTCATTAAAATTACTTTGGGTTATTTTTAAAGTAATTTGAGTGGTTTCTTCATTTGAGTTAGAAATAAATAAACCTAATATTTTAGCGTCATTGCTTTCAACTATTTGAGAGATTTGACTAATAGTAAAATCATTGGTGCCTTTTTCTATTACTATAATTCCACCGTTTTCTTTTATGAAAGTGGTTTCATTTAAAAAATGTAGTACATCGTCTAATTCATAAAAGCCAATGTATTGATTTTTTTCGTCTAGTATGGGTAAAATATTGGTGTTGTTTTTAGAAAATTCTTCAAAAACATCAAACCAATTCATGTTGTTTCTCACAAAAAAACGGTGTAAACCATATTTATGTTCATTGATTGAATCACTTGTAGGATACATTTCGGCCTCATCTCTTCCAATAGATCCGATAAACACTTCTCTTTCCATTATTGGAAAATGCGTGTATTCAAAATCTAAAAACATATTTTGTACATCAATAATTGAGTCGTTTGATTGTAGGGGTTCGACTTGATTATTGATAAAATCTTTAATAGTTGTCATTCTTTTACTTTTTCAATGCTATTGCAAAATAACTAAAAAATAGGGAATAGTGTTGGATTGTTTTCTATTTTTGTAAAAATAATAAATTGCCATGACTAAATTATCAGTTAATATTAATAAAATAGCAACATTAAGAAATTCAAGAGGAGGAAATGTTCCAAATTTATTGCAGGTAGCTAAAGATGTTCAAAAATTTGGTGCACATGGAGTAACGGTTCATCCAAGACCGGATGAAAGACATATCCGCTATCAAGACGCGAGAGATTTAAAAGATGTGGTTTATACCGAATACAATATAGAAGGTAATCCGCAACATAATTTTATTGATTTAGTTTTGGAATGTAAACCTACACAAGTTACTTTGGTTCCTGATGCCATTGGTGCATTGACTTCAAATGCTGGTTGGGATACAATAACACACAAACATTATTTAAAAGAGGTTATTGCTGAATTTAAAAGAAATGGTATACGAACATCGATTTTTGTTGATCCTGTTGTAGCGATGGTGGAAGGCGCTATGGAAACTGGAACAGATAGAATTGAATTGTATACTGAAAGTTTTGCTCATGAATATGGCTTAGGAAATTTCAAAGGAATTGAGCCTTATGTAGCAGCGGCAATTAAAGCTAATGAATTGGGTCTTGGAATTAATGCAGGTCATGATTTAAGCTTGGATAATATTAAATTCTTTAAAGAGAATATCCCAGGCTTGTTAGAGGTGTCAATTGGTCATGCCTTAATTTGTGAATCCTTGTATTTAGGATTGGAAAATGTAGTGAATATGTATTTGCAAAAAATGAAATAATATGTTGTTGCATTCTAGGATTGAAGGAGAGGGGAAGCCATTTTTAATTATACATGGTTTTTTAGGAATGTCTGATAATTGGAAGTCATTAAGTCAGCAATTTGCTGAATTAGGCTATCAGGTGCATAGTTTAGACATGCGCAATCATGGAAAGAGTTTTCATAGTGATGATTTTAACTATGATGTCATGACAGAGGATGTAAAAGAATACATTAATCATTATCAATTAAATGATATTGTTTTGTTGGGGCACTCTATGGGTGGAAAAATCGCCATGTTGTTTGCAGCAAAATACCCAAACTTTATTAAAAAGTTAATTGTTGCAGATATTGGTCCGAAATATTATGCCCCGCATCATCAAACAATTTTAGCGGCATTAAATGCTGTTGATTTTTCATTGAAACCTACAAGAAATGAAGTGGAGGAGTTGCTGTCTAGATTTATTCAAGATTTTGGAACCCGACAATTTTTATTAAAAAATTTATATTGGAAAGAACCGGGTCAATTGGCTTTTCGATTTAATTTGAAAGTGTTTAATGAAAAAATTAATGAAATAGGAGCTGCTTTGCCGTTTGATAAAACTTTTAATGGAAAAGTACTTTTCTTAAGAGGTGATAAGTCTGATTATATTTTAGATAGTGATTTTGAAACAATTTATTATCATTTTCCTGAAGCTAAAATACTAACAATTTCAAACGCTGGACATTGGTTGCATGCAGAAAATCCAAAGGACTTTTTTTACGAAGTTAAAAATTTTCTAGGCTAATTATTATGAACGCATAATATTTTTGTTAAAAAAATTGTAATTTTCATAATTTGTGTTAATTTTGAGTTTTATTGAAACAAAAAAATAAACTAACATTATTCAAATTATGAGAAAATTATTTTCTTTATCATTAATGACTTTAGTTTCTGCTTCTATGTTCGCTGGAGGATATAGAGTAAGTATTCAGGGTCAGAAACAATTAGCTATGGGGCATACCGGGGTAGCTGTTGTTAATAGTGCGGAGGTTGCGTTTTTCAATCCTGCAGGTATGTCTTTCTTAGATAAGAAATTTAACTTATCAGTAGGGGCAAATGCTTTATTTGCTAAAACTAGATTCCAAAACTCTACCTATAATTGGCAAGCAGGAACAGATAACTTAGGTACTCCGTTCAGTGTATATGCTACTTATAAGCTTAAAGATTGGGTTTCTGTTGGTTTAGCTGTTTATACACCTTATGGTTCTGCTGTTGAATGGGATAAAGGATGGCAAGGTGCGCATTTAGTTAATAGTATCGATTTACAAGCAATTTTTGTACAACCAACGGTGTCTTTTAAAATTGGAGATGTATTCAGTGTGGGTGGGGGACCTATTTATGCTAATGGATCTGTAACTTTTAACAGAAATGTAACAACTAATCCATTGTTAGGAGATACAAATGTAAATCTTGAAGCAAAAGGAATTACAGCTTGGGGTTATAACGTAGGTTTTATGTTTAAACCTATGAAAGAAATTACATTAGGTTTTGATTACCGTTCGGAAATTACTATGGAAGCAAGAGGAGGTTCTGCAAATTATCAAAGAAATAATATTGCTAATTTAAATCCTGCGTTCACAGATGGTACTTTTGATGCAGATTTACCATTACCAGCTGAAATTACTGCGGGTATTTCATTCAAACCAAATGATAAATGGTTGTTCGCTTTTGATTTCAACCATACAAAATGGAGTGTTTACAAAGCTTTAGATATTACAATTCGCAATCAAAATTCTACGCCAGTTTTCTCTGAAAATTTAAGAAATTATAAAAATTCGAATACTTATCGTTTAGGAGCGCAATACAAAGCATCAAATAAATTTACAGTTAGAGGAGGTTGGTATTTCGATGAAAGCCCAGTTCAAGATGGCTACTTTGCACCAGAAACACCAAGAAACGATTCTAATGGTTATACAGGTGGTTTAACTTATCAAGTTAATGATAAATTAGGAATTGATGTTTCGTTCTTATACTTACACTTTGACCAAACAGACAATTCTTATGATTATTATGATGATCCAACAACTACTTCAGGATATACTTCATTCGGTGGTACGTACAAATCATCAGTGTTTTCTCCAGGTATTGGTATAACTTATGGATTCTAATTTTAAACGGACAAAAATGAAAAATAAATATATTTTATTATCAGCTTTAGCAATTGGTTTTGCAAGCTGTGAGCCAGAATTTGACAATGCAGTAGATGCAAATTATTCTTCTGGAGAAGCTAATTTCTCAACGTATGTTGCTGTTGGTAATTCATTAACAGCAGGTTATATGGATGGTACGGTTTCTAGAGGTAGTCAAGAAAATTCTTACCCTCATTTGTTATCACAACAATTTGCATTAGTAGGAGGTGGTGAATTTACGCAGCCTTCTTACGCAGACGATGTGAATAATTTAGGAGGATTAATGTTGGGTGGTAATCCAATTGGAAATACGCGTCTAGTTATTGATGCTTCTCAAGGGCGTCCTGAAAATATTGCAGGGACATCAACTATTGAGGTGTCTAATTTACAAGCTAAAGCATATAATAATATGGGTGTGCCTGGTGCAAAATCATTCCATTTATTAGCGCCTGGGTATGGAAACTTAGCAGGTGTAGCTTTAGGTCAAGCAAATCCTTATTTTGTGAGACACGCTACAACTCCAACAGCAACTGTTTTAGGTGATGCTATGTCTAAAAGTCCAACGTTCTTTACCAATTGGATTGGTTCAAATGATGTGTTAGCTTATGCAACAAACGGTGGTGCTGCTAGTAATGGAACTTCAGCTGCAGCTGATCACAATAGTACGGGAAATACAGATGTAACAACTTATGGAAGTAATGATATTACTAATAGTGGTGTGTTTGCAAATGTGTATTCAACAATTATTAACACTTTAACTACAAATGGAGCTAAAGGTGTGGTTTGTACAATTCCAAGTGTAACTTCTATTCCTTATTTTACAACAGTTCCATATGCACCAATCCCAGATGCAACTATCAATGCAAATCCACAAGTTGGCTTATTGACTCAGTTGTATCAGTTTTTAGCTGTAGCTACAAATGGAAGAGTTTCTCCGTTAAATTTAACGGATGGAATGCCTAATCCTATATTAATTAATGATGTAGAATTAACTGATTTAAGTGCTCAAATTTCTGCATTTGCAACAGGTTCTGGAAATCCATTGTTAGTTTCTAATGCTGCGACTTTAGGGGCATTATACGGTAGAGCTAGACAAACTACTTCGGCTGATTTAGTTGTTTTACCAGCTTCTTCAGTTATAGGTACTACATCTGCAAATCCTTCTCCATTTAATATTCAAGGTTTAACACAACCAATGGCAAATAAATGGGTATTAACTGCTTCAGAAAAAGCAAAAGTTGCTGCTGCTACAACAGCTTATAACAATGCTATTATTTCAATTGCTAATGCTAAAAATACGGCTGCTGGAAAAACTATTATTGCGGTTGCCGATATGAATGCGGTAATGAATCAGTTAGTTTCTGGAATTAGATCTGAAAATGGTTCTCTATATACAGCAAACTACTTTAGTGGATCTGCAACGGAAGGGGCGGTGTTGTTTTCATTAGATGGGGTGCATCCTAATGCAAGAGGATATGCTGTTATTGCTAATGAGATTATTAAAGTAATCAACCGTGATTTTAAAGCAAACTTACCGTTGAAAAATGCTTCTTATTATCCTGGAATTAATATTGTTCCTTCAAACTAAGAATAATAAAAAAAGTTAAGGCGCCTTTTAAGGCGCCTTTTTTGTTTATATTTACATCCTAAAATTTAAAGTAATGAAGGGTTTTTTAATTAAATTATTAATTTCAACAATATTAATTATTGTTATTTCTCATTTTTTAGGTATTCAAGTTCAAGATTTTACTTCAGCTATTGTAACCGCTGTAGTGTTGTCGTTATTGAATACATTCATTAAACCAGTTTTAGTTGTTTTAACAATTCCAGTGACTTTTTTTACACTAGGATTGTTTTTATTAGTTATTAATACACTGATGGTTTTAACAACAGATTATTTTGTTGATGGTTTTAAAGTGCCAAGTTTCTTTACTGCATTTTTATTCAGTATAATCTTGTCTATTAGTCAGTCTGTTTTAAATAAAATTTTTGTTGATTAAGTCTAAAATTTATTAGATTGAAATTCAATATATTAAAAACTTGTTTGGGTTGTAAAAAATGCATAATTTTGCAACCCAAATTTCATAGTACAAAAAATAAGATAAAATGAATATTACAAGAGAGCAGGTAGATGCGTTAAATGCAATTGTAAAAGTTGCAATCACTAAAGAAGATTATACTGAAAAAGTAGAAAAAGTATTAGCGGATTACAGAAAAAATGCTTCAATTCCTGGATTTAGAAAAGGTGCTGTTCCTATGAGCTTAATTAAAAAGCAATATGAAAAAGCAGTAATGGCTGATGAAGTTAACAAACTTTTACAAGATTCATTAAACAATTATTTAGTTGAAGAAAAATTAGATATTTTAGGTAATCCGTTACCAAAAATGACTGAAGATTTTTCTTGGGATGCTGAACAATTGACTTTTGAATTTGAATTAGGTTTAGCTCCTGATTTTAAAGTTGATTTAGCTGCAAAAAATAATGTAGTAGAATACAAAATCATTGCAGATGAAGCTTTATTAAACGAACAAGTTGAAAGAATTCAAAAACAATATGGTAAATTAATTCCTCAAGATGTAGTTGCTGAAGGTAATGAAGTAAAAGGAACATTTACTAACGAAGAAAAAGGAATCAATAACACTACTGTTGTTACAGGAGATATTTTTAAAGATAAAAAAGCTGCCAAAGCATTAATCGGTAAAAAAATTGGTGATGTTGTAACTTTTAAAACAAAAGGATTATTTGATGATGATCATAAATTAATGGATTATTTAAGAGTTGCTCATGACGATGTTCATGGTTTAGATATTGAAGTTAATTTTACAATTGAAGGTATTGATGCTGTTGAAAAAGCAGAATTAAATCAAGAATTGTTTGACAAATTGTTTGGCGAAGGAGTTGTTAAATCTGTTGAAGATTTAAAAGCTAAAATAAAAGAAGATGCCGAAGCACAATTTGCTCAACAAGCAGATCAAAAATTCTTAAATGATGTTACTGATTTCTTAATTGAATCAACTAAATTCGATTTACCTGCAGAATTCTTAAAAAGATGGATTCAAACAGTTGGTGAAAATCCATTAACAGCAGAACAAGCGGAAGAAGAATTCGCTAAATCTGAAAAAGGATTACGTTATCAATTAATCGAAAATAAAGTAATCACAGAAAATGATTTACAAATTAAATTTGAAGAATTAAAAGATTTTACTGCTGGTTTAATTAAATCTCAAATGGCTCAATTTGGTCAATTGAACCCATCTGACGAAGAAGTAGATGGAATTGTAGCAAGAGTTTTATCAAATCAAGATGAAATTAAGAGAATTTCAGATCAAGTGATGAGTCAAAAAATGATTAGTTTATTTAGAGATAAAGTTAAAGCTAAATCTAAAGAAGTAAACTATCAAGATTTCATCAAAGCTATGTATGGAGAAAACTAATAGGTTTTTTTAGTATATTTGAGCGTCAAATCTTTTAGGTTTGACGCTTTTTATTTAACTTGTATTAATAAACGTTTATAGTGTTATGAATTTCGGAAAAGAATTTAAAAAGTATGCTACAAAACACCATGGTGTTAATAGTATTTATTATGATAAAATCGTTAGCAAAATTACCCCAATTGGACAGCCTATTGGTATGACGCCATATATTATGGAAGAGCGTCAATTGAATGTATCACAGTTGGATGTTTTTTCAAGATTAATGATGGATAGAATTATTTTCTTGGGAACAGGTATTGATGATCAAATAGCTAATATTGTTCAAGCGCAGTTGTTGTTTTTGGCTAGTGTTGATGCAGCAAAAGATATACAAATTTATATTAATTCGCCAGGTGGTGGTGTTTATGCTGGTTTGGGAATTTATGATACTATGCAATTTATTAAACCTGATGTAGCAACTATTTGTACTGGAATGGCTGCTTCAATGGGAGCAGTATTATTATGTGCTGGAGCAGATGGCAAAAGAAGTGCATTGCCACATAGTAGAGTCATGATTCATCAGCCATTAGGTGGGGCTCAAGGACAAGCATCTGATATAGAGATTACTACAAGAGAGATTTTGAAATTAAAGACTGAATTGTATGAAATTATTTCGAAACATTCTGGTCAAACTATGGAGAAAGTAACTCACGATAGTGATAGAGATTATTGGATGATTGCTTCTGAGGCAAAAGAGTACGGAATGATTGATGAAGTATTAATTAGATAAACTTAATTTAATTTTCAGTCATGGCGCAAGTACAAGAGTTATGACTGAAAGTTTCATTATAACAAATAAAAATGGCAAAAGAAATATTAGAATGTTCGTTTTGTGGAAGAAAAAAGCCAGAAACTAATTTGTTAATTGCTGGAATTAATTCACACATCTGTGATCGTTGTATTGAGCAAGCGCATGGAATTGTAGTGGAAGAATTGAAGGAATCAATGGGGGCAGAAGCTTTTAATGATTTAGTGCTTCGAAAACCAAAAGAAATTAAAGCTTTTTTAGATGAATATGTAATCGGTCAGGAGCAAACCAAAAAAGTGCTTAGTGTGGCTGTTTACAATCATTATAAAAGATTAATGCAGACGGTTAAAAATGATGAGGTTGAAATTGAAAAGAGTAATATTTTAGTTGTAGGTCAAACAGGTACTGGGAAAACATTAGTTGCTAAAACTATTGCTAAAATGTTGAATGTTCCGCTAGCAATTGTTGATGCTACTATTTTAACTGAAGCAGGTTATGTAGGTGAAGATGTGGAAAGTATTTTAACTCGTTTGTTACAAGCTGCCGATTACGATGTAGCTAAAGCGGAAAGAGGAATTGTATTTATTGATGAGATTGATAAAATTGCCCGTAAGAGTGATAATCCATCAATTACTAGAGATGTATCTGGAGAAGGTGTGCAACAAGCATTATTGAAGCTATTGGAAGGTTCGGTTGTAAATGTTCCGCCAAAAGGAGGTAGAAAGCATCCTGATCAAAAGTTTGTTGAGGTAAATACTCAAAATATTTTGTTTATTGCTGGTGGTGCTTTTGATGGAATTGAGCGTATTATTTCAAAACGTTTAAATAGACAAGCTATTGGATTTAGTTCTGCTTTAGCTTCTGAATTGATCGATAAAGAAAATTTACTTCAGTATATTATTCCTAAAGATGTAAAAGAGTTTGGGTTAATTCCAGAAATTATTGGTAGAATGCCTGTTCTTTCGCATATGGATCCATTAGACGCCACAACTTTGAGAGCTATTTTAACAGAGCCAAAGAATGCTTTAATAAAGCAATATCAAAAATTATTTGAAATGGACGGTGTTGATTTTTCTATTGAGAATGATGCATTAGATTTTATAGTTGAAAAAGCGTTAGAGTATAAATTAGGTGCCAGAGGATTACGTTCGTTGTGTGAAGCTATTTTAACAGATGCTATGTTTGAATTGCCAAGTTCAAGTGAAAAAGAGTTGAATGTAACTAAAGATTTTGCTTCTAAAACATTAGATAAAAATTTATTACAAAAATTACAAGTGGCTTCTTAATGTTTGCCTATGTATGATAAAAAAAAAGACCGGAAAAATTCCGGTCTTTTTTTATGCATTTTTAACTTCTTTAGTCGTTACTTTTTTAGCTTGAACGTATCTTGCTTTGCAACTCCATCCTCTAGAACAAGAGCTTAATAATGATAAAAGGGCTACTGCTAAAATAATTTTTTTTGTTGTCATTTTTTTGTTGTGATTTTTTTTATTTTGATTACGGTTTGTTTATTTTAAACTCCGTTCTTCTATTTAATTGGTCTTCTTCAGCTGTACAAGTTGTACAATTCACTAGCGGCTGCGTTTCTCCCATACCAATAAATTTTAAACGATTTTTATTGATTCCTTTTTTAACTAAATAATCATAAGTTGATTTAGCTCTTTTTTCAGATAATGTCTTGTTGTATTCGTCTGAACCTTTGTTGTCTGTATGAGCAAAAATTGAAATACTCATTTCTTTATTTGCATTTAAGACATCAACAATTTTATTTAAAGAAAGTGTTGATTCAGCTTTGATTGTTGCTTTATTAAAATCAAAATAAATAGGTTCAATTTTAATTTCAGTAGTTGTAACAATTGCTTTTTTCTGATTTAACTCAATCTTACTGTCGTTGAAAAAGTCTCCAGAGATCATTTGTTTTGTGAAAGGTTCATAACCTTCTTTTTCAACTTCAACATTATAGATGGTCAATGGATTGTAAATTACAGAAATATTACCATTTGCATCTGTTTTTCCATCGGCTAATACTTTACCAAATTCATTTTTAATAGTAACTTTAGTGTTTGGTAATGGAATGCCCGATGTTTTTTCTACAGTTAATAATTTAGAAACAGTATTAGGGGCCATCTTTAGATTGTATCTAAAAATATCAAAATTTCCATCAGTAGCGGTTTTGTCTGATGATACATAGCCTTTACTGTCATTAACTACTACAAATGCTACTTCATCTTTTCTTGAATTTAACGTATTTCCTAAATTAAAAGCAGTTTGGTATCCATCTTCTGAAATTGAAGATCTAAATACATCATATCCGCCTAAATTAGTGTGTCCTTTAGAAGAGAAAAATAAATATTTGTTATCATCAGATACAAAAGGGAATTTCTCGTCTTCTTTAGTGTTGATTTTTGAACCTAAATTCATTGGTGTTCCTAAATCGCCATTTTCTAATATGGCAACTTCATACAAATCAAATCCGCCGTATCCACCTGGAATATTTGACGAGAAAAATAATTTTTTACCATCATTTGATACAAATGGAGTTTCAATTGAATATTGATCATCCATAAGTTTTAATTCAGTTATATTCGTCCAATATTTTTCAGAGTTTACATCCAAGGTGGCTTTGTATAATTTATATACATTTGGTTTGTCTTTAGATGTTTGGGTGAAAAACACTGAATTTTCATCAGGAGAAAAGGCAATAGTTCCTTCGTTGTCTTTGGAATCAATTGCAGAAGAAAACAATAGTGGAAATGATAAGTTTCCTGTACTATCTACGTTTACACAATATAAATTGTTGTTAGGAGTTTTTGTCTCCTCATTCATAGTTGTTTCGTAATGTCTTCTTTTTTTATTGGATAGTATTATGAATTTATTCTTAAAAAAAGAAGTTCCTATTTCAGATAATTCGGAGTTTACATTTACTGTGTTTAAAGTGAATCGTACACCTTTTGTGTTTTTATTGATGATTTCATTAATAGAATCCATTTTTTCAGAACGCTTAGGTTCTTGAGCAGTTACATATAAACTTAATAAAGCAGTGATACTCAAAAATAAAAATTTTTTTTTCATCTTTTTGTTGGGTTTCTTTTGGTTTTTTTTGGGGTGTAAATCTATTAATTTTAACAATTAAAAAACAGCAAATATTTAAAAAAAATATATTTTTTAATGCATTTTTTAAATTTTATGCAAATATGTTGGGATTTTAGTAGTAAACAAACTTTAATCGTTAAGCTACTTATATTTTCGATAAACGGCAGTTGATTTTTGAATATTATTCAATATATGAGTAATTATGCACTTGTTTTTTGTGCATATCTTAGTGTAATAAGGTTTTGTTTGAAGAAAAATTTAAGATTTTAAAATAATACAAAGGTCAAAGTGTTAATAATTCTTCTAAGTATTTTCTCTCATTCGAAAGTCTTGGTACTTTGTGTTGTCCGCCAAGTTTATCGTTTGCTTTTAACCAATCGTAAAATAAATTTTCTCTTGCTACATTTACAATTAATGAGTTTAACGTCATGTTATTGTAGCGTTTTGCCTCATAATCTGAGTTTAATTCTTGTAATTTCAAATCGAGAATTTTACTAAATAAATGAATGTCTTCTGGTTTTTTCTTGAATTCAATTATCCATTCGTGAGCACCTTTTGTTTTTTCGCTCATAAATACAGGGGCAACGGTATAATCTACAACTTCACAATTTAATTCAGCACAAGTTTTGGCTATTGCTACATCAGTGTTTTCTACCATTAATTCTTCACCAAAAACATTAATGTGATGTTTTGTTCTACCTGTAACTCTAATTCTATAGGGGTTAAGTGAGGTGAAACGAATCGTGTCGCCAATCAAATACCTCCATAACCCTGAATTAGTAGTAATAACCAATGCATAGTTTTTATGTAACTCAACTTCACTTAAAGGAATAATTTTTTGATTTATTTTACCAAATGTGTCCATTGGGATAAATTCATAAAATATTCCATAATCTAACATTAATAAAAGTTCATTTGAATTATTTAAGTCCTGAAGTGCAAAAAAACCTTCAGAGGCATTGTAAATTTCATAATATTTGAAATTGTCTTTTGGAAATAGTTTTTTATATTGTTCTTTATAAGGGTCAAAACTTACTCCTCCATGAAAATAGACTTCAACATTCGGCCAAATTTCAAGTAAATTATTTTTTCCAGTTTGTTCAAGCGCATGGTTTAATAAAACCATCATCCAACTAGGTACGCCCGCTAAACTGGTTACATTTTCTTGAATACTTTCTTTGATTATTGCAGGAAGTTTAGTCTCCCAATCGCTCATCAACGATACTTTATTACTTGGTGTTGAGCTGAATTCTGCCCAAATTGGCATGTTGTCAATCAATATAGCAGATAAATCGCCAAAAAAGGTGTTGTTGTTTTCATATAATTGTTTACTTCCACCTAATCGAAGGCTTTTTCCAACAAATAATTGAGAATCTTCATTGTTGTGTAAATATAATGCTAACAAATCTTTACTGGCTTTGTAATGATTGTTTTCTAAAGCTTCGTTACTAACGGGTATAAATTTGCTCTTTGCATTTGTGGTTCCGCTTGATTTTGCAAAATACTTAATATTAGAATTCCAAAATACATTTTGCGCACCTTGACGGGTTTGTTCAATGAACGGTTCTAATTCTTCATAAGTAGCTATTGGAATTCGTTCATTAAAAGTGCTGTAGTTTTTTATACTTGAAAAATCATACTTCTTTCCTACAACGGTTTGCTCTGCTTGTTTTAAAAGATTAAATAATAATTCCTCCTGAACTTCATGAGGGTATTTTAAAAATAATTCAATTTGATGAATTCTCTTTTTTAAAATCCATGAGGCGATAGAATTTATTATTGGTAATGGCATAAGTGAAACCTTCTTTTTATCTTTACCAAAAATAATAAAATTTCAATCAATTACAATTGCTATGACAACATTTGAAGGTACTTTAACAAAAATGGAAACTGAAAATGATAAACCTATTCAGTATTATTTAATTTTTGAAAATAACTTTTTAAATGTTAATCAATTAATAGATAGAGAGATAGAAATTATTCACAAAGGTTATCAATGTTTAAATTGTAAAAAAGCAAAAAAGATATTTAGACAAGGATTTTGTTATGATTGCTTTATGAGTAGTCCGGCTGCAGCCGATTGGATTATGCGACCTGAACTAAGTAAAGCACATTTAGATGAAGAAGACAGGGATTTAGAATATGAAAAGCGAGTGCAATTGCAGCCACATATAGTATATTTAGCATTGTCTTCTGAAGTAAAGGTTGGTGTTACAAGAAAAACTCAAGTGCCAACAAGATGGATTGATCAAGGTGCTGTGCAAGCGTTACCTGTTTTAGAAGTTCCGAATAGGTATTTAGCTGGTGTAGCTGAAGTGGCTTTAAAAAATCATTTTTCTGATAAAACAAATTGGCAAAAAATGCTAAAAAACGATATCTCTCATGCCGATTTATTTGCTGAAAAAATAAAATTGAAACAATGGCTTCCTGAAGAAGTTATGCCTTATTTCTTAAATTCGGATGAGTTATATGAGCTAAATTATCCCGTAAAAAAATACCCTTCAAAAGTAACAAGTTTAAATTTGTCTACTACTTCAAAATTTTCTGGGAAAATAACCGGAATTAAAGGCCAGTATTTAATTTTTGAAGACGGAACTGTTTTTAATGTGCGTACTTTTGAAGGATATGTTGTGTCGATTTCCTTTAATTAGAAACTGTAACTTAATCCTATAGCTATAATTTGTTTTAATTGTAGTTTTGGACCTTTAATAACTTGAACACCATCAACTTCTTCTTTAGTTTTGATGTCGTTGTCATAGATCATATGTATGCCTAAATTGGCTTTTACATATTTGTTAACTGTCATTTCTAAATAATTCTGCCAGTCTACGTCAATGTTTCCAAAATCTTTTAAATAATCAGTGTACAATGTTGCTCTTGTATCATAAATAATGTTCTTAAAAACTTCTTTTTTAAATTGACCTGTAATTAAAGCACCAAGTTCTGTTCTTGTTTTTTTACCATTGGTAATGATTTCTCCAGTAACAGCATCATAAACGGCTTTGTCAACTCCAAAAGCTCCTTCGTTGGCTAACCTTCTGTCTAAGACCATTGTCATTTTCATAGTTAAAGGTGAAAGATAAAGATTAAAACCTAAATCTTTTCTAGAATATTCGGAACCAATCCCAAGGAAAATATAGGCTGGAGCAAAAGGTTTAGAAATGGCTTTATTGACGTTTGGGTAATTATATCCATTGGCAAATTGTGATTGAAAAGTGAATTTACCTCCATGAAACCAATTGGAAATAGTATCTGTTCTATATCCCATTGTTGAGTTTAATTGAACAGCATCATCCGTTTTTCTTAAATCTTGACCTTCTTGTTTATTAACGCCATAACGCATTAATAATTCATTTGACCATTTAAAATTCTCATATTTATAATTTCTAATAAATTGTCCTTTAGCTAACCCAGAAATAGAATTATTTCCCCCAGCTGACCAATTAACAAATGTGATTTGTGTAAAATCTAAACCTACTTTGTTTACTTTTTCCCAATTCGAAATGGTGTCGGGAAGTTCTGTTTTAATAACTTGTGCTTCTAATGAATAACTTGTAATTAGAAAAATAATTGCATAAACTACTTTTTTAATCATGATAATGTATTGAATATTAGGGTTAAATTTTTTTCGTCTAATTTTACTTCTTCAAATAATTCTTGAACAGTACCGTGTTCAATAAAAACATCAGGAACACCGTAATTCATTATTTTGTTCTTAAAATTATTTTTGGTTGCAAAGGTATCAATAATTGAGCCAAATCCGCCAATTAACGTTCCTTCTTCTATGGTGATTATGGTTGTGTAGGTATTGAATATGGTGTTTAACTTTTTTTCATCTAATGGTTTAACCCATCCTACATGATAATGTGCAATACTATTCTTGTTGTTTGAATTTTCAATGGCTAATTGAACTGTATGACCAATAGTTCCAGTTGATAAAACAGCTATTGTTTTGCCCTCTTTTATTTTTTTAATTTTTCCAATCTCAATTTTTTCAAATGGTTTTCTCCAATCTGGATTGTGTCCTTTTCCTCTTGGATATCGAATAGAAATGGGGTTTTCTAGGCCTAACGAAGAAGTGTATAAAATATTGCGTAAATCTATTTCATTCATCGGGGCATAAACCATCATGTTTGGAATACAACTCATGTAAGCGAGGTCAAATAGACCATGATGTGTAGCACCGTCTTCACCTACAAATCCTGCTCTGTCTAAACAAAAAATAACAGGTAAATTTTGAATAGCAACATCATGAATTACTTGGTCGTAAGCCCGTTGCATAAAAGTAGAATAGATGTTGCAAAAAACAGTTAGTCCTTGTGTTGCCATACCAGCAGCTAAAGTTACAGCGTGTTGCTCGGCTATTCCTACATCAAATGCTCTATCTGGAAATTGCTCCATCATGTATTTTAAGGAACTTCCAGAGGGCATGGCTGGTGTTATCCCAACAATTTTATCATTTTGCTGCGCTAATTCTACTAATGTGTGTCCAAAAACATCTTGAAATTTAGGTGCCGGATTTTCATTTTCTGGTCGGATTAATTTTCCCGTTAGTTTGTCAAATTTTCCTGGAGCATGATAGGTTAATTGATCTTCTTCAGCAAAAGATAATCCTTTACCTTTGGTGGTGATAATATGTAAAAATTTTGGCCCCTTTATTTTTTTTAATCGTTCTAATTCCGTGGTTAATTTTTCTAAATCATGTCCGTCGATTGGACCTGAATAATCAAAATTTAACGATTTTATGATGTTGTTAATTTTCGGATTTTTTCCTTCTTTTACCGAGGTTAAATAGTCTTTTAAAGCGCCAACACTGGGGTCAATCCCCATGGCATTGTCGTTTAGTATTACTAGTAAATTGGCTTTGGTTACACCAGCATGATTTAAACCTTCAAAAGCCATTCCGCTGGCAATCGAAGCATCGCCAATTACGGCAATATGATGTTTCTCTTTTTCTCCATGTAAGTGAGAGGCTAATGCCATACCCAATGCAGCTGATATAGATGTTGAAGAATGTCCCACACCAAATGTGTCGTAAATGCTTTCACTTCTTTTTGGAAAACCAGAAATGCCTTCTTTTTCTCTATACTTGTAGAAAACGTCTTTTCTTTCAGTTAAAATTTTATGTGGATAGGCTTGATGTCCAACATCCCAAACTAATAAATCCTTTGGGGTGTCAAAAATATAATGCAAGGCAATGGTGAGTTCAATTACGCCAAGACTAGCACCCAAATGCCCTTCTTTTTGGGAAACAATATCAATAATAAACTCACGTAATTCTTGAGCCAATTGAGGTAGCTGATTTTTAGATAATTTCCTTAAATCAGTAGGGTTTTGAATATGTGCGAGTAAATTATTCATTTCAAAGGCAAAAATACAATATTGTTTGTTAATTTTGATAGATAACTAAACGAAAGAACTTTGGAAAATATTTTTACAGATGAATATTTTATGAAAAAAGCGCTGCAAGAAGCAGAAATGGCTTTTGAAAGAGATGAAATTCCTGTTGGTGCTGTTGTGGTAGTAAACAATCAGGTTATTGCACGAAGTCATAATTTAACAGAATTGCTTAATGATGTAACAGCTCATGCCGAAATGCAAGCGATTACTAGTGCTGCTAACTTTTTAGGTGGGAAATATTTAAAGGATTGTACGTTATATGTTACACTAGAACCTTGTCAAATGTGTGCAGGAGCCTTGTATTGGAGTCAGATTTCTAGAATCGTTTTTGGGGCTTCAGACGCTAAAAGGGGATACCGAACATTAGGAACGCAATTGCATCCAAAAACGGAAGTAAAATTGGGTGTTCTAGAAAATGAATGTGCCGTTTTAATAAAGAATTTTTTTCTTAAAAAACGTTAAAATTTGGCATTAGTTTTGATAGTCTCTTTATAAGTAAAAATCTTATTTAATAATTTAATTTCCCTAACCTCACATGAAAGCAAAACGTTGGTTACAATTAATCGTTGTGTTAGTTGTAATGGTATCGTGCACCAAAAAAGCAGAAGACTTTAATTCTAAGTTCGAACTTTTTAAAAAGTATATTCTCAACTTTAGTTCTGGACTGGTCTCGGCCAAAAGCGATATTCGAGTTGTGCTTGCCTTTGAAAATCAAAATTGGAAAACGAATCAAGAATTAGATGAAGATTTATTTACAATAAGTCCAAGTGTTGACGGTAAAGTAGTGGCGTTGTCCAATAATACAATTGCCTTTATTCCTGAAAAAAAATTAAAACAAAATACCGAGTATCAAATTACGTTTCATTTGTCGGAATTAAAAGATACCCCAAAAGAATTGGATGATTTTAATTTTACTATTAAAACAAAAAAACAAGATTTTACAATTAATCCCACGGATTTACAATCTTATTCTAAAGAATATCAGTATTTAAATGGTACGATTGTTTGTAGTGACGACGTGGATTTAGATAATATTTCTAAAGTAATTAAGGCCAAACAAAAAGATTCTGACCTAAAAGTAAAAGTTTTAAAGTCTTCAAAAGCTACTAATATTTTCAATTTTGTAATTGATAGTATTCAACGAAAAGTAGAAGATTCAGAAATTGAAATAAGTTGGGATGGAAATGATCAAGGAATTGACCAAAAAGGGTCAATGGATTATGTTATTCCAGGGAAAAATAATTTTAAAATTGTGGCAGCAGAAGTACAACAAGAGGACAGTCAAGTCTTAGTTGTTAATTTTTCTGACCCACTCTCAAGAGAACAAGATTTTGATGGTTTAGTCCAAGTGGAGGGTGCTGGAAATTTGAAATTTGCAACGGCAGGTAATTTGTTAAAAGTATATTTTGAACAAAGTTTGAAAGGCGAACTACAACTGGAAGTTTTTCAAGGGATTCAAAGTGAAGATGGGTATAAAATGAAAGAAAATTTTACTCAAAAAGTAACTTTTGAACAAACAAAACCTGGTGTTCGATTCATAAAAAGTGGAACAATCATGCCGAGTTCTAGTAATTTAAAATTGAACTTTGAAGCCGTGAATTTAAATGCGGTTGACATTAAAGTATATCAAATTTATAAAAATAACATTCTACAATTTTTACAAGATAATGAGTTAAATGGTGATGAAAATTTAAGATCAGTTGCAGCTCCTATAGCCAAGCAAAAAGTGGTTTTGAAAACCAATAATTTAATTAATTATGGTAAATGGAATGCTTATGCAATTGATTTGTCAAAAATTATAAAATCAGATCCTGGAGCAATTTATAGGGTAGAACTTTCATTTAAAAGAAAATATTCTCTTTACAAGTGTTCTTCTTCGGCATCAGAGGAAGAAATTGAAAACGAAGATACTGAAGAAGAGGTGCGTTCTCAATATGATTATTATAACGAATATGATTATGAATACTATAATTGGGAAGAAAGAGAAGATCCATGTTCTAATTCATTTTACTATGATATTAAAATCGCAACGAATGTTATTGCATCAGATTTAGGGGTAATTGCTAAAAGAGGCAATAATGGAAGTTATGTTGTTGCGGTAAATAATATTGTGAATACTGAACCAGTTGAAGACGCTAAAGTAGAATTTTATACTTTTCAACAAAATAAAATTGGTGAAGCAATTACGAATGAAGAGGGTATAGCTACGGCGGATATTAAAAAGTACGCCTATTTTGCCATTGTTACCAAAGATAATAATACAACGTACGTGAAATTAGATGAAGGTCGTTCGTTGTCTATCAGTAATTTTGAGGTGAGTGGTGAAGAGCTGCAAAAAGGAATGAAAGGGTTTATTTATGGTGAAAGAGGGGTGTGGCGTCCGGGCGATAATCTGTATTTGTCTTTCATGTTAAATGATACTGAAAGTAAACTAGAAAAAACACATCCAATTCGATTACGTGTGGCGGATCCTCAAGGGAAAATACGCTATCAAATGGTGCAACAGTATAACGATTTAAATCATTATAGTTTTGTAGTACCAACTAAATCTTCTGATCCAACTGGTAATTGGGAAGCTAAAGTTTCCGTTGGAGGGGTACATTTTTATAAAAGTCTTAAAATTGAAACCATTAAACCGAATCGATTGAAAATTAAAAACGGGTTTTCAAACGTAACGCTTTTTGCCAATAAATCGAATGCGGCTCCAGTACAGGTAGCTTGGTTGCATGGAGCGGTAGCTAAAAACTTGAAAGTGGAAATGCAAGCGAAATACATGCAACAAGTAACTACTTTTAATGGTTGGAACGATTATGATTTTGATGATGATGCTAGAAGTTTTAGTACCGAACAAGTAAATGTGTTTTCAGGTAGAGTAGACGATTTGGGTAACATAAAAGTTTCAATTGTGCCAAGAGTTGGAACTCAAGCACCAGGGAAATTAAAAGTTGTATTGCAAACGAAAGCTTTTGAGCCTGGGGGCGATTTTAGTACTGATGTAGCTACGGCAACGTTATCAACCTATAATACCTATATCGGAATTAAAGCGCCAAAGCCCAATAAGTATGGAATGTTAGAAACCGATAAAGTAAATACTTTTGAAATTGCTTCTGTAGATGCAAATGGAAAACCAAAGCCGGTTTCCAATTTAGAAATACGTGTTTATAAAATCGAATGGCGTTGGTGGTGGAATGCTTCGGATAGTGATTTGTCTAGCTATAATTCTTCTGAGGTTACGATGCCTTATAGAAGATATATTGTAAATACGAATGCAAATGGTAAGGCTAATTTAGCTTTCCGAATTCCAGAAGGCGATTGGGGTAGGTATTTAATTCGTGCAATCGATTCGAATGGAGGACATGCAACAAGTATTACTTCAATTATTGATTGGCCGGTTTGGTCGGGTAGATCAAAAGGGGGTGATCCTTCTTCAGCAAATATGTTGCTTTTTGCCTCTGATAAAACGAAATATAATGTGGGTGAAAAAGCAATGATCTCATTCCCATCAAGTGAAGGAGGGAGAGCCTTATTATCTATTGAAAATGGTTCTAAAGTGGTACAAACCTTATGGGCAAACACCAAAAAAGGAGAAACTAAAGTTGAAATTCCAATAACGAAGGAAATGGCACCCAATGTTTATGTGCATATTTCTTTATTGAAACCACATGCGTCTACTAAAAATGATGCACCAATAAGAATGTATGGGATTTTGCCTATCGAAGTTGTGGATAAAAATACGGTGTTACAACCTGAAATAACAATGCCAAATACTTTAAAACCTGAACAAAAAACGGTAATAAAGGTGAGTGAAAAATCAGGTAAAGAAATGACGTATACACTGGCAATTGTTGACGATGGTTTGCTGGATTTAACTCGATTTAGAACACCAAATGCTTGGGATAAATTTTATGCGAAACAAGCGTTGGGAGTGAAAACATGGGACATTTATGATGAGGTTATTGGGGCCTATGGAGGTAAAATCAATCAAATATTTAGTATTGGTGGGGATCAAGATTTAGGAGCGGGTAAAACAAAAAAAGCGAATCGTTTTAAACCCGTTGTATATTATGTAGGGCCTTTTAAACTAAAAAAAGGAGAAACCAAAAGTCATGCTGTAGTGTTGCCAAATTATATTGGTTCTGTTCGTACTATGGTGGTGGCGGCCAATGCAAAAGAATCGGCCTATGGAAGTGCAGAAAAAACAACTTTAGTAAAGAAACCTTTAATGGCATTGGTTTCATTCCCAAGAAAAATATCACCAAGAGAACGTATAACCATTCCGGTTACTGTATTTGCTATGGAAAAACATATAAAAAATGTAACTGTGCAATTAAAATCTTCAAATGGAGTAAAAGTTGTTGGTAAAGCAATCCAACAGATTTCTTTTGCTAATCCAGATGAAAAAGTAGTGTTTTTTGATGTGGCGGTTGCTGATTATTCTGGAATTGCAAACTTGGAATTGATAGCAACTTCAGGGAAAGAGAAAACAAATTACAAAGTGGAAGTAGATGTGGTAAATCCAAACCCATCATCGCACGATTTTATTGATGTGGTAATTCCGGCAAACAGTTCAAAATCTTTACATTGGAATACCTTTGGTGTTGCTAGTTCAAATAGCGCTCGATTAGAAATTTCTGCTTTCCCAACGGTGAATTTCAACGGAAGATTGAATTATTTGATTCAATACCCACACGGTTGTGTAGAACAAACGACATCTGCTGTCTTTCCTCAATTGTATTTGAATGATGTTGTGGATATTGATGCAAATAGAAGAACGCAAATTCAAAATAATGTTAATACAGCAATTCAAAAATTAAGTAATTTTCAGTTAGGTAATGGTTCCTTGTCGTATTGGCAAGGTACAAATTATGCGGATGATTGGGGAACTTCTTATGCCGGACATTTTATGATGGAAGCTGAGAAAAAAGGTTATGCATTGCCTCATGGATTCAAACAAAAATGGATTGCTTATCAGCAAAATATTGCTAAAAGATGGCGTTATGAATCCACTCTGAATAATGATTTTGCACAGGCGTATCGTTTGTATACATTGGCTTTAGCGGGTCAGGCCGATATGGCTTCTATGAACCGTTTGCGTGAAACGGTGGGAATTTCTAATGAATCAAAATTTAGATTAGCAACTGCTTATGCTTTAATCGGACAAAAGAAAATAGCACTTTCAATTGTTAATGGAACATCAGCACAATTAGATAAAAATTTATATGGTTATTATTATGGTTCTGAAGAACGAAACAGAGCAATGTTGTTAGAAACTTATGTTTTAGTAGATAAAACGAAAGAAGCTTTTGTTCAAGCCAATAAAGTAGCTAAAGATTTATCGTCTTCTAAATATATGAGCACGCAATCAACAGCTTATGCCTTGTATGCGATGTCAAAATTTGCAATTAAAAACAAAGGAAATGGCATACAGGTGGCTTATACTTTTGGAGGTAAAAATAATGTGATTTCAACAACTAAATCGTTTACAGATAGAAAATTAGAAGTGAAAACGGGTAAAAATGCTACTTTGGTCAAAAATAATGGAAAAGCGGCTATTTATGTACGAGTTACAAATTCGGGGGTTTTACCTGTGGGACAAGAAAAAGTGATGCAACGAAACTTAAATGCAACAGTGCAGTATAAAACTAAAGGGGGAGTTGCGTTAGGCTTACAACAAGTGAAACAAGGGACAGAAGTTGTTGCTGAAATAACCATTACCAATAAAGGAACAGAATCCATGTCAAATTTAGCTTTAACTCAATTGGTGCCATCTGGATTTGAAATTATGAATTCTCGTCATACGGCATTTGGTAATTATGGCAATAATGTAGCTGATAATATTGATATTCGTGATGATCGAACACAATTCTATTTCTCATTACGAAGAGGGGAGTCAAGAACATTTAAGGTGTTGTTAAATGCAACCTATTTAGGTCAATATTATTTGCCAGGGGTTCAATGTGAAGCGATGTATGATAATAATTACGTTGTGCGAACAAAAGGTCAATGGCTACAAATTGTGAAATAAATTAATTTTTTAACCGGCAGTTATTGCTGTCGGTTAATTAATTCTTAAAAATGAAAAATAAATTCATCACATTCTATCAGTCGATCTTAGCTAAAATCAAAAACAATAAAAAGAAATCAATTGTTTTCTCTATTATACTGATTCTATATTATTTTTCGTTGCCTTTTACTTTGTTTGAAGAACCATATTCAACTGTAGTAGAAAGTGCCGACGGACAATTGTTAGGAGCAAAGATTGCTGCAGACGGGCAATGGCGTTTTCCTGAAAACGATACTATTCCAGAGAAATTTAAAAAATGTATAGTTGCTTTTGAAGACCAGCATTTTTATTATCATTTTGGGTTTAATCCCATCTCAATTTTTCATGCCTACCAACAAAACAGACAAGCCGGTAGAGTAGTAAGGGGAGGAAGTACCTTAACCCAACAAGTTATTCGTTTGCATCGAAAAAATAAGAAGCGAAGTTATTTTGAAAAGTTATTTGAAATGATTTTAGCTACTCGATTGGAATTTCGTCATTCTAAAGATAAAATTTTGCAATTATACGCGTCGCACGCACCTTATGGAAGTAACGTGGTGGGAATTGAAATGGCTTCATGGAAATATTTTGGTCTAAAACCACATCAATTGTCATGGGCAGAAACGGCAACTTTAGCGGTTTTACCCAATGCGCCAAGTCTGATTTATCCGGGTAAAAATCAACAAAAATTATTGTTGAAACGAAATCGTTTGTTGAAAAAATTATATGAAGATAAAGTTCTTGATCAAGAAACTTTTGAATTGTCGTTAAAAGAAATTTTGCCGCAAAAACCTTTTGAATTGCCAAAAATTGCTCCTCATTTAGTTGAAAAGGCGGCTAAAGAACACCCTGGAGAGAAAGTCCAAACTACAATTCAATTGAATCTTCAAGAGCGAACCAATGAAATTGTAAATCAGTATTACCAAAATTACAAACAGAATCAAGTATTCAATATGGCAGTTTTGGTAGTGGATGTAAAAACAAATAATGTTGTGGCTTATGTGGGGAATACACCAACTGATAAAGCACACCAAAAAGATGTAGATATTATTGAAGCACCAAGAAGTACGGGTAGTATTTTAAAACCCTATCTGTATGCCTCTATGTTGAATGAAGGTGAAATTTTACCTGAAACTTTAATTGCAGATGTGCCAACACAGATTTCAGGGTACGCTCCTCAAAATTTTAATTTGACCTATGATGGAGCTGTACCTGCGAGTAGAGCATTGGCGCGTTCATTGAATATTCCTTCTGTTTTGATGCTGCAAGATTATTCCGTGAATAAGTTTTATGAGCAATTGCAAAAGTTGAAATTGCGTAACATTAATCGTGCGCCATCAAATTATGGATTGTCTTTGATTTTAGGCGGGGCTGAATCTAATTTGTGGGATTTGTCTAAAGCGTATGCTTATATGTCGAGAACTAATACTTATTTCTGTGAGCATCAAGGAAACTACAGAAAAAACGAAATGGCTCAATTGAATTATTTAGTAAATGCAAAAGTGGATTTTGGTGCTGAAGTGAGTCAAAAATCAATTTTTGGGGCAGGAGCCATTTGGCAAACGTTTAATGCTATGAAAGAAGTGAATCGTCCGGAAGCAGATGAAGCTTGGCGCTTTTATGATTCTTCCTTAGAAATTGCCTGGAAAACCGGAACTAGTTTTGGGAGTAGAGATGCTTGGGCTATTGGTGTAACGAAAGATTATGTGGTAAGTGTGTGGGTTGGGAATGCTACAGGTGAGGGAAGACCTATGTTAACGGGAGTAGATTCAGCTTCTCCTGTTTTGTTTGATGTATTCCGATTATTACCTAAATCGACTTGGTTTGAAAAACCGTATAAAGATTTAGATGAGGTAGAAGTGTGTGATCAATCCGGTCATATTGCTTCGGAATATTGTATATCTAAAAAAATGTGGATACCAAAAACGGCAAAGAAAACCAAACCATGTCCGTATCACAAGTTGGTGCATTTGGATAAAACCAAACAATTTAGAGTAACTAGCGAATGTGAAAATGTGAATGATATGGTGTCGCAATCCTGGTTTATTTTACCGCCGGTTATGGAATGGTATTATAAAAATAAAAATGCAGATTATATGGTGTTGCCTCCTTTTAAAGAGGGTTGTGCAGGAAGTCAAGCTGAAAAATATATGGATTTTATTTATCCCAAAGCTCATACTAAAATTATTTTGACAAAGGATTTCATGGGGAAAATTCAGCCGGTTGTTTTAAAAGTGGCACATTCTAATCCGAGTGAAGAACTTTTTTGGTATGTGGATGAAAAATATTTAGGGTCCACTAAGACTTTTCATGAAATGTCGTTGAATGCAAAAACGGGAGTTCATGTAATTACAGTTGTAGATAAAGGTGGTGTTGAAATAAGGCGAAAAGTAGTTATAGAAAATGAATAAAAAACCGTCTCGTTAAACAACGAGACGGTTTAATTTATTATAAAATTTCATTTCCATTTTCATCAAAGAAATGATATTCAAGATACGTGTAAGCGTCACGTGGTATGATTTTCACCCATTTTTTATGTTCAAAAAACCATTTTGAACGTAATGATGGAAAACCTTTAGTAAGGTATGCTGCCACAAAAGGGTGTGCGTTTAAAACAACCTTTTTATGGTCTTTAATAATGCTTTCTAGGTTAGATGCAATTTTGTCTATAATTAATATTGGAGCATCAATTTCTCCATTTTCTGTAGGATTTTCTTCCTTGGTATTAATTAAAACTTCAGGTCTAACTCTTTGTCTAGTAATTTGTACTAATCCAAATTTACTAGGAGGCAAGATTTTGTGTTTGGCCTTGTCGTCACTCATTTCTTCTCTTAAGAAATCATATAAGACTTTTCTGTTGTCTGGATTTTGCATATCAATAAAATCCACTACAATAATTCCTCCCATGTCTCTTAAACGTAATTGGCGAGCAATTTCTGCTGCAGCAATTAAATTTACTTCGAGAGCAGTATCTTCTTGGCTTAAGGCTTTGTTTGAACGATTTCCAGAGTTTACATCTATAACGTGTAATGCTTCTGTGTGTTCAATAATCAAATAAGCTCCTTTGCTCATGGATACTGTTTTTCCAAAAGAAGTTTTAATTTGTCTTTCAATATGATATTTCTCAAAAAGAGGCAGTTCTTTTGACTGATAGTGTTTTACGATAGACACTTTATCCGGAGCTATCTCTTGCAAATACTCCTTCGTTTGTAAAAACAAATCTTCATCATCTACTTGAATGCTAGTAAAAGTATCGTTAAAAACATCTCTTAATATAGAAGAAGCTTTTGTCAATTCTCCAAGTACTTTTGAAGGGTGATGTGCAGTTTGTAATCTTTTGCACATGCCAGACCAACGGTCGAGCAAGTTTTCTAAATCTTTTTCAATTTCTGCTACTTTTTTGCCTTCAGCTACTGTTCTTACAATAACTCCAAATCCCTTTGGCTTGATTGTTTGTACTAATTTTTTTAAGCGATCTTTTTCTTCTTTATCGTTAATTTTTTGCGATATAGAAACTCTGTCGGAAAAAGGAACTAATACAACATATCTTCCCGCTAAAGAAATCTCAGAACTTATTCTTGGTCCTTTGGTAGAGATTGGTTCTTTAACAATTTGAACTAAAACCGATTGATTGGCGCTTAATATATCTGAAATAGCACCATTTTTATCAATTTCTGGTTCAAAAGGGAAATTTTTGAGTGAATAATCTTTTGATTTACCTGCGCTTACAAGTTTTATGAACTTCATCAAAGAAGCTAAATTTGGACCTAAATCGTGATAATGTAAAAAAGCATCTTTTTCATGACCTAAATTTACAAATGCAGCATTTAGTCCGGCAACAGGTTTTCTTATTTTAGCGATAAAAATATCCCCAACTTGAAATTGCGTATTGCCATCAATTTTTTCTTTTTCCTGATGTAGTTCAATTAGTTTTCCATCCTTTAATAAGGCAAAATCTACAGCATCTGAACTTGATCTAATGATTAATTCTTTGTTCATGCAGTATATTTTTATTTGTAAATGATTTTTATAAGACCAATTGTCTATTAAATAAAATTACAAATGGATTAAACATTTTTTTACAGGTAGTAAAACCCGATGACTACTGATTAAACAGGTAGTCTTTTCAATGAACGATTTTCTTTTAAAAAAAGAAAAGTAGTTTTAAACTACTTTTTCTTTTTATGACGGTTAGCTCTTGCTCTTTTTTTACGTTTGTGCGTTGCTACCTTATGTCTTTTTCTTTTTTTACCACTTGGCATAATGTGTAGTTTTTTAATTAATAATAATGTTATACTGTAACTTCAGTTTTTTCTTTTACGCTTTCTACAAATACTTTAGCTGGTTTAAAAGCAGGTATGTTGTGAGCGGGAATTTTAATTGTAGTATTTTTAGAGATGTTTCTTCCAGTTTTCTCAGCTCTCGTTTTAATGATAAAGCTTCCAAAACCTCTTAAGTATACGTTATCACCTGTTTCTAAAGAATTTTTAACTTCTTCCATGAATGATTCTACTGTCGCTTGAACGTCTCCTTTTTCAAGTCCTAATTTTTCAGAAATTTTCGCTACGATGTCTGCTTTCGTCATTTTTCTTCGTATTAATATTTATGTGTTTTTTTTTGAGAGTGCAAATATACAAATTAAAAAAACATAAATTCAAGCATAATGGATTAAAATTTAACTACATAAATGAATTATTTTTGTAATTCTAATTTTTTATATGGAATTTTCAACAACTTTAATTCATTGGTACAACCAAAATAAGCGCAATTTGCCTTGGAGAAGAACAACTGATCCATACAAAATTTGGCTTTCGGAAGTTATTTTGCAACAAACAAGGGTGAATCAAGGTTTGCCTTATTATCAGGCCTTTGTAGAAAATTTTCCAACGGTTTTTGATTTGGCATTTGCTGAAGAACAAAAAGTTTTAAAACTTTGGCAAGGATTGGGTTATTATTCAAGAGCAAGAAATTTGCACTACACCGCTAAATATATAGTGGAAAATTATGAAGGGGTTTTCCCTACAGCTTACAAAGAGTTGTTAAAATTAAAGGGCGTTGGGTCTTATACAGCTGCTGCAATTGCTTCTTTTTCCTCAAATGAACCTGTAGCAGTAGTAGATGGTAATGTTTTTAGAGTATTAGCTAGAATTTTTAATATTGAATATGATATTTCTAAAACAACTTCTAAGTCTTATTTTTTCGATTTCGCTTTAGCGTTGATGGATGTAAAATTTGCCTCTGATTTTAATCAAGCGATTATGGAATTTGGGGCATTGCAATGTATACCTAAAAATCCAAATTGTGAAATGTGTGTTTTTAATGAGAAATGCGAGGCTTTACGATTAAATAAAGTAAATGAATTACCCATTAAACTGAAGAAAGTTGCTGTTAAAAAGCGATTTTTATATTATGTTATAGTTGAAGATTTAAAGGGTAATATTCTAGTATCTAAAAGAGAAAAGCAAGACATTTGGAAAAATTTATATCAATTTGATTTGTTGGAGGTTGATGCTGAATTAAAACCAGAAGAAATTGAACCAATGATTTTAAATAAATATGAAAACTATCAAATTGAATCATTGAGTTATTTAAATCATTTTGATGTTGTGCATAAGCTTTCGCATCAACAGTTAGTTATAAAATTTTATCATTTAAAAGTAAATGAAATCAATACAGCTGCAATCCCTTTGGAAGAAGTAAAAAAGTTGCCCTTTCCAATAGTCTTGCATAAATTTATTGAAAAGATTGTGTTATAGATAATTTTTCACTAAATTTGATAAAAAGTATAAGCCATGAACGGTACGTTAAACAAAGTTATTCTAATAGGACATTTAGGAGACGAAGTAAAAATGCATTATTTTGATGCAACAAATTGTATAGGAAGATTTCCGCTTGCAACAAATGAGGTTTACATTAATAAATCTACTGGTGAAAAAATAACTTCTACTGAATGGCATAATATTGTTGTGCGAAACAAAGCTGCTGAATTATGTGAAAAATATTTATCTAAAGGTGATAAAATATACATTGAAGGTAGAATTAAATCGCGTCAATGGCAAGCAGAAGATGGTACTACTAAGTATACTACTGAAATTCAAGTAACTGAATTTACCTTTTTAAATACTAAAAAAGATACTGAATTGTCAAAAGCACCATCTAATCCGCCTTCAAATGATGTAAATTTTGAAGATTTAGGAAGTTAGGTACTTAATTCATATGATAAAGAAAGAGAATAGTCGTTAGTTGTGACTATTCTCTTTCTTTTTAGATAACTAATGTTTTTAGTATATTTGCTTGCATAAATCAATTCGCTTAAAATGAAAATATATATTTTTTTCTTACTAATATCTGTAGCTGTTATTTCCTGTGGAGAAGATACTAAACCAAAACCAAAAGGACAATTAAGGTTAGAATATCCGCCAGCCAAATACGAATCGTTTGCAAACGATTGCCCATTTACATTTGATAAAAATACAGTTGTTAAAGTAAAACAAACCGCTGATTGTGGTTTGGAATTGCATTATCCTAAAATGAAAGCAACGGTGTATTTAACCTATAAAAAAGTTAATAGTAACTTAGAGAAACTATTAATAGATGCTCAAAAATTAACCTATGAACATGTGATTAAAGCAAATGATATTGCTGAGCAACCTTATGTGAATCCTTCAAAAAAAGTTTATGGAATGTTTTATCAAGTAGGTGGTAATGCGGCAACTAATGCTCAGTTTTATGCTACTGATAGTACAAAAAATTTCTTAGTGGGAAGCATGTATTTTTATGCAAAACCAAATTTTGATTCTATTTTACCTGCGGCAGATTATATAAAAAATGACATGAAACAAATCATGGAATCCTTAAAGTGGAAATAGTCTGAAAATTATTTCTTTTATACTTATTTAAAATCCTTTTCATTTGCATATATTTGGTGTTTAATAACCAAAAAACATTGTTTTGAAAAGAATTTTATTTTTGTTGTCATTCTTGACACTTTCTGCTTTTGCCCAAGAGAAAAAATACCAAAGCTTATTCTGGGAAATTTCTGGTAATGGTTTGACAAAAAAATCATATATGTATGGAACTATGCACGTTAGTGAAAAGGTTTCGTATCATTTGTCTGATGCTTTTTTTGAAAAATTAATGGCTTCTGATTTCATTGCTAATGAAAGTGAACCCAATACTTGGACTGAATTATATGATTTGTTTAGTTTTTATCAAGGAATATATCAGTATGGTCCTTTCTATTCAAGATTTTATGCACAGCCTGTAAAAAAAGACAATCTTTATCCTTTGTTTAGAAGTACCAATTATAATTTAATTAGTTTGCTATCAAGAACAAATGAAGCGAATCAAGAGTATCAGGAGGAGACCTATTTAGATATGTTTATCTATAGAACGGGAAAAAAGTATGGAAAAAAAACCTTAGGACTTGAAGATGTTAAAAAAACTACTTTAAATATCATGAAAGCTGAAGCAGAAATGGATGTTAAAGAAGTAGATAAGAATAAGCAAGTACTATTAAAAATTCTTAAAAAAAGATCTTATAATGATGTTTTAACAGATGCTTATCGTGAAAAAGATTTAGATTTAATCGATACATTAAATGTGCTTTCTTCACCCAAATCCTACATGAAGGCTATGTTGTATGATAGAAATGAAACTATGGCAAAAAGCATGGATTCTATTATGAAAACGGGTAGCTTATTTAGTGCAGTTGGAGCAGCGCATTTACCTGGTAAAAATGGAATGATTGAAATTTTAAGAAGAAAAGGTTACACGGTTAAACCAATCATAAGTGAATATACAGACAAAGGAAAAAATTTAAAAAAACAGATCGAGGAGTTCTTTGTTAAACCTAATTTACAAGTGAAATCATCATCAGATGGTATGATTACGTTGCCTTTGTTTCCACTAGTACTTGAAAGTGGAGAAAATATGGAATCTCCAGATTTGGCAAATGGAGGTTTTATAAATGTAAAACGATTATTGATTAAAGATTATGTAAATAAAAAAGATAAATTCTTTAATCCTAAAACATTAGATAGTTTGTTTTTTGAAAATATTCCAGGTGAAATTTTAGAAAAGAAAACATTTTCTGAAAAAAATTATTTAGTTTATGATATAAAAAGTAAAACTAAAACAAGTAAAGCGCAACGCTATAGATATTATATTACTCCATTAGAAATAATTGCTGTGATTATGGGTGGGGAAGGCGATTATGTTCGTAAATATGAAGATGAGGTTTATAATAACATCAAGCTTAAAAATTACAAACAAGATTGGGAAACTATTTTGCCTTATAAAGGAGGATTTCAAGTTCAAGTTCCTTCCTATAATGTTGTAGTTGGAAATAAAAAAGAAAATAAGCAATTAAATGATGTGGAATTATATGCTTATGATGAGCAAGAAAAAGCAACTTATTTTGTTGTTGAAAAATCGATATTAGATAATTCAAATTTGGAGGATTCAGAATTTGAATTAAAGCGCATGCATTATGAATATTATAACCAACATGATTTAGATTCTACAAAAACACATTTCGATGCTAAAAAATATGAATTTGTGTCGCAAGCCCCAATTGAAGAACAGCAAATTTATTTGAAATCTGTCTTAAAAGGCAATAAATATTATTTGCTTGGTGCTAGAAATGCTTCTAAAAATAAAGTAGATCAGTTTTTTAATTCTTTCTCTATTCAACCTCATGTTACTAATGTTCAATACAAAGTTTTTAAGGATTCAACGGCCTATTTTACTGTTGAAGTTCCTAAAAAAGAAAACGAATATTTAGATTTTAAATTTGACAGAAAGAACAGATACGATTATGATGAAAAAAAGAAAAACCATTTCTTGCCAAAAAATAAATCCTATGAGTTTTTCTCACCAAATAAAACTTTAGTTGAATTAAATTATTATGGTTCTCATCGTTATGAAAGTTATAAAGCAATAGATTCTTTATATGCTAATTTGAGAAAAAATTTAGCAACTGATTTTGAATCAGAAAAATACGATGAAGTTGTTGGAGGTGATGGCGTTGAAGATATTGCCGTTGCTGTTGAAGCAGCTGCTATTGATAATAATTATGTTCCAAATGTAACTACAGAAGTTGATAATAAAAAAGATAATAAATTTGATCCTATTGATTATGCCTCTTCAACTTGGGAAAAAACATTAGGATTAGTTTCTAAAGAAAAATTAGAATTAATCAACGAAAAAATAACTTCAGATGCTAAAAATGATTATTTTGTTTATGAAGTTTTAGCAACAAAACCTAAGTCAACTCAAGCTATAAAATATAAAGTTGTGCTTAAAAAGGGCGAAACGTACATGTTGAAAACATTAGTTGATAAAAATTATAAAAACGATGATCCTTTTGTTGAAAAAGTATTTACTTCTTTCAAAGTAGATGAAAATGTACCTTCAAGAACTGTTTTTGAAAATAAATTAAAATTCTTTGAAGAAGATTTAAATAGTGAACACGATAGTATTCGAATTTCAGCAATTAAATCGTTTGATAACTTAACTGTAGAAAAAGAAGATTTTCCTAAACTGAAAGAAATATTAGCCAATTTTAATTTTAAAAGTGATGAACAAGAATTAGTTGCTGATATTTACGAAAAAATAGGTTCAATAAAATCCTCAGAAATCATTCCGTATTTAGAACAAGCTTATAAAAAAGAAAATGTAAATACATCAATTCAATTTGCTGTTTTACGTGCGTTAACTTCTCAAAAAACAAAAGAAGCTTATAAGAAAATAGGTGAATTATTAGACTATGATTTACCAATATCTGATAATAAATATGAGATTTCTGGATTGTTTAATATGTTTACATATGATATTGAAAATTCACATACTCTTTATCCTCAAGTATTAGAGTATTATAGTATAAAAGAATATCATGAACCAGTAGTAGATTTTGTGAAAACTTTATTAGAATCAGAAAAAGTTCATGCTAAAAAGATTAAATCTTATAAAAAGATGTTAGTTACTAATGCTAAACTTGAGTATAAGAGACTTCTTAGTTGGAAAAGTAAACAAGAATCTAAAGATGAAGACGACTATGATTATGATGACGAAGCGCCAATAGAAGACTTAGATAGTTATTTGTCAATTTTGTATGCTTATAAAAACGATAAAGAAGTAAATCAATTATTTCAAAAAGCACAAGATTTAAAAATAGATGATTTAAATGTTGCACTTGCAAATAAAGAGCTAGCTAAAAATAAAAAATTAGATAAATCTGAAGCGCTAAAATTAATTGAAAGCCCTAAAACTAGATACAGCGCTTTCCAAATGTTATATCATAATAAACAATTTGATATTTTAGATAAATATACTCAAGATACAATTGTTAAAGCAGCCATTGATTATTATGAAGATGTTGAAGACAAAAAAGATTCCATTGTATTTTTAGGAAAAAGAGAGTTAATTTTTAAAGATAAAAAGATTGTATATTTCTTTTATAAAAATGTAAATATCGAGGAAGATTCTTATGCCTCTCAGTCGGAAAATATTTCTGGAATTGCGTTTATTGAAGATAAAGAACGTCTAAATTTAAAAGCGTTTATGAAATTAGATTCTAAACGTTTTTTAGAAGAAAAAGAGATTGAGGAAAATATTAAAATGTTAATTGATAAATCGCTAAATGATAATCATCTAAGAGTTAATTTTGCAAAAAAACAAGGCAATACTACTGGCTATACTGAGGATGAATATTATGACGAAGAATATTAATATATGCTAAGAACCAAGAAGGAAATTGTTTATGTAATTCTTGCAGGTATTTTTATTACAAACGCTGTAACTGCAGAACTTATAGGTGGGAAATTAATACAAGTTGGACCATTTGTGTTGAGTATGGGGATTTTGCCTTGGCCTATTGTGTTTATTGTGACCGATTTAATCAATGAATATTTTGGAAAACAAGGGGTAAAACGTTTAAGCTTAATCACTGCCGGATTGATATCTTATTGTTTTCTAATTCTATATTTTGCAATGAAAATTCCTGAAGCAAAAGGAATAAGTCCGGTTAGTAATGAAGCTTTTAATCAAGTCTTTGGTCAAAGTAGTTTAATTATTATCGGGTCGATTACAGCTTTTTTGGTGGCTCAATTTTTAGATGTTACTTTTTTTAATTACTTCAAAGAAAAAACAGGAGATAAAATGTTATGGTTGCGAAGTACAGGTTCAACTGTACTTTCGCAATTAATAGATTCTTTTGTGGTAGGAGGAATTGCTTTTTATTTGCCAGGTATTTGGACAACATCTCAATATGTAGAATTTTCTTTTACAGGTTATGCTTTTAAGTTGATAATTGCAATATTACTAACACCTTTAATTTATTTAGGTCATTATTTAATTGAAAAATACATTCATAACAATGAGTAAAACAAGATGTGCTTGGTGTGAAAAAGATGATTTGTATCGAAATTATCATGATAAGGAATGGGGTAAACCTGTATATGATGATGCTACTATTTTTGAGTTTCTAATTCTAGAAACGTTTCAGGCGGGTTTAAGTTGGTATACTGTTTTAGCGAAGAGAGAAAATTTTAGAAAAGCATTCAAAAAGTTTGATGTGCATAAAGTAGCCCAATTTACAGATGCGCAAATTCAAGTATTATGTGAAGATACTGGAATAATTCGTAATAAATTAAAAATTAAAGCTGCTGTAACTAATGCGCAAGCTTTTATAAAAGTACAGAAAGAATTTGGTAGTTTTTCCAACTATATTTGGGGTTTTGTTAATGGAACACCAATTGATAATTGCCCTAAAACATTAAAAGATGTTCCCGCTACAACTGAAGTTTCCGATCAATTGAGTAAAGATTTGAAAAAGCGAGGGTTTAAATTTGTGGGTTCAACAGTTGTTTACGCGCACATGCAAGCAACAGGAATGATAAATGATCATGTGGAAGATTGTTGGACTAGAGGTTAGTTTTTAGTCTCAGAAAATAGCCTCAGTTTCCAGTTTATGATTTCTAAATTTTAAATTTACTCAAAACCTTTCTAACTTCTAATTTAATAGCGATATGGATCCACTTCACGGTAAAACACTGCAATATATTGTCGAAAAACTTGTGGCTTATTTTGGTTTTGATACGTTGGCTGAATTAATTCCAATTAATTGTTTTAAAAGTAACCCATCTATAAAATCGAGTTTGACTTTTTTAAGAAAAACACCTTGGGCGAGAAAAAAAGTAGAAGATTTATATGTGAAATTTCAGGATAGAATTGAAAAATAATAGGATTTAGATATTGTTTGGTATTAAGAACTTAAATAAATAAAAAGAGGGCAGTCTAAAACTGCCCCTCTTTTTTTATAAATAATAAATATATACTGTAATTCCAGCTAATAATAAATACAATAGCATTAAAAAAAATTCAAGTCTATATTTAATAATTAAGTATTTCATTAATTTTTTATTAATTTAATTGAATTATTGTTTCCAATATTATCAATATGATTCAGTATGTAAATGCCATTTTCAAAATTATTTAGATCGATTTGATTGATCCCAATTTTAGCTTTATTTGTGTAAATTAATTTTCCTATTAAGTCATAAACTGTAATTGATAATTCCTCTTCAGTTTCAATTGTAAAATAACCATTTGATGGATTAGGGTAAATTTTTAATTCACTACTATTGTTTACAAAATCAGGATTACCTAAAGTTGTACAAGTAGTACCAGTTGTCATAACAGATCCAGCTTTCCAGTTAGAAGTAGCTCCATTTAAAGTAAAATTAGTTAATGTTCCATTGTTTGTGTTCCCAGAATTATCAGTTGCAGAAGTTACAGTACTGTTATTTATACTATCAAAACCTTGATTAAACTTATAATAAATTTTTAAGTTATTTTGAATGCCTTGTAATTCGCAATTCATTGTGTTTAAAATGTCGGTAGAAGTTAATGCAGCATTCCAAACACGAACTTCATCAATTTCTCCATTAAAATATTCAGAAGCAATATTTCCTGATCCTACTCTTAACTTATTGTCGGAATTTCTTAACACTCTATTTCCTATTGCTATAGATGCTTCTAAATTTCCATTTAAATATAATCGTAATGCGTTATTGTTTTCAAAGACAAATGTAGCTAAATACCAAGTGTTTGTGTTTAATGTAGTAGTTCCTGTTATAAAGGTATCAGGAGAAGCGCTAATTCCAGCACTTAATTTACCAGTTGAAGTAACATCCATTTGAACTGACCAACCTCCTGTTGAGTCACTACCTCTTTGTATTAAACGATCATTATTTGCAGGTAATGCTGGTATTCTAAACCATAGTTGATACGATTGATTTTCTGTATTGGTAGTAATTTGATTAGTAGAAAGTACAAAATCATTTGTTCCATCAAATTTTAAATGGGTAGCAGGAACTACATAATCATAAGCTGCTACTTGGAATTGTGCATTTGAATTTCCCCAGAAATTTTCCCAAACTCTAATATATAAAACCGTTCCAGGTGTTTGTCCTAATAAAATTATTTTTGAATAATCATTATTTCCAGTATTATCATCACAAGTTACTAAAGAGAATGTGCCACAAGTACCAGAATAAATTTCTAAACCTGTATCATAATTTCCAGCTCCGTTAGTTTCAATTACTATGTTGCCTGATGCTGGAATAGTAGCTGTATACCATACGTCTCCTCCTTGGAAATTTCCACAAGTTGGTGTAGGAGTACCAGAATTAGTTGCTGTTGTTAAATTAACATTTACAGGGAAATCATTAAACGAACTTGCCCCAACAGTTAAGTTGATTGCATTAGAACATTCATTATTAGCCACAATTACATTCACTACAATTTGAGTTCTTGCACTCTCACAACCATTTGCATTTGTTGAAGAAACCCAGTATGAAGTTGTTCCGGCTGTTGCTGTGTTTGGCGTAGGAGCCGTTGTGTAGCCTGTTCCTCCTGTTGCTGTTGTATACCACATTAATCCAGTTCCATTTGAACCTGTTGTTGCAGTCAATACAGAAGCTGTAGTCCCTTGATTGTAAATAATTGGAGATGAAACTATAGGGTTTCCAGGAGTAAAAATTGGAGACCCTGCTAACCAATTTGATGTTGTCCCGTTTAATGTGAAATTTGTTAAAATTCCGTTATTATTATTTGTAGTAGCATCTAAAGAATTTGTAATTGTTGTATTATTTGCTTGATCTACACCTTGATTAAATTTATAATATAATGCTAATCCCGTTTCATTCCCTTGTAATTCACAATTCATGCTATTCATTATTTCTGTTTGTGTTAAGGCAATATTCCAAACTCTTACATCATCAATGTCACCTCTAAAAAATTCACTTGCAATATTTCCTGAACCAACTCTTAACTTATTATCGGAATTTCTTAACACTCTATTTCCTATTGCTATAGATGCTTCTAAATTTCCATTTAAATATAATCGTAATGCGTTATTGTTTTCAAAGACAAATGTAGCTAAATACCAAGTGTTTGTGTTTAATGTAGTAGTTCCTGTTATAAAGGTATCAGGAGAAGCGCTAATTCCAGCACTTAATTTACCAGTTGAAGTAACATCCATTTGAACTGACCAACCTCCTGTTGAGTCACTACCTCTTTGTATTAAACGATCATTATTTGCAGGTAATGCTGGTATTCTAAACCATAGTTGATACGATTGATTTTCTGTATTGGTAGTAATTTGATTAGTAGAAAGTACAAAATCATTTGTGCCATCAAAATTTAAGTGTGTTGCATTTTGTCCAATAGAAAAATAACTTATCCAGAAAAAGGATAGTAAATAGTAAAGTTTTTGTTTCATACCATCAATATTTAAAGTTTATGAAACAAAAATATTTTTAAAATAAATACTAATTATTTTGTTGGGATGATTTGCAAAAATTTGTGGACGAAATTAAAAATCAAATGTAAAATTTCTTGAAATTGGCAATTCAAAATCGTCGACCTTTATGGAAGATGATTTTTTTTGGGTTATTTTAGATTTATTTACCACATAAGAACGATGCACTCTGAAAAACAAATCATTGTCTAGTTCTTTGCAAAAGTTATCCAATGTGTTACGTACGGTTATTGTTTTGTTTGTCAATTGGATATCGACATAGTTTTTATCACTTTTTAGAAAAAGGATGTCTTCAAAATGCAACTTAACTTCGTCAAAACCATTTTTAACAATAACATAATTTACTTTATTTTTTATCTTAGCCAACTCAATAGCTGCAATTAAATCGGATTCCTTAACTGGTTTGGTTAAATAAGTAACTGGGTTCACTTCAAATGCTTTCAGCATGGTTTCTTTTTCCGTTTGTCCAGTGATAAATATTATCTGACCTTTTTTAACAAATTCTTTTGCCCATAAAACACCAGTATTTTTGCCGTGAAGATTAATATCGAGTAAAATAATATCAGGTGTATATACTTTTAACTTGTCTGTTGCAATTTCAACTGTAAAGGCTAGCTCAACATCGGTTATCTCGTTATCAGCTAATATGTTTTTGATATAATTAGCAATCAGGACTTGATCTTCCACAATTAATATTTTAGGCATTTTCTATTGATTTTGTAAAATTTAAATGAAAACCATTATTAATAATAATAACAGGATTTACTCCTATTTGCTGACACAATTGTTCAACTAAAACTGGATGTATTTCTTTAGAATTGTTTTTCTGTCCATTATCGGAATAGTTAAAGGTAAACTTGTTTTGCATTTTTAGTATGCTAATAGTAATCGTTCTTGCTTGATTTTCTTCAAAAGCGTATTTCATAGAGTTAATTATCAATTCAGTAATTAATAAGCCAAGATACATTGCGTTATCCGAATGAACTTCTATCGTATCAATTTGAAAATCTAATTTTAATTGTTGTTCAGTTTCAATTTGATTAAAGTTGTTTTTTACTTCAATTAAATAGTTGCTCAAATTTATTTTGTTTACATTTTTGTCTTTATATAAATGCCTGTGAAGCAAAGCAATACTGTCAATTTTAGATTGTAGACTTATCAAGTCATTTTTATTATTTTCATTTTGTTTTTTTCGTAACGATTCAGAAATTAATAATGAAATGAGTTGTAAATTATTATTAACTCTATGATTTGTTTCGCTAATAAGGAATTCATTTTCTTTTGAATAGTTTTCAAGTTTTTGGTTAATAATACTTATTTTTTTTAAGTGATAGATTAAGAATAAGAAACCACACACAAAAAATGTAATGATAATAAGTAGTAAAATCTGACTTTTCTTAATTTCTCTAATGGTTTGATCGGAAATAGTGCTTTTGTTTTCAAAAATAGAATCTCCTTGTTTTACAATTGTTTTTAAAGTTGTAGAAGAAAAGGTGTCAGAATTCAACGCATAAATAAATTCAGGTTTTATAAAAAACAAAATAACTATAAAAAGCAATAAAGATTTTACCAAGGCACTCATTTAAATCAGTTGTCTTTTGATCTTAAAAATAGATACTCTTTCAGTATAAAAAATTGAAAAATGATAAAGAAAATAACATTGAAAATCCAAATATCTATATAAGGATCTTTACATAGCACTAATTCTAAATTTCCAACAGAAAAAATAGCAACACTACAAGCAAAATAAAGAATCAAACCAATTGAAAAGTTGAAATATCGATGCTCAGTAGATAAATTTGAAAAAATATAATATAGTGCATAGGTAATCAAAATTAATGAAATTGAAATTATTTCATAATTGTTAAATACCCAAAAAGAATTAGGGTCAGTACTGTATAAAACACCTAAAATAATTGTTTGTATTAGGAGTATAACTAGAATAACTGATTTAATTAAATTATTTAAAATTAATTTTCTGTACAGCAGTGAGATATACAATAATTGAAAGTAGAAATAGAAGTGTGATATAAAAAAATTATTTCCGTAAGATAAAAAACCAATAATATGACAAGTTATTTCTACAACACAAAGAGAAAGTAAATAAGTTAAAAATATTTTTCCAGTTTTTTTCCGAATTTCTTTATTCGTAAAAAACAAAATTGTATTAAAAATTAAAAATAATAGACCGCTAAGACTTAATGAAAAAACGATTATATCTGTCATATTGGTATTTTTGGAAGTTAGGTTGCAGTTTAAAAAAGGGGGGTAAAATATTATTAATTTAATAAAAAACATTGTAAAAATAACAATTTATTGTTAAATTAATTGATGTTTTTCAATATATTTAAAAAATCTTCTCTATCAATTTCCACGCAACCTAAACTTTCTAAGTGTTCGTTATAAACTTGACAATCTAATAATTGGTAATTTGCATGCTCTAATTGTTTGGCTAAATGTATAAAAGCAACTTTACTAGCATTTGATACTTTTGAAAACATGCTTTCGCCACAAAAAACATGACCTAAATCTATGCCGTATAAGCCACCCACTAATTCATTGTTTTGCCAAACTTCTACGCTTTTTGCTATACCTAATTCGTTCAATTTACAATAAGCCGCTACCATTTCATCTGTAATCCATGTGCCTTGTTGGTCTTTTCTATTTGCTTTTTTGCAATTGGTAATGACTTCTTTAAAAGCGGTATTAAAAGTGACATTGAATTTTTTTTGATTTATAATACTTCGCATGCTTTTTGATATTTTTAAGTCTTCAAAAAATAAGACCATGCGTTCTTCTGGACACCACCATAGTATAGGTTCGTCATCATTAAACCAAGGGAAAATTCCGTTTTGGTAAGCTAATATTAAACGTTCAGGACTTAAATCGCCTCCAATAGCTAATATCCCTTCAGGTGAGGTTTCAGAAATAGGAGGAAAGTAAAGTTCTTTGGATAGAAAATACATCTCTTTAAATTTAGAATTTAGAAATTAGTATTTAGAAAAAGAAAAAGTCAGAAATTATAAAACTTCTGACTTCTAAATTCTGATTTCTAACTTTTAGAAAGGTAAATCGTCGTGTTCTTCTTCGTTGAAATTAGTAGCCGGTTCAAATGCATCTGCTGCAGGCATTGGAGGCATCATGTTAGCTGAAGGAGCACTTGTTTGAGAAGAAGCTGGAGCCATTTTTTCAATTCTCCATCCTTGTATAGAATTGAAATATTTAGTTTCTCCTTGTGGGTTTACCCATTCTCTACCTCTTAAATTTATTGAAACTTTTACTGGTTCTCCAACTTGATAATTGTTTAAGTCGTCTACTCTTGCTTGAGTAAATTCAATTAAAATATGTTGAGGATATTGCTCTTCTGTAGTTACAACTAATTCTCTTTTTTTGAATGAGGCACTAACCTCTTGTGTAGGGTTAATTACTTTGATTTTTCCAATTACTTCCATAATACTCTAATTTTATTTTTCTGCTAATAATAATTTCCAGGCGTTTAATACTTTATTTTGGTCTAAATATTCTTTTGCTTTTTCGAATTTTTTATCTATGTCGTCAGCACTTAAAACAGCTTTGACTTCAAAATTTTCTTTTACAAAGATAGCAATTTCTTCTTCAGTTGGAATTTTTTCTATATTCCCTAATTTTCCTAAATCATTGCCATTAAAATGGTTGCTTTCTTTTATAAAAGCTGGAATTTGATCCACACCAATTCCTAAAGTTGTTAATGGTTTTTCCACTTCAAATAAACCAGCGTTGGCTCTACTGTACCAATTGCTTCCTAATCTGGAAACTACATCGATTTTGTGTTGGTCAATCATGCCGTCTTCACCTAAAACTTCTTCGCGAATGTGGATTTTCACAACTTCGCAAATGATTAAGTTTCCGGCGCCACCTTGATCGCCTAAGGCAATTATTTCATTTATTTTACATTCAAATTGAACCGGACTTTCTGCAACTCTAAATGGTTGTACAACATCTGAAGCTAACATCGTAAATCCTGCTTTTTCAAATTCGTTTACGCCATCTGGATATTCCGTGCTCGATAAACTCATTTGTTGTGCCATGTCATAATTCACAACATTTATAACTACTTCTTTTGTGTTTTGGGCGTTAATTAAAGTGTGTTTTATCGTATTATCTCGAACTCTTCTAGCAGGAGAAAAAACTAAAATAGGAGGATTGCTACTGAAGACATTAAAAAAACTAAATGGTGATAGATTGGGATTGCCATTTTCGTCTACGGTACTAGCAAACGCAATAGGTCTAGGTGCAATAGCTGTTTGTAAATACCCTTGTAATTTTGCAGGAGCAAGTTCTTTCGGATTAATACTTAACATGTGTGTTATTTTTTTAGCAAATATACTTTAAAATTAAATGAATTTATAATGCCCAATTGTATAATTAAAAAGTAAATTTAATTTTAAACCAATTTTTGACTTTTGTCTTTTGACTTTTAGCAAAATTAGCGTTATTTTTACTCAAATTTGATTTCATGCAATTTTCTGATAAGCGAAATTTGACCCGTTGGGTAATCATTATTTCTTCTTTTTTAATCGCTTCCTTAATACTTTGGAATACTTATATCTTTTTTCAAATTTTTAAAGACGAAGAACGAAATAAAATGGAGTTATGGGCTACAGCTCAAAAAAGCATTATGAATGCAAATGAAAATACGGATATTGATCTTCCACTATTTATTTTATCTAATAATCAATCCATTCCATTAATTTTAACTGATAAAAACGGTGCAATTCTAAATCAGGCAAATATTGAAGAAAATATAGTTAAAGATAGTTTGAAACTAAAAGAATTTCTGTTGAAAATTAAAAACCAAAATGCACCAATTAGAGTTCAACTTTCCGATAAAGAATACCAATTATTATATTATGGCGATTCACCAATGTTGAATCAATTAAAGTATTATCCTGTTGCTTTATTGTTAGTTGCTTTTTTGTTTGGAGGTGTTGTGTACAATTTTTATCGGGCTACTAAAATGGCAACGCAAAATAAGTTATGGGCGGGAATGGCAAAAGAAACGGCGCATCAAATTGGTACACCTTTGTCTTCTTTGATTGGCTGGCTAGAATTGTTAAAAATGGAAGCTATTGACCCAACTACCATTGAAGAAATTGAAAAAGATATTACTCGTTTGCAAACGATTACTGATCGATTTTCTAAAATTGGTTCTGAACCTTTATTGGAGGTTAAAGATATAGTTGATGAAACAAAAAGGTCCTTTGAATATCTTCAATCTAGAAGTTCAAAACAGGTTAAATTTGATTTTAAAGCTCCTGAAAAAAATATTTTGGTGAACATTAATCCTACTTTACATAGTTGGACTATTGAAAATTTAGTTAAAAATGCCATCGATGCTATGAAAGGAAAAGGAGAATTGTCTATTGAAATTGTAGAAGGAGAAAAACTTGTTTATATTACCATAATTGATACAGGTAGTGGAATTCCAAAAAATAAATTTAAAAAGATTTTTGAACCAGGTTATACTTCGAAAAAAAGAGGATGGGGATTAGGACTTTCTTTAACTAAACGAATTGTAAATGATTATCACAAAGGAAAAATAAGAGTAGTACATTCGGAAATTGGAAAAGGAACTACTATGCAAATGAGTTTCAAGAAAGCAACTGTATAAAAAAAGCCATAATTTAAATTATGGCTTTTTTAATTATAAATTTGAAGCTATTTCATTAGCTAAAGCAGAAAATTCTTCTGGCGATAAAGTCGTTTTTCGCTGAAAACGCATATCGTCCATGTCTTGAAGTGGAATTAAATGTACGTGTACGTGTGGGACTTCAAGTCCAACAACGGCAACTCCAATTCTTTTACAAGGAACCGTCTTTTCTAAAGCAATGGCAACTTTTCTTGAAAAGGCCATTAAACCTAGATAAAGCGCTTCTTCCATGTCGAAAATTTTATTAATTTCTTGCTTTGGTACACATAAAGCATGACCTTTCGCATTTGGATTTACATCTAAAAAAGCAATAAAATCTTCGGTTTCTGTTATTTTGTAACACGGAATTTCTCCGTTTATGATTTTTGTAAAAATAGAACTCATTTTTTTAAAATTTTCAATTAGTCTATTTTTTGGCACATTGACCAATTGACTAATCATTGCATTAAATTAGTCACGTGTTATTTCTAAAATTTCAAAATTTAATTTTCCGTTTGGAACACTAATTTCTGCAATTTCTCCAACTTTTTTACCTAGTAAACCTTTTCCAATAGGAGAGGTTACAGAAATTTTACCCGATTTTAAATCAGCTTCACTTTCTGCAACTAAAGTGTATTTTAGTTCCATTCCATTCGCTTGATTTTTAATTTTTACTGTTGATAATACTAAGGCCTTTGATAAGTCTAAGGTAGATTCATCAATAATTCTTGCATTTGCAACTAGTTCTTCCATCTTAGAAATTTTCATTTCTAATAATCCTTGTGCTTCTTTTGCTGCATCGTACTCTGCATTTTCAGATAAGTCTCCTTTATCTCTTGCTTCTGCAATGGCTTGAGATGCTTTTGGACGTTCAACAGATTTTAAATGATCTAATTCGTCTTTTAATTTTTTTAATCCTTCTGCTGTATAATAAGATACTGTGCTCATAACTACATTGTTTTATAAAATAGAAAAAATCCCATACCGATGGGATTCCTTTTCACAAAGATACAATTTTATTTATATTTTTTTGTTAACTTATTTAGTTTGTCAAATATAAAAATTAAATTTGATTTTTAAAAAGCTTTAAAAATTCACTATGAAAAATTTTTATATAATTTTATTTTACATTTTAATGTTTTCCTCTTGTGATAAAGATAATGGGAACAGTAATAATAATCCTTATTTGCCTAATTATTCATTTGACATTACTGTTAATATGAATTTACCTCAATATAACGCCTTAATTTACCCATCAAATGCTGTATATATTAATACGGCTGGTGCTGGAATTAGAGGTGTAATTGTATTTAATGCGGGAAGCGGGAATTATTTAGCGTATGATGCAGCTTGTCCAAATCAGTCTTTGTCGGATTGTTCAACCATGACGATTAATGGAATTAATGCTGTTTGTGCATGCGATGACGCAAATTACAGTTTGTTTACTGGTTTGGCATCAGGGAAACAATACCCTATGAAAACGTATCGTGTTCAGATGATTGATGCAACAACTTTAAGAGTTTATAATTAAAATAAACTTCGCAAAATAACAAGATAGTTCTAAAAGTTCTCATTTGTATTAGTTTGATGCGATAAAACATCTATTTGCGCGTTAATTTATTCTACTCTAAAAATTGAATTTTAGCAAAGTAGTTTTGAATAAAATATGAAAAAAAGGTTAGTCATCACAACTAACCTTTTTAATTAAAATAAATATGCAAAAAAACTAAAATTTCATAGTAATACCTGCTAAGAAATTAATGCCCGCTTGTGGATAATATCCTGCGCCTTCAATAGTTGTTATAGCTGGCGGATTACTCCAATTATCATCATAGGTATAGAAATACCCGTTAGACTCATACATTCTGTTAAAGATGTTGTTGATTAATCCTGAGAAAACAACTGATTTTACACCTTTATTTATTTTCCATTCGTAATTAATATTCAAATCATTTACAAAATAATCCGATAATATTGAACGTTTTGAATCGATATTACCCATATATTGTTCTCCTACAAATTTAGATAAGATACTTAATTGTAAATTTTGAATAGGTAAGAATGTTATATTGTTTCCAATAATTACATTGGGTGAATAGGCAATATTAGTATTTCCTAAATTGGTTAAAACACCATCTCTTTGAAAATAAAAATCTTGGTTTTTGTTTTGACTTAACGTGATATTTGGTGCTACGATTAACCATTTATAAGGTTTTATAGTGGATTCGATTTCAATACCTGCTCGGTAACTTTTTCCACTATTAGCAAAAACAGGCGAACCTACGTCGTTTAATGCACCTGTCATTACTAACTGATTTTGATAATGCATGAAAAATGCATTTACATTTACTTTAATTTTTGATTTTACATATTTCCATCCTAATTCATAATCAAATAAACGTTCTGGTTTTGCCGCACCATTTTCATAATCATCTCTTCTAGGTTCTTTATTCGCGATTCCGAAATATCCATAAATAGAGCTGTTATTGTTTAAAGTATAAGTAACTCCAGCTTTCGGATTAAAGAAACGGAAGGTGTCGTTAACCTCGTCAAATTTTGTACTGTTGGCTTTGTAAAAAACCATACGGTATTGTAAATCGGCAAAGACATTTAATTTGCCAAATTGTTGGGATGCTTTTCCGTAAAAATTCACATCATCTTTGTTTCCAAAATTGTTATAATACCTGTTTTGTGATGGAATGTAATATTGTGTCCAAACCACTTCACCAAAGTGATTGCCTAAATAACGATTGGCAGCTCCGCCAAGTATTATATCGGTGTTTTTGGTTGAATAATTTAAGGAATAAGTCGCGCCAAAGAAATCATTGTCTAACCAACGTTTGCGAACTAAATCGGTAGTAGAGTTTCCATTGTAATCCGGTAAGTTGTAATCGGAAAATGAATCATCTTCTCTAAATTGTTCAAAATAACCTTTACCAATGGTGTAATGCAAAGCTATGTTAGATTGCCATTTTGATCCGTACTTTTGATTCCATAATAATTGGAAGTGATTCTGATTGTAATTATCCGTTTCATTGTCGTAGAATTTGATAGTGCCAAATTCATCCGTATACTGACCAACAGTGTTGTAGGTTCTGTCATTTCGTAATTTGTCTTCATCTTCTAAACCATTCCAAGCTTGATAGGTTTTTTCTTTTCCACCAAAAATAATTGCTTTTACAATTGTTTTTTCAGTAATATAATTGGCATTAAAAAAGTACCCGAATAGATCGCTTGAAGCCCTGTCAATATATCCATCTGAATGAATGTTGGAAATACGAGCATTCATTTCAAAATTGTTGTGAATTCCAGTTCCGAAAGCTAATGTGTGTTTTCTGGTGTTAAAACTTCCTACTGAGTTGGCAATTTCTGCATAGGCTTTTTCTTGAGCTGTTTTGGTTTGCATATTTAAACTTGCTCCAAAGGCACCAGCGCCACTTGTTGAAGTTCCTACTCCTCTTTGCAATTGTACGCTTTCTAAAGACGAAGCAAAATCGGGTAGATTCACAAAAAAGGTACCTTGACTTTCACTGTCGTTAAAAGGTATTCCGTTTAATGTTACATTAATGCGTGAACCGTCACTTCCTCTTACACGCATGGAAGTATAGCCTACACCAGCCCCTGCGTCTGTTGAAGTTACGACTGAGGGTAAAAAGTTTAATAAAACAGGAATGTCTTGTCCTAAATTTCGTGGAGCAATAGCTTCTTTAGCAACATTTGTAAAAGTAACTGGATTTTTGTCTGTTGCTCTAACCGCAGAAATTAATACTTCTTCGATTGATTTTACAGAATCTTTGGGTTGTTCTTGTGAAAATAAGATACAAGTAAAAAGTAAAAAGTAAAAAGTTGATAGTTTCGTAACTACTTTTTTCTTTGACTCGAGCCTCTTGGCTCTTTTTTTAAATAATGATTGCATCATTCGTAAATTTTACGAATAAAAGGGGTAATTACTCTTGGTTAAAAAATAATTAGTTAATAAATGTTGTTGAGAATTTTGATGCTGAGATAAGTTCAGCAAGTCAAGAAATTTCTCATTTCCTTGGCAGCATTACCCGCCCAGGTTCTATGGGTATAATCTCAGCCTGTAAAACAAGCACCCCTTTGAGACGGGGCAAAGATAGTAATTCAATTTCAATTACAAAATTCAATTTTTGATTAAATAGATTTCTTACGGTTGCTAAAAATCCAATTTTCTTCTATTAGCTTTAATCTCACCAGCTTTCTTTTTTTCTTGTAAACGTTTTTCTTTGGCTGATTTTGATACCGTAGTTGCTTTTCTAACTTTTGGTACTTGTAGTGCTTTTTCTAATAAGTCAAAAAAACGTTGGGTGATAATTTTTTTGTTTTTCAACTGACTTCGGTCCTCGTCACAAGTTAAAATCAATAAGTTTTCTTGAGAAATTTTACTTTTTAACTTCGTTTGTACTCGAGTTCTTTCTTCTTCATTTAATCCTAAAGTTGAAAACACATCAAATATCAATACCATTTTTGAAGCGACTTTGTTTACGTTTTGTCCACCAGCGCCACTACTTCTAACCGCTTTGAAGTTAAGTTCTGAAAGCAATACCTCTTTATTCATGATTGGGTTGATGTGCCGGTTTTAATAAGTCATTCACTGTTTTTACAGGATTGAAAGTTGTGAGTGGTACTTCAACAAAAATAGTAATCCATTTAGCCATGGCGCCATTCCACAATCCGGGTAGTTCAAAGGCTTTGATTGGTTTTCCGTTTTTAGTTTTTTCTGTAATAAACGCGGTATCAGGATCAACAAATTTGGTTAAATCAAATTTATTTCCTCTAAAGTCTTTAATGCCACAAACTAAATCAACTGGATTAAAATGAGTAGAATTTTTAAAAATTTCTCGTTGTTTTTCATTTTGTAAATCCACTTGAGAGGATTCGACTATTTGCAGGGTTTGACGACCTTTGCTGTCAATTACCCAAAACGGTCCGCCACCTGGTTCACCTTCATTTTTTACCATTCCACAAACTCGAATAGGTCGGTTTAAAACTTTAATTAAATACTCGCGTTGGTAATTTTTCTGAAACATTTTAAATTCGTCTAACAAAGGCATAGACAAACGATGTTCAACAAAATCTTTTATTTCATGAATTGTAGTTTCAGTTATATTTTCGTTTTGTAATTCACTTAGATAAATAAAAATTTGCGTTTGTAATTCCAGTAAAATTCCACCTAATATTTTTTTGTTTTCAATACCCGTTTTAATGTTGTTTTGCGCCACATTATCAATGTTTTTTATAAAAATTACATCTGAAGTTAATTGATTTAAATTGTCAATTAGCGCACCATGACCACCCGGTCTAAAAAACAATTCATTATTTTCAAGTCTGAAAGGTAAATTGTTTGCCTCAACAGCAATGGTATCGCTGGTTTGATCTTGGTAGGAAAAAGTAGCGTCAATATTGTTGTATTTACTTAAAATCGATTCAAAATGCGCTTGAAATTCTTTGGAAACAGTAAAGTGAATTTTCGATTTTTGATTCTCTTTTTGATAAAACTCACTTTCAGTTACATGTTCATCAATAGGTGTGTGAATTTCACCGTTCTTAACATGAAAGGGTAATATGCCTTTAGGTTTGGAAGCAAAATGTAAGCCTTCCGGACTTAATAGCGTTTTTATAATGGCATACACCTTTTGATCAGAAGTGTATTTGTTATATTCAGGAAAAAGTTGTTTCGTTTTTTCTTTTAATTCTGGATGAAAAGGGAAATTGCGAATACCTACAATAAAAATATTTAAATTAGGATCGTTAAATTTATTGATATAGCTCGTAATAGTATCTTCGTCTGGATTAAAATTATTTAAAAACTCATTTAAAAACTGAAACATTCTTGTAGCAGCACCAGAGGCTGGAACAAATTTTTCAATAACAAATTTAGTTTTATTGGAATCGAAATAGTCAACATAATGTTGTTGTTCTTTTTCGTTCAATTTCCAAATACCCTCATTAATTGTAGCTGATTTATATAAATTAATTTTAGGAATACCATTTTTAAAATAATGCAATTGCTGCATTATTTTATCTAATGAATTCCCTCGTTCAACAATGTATTTTAAATCTGCTTCGCTAAATATTTTCTCCATTCTAAATATGCTAATAGTGCCAAAATTGTAAATATTACATATTGCAAGGCTAACATGCCGTATCCTCTATGTAAGAATAAAGGAACTGCAATAGCATCGCCTATGATAAATAAGGTCCAATTTTCAATTTTCTTTAGCGCCATATACCACATAGCAGTAAAGAATAATCCAGATGTAAAAATATCAATATAATTGGGAATTTCAAGATGGTAATCAAAAAAAACATATACACCATAGGTGATAATTGCGGTTATAGCAAAAATACCTAAACCTATAATTTTTTCTTTTTTATTGGTGCGCGTAATTTTTAAATCGGGTTGGTTGGTTTTTTTCGACCATTTGTACCATCCATAAATACTCATTACAGAATAATAGGTGTTTAAAATTACTTCACCATAATAATGGGCAATGTATAAAAGATATACGGTTATTACAGTACATACTAATCCAGTTGGGTAGGCTAAAACATTTTCTTTTCTGGCGTATATCACACTGATAATTCCAAAAACAAATACTATTGCTTCTGCTGCAATTTTCCAAAGAGGCACATTTTTGTATTGGTCAATTAAAAATTCTAACATAAAGGTGTGAAAAAATTAGAATCATTTTCAAAAGCAGTTCCAATTACCACTAAATCAGCGCCGGCTTCAAAAATGGTGTCAATCGTATTTAAATCTCGGATGCCACCGCCAACAATTAATGGGATGTTTAGATTAGAAGAAATGTAAGTAATCATATCCGTTGGTACAGGTGTTGCAGCCCCACTGCCAGCTTCTAAATAAATGAGTTTTTTGCCCAGGTATTCTCCAGCTTTGGCGGTTTTAAAGGCTAATTCAATATTGTCTTTTTCAATTGGAAGGGTTTGACTGACACGTTGAACGGCCGTTTCTTTTCCGCCCTCAATCAAAATGTAGCCAGTAGGGATAATTTCTAATACACTATTTTTTAAAAGTTCTACAGAATTGATATGATGTTCAATAAGGTAATCCGGATTTCTACCTGATAATAAACTTAAAAATAATAAACCGTCTGCTTCTTGTGATATTTGAGAAGGATGGCCAGGGAAAATTAGAATGGGTAATTGACATTCTTTTTTTAGTTCACGAATTAAAGCGTCTATTGAAACTTGCTCAACTATACTTCCTCCAATAAAAATATGTGTAGCTGGGGATTGATTAATTTTAATAACTAAATCAGAAATTTGTTCAATTGCTGTTTTATCAGGATCAATTAAAATTGCCAAAAGTTTTTTATTCTCTTTTTTGGCTGCTACTATGTTTTGATAAATCGTCATTATTTTGGCTTTGCGCACACAAATATAAAACTTTCTATTTCATAAAATTGAAATGAAAAAGATTCGTGAATCGAGTTGAAATGTAAATGTGCAGAGCCCGATTTGTCTTCTAAAGTAAAAGAATCTTCCGAGATATGGTCTGGAAAACTAATGCCAACTTCATTTTTAATCTTAAAAATAGCTTCTTTAACACCCCAAATTACAGTAGCTTTTTTGGTTTGCTTTTCAATTGATAAATCCTCTAAATGAGTCACATCCATAAAACGGGGAGCAATACGCAATACTTTTTCTTTCACTTTTTCTAAATCAACACCAATAATTTCATCTGTACTTACACAAATACTTGAAAATTCATGGGAATGAGAAATAGAAATGTGTTTAATTTTAGTACTTGTAATGGTGTTATTCGTTTCTAAATGCGGTTTCCCTGTCGCATCATAAACCAAATCAAAATCGGTGAAGCCAATATGTTGCACCAACATTCGCACACCTAAAAATCCTTTTTTATGTTCAATGGATTGCATGCCTTCCAGTCTTTTAATTGAGCTGTCTTTTAGTAAAACTTGATCGAATAAATCTTCTAGTGTTTCAGAATTTTTCCAAAAATAAGCTGTTATTGTTGGACTTATAGAAATAGAACTATGAAATGGCATGCCGCTTTTATATAGTGTTTAAAATTAGATGATTGTATTTCAAATATTTACAATGATGAACAAATCATAAAAATTACGTTAATATTTAGAAAATACAAACTTAAGTTGTAAATTTGCACCCTCAAATTTAATAAAATTAATTAGTAAAAATAATGAGTACAAAAACAATTCCGTATGTACCATACAAAGTTAAAGATATTTCTTTAGCAGAATGGGGAAGAAAAGAAATTACATTAGCAGAAGCTGAAATGCCAGGATTAATGGCTATCCGTGAAGAGTATGGTCCAAGCCAGCCTTTAAAAGGAGCGCGTATTGCTGGATGTTTACATATGACCATTCAAACTGCTGTGTTAATTGAAACATTAGTAGCTTTAGGTGCAGATGTTACTTGGTCTTCTTGTAACATTTTCTCTACTCAAGATCACGCTGCTGCTGCTATTGCTGCTGCTGGAATCCCAGTTTATGCTTGGAAAGGTATGAATGAGGAGGAATTTGATTGGTGTATTGAACAAACATTATTCTTTGGTGAAGATAGACAACCATTAAACATGATTTTGGATGATGGTGGGGATTTAACTAACATGGTATTTGATAGATACACTGAATTAGTTGAAGGAATTAAAGGTTTATCTGAAGAAACAACTACAGGTGTTCACCGTTTATACGAAAGAATGAAAAATGGTACATTATACATGCCAGCAATTAACGTAAACGATTCAGTTACTAAATCTAAATTTGATAACAAATACGGTTGTAAAGAATCTGCAGTAGATGCTGTTCGTCGTGCAACTGATGTAATGTTAGCAGGTAAAAGAGTAGTAGTTTGTGGTTACGGAGACGTAGGTAAAGGTACAGCGGCTTCATTCCGTGGAGCAGGTTCAATTGTTACAGTTACTGAAATCGATCCTATTTGTGCATTACAAGCGGCTATGGACGGATACGAAGTGAAAAAATTAGATACAGTAATTGCAAATGCTGATATCGTAATTACTACAACAGGAAATAAAGACATTGTTGTTGGTCGTCATTTCGAAGCAATGAAAGATAAAACTATCGTTTGTAATATTGGTCACTTCGACAATGAAATCGACATGGCTTGGTTAAACCAAAATTTTGGTGCTACTAAAGTTGAGGTTAAACCACAAGTAGATATTTACACAGTTAACGGTAAAGAAGTGATTATTTTAGCAGAAGGACGTTTAGTAAACTTAGGTTGTGCTACAGGTCACCCTTCTTTCGTAATGAGTAACTCTTTCTCTAACCAAACGTTAGCTCAAATTGAATTATGGACAAACGCTTCAGCTTATAAAAATGAAGTGTACATGTTGCCTAAACATTTAGATGAAAAAGTTGCCGATTTACACTTAAGAAAATTAGGTGTTGAGCTTGAAGTTTTAAACGAGGAACAAGCAGCATACATTGGTGTTGATGTAAAAGGTCCATTTAAGCCAGAATACTACAGATATTAATAAGTCATACTGTTCGATAAGTCGAATTCGTATCTGATAATCTAACAAAACCCTTGCAGAAATGTGAGGGTTTTTTTATTGTAAGAAAAAGTTAACTATATTTGTTGAAAATCGTAACAATGAAAAAAATCGTTTTCTTCTTAATCGTATTGGTGTCTTCTTGTAGTATTCAAGTAAATGGGTATTCCGATGATTTTAATAAAGTTTCTGTAGAGAATAAAGCCAAAATTGTAGAACTTAAGTCGTTTAAGGCATTGTCTCCCGATTATATCTATAAAATATCGGGTAAGCAACTGAGAACGGAATTAAGTAAACACGACAAATCAATTGTTTATGTCTTTAAAAATGGATGTACGTCAGACTATTGTAAGCCTATGATGCATTATGAAACGTATGCTAAGAAAAACGGATACCAATTGTTTTTGGTTATGAATGGATATGCACACTTAGACGATACACTGGGTCAAAGAAACTCGTTTGAGAGTCCGTTGTTTGTGATTAATACAGATTATTATCAAAACCACATACGAGCAACTTATACCAAGTTATTTATGCGAGATGTGTTGGCAATTCAATCCGATAAAGAAATACCTGAGAATGGGAATATTTATATTTTTGAAGGCGATATGCTGATAAAAGAAACTAGAGAATTACCTCAATATTAAATTAATTTCACAACTATTTCGTTTTTAATGAATTGATTGTCAGATATTTTTTTGTAAAAATGTAACAAATATTCATTTTTGGCAACAAATTTGTAATCATCAAATCACCCGAGGCGTGCCGAATTGTTTGGAGCGTAGCGGAAAAAATCAACTAACTAGAAGTGTAGGCTTTTGGTTCATTAAAAACGAATAGTCATGTTAAAAAGATTTTTTATTCTTTGTTCGGGAGCGGACAAAGATCTTATTGCCACTTGCTCCGATGGCGAACAAAACAAATATGCCGGTATTGGAGCTACTGTTTTCTTTACTGCTGTTATGGCTTTTATCGCCAGTGCTTATGCCTTATATACGGTTTTTGATAATGTATACATGGCTGTATTTTTTGGCTTCGTTTGGGGCTCGCTTATTTTCAATTTAGACCGATTTATTGTTTCTACCATTCGTAAGAAAGGTAATTTTATGGACGAATTCATTCAGGCGTCTCCGCGAATTGTCCTAGCGATGATTATCGCAATTGTAATATCAAAACCCTTAGAAATTAAGATTTTTGAGAAAGAAATTAATACGGTATTGTTGAAGGAAAAGAATGAAATGGCTATTGCCAACAAAAAACAAGTAGCCGATTATTTTAAAACTGATGTTGATAAAAACCAAGCGTCAATTGATAGTTTGAAGAATCAAATTAAAGCTAAAGAAAAAGAAGTGGCGGCGTTGTATCAATCGTATATAACTGAAGCTGAAGGTTCTGCAGGAACGAAGAAAATGGGTAAAGGGCCTATTTATAAAGAAAAACGTGCGGCTCATGATGCTGCAATAAAGCAATTAGATTCTTTAAAAGTGAGTAGTGCTAAAACGATTGCCGAAAAAGAAGCAAAGGGTAAAATATTGCAAGCCGACTTAGATAAAAAAGTAGCGGATTCTCAACCGATTATTGATGGGTTTGATGGTTTAATGGCGCGTATTAATGCGTTGAATAAATTGCCTTTTTTGCCTTCGTTTTTTATTATGTTGTTGTTTTTGGCTATCGAAACGTCGCCGATTATTGCCAAGCTATTAGCGAGTAAAAGCGAGTACGATTTTAAATATGAAGATGCCGAAATCAGTTATAAAACCCTCATCGAACAAAATGCTTACCAACGCGATTTACAAAAGAAAACCAGCGCCGAAATGTATGACGGTGTTTATAACGATTTACGTGAAGATCAAGAACTTTATGAGTTAAAAAAGAAAAACGCTAAAGCAGTTTTAGAAATGCAATCGCAGGAATATTTGAGTAAGTTTAAGAAAGTATAATTTTGTATGATGCAAAAAAAATCCTGAAGGTTTCTTCAGGATTTTTTATTTTTTAAAGTATACTTTAATTATGCTTCAAATGGAACAACAGATACATAAGATTTGTTGTCACCTTTTTTCTGGAATTGAACAACTCCATCAACTTTAGCATGTAAAGTATGGTCTTTACCCATGTAAACATTTTGTCCTGGGTTGTGCTTTGAACCTCTTTGTCTAACAATGATGTTTCCAGCAATAGCAGCTTGACCACCATAAATCTTAACGCCTAAACGTTTCGATTCTGATTCTCTACCATTCTTCGAACTACCGACACCTTTCTTGTGAGCCATGACGTAATATTTTTAATTGTTATTCTTCAGTTTTTTTAGTTTTTGTTGCTTTTGCTTTCGGTTTTGCTTCTTCAGCACCTTCTGCTACTTCAACGTCAGCTTTTTTAGTTGCTTTTTTCTTAGCTCCTGTTGCTGAAATTCCCTCAATTAAAATTTGAGTTAACGCTTGTCTGTGACCGTTTTTCTTTTTGTAACCTTTTCTTCTTTTCTTTTTGAAAACAATTACTTTGTCACCTTTTAAGTGTTGTAACACTTTAGCTTCTACTGAAGCACCTTCTACAGCTGGGGCGCCTAAAGTGATGTTCCCGTTATCGTCAACTAATAATACTTTGTCAAAAGTAACTTTAGTTCCTTCTTCTGAAGCTAAACGGTGAACAAAAACTTTTTGGTCTTTGCTTACTTTGAATTGTTGCCCTGCTATCTCTACGATTGCGTACATAACAATATGATTTTAATTAATTTTTTAAGTGTGCAAATATACTGCTTTTTATTTATCCTGCAATACACTTACTTTATTTTTTTGATTTTGAGTAGTTCTGTGAAATTTTACTCGCATATTGTAACAAAATCATTTTTTTTTCGACTTATTTTTGAAATGTTATATTTAACTACAAACTTATTATGAAAAAAATTGTAATGGCTTTAGGAACTATGGCTATGCTAGGAAGTACTGCAAATGCACAAAAAGTGGCATTTGAAGAATACGATTTAGAGAATGGTCTTCATGTGGTTTTACATCAAGACAATTCAGCTCCAGTAGTAGTTACATCAGTGATGTATCACGTAGGTGCAAAGGATGAACAACCAAACAGAACTGGTTTTGCTCACTTTTTTGAGCATTTATTATTTGAAGGGACTAAAAACATTGGTCGTGGAGAATGGTTTAAATTGGTTACAGCTAATGGGGGTAACAATAATGCGAATACGACTGACGACAGAACGTATTATTATGAAGTTTTTCCATCAAATAATTTGGAATTAGCTATTTGGATGGAATCTGAGCGTTTAATGCACCCTGTAATTAACCAAATTGGGGTAGATACGCAAAATGAGGTGGTAAAAGAAGAAAAAAGATTGCGTGTAGATAACCAACCTTATGGTAATTTATTAAAAGCAGTTAAAACAAATATGTTTAAAGTGCATCCTTACCGTTGGACAACTATCGGAGAAATGGAACACTTAGATGCAGCTACTTTAGAAGAATTCCAAGCGTTTAATAAAAAATTCTATGTGCCAAATAATGCGGTATTAGTTGTGGCAGGTCAATTTGACTCGGCTCAAGCTAAAGAATGGATTAAAAAATATTTTGGTGCTATTCCTAAAGGTGCTCCTGTAACGAGACAAAAATTTGAAGAGGCGCCTATTACGCAACAAATTAATGCGAAATGGGAAGACCCTAATATTCAAATTCCTATGGTAGTTACAGCGTATAGAACACCATCAATGAAAACACGTGATGCGCGTATTTTAGATATGATTTCAACGTATTTATCTGACGGAAAATCATCAGTTTTATATAAAAAATTGGTAGATGATAAAAAAATGGCGCTACAAGTTTCTGCTTTCAATTATAGTCAAGAAGATTATGGAACTTATTTTATTTACGGTTTACCAATGGGGGCAACAACTACTGATAATTTAGTTAGTGAAATTGATGCTGAAATTGTTAAACTTCAAAATGATTTAATTTCTGAGAAAGATTTCCAAAAATTACAAAATAAATTTGAGAACAACTACGTTAGCGCAAATGCTAGTGTAGAAGGTATTGCTGATAATTTAGCAACGTATTATTTATTATACGGGGATATCAACTTAATTAATACAGAAATTGATATTTACCGTTCAATTACTAGAGAGGAAATTAGAGAAGTAGCTAAAAAATACTTAAATCCGAATCAAAGATTGTTATTGAATTATGAACCAGCTAAAGAAAAAGCTCAAAAATAATTAAATCAAGATGAAAAAGTATATATACGTAGCAGCCAGTTTATTTTTAACAATGACGATGCAAGCACAAGATAGACCTATGCCAAAATCTGGTCCTGCACCAGTGATTAACATTAAGAAGCCTGAATCATTTACTCTTAAAAATGGTTTAAAGGTTATGGTGGTAGAAAACCATAAATTGCCTAGAGTTTCTTATAATTTAACCTTAGATAATTCTCCTTACGCAGAAGGTGATAAAAAAGGTGTTTCAGATTTGTTATCTGCAATGATTGGTAATGCAACGGAATCAATCTCTAAAGAAAAATTCAATGAAGAAATTGATTTTTTAGGTGCAGATATGAATTTCTACGCTTCAGGTGCTTCGGCAAATGGATTGTCTAGATATTCATCAAGAATTTTAGAATTATTAGCCGATGGTGTTTTAAATCCTGTATTTTCTCAAGAAGATTTTGATGCTGAAAAAGCTAAAATTATTGAAGGTTTAAAATCGAATGAAAAAAATGTACCTGCCATAGCTGGACGAGTGGAGAATGTATTGGTTTATGGTAAAAATCATTATAATGGTGAATTTACTACGGAAGAAACGCTAAAAAATGTGAGTCTTCAAGATGTGGTTAATAATTATAATACTTATTTTGTTCCTGCAAATGCTTATTTAGTAATTGTAGGTGATGTTTCTTTTAAAGAAGTAAAGAAAAAAGTAGAAAAATTGTTTGGTGGAGATAATTGGAAAGCAGCTGCGCCACCTGCATTATCTTATAATACGCCAAAAGATTTACAATATTCTCAAATTAATTTTGTGGATATGCCAAATGCAGTTCAATCTGAAATATCATTAGTGAATTTGTCTTCATTAAAAATGACGGATAAAGATTATTTTGCTGCATTAATGGCTAACCAAATCTTAGGTGGTGGTGGTGAAGGAAGATTGTTCCTAAACTTACGTGAAAAACACGGGTGGACGTATGGAGCTTATTCTTCTTTGTATTCAGGTAAATATGTTGGAAAATTTAGATCGAGTGCTTCAGTAAGAAATGCAGTAACAGACAGTGCTGTTGTTGAGTTTTTTAATGAAATTAAAAGAATAAGAACGGAGTTGGTTTCTAAAGAAGAGTTAGATAATGCTAAAGCTAAATACATTGGTAACTTTGTAATGCAAATTGAAAAACCAGCTACGATTGCTCGTTATGCATTGAATATTAAAACACAAATGTTACCTGATGATTTTTATGAAAATTACATCAAAAATATCAATGCGGTAACTGCTGAAGATGTTAAAAATGCAGCTAACAAGTATTTCTTAGCTAACAACACAAGAGTTGTAATCGTGGGTAAAGCGGCTGATGTATTACCAAATTTAGAAGCAACAGCTAAGAAAGAAGGATGGCCAATTTCTTATTTTGATAAATACGGAAATTCGGTTTCTAAACCTGAAGTTAAAAAACCTATTCCAGCTGGAGTTACAGCACAAACTGTTGTTAAAAAATATGTTGATGCAATTGGTGGTGAAAAAGCTTTAGTGGGTGTTAAAACTTATATGTTAGTAGCTAAAGGTTCTATCCAAGGGCAAGAGTTAATGTTGAACCAAAAAGTTTCTACAGCTAAGAAATTATCATTCGTTATTTCTGGAATGGGAATGGAATTGGGTGGTTTGAAAATCAATGATAAAGCTGGATTTGAAATTCAACAAGGTCAAAGAAGAGAAATGGAAAAAGATAAATATGCTGATTCAAGATCACGTGCGGTTCCATTTATTGAGTTAGAATTGTTAAAAGCAAAAGATGTAACTTTAGAAGGTATTGAGTCTTTAGATGGTATTGAAACGTATGTGGTAAAATCAGGTAAGACTAAATATTTTTATGATACAAAATCTGGATTAAAAGTTGCGGAAGAGAAAGAAGTGGAAAGAAACGGTCAAAAATCTTCTCAAACCATTAATTTTGACGATTATGTTGATGTAAAAGGAATCAAGTTCCCTTATAAAATGACATTAAATGTAGGTATGCCTTTAGAGTTTATTACTCAAGAAGTAAAAATTAACGAGGGAGTTACTGATAAAGATTTTGAATAATCCAATCTTTTGATACAAATGAAAGGCTGTCTAAAGACAGCCTTTTTATTTTTTATTGGGTATGTAAACGCCTATTAATATGATTCCTGTTCCAATAATTTGTGCGAGTGAAACTTTTTCATGATCAATAAAACTCCAAATAGTCGCTACAATAGGTATTAAATAAGTAACATTAGAGGCAAATAGTGGTGATGATATTTGAATTAATTTGTAAAAATATATATTGGCTATTCCTGTGCCGATAATGCCTAAAATAGCGACATAAATCAGTGGATGGATTGAGCTGATTGGTAAAAAGCTAGAAGCCATTTGTGGTTCTTTAATTGAGTAGCCTGTGAAATATAAAATAAGAAGAGCAGGAACTAATAAAAAGGTGAAATTGCCAACGGTTATGGCAAAAGGTGTAACGTCTGATAAATATTTTTTTACTAGATTAATGTTACTTGCATAACACCAAGTGGCAATGACTACTAAAACGGCATACCAGTAGTTTTTAGACGGATTTCCTGTTGCGCCAGCATATACTAATATAAGACAACCAATTATTCCAATGCATATTCCTAAAACGTGTTTTTTGGTAAATGTAAGACCAAAGAAAATACTGCCTATAATTAAAGTATTTAAAGGGGTAAAAGAATTGAGTGTTGAACTTATGGAACTGCTAATTTGAGTTTGAGCAAGTGCAAAAAGAAAAACAGGTAATAAATTGCCTAATACGCCTGCAGCAATTATGGGTAGTATTTTTTTCTTTGAAATTTGAAGAAGTTCTTTCCACCCAATTAGTAGTAAAAATAAAGAGGTAAAAAGTATTCTATAAGCGCCGAGTTGGTAGGGGGTAAGTCCACCTTCGAGTCCTTTTTTCATTAGTATAAAAGAACTTCCCCAAACTAAGGCGAGTAGGGAAAGAACTAACCATTTTGAATTTTTTGTTTCCATAGCAAATAAAAAAGGCTGTCTATTGACAGCCTTCAAAAATAGTATATTTTTATAGATTATGCTAAAGCAGCTCTTTTAAATCCAGTTACAGTTAAGTTAGCATCAACAGATTTAACATAAGCAGCAACATTCATTGAAGGTTCTTTAATATAATCTTGATTTACTAAAGTATTATCTTTAAAGAAACGAGCGATTTTACCTTTAGCGATGTTGTCTAACATAGCTTCTGGTTTACCTTCTGCTCTTAATTGATCTTTAGCGATTTCAATTTCTTTCTCGATGATAGATGCATCAACACCGTTTTCGTCTAATGCGATAGGAGCCATTGCAGCAGCTTGCATTGCAACGTTTCTTGCAGCTTCATCACCACCGTCAACTTTAGCAGATAAAGCTACTAAAGTAGCGATTCTGTTTCCAGCGTGGATGTATGAATTTACAAAAGCACCTTCTAATCTTTCGAAAGAACCGATTTCAATTTTCTCACCAATAACTCCAGTTTGTTCCATCAATTTCTCATTAACAGTAATTCCACCAAAGTCAGAAGCTAGGAAAGCATCTTTATCAGCATAGTTTAATGCTTGATTAGCTAAATCAGTAGCTAATTTTACGAAACCTTCGTTTTTACCAACGAAGTCAGTCTCACAGTTTAATGAAATAACTACACCTACCGTGTTGTCAGCATTAACTGCAGCGATAACAGCACCTTCAGAAGATTCTCTGTCAGAACGGTTAGCAGCCACTTTTTGACCTTTTTTTCTTAAGATTTCGATTGCTTTTTCGAAATCTCCTTCAGCTTCAACTAAAGCTTTTTTACAGTCCATCATTCCGGCACCTGTAATTCCTCTTAATTTATTAACGTCAGCAGCAGTAATTGACATTTGTAATATTTTTATAAGTTAATAATTGTTGTTGTAAAAAAAGAAATTCCAATCATTAAATCCCAAATTCCAAATTTATCAAATCAACAACAAATTGTTAAGATGTTTGGAACTTGGAATTTAACTTTTGGAATTAACTATATTTTTTATTCTTCGCTAGCGTTAGCTTCAGCTTGTACAGCTGGTGCTTCTGCTGGTTGCTCATCTTTTTCAGCTTTTCTATCAGATAAACCTTCAACGATTGAAGAAGATACTAAAGATAAAACTTTATCGATTGATTTAGAAGCGTCGTCATTAGCAGGGATAACGAAATCAACTTGACGTGGGTCAGAGTTTGTATCCACCATTGCAAACACTGGAATGTTTAATTTTTTAGCTTCTTTAACAGCGATATGTTCAGCTTTAATATCAACTACAAATAAAGCAGCTGGTAATCTAGTCATATCAGCAATAGATCCTAAGTTTTTCTCTAACTTAGCTCTTAAACGCTCAATTTGTAATTTTTCTTTCTTAGATAATGTGTTGAAAGTACCATCTTTTTTCATTCTATCGATAGAAGCCATCTTTTTGATTGCTTTACGAATAGTAACGAAGTTTGTTAACATACCACCTGGCCATCTTTCAGTGATGTAAGGCATGTTACAAGCAGCTGCTTTTTCAGCAACGATATCTTTAGCTTGTTTTTTTGTAGCAACGAATAATACTTTTCTACCTGAAGCAGCGATTTTCTTTAAAGCTTCATTAGCTTCTTCGATTTTAGCTGCAGTTTTATATAGATTGATAATGTGGATACCATTACGCTCCATATAGATGTAAGGAGCCATGTTTGGATCCCATTTACGAGTCATGTGTCCGAAGTGAACTCCAGCCTCTAATAATTCTTTAACTTCTACTTTGTTTGCCATTTTTGTAATAGTTTACGTTCTGTTGACTTAGCAATGATTAAGTAGCGATTGTGTCGGTCTTAACCATTTAGATGCTAAACTAACCTCTTTTGACAGAGATAATAACAACAATTTTAATAAATAATAAATATTAACGTTTAGAGAATTGGAATCTCTTACGAGCTTTCTTCTGACCGAATTTTTTACGCTCAACCATACGTGGATCTCTTGTTAATAATCCTTCTGGTTTTAAGATGCTTCTGTTTTCTGCTTCAACTTCACACATTGCTCTAGCAATAGCCATTCTTACAGCTTCTGCTTGACCAGTTGCTCCACCACCATAAACATTGATTTTAACATCGAAGTTGTTTTCGTTGTTCGTCATTGTTAACGGTTGTAATACTTTGTACTGTAATGTAGCAGTAGGGAAGTAGTTTGCGAATTCTCTTTTGTTAACTGTAATGTTTCCAGATCCTTCTGTAACATAAACACGTGCAACTGCACATTTTCTTCTACCGATTTTGTGAATTGTACCCATTACTTAAGATCGTTTAAATTTACAGTTTTAGGAGTTTGAGCAGCATGTTTGTGCTCTGTTCCTACATAAACATTTAAATTACGGAATAATTGCGCACCTAATTTGTTTTTAGGTAACATTCCTTTCACAGCTTTCTCCACGATGATAGCTGGATTTTTTTGTTGTTGAACTCTAGCAGTTAAAGTTCTTTGTCCTCCTGGATAACCTGTATGACGCATGTAAATTTTGTCATCTAATTTGTTTCCAGTTAAGTTGATTTTTTCTGCGTTGATAACAATTACGTTATCTCCACAATCTACGTGAGGTGTATAATTAGGCTTGTATTTACCTCTAAGTAACATGGCTACTTTTGAAGCAAAACGTCCTAAGTTATGACCCTCAGCATCAACAACAATCCACTGTTTGTCTGCAGTAGCTTTGTTCGCTGAAATTGTCTTGTAGCTTAATGTGTTCACTTTGCTAATAATTTTAATTAAACATTCCATTCCCAATTAAGGGAGTGCAAAAGTACAATTAATTATTAATATTACAAACTCATTTTTAAAATTCTTTTTCATTGATTTTTAAAGGATTAATTTTATTCTTTTTATCGCTTGGTTTTTTTTCTTTATTTATAACTTAAATTTTCTATTTTTGATGATTAATTACTTGTATATGAAATCAAAAGCAACACTTAAAGAATTAGCCAAAGAACTCGGTGTTTCGACTTCAACTGTGTCTAAAGCATTAAGTGACAGTCCTGAAATTAGCGAGGCTACGAAAAGAAAAATTAAAGAGTTTGCTCAGTTACGTAATTACAAGCCTAATAGTGTTGCCAAAAATTTAAAGAGCAAACGTACCTATACTATTGGTGTTATTTTGCCTAATATTTTGAATCCGTTTTTTGCAAAGGTTTTTTCTGGAATTGAAAAATATGCAAACAAGAAAGGTTATAATTTAATTACTTGTACATCTAATGAATCTTTGGTTAAGGAAAAGCAAATGCTAGAAATGCTTGATAATGGAGCTATTGATGGATTTGTATTGGCATTAGCTAAAGAAACTCAAAAAGAAAATAATTTAACGCATTTGAAAGAAGTAATAAAAGGAGGTACTCCTATTGTTTTATTTGATCGTATTTCGAATGAATTAAAATGTGATAAAGTTATTGTGGATGATTATGAATCGGGTTTGCATGCTACTCAGTATTTAATTAATACAGGTTGTAAAAAAATAGCCATTTTATCTACTATTGATAATTTAAGTGTTGGTGATTTAAGAGCGAAAGGATTTTTTGATGCGATGAAAATAAATAATTTGTTGGTGGAAGATAAATTTGTACTTCTTGCGCAATCTCAAGAAGAGTTTGATTCTAAAATAGAGGCTTTATTAGATGAACAACCAGATGGTGTTTTTGCATTAAACGAGCACGTGTCTGTAGCTTGTATGAAGTTGGCTCTAAAAAAAGGATTTAAAATACCTGATGATATTTCAATTATTGGTTTTGCCGATGGTTTATGGTCAAAAAGAATGACGCCAAGTTTGTCGACGGTTTCTCAACACGCACCCGAAATTGGTCAAAAAGCAGCTGAATTGCTTATTAATCGTATTGAACAAGAAATAGATGCTGAGGAACTAATAAATTATCAAACCGAAATTATAAAAACAGAATTAAGAAAAAGAGATTCGGTACGTAAATTATAAATTCCAAGAATTTAAATGTTGTATTGCATGGTAGGCTGTTAAATCAAATTGTATAGGAACTATTGAAATATAGCCATTTGCTAAAGCCCATTCATCAGTATCTTCACCTTTGTCGTGATTCACAAATTTTCCCGTTAACCAATAGTATTCCTTTCCCATTGGGTTGATTCGTTTGTCAAATTCTTCTTCCCAAAAGGCTTTTGCTTGACGGCAAATTTTTATACCCTTAATTGCTTCTGTTTTTGGGAAATTGACATTTAAAATCACACCTTCAGGCAATCCATTCAAAAGAACTTCTGTAGCAATTTTTTTTACATAAGGTTTTATAATCTCAAAATTAGCATCCCAATTATAGTCGCATAGTGAAAATCCAATAGAGGGTATCCCTTCAATACCTGCTTCAACTGCAGCACTCATGGTGCCTGAATATATAACATTTATTGATGAATTAGAACCGTGATTAATTCCAGAAACACAAATGTCTGGACGTGTTTTCATAATTTCATGTACTGCCATTTTAACACAATCTACAGGAGTGCCGCTGCAACTGTAAGCACTATCGGTATGTAAAAAATCAGGATGATGTCTTAGTTCTAATGTACTGTTTATTGTTATGGCATGTCCCATTCCACTTTGCGGACTATCAGGTGCAACAATAGTTATGTTTCCTATTTCTTGCATTACTTCGGTTAAAGCCTTTATGCCTGGAGCAGCAATGCCATCGTCATTTGTAACTAATATGTTGTATTCTTTTTTCATGCAATGTTAAATTTATTGCTAAAGTATTATTTTTTATTTATTATTGGAATGTAATATGCTAATTTTGTTTTTGATGTAACATTTTAGTTAAATAAGTGTCTTATTTGGCATAGTTTTAGAGAATATTAATGGAAAAGATAGTAGAGTTTATGAAAAGAAATTATAAAGTAATAGTAATTGTAGCAGCTTTATCGGCTGTATTATGGAGTTTTATGCCTTCTAAAAAAGCTGAAGATGGTGATAAAGACAAAATGTTGTTGGAATTGCTGTCTTTTGTGTTGGAAAAAGGACACTATGCTCCTGTTGAAATTAATGATGACTTTTCAAAAAAAGCTTATGCTGCTTATATTGAGTCGATAGATCCAACAAAAAGGTATTTTACTCAATCTGATATTAATGAGTTTCAAAAATATGAAACGTTAATAGACAATATGATTAAGGATAAGGATTTGTCATTTTTTGATTTAACCTACAATCGTTTAATGAAAAGAATGGAAGAGTCTAAAAAAATCTACACCAATCTTTTAGCTCAACCTTTTAATTTTAATGTAGACGAAACGTTAAATGTTGATTATGAAAAGCTTCCTTATGCGACTAATGAAGCAGATTTAAAAAATAGATGGACTAAAATTTTGAAACTAACTTTATTGTCTACCATAACAGATAAAGAAAAATTAGAAGAAGAAAAAAAATCTAAAGATGCAACTTATGCTGTTACACCATTTGAAAAATTAGAACAAGAAGCTAGAAAATCAACGAAAAGTAACTTAGATAATAATTATTCATTTATTGCTGAATTGACTCGTGAAGATTGGTTTTCTATGTATTTGAATGCAATAGTAATGCAATATGACCCTCATACTTTTTATTTTTCACCAGAAGATAAAGATAAGTTTGATGTAAGCATGAGTGGAAAATTTGAAGGAATAGGTGCGCGTCTTTCTAAGAAAAATGATGCTGTAGAAATTGTAGAATTGATTAGTGGTGGTCCAGCTTGGAGAGGAAAACAGTTGGAAGCAGGTGATGTAATTTTGAAAGTTGCTCAAGGAAATGACGAGCCTGTTGATATTTCTGGAATGCGTTTAGATGATGTGATCAAAAAAATTAAAGGTCCTAAAGGTACTGTTGTTAAATTAACGGTGAAGAAAGTTGATGGAACAATTAAAGTAATTACAATTACTAGAGATGAAGTGGAAACGGAAGAAACATTTGCTAAATCAGCAGTTGTAGAAAAAGACGGGAAAAAATTCGGTATTATTTATTTGCCAAAGTTCTATATTTCTTTTGAAAACAAACAAAAACGCGATGCTTACAAAGATGTTGCTTTAGAAATTGAAAGATTAAAAGAAGCTAAAGTAGAAGGAATTATAATGGATTTAAGAGATAATGGAGGAGGTTCATTAGAAACGGTGGTTAAAATGACAGGTTTGTTTATTGAAAAAGGACCAGTTGTTCAAGTAAAAGCTGCAGGTAGAAAAGCTGAAGTTTTACCTGATAACGACCCTCAAGTACAATGGACAGGTCCGTTAGTGGTTATGGTAAATAATTATTCTGCATCGGCTTCTGAAATTTTTGCAGCCGCAATTCAAGATTATAAACGTGGTATTGTTATTGGAAGTAAACAGACTTATGGTAAAGGTACGGTTCAAAATGTTTTTGATTTAAATCAATTTGTTAGAACTAGTAAATTTGGTGATTTAGGTGCCTTAAAAGCAACAACACAAAAGTTTTATAGAATTAATGGAGGTTCTACTCAATTAGAAGGTGTAAAGAGCGATATAGTTGTTCCAGACAGATTTGCTTTTATTGAAACTGGTGAAAAAGATGAAAAGAATGCTATGGCTTGGGATAAAATTGATCCTGCACAATATTCGGTTGTAACTTCTGGATTTGAAACACAAATTGCAAAAAGCAAAAGTAGAATTGCCTCTAATGAACAATTTAAATTAATAGAAGAAAATGCGAAATGGATTAATGATAGAAAAGAAGATAATATTGTTCATTTAAAATATGATGCTTATAAAAAAGAAATAGCTGATTTAGATAAAGAAACTAAAAAATTTAAAGCGATACAAGAATATAAAAATAATTTGGTTTTTAATTCATTGCCCTATGAACAAGAATTGTTTAAAACAGATGATTTATTAAAACAAAAAAGAGAAAGATGGCATGAAGACTTGGTAAAAGATGTTTATGTTGATGAATCATTAAATGTATTAAATGATTTAACAATTAAAGATTTAAAAGTTATTGTTAAAAATAACAAGAAGAAAAAAACAAAAGAAATCACAGCAGTGAAATAATAATGAAAAAGGCGCTTTTAAGCGCCTTTTTTAATTCATTTTAGCTAATTTAATTTCTGCTTTTTCTAATTTAGTTTGAAGTTCAGTAGCTTTATTTAGTAATTTTTCTATCTTTTCTTGTCTTTTTATTTCATCATTCGGAGCTAATTTTCCTTTCTTTTTGTCTTTATCTAATTTCTCTCTTTCTTTTTCTATTTTTTCTCTATTTTTAATGATGTCTTCTTTAAGTTTTACAACTTTGTTTTTGGCATCATTTAATTTTTTTCTTTCTTTTTCTGCTTTATCTCTTTCCTTTTCAGCTTCTTTTCTTTCTTTTTCTATTTTTTTTAATTCTTTTTCCGCTTTCTTTTTTTGTTCTTCAGCTTCTTTTATTGCTTTTTCTCTTTCTTTTTCCGCTTTCTCCTTTTCTTTTAATATCTTTTGTTGTTCTTCGTTTAAAGTTTTCTCTTTCAGTTGATTCTGACCATTAATACTGTCTTTTAGTACTTCTTGTGATATTCCAATCTGTAATCCAAATAAACCTATGGCTAATATCAATTTTGTTTTCATGTTTACTTAATGTTTTAATTAATATTTATAACTTGCAAATGCAAAAAGTGTTCCAATATGAAAAACAAATTTACGAATTATCTTTATTGTTTCTTTTTACTATTCGCTATTCAAAGTGTTTTTTCATGTAAAGAGGTGGTTAATGATACAAGTGTTTCAAATAGTAACATCATAAACAATGAGAATCAGGAAAATTATGCTTCTTCAAAAAATAATCTAGTGTTTGATTATTTGCCTAGTTCAACTACTAATGCTGTTTACAAACATAAAGGATATATTTTTTCTTATAATGAAGAGTATGAGCAAAGTGAATGGGTTGCATATGAATTGGAAGATGGAGATTGGAAATATTCTGAGTTTGAGCGACCACTTTTTAATCAAGATCCTTTGGTGATTACTGAATCAGCGCATTGGGGAAATTACAAAAAATCAGGTTATACAAAAGGACATTTATGTCCAGCAGGAGATAGAAAACAAAATCAGGAATTATTTGAAGAAACGTTTTATACTAGTAATGTGTCACCACAAACGTATGAGTTTAATGCTGGCGTATGGAACCGTTTAGAACAAAAAGTGCGGTATTGGGCTGGTAAATATGATGGCTTGTATGTTGTTACTGGTGGAGTTTTAAATGATGATTTAGAAGTAATAGGTAGAGAACATGTTGCTGTACCTAAGTATTTCTATAAAGTTTTGATGACAAAAGATCAATCTAAAATGATCGCCTTTTTAGTTCCACATAAAAATTCAAAGCAGCCATTATACGAATTTACAACGAGTGTAGATGAAATAGAAAATATAACGGGAATTAACTTCTTTCCAAAATTAGAAGATGCTAAAGAAAATAAAATGGAGGCTAATAAAAGTTACAAGAATTGGAGTTTTTAATTACCATTCATTTACTTTATTTGCATCTAATTTAATAAATATAAAAAGCATAATTGTAAACGCCCATAAACTTGATCCACCATAGGAGAAAAAGGGTAGTGGTACCCCAATTGTAGGGAATAGACGTATAAGCATGGCGATATTTACAAAAAAATGGGTAAATAAATAAGTGGCTACACAATAGCCGTAAACTCTACTAAATTTGGTTTTTTGCCGTTCAGCTAAATAAATGATTCTGATGAATAAGCAAACAAACAACGTCATAACCAGCAAGTTCCCTGCAAAACCCCATTCTTCGCCAACTGTAGTGAAAATGTAATCTGTGTGCTGTTCAGGAACGAATCCTCCTTTGGTTTGAGTTCCTTCTAGATAGCCTTTACCAAATAAACCTCCCGATCCAATAGCAATCATAGATTGATGTAAATTATATCCTTCTGCTTTCAGATTAACTTCTTTTCCTAAGAGAACATTAATTCTGTCTTTTTGATGTGGTTCTAAGACATTGTCGTATACATAACTAACCGAAAAAGCAAAGGCAGATATTGTTAAAAATATAAGGAAGTATACTAAAGGATTTCTCGATATTTTTCTATTAAATACGTAATGTATACTCATGAAAATGAAAATAAATAGTATTAGAAAAACGGGTTTTACAATTAATGCTAATAGGAACGTAGCAATAGCAATAGCTCCCGTCCATAAATACCATGATGGCAATCCTTCTCTGTATAATACAAAAATTAAGGATAAAAATATCATGGCGCTACCGGCATCTGGTTGAAGTAATATTAAAAATACTGGTAGACCTATAATAGCAAAGGCTATATATTGAAACTTATTTTTACTTAAGTTAACTTGCGCGTCACTTAAATATTTCGATAATAATAATGCAACAGCTGTTTTTACAAACTCTGAAGGTTGAAAACCGAAACCGCCAAATTGGTACCAATTGGTTTGTCCTTTTTTGGTTACTCCAAATGCAAAAAGACCAAGTAGTAAGACTAGTCCTAAACCATAAAAAACTAGTGAAAACCGTTCAAATATTTTTGAATCTACAAATAAGATTGTGAAAATTAAAGGAATTGCAATTAAAATAAACATTAATTGTTTACTATAATGTTGACCAAATTCAAATGTATATTCTTGGTCAACTGGAACTGTCACAGAATAAATAGTCATCCATCCAAATATTACTAAGATAGCATATAAAAGAATGGTGATCCAATCAATAGAACTACTTAAACTCTGATTTTTCATTTTACTTTCTTAACGGTGTCTTTAGTTTTATTTTGTTTAGCTTTCACTAATTTCAATCGGATGGAGTCTTGTTTTGTTAAAGTAAATTTAGGTATAAATTCAGAATCTTTCTTTGGGTATAATTTTGCATATTCCCAATTTAAATTTCCTTCTAACATTCTTTTTTCTAAATCCGTTCTTGTTATTTTTTTATTAATATATTTTTCAATCATTAAAGTAGCTATAGGTCCGGCCCAACGGTTACCCCAATATCCATTTTCTACAAAAACAGCAATTGCAATTTTTGGATTATGTCTTGGAGCAAATGCTACAAAGATAGAATGGTCCGTCAATTGTACTCTTTTACCGTTTAATTTTGTAAAGTTTTCTGCGGTACCTGTTTTTCCACATATTTCTAAACCTTGAACGCCTAATCCTGCAGCTGTACCCATGTTATACACATCAAATAGTCCGTTAATTACAGGTTCAAAATGGCGCGGTTCTACTGTTGTAATATGTTTGGTAGTGTATTTAGAATCTATTTTATGTCCTTTTATTTTTTTAATTACATGAGGCGTGTAATAATATCCTTTGTTGGCAACAATAGCCATCATGTTAGCTAATTGAATAGGTGTCATTAAAACTTCTCCTTGTCCAATAGAATTTGAAATGATGGTTGAAGAACGCCAACCGCCATTTGGATAATAATGATCATAAAATTTTGAACTCGGAATGTGACCTTTTCGACCTGGAGGTAAATCATATCCTAAAAATTGCCCTAGTCCAAAACTTTTCATGTGTTTGTTCCATTGGTCTACACCAATTTTTGGTTTACTATATTTTTCAATAGTACGTTTGTATACTTGAGCAAAGTAGGTGTTACACGATTTATAAATACCGTTATGTAATTTAATTATTCCACCAGGACAGTGGCATCTCATAAAAGCGCCTCTACCGTAAGAAAATCCGTGTCCGCAAGTAAATGTGGTTTCTGTGTCAACAACTTCTTCTTGTAAACCAACGAGTCCAGTCAAGATTTTAAATGGTGATCCTGGAGGGTATTCGGCTAATAAACCTCTGTCGAATAATGGTTTGGCAATGGAGTCGTTGTATAATCGGGTGTAATTTTTTGAACGTTCTCTTCCTACTAATAAAGAAGGTTTGTAGGACGGTGCTGTTACTAAAGCTAAAATTTCACCGGTTTTTGGCTCTAAGGCCACAATACCACCTCTTTTATTAATCATTAATTCTTCACCATATTTTTGTAAATCGCCATCTATTGATAGCGTAATATCGCTACCTTGTTTTGCAATAGTATCAAATTTACCTTCTTTGTAAGAACCAATTTCTCTATTGTGTTTGTCTTTTAAAATATATCTAACGCCTTTTACACCTCTTAAAATATCTTCATAAGCTTCTTCCACACCTTGGCGTCCAATTAAATCACCGCTTTTATAATAAGGATTTTTTTCAATTGTTTTTTCTCCAACTTGAGTTATAAATCCAAAAATATTTGCTCCATAATCCACTTGGTAGTCTCTTAGGGCACGTTTTTGAATGTAAAAGCCTTTGTATTTTCTAACTTTTTCTTGAAATGCAGCAAATTCTAATTTATTTAATTGTGCTAAAAATACAGAAGGTAATCTTGGACTGTAAATTTTTGCTTTTTCAATTTTCTTTAGAAATTCTAATTTATTAATTCGAAGTATTTTGCAAAATTCTAATGTATCAATATTTTTAACTTCATTAGGAACCACCATGATATCATATGAAGGTTGGTTGGCAACTAATAATTTTCCGTTTCTATCATAAATATAACCTCTTTCTGGGAAGTCATAATTTATTTTAATAGCATTGTTTTCAGATTTTATTTTAAGTGTTTCATCAATAACCTGTAAATAAAAAAGACGAATCAATAAAATAACTGATGTTACAATAATGATGGTAGGTAATAATGTCTTTCTCATTTTCTATTTGGCTTGATTAAGTAAATGCTAATGATACAAATAATAAACGTGAAGATGGTACTTAAAATTGTTCGTGTAATAATTTCAAAAAATAGATCAAATCGGTATAATTCTAGAGTAAAAAGAATTAAATGATGAAATAAAATTGAAATCATTATAAAAGTAAAACGATCAACTGAAAGTTTTTCTGCAATTCTAATGGTTTGGTATTCATAACTTAATCCGAATGCAAAACGTAAAAAACTGGGTCTTACATAAGCTAATAATAAGGTGGCCGTTGCATGAACACCACCACTATCCGAAAAAATATCCATAATTAAACCGAGTAAAAAACTGGCAGTTATGAAACCAAATTTATTAGAATTTATTGGGTATAAAATAATAAATAGAATATAAATATACGGATTAATCCAACCTCCAAAATTGATTTGATTCAAAACAAAAATTTGAATAATCAATAAGGTAATAAATCGGATAATATTTAAAATAAAATTACTATTCATTATCTTTTATCTGCATCTTTTTCAGTGGCAGCTTCTAAAATTTCTTTTTCTCTTTTTTTCTTGTTCTCAATGATGTAAACGTAACCTAAGTTTGTCATATCGTTAAACAATCGGACATTGATTACAAATTTATTGGTTGATTTGTCTATAAATATTTTGTCAATTTTGCCAACAGGAATATTCTCTGGGAAAATGAACGATTGTCCGCCCGTTACAATCGTATCACCTTTTTTAAGTGTGGCTAATTTGGGTACATCAATCAATTGCACATATCCAGTGCTTTTTCCATCCCAAGTTAATGAGCCAAAATGATTGGAATTTTTTATTTTACCATTCATAGGATTGTTGGTGTGTAATATACTAATAACCGTAGCAAAATGTTTAGTGGTTTTGTCAATAATTCCGATTACACCTCGATCGCTTATTACACCCATATCACCTTTAATTCCTTTTAAGTTTCCTCTGTCTAAAGTTAAATAATTCTCCTGTTTGCTGTAGGAGTTTTTAATAACTTTGGCTTGAATAACTTTAAAATCAGACAAAAAGCCTGGAGGTGTTGCATTTCCTTCAAGGATGGTATCTTTCTTATTAAATAATAATTCTTTTAGGCGCGCATTTTCTTTAGCTAATTCTTCATTTTTTGCTCTTAATCCAAAATATTCTTTCACGCTATTTATTTGACCATAAGTATACCCGGAAACTGCATTTGCAGAATGAATGTACTGACTTCTGTGATAAGAGTGTGACTGTATAGTAAGCATTAATGAGATGCCTAGAAGCAGCAAAAACAGCAATCTATAGCTGTTTTTTATTAGAAAATAAATGATTTGCTGCATTAATTAATTTTTATTTAATTAAAATATTTTTGTATTTATTGATGTTTTTTAAAGCCATACCAGTACCTCTAACAACGGCTCTTAATGGATCTTCAGCAATATAAACAGGTAAATCTGTTTTTAATGAAATACGTTTGTCAAGTCCTCTTAACATAGAACCACCACCAGCTAGGTAAATACCAGTGTTGTAAATGTCTGCTGCTAATTCTGGAGGGGTTTGAGATAAAGTCTCCATAATAGCATCTTCGATACGTTGAATAGATTTGTCTAATGCTTTCGCAATTTCTCTGTAAGATACATCTACTTGTTTTGGTTTCCCTGTTAGTAAGTCTCTACCTTGAACCGACATATCGTCTGGAGGAGTGTCTAAATCTTCAGTAGCTGCTCCAATTTGGATTTTGATTTTTTCTGCAGTCGTTTCACCTACAAATAAATTGTGTGCCGTTCTCATGTAGTAGATGATGTCATTAGTAAATACATCACCAGCAATTTTAACCGACTTGTCACATACGATTCCGCCTAATGCAATTACTGCAATTTCTGTAGTTCCACCACCTATATCCACAATCATATTTCCTTTAGGTTGCATAATGTCCACTCCAATACCAATTGCTGCAGCCATAGGTTCGTGAATTAAGTACACTTCTTTACCGTTTACACGTTCAGCAGATTCCTTTACAGCACGCATTTCCACTTCTGTAATACCTGATGGAATACAAATTACCATACGAAGTGCTGGTGTAAATAATTTTTTCTTTAAGGCAGGTATGCTTTTGATAAACATGCTGATCATCTTTTCAGAAGCATCAAAATCAGCAATTACACCGTCTTTTAACGGTCGAATTGTTTTAATGTTTTCGTGTGTTTTTCCTTGCATCATGTTGGCTTCTTTACCAACAGCAATGATTTTACCAGAGATTCTGTCTCTAGCTACAATTGAGGGGCTATCTATAACAACTTTATCGTTGTGAATGATTAACGTATTTGCGGTACCAAGGTCTATCGCAATGTCCTCGGTCATGAAATCAAAAAATCCCATATATGCTTTTATAAAGGGTTAATTTATGTAAGTCTATTCAACTGGCAAAAATAGGAAAATTATTTGGTATTATTTGCATAAAAAAATGCATTAAAACAACAAAGTTTTAATGCACTTGAAAATTTATGTTTTTTAGTAACTTTTCTTAGTGTTTGAAATGACGAACACCTGTGAAAACCATTGCTACATTATTGCTGTTGCAATAATTAATACTCAATTCGTCTTTTATTGAACCTCCTGGTTGAATAACGGCAGTAATTCCAGCTAAATTGGCAATTTCTACACAATCTGGGAAAGGGAAAAATGCATCACTTGCCATAACAGCACCCGTTAAATCGAATTCAAACGATTTAGCCTTTTCAATAGCTTGTTTTAATGCGTCTACTCTAGAGGTTTGACCTGTTCCTGAAGCACACAATTGTTTGTTTTTCGCTAAAACAATAGTGTTTGATTTAGTGTGTTTACAAATTTTAGATGCAAATAATAAATCTTCAATTTCTTCTGCTGAAGGAGCTGTTGCTGTTACAGTTTTTAATAAGTCTTTTGAATCAGAAATATTGTCTTTGTCTTGTACTAGAATTCCGTTTAAACACGTTCTTACTTGTTTAGTAGGTAATGCAACATCGTTTAATACTAAAATTATTCTATTTTTCTTTTCTTCTAGTAGGTCAATAGCATCATTCTCATAAGAAGGCGCAATCACAACTTCGCAAAATAATTTATTGATTTCCTCAGCTGTTGCAACATCAATAGTGCTATTGGCAATTAAAACGCCACCAAAAGCCGATGTGGGATCGCCTGCTAAAGCTTCTAAATAGGCTTCTTTCATGGTAGGTCTTGAAGCTAATCCGCAAGCGTTATTGTGTTTTAAAATAGCAAACGTTGGTTCGTCATGTTTAAATTCATTAATTAAATTTACAGCGGCATCAACATCTAATAAATTGTTGTATGACAATTCTTTACCGTGAAGTTTGGTAAACATTTTGTCAAACTCACCAAAGAAAAATCCTTTTTGATGAGGATTTTCACCATAACGTAATACTTGACCATTTGCTTCACTAATTTTTAAGTAAGTGTCTTCTTCGTTGAAATAATTGAAAATGGCAGTATCATAGTTGGAAGAAACATGAAATGCTTTTGTGGCAAGTAATCTTCTTTGTTCTATCGAAGTTGTACCATTTCCATCTTCATAAAAGTTTAAAAATGTATTGTATTCTTCAACAGAAGCTACAATTACAGTGTCTTTAAAGTTTTTTGCTGCTGCACGAATTAATGAAATTCCACCAATATCAATTTTTTCTATAATATCTGCTTCATTAGCTCCAGAAGCCACTGTTTTTTCAAAAGGGTATAAATCTACAATAACTAAATCAATTTGAGGGATATCAAATTCGGTCATTTGAGCAACATCACCTTCGTGGTCTTGACGGTTTAATATTCCACCAAAAATTTTAGGATGTAATGTTTTTACTCGTCCGCCTAAAATTGATGGGTAAGAAGTAACGTCTTCAACTGCTACTACAGGGATTCCTAAGTTTTTAATAAAATCTTCGGTTCCGCCAGTAGAATAAATAGTTACATTGTTTTTGTGAAGTGCTTGAACAATTGGTTCTAAACCAGTTTTATCAAATACAGAAATCAGTGCTGCATTGATTTTTTTTGTTTGTGTCATTGTGTTGTTGTTTTGAAGTTGCAAAAGTAATTATACTATCTTTAACATTCAAATAGAATTTATAAAATGTAACAACTTTTGTTTTTTTGATACATATATCATAAGTAATAAGGTTATGTTTCTATATTTTCGATTATTAGGAGAAAGTTTAAGCTTTGCATTAAATGCTTTGCGAAATAATAAGTTGAGAACATTTTTGTCTCTGCTTGGAGTTACTATTGGTATTTTTTCTATCATAGCAGTTTTAGCCGCTGTTGATTCAATGAAAAAAAATATTGAGGGTAGTTTAAGTGGGATGGATATGAATACGGTTTATTTATTTAAATATTCTTTTGGACCATCTGATATTCCACAATGGAAAAGAGAACAATTTCCTAATGTTACTTATGAAGAATATCAATATTTGAAAAAGAACCTGAATGACGTTGACCAAATTTCATTTAATTTTTTTACGCGAAATGAAAGTATTAAATATGAAGATAATATTGTAACTTCAATTCGTGTTAAGCCATCAACTTTTGAATTTTTTGATATTGAACCGTTTACTGTTGAAAAAGGAAGGTTGTTTAATGAATCAGAATCCAATTCTGGTGTACCCGTAATTGTAATAGGACATGATGTTGCAGAAGGATTGTTTCAAAATAATGATCCTTTAGGTAAACAAATTAGACTGTATGGGCAGCGTTTTAAAGTTATAGGTGTTTTAAAAAAACAAGGTCAAGATACATTTGGGGATAGTAACGATGTTGCTGTTTTTTTTCCAGTTAATTTTATGAGAAAAATGTACGGCGATAATAATAAAACTTTTACTCCGGCAATTTTAATAAAACCTGAAAAAGGAATTGATGTTGAGGAGTTTAAAGCGGAGTTGACTCAAAAGTTAAGAAGTCATAGAGGATTAAAACCTAATGATATTGATAACTTTTTTATCAATGTTTTATCAGGATTTACAGAGTTTATAGATAATATTACCGGGCAAATGAATGTGGTGGGGTGGATTTTGAGTGGATTCTCGCTTTTAGTTGGTGGATTTGGGATTGCCAACATTATGTTTGTTTCAGTAAAGGAAAGGACCAATTTAATTGGAATTCAAAAAGCATTAGGTGCAAAAAATAAATTTATTTTATTCCAGTTTTTGTTTGAAGCAATCATCTTATCTTTATTTGGTGGGTTAATTGGAATGTTTTTAGTATGGATAATTGCAATTATATTGACAAATGTTCTAGAGTTTGAATTCGTATTAAGTTTGGCTAACATTATTTTAGGCTCTGGATTAGCAATATTAATTGGACTTATAGCGGGTATTATTCCTGCAATTTCAGCTTCAAAATTAGATCCTGTTGAAGCTATTAGAACTGGAATGTAATTTTTTCCGTATTTAATGTTAAAATAATGATTATTTAGAATAAAAAAATACTTATTTTAGCAAACCAAAAAAATCTATTTAATCTAAAATGTGCGGAATTTCGGGGTTTAACAATAATATTGTAACCCATTTTAACCGTAATTCATTAATTAAAAATTTTAATGAATTACAAATTCATAGGGGTCCAGATTATACCGGAACTTGGATGAATGAAGACTTTACTTTTTTTCATCATAGATTAGCATTAATCGATGGTTCTTCTAATGCTAATCAACCTTTTTTTAATGAAAATTACGTGCTTTGCTTTAATGGTGAAATTTATAATTTTAAAAAGTTAAAGCAAGTATTATCTTCTGTTCAATTTAAATCGTCTTCGGATACCGAAGTGTTGTTTTATTATCTTGTAAATTTTGGAATTGAAAAAACACTTCAAGATATACAAGGAATGTTTGCCTTCTCCTTTTACGATATTGCAAAAAAAGAATTGTTCCTAGCTCGGGATCGCTTTGGTATAAAACCCTTGTATTTTTATAAAAACGGAAGTCAATTTGCTTTTGCATCAGAATCGAGGACATTAGCAAAGGCTTTAAATTTAAAACCCGATTCGTATAAAACAATCATGGCAATGAATAGTACGGCCGAAGGAAGTACTACTTATTCTTTGTTTAATCATGTAGAAAATATACAACCAGGATCGTTCGTAAAAATAGATACTCAACTTAATTTGTCGGAACATTTTTATTACCGACTGGCTAATGATGTGGATGTACATTTGCACAACGACTTAAAGAAACTTTCTAAAAAACAAATTGTTGATCAATTTGATAACTTGATGTCTAAGTCGGTTGAAGAAATGTTAGTCAGTGATTTTCCTATGGGCGCTTTTGTGAGTGGTGGAATCGACTCGTCAATCATTACTGCGCTTGCAAAAGAGAAAATTTCCGATTTTAGTTTGTTTACCGCTGATATTAATGGTAAACACTCGGAATATGAAGACACAAAAGCCCTAGCGAATCATTTAAAATTACCCTTGTTTAAGACCGATTTTAAACCAGAAGATTTTCTTAGTTATTGGGTACAAGCAACAGAGTATAATGCCGCTCCAAAGGTTTATTTTACAAACGGAATTCCTATTTCTAGAGTGGCAAGTTTGGCAAGACAACATGAGGTAAAAGCGGTAATTTGCGGTGAAGGTTCTGATGAACTTTTTTTAGGTTATTCTAAATTAATGGCGCAACGTTATAAGAAAGCGTTACTTTTTCCTCATGATTTAATTAAAAAGCTATATAAAATTTATCCCGCATTAAATAATTATTTATTTCCATCAAATGATTCAAACTTGGATGCTTTTAATATTCGTTTTGCTAACGGATTTAAAAGTGAAATGTTGTACGAAGCCGGGAATGAAGTTTATAGTTTTATATCGAATAAAGAAAGAAAATATTATGTAGATTCTTTTGAAATGGCTCAAAAACATTTGCATGCGTTGTTTCACCGAAATGATCGAATGGGAATGATTTCTTCTATTGAAGTGCGTTTTCCATTTTTACATGAAGAGGTAGTGAAATTTGCAGTCAATTTACCTTTGGAATATAAAACCAGATGGACAACAAAACTGCATAATAAAAAACATCCTTTTATTACAGATAAATGGATAGTTAGAGAAATTTCGAAAAAGCATTTACCAAAGAATTTAGTTTCTAAAAAGAAAAATGGTTTACCTATTGAAGGTTTAAACGGACTTAAATTTGATAAATCGTTCTTTAAAAATGGTTATTTAGCGGAAATTATGCATTTAAATAACGCTGCTTTAGAACATATTATTAAAAATGAAAATCCGTATTTTATTGGGAAATTAGCTTCTGTTGAGATTTTCGGACTCTTGTATGATTACCAATTATCAAACGAAGAAATTCAATCTAAAATCAATCAATTTATTACCTTAAAAAAATAAAAAAGTCCCGATTTATCGGGACTTTTTGTTCGCTTATAAGTTGTATTTCAGACTTAAAATAATATATCTTGGTTGCACATAGTAACTGGAGAAATTACTTGACCCACCCAAAGCATTAAAACTACTGTCGTTTAACGTTTTAGTATTTAATAAATTGGTGGCGTTTATTTTATATTCAAACTTACTGTCTTTTTTCTGGTAGCTTAATGAAGCTGTTAAGAAATCATATTCGGTGTTAATTGTTTTTTCCTTGTTTCTATTATGATAAAAACTGTATTCAGAGGTAAATGAAAAAGCATCTAAGAAAAAGTATTCTAATAAAACCGATGGATTATCTACATAATAAGTTTGGTTTTGGAAATCATTAATAGTGTATTCATATTCTAAACTTAAATTCGGTAAATTTTTCAAATTAGTTGAAAAACTAGCACCATAGGTTTGAATAAACGACTCAGTAGTTTGAATATATTCTGAGTTGTCAAAATTCACACGAATGTTGTTGTTTTTTGACCAATTTAATCTTGCATTAACATCACCTTTAAAATATCTTAAAAATGAACGGCCATAACCACTTAACAAAGAAATTGTTTCTTTAGGATAATTTGACGGTATATTAATGGAGGAAGTAACTTGATTTAAGCCTGTTAATAAGATTCTATTGGTAACTGCATCCACCTGACGTGTATAAGTTAAATTAGCAAAAATGTTTTCAAAATTAAACATGGTATATTTAAAGAATCGTAAGGAGTGTTCGTGAGCTAAAGAGTTTTCTAAAAATCGATTCCCACTAAATAAACTGTTGTAGTTAGAGAACACGTAACCTTGAGCTAATTTGTTAATGTCGGTAAAACTATTGGTCATACTGTAAGTATAGGTCAACGTTTGCGACTTTTTCATTTGCCATAACGCATAAAAATCAGGAAGCACTCGAGTAAAACTCATTTTGTTTGAAGTGCCTAACTGTTCATCTTTTGTGTTAAACTGGTGGAAGCTCACTCCAGGATTGAACGTAAATTTACCTAATAAAAATTTATAATGTACACCTAAGAAAACATCATTGAAATTGTATTTTACATTATTATTGTTTTCTGCAGCCGTTAAATTATTTGTGTTTCCATTATCCAAAATTTGGAAAATATTAGAATTAAAGCTTTGATTTGAGTAGGTATTTCCTAAAGTGAAATTAATATTACTTTTTGGTGTTACCATATAGTAATAATCAATTTTAGCATCGGTTTTATTTGTTTTAACCAAACGATCTTGATTCACATCATTTCTAGTTTGCGAATTATCATAACCTGACAAGTTAAAAGGTTGTATGGTTAAATTGGCATTGTAAAACGGATCTTCTTCTTGGAATAAGTTTTGCAATTCAAAAGCAAAAACGTGTTTTTCATTTAACGTATAATAATAATTTAAATTTTGATTTACAGATAATGGTTTTTGCTTTTTAACGGTATAAATATCGCCTTGTAAACTAGAAATTGTACTTTGATTTTCTAACTGGTTCGAAACTTTCAATAAAGCATCATAATCAAAGTGTACTTTCGTGTTCGGAACATAACTCGAACTTAATTTAAATAAACCTAAATCGGTACGTTGTCTAGCTTGATCGGTTTTGTTTTCAGTTACATTTACAGTTGTGTTGCCGACACGGTCTGTACGATTATAAATGTTTTGTGTTAATAAATCCGTCTTGTTATAAGAATAAATACCAAAACCACTAATGGTCCATGCTTTTGACGGATTATAACTAAAGTTAGCTGCTCCAAATTTGGCATCGATATTTTGTGCGCGATTGTTTCTCATACCTGTAATACCAATATCGTTAGTAGTAATGTTCATAGTTGAGCCACTTTTTTTCATCATGTTTTTAAATCCACCTGTGAATTTAAAATAATCTTGCATGGTTAAGGGGAGTTCACCAATGTTATTCAGATTTCCAATGGCGTTAATACTGTATTTTGGACTGTAATAGAACAATTTCGGATTTAAAATATAACGATCTTCTGTTTCGCCAACCCCAGCGCCAGCCATCATATCTCCAAACCAAAAATTCTTTTTACCTTCTTTTAATTTGATATTTAAAGCAATGTTTTCTTCATTATTTTCTAAGCCTTTTAAATTAGATACTTCGTTGTAATTACGTAACACCTGAATTTTATCTAGTGCATCAGCAGGAATGTTTTTAGTTGCAATTTTGGTATCGCCATCAAAAAAATCTTTGCCTTCTACCATTACTTTTTGCACTTTTTTACCTTCCACTTCAATTTCACCGTCTTTGTTTACTTCAACTCCAGGTAATTTTTTAAGTACATCTTCTAATTTTTTCTCAGTACCATTAGTAAATGAATCGGAATTGTAAATAATGGTATCGCCACTAATTCTAACCGGCATTTCTTTTACGATTTCAACCGCTTCAATTTCATTGTTTTCTTGTAAAGAAATGTCAAAAGTCATGTTTTGATTGCCCGTTTTAATTGTTTTTTCAAAAGGAGCAAAACCAATATAACCGGCTTTGATAGTGTATTCTGTATTGGCTTTTAAGTTTAAAGAGAATTTTCCTTTATCACTTGTAATGTTATAGGCATCCATCGCTTTTGTCGTTTGATTAATTGCCATAACGTTTGCAGTTTCAATCGGATTGTTCTGATTGTCTTTTAAGGTTCCTTCAACTTTTACAGATTGTGCTTGAATAATTCCAGTAACCAAAAAGGCGAAAAGTAAAATTATTTTTTTCATTGTTTATAAAATAGAAGTCGCTCGGTTAAAAGCGACTTTATGTATTAAATTAAATTTATTATCTACCCATTCTAAATTGCATTCCTCTTCCACCACCTGGGCCACCACCCATTTCACTCATTTCTTTCATTTTTTTCATAATGATGTCGTCAAACTCTTTTTGAGTAACTTTATCACCACCTGTAGGAGCTTTTATTTCTGTTTTTTCTTTTATGTTCATTGCCAATTTAGAACATAAAATAATGGTTTTTCCATCATTAACTTCCATAATTAAACCAGGTAGACCCCAATATCCTTCTGGTCCTTGATTAATTGGAATTTCAGGGCAATACCAAGCAGTAACAGTTATTTCTTTTGGCAAATCTATTTCGTCAAAAAAGTTGGTCTTCTTTTCTTTTTGTTCTGAAGTTGTTTCGTCTTTTGTTTCAGTTTTTCCTTCTTCTTTTTTGGCTTCTTTTCTTCTAAAGTTTCTAAAATCAGATTTGCTTGCCGCAACAACAGCTGTAGCTTTAAAACAATTGTAATCTCCAATTTTTTTGGTTTCTTGACTCAATACCCAATTGTATTTTGGTAGGGAATCTTTAATTAAAAATTCTTTTCCAAATATTTCTTTATCAACGGTATAGGTTTTCTCTTTTACGTTTTTGTAATAGGTGCCACCACCACCCATCATAGAAGACATCATGCGCATGCCGCCATTTTGCCCTGGAGCATCTAACTTTTCTTCTTCTTTATAAATAGAGGCAGATTTATCAAAATTCAAAATAAAAGTTTTTTCAAATGCTTTTTTCATTCTTTCAGCAATTTGGGCTTTCATTTCGGGTGTAATATCTTTATTACTATCCATGTTTTTCATGAATTCGGCTGTGCTAGTTTTCGATTCATAAACTGCCATACCTTGAAAATCTTTTTGAGCAAATGTGGCTAAACTTGAAAGCCCAACCATTAGTAAAACTATTTTTTTCATTAGATTGTAATTAAGTTTTGTTTGTTAGACTACAATTTTATGAAAAGGTTACATGGTAATTTGTTATTTTTGTGTTAATTGAACTGAAATCATTTTTTAAGGTATAAAACATTTAAATCAATAAGTATATTTATAGGTTTAAAAATTTTGCTATTTAAATTTGATGTCATTTTACTTCTGTTCCATTTTTTTCCATAATAATTTTCAAAAGTTAGTTGTTGGCCTTCGCCTTTACTGAATCTTAAACCTGGGCCTGATTTATCTCCTTTTTGAAATTCTCTATTCAAATCTAATAATTCTACTGAAACAAATATTCCTTCATTTAAAAAAGGTATTTTTTTGTCCTCTACGTTTAACTCAAAAATGTAAGTTTTGTTTTTTGGATTAATAATAATATCTTCTTTAAGTAAATATTCAGAAGGAAATCGAGAAATACTGTCTATAGTGTAAAATTTAACTCTGTATTTTGATAATTTATTTGCATTAGGATTTTTTCTGAAATGAATTTTTACAGATTTTATTCTACCAACTTCTTGCCTTTTATTAAAGAAACGTAAAGCAAATTCACATCCAGGGAATGCAAAAATTCTTATATCGCCTTCAATTTTACTCTTAATTTTAAAAAGTTCTGAATATTTTTTTCTCTTTTCTGAGATAATTAACTCGTCAATTTCATTATTTGAAATTTCAAGTTTAGAATTTAATGTATATACTTTGTTTTCATTAAATTGATTAAGTGGAATAAATTTAGGTTTATAACCTAAATAGGATATTTTTAATGTATCATTAAGTTTATTTTTAATATTAATGATAAATTGTCCTTCTTCATTTGAAGTAGTTCCTCCATTACTGTTCTTAAAACTGAAATTTGTATATTTTAGAATATTTCCAGAAATACTATCAGTAATTATTCCCTTTATAGTTTGAGAGAAACCAAAATTGAAAAATACTACGAGAAAAAATAATGTGTTTTTCATTTTTTGTTTTTTTAATAATGTGTAAAAGTAAGATAATATTGCGTAATTATTTTGTCACGAATTTTAAGTGTTTTTCATAATTTTGTCTTATGATAAAATATCTTGTTTTCTTATTCCCAATTTTCTTAAAAGCACAAGAAATTAAACTTTTAAGCCAAGATGCTTTGCCTTCAAATTATGATGTGTTTTGGGGTAAAGATGTAGTAGGATGTTCTTATTTTTCTATCCAAAATGATGTGTTTAAAGTGTGTGAAAATCATAGTGCTAACTTTACATCAAATTTAGGCGGTAAGTTGACTAATGTAGATGTTTTTAATAGTTTAAATGTGTTTTTGTTCTATAAAAATACCAATGCTGTTGTGGTTTTAGATAAACAGTTTAATCAAATTAAATCGGTGTCATCAACAACTCTTTTGTTTGATTTTGTTAAACCCGCTTCTCAAAATGATTTTTGGTTTTACGATAATTTTACCCAAAAGATTGGATTGTATAATTTAAATACCGATAGTCACCGTATGATTTCCAATGTAATTCAGAATAAAATCATTTATGCGCACTCCGATTATAATTCCTTTTATTGGATTGATGATACTTTTACTTATTACAGTATTGATAAATTTGGAAAAATAAAGAATTTAGGTGTAGTTCCAGCTTTCGAACAAATAGCTTTTGATTCATCTGATAAATGGTTACTCTTAAAAGAGAATCAAATATGGTTTTATGATTACAATCAGAAGAAATTAAAGGCGTTACACATAGAGGAAAAAATCATTAAAAATTTTTGTTTTAAAGATGGAATTTTAGCTATTTTTACCGAAAATCTGATTAGTAATTATCAATTAAAATTTGAATAAATGCATATAGCTGTAGCAGGGAATATTGGTGCGGGAAAAACGACGTTAACAAAATTATTATCAAAGCATTTTAAATGGGAAGCTCATTTTGAAGATGTAGATGATAACCCTTATTTAGATGATTTTTATCATTCGATGGAGCGTTGGAGCTTCAACCTACAAATTTATTTCTTAAACAGTCGTTTCAGACAAATTTTAGATATTCGTAAAACGGGTAAAAAAACGATACAAGACCGTACCATTTATGAAGATGCATTTATTTTTGCACCCAATCTTCATGCCATGGGTTTAATGACGAATCGTGATTATACGAACTATAAATCGTTGTTTGATCTGATGGAAGATTTAGTGGGACCGCCTGATTTGTTAATTTATCTAAGAAGTTCAATTCCTAATTTGGTGAAACAAATTCACATGCGTGGGCGTGATTATGAAAACACCATTTCAATTGATTATTTAAGTCGATTGAACGAACGTTATGAGGCTTGGATTCAAACGTACGACAAAGGGAAATTGGTTATCATAGATGTAGATAATATTGATTATGTTAACAATCCTGAAGATTTAGGGAATATCATCCAAAAGATTGATGCGGAGATTAATGGATTGTTTTAAAAATAGTAAGCCTTGAGAAATCAAGGCTTTTTTTATTTAACTTGTCATCCTGAACTTGTTTCAGAATATTAAAATTTTCACTTTGAATCGGTAATAAATTCGGCTTGACAGAAAAAACGATTTTATTGTACGGTATTTAAACTATACCATTTCAAATCTTTTATTTCTTTTGATGCTTGAATAATTTTTGGCTCATTGGGTAATACATCAAAGAAATTGTCTTCAAAAAATATATCTTCGGCTTCTAGGCATAAGTTTTTAATCAAGGTAGTAGAAGTAATTTTAATTTGATGATTGGATAAGTATTCAAACCTAATATCAGGTTGGTGTAATTGTAAGTCTTTAGGCTTTACAAAATAATATATTCCTTCTTTTTTTTGTCCAGAATTATCTAAAGTAACCTTCAAAAACATATGATTGGGATTCAATTGAGGAAGTGTTGTTAAATTAATGCTGTTTAGAATGTTACTGGAATTGGGGTGTATGAATGAAGAGGTCTCGTATTGCCAATACACGCGTCCAAAAAAGTCGATTAGTTCTATTTTTAATTGACCATAAAAAGTCGATAAGTCTTCATTTATACCGAAGATGTCAACGATGTTATTTTTTTCTTCAAACGAAATTAATTGTCGTTCAAAACTACGTTTCGCTTGATAATGAAAGGCTTTCCAATTGCCATAAAAATCAATAGAACTCCATGAAGTTACCGGCCAGCAATCATTCAATTGCCAATATAAACTTCCCATACAGTAGGGCATGGCGCGGCGGTGTGCTTCAATTGCTGTTTTCATTCCCTCCGCTTGAAGCAATTGCGATACATAAACATACTCTTCAAAAGAAGAAGGTTTTTTGTAATCTCGAACTAAATATTCATCTATAGTTTCGTAACCTGTTGGGTGTTTTTGATGGACTTTTATGCTTGGGTTTTCCCAATTTAAGTTGGTGGTGAATTTTTTAAATGTAGAGAGGGGAGGCATACCTTGAAAACCATATTCACTCATGAATCGTCCCACTTTTTGGGTGTACATTTCAAAGGGTTCTTTGCCCCACCATACCCCCCAATAATGGGAATCGCCTTGAGTTAAACTTTCTTTCTTGCCCCAACCAATTGAAGGTGATGAAGGCCAATAGAAATATTGATTTTCGCCTAAAGTTTCATTTAATGTAGCTGGAATTAACTCATGAAATAATTTTTCGTAATCCTTCCATATTTGGTTTTTTTCTTCTTTACTGTAATTGAATTGTTTTTGCCAACCCCAATTGTGCCAGCCTTCATCATTTTCATTATTTCCACACCAAATAGCAATTGAAGGATGATTTTGTAATCGTATTATATTATCAGTAATTTCAGCTTTGACATTGTTTAAAAACGCTGTGTCCCCTGGATACATGGCACAAGCAAACATGAAATCTTGCCAAACTAAAATTCCGTTCGCATCACAAGCATTATAAAAGGCATCATCGGCATATACACCACCTCCCCAAACGCGAAGCATATTCATGTTGGCATTTTTGGCTTGAACGACTAAATTGGTATAATTTTCAGTTGATACTTCAGGAAGAAAACTATGTGGAGGAATGTAATTAGCACCTTTCATAAAAACAGGGATGCCATTTAATTTTAAATAAAAACTTTTTCCTGAATTATCTTTTTCTTGAACCCACTCTATATTTCGTAAACCAATAGTTTCTTTTTTTTCTGAAAGTAGTTTTTTCTTATCATAAAGTTGAATGGTAAAGTGATATAAGTGTGGTTCTCCCAAACCATTACACCACCATAATTTTGGTTCTTCAATTTCGTAAGGGAATTCAAGAGTGTTAAATCCTTTTTCTAAACGAATTTCTCTTTTGTGATTTTCAATTTGAACTATAAAATTACCTTTTTTGTTTGACCAAATTTTAGTTTTAAATAGTAAATGGGCTTGTTCTTTTGTTAGTTTCTTTTGTTGAATGTGGCAATTTTCTATATAGCCATGATTGCTAAAATGTAATTGTATTTTCTTGTAGATTCCTGCTGTTACCAATCGGGGTCCCCAATCCCATCCAAAATGATATTGTGCTTTTCTAACAAAAACACGTTCTTTTTCGGGTAATGTGTAGGGCAATTGTTGCGCTAAATCTTTTCCTTTTCTTGACGCGGAGTAAAAAATTATTTTTAAGGAATTATTTCCTTTTTTTAATTTGTTTTTTACATCGATGTTCCAAATGCGAAACATGTTATTAGCGTCTAAAAGTAATGTTTCGTTTAAATAAACTGTTGCATAAGTATCTAGTCCATTAAATTGCAATTGTATGGTTTGATGTTGCAGTTCTTTATTGGTTATATCGAAATTTGTTTCATAAACCCAATTTTCATTTTCAATCCATTGTAGTTTTACTTCATTATCTTCTAGGAAAGGATCGGGAATTAAGTTGTTTTGTAATAAATCAGTATGAACCGTTCCAGGCACGTTAGCTTTATATTTTTCTGATTTTCCTTCTTGGTGAAATTGCCAATTCTCGGTACTTAAATCACGATATGTTTCTTGCCCAAAAAGCGACAATGAACTGGAAAATAGAAGAAGGAATACAACTAGTTTACGCATGAAGTTTTTGTTTTAAATTTTGAATTTCTTCGGTATTTGCAATTTCATATCCATCTGTAATTGCTGCAGAATGATACCAATTTGAATTAACAAACGAATTTAATTCTTCAATATTAGATGATCGAACACCGCCTCCGGGCATAATGATAATTCGGTTATTTGCTTGTTGAATCAAATCTTTTATGAATTCTTTGCCTTCTAAAGCCGTTTTTTTGGTGCCTGAAGTTAAAATGTTTTCAAAACCACAAGAAATGCAATCTTCAAGTGCTTGTTGAACTTCAATCACTTGGTCAAAAGCACGGTGAAAGGTACAAGGTAGGGGATGAGCCAGTTGTATAAGTTCTTTATTTTTAGCAATATCAACTTGAAAATCTTCGGTTAAAAGTCCAAAAACAAATCCGTTAATGTTCTGATTTTTAAATTCAAGAATAGATTTTTTCATTATTTGAAACTCTACATCTGAATAAATAAAATTTCCACCTCTTGGTCGAATCATAATATATTTTGGGATGTTGAATTTTGATGCAAATTTCACCATTTCAATTGAAGGAGTTGTGCCTCCAACTTCCATTTGGTCACAAAGTTCAATTCTATCTGCACCATTTTCAAAAGCGATTTGAATAGAGGCATTCGTAAAACAAGCAATTTCTAATTTTTTCATGATTTTAAATAGAAAGGTGCATCAATTAGACGATTTCCAGAACCATCATGTACGGCATAATTAAAGCCACCTTGCACACAATACGAACCGGATTGCCCTTTTTTATTTAAGGCAATAAAACCAACTTGAATATCTTTTAAATTTTTATTTCTAAGTTTGGTAAGTTTTATAATGCGTTGAACAGCTTCTTCACAGGCTTGTTGAGGTGTTCTGCCATGACGCATTAATTCTACAACCAAATGGCATCCTGCAATTCGAATAACTTCTTCGCCATGTCCTGTTGCTGTTGCTGCCCCGATTTCATTGTCTACAAATAATCCAGCACCAATAATAGGGGAGTCTCCTATTCTTCCATACATTTTATATGCCATACCACTAGTGGTGCAAGCCCCTGATAAATTTCCATGTACATCCATAGCAATCATACCTATAGTGTCATGATTTTCTATGTTGACAATTGGTTTGTATTGGCTTGTTTTTAGCCATTCTTTCCATTCTTTTTCTGATTCTTCAACCAGTAAGTTTTCTTTTTTAAATCCTTGTGATAAAGCAAATTGTAGAGCACCATCACCTGCTAACATCACATGGGGTGTTTTTTCCATTACGGCACGAGCTACAGAAATAGGATGTTTGATGTGTTCTAAACAAGCCACTGAACCAATATTGGCATATTCGTCCATAATACAGGCATCTAATGTAACACGACCATCACGATCGGGTCTACCTCCATAACCAACACTTCTTTCATTAGGATCTGCCTCTGGAATTTTTACTCCTGCTTCTACAGCATCAAGCGCTCGCCCGTTATTTTTTAAAATTTCCCAAGCGGCTTCATTCGCTTGAAGGCCAAAGTTCCAAGTGGAAAGTACAATTGGTTTCTTTACTTTGTTTAATGATGACACAGTAACCTCTTCAATTTTAGTTTTAAATGAACTAAGTGCAAAAGCTACAGAACCAAGAGCTGCTGTTTTTATAAATTTTCTACGATTTGCCATATATTTATTTTTTATTCCACACCAATTTCATCCACAAATAGCCAAGCATTAGAACCTGCTCCAGGTAATCTCTCTGTAATTATTCCGGCATTATAAGCAATGACTTTTACAAATTGAGCCTTTTCTGCATTCAATGTTATGTTGACTTTACCGCCTGATTTTTTAATTTCTTCCGCAGAAATAATATTAATACCTCTGTAGTTTATCCCATCTTCGGATAGTAAAATACCAATTTTTTTTGGATAATAAATCCAACTGCCTTGGCTTTCTAAAACACTAATTGTCACTTTATTGATAACCTCTGATTTCCCTAAATCGATTGTTGCATTTAAGTCTTTTCCAGAAAATCCGAGCCAATCTTTTCCTAATTTGCCTCGATTAGCAGAAATTCCATCAATTAAAGTGAATGTTCCACCAACATTGTAATTTTCATGTGGCGCATCAACTAAATTTATTTTTTTTCCTGTAGCTTTATTTAAAGTAAATACCTGTTCCACAACAGCACTTTTTTGTTTTTCATTTTCAAAAGAAGCGGCTTTTATAGTTTGACTATTTTTAATTTCAATTGGATGTAAATATTGGAAAGAATTGGTATTTGGATTGGTACCGTCTGTTGTATATCTAATGAGGTTTGTGTTTTTTGCGGAATGTAATTCGAACAGTACTCCATTTCCATTTTCAGCGGATTTAACTTTGGAAGTAATTTCAAAAACAGCTTTACTGAAATTGATTCCTTTCTTTTCCAAAATATCAAAATGTTGGAACATTCTGTTTTGAAATTCGGTGTATTTTTCGGGGTTAGATGTACCCCAGAGTACTTCAGATAACGCAAGCATTCTTGGGAAAATCATGTATTCTACATGGGTTGGTGTTTCAATATATTCGGTCCAAACATTCGCTTGGGCTCCCATGATGTACTTGGCTTCTTCTGGTGACAATTCTTTTGGTGTTGGATTGAATGAATATACTTTTTCAACAGGAGTATAGCCGCCAAACGCAATAGGTTCGTTTTTAGGATTGCCTTGATAATGATCAAAATAACAATGAGATCCTGGAGACATGACTACATAATGCTTTTGTTTGGCAGCAGCAATTCCGCCTTCCGTTCCACGCCAACTCATTACGGCAGCATTTGGAGCTAAACCTCCTTCCAAAATTTCATCCCAACCAATAATTTTTCTTCCTTTACTATTAACAAATCTTTCAATACGTTGAATGAAATAACTTTGTAATTCATGTTCGTCTTTTAAATTTTCGGTTTTCATTCTTTTTTGGCAATGTGGACAGGCTTTCCAACGTGTTTTTGGACATTCATCACCACCAATATGAATGTATTCAGAAGGGAAAAGTGCTATTACTTCCGTTAAAATGTTTTCTAAAAATGTAAAGGTTTCGTCTTTCGGACAAAACACATCGTCTAAAACACCCCATGTCTTTCCAACTTCAAATGGGCCACCTGTACATGAATATTCTGGGTAAGCTGCTAAAGCGGCAACGGCATGTCCGGGCATTTCAATTTCCGGAACAATAGTAATGTGTCGTGCCGAAGCATATGCAACTATTTCTTTAATTTCTTCTTGGGTGTAATAGCCACCATAGCGAATGTTGTCGAATTTTTGTTCACTATAATGACCTATCATGGAGCCATTTCGCCAAGCGCCAATGCTCGTTAATTTTGGGTATTTTTTTATTTCAATTCGCCAGCCTTGATCGTCGGTTAAATGCCAATGAAAGACATTGAATTTATAGGTAGCTAAGTAATCAATATATTTTTTTATAAATTCTTTGGGGAAGAAATGACGAGCACAATCCAAATGCATGCCACGCCATTTATATTTTGGTTCGTCTTGAAGTTCAAGACAAGGTATAGAAATGGTTTGTTTTTTTTCGCTTGGAATAATTTGTAATAAACTTTGAATTGCATAAAAAATTCCTTCGGAACTATTTGCGTTTATTTCTATTTGATTGTGTTTAATAATAATTTCATATCGACTTTTTATCTTTGTAGAAATAGTATCAATTAAACGTAGGTTTAAAATTATTTTAGAAGATACTTTTGATTTTTTTTGAGACTGAAGTGATAGTCCGGTTTGATTAAAAATAGCGTTTTGTAAATATGTCACTTCAAAACTGTCCTTTTGATTGGTTTCAATTTCGGTATTTTTTGAAAGTGTAAAAAACGAGTTTCCGACTTTTAAATGCTGAGGTTGTGGAATAATGATTGGATGATTTTGACCAATTGCCCAACTAAAACTAAGTAACAATAAAAAGTAAATGTTTTTCATGTGTTGTGTTTGTTTGGCTAAATGTAAGGAAATTTGAAAATAAAAAAAAGCCTCAGAAAAACTGAGACTTTTTAATTGGAATTTTTGTTTTATTTTTTGGCACAACAATCTGCACCTTCTTTATGTCCTATAAATTTTCCATCTTTATCATAATGTGACATACACATTTCTTTTTCTTCAGCAGAACAACCCAAAGAGTCACACATTTTTGCACATTCTTCTTTAGTCATGGCTGCGCATTTACTCATGTCGCATTTGCCAACCATTTTTGAACTTTCACTGCAACAAGCAGCTTTATTGGTTTCAGCAGCACAACATTCGTGTGTACAAGTGGCAGGAGTGCAATTTTCTTTTTTACACATTGTAGCACATTGTTCAGTTTTACAATGATTGTTTGAAGTTGTAGCACTGTGTCCGCCTAATAGAGGAGCAATTACTAAACCAACTAAACAAGTAAGTTTGATTAAGATATTCATTGAAGGTCCAGAAGTATCTTTAAATGGATCACCAACAGTATCTCCAGTTACTGCGGCTTTGTGAGCATCAGAACCTTTAAATGTCATTTCCCCATTAATCATTACTCCGGCTTCAAAAGATTTCTTTGCGTTGTCCCAAGCACCACCTGCGTTGTTTTGGAAAATGGCCCATAAAACACCCGATACACAAACTCCAGCCATATAACCACCTAAGGCTTCTGCTCCCATTAGAAAACCTAATATAATTGGTGTAATAATGGTAATAGCTCCTGGTAACATCATTTCGCGTAAAGCAGCTTTAGTTGAAATGTCCACACATTTTCCATATTCAGGTTGGCCAGTACCTTCCATAATACCTGGGATTTCTCTAAACTGGCGACGTACTTCGTTTACCATGTCCATTGCTGCTTTTCCAACAGATTGCATAGCCAATGCTGAGAATACAACTGGAATCATACCTCCAATAAATAAAGCGGCTAATACGTCAGCTTTAAAAATATTAATACCTTCAATACCTGTGAAAGTTACATACGCTGCAAATAAAGCTAAAGCAGTTAAAGCGGCAGAAGCAATGGCAAAACCTTTTCCAACTGCAGCAGTTGTATTCCCTACAGAGTCCAACACATCTGTACGTTGACGAACTTCTTTTGGTAATTCGCTCATTTCTGCCACACCTCCAGCATTGTCTGCAATTGGTCCAAAGGCATCAATGGCTAATTGCATAGCTGTTGTTGCCATCATAGCAGAAGCAGCTATTGCCACACCATAAAATCCGGCTAATGCGTAGGCACCCCAAATGGCAGCAGCAAATAAAATAACAGAGCCAAAAGTAGATTTCATACCTGTAGCTAAACCAGCAATTATATTAGTTGCTGCCCCCGTTGATGAATTTTGAACAATATTTAAAACAGGTTTTTTTCCTAATGCAGTAAAATATTCTGTTATTGCAGAAATTAACCAACCTACAGCTAATCCAACTAAAGTGGCGTAAAACACATGACGAGAAGGAATTTCTTTGATGCCTTCACCGAAAAAATTCATTTTAATGGTTTCTGGCAACATTTGTTTGATTAAAAACCAACAAGCGATAACAGTTAATGCTAGAGAAACATAATTTCCTAAATTTAAAGCACCTTGTACTTCCGCTTCTTTAGCCTCGTTGTTTTTGATTTTAACAAAAAAGGTTCCTACGATTGAAGCTAAAATACCCACACCTGCAATAACTAATGGAAGTAGAATTGGTCCCATGTTTCCAAAAGCATCTGTGAATTGAGCGCCATTTGCTTCACTCATGTCTTTAATGATATAATTTCCTAAAACCATAGAAGCTAGTACTGTTGCTACATAAGAACCAAATAAATCGGCTCCCATACCTGCTACATCTCCAACATTATCCCCTACATTATCTGCAATAGTTGCTGGGTTTCTTGGATCGTCTTCTGGAATTCCGGCTTCAACTTTACCTACTAAATCGGCACCAACATCTGCTGCCTTGGTGTAAATTCCACCTCCAACACGAGCAAATAAAGCAATCGATTCGGCACCAAGAGAGAATCCAGCTAAGGTTTCTAATACCATCGACATATTATCATAGAATGATTTTGTAGTATCACCCATGAATTGATTTAAAAATACTAAAAAGAAAATACTTAATCCAAGAACAGCTAAACCGGCTACACCTAGTCCCATTACTGTTCCACCTGAAAAGGAAACTTTTAAGGCTTGAGGTAAGCTTGTTTTTGCGGCTTGTGTTGTTCTTACATTTGATTGAGTTGCAATTCGCATTCCAATGTTTCCAGCTAATGCGGAAAAAATAGCTCCAAAGATAAAAGCCACTACAATCATCCAATGCGATGCGCCTGAAAATTGTGAAACAAAAAACAGAGCTACTGAAGCAATAACCACGAAGATGGCTAATATTCTGTACTCTGCTTTTAAGAAAGCCATTGCGCCTTCTTGAATACTTTTTGAAATACGTTGCATTTTTTCGTCTCCAGCATCTTGTTTGTTTACCCATGAGGCTTTAACAAACATAAATAGTAATCCGAACACGGCCAATGCTATTGGCAGGTAGATCATTAATTCATTCATAAGTTTATTGTTTTTAGTTGTTGATTTTAACAAATTTAAAAAAAAATGGCAATTATCCTAATGATAATTGCCATTTTTAAATATTTTGTTGAAAAGTTTATTTTATGCTAAATAAACCTTCTGGTTTGTTTTCGATAGCATTGAAACGATCAACACATTGTTTTAAGATTTCTTGAGCTTCTTTAACATCTCCCCAACCTTGAACATCAACTTTTTTGTTTTCTAAGTCTTTGTAAACTTCAAAAAAGTGTTCAATCTCTTTCAATAAGTGTGGATTAATATCTGATAAATCATTTAATTTATTCCAAATTGGATCAGAAACAGGAACACAAATTACTTTTTCATCTGGACCTTTGTCATCTGCCATGTGGAATACACCAATAGGTTTAACTTCAATTACACATCCAGGAAAAGTGGGTTTTGTTACTAAAACTAAAACATCTAATGGGTCACCATCTAAGGCTAAAGTTTCTGGAATAAATCCGTAATCTGCAGGATACATCATAGAAGAGAATAACATTCTATCAAAACGCATTCTTTTTAAATCGAAATCATATTCATATTTGTTTCTGCTTCCTCTTGGGATCTCAACTAATACATCGAATGTACTTACTTTATCTGCTGTCATTTTTTTAATTTATTTTGCGGGTGCAAAAATACGTATTTCTAACTGATATTTAATGTTATGTATAGGAAATTTACAAAGTTTATTTATTTCGTAATGATTTGATAATAATTTTATGATTTTATCCTTGAAAATAGTGGTCGAATTTAAATTTTAAGGTTCATTTAAAGGATTAGAAAATCTTTTTTAATTGCATTAAAACTTGTTTATTTGTATTGTAATCATCTAATTATTTTTATGAAATTCTTGTATTCATTAGTATTGCTTTTAACTGGTTTACATTTTTATGCTCAAGACTATTTTGTTCCGTATAGAAAAGGAAAGCTTTGGGGGTATGCAGATGTAAATGGGAAAGTTAAAGTTACGCCAGTCTATGATTCAGTTAGTTTTACTTATTATAATTTTAGATGGAAAGTATTTAAAAACAAGAAAGTTGGTGTTATCAATCAAAAAGGTGAAGAAGTTTTAAAACCAGAATATGATTCAATTTTTGAAAAACCCGTTCACAGCAGGTACCATGAATTTATTTTATATAAAAATGGAAAAATGGGATTTGCAAATTGGCTCGGAGAATTGGTGTTACCAGTTACTTTTGCAGATATTATTAAGGTGGAAGATGAAAGTTTTAATCGATTAGAATTGAAATTTTTCGTAAAAAATGAACCGTATTCTCATTATAAATTAATCGATGAGGCAAAAAATCAATGGTTAGATTCCATTCAAGATTTTAATCAAATGCGAGAGGGGTTTTGTCATATTAAACAAAATCAAAAATGGGGTATTTATAGCGTACTAACAAAACAATGGAAAATAAAACCTACTTATGATTCAATAGCGGTATTTGACTATTTAGATTTCTATAAACCCAAATCTGATTATAAAGATGTACAGTACTTCGCTATTAAAAATGGATTTATTTATTTGATTTCTAATAAATGGGTTGTTGTACCAACAAAAGAAACAAGTTTGAAATATTTTTTTGAAGAATTTAAAAATGAAGAATACGATGAGGTTGTCAGTCACCTCGTTGATGTTAATGATACTGAGGTTTTTGAGGAAATACAATTAGAAGAAAATGATAATAAAGTTTTTTCGTTTCAAGCTGAAAATGGATCGGTTAAGAAAATTAAAATAAATAAGCAGAAGGGGAAATACAGTTTTCAAGTAAACACATCAAATCAAAAAAAGGAAATGTTTTTTGATGCTATTCAATTATTTAGGAAAGATGAAGAGAGTTTTGATTCGCGTTATGCTTTAGTAAAGAAAAACGAAAAGTGGTTTGTATTTTCAATAGTAAATAATGTATTAGTTTCTACTATTGGTTTTCAATCTTTTACTTTTTTGCCTAATAAAAGAGGTTTGTTGCTTATAAAAAATAAAAACAAAGTAGGTCTATTCAAATTTGAAAACACATTTCATGAAGAACTTTCGGTTTTTATAGCGCCAACGTACGATGAATTTATTGAAAGTTATAAGCTACAATCGATAGATCATAACTATAACTGCTTTAATGTTTATCTTTTTAAAAATAAAAGTGAAATGATACCTGTAGGCGAAAACAATTTGCTTTTTTCTTCAGATGCTAAAGAATAAAATCTTTAAGATAATTTATAATCTATTTCTTTTGCCTAAATAGTAATGCCATAATAAGTAAGAAGCTAATGTTCGATAGGGTTCCCATTGATTGGCTTTTAGTAACATTTCGTCTGTTGTTTTGCAATCAAATATATCGGTCATGGCTCTTTGTATGGCAATATCTCCAATAGGGAAGATGTTCTTTTTTTGGAGACAAAACATTAAATAAACTTCGGCAGTCCATTTACCAATACCCTTTAGTTGGACTAATTCTTGAAACGCTTCTTTTTCGGAAAGTTGTTCTAAATTTAATGGATCAAAAGTTTGGAGAATTATTTGTTCTGCTAAGTTCTTTAAATAGTTAATTTTTTGTCTAGAAACCCCACAAGCCTTCAATTCTTCATCTGAAAGTGATAAAAGTGGTAAAGGTTCTACTTTTTGAATTTTACTTTCAATTTTTCTAAAGCAAGCTTCAGCAGAAGCAATAGAAACTTGTTGCTCTAAAATTAATTGAACCAATGCCACAAAACCTTGTGGACGCGTTTTAATTTCGGGTAGACCAAATTCATCGATGATGTTTTGAAATTTTGGTTCAATAGTACTAAGTTGCTTTATGTTTTCTAGCATACAATTGGGATCTATGTTAGAAATAAAACCCAAATCCTACTCTAACCGTAAATTTACGAGCTTCTGGAACATCAAAATAACTGCCTCTCCAAGCACAATCAATACGCGCTACTTTAAATATATTGCCAATACCTGCGTGGTATTCAAGATAGCCATCAACTGGAGCAATATAATTTAAACCCGATGCATTTATAGCTTTGTTTTCATCTGAAACAGAACCGTAAACGGCTTTAATTCCTATGATTTCTCTCCAATTCAATTTACGTAACAAGGGAACTCTAGCAAAAAGTTTTCCGTTGAAATTGTGTTCTAAATGAAGTGAGGTATATTGATCGGCAACAAAGTCATAATAATTTAGCAAGTTATAAGTGTTATCAATGATAAAATACGATTGGTTCCCAGGAATTACATTCATTAATCCAAGAGGAACTGTACCGAATGTTTTGCCAATTTCTAAAGTAGAGAATAAACGTCCGAAACCACCAATCAAAAGCGGTTGCCTGTAATACAATTGTAATTTAGAATAACTAAAATTGCTGTCTAAAACACCCTTTAAACCTTGAGAATAATTCACAAAAAATCTTGGATAATTTAAATCCACTTCGATTCGATCTACACCATAACCAACCATTTTTCGTTTAGGCGTGTAGTCTATCATAAAATTGATTTCCGACTGTTTTATTTTGCTTGCTGTTGTTGTAAAAGTATTGTCTGTGAAATAATCCAATTTGAATTCTTTTGAGGCTGATTCTAATGTTCTGTAAGAAAAAGTTGTTTGGAAGTTTAAATTTTTTACAGGTTCTATTTCCAGTCCAATTGTGCTCAGATTAACTTGTGTTAATTTATTGTTGGTGCCACTAGAGAAGAAAGACGAAGAGGCAAAACTTCTTCCTAATACATCGTTTGAAGTGGTTAAACTAACACCAATTTGTTCTACATCTCTTCGGTTTCCAGCAGATAATATTAATCGATTTTTCTTATTCAACATGTATTTACCTAAAATACCATATTTGAATTTATCATCTTTAAATCCATAGGCTGTGTAGCCTTGAATTCTCCAATAATCGTTAGGACCAAAATAAGTTCTGCCTCCAATTCGTATGCGTTGCCCTTCAACATCATTATAGCCAAATGTTGAAAAAATTGGACCAATATCAAATTTGCCTACTTGAATATATCCACTTCCTAAGATAGAAACTAAATTGTAAATGCGTTTAAATTTAGGAACTGTCTTTAATGTGTCGAGCATATCGTAGATGCCTTTTTCATTACTATTTAAGCTTTCAAAACGATTTTCTTCCCAAAATTCATTGTTTTTTGTATAAGCTTCTTTATCAAAATAGTTTACTTCTTCACGATAAAATTTGTCGTCTTTCTTTTCATTAAAGTTATGATTTTTAAATAATGTAGTTCTTTTTCCATACATACCATTTGCTTTTTCTTTTTTTGTTAAAGCAAAATCAGTCATCATATGGTCACGTTTTAATAGAAATACAGAATCGTTTAATACGTCAAATTCTTGTTCAATATAAATGTCGCGAACCCAGTTGATATTAGCACTTCTGCTAGCTTCTAAATTAATACTTTTTATGGCAAAGGTGGTATCGTTTACCCAGAAATCACCTTTAAATGTCAATTCATTTTTTCTTCTTGGATAGTAAACAATTTTGTAGCACCATTTTTTATCAATGTAAGAACTGTCGGCTAATACATAATTATAAACTTGAATTCCTGTTCTTGAAAGTGGACTAACAAAGTCTTTGTCGAAGAATTTTAAATAATTATTGTAAATGTCGTACTCAGCGTATAAATCTTTTAAAAATGCATTTACCCCGTCGTTATTTGCGTTGCCAAATCCGGAGTATTTATTTGCTTTGAGAACTTCTTTGGTTCTTTTGTTTATATTGTCGCCATAAACTTCACTTAATGTTTCGTTTATAAATATTGGAAGGAAATTTTTACCCGTTACATCGGAAGTGTCAATATGTTTAAAAACAAATTCCATTTTTCTGAAAATTTTATTTTTCATAAAAGTACTGTCGATGGAATTGATGTCAAATTCTATTTTTTCATATTTATCATATTTGTATTGATCGAATTGTCGTAGACCATTTTTCTTTTTGCGCTCCCATATTTTTCTTAAAATATCCAATGCAGGGTTGTTTTTCTTTGAAGTTTTTCCTGAATATACAGTAACAGCTTCAATTTCTTTATCAGTATTTAAAACAATTTTTAAATCGTAGTTATGTTCTCCGCTTAATGTAATTTCTTTTGTGCTGTACCCCAAATTAGATACCACTACTATTGTATACGTTTTCTTTGATTCTAAATAGAATTTTCCATTTTCATCAGTCATTACTCCTTCGGGAGAATTTTTAAAAGCTATAGTAGAATAAGAAATGGGTTTGTTTTTATCATCTAAAACAACACCACTAACTTTTGTTTGAGCAAATGAATATACACTAAATAGAAATAGGTAAAAGGCTAATATTTTTTTCACGATTACTTGTTTTAAATAAAAAATCCCGAAAATATCGGGATTCAAATATATAATAAAAAATAATTCTAATTATTTATACATTACTTTTTTAACAGCTTTAATCACATCATTGCTGTTAGGTAACCATTCTTTTAATAAAGTAGGTGAGTAAGGAGCAGGTGTGTCAGCAGTTGTGATTCTTTGAACAGGAGCATCTAAATAATCAAAAGCTCTTTCTTGAACCATATACGTGATTTCAGAAGCAACAGAAGCAAAAGGCCATGCTTCTTCTAAAACTACTAATCTGTTTGTTTTTTTAACGGAATTGATGATGGCGTCATAATCCATTGGACGAACCGTTCTTAAGTCAATTACTTCGACAGAAATACCTTCTTTAGCTAATTCTTCAGCGGCAATCAAAGCTTCTTTAATAATTTTTCCAAAAGAAACAACAGTAACATCTGAACCTTCACGTTTAATGTCGGCTACCCCTAATGGAATGGTGTATTCTCCTTCAGGAACTTCACCTTTATCTCCATACATTTGTTCAGATTCCATGAAAATTACAGGGTCGTTATCGCGAATAGCTGATTTTAATAAACCTTTAGCATCGTAAGGAGTGGAAGGTACAACAACTTTTAATCCAGGAGTATTGGCAAACCAATTCTCAAATGCTTGAGAGTGTGTAGCGGCTAATTGTCCTGCAGAAGCTGTAGGGCCACGGAATACCATTGGCATTGGGAATTGTCCGGCTGACATTTGTCTCATTTTAGCTGCATTATTGATCACTTGGTCAATTCCAACTAATGAAAAGTTAAAAGTCATGAATTCTACGATAGGTCTACAACCATTCATAGCAGAACCTACTGCAATTCCAGCAAATCCTAACTCGGCAATTGGTGTATCTATAACTCTTTTAGGTCCAAACTCATCTAACATTCCTTTTGATGCTTTGTAAGCACCATTATATTCGGCAACTTCTTCTCCCATTAAATATACTGCTTCATCTCGACGCATTTCTTCGCTCATAGCTTCGCAGATTGCTTCTCTAAACTGTATTGTTCTCATTGTTATATTAATTCCATATTTAGTGAAAGGCAAAAATAATAATTTTTAATGAGTTGAAGTTTGAATTTGAATAAAATTATATTTTTTTTACTTAATCGTTTTCTTTATCAACTTTTCAAATACCAAGTATTAAAAGAGGTTGGAATTGCAGTTTGTTTAATTTTTAATAATTTTTACTGAAAATTTCATATTTATTATGCACGCATAGTTTTTTTAAAACATTTTTTTGTAATTTCGTGGCATCAATATAAAATTAGGAATAATGAAAATATTAGTTTGCATCAGCCATGTGCCTGATACTACTTCAAAAATTAATTTCGTTAATAATGATACTGAGTTTGATACAAACGGTGTGCAGTATGTTATTAATCCGAATGATGAGTTTGGTTTAACTAAAGCGGTTATCTTAAAAGAGCAAACAGGAGCTCAATTAACAGTTGTGAATGTGGGTGGTGCAGATGCTGAAGCTACCTTGAGAAAAGCATTAGCAATTGGTGCAGATGAAGCGATTAGAATTAATGCCAATCCTACTGATGGGTTATTTGTTGCAAAACAATTAGCAAATGTTGTAAAACAAGGGGGTTATGATTTAATTATTGCTGGGACAGAATCTATTGATTACAATGGAGGAATGGTGCCAGGAATGTTAGCAGGTTTGTTAGGTTATAATTTCGTTAATGCTTGTATTGGTTTGGAAATCAACGGATCTGAAGCAACTGCAGTTAGAGAAATTGATGGAGGAAAAGAAACTTCTACTGCGGCATTACCTTTAATTATTGCTGGGAAAAAAGGTTTAGTTGAAGAAAAAGATTTAAGAATTCCGAACATGAGAGGAATTATGACGGCTAGAACAAAAGCATTGAATTTAGTAGAGCCGACAGGAGATGCGCCTGCAACTCAAGCGGTTAAATTTGAAAAACCAGCGGCTAAATCTGCAGTTAAATTAGTAAATGCAGATAATATTGATGAGTTAGTAAGTTTATTACACAACGAAGCTAAAGTAATCTAAGTTATAATTCAAAATTTAAGAATAAAGATATGTCAGTTTTAATATATACAGAATCAAGCGAAGGAAAATTCAAAAAAACAGCTTTTGAAATCGCTTCTTACGCAAAAAAAATTGCTGATGCATTAGGGACTACAGTTACTGCAGTTTCAATAAATGCAACAGAAAATGCGGCTTTAGCTAACTATGGTGTGTCTAAAGTGTTAAAAGTAACTAATTCTCAATTAACTAATTTTTCTGCTAAAGCTTATGCAGATGTTGTTAAACAAGCAGCAGAAAAAGAAGGAGCAAAAGTTGTTGTTTTGGCTTCCACTACGGATAGTTTATATGTTGCGCCTTTAGTAGCAGTTAACTTAAATGCGGGTTATGCTTCAAATGTTGTTGCATTACCAGAAAGTACAGCTCCGTTTCAAGTAAAAAGAAATGCTTTTTCTAATAAAGCATTTAATGTAACTGAAATTTCTACTGATGTAAAAGTTTTGGGATTGTCTAAAAACTCATTCGGATTAGTAGAGGCGCCAACTTCTTTAGTTGAAGAGGATTTTGCACCTGCTTTATCGGATGCGGATTTTGGCGTAAAAGTGGTTAATGCTGAAAAAACAACAGGTAAAGTAACTATTGCAGATGCGGAAATAGTTGTTTCTGCAGGACGTGGTATGAAAGGTCCTGAAAATTGGGGTATGATTGAAGAATTAGCTTCGGTTTTAGGTGCAGCGACTGCTTGTTCAAAACCGGTGTCTGATATTGGTTGGAGACCTCATAGTGAGCACGTAGGACAAACAGGAAAACCAGTTGCAGCAAACTTATATATTGCAGTGGGAATTTCTGGAGCAATTCAACATATTGCAGGTATCAATTCTTCAAAAGTTAAAGTGGTAATTAATAATGATCCAGAGGCGCCATTCTTTAAAGTGGCAGATTATGGTATCGTTGGTGATGCTTTTGATGTGGTTCCTAAATTGATTGAAAAATTAAAAGAATTCAAGGCAAATAACGCATAATTTTTTATATATTGTGCCCTCCAAAGGGCTATCTAAATTAGGGTAGAAATATCTTTGTTTAGATAGCCCTTTTTTTTATCAATTTTACTACATTAGTAGACTTTTTGAAAATGATTTAAGATACATGAGTTTAGTTAAATTAACCATAAAAGGTATATCGTATAGCCAAACACAAAATGGTGCTTATGCATTAATTCTTAACGAAGTAGATGGAGAACGAAAATTGCCCATCGTAATTGGTGCTTTTGAAGCGCAATCTATTGCTATTGCGTTAGAGAAAGAAATCAAACCTCCTAGACCTTTGACCCACGACTTATTTAAAAGCTTTGCTGACCGATTTGATATTGTTGTAAAACAAGTGATTATACATAAATTGGTGGATGGAGTGTTTTTTTCAAGTATAATTTGTGAACGTGATAGAATTGAAGAAATAATTGATGCGCGAACTTCAGATGCTATTGCATTGGCATTACGTTTTGATGCTCCTATTTTTACTTACAAGAATATATTGGATAAAGCCGGTATTTATTTAAATATGAATCCATCCGAAGGCAATCCCGAAGATTCTGAAAATGATGATGTTCTGTCAACTCCAGAAACATTTGGAATTTCTGATGATAATAAATCTTCAGGTGGCTATGCAGCGTATTCATTACAAGAATTGTATGATTTGCTTGAAGAAGCAGTACAACATGAAGATTATGAAAAAGCAGCTCTAATTAGAGATGAAATAGACAAAAGAGAAAGTTAATTACTAAGTCAAATTAAACACGCAACTACAACTAAAAACAAGACTAATCAAAAAACTATTCAAATTATGAATATTAAATTAAAATTGACGATTGTAAGTTTTTTACAATTATTTGTTTGGGGTGCTTGGCTTACTACACTTGCTAGTTATGGTTTCGGATTTAAACAATGGTCTGGAGCCGAATTTGGAATTGTATTTTCAACTTTAGGTTTAGGTTCTATTATCATGCCTCCTATTTCAGGTATTATTGCAGACAAATATTTAAATTTAGAAAAATTATACGGTATTCATCATATTTTATATGCAATCATTTTATTGTTTTTACCAATAATTGATAGTCCTTCAACTTTTTTTTGGGTGTTGCTTATAGGGATGATTTTCTACATGCCAACATTATCTTTGTCTAATTCATTGTCGTATGCCGTATTAAAAAAATACAATTATAATGTAATTAAAGATTATCCTCCAATTAGAGTATTTGGAACTATTGGATTTATTGTGGCTATGTGGTGTACAAATTTATTTAGTAATGTTAATCCTCCATTTAGTTTTGGAATTGGAATAGGAAAAACAATTGCATCAATTACAGGTATGCCTATAGAATGTAATCAATTTTATATTGCTTCATTTTTTGCTTTTGTTTTAGGTTTGTTTTCTTTTACATTACCTAAAATAGAACCAACAAAAGATACCAGTGAAAATAAAAAATTATCACAGATTTTTGGTTTGGATGCTTTCAAACTCTTTAAAGAATCCAAAATGGCTATGTTTTTTGTTTTCAGTATGTTTTTAGGAGCGGCCTTGCAATTAACCAATATGTATGGTGAAACCTATATTCATGATTTTGAAAATATTCCGAAATACGCCGAAACATTTGCTGTAAAATCTGCCAATATTGTTTTATCAATTTCACAAATTTCAGAAACGATTTTCATTTTAGCTATTCCATTTTTCTTAAGAAGATTTGGTATTAAAAATGTAATGCTTTTTAGTTTAATGGCATGGGTAATTCGTTTTGGATTTTTTGCATACGGAGATCCAATTGGAAGTTTGTGGATGATAATTGTGTCTAATATTGTATACGGATTAGCGTTTGATTTCTTCAATATTTCTGGTTCTTTATTTGTAGAAACTACTACCGATTCTAAAATACGTTCTTCTGCACAAGGTTTGTTTATGATGATGACCAATGGTTTTGGAGCAATTATTGGAAGTTTAGGAAGTGGTTATTTAATTGATAAATTTTTCACTTTCAAATTCAATACAGAGCAAAGTCTTTTAACACATCTTGAAACTGATTCGAGTAATGAAGTGTATAAGAAAATCACTAAAGATATAACTATTACAGATGGTGTTTTTGATAAAGATGTTTTCTTGAAAGATTGGCACAACATCTGGTTAACTTTTGCCATTTATGCTTTAGTTATTGCCATTGCATTTGCCATTTTGTTTAAACACAAACACAATCCAAAAGATGTAGAATCTTTTAGTCATTAATGCTCAACTTGTTAGAGTTGTATTGATTTTAAGTGGAACTATACTATTTAAATTTAAAATATGAAGCAATATCACGATTTAGTAAAACATGTATTAGAGTACGGAAACCAAAAAGGCGACCGTACAGGAACAGGAACTATTAGTGTTTTTGGCTACCAAATGCGATTCGATTTAAGCGAAGGTTTTCCAATGGTAACCACTAAAAAGTTGCATTTAAAATCCATCATTCATGAATTATTATGGTTTTTAAAAGGGGAAACTAATATTGCTTATTTAAAAGAAAATGGGGTTAAAATTTGGGATGAATGGGCCGATGAGAATGGCGATTTAGGTCCGGTTTATGGGCACCAATGGCGCAATTGGAACAGTGAAGAAATTGATCAAATTGCCGAATTAATTGATACGCTTAAAACCAATCCTAACAGTCGAAGAATGTTAATTTCGGCTTGGAATCCTTCTGTGTTGCCTGATACGTCCATTTCCTTTGCAGAAAATGTTGCCAATGGAAAAGCAGCTCTACCTCCATGTCATGCGTTTTTTCAATTTTATGTAGCCGACGGAAAATTATCGTGTCAATTGTACCAAAGAAGTGCCGATATCTTTTTAGGTGTTCCATTTAATATTGCTTCTTATGCACTGTTTACTATGATGGTAGCGCAAGTTTGCGGATTTGAAGCAGGAGAATTCATTCATACTTTTGGAGATGCGCATATTTATAACAATCATATTGAGCAGGTGAATTTACAATTAAGTAGAGCGCCAAGAAAATTACCGAAAATGATTTTGAATCCAGAGGTGAAAAATATCTTTGATTTTAAATTCGAGGATTTTACTTTAGTTGATTATGATCCGCATCCACACATTAAAGGAGAAGTTTCAGTTTAAAGCATGAAAAAAATAGTTTATTTCGTATTTGCTTTTATTCAATTTCTACTTTCAAATTCTCAAGAAATTGTAAAAGTTGAAATGTTAGACTCTTCTTTTAATGTGAGTAACACTGAGAATTACTATATTAAAAGAACAATAAAATCTATAGAAAATTCTACCAATTTTAATGTAGAGGAAGTTAGGAAGACAGGGGAAACTTTTGCTATTTATCAAGTAACTGATTATGTTACAATGATTAAAGATGGCAATAGAAAAACATTTTATAAAAATGGACAACAAAGAACTTCTTCAGCCTATAATAATAATTTAGCTTTTGGTGAGTATTTGGAATTCTATGAAGATGGAAAGCCAAGAGTTATTGGTGAAAATAAAATTGAAAATAATGTTTCGAAACTTTATATTAAGGATTTTTGGGATAAAGATGGAAATCATAAGGTGATTAATTTTAATGGCGAAATTGAATTATTAAAGGCTAATAAATTATACAGAGTGCCTGTTAAAGAAGGGAGGTATAATGGAGAAATGAAACCTGTTGATGAAACATATCCATATACAATTATTTTTTATGAAAATGGAGATTTAGTTAAGGGGGAACTTCATAAGTCTCCTACCGTTATTCGGTTTTTTAATTCTAATGAAGTACCAGCTAGTCCAATTGGTGGTATGGAAAAATTTAAAAATGATTTTATAGACCAACTGATAAATAAATTTTCAAATAAAAAATTAAACATTGATGTCTTAATTAAATTTGTAGTTTTAGAGGATGGTAGCTTAACAAATGTTGAATTTTTAAAAAGTGCTGGTTCTAAAGTTGATAAAAAAATTGAAGAGCTTTTATGTAAACAAAATAAGTGGGAACCTGGAATTAAATATGGAATAGAAGTTAAAACAATATGTAAACTTCCTTTAAGATTAAATGTAACGTTTGAGTAAATATTATGCTAACTATAATCGCTGCCGCAGCAGAAAATAATGCTTTAGGGAAAGACAACCAATTGGTTTGGCATTTACCCGATGATTTTAAACGTTTTAAAAGTTTAACTTCGGGACATTATATTATTATGGGACGAAAAACCTTTGAAAGTTTTCCGAAACCCCTGCCTAATCGCACACATGTAATCATTACACGCCAAGCTAATTATGAAGTTCCTGAAGGATGTGTCGTAGTTTCAAGCTTACAAGAAGCAATAGCTTTTTGTCCTAAAGAGGAAGAAGTGTTTGTTATTGGTGGCGGTCAGATCTACCAACAAGCGATTGATTTAGTGGATAAAATCGATTTAACTCGCGTACATACTACTGTTGAGGCAGATGCTTTTTTCCCTGAAATTAATACACAAAAATGGGAATTGGTATTTGAAGAGTTTCATTCAAAAGATGAAAAACACAATTACGATTTTACATTTTTAACGTACATTAAAAAATAATCTACTCTTCAATTCGTAATTTTAAATTACTTTTGTGCTACAAAAAATAAATTATGTCTGAGATAATTAAGCCGTATCAAGATTCTGAAAAAGGAAAGAAAGAGCAAGTAGCTCAAATGTTTGATACCATTTCTGAAAATTATGATGGATTAAATAAGGTCATTTCCTTTGGAACTGATGCGAAATGGAAAAAGAAAATTTTGAAAATGGTTCAAGGTCAAAATCCAACAACTATTTTAGATATTGCTACCGGAACTGGAGATTTGGCAATTTTATTTGCTTCCACTTCGGCAACTGAAATTATTGGACTAGATATTTCACAAGGAATGCTTGATATTGGTAAGAAAAAAATAGAAGCACAAAAGTTACAGTCCAAAATTCAAATGGTTTTGGGTGATGGGGAGAATATTCCTTATCCAGACAATTATTTTGATACCATTACTGTTGCTTATGGTGTTCGTAATTTTGAAAATTTAGAAAAAGGCTTGTCTGAAATTTTGAGAGTACTTAAACCTAATGGACAGTTTATTATTTTAGAAACATCGGTTCCAACTAAATTTCCGTTCAAGCAAGGGTATTTTATTTACACTAATTTTGTTATGCCTACCATCGGAAAATTGTTTTCAAAAGATCAAAAAGCGTACAAATATTTGTCTACTTCTGCACAAAATTTTCCTTTTGGCGAAGCTTTAAACAATATTTTGAGAAAAATTGGGTTTATAGATGTTGTAGACTTACCACAGACTATGGGAGTTGCAACTATATATAAAGCATCAAAAAAATAAAAAATGAAGTTTAACTATCTTTTACTACTATTAATTTGTACCCAAACAAGCTTTGCTCAATTTGGTTTGTTTGGAAAAAATCCATTAATAAATCAAGAAAACTTTGATAAACAAAGAGTGCATTGGGGTTATTTTTTGGGCTTTAATAGTTATGATTTTAAATTTGATTATTTAACAGTAGGTAAAGATATTGAGGTGAAATCAAATACTGGTTTTAGTGTTGGATTAGTTGGGAATTTAAGAATTAATGATTATTTTGATGTACGATTTGAACCAGGTTTTTATGCCACTCAACGAAATTTAACGTATCCAAATATTGAAGATAGTGTAGACCGTCTGAGGGAAGTTAAGGCGTCTAATTTACATTTTCCACTATTGTTAAAATATTCAGCTTTACGAACTGGAAACATCAAACCATACATTGTTGGCGGTTTTTCAAGAACACTTAATTTAGGTAGTAATGCCAATGCACAAGACGATAATTATACAAATCGTTTTAGAGTGAAAAAATGGACAACTAATTATGAAGTTGGTTTTGGAATCGATTTATATTTGGAATATTTTAAATTTTCTCCATCAATTAGAGGTGTTTTCGGAATGGGAGACGAATTAATTCGCGATAATAATCCAAATAGTCCTTGGACAGGAAATATTCAATCTATGAAAACAAGGGCAGTATTTATTAATTTTACGTTCCATTAATATAGACGCTTTTTAAATTCTGAAAGTATAATTGCTGTAGCTGTTGCAACGTTTAAGCTTTCCGTTACTTGTAAATTTCCAAATCGAGGTATGCTGATTTTTTGTGTTATAAGTTTTTCTACAGATTTACTTATGCCATTCGCTTCATTTCCCATAACAATAATTCCATGTGAAGGTAATTCTAAATTATAAATAGAATCACCTTCCATAAATGTTCCAAAAACAGGGATTTTAGAACTGCTTAAAAAATCTTCTAATTGTTTGTAAATGACTTCTACTCGGGCCAAAGAACCCATGGTGGCCTGAACAACTTTAGGATTGTAAATGTCAACCGTTTCAGGAGAACAAACTATTTTTTGAATTCCAAACCAATCGCATAAACGGATTATTGTTCCCATATTTCCAGGGTCTCTAATAGTGTCTAAGGCAAGAATTAATTGGTCTTCAGATGAAAATTTTATTTCTTTAATTTTAAAAACAGCCAAACAGTCATTTGGGGTTGTTAAGGCAGAAATTTTTTTTAATTCTGATTCTGAAATGAGTGTGCTAGGCCATTTATTTTCAAAAATACCCTCTTGTGTAACAAATAATGAAACCAATTCAAAATCGGCATGAATTAATTCAGAAATTACTTTTCTACCCTCCGCAATGAAAAGTTGATGGATTTTTCGGTATTTTTTTTGTTGTAAACTTGTAATAAGTTTAATTTGGTTTTTGCTAACCATAAAAAATTGTATTTTTGAATAAATTTTATGCGCTTGAAATATCAGTCATCAAAAATAGTATTATTTTTTCTTATTAGCTTATTTTTTTACTCTTGTTCTGAGGTAAGAAAAATGCATAAGAATCAATATTTATTACATCAAAATAAAATCATAGTTAATGATAAGGAATCTAATTTAGAAGAGTTAGAAATTCAATTGTATCAAAAACCCAACAGTAAATTGCTTGGATATAAACTAAGATTGCAGTTGTATAACTTAAGTAGAAAAAATTCGGATTCAACCTATCGAGTTTGGTTAGAAAAGAAACCAAATAGAATGGAGAGAATGAAAAAAATCTACTCTAAAAAACAAGTTGACAGACTTGGGAAATCCTTTTTGGTTTCAGGATATAGCGAATTCTTAAAAAAAGTAGGAGAAGCTCCTGTTGTTATGGATACTGCAAAAATTACGCGCTCTAAAAAAAGATTGAATTTGTATTTTTATAATAGAGGATTTTATGATGCAAAAGTAGAGGCGAAAATAGATACGTTGAGTAAAAGAAAAACAAAGGTTTCTTATTTCGTAAAAACAGGCGATGTTTATGTTATAGATAGTGTGTTTAGAAAAATTCAAACACCTGTAGTGGATTCTATGTACCAAGCAATTTCTGGGAGTTCATTAGTTGAAAAAGGAAAGCCTTTTACTGCCCAAATGGAGGATGATGAAAAAAATAGAATTACCAAAGAATTTAGGGATAATGGCTTGTATTATTTTGAAAAAACAAATATTAATTACGATGCGGATTCTATTGGAAAAGAGAAAAAATTAAATTTAATTGTTCGTATTGATAATAAAAAAATCAAACAAGGCGATAGTTTAATTAGCAAACCTTTTAAAATATATAAAATAGGTCGTGTTAATATTTTTACGGATCGACAAACTAATGATAAAACATCGGTAATTGATAGTACTACCTATAAAAATTTACATATCTACAGTTCTGGAAAATTAAAATACAGACCAAAAACGTTAGCTGATGCTATTTTTATAGAAGAAGGAGAAGTTTTTAGTGATAAAAATAAAGTGTTGACAGGAAAAGCATTGTCTAATTTTAAAGTTTTTTATTTCCCAAGAATCCAATATGTTGAAAATAATAACGACAGTAATACTTTAACGGCAAATATTATTTTATCACCATTAAAGCGTCGTCAATTTGTTATAAAAGCTGATGTAACAACTTCAAACATTCAAGATTTCGGAATTTCTGGATATATGGGTGTTACTTTTAGAAATGTATTTAAAGGCGCCGAAATATTAGATTTTTCTATGCGTGGAAATTTAGGGTCGTCAAGTAAATTATCAAATCCAAATGATTTGTTTTTTAATGTAAGAGAATATGGTGCCGATTTAAAATTATCTTTCCCTAGGATATTTTTCCCAATCAATACCCGAAAAGTAATAAAAAAGGATATGTTTCCAACTACATCAATTACTATGGGTATGTCTAAACAAACAAATATAGGTTTGGATAAAGAATCGTATGTGAGTAATTTTTATTATGATTGGACCACAACAAAAGGAAAAGAAAAGAAATACAGATTTGATTTGTTTAATCTTCAGTTTATTAGAAATTTAAATACGGCTAATTATTTTAATGTATATAAATACTCTTATAATGTTTTGAATAGTTATGCGCAGACTTTTGGTGCAAATAGTAATTATTTAGATAATGATGGTAATTTAACCTATCCAGGGGCAGTTAGTTTTGTGAATGATGTAGTAAATGGAGCGTATAATACAATTCCTGTTGGTAGTTCAGATTATAGAACAATAAACAGTATTGGAGAAAGAAGAAAGCGATTGATTGAAAATAATTTAATTTTTTCTTCTGCTTTTAGTTTTAATTTAAGTTCTAAGAAAGATTTTAATGATGTAGAGTTTTACAATATTAGAGCTAAAGTTGAAAGTGCAGGAAATTTTGTAGCATTAATAGCTAATCAATTGCCTGCTAAATATAATGATAATGGTAATAAAACTATGTTCGGTGTTGAATATGCACAATATTTTAAGTTTGAACTAGAATACATAAAGCATTTACATATTAGAAGAAAAAGCTCTTTAGCTTTTAGAACTTTTGGTGGAATTGCCATTCCATATGGAAATTCTAATTCAATTCCTTTTTCTAAAAGTTACTTTGCAGGAGGTAGTAATGATAATAGAGGGTGGTTGGCTTACAGTTTAGGTCCGGGAGCAAGTAATAGTTTAAATGATTTTAATGAAGCTAATTTTAAATTATCAGCTAATTTAGAATACCGATTTAATATTTTTGGAAAATTGAATGGAGCTTTATTCGCTGATGCGGGTAATATCTGGAATATATATGATAATGTAGATGATGAAAAATTAAAATTTAATGGTGTTCAATCGTTTAAAGATATTGCTTTAGGCTCTGGTTTTGGGTTTCGATATGATTTCGGTTTTTTTGTAGTCCGTACAGATTTTGGATTTAAAACATACAACCCAGCTAAAGAAATGGATCAGAGATGGTTTAAAGATGTAAGTTTAAGCGAAGGCGTATTTAATATTGGTATTAATTATCCTTTCTAGAATTAATAAAATTGTTACTTTTGTAAAACAAACAACATAAATTATGAGTCATAATATTAAACCTGGTGTGGCAACTGGAAGCCAAGTTCAAGAAATTTTTAAATATGCAAAAGAAAAAGGATTTGCTTTACCAGCAGTAAATGTAACTGGGTCAAGTACAATAAATGGTGTATTAGAAACGGCAGCAAAATTGAATGCTCCTGTAATTATTCAGTTCTCAAATGGTGGTGCTCAATTTAATGCTGGAAAAGGTTTGTCAAATGAAAATCAAAGAGCAGCTATTTTAGGAGCTATTGCGGGTGCTAAACATATTCATACTTTAGCAGAAGCTTATGGTGCTACTGTAATTTTACATACAGACCATTGTGCAAAAAATTTATTACCATGGATTGATGGTTTATTAGATGCTTCTGAAAAACATTTTGCAGAAACAGGAAAACCATTGTATTCATCACATATGATTGATTTGTCTGAAGAGCCATTACATGAAAATATTGAGTTGTGTAAAAACTATCTTGAACGTATGAGTAAAATGGATATGACGTTGGAGATAGAATTAGGAATTACGGGTGGAGAAGAAGATGGAGTAGATAATTCAGATGTTGATAGCTCAAAATTATATACACAACCTGAAGAAGTTGCTTACGCCTATGAAGAGTTAATGAAAGTAAGTCCTAGATTTACTATTGCAGCTGCGTTTGGAAATGTTCATGGAGTTTATAAACCTGGAAATGTAAAATTAACACCAGTTATTTTGAAAAACTCTCAAGAGTATGTGCAAAATAAATTTAACACAGAAGCTAATCCTGTAGATTTTGTTTTCCATGGTGGTTCAGGTTCTACGTTAGAAGAGATTAGAGAAGCGATTTCTTATGGTGTTATTAAAATGAATATCGATACAGACCTACAGTTCGCATTTACTGAAGGTGTAAGAGATTATATGGTTGATAAAATTGACTATTTAAAAACTCAGATTGGAAATCCAGAAGGAGCAGATAGTCCAAATAAAAAACATTATGACCCAAGAGTATGGGTTAGAAAAGGAGAAGTAACTTTTAATACACGTTTAGAACAAGCTTTTGCTGATTTAAACAACGTAAATACATTATAATTAACAATTGATAATTGACAATTAATAATTAAGTATTGTCAATCATCCATTATCCATTAAAATTATGGCTTGGTTTAAAAGAAAAGAAAAAGGAATTCAAACTCCAACAGACGAAAAGAAAGACGTGCCTAAGGGCTTGTGGTATAAGTCTCCAACAGGGAAAATTGTTGATTCAGAAGAATTAGAAAGAAATTTATGGGTAAGTCCAGAAGATGATTATCATGTAAGAATTGGAAGTAAAGAATATTTTCAAATATTGTTTGATGATAACGAATTTACTGAATTGGATGCTAATCTAACTTCTGTCGATTCACTGAATTTTATTGATACTAAAAAATATAGTGACCGTTTAAAAGAGGTTACTGATAAAACAAAATTAAAAGATGCTGTAAGAACAGCAGTAGGAAAGTCTAAAGGTAAAGATTTAGTAGTTTCTTGTATGGATTTTGCTTTTATTGGTGGTTCTATGGGTGCAGTAGTGGGTGAAAAAATTGCAAGAGGAATTGATTATTCTATTAAACATAATATTCCATTTGTAATGATCTCAAAATCTGGTGGTGCACGTATGATGGAAGCAGCACAATCATTGATGCAGTTAGCTAAAACATCTGCTAAATTAGCACAATTAGCAGAAGCGAAAATTCCTTATATCTCTTTATGTACTGACCCAACAACGGGAGGTACAACAGCATCTTATGCTATGTTGGGCGATATTAATATTGCTGAACCAGGAGCTCTAATCGGTTTTGCTGGACCACGTGTTGTTAAAGATACAACAGGTAAAGATTTACCAGAAGGATTCCAAACATCTGAATTTTTATTAGATCATGGATTTTTAGATTTTATTTCTCATAGAAAAGAATTAAAAAATAAAATAAATTTATATATTGATTTAATCTTAAATCAAGAAGTTAGATAAAAAAATCCCGATTTTTAAATCGGGATTTTTTTATTACTTTAGTTTGTCTTCAATTAATTTTAGTCTTTCTTCTAATTTGTTGTTTCTTATTTTTTCAGCTTCTAATTGTTTTTTAAGTGAAACAATTTCTGTTTGTTGTTCTTGAATTGCTTTTACAATTGGTACAACAAAATCACCGTATTTTAATCTGTAATGGTCGTTAGTGTTTTTTGGTTTTTCAACACCACTAAAATTAAATTGAACATCATTTGCAGCTTGTTCAACTTCTTGAGCAATAAATCCGCTTAATCTTGTCTTTTGAGCTTTTGCAATTAATTCTGAATCAAAGGGTATGTTTTTATGAAGCTCTAAAAGTTTTAAATAGTTTAATTCATAAGATACAGGTCTTAATTTTAAAATAAAATCTAATCCTTTTATATCTTCTGAAATGTTTTCTTTGTATCTTCCATCAGATAAGTTACTCCAGTTGGTATATCCACCAATACTAGTGTTTAAAAAGTTACCGATAATAACTTCATTGTCGTTAAAAACAGTTGCGTTATATCCTAATCCAACAGAGTTTGTAAATTCAGTATCATATAAGGATTGAAAACCTATTGCTGTATTGTAATTTCCATTTACATTTCCGTTTAATGAGTTGTTACCTAATGCGGTGTTGTATTTACCTGATATATTAATTTTAGCGGCTTCAAAACCAATAGCTGTATTCTTAAATCCTGTTGTATTTGTGTATAAAGAACCACTACCAAATGCGCTGTTGGAATGTCCTGTTGTATTGGTGTACATAGCGTTATATCCATTTGCTGTGTTTTGATATCCGTTGCTATTTGAATATAAGGAAAAATATCCTTGAGCCGTATTGTTAAAACCTGTAGTATTTGTTTTTAATGCGTTGGACCCTTGAGCGGTATTGTTGTAGCCAGAAGTGTTATTTGTTAATATATACGAACCTACAGCCGTATTGTGTGATCCTGTGGTGTTTTTGTTTAATGCAAAGGAGCCAATCGCTAAATTTTGACTTCCAGTAGTATTGTTTTCTAAACTAAAAGCACCTACACTTGTGTTCGAATTTCCTGAAACATTTTTATTTAAAGCATTGTATCCTATTGAAGTATTCTCATTTCCAGTGTCATTAGAATATAAAGAATTTGATCCAATAGCAGTGTTCTTATTACCGGTTTTGTTAAAATATAAAGAATTGTATCCTTCTGCAGTATTGTCGTTTCCAATAGTGTTGCTTGATAAAGCATTGGCTCCACTTCCCGTATTTTTACTGCCAGTGGTATTTGAACTTAAAACATATGCGCCATTTGCAGTATTCAAGTTACCAGTGGTATTGGAAATTAATGATTGTGCTCCTGTGCCTGTATTCGAAATTCCTGTTGTATTCGAGTATAGTGTGTAAACACCAACTGCTGTATTGGCGTATCCGCTGGTGTTCTTGTTTAATGTGTTATAGCCTATTGAAACATTATTGTATCCTGATGAATTTGTTAGTAAACTAAATGCGCCAATACTTGTGTTTTGATAACCAGAAGTATTTGAGTTCATCGAATTGTATCCAATAGAAGTATTAGCGTTTCCTGAAGAATTACTACTTAATGAGTTAACACCAAAACTTGAATTTTGAATTCCTATGGAATTTATTTTAAATGAATTTTGCCCAAATGAAGTATTCGATGAACCAATAATTCCTGAAAAAATATTATTTCTTTTGAACACTAAATCATTATCGTCTAAAGTGCCAAGAAAATTTACAGTTGGATTAGTATTGCTGTTTCCGTTGCTAAACCAAAGGTCTTTGCCTGATGTTAAGGGTATCCAACTAGATAAAGTTGAGTCCCAAAAATAAAATCCACGGTTATATGTATTGTAGTTTTGATTCAAAAACACTAACATCCCGTTTTGATTGTTGGTAGGGATGCTTGTTGGTAGTGAGTTTATTCTAGGTATAATTAATCCATCAGTTATAGTTGGATTGTTTGGATCGCTACTTTTAATTTCAAGTGTTGCTTGTGGATTGGTGGTGTTTATGCCTATTTGTGAAAATAGGAACATAGGTATAATGTAAATTATTAAGCTTAATAATTTTCTTGATAACATGGGGGAGTAGGTTTTTTTATAGTTATGAAGGACAAATATATAAAAAAACTAATTACTTGTGTATCAATGTAAAAAAAATAAAATGAGCCCGATTATTTATCGAGCTCACTATTGTTTAATTGATTGAAAATTTGTCTAAATTTCAACGCCTTTTTTATAAACTAAAAGCATTTTTTACTTTATCTAAATAATCTAATTTTTCCCAAGTAAATAATTCAACCTCTACTGTTTTTTCTTTTCCGTCTGGAGATTTGAATGTTTTAGTAACCACTTCATTTTTACGACCCATGTGGCCATAAGCAGCAGTTTCACTGTAAATAGGATTTCTTAATTTTAATCTTTGCTCAATGAAATAAGGTCTCATGTCAAATATTTTTTCAACAATTTTACCAATTTCGCCATCCGTTAAATTCACTTTTGCAGTTCCATAAGTATTAACGTTAATAGATGTAGGCTCTGCAACGCCAATTGCGTAAGAAACTTGAACTAAAATTTCATCAGCTACACCAGCAGCTACTAAATTTTTAGCAATATGTCTTGTTGCGTATGCCGCAGATCGGTCAACTTTAGATGGATCTTTTCCAGAAAATGCTCCTCCACCGTGTGCGCCTTTACCTCCATAAGTGTCAACAATAATTTTTCTACCTGTTAAACCTGTGTCTCCATGAGGGCCACCAATTACAAATTTACCTGTTGGGTTAATGTGGTATTTAATAGCCTCATTAAATAAATGAGCATATTGTGGATTTTTTGCAATTACTCTCGGAATTAATATTTCAATGATGTCTTTTTTGATTTTTGCTAACATGGTTGGCTCATCAGCAAAATCATCGTGCTGTGTTGATACAACTATAGCGTCAATTCTAACAGGTTTATTATCGTCTGAATATTCTAAAGTAACTTGTGATTTTGCATCAGGACGTAAATAAGTTATTTCGCTATTTTCTCTTCTTAATGCTGCTAATTCTTGTAAAATTTGGTGCGATAATTTTAAGGCTAATGGCATAAACTCCTCAGTTTCATTTGTTGCATAGCCAAACATCATTCCTTGGTCACCAGCGCCTTGCTCTTCTTTACTAGCTCTATCAACTCCTTGGTTAATGTCTGCAGATTGTTCGTGAATTGCGGATAATACACCACATGAATTTGCTTCAAACATGTATTCACTTTTTGTGTAACCAATTTTTTTGATTACATCTCTTGCAATACTTTGAACATCTAAATAGGTTGAAGATTTTACTTCACCTGCCAAAATAACTTGGCCAGTTGTTACTAAAGTTTCACACGCAACTTTTGACTCAGGGTCAAATGCTAAAAAGTTATCAATTAGGGCATCGCTGATTTGATCAGCTACTTTGTCTGGATGTCCTTCACTTACAGATTCTGACGTAAATAAATAAGCCATATTATAATTAATTAAATTAATATTAGTGAAGAAAAATTGAGATTGCAGGAAAAAGCTAAAGAAGGGTTTATCTGCTTTAGCATTTTTTATAGAGGTTGCAATCAGTCAAATTTTTCCTCTGTTAAATTTTGGCAAAGTTATGAAATCATATTTAAATTTAAATTGAATTATAATTTTTTTTTAAAATATTAATTTGGTCGATTTTTTTTTCGTTTGAACGGTATTTTGTTTAGAGTGAAAGATTTAAGTGTTAGCTTTAAAAATTAAACTATAAAAAATAATTACATGAAAAAAACATTACTTACTTTTTTATTGATTCCATTTTTTGGAATTTCACAAAATCAGTTTTCTTTTGGTTTTGATGGAACTACTGCGGCAATGCTTTCTGCGGGTTGGCAATCTACAAATCAAAGTTCTCCTACCACTACTTCCACATGGACAATTGCAGCTTATACTACTCCTTTAACGAATCCGTTGTTTGGTAGTGGCAATACAACGACAGTTCCGGTAGGACAAGCAGGAGGAAATAATTCATTTGCTTTGGTAAATTATACAAGTACCTCAGGAGTAGGAACTATAAGTAATTGGTTAATTACTCCATCTATTACAGTGCAAAACGGTGATGTTGTTACTTTTTATACACGTAAAGGGACAGATGGAACTACTGATTATCCTGATAGACTAGAGTTGAGAATGAGTTCAGCTGGAACGCATGTTGTTCCTACTACAGGTTCTTCAGATGTGGGTTCTTTTAGTACAGTTTGTGCTACAGTTAATCCGTCTTTATTAGGTGGTTTTGTTTACCCAAAAGTATGGACGCAATATTCGTATACAGTTTCAGGTTTGTCAGGATTAACACCTGTAAGATTCGCTTTTAGATATTTTGTAACCAATGGTGGTCCTTCAGGAGCTAATTCTGATCTTATTGGAATAGATACTTTTTCTGTAGACAGACCTTTAAGTACTGATAGTTTCTTTAATCAAAATTTTGCGGTGTATCCAAATCCTGCAAATAATGTGCTTAATATTTTACCAAAAAATGGAAATGCGATCAATTATTTTTCAATTTCAGATTTAAATGGTAGAACAGTTGCTTCTGGAAACTTAACAAACAATTCTATCGATGTTTCGAGTTTGTCACAAGGTGTATATTTAGTTACAATTGAGACTGAGGAGGGTAAAGGTACATCTAAATTCGTTAAAAACTAATTGGTTAAATACATATTGTTTAAAAAAGAAGAGGTTTTTTACCTCTTTTTTTGTATCTATAGTTTATGTTCTGGTGTTAAGTATTTTAATTAGAAAAATAATCTATAAAACAATCTATAAATAACAAAATTTAGAAAAATAAACTAAAAAATATAATTATTTAGAAAAATATTCTAAATTTGCATCAGATTTAATCAAGTAACAAAAAAATATTCTAAAGGTAACAGGTATGACAACTTTCATTTTACATACAACGATGTTTATCATGACAATGTGCATGTGTTGTTTTTATGTCTATTACCAAAAGATTTATACTTAATCAAGTTATATGCTATAATCAAGTAACCCTTTTGGTAAATATCAAAAGGGTTTTTTTATTGACAATTTCTAACTATTAAATTTATAAAAATGAGTACACAAAAATTTGCAACACAAGCATTACACGCTGGTTATGATGTAACTAAAAATGCAGGAACCCGTGCAGTTCCAATTTATCAAACAACATCTTATGTTTTTAATAATGCTGATCATGCAGCTAATCTGTTTAACTTGTCTGAAAGTGGATATATTTATACAAGACTGAATAACCCAACAAATGATGTGTTGGAACAACGTTTAGCTGCGTTAGAAGGCGGAATTGGTGCAGTCGTTACAGCATCAGGGACAGCTGCAATTGCTACTACATTATTGGTGTTGTTAAAGGCTGGAGATCATATAGTTGCTTCTAGTAGCTTATACGGGGGGACTTATAATTTATTAAGTGTTACATTACCTAGATTGGGAATAACAACTACTTTCGTAGATCCTTCAAATCCAGAAAATTTTACAAAAGCAGCACAAGAAAATACTCGTGCCTTTTTTGTAGAAAGTTTGGGTAATCCAAAATTGGATGTACTAGACTTAAAAGGAATTGCTCAAGAAGCAAAAGCATTTCGCGTTCCATTTATAGTTGATAATACTGTAGCCACACCTTATTTATTAAATCCAATAGAACATGGAGCAAATATTGTAATTCATTCATTGACTAAATATATTTCAGGAAATGGAACTTCTTTAGGAGGTGTAATTATTGATGCTGGAAATTTTGAATGGGATAATGGAAAATTTCCTGAGTTTACGGAGCCTTCAGCGGGTTATCATGGTTTAAAATATTATGAAGTATTGGGAGCGGCTTCTTTTATTGCTAAGGTGAGAATTGAAGGCTTGCGTGATTTTGGTGCTGCTTTAAGTCCGTTTAATGCTTTTCAAATCATTCAAGGGCTAGAAACATTGGAAATTCGTATAAAAAAACACAGTGAAAATGCTTTGGCACTTGCGCAATGGTTAGAAGAACAAGAAGAAGTTGCTTGGGTGAATTATCCAGGTTTAACTACCTCTAAATATAAACAATTGGCGGATGTTTATTTACCAAATGGACAAAGTGGTATCGTTACTTTTGGTTTAAAAGGTGGTTTTGAAGCGGCTAAATTAGTAGCTAATGAAACAAAACTGTTTTCGTTATTAGCAAATATTGGTGATACTAAATCATTAATTATTCATCCGGCAAGTACTACACACCAACAATTAAATGAATCGGAACAAAAAGCTACAGGGGTTACCGCAGATTTAATTCGTTTATCGGTAGGGTTAGAAGATATAGAAGATATTAAGGCTGATTTACAAGGGGTTTTTGAAAAATTACCAGTATCGGTGTTAAATTAAGTTTAGTTTGTTTTTAGCTGTCTTCGGCTAAATTTTTGGTCGAGGACAGTTTTTTAAAAAAATGAGATGAATAAATTACAATTTATAAGTATTTCAAATTTTTTATTGCAATGTGGTGATCTCGAAAAGTTTGAATTGAGTTATCAAACTTTTGGGCAACCTCTAGGAATGGCTCCTATTGTATTAGTGAATCATGCGCTAACAGGTAACTCGAATGTGTCGGGAGAAAATGGCTGGTGGAATAATTTAGTTGGGGAAAATAAAGTGATTGATTTAAGGAAATATTCAGTCATCGCTTTTAATATACCGGGCAATGGTTTTGATGGTAAAAATGCTAACTTAATTCAAAATTATAAAAAGGTAACCACTAAAGATATTGCTGCTATTTTTTGGAAAGGACTCGAGTATTTGAAGATAAATCAATTGTATGCTGTAATTGGAGGGAGCTTGGGAGGTGCTATTGCTTGGGAAATGGCGTATATAAAACCGAAGTCAATACAATATATAATACCAATCGCAACAAACTGGAAAGCATCAGATTGGATTATCGGTAATGTTTTAGTGCAAGATGCAATTTTGAATAATTCCATAAATCCAATTCACGATGCACGATTACATGCCATGCTTTTGTACAGAACCCCGCAGTCTTTGACACTAAAGTTTGAAGGAAAAAAACAAGAGAAACAAGATGTTTTTAAAGTTGAATCTTGGTTGCTTCATCATGGCGAAAAATTGCAAAATAGGTTTCAATTACAAGCTTATAAATTAATGAATCATTTATTAAAAACAATTGGAAGTTTTTATTCAGAAATTGATTGGATTAACATTTTGAAAAATTCAAATATTAAAATTTGTCAAATTGCCATAAATTCTGATTATTTTTTTACATCCGATTCTAATTTAGATATGCATTTTTTATTAAGTAAACATACTAATAACATAACGTATAATGAAATAAATTCAATTCACGGGCACGATGCTTTTTTAATTGAATATGAAAAATTAAACGACATACTTAAACCAATATTTACAACAAACAACTAAAAACAAACAACATGAAAATTTTAAAATTCGGAGGAAAATCTCTTGCAAATGGGGAAGGGATAAATCAAGTCATACAAATTATTGCTAATCGTTATTATAAAGATGAAGAGGTGGCAGTAGTGGTTTCAGCACGAGGCAATGCAACAGACGAATTATTAGCAATTTTAAATTTTGCTCAGCAAGGATTTAATTATGAAGACCTATTTCATGATTTTAAAGTGTATCAATCTGAAGGAGTTGCAGCAGATTTTTTTGAAGCAGAATTTAATACACTAACTAAATTATTTGAAGGGGTAAAATTATTGAGTGATTTTAGTGATAAAATAAAAGATCAAGTTTTAGCCTTTGGTGAACTTATAGCGGCAAAATATTTGACTTATAAACTAAGTGAAAAAGGTCTGTCAGCAGTTTTTGTTGATGCCAGAAAATTAATAGTAACTGATTCTAATTTTGGAAATGCACAACCCATCGATTCTATTTCTAAGAAAAATGTTCAAAAGTTTTTTGAAAACAGTACTGCTGTTTCTGTTGTTACAGGTTTTATTGGTGCTACTGCTACTGGTGAAACAACTACTTTAGGTAGAAATGGTAGTAATTATACAGCATCGTTATTGGCTAATTATCTTAATGCAGCTGAATTTCAGAACTTTACTCATGTAGACGGTATTTATACTGCAAATCCTGAATTGGTTGAAGATGCCAAAAAAATTGAACGCTTGTCTTTCAATGAAGCAAATGAATTGGCCAATTTTGGTGCTACAATATTACATGCGAAAACGATTATTCCTTTAGTGGAAAAAAACATTCCTTTACGAATTTTAAACACCTTTAATCCGGAAAATGATGGAACATTAATCACGGCAGAACAAACAGATGAGGGAATAAAATCGTTGTCGGTTTTAGATCATGTTTCTTTAATTAATTTAGAAGGTCGCGGGTTGTTGGGTAAAACAGGTGTTGATGCTCGAATCTTTAAGGTTATGGCTGACAATGGTATTAGTGTAAGTATCATTTCTCAAGGTTCTTCTGAACGAGGTATAGGGTTGGTTGTAAATACTGATAGAGCTTCGGAAGCTTTAGTGGGACTGGAGAAAGAATTTGAAAATGATTTCTATACTCGAGATGTAAACCGAATTTCTGTAGATGATAATATTTCGGTAATTTCAATTATAGGTCAAGATTTAAGTACGTTTCACAAACCGTATACTGCTTTAATCCGAAATAAAATTGTTCCAATTTTGTTTAACAATACAACTACAGGTAGAAATATAAGTTTGGTTATTAAAAAGAACGATTTAAAAAGAGCTTTAAACGTAATACATGGTGAAATTTTTGGCGTAACTAAAAAAATTAATATCGCTGTGTTTGGTCATGGTTTAGTTGGAGGTACACTTATTAATCAAATTCTTTCGTCTTCAAAAAATATTGAATTTAAAAAAGGGATTAAATTGAATGTTTTTGCTGTAGCGAATTCATCTAAATTAATTATCAATAAACGTGGGATTTCTGAAAATTGGAAAACTGAAATTGAGCAACAAGGTCAAAAATATTCTGTAAAGGAGATCATTCAATATGCGAAAAACAATCATCTCGAAAATTTAATCGCTGTAGACAATACGGCAAGTAAAGATTTTGTGGAAAATTATATTGAATTAATTGAAAACAGTTTTGATGTGGTTTCTTCTAACAAAGTGGCCAATACGTTGAGTTATGATTTCTATAAAAAACTGCGTAAAGCACTTGCTAAAAATCAAAAAAATTATTTATACGAAACGAATGTAGGTGCAGGCTTGCCTTTAATTGATACGATTAAATTGTTGCATCTTTCTGGTGAAAACATCACCAAAATTAAAGGTGTTTTCTCGGGTTCGTTAAGCTTTATTTTTAATAACTATTCACTTGAAAACAGGCCGTTTAGTGAAGTGCTGAAAGATGCAATTGCGAAGGGCTATACAGAACCAGATCCTCGTGAAGATTTATGTGGAAATGATGTGGCTCGAAAATTATTAATTTTAGCTAGAGAGTTGGATTTACAAAATGAATTTGATGAAATAAAAATTCAAAATTTAATTCCAGAATCCTTACGAACACTAAGTACAAGAGAATTTTTGGTTAGTTTAGATAAATTAGATGATTATTATTCTGAAATAAAACAAAGTCAAGAAAAAGGAAATGTACTTCGTTATATTGGTGAATTGTCTGGAGATTTACAACAAGATAAAGGGGATTTAGAAGTGAAATTGGTTTCCGTGCCTGAGAGTTCAGCTTTGGGTCAATTGAAAGGGTCTGATTCTATTTTTGAAATTTATACTGAATCCTATGGTGAACGTCCAATTGTTATTCAAGGTGCTGGTGCTGGTGCATCGGTGACGGCAAGAGGTGTTTTTGGAGATATACTGCGCTTGGCAGATAAAGGGTAACCCAACCACTACTACTTAACCTGTGAGCTTTTTTATAGCTTGCGGGTTATTTTTATTAAAAACAAACTTAAGAAATACATGAAAATTACATTAAAAAGAATTGATGAAGACTATCATTTTGAATTACAAAATGAACGCGGTCATAAAGTATATTTAGATAATCGAGCTGAATTTGGAGGTCAGGATTTAGCGCCAAGTCCAATGGAACTTTTATTGATGGGAGTTGCCGGTTGCAGCGCAATTGATATCATTACTATCTTAAAAAAACAGAGGCAAGTTGTTACGAATTATTTCGCAGAAGTAGAAGGTGTTCGTGTACCAATTGAAGAAGCTAAACCTTTTAAGGATATTAAGGTGACTATTTTTTTAGAGGGAGAAATTTCAGAGGAAAAAGCACAAAAAGCAGCACAATTGTCTTTTGAAAAATATTGTTCGGTGTCTAAAACTTTTGCCCCTTCAGTAGAAATTAATTATCAAGTTAACGTAATCCAAAAATAGCATGTCAACCAATCATATTGAAACCCAGATTATACGTTCGCAAACAGAACGAACACAATTTTTAGAACATTCAACTCCTTTATATTTAACTTCAAGCTTTATTTTTGAAGATGCTGAAGACATGAGAGCGTCTTTTGCAGAGGAAATAGATAGAAATATTTACAGTCGCTTTTCCAATCCAAATACGTCTGAATTTGTTGATAAAGTTTGTAAAATGGAAGAAGCTGAAGACGGATTTGCATTTGCTACGGGAATGGCCGCTGTGTATTCAACCTTTGCTGCTTTGTTGAATGCAGGCGATCATATCGTTTCTGCAGGCAGTGTGTTTGGTTCTACACATACACTTTTTACTAAATATTTTCCGAAATGGAATATTACCACCACTTATTTTGATGTAAATCAACCAGAAACAATAGAACATGTTATTCAATCAAATACAAAAATTTTGTATGCCGAATCTCCTACCAATCCGGCGGTTGATGTCATTGATTTAGAATTATTAGGACAAATTGCTAAAAAATATAATTTAATTTTAATCATAGATAATTGTTTTGCTACGCCCTATTTGCAACAACCCATCAAATTTGGTGCGGATTTAGTGATTCATTCTGCAACAAAATTAATGGACGGTCAAGGGCGTGTTTTAGGAGGAGTTGTAGTGGGTAAAAAAGAATTAATACGAGAAATTTATTTGTACTCAAGAAATACAGGTCCGGCATTATCTCCATTTAATGCTTGGGTTTTGTCAAAAAGTTTAGAAACATTGCCTATTAGAGTAGAGAAGCACTGTGAAAACGCAGTTAAAGTAGCCCAATTTTTAGAATCAAGCGATCAAGTGGAAGTGGTGAAATATCCTTTTTTGCCTTCTCATCCTCAATACGAAATAGCCAAAAAACAAATGAAGTTAGGAGGGAATATCGTAGCTTTTGAAATCAAAGGTGGGATAAATGCAGGAAGAAAATTTTTAAATGCCATTCAATTGTGTTCGTTATCGGCTAATTTAGGAGATACTCGTTCAATAGTTACGCATCCAGCTTCAACCACGCATAGTAAATTGTCTCAAGAAGAACGTTTAAAAGTTGGAATTACTGATGGTTTGGTTCGGGTTTCGGTTGGTTTGGAACATGTTGATGATGTAATTAATGATTTAAAACAAGCTTTAGCTAGTATTGGTTGATTATTTTTTTAAGATTTGAATAAAATACAGTTAAAACATCTATAAAAATGATTAAATAGGTTAATGTTTAGAAAATATTTCATTTTTAATTATTTTGTTTTACATTTGCAACGTTCATACAATTAATGTTGTTATCACGAAAGCTGGAGGGAATAGACCCAATGAAAGCTTAGCAACCCTATTAAATAGAAGGTGCTACATTCTATTCGCAATTTGCGAAAAAGATAACTTGAAAATTCTCTTCATTTTTCTTGATAACGTTATGAAATCATCGTATAGAGTTATCAAAATTATGTCAAAAATTCAAGAAGAACTTAAAAAAAGAATACTAGTCCTTGATGGAGCAATGGGAACAATGTTGCAACGCAATAAATTTGAAGAAGCAGATTTTCGTGGCAACCGATTTGCAGATTTTCCACATCCACTAAAAGGAAATAACGATTTGTTATCCATCACGCAACCTGAAGCGGTAAAAGCGGTGCACAGAGCCTATTTTGCTGCTGGTGCAGATATTGTAGAAACCAATACGTTTTCAGGGACTACAATTGGAATGGCTGATTATCATATGGAAGATTTGGTTTATGAATTGAATTATCAATCTGCAAAAATAGCCCGTGAAGTAGCCGATGAATTCACCGATAAACCAAGATTTGTAGCTGGGTCTATTGGTCCAACGAATAGAACAGCCTCGATGTCTCCTGATGTAAATGATCCTGGATACAGAGCAGTTACTTTTGATGAATTAAAATTAGCGTATAAACAACAAGTTGAGGCATTAATCGACGGTGGTAGTGATTTACTTTTAGTGGAAACGATTTTTGATACATTAAATGCTAAAGCAGCTTTGTTTGCAATCGAAGAGGTAAAAGAGGAGCGTAAAATTGACATTCCAGTCATGGTTTCAGGAACTATAACTGATGCTTCTGGAAGGACGTTATCGGGTCAAACTGTAGAAGCTTTTTTGATATCAATAGAACATATACCATTATTAAGTGTTGGGTTTAACTGTGCATTAGGCGCAGATCAATTGAAACCTTATTTAAAAAGGTTGTCCCAAAATACCAGTTTAAATATTTCCGCACACCCTAATGCCGGTTTGCCCAATGCATTTGGTCAATATGATCAAACTCCAGAAGAAATGCAACAATTAATTCGAGAATATTTGCAAGAAAACTTAGTGAATATTATTGGAGGTTGTTGTGGAACTACACCTGAGCATATTAAACTTATTGCTGAGGTAGCTAAAGAATTTAAACCAAGAAAGTTGTTGGTTGTTAGTTAGTAGTTGTTGGTTAAAAGTTTAAATAAAATGAAATATACAGAACTAGAGGTTTGGCTTGAGACAAGAAAATTAACTAACTTGGTTTATAACAAAACAAAAGTTTTTCCAAAAGAAGAGGTTTACGGATTAACTAATCAAATTAGAAGATGTGCTGTTTCTATTCCTTCAAATATTGCTGAAGGTATTGGAAGACAATCTTCGAAAGAAACATTGCATTTTTTGCATATTTCAAGAGGTTCGTTATATGAGTTAGAAACTCAGTTTTATTTGTCTTTAGACCAAAATTATATGTCGGCAAATGATTTTGAAATTATTATTAATCAAATAGAAACATGTAAAAAATAAATAAATGGATTTATCAATTATTACAAAAAACTTTAATTATGGAAACTGATAAAACCATCAACCATCAACCATCAACTATCAACCGATTTTTAAAATTATCAGGTTTAGAGCCTTTAATTGTTACACCCGAATCCAATTTTATTAATGTTGGAGAACGAACAAATGTTACAGGTTCAAGAAAATTTCTTCGATTAATTAAAGAAGAAAAATATGATGAAGCATTAGATATTGCTCGTGCTCAAGTAGAAGGCGGAGCGCAAATCATCGATGTTAATATGGATGAAGGTATGTTAGATGGTGTGTTTGCCATGACAAAATTCCTAAATCTTATCGCCGCTGAACCCGATATCGCACGTGTTCCGGTTATGATTGATTCTTCAAAATGGGAAATCATCGAAGCTGGGCTAAAAGTAATTCAAGGGAAAGGAGTCGTAAATTCCATTTCTTTAAAAGAAGGAGAAGCTATTTTTATTCATCATGCTAAATTGATAAAACGTTATGGCGCTGCTGTAATAGTAATGGCCTTTGATGAAGTTGGACAAGCAGATACTTATGAACGTCGTATTGAAATATGTAAACGTTCTTATGATATATTAGTAAATAAAGTAGGTTTTCCTGCTGAGGATATTATTTTCGATCCCAATATTTTTCCAGTCGCTACAGGTATGGAGGAGCATAGAAGAAATGCATTGGATTTCTTTTTGGCTACCAAATGGATTAGAGAAAATCTGCCTTATGCTAATATTAGTGGTGGGGTAAGTAACGTGTCTTTTTCGTTCAGAGGTAATGATAAAGTACGTGAAGCTATGCATTCGGCCTTTTTATATCATGCGATCAAACATGGCATGACGATGGGAATTGTAAATCCTGAAATGTTGGAGATTTATGATGAAATCGACCCTGTTTTATTAGAACATGTTGAAGATGTATTGTTGGATAGGAGAGATGATGCTACAGAACGTTTGTTAGAATTAGCGGAAAGCTATAAAGGTGATTTCAAAACAAATGAAAAAGTGGTGCAAGAATGGCGTAATGGTTCTATTCAAGAGCGTTTGACATATTCTTTGGTTAAGGGGTTAGATGAATTTATAGAGCTCGATGTTGAAGAAGCAAGATTGCAAGTAGACAAACCTATTGAAGTAATTGAGAATCATTTAATGAACGGGATGAATGTCGTAGGCGATTTGTTTGGTTCAGGTAAAATGTTTTTGCCACAAGTAGTAAAGTCAGCTCGTGTAATGAAAAAAGCTGTCGCTTATTTGTTACCATTTATTGAAGCAAGTAAAGACGGTAAATCTTCTAGCGCAGGGAAAATTTTAATGGCGACAGTTAAGGGCGATGTGCATGATATTGGTAAAAATATTGTTTCGGTGGTTTTAGCCTGTAATAATTTTGAAATCATTGATTTAGGAGTGATGGTGCCTCCTGAAAAAATTATTGAAACGGCGGTTAAAGAAAATGTAGATGTAATTGGATTGAGTGGTTTAATTACGCCGTCATTAGATGAAATGGTGTATTTGGCTAAAGAATTGGAAAAATTAAATATCAAAATTCCAATAATGATTGGTGGGGCAACGACATCTAGAGCACATACTGCAGTTAAAATTGCGCCTGAATACCAATCTACTGTTGTGCATGTTAATGATGCTTCTAGAGCAGTAACGGTGGCTAGTAATTTATTACAACCCGATACAAAAGCAAGCTATTCATCGGCTTTAAGAGAAGAATATTCCCAATTGCGTGAAGGCTATTTGAACAGAAGTAGAGAAAAGAATTTTTTATCTCTTGAAGAGGCAAGAAAAAATAAATTTAAAATAGATTGGTCTACTTATCAACCTAGTAAGCCAAATTTTATTGGAACTAAAAAGATTCAAATTGAAGTTAAGGATTTGGTTGATTATATCGATTGGACACCGTTTTTTCAATCTTGGGAATTATACGGAAAATATCCCGCAATTTTAACCGATGAGGTGGTAGGTGAACAAGCCACACATTTGTTTGCAGATGCTCAACATATGATTGCAAAAATTATTAAAGAAAATTGGTTTGAAGCAAAAGGTATATTAGGTATTTTTCCTGCGAATTCTATTGATGATGATGATATACTGGTGCAACCTTTAGCTAACAATCAGCAACCAACAACTTTTTTAACTTTAAGACAGCAATCACAAAAAACAGTTGGTGCACCCAATATTGCTCTGGCTGATTTTATTGCGCCTAAGGAGTCTAATATACAGGATTATATAGGTTGTTTTTGTGTCTCAACCGGATTTGGAGTGGATGAAAAAGCTGCAGAATTTGAAAAAGAATTAGATGATTATAACTCAATTTTAGTAAAGGCGCTTGGCGACCGATTTGCAGAGGCTTTTGCTGAATATTTGCATGAAAAAGTTCGTAAAGAAATTTGGGGGTATGCTGCAGAGGAAAATTTTTCAAACGAAGAATTAATCAAAGAAAATTACAAAGGAATACGACCTGCTCCAGGCTATCCTGCTTGCCCTGATCATTTAGAAAAACCAACGATTTGGAAGCTATTGAAAGTAGAAGAAGAAATAGGTGTAAAACTAACGGAAAGTATGGCAATGTGGCCAGCAGCTTCTGTATCTGGATATTATTTTGCAAACCCTCAAAGTAAATATTTTGGGTTAGGAAAAATCCAAAAAGACCAATTGGAAGACTATGCTAAAAGAAGAAAAATAAATATTGAACAAGCTGAAAAATGGCTTTCACCTAATTTAGCAGATTAATAATAGATGATGGTTATTAGTTGATAGAATAAGTCTGCAACCAACAACCAACAACCAACAACTTAAAAAATGAAAGTAACACAACATATTGAAAATGCAAAAGGAAAGACATTGTTTTCTTTTGAGATATTGCCACCTTTGAAAGGTCAAAATATACAATCCATTTTTGATGGAATCGATCCATTAATGGAATTTAACCCACCTTTTATTGACGTGACATACCATCGGGAGGAATATGAATTTAAAGAGTTAGCTAATGGATTGTTGCAAAAGAAAATTGTAAAAAAGCGTCCCGGAACTGTAGGGATATGTGCGGGTATTCAAAATAGATACAATGTTGATGCTATACCACACATTCTTTGTGGAGGATTTACAAAAGAAGATACGGAGAATCTCTTAATTGATTTGGATTTTTTAGGTATTGATAATGTAGTGGCTTTGCGAGGTGATGCTCTAAAGACTGAAACTTATTTTAAACCTGAAAAAGAAGGTAATGAATATGCTTCAGATTTGGTAAAACAAATCAGTAATCTAAATGAAGGGGTGTATTTGGATGAAGATTTGCAAAATACAGCCCAAACTAATTTTTGCATTGGTGTTGCTGCTTATCCAGAAAAGCATATGGAAGCACCAAGTCTAGATAGTGATATTCATTTCTTAAAACAAAAAATAAAAAATGGTGCGGATTATATTATCACCCAAATGTTTTTTGATAATAAAAAGTTTTTCGATTTTGTTGCTAAAGTTAGAGCTGCTGGAATTACCGTACCAATTATTCCGGGATTAAAACCTATTGCAACCAAAAAGCAGTTGAATTTAATTCCTCATCGCTTTAGTTTAGAAATGCCTGATGATTTGATTATGGAAGTTGTAAAAGCAAAAGATAATGATGCTGTTCGTCAAATTGGCATTGAATGGTGTATTCAACAAAGTAAAGAATTAGTAGCTGCAGGAATTCCTGTTTTGCATTATTATTCAATGGGTAAATCGGATAATATTAAAGCAATAGCTAGTGAGGTTTTTTAACAAATTCACTACTTTTTGTGTTATTTATCGAGGTTTTATTGTTTTTATCGGATTTTTTGTGCGAGTTATTTGAGTTTGGCTATTTTTGTTTGTAAATAATTTTAAACCAGTTATTTATGAAAAAAACAACACTACTCCTGATTGCATTTTTATTTTTCCAAATTAGTTTTTCTGCGAATGATAGAGATGAAGTTTTAACAAAAGCAAGAACCTATTCTGAAAACAAAGATTACAGAAATGCAATAAAGACCTATATAAAATATATTAAATTGTTTAGTAACGAAGCTGTAAACTTAAAGGATATTTATTATGAAGTAGCCAATTGTTATTTTTTACATGGAAAAAAAGACATGGCTATTAAAGTTATTAGAGAAACAATTTATAGATACGGCGCAACTAAAGAAGATTTAGAAAACAGCACCGTTTTAAACAAAGAAACGTATCAAGTTGTATGGTCTGATATTTATCCTGATTATAATTTTCTTAGAAAAAAGTACATTAACAGAGTTGGTGATGTGGATCAATATGTAGAAAATAATATTGTTACCCCATCAGAAAAAAAATAGTTAAAGAGATTTTTTGTGAAAACCCGTTTGAAATAACTAATTCAAACGGGTTTTTTATTGTAAATAATTAAGAATCAATTATTTAAAAATATCAGTTTGTTAATGAATTTTTAGATTTCATGTTAACTTATTATTAATTAGTGAATTATAGTATTAAGTATTCATTAATTTAAATGTTTTTTTGAAAATATCGCAATTTAATTTGGTGATTAAAATTAAAATTACTAATTTTAGAATATAATCTACTAATTAAATTGACATGAAAAGATTTTTACTACTTACAGTTATGCTTTTCATTGCTCAGCTAAGCTCCGCAATAGAAAATGATTCTTTGTTAAATCAAGCAAGAGAATTTAGTACAAAGAAGGATTATAGTTCGGCTATTATTTGTTACAAAAAATATTTGAAGGAAACTTCAAATAAAGATTTGAAAGAAGTTTATATTGAGTTTGCAAATAGTTATTATTTAAATAAACAAAAGAAAGAAGCAATACAAACTATCAGGGTTGCAATTGAAAAATATGGTTTTGTCGAACAAGATTTTATTTTTAATAAAACTTTAAATGAAAAATTGTCTGATGAAGCTTGGGCAGCAATATATGATGATTATTTTATTTTAAGAGACAGGTATTTGGCTAATCAATAAAAATAAAATAATTAGTTAAAAATTCCTCATAATCTATATATTTGTTACTAGATATGAGGAATTTTTATTTTTATTTAATAGCTTTATTAAATTGTTTTGCAGTTTTTGGTCAAATTTCTAATAATGATTACAATTTAGATTTTCAATTATTTAGGGGAAATATATATAAACATACACCTGATGTAGCACATTTGGCCACTGGACATCCAGATGGATTTCTGTTGTCTTTTAATAGGAAAACAAATGGATCCAAAGAATGGCATCACTATTTTAATTACCCGGAATTTGGATTTTCATTGCATTCAATGAATTATAACATGAAGTACTTAGGTACTAATTATGCCATTGGTGCGCATTTTAACTTTTATTTTTTAAAGCGTCATTTGCTATTAAGAATCTCTCAGGGAATTGGAATGACTACGAATCCTTATGATAAGGAATCAAATAATAAAAATAATGCTTTTGGGACTAAAGTCCTCGATAATAATTACTTCTTATTACAATATCAAAAGAAAAATTTAATCGGCCCCATTGGAATTCAAACTGGTTTTATGTTGTCTCATTTTTCGAATGGACGATTTAAAGCACCTAATAGTGGTTTAAATACGTATAGTTTTAACTTTGGGTTGAATTATAATTTTGATAAAGAAAATGAATTTATTAAATCAGACTCTTTACCTAGTAAAAAATCGTTTAGAGAACCTATCAAATACAACCTAGCTTTTCGAACAGGTCGCTCTGAAGGCCCAGTTGTTAATTTGGGGCAAAGACAATTTTATCATATTGGTTTGTATGCTGATAAACGTATTGGTAGAAAAAGTACACTTCAATTAGGAACAGACGTTTTCTTTTCAAGGTATTTACGGGATTATATTAAGTATGTAGTTGTAGCTAAACCAAAGGGACAAATTGTAAAACCAGATGTTGATTATAAGCGAGTTGGTTTGTTTGTTGGGCATGAGTTGATTATTAATAAATTAACTATTGAAACACAAGTTGGGTATTATGTTTATAAGCCCTTTAAGTATGAAATTGACATATACCAACGTTTGGGATTAAAATATTATTTGCATAAAAATATTTTTACAGGTGTTGGTTTGAAATCTCATGGAGCACGTGCTGAAGGAATTGAAGTAACTTTAGGAACTAGATTATGATGAAATATTTACTTTTATTGACCGCACTGGTTATGACTGGTTGTGGTGTTTCAGAAGATTGTTTTAAAAATTCTGGATCGATACAAAATAAAAACCTTTCAATTGCTGATTTTGATAAAATTAGAGTTCATTCTGGAATTGAATTAGTTGTTAAACAAGGTGCTAATTATAATATCAGAATTGAATCGGGACAAAACATTATTGATAATATTGAAGTATCTAAAGAAGGAGAATTTTTAATAGTAAAGGGTAATACAACCTGTAATTGGACACGTGATTATAAGGCCGCAACGGTTTATGTTACAACTCCTAATTTAATTGAAATTCATAGTAAAACAGAACAAGATATTCGTTCAGATGGTATTTTATCATTTCCAATTCTCCGCTTATTTTCTTTAGATGGCTCTGGAGAGTCAGGAACTGGTGATTTTTATCTTACTATAAATAATGGGCAAACTGTGGTGGAAAGTAATTATATAGCAAATTTTTATTTAAATGGATATTCAAATGAATTATTATTAAATTTCTATTTTGGAGATGGTCGTTTTTATGGCGAAAATTTAGAAGTTGAAAATATTAAAGTTTTTCATCGTGGATCTAACGATATGATTATAAAACCAATTCAAAGTGTAACTGGTAAAATTGAAAGTACTGGAAATGTAATTTTAAAAAATAATCCACCAATTATTGATGTTCAACAATTGTTTACGGGTATTTTAATTTTGAACTAAACTTACTTGGTTTTTTCTCTAAATACTTTTTCTAAATTTTTACCTAATTCAGAAATTGAAGCGTCTTCAACAAGTTTACCTTTGTTAATAATGATAATGCGATCACAAATGGCTTCTACTTCTTGCATGATGTGGGTGGATAAAAATACGGTTTTGTCTTTACCAATATTTTTAATTAATTCTCTAATTTCAACTAATTGATTAGGGTCTAATCCTGTTGTTGGTTCATCTAAAATTAATACTTCTGGATTGTGTAATAAAGCAGTAGCTAAACCGACACGTTGTCTATACCCTTTAGAGAGTTCACCAATTTTTTTATGACTTTCTGGGGTTAAACCTGTTAATTGAATTACTTCTTCAATTTTAGATTTTGAAACTTTATGTAAATCAGCATTAAACTCTAAATACTCTCTAACATATAAGTCTAAATATAAGGGATTGTGCTCCGGTAAATAACCAACTGATTGTTGAACCTGTTTGGTTTGAGAAAGCACATCAAATCCATTTACTGATGCTTCTCCTTCATCAGCCGTCAAATAAGTAGTCAATATTTTCATTAAAGTTGATTTTCCAGCACCATTCGGACCCAAAAATCCAACAATTTCACCTTTGTTTACAGAAAATGAAATGGAATCCAAAGCTTTTTGTTCTCCGTATACTTTAGTAATATTTTTTACTTCGATTGACATGATTTGTGTTTTTAGCAAAAATAATAAAATAAAGTTATAAGCGTATAGATAAAATAAAGTTAAGAAATATTCATTTTGTTTAAATATTTTGTAAATTTGTTAAACAAAAAAATAACTTAAATTATGGCAAAGAAAAAAATAACCGAAATAAATAAAGATACTGTGGTGTCTTTTTATATGGATCATGTGCTTTTAAAAGGTCACAAGCCACATTCAGTATATGAGTTTGCTAAGATTAATGGTATTGAAGAATCGGAGTTCTATAAATATTTTGCTTCTTTCGAGGCGTTAGAAGAACAGTTTTTTTCTGATATGTTTCATTATACATTAGAATTATTAAATAAAACGGCTGAATATGAAAATTATGATGCTGCACAAAAATTGTCTTGTTTTTATTTTACATTTTTTGAAATAGCTACTGCCAATAGAAGTTTTGTTGTGTACTTGCTTAAACAAGAAAAAATGCCGCTGAAGAATCTTATGAAGCTAAAACAACTTCGTAAAGAGTTTTTGTCTTATGTTAAAACGGTTTTGGAAACCCCTTATAGAATTGAAAATCAAAAAATAACAGATATTCAAAATCGAGTGGTGCATGAAGGGGCTTGGTTGCAATTCATGTCTGTCCTTAAGTATTGGATAGAAGATACATCAACTAGTTTTGAAAAAACGGATGTGTTTATTGAAAAATCAGTGAAAGCTAGTTTTGATGTGGTGTATAATGTTCCGATTGAAAGTATTCTCGATTTTGGAAAATTTATTTGGAAAGAACGATTTGGAAATTTTAATTCAAAAAAATGATATCCCAACCAATAAATTTTAATATCCTATTGTTAAATAAGGGGATTCTATAGGTTTCCACTGAAAAATATAACTTAAACAGATGAAAAAAATAGATTCTATTCCAACGAATAAAGTGGAACGTGTAGCTAAATTAGTTACTACCGGTGTTAAAGTAGGTGGGAATTATTTAAAATACTACGGCGAAAAGGTGGTTAATCCAAATTTAACAAAGGATAAATTGCATGAGAATAATGCTGCTGATATTTATGACGGATTAAAAGAATTAAAAGGCAGTGCTTTAAAAGTGGCTCAGATGTTGAGCATGGAGAAAAATTTATTGCCTCAGTCTTATGTTGAAAAATTTTCGTTGTCGCAATTTTCTGTTCCGCCTTTATCGGCACCCTTAGTTCGCAAAACGTTTAAAAATTATTTTAAAAAATATCCAGAGGAATTGTTTGATGAATTTGCGCCCGATTCTATTAACGCAGCGAGTATTGGTCAAGTACATCAAGCCAAAAAATATGGGAAAGATTTAGCGGTAAAAATTCAATATCCTGGTGTAAGAGAAAGTATCAGTACTGATATCGCACTGGTGAAGCCTATCGCGGTGCGAATGTTTAATTTGCAAGGTACTTCAGATGAATATTTTCAAGAAGTGGAGGATAAATTAACAGAAGAAACGGATTATCAATTAGAATTGAAACAAAGTGAAGCTGTTCGTAAGGAATGTGAAGTGATCGAAAATTTAAAATTTCCAAGTTATTATCCTGAGTTGTCTTCGGATAAAATCATTACAATGGATTGGATGAAAGGTGTGCATTTATCTGAATTTTGCAAAACGGAAGTTTCTCAAGATAAACGAAACAAACTAGGTCAAACGCTTTGGAATTTTTATATGTTTCAAATTCATCAATTAAAAAAGTTTCATGCTGACCCGCATCCAGGTAATTTTTTAGTCGATGATCAAGCCAATTTAATTGCGATTGATTTTGGTTGTATGAAACAAATTCCAGATTCATTTTATAAACCTTATTTTGAAGTCTCTACACCAAGTGCTTTGGCAAATGCAGACTATTTCAAGGAGAAATTAGTTGAATTAGAAATTTTAAAACCAACGGATAGTACTAAAGAAATTGAATTTTTTACCGCAATGTTTCATGAATTGTTAACGGTTTTTACAGAACCCATTCACAAACCTGAATTTGATTTTGCCAATCCTGTATTTTTTGGAAAAATAGCAGCGCTAAGTGAAAAATTTGCAAACGACAAGCAATTGCGTAAAATGAATGGGAATCGAGGTTCTAAGCATTTTATTTATGTTAATCGAACGTTTTTTGGTTTGTATAATTTAATGTTTGATATCAAAGCCAAAATTAAAATTAACGATTTTGAAAAATACTTATCATAAAGGGAATAAGTCTTATTTGCCAAGTAAAATTTGTGCCTCTTGTGAGAAACCATTTTCTTGGAGAAAAAAATGGGAGAAAAATTGGGATGAAGTAAAATATTGTAGCGATGCTTGTAGAAAAAGGAAGTAAAAAAATCATTTGGTTTAGGAATAATTTGCGTACACACGATGCTGCTTTTTGGAATCATATTCAAAAAGAGGATGAGGTAATTGCACTCTATTGTTTGGAACCAGAATGGTTAAAACCTACTTCTTTTGGCTGGAAAAAAATGGAAGTCTTTCGGGCTCAATTTTTAGTAGAAACGTTGCGAGACTTACAACTACAATTGTCTAAAAATAATATTTCTTTTTATTTTTTTCAATGTCAGGCGGTTCAGGCTTTTGAAGAAATTTATACTAGTTTTCCATTTGATACTATCATTACACAAAATGAATGGACTCAAGAAGAAGTTGAGGTTGAAAATAAAGTCAGAACTGCTTTCCCCAACGTTAGCTTGAAAACGGATTACGACCAATTTTTAATTGAACCTGCTCAATTGCCTTTTTCTCTAAACGATTTACCCAATGTTTTTACGTCTTACCGCAAAAAAGTGGAACAAAAATGGGCTGTTAATGAAGTGATTCCTAAGGCAAATTATTTGTTTAAAAAAATAGATTTACCCTTTTCTTCTGCTGTACCTACTGTTGAAGAATTGGGGTATTCTTCTTTACAGGTAGATGAACGTTCGGCTTTTCCTTTCAAAGGCGGTGAATCTGAGGCGTTACAACATCTGAAAAAATACATTTGGGAACACCAACAAATAAAAACTTATAAGGATACCAGAAATGAATTGGTGGGTATTCAATACAGTACCAAATTGGCTCCTTGGCTAGCAAATGGCTCGCTTTCCGTTCGAACGGTGTATCATGAAGTGAGAAAGTTTGAACAGGAAGTCTTAGAAAATGATTCAACCTATTGGGTCTTATTCGAATTGTTGTGGCGCGACTTTTTTAAATGTGTTAGTATTAAATACGGAAATCAATTGTTTCAACTTTCAGGGATTTTAAACCGAAATTATAATTGGAAAAGAAATGAAAAAGTAATTGCTGATTGGATCAATGGGAATACCCGTTATGATTTTATCAACGCGAATATGTTGGAGTTAAAAAATACGGGATGGATGAGTAATCGAGGAAGACAAAATGTAGCGAGTTATTTTGCAAAAGAAATGGAACAAGATTGGCGAATTGGGGCGAGTTATTTTGAAGCTTTTTTGATAGATTATGATGTGCATTCCAATTATGGGAACTGGAATTATTTAGCTGGTGTTGGAAATGATCCGCGAGACCGTAAGTTTAATATAGAATTACAAGCTAAAAACTACGATAATTATTATGTTTTTCGCAATCTTTGGTTAACTAAAAAAGCGGTAGAATTATGATTTTGCGCTTGCTTTTAGGTGATCAATTGAATGATGCTCATTCTTGGTTTCAGGAACAAGATCAGTCGAATTACTTGTATGTAATGATGGAGGTGCAATCGGAAACGAATTATGTAAAACAGCACAAACAAAAGATTGTCGCTTTTTTTTCTGCTATGCGAAATTTTGCAGAAACTTTAAGTTCAAAAGGTTGTCAGGTATATTATATAAAAATTAATGATTCGCTTAACAAGCATTCTTTTGAAGAAAATATAAAGGGGCTAATTGAATCCTTTTCAATAACGGCTATACACTATCAATTGCCCGATGAATATCGATTATACCAAGTGTTTAAAAATTTTAAATCGATATTTTCTCTTGAAGTTAAGGCTTTTGAAACGGAACATTTTTTCTGTAGTTTGTCTGAAATTGCAGAATTGGGTAAAGAAAAAAAATACTATTTGCTTGAAAACTTTTACCGGCACCTAAGAAAAAAACACCAAGTTCTTGTAATAAACGATAAACCGTTGGGAGGAAAATGGAATTTTGATGCAGAAAATAGAAATAAATGGAAAAATCAAGTTCCTATTCCTCATGTAGTCCACTTCAAAAATGATGTTTCAGATGTGGTTGAGGATTTAAAGGCTATGAATATTGAAACCTTTGGGAAATTTACTTCTATTTCGAACTATCCCAAGTCAAGAGAACAGGCCTTGTTGCAATTAGACTATTTTATAACACATTTATTGCCTCATTTTGGAACGTATCAAGACGCCATGCATACTGATGAGGTATGGTTGTTTCATTCTAATTTGTCCTTTGCCATGAATGTAAAAATGTTGAGCCCTAATGAAGTGGTTCAAAAAGTAGAAGATTATTACGGAACTAATCAAGATAAGGTAGGTTTGGCACAAGTAGAAGGATTTATTCGGCAAATTTTAGGTTGGAGAGAATTTGTAAGAATGGTGTATTGGAATAAATTTAATGAGTTGAAATCTGGCAATTTTTTAGAACATGAACGCGCATTGCCCGAAGTTTACTGGACGGGAAAATCGAAAATGAAATGTGTAGCAACTTGTGCGCAAAATTCGTTAGATCATGCTTATGCACATCACATTCAACGATTAATGGTTTTAGGAAACTATGCACTTTTAATGGAATCTCATCCAGATGAAGTAGATGCATGGTATTTGGGCGTTTATGTTGATGCAATAGAATGGGTTCAATTGCCAAATACTAGAGGTATGAGTCAGTTTGCAGATGGAGGTATTGTAGCTACTAAGCCCTATATTTCTTCGGCCAACTATATTGATAAAATGAGTAATTATTGTGCTTCTTGTTCTTTTGATAAAAAAACCAAAACGGAAGAAAATAGTTGCCCGTTCAATAGTCTGTATTGGCATTTTTTAGATCGAAATAGAAATCGGTTGGAATCCAATCAACGTATGAAAATGATGTATGCTATGATGAATAAAATGGACCAACAAGAATTGAGTAAAATAAATGAACGCGCACATTTTTTAATTGAAAAAAGAAACCTATAGAGTGTATGAGTGGAACAAAAATTATAGCGTTAAGACCGAATGCTGCATTTTCAGAAACTGAAATAGATCGAATTATTGAAATGGCTTGGGAAGACCGAACTCCTTTTGAGGCTATTGAGTACCAATTTGGTATTCCTGAAAAAGAGGTCATTCAAATCATGCGAAAAGAATTGAAACGTTCGTCTTTTAATTTGTGGAGAAAGCGTGTCAATTCGGGGGTTAGTCAAAAACATGCACAGAAGCGAAACCCCGAAATAAATCGCTTTAAATGTACTTTACAAAGACAAATCACAGGAAATAAAATATCAAAAAGATAAAAGCTATGAAAAAATTTTTAATTATTGGGGGAAGTAAAGGAATAACAAAAGAGGTGGTGCAGCAACTTTCTGCTCAGGGCGATTTTTGTTACGTTGTTTCAAGGACGGCACCCGATTTTCCGTTTAACGGAACTCATTTTGCCTTGAATGTGCTAACAGACGAATTGCCAACTATAGATGCTATTGACGGTATTGTATATGGAGTAGGGACAATTAACTTAAAGCCGTTTCATCGACTTACTATGGATGATTTTGCAAATGATTGGCAAGTGAATGTAATGGGGGCTGTTAAAGTGATGCAACATTATTTACCTCAATTAAAACTTGCCAATCAAGGGAGTGTGGTTCTGTTTAGTTCGGTGGCAGCACAACGCGGTATGCCATTTCACGCCAGTATTGGTGCAGCTAAAGGTGCTGTGGAAGGATTGGTAAAGAGTTTGGCAGCTGAATTGGCGCCTAAAATACGAGTAAATGCTATTGCTCCTTCCATTGTTGATACACCTCTTGCAGCCGGAATCCTAAGAAATGAAACTGTAAAAGAAAATATGGTAGCAAAACATCCATTAAAACGGATTTTACAACCTGAGGATGTAGCCAAAACGGTTGTTTTTTTACTTAATGATTCCTCAAATGGTATAACCGGACAAATATTTATTCAAGATAACGGACTGATTTCAATCAGCAACTAAAAAAAATAGTTATGACAAAGTACCCAACAGTTGATACATCAAAATTAGTCTCTTTTTCTATTGATGAAATAGGAGATAACCATTTATTTACTTCTGTAGAAACTCCCATGAAAGCGGATGCTTTTCTCTTGTCTGATGATGAGAAAAAAGATAAAATCGCCTTTCATTTTAAGGAAATAATGGAAGTTTTAGGACTCGATTTAACAGATGATTCCTTAAAAGGGACTCCACAACGTGTGGCCAAAATGTATATCGATGAGATTTTTTGTGGCTTGAATCCAGCGAACAAACCTCATGTGGCTCTTTTTGAAAATAAATACCAATACAACCAAATGCTTGTAGAGAAGAATATTACGTTCTATTCTAATTGCGAACATCATTTTGTCCCTATTTTTGGTAAAATACATGTGGCGTATATTTCAAAAGGAAAAGTAATTGGGCTTTCAAAAATAAATCGAATTGTGCAATATTTTGCTCAACGACCACAGGTTCAAGAACGTCTTACAATACAAATTGGTATAGAATTACAACAGATTTTAGAAACAGAAGACATCGCCGTAATTGTCGATGCAAAACATTTGTGTGTGTCTTCTCGAGGCATTAAAGATGAAAGTTCGGCTACGGTAACCAGTTACTATGGAGGAATATTTCAAAACGAGCAAAAAATGATGGAACTACATAATTATTTGAAAATGTAGTGAAGAACTGAAACTTTTTATATATTTGCCTTTCATAAAACAAAAAAATGAACAACTTATTTACTTATTTCAACAATTTCTTTTTCTATTTCTGGTGCCAGAAACGGGATTGTTATTGTGTAAACTAAAGTTGGTAAAAGTATATATAATATAATCCCGGTGTAAGCTTACATCGGGATTTTTTTTTTAAAATAAGTTTATGAAAGTAGCAATTCAAGGTATTCAAGGTTCTTTTCATCAGCAAGTAGCACATCAGTATTTTGATGAAACTATAGAGGTGGTGGAATGTAAAACTTTTAAAGATGTAGCCAAACAATTGGCAAAAAATGAAGTTGATTTTGGTATTATGGCTATAGAAAATTCAATTGCTGGAGCTTTATTGCCTAATTATGCACTAATTGATACGTATCAATTCAATGTTGTAGGCGAATATTATTTAAAAATAAGCTTGAATGTAATGGCTTTACCTGGACAAAAAATCGAGGAAATTCAAGAAATTCATTCGCATCCAATTGCCTTGTTACAATGCGCTAAATTTCTAGAAAAGCATAAACATATTAAAATCATTGAAAGCGATGATACGGCTATTGCCGCCAAAAATATTTTTGAAAATCAAACAAAAGGCGTTGCGGCACTTGCAGGACCAACAGCTGCAGTAATTTTTAATTTGGAAATTTTAGCTCCTGAAGTTCAATCGGTGGAAAGTAGCATTACTCGTTTTATGATTTTAGAAAAAGAAATAACCAATTATCAGTCTAAAAAAATCAATAAAGCTTCTTTAAAGTTTCAATTAGACGATACGCCCGGTAGTTTGGCAACGGTGCTCAATGTGTTGCATAATTGCAAGTTGAATGTTACAAAAATTCAGTCTTTACCAATAATTGAAACACCATTTCACTATTCTTTTTTTATTGATGTTGTTTTTGATAAGTACCCTCACTATGAAAAAGCAAAAAAAGTAATGGAATTGATGACTAAACAATTTAAAGTATTAGGGGAATATCCTCTAGGAAATCAAATATAAACGGAAAATAAATTTTAAATTTACAACATTATAAAATTAGCTATGGAAAATAGTAAAGCATTAGGCACTTGGTTAGATGATTTTAAATTATCGCATCCATTAGTAATTGCTGGACCTTGTAGTGCAGAAACAGAAGAACAGGTATTAGAAATTGCAAGAGAATTAAAAAATTCTGATGTAAGTATATTTAGAGCAGGAATTTGGAAACCTAGAACACGACCAGGCGGATTTGAAGGTGTGGGTGAAATAGGGTTGAATTGGTTGCAAAAAGCAAAAGAGGAAACAGGTTTGTTAATGGCGGTTGAAGTAGCTAATGCACAACATGTTAAATTGGCTCTTGAACACAATATAGATGTATTATGGATAGGCGCAAGAACTACTGTAAATCCTTTTGCAGTTCAAGAAATTGCAGATGCACTTCAAAATACTGATAAAATTGTATTGCTTAAGAATCCGGTGAATCCTGATTTATCCTTGTGGTTGGGAGGTTTAGAACGTTTGTATAATGCGGGAATCAAGAAATTAGGTGTCATTCACCGAGGTTTTTCTACTTATGAAAAAACAAAATACAGAAACAATCCAGAATGGCAAATAGCAATTGAACTTCAAAGTAAATTCCCCGATTTGCCTTTGATTTGCGATCCGTCGCATATTACAGGCAGAAGAGACATGATTCAAGAAGTATCACAACAAGCTTTAGATTTAAATTATGACGGATTAATCATTGAAACACATTGTAATCCAGATAAAGCATGGAGTGATGCACCGCAACAAATTACACCAACCGCATTAAAACAATTATGTGTTGATTTAAAAGTGAGAAAAGAATCGGATGATGCCGATGAGTACAATCAGAAATTAGCGGGATTACGAACACAAATAGATGAATTGGATGCTAAGTTAATTAATGTACTGGCCAAGCGAATGAAAATTGCTGATGCAATTGGAATGTTGAAAAAAGAACGAAATGTTGCAGTATTGCAAAGTAATAGATGGAATGAGGTATTGGGCAGAATGATATTAGATGGCGAAGAAAAAGGATTGAGTGAGGGGTTTTGGCTGAAATTATTTAAAGCCATTCATCAAGAAAGTATTAGCCACCAAGAAAAAGTGTTTAAAGAATAAAAAAACCTCTTCATTTGAAGAGGTTTTTTTATTCTTTAACTGCTCTTTTAAAGAAGTATCTTGTAATAAATATTCCGTTACCATCATCTTTTCCGGCATCACTTTCTGCTGCGCTTGTAATCTGAATTAAATCCCAACCATCTTTGCTGTATTTATTTAAAAGTGAGGTCATCATAGCGTCATTAGAGGCAATATTTTGAAAATTTATACCTACCATACTGTAAAAATTTACAAGAGTAGTTTCATTTAAATCATCAATTTTAACATCAGAACGGTCCTTGTTTGTTTTGTCTTTTCCTTCTTTGCTTCTTACAGTTGTAAATTCAGTGTAGTCAACTTCAGTTCCGTTTTCAATAATTCTAGATCTTCCCGCTCCTCCAGGTACAATAGATTCGATTGTTGTTACAATTTTGAATTCAGATATTTGCCCGAAAACGGCACTTGATATTGTTAAAAAAAATATCAAACAAAAATTAAATTTTTTCATACGATTATAATTTTTAATTAAATGGTTCAAACAAAAATAATAATATTAATTTATATTAAATATTATCAGAATTATTAAAAGGTAAATTTCTAACTACATCATTAAATATGAATTGTTTTTTTATTTATTCTTTTTCATAAGAAATATTATCTTTGTTTAAATAATTATTAGTTATCCTTAGTTTTGAAGGACTAACTTCTTACTTCTAACTTTAAATGACAGGAACCGTTTATAAATCTACAGGAAGTTGGTATACCGTAAAATCAGAGGCAGGTGATTTTGTGGAATGCAGAATAAAAGGAAAATTCCGAATGAAAGGAATTAAAAGTACCAATCCAATTGCGGTAGGTGATTTAGTTGATTTTGATTTAGATGAAACAACAGATGAGGTAATTGGTCAAATTCACACCATTCATGATCGAAAAAATTACATTGTTCGAAAATCGGTGAACTTATCCAAACAAACGCATATTATTGCTTCAAATATTGATGTTGTTTTTTTAATTGTTACCATTCATAATCCTGTTACAACAACGAGTTTTATTGATCGGTTTTTAGTTACTGCTGAAGCATACGGAATTGAAGCGGTTTTGCTTTTTAATAAAATCGACACCTTTACTAAAGAGATAGAAGATGAACAATTGTACTTGCAATATATATATTCTCAAATAGGTTATCAATGTTTGCGTGTTTCGGCTGCAACGGGTAAAGGAATTGCGGAATTAAAAGAAGTAATGAAAGATAAAGTGTGTATGTTTTCCGGACATTCAGGGGTTGGGAAATCAACTTTGGTAAACGCATTAGAACCAGGTTTAAATTTAAAAACAAAGGAAATATCCGATTCACATAGTCAAGGCCAACATACTACGACTTTTGCAGAAATGTTTGACTTATCTTTTGGAGCAAAAATTATTGATACTCCCGGAATACGTGGTTTTGGAGTGGTAGATATGGAAAAACAAGAAATTGGAGATTACTTTCCTGAATTTTTTGCTTTAAAAGACCAATGTAAATTTAATAATTGTTTACACAAAGAAGAACCCCATTGCGCAGTTAAAAAAGCGTTAGAAGAAGACGAAATAGCTTGGTCTAGATACAACAGCTATCTTAAAATTTTGGAAGGAGACGAAGAAACCTATCGAAATGATATTTATGATGCCGATCGAAAAGCAAGTGATGAAACAAGGAAAAGTTAGTTTACAGTTTTAAGTCACAGTTTGTCATTCTGAACTCGATTCAGAATCTCTATTATTTTATAAAGTTTTATTATTTATGAAAGCTGTAATACAAAGAGTTTTACAATCTTCAGTAACCATTGATCAAAAAATAGTCGCCCAAATTGAACAGGGTTTATTAGTTTTAGTTGGTATTGAAGACGCTGATACTAAAGAAGATATTGATTGGCTTACTTCTAAAATAGCCAATTTAAGAATTTTTGGAGATGAAAACCAAGTAATGAATTTATCTGTTAAAGACATTAAGGGAGAAATGCTTGTTGTCAGTCAGTTTACATTACATGCACTTACTAAAAAGGGTAACAGACCTAGTTATATCAAAGCAGCAAGACCTGAGATTGCTGTACCATTGTATGAATCTTTTGTTCATCAAATGGAAATTGAATTAGGTAAAAAAGTACAAACGGGTCAATTTGGAGCCGATATGAAAGTCGCTTTAATTAACGACGGCCCCGTAACTATTATTATTGATACCAAAAATAAAGATTAATAGTAATAAAATTATAAATTCGGTTTTTGTATTTTTTTAGAAAATTTTATTACATTTACGCCAATTCTTAATTCGAAAATTAACGTTTTATCATGAATAAAATTGGCTTAGTTTTACTGTTTTTTATTAATATTTTATTTTCACAAAAACATTCATTACCAGGTAATATTGAGGAATTTAAAGAACATGCTAACGTAATTGTTTTAAATGAAAATTTATTGATTAACATTAAATCTATTAATGCTTATCAAGAAAATTATAATTTAGAATGTTTAGTTTTAAATGAAACGGGTTTTAAACAGTTAACATTAGAAGAAACTTATGATAAATCTAAAAAAATAAACAACATAGGTGTTGAAATTTATAACACTAAGGGTGTCTTATTTAAAAAATTTTCTTCAAATGATTTTACAGATACTTCAGCCTCTGATGGAGTTTCTATTTATAGTGATAATCGGGTAAAATCATTTCAATATGTTCCAACATTCTATCCATTTATTTTAAAATATAATTACCAAGTTAACTCTAAAAACACTTCTTTTATTTCTTCTTGGGTTCCTATTCAAAACTCAAATATAGCAGTTCTAAAAAGTAGTTACGTAGTAAATAATCAGTCTGGATTAAAGTTGAATTTTATAGAAAAAAATTTTGACAAATTTCAAGTGGAAAAAATTTCTAATGGTTATGAAATGTCAAATTTTAAAGCTTTAAAATTAGAATATTTGATGGATTATGATAATGAAATTTTAAAAGTTAATCCCTATCTCGAAAAAATAAATTATGAAGGTTTTGAATTTAGATGTGATTCATGGAAAAATTTCGGAATAGATTATTATGCTAATTTTTTAAAAGATAACATTGTTTTAAATGATAAAACGAAATTAAAAATTAAAGAAATAGTTCAACCGACTGATTCCAAAATTGATAAAATTAAAAAGTTATATGATTATCTTCAAAATTCTAAGAGATATGTGAGTATACAAGTCAAAGAAGGAGGTTTGTGTCCTATGCCAATTGAAGATGTAGAAAAATATAGTTATGGAGATTGTAAAGGTTTAAGTAACTATATGCGAGCGCTTTTAAATGAAGTTGGTATAGAATCTTATTGTGCTGTTTTATATGGTGGAACTAGAAAATTAATTGATGAAAAAGATATTTCATTTCAAGGTAATCATATGATACTTGCTATACCATTTGACAATGAATTAATGTTTGTTGAATGTACAGATTTAGATGCTCCTCTTGGTTATTTAGGGCAATTTACTTCCAACAGAAATGCGATTGTGTTTAAGCCAAATGGAGCAGAAATAATTGAGACCAAGAAATATGATTATTTAACTAATTTAGAACATAATGAAATAACGGTTTTATTAAATGAGGATAATTCTATCAATGCAACTATGAATTTACAATCATTTGGAATTAATTATGATAGTGCAAAAAAATTATCAAATTTAAATTTAGATAATCTTAAAAATCATTATAAAGAAAAATACAGTCATCTAAATAATCTTAAAATCGAAAAGTTTAAATTTAATGATGATAAACAAGCTCAAAAATTTATTGAAACAGTTGAGTTTACTTGTAGTGACTATTTGTCAAAAGATGGTGAAAATTTAATTGTAACACCTAATATTTTTCAAAGAAAATCTCCAGTTGCTAAAGTTAGAAATAGAAAGTTTTCTTTTAAAATTAATTATGGATATTCTGAAAAAGAAAATATAAAAATTAAAATACCCGTTACTTATACAATTAAAAATCTTCCTGATAATGTTAACATTAAAACAAAGTTTGGAAATTACATCATTAATTTAAAAGTCGTAAATGATGAATTGATTTATGAAAGAGAATTTAATTTTTTTGATGGTAACTATATGGCGTCAGAATATGAAGATTTTAAACAATTTACCGAATTAATCTCCAAATTAGATAATTTAAAAATTTTATTAGAAAAGAAATGAAAAAACTATTATTGTTAATTATTTTTTTGCCGAGTTTACTTTGTGCTCAAAAAAGAGAATTAGGTACTGTTACAATTGAAGAATTAAAACAAACTAAACACTCTCAAGATACTTCAGCTGTTGCGGCCTATCTTTTTAAAAAAGGGAGATCGTATTTTGACTATGGTTCGGATGGTTTTTCTTTGTATACAGAAGTTGAAGTTAAAATGAAAATTTATAAAAAAGAAGGATTAGATGCTGCGAATTTTGAAATTGCTTTATATAAAGGTGAATCCGATGAAACAATAAATTTTTCAAAAGCTATTACTTATAATTTAGTAAATGGTAAAATTGAAAAAACAAAGTTGAATTCAGATGGAAATTTCAATGAAAATATTAACGAGAATTGGAGAAAAATATCAATTTCGATGCCTAATGTTAAAGTAGGTAGTATTGTTGAATATAAATATGTAATAAAATCAAAATATTTTCAGAATATAAATAAATGGGAATTTCAATCTACTATACCAGTAGATTATTCAGAATATGTTTTTGAAGTTCCTGAATTTTATGTTTACAATAATCATTTCAGAGGAGGTTTAAATCCTGAAATTATAAAAGAAAAAAAAGACAAAAAAATTACGTTATCAAATAAAGTAAGAACAGGTGCTTCTCTTTCAACAAGACAAGGTCCAACTTCAACTATAGAATACGAGGAAATTAATTATATTGATAATATAGTGAAAATGTCTTTAATAAATGTTCCCGCATTTGAAGAAGAACCTTTTTCAAATGATTATAAAAATTACCTTAGTAGTTTAGAATTCGAATTAGCGTCTATTCAATTTAAAAATAAACCTTTTCAATTAATTTCTGAAACTTGGGAAGATGTAGTCAAGAAAATTTATGAAGAAGATGAATTTGGAAAACAAATTGACTTAACTGATTATTATTCAAATGATTTGAATAAATTAGCAATTAATAATAGTTCTACTCAAGATAAAATCAACGCTATATTTAATTTTTTAAAATCAAAATTAAAATGGAACGAAAATTATGGATATAAAACTTCAAAAAAACTAAGTAAAATTTATGAGGAGAAAACAGGTAATGTTGCCGATTTAAATTTGATGTTAGTTTCAATGTTAAGAAGTTCGGGTGTAGATGCAAACCCTGTACTATTATCAACAAGAAGTAGAGCAATTCCAATATTTCCTTCAATAAGTGCATTCAATTATGTTGTATGTGGTGTAGAATTAGAAAATAAAGTTTTACTACTAGATATTACCGATCCATACCTTCAAATTGATATGTTGCCAGATAGAGCTTTAAATTATTTAGGTATAATTGTTAGAAATAATGGAAGTTCGTCTCAAGTAAATTTGTCACCTTCTAATTTTGCAAAAGAAAACAATACTATTTCTGGGACTATCACAAACGAAGGGAATGTTGAGGGTACTTTAAATCAATCTTTAATTCAAAGGGGTGCCTATATTTTTAGAAGAGATTATGCAAATTTAACTGATGAAACTTATTTAGAAAAATTTGAGAAAGATTATACTGGAATTGAAGTAATTGATTATAAAATTGAAAATAAAAAAGATGTAGATTTAAATGTTAATAAAGTAATTAAGTTTAAATACACAAATGCTTCTGAAATCATAAGTAATAAAATTTATTTTAACCCATTTATGTTTTTCAAATTAAATGAAAATCCTTTTAAAGCTGAAAAAAGAACTTATCCAGTAGATTTCATGACTCCAATGGTTGATAATTATACCATGCATTATGTAATTCCACAAGGTTATGAAATTGAATCGTTACCAACACAAATTAATTTACAAATGAGCGATGGTCTTGCAAAATTCACATTTTACATAGCTAAAAATGGTGATAATATTCAAATATCCTCAAATTTAAGTATTTTTACTCCCATTTTTAACCCTGAATATTATGAGGAATTAAAAGAGTTCTTTAATAAGGTTTATTTAAAAATGAATGAGAAAATAGTTTTAAAAAAGATATAAAATGAATCTGAAAAACGCCCAACAAGAAGTTGATAATTGGATTAAAGAACACGGAGTTCGTTATTTCAATGAATTAACTAATATGGCCCAACTTACTGAAGAAGTAGGTGAGGTAGCCCGAATTATTGCTCGTAGATATGGCGAACAATCAGAAAAAGAAAGTGATAAAAACAAAGACTTAGGTGAAGAACTTGCCGATGTAGTTTTTGTAGTTTTATGCTTAGCTAACCAAACAGGCGTAGATTTACAAGCTGCTTTCGATAAAAAAATGGATTTAAAAACAAAGCGCGATCACGATCGTCATCACAATAACGATAAACTGAAATAAAGGTGAGTTGTGAGTTATGAATTGTAAATTATGAATTAAAAAATATAATTCACCATTCATAACTCACCATTAAAAATATGAACTGGATATTACTCATCATTGCAGGTCTTTTTGAAGTAGCATTTGCTACTTGCTTAGGAAAAGCTAAAGAAACCACTGGACATCAAATGTGGATTTGGTACGCTGGTTTCTTAATTTGCTTGACTATAAGCATGGTATTATTAGTCAAAGCGACAAAAGAAATTCCTATTGGTACTGCTTATGCCGTTTGGACCGGTATTGGCGCGGTAGGAAGTGTGATAGCTGGAATTGTTTTTTTTAATGAACCGGCTACTTTTTGGAGAATATTTTTTCTTTTCACATTAATCGCTTCAATCATTGGTTTAAAATACGTTGCTGTTTCATGAATTTAAAATTAGAAAAATCAACACTTAGATCTACAGTTTTAGCAATCACAGGTAGTAAATCGGAAACCAATCGTTTAATTCTATTAAAAGCTTTGTATCCTGAAATTGAAATTCTAAATTGTTCAAATTCAGATGATTCAGAAGTGATGTTGAAGGCGCTAGATTTGGTTACATCAAATGATATCTATGTACCGTTGCATGTGGATATACATCATGCAGGTACTGCCATGCGTTTTTTAACTGCTTTTTTCGCAATTCAAGAAGGTAGGGAAGTGGTTTTAACAGGCTCTTCACGAATGAAGGAACGCCCAATAAAAATTTTAGTCGAGGCTCTAAAACAATTAGGCGCCGAGATAGAATATTTAGAGCAAGAAGGTTTTCCACCTTTAAAAATTAAGGGAAAATCGCTCATTCAGGATAAAATTTCATTACCTGCCAATGTAAGTAGTCAATATATTTCGGCTTTATTGTTAATTGCACCCAAATTGAAAAATGGTTTAGCGTTAAATTTGGAAGGTGAAATTACATCTGTTCCCTACATTAAAATGACGTTGGCTTTATTAAATGAACTAGGTGTGAAAACTTCATTTGTGGGTAATACAATCACTGTTGGTCATGCTGAACGCGTTGGTTTACACCAGTTCGCTCCACTCGAATCTGTCTTTCAATTAACCGTTGAATCAGATTGGAGTTCTGCTTCCTACTGGTATTCATTGGTTGCACTTTCGGAAGTAGGAACAACAATTACATTATCGAGTTATAAAAAAAATAGTTTACAGGGTGATGTAGTTTTAGCAAATATTTATCAAGATTTTGGAGTGGAAACTTTTTTTAATAATGATAATACAAATACAATTACTATTTCAAAAGTAAAAAACTGTCAACTGTCAACTGTCAACTATCAACTTAGAAACTCTCCAGATATTGCTCAAACTATTGCCGTTACTTGTTTTGGATTAGGAATTGCGTGTGATTTATTCGGTTTACACACCTTAAAAATTAAAGAAACAGATAGACTTGAAGCTTTAAAAATTGAGTTAACAAAATTAGGTGCAAAAATTGCTGTAACAGAAGATTCATTGCATTTGGAAAGTTCAAACAGTATTAATGAGAATGTGTCTATAAAAACCTACCAAGATCATAGAATGGCAATGGCATTTGCGCCTTTAGCTTTAAAAGTGCCAATTGTAATTCAAGATGCAGAAGTGGTAAGTAAATCGTATCCCATGTTTTGGGAAGATTTACAAAAAACGGGTATAAAAATAATTGAAAATTAACGCAACTATTATATTATATGTGCATCTTGTAATAAATATTTCGATGTGTTTTAGAGCTTTTTTCATAGTAGCATTATTGTCAATACAATCATTGTTTGCTCAATTATCAAATTTTACATTTCAAGTTAATGCTTCTAATGAAACTTGTTTAGGAAATGGGAGTTTAAATTTTTTGGTTACAAATACGACACCTGGTGCTGCTCTAACTTATTCTGTTTATTTATTGCCTAATATAACTACGCCTATAGCAGTAACTACAAATACTACATTAACTGGTTTAAATTCAGGGGTGTATCAGGTTGTTGCAACTCAAACTTTAGGAGCAAATTCAGGGACACAACAGCAAAACGCAACAATAATAAATACCATTCAAAATTTATCTTATACCATTTCTGGAGTAAAACCAATATGTGGAAATGAAGGCGTTTTAACTGTAAATGTTAATTCGGGAAACCCGGTTACGTATCAAATTATAAATGGTCCTATTACTACTGGAATTCAAAATACAAATGTTTTTAATAATTTGCCCGTTGGGCAGTATCAAATTAGAGTTGTAGATGCATGTGGAAATGCGGTAATTCAAACTTATACCTTATTACAAAGTTTACCGGGTTTAAATATTGATTTTGGCACGGTTGTTCCTCCATTAATTGATTGTAATACCCTAAAAGTATCCAATTATTTTGCAGCTTTATCTGGTTTTACAATTGCCTATCCTATTAATTTTCAATACACTGTCTTTCCTCCTGGAGGAGGTACACCTGTAGTATTAAATCAAAGTGTTAATTCAGGTAATGTTGTTTTACAAAATATTCCATTTCATAATGGTCAGCAATATTATTATAATTTAGTTGCTACAGATGCATGTGGAAATGTTTATACCTTAAATAATAACCCAGTTAATCGAAAATTTGATATTGCATTAAGTGTAAATAATTTGAATTGTTCAACAAAACAAATAGAAATTACACCATCATATTTTATTGCACCATATACAATAAATTTTACTTCATTTCCATCTGGCTTTAATCCAATTGCATATAATGGACTACATCCAGGGCCTTTTTTAGGAAATAGTACAGCTTATGGCGGTGTTGGAAACTCTATCCCTTTAGGAAGTTATACCATAACAGTTACAGATGCGTGTGGCAGAACTGCATCAAAATCGATAAATGTTCAAAATATTCCAGCTATGTCAACTTATATAGCTTCTTCAGACGGTTGTGGTAAAGTAATGGTGACTTTAAGTACTGTTTTAATGCAATCAGTTTCTATAATTTCTGCTCCTAATGGATTCCCCAATTCGCTGCCTTATGATGTAACTTCTTTTATTGATCCTGTTTCTAATAATTTAATTATGACAGGTTTAATGGAGGGTAATTATATTTTTCATATTGTTGATATTTGTGGAATTGAATACACTTTAAATGTGATTGTACCACCTTATATACCCAATAGTTTTTCAATCACACAAAGACCAGGGTGTGATCTAGGATTTGGTTCGGCAAGAATGATTTCTGATGTAAATGTAGTTTCTGCAGTCTTAATCAATGCTCCAAGTAGTTATACTGGTACTTTACCGTTGAATTTATCTATAATTTCAGCAAATTCATTTTATTTGTCTAACGTTCCTGATGGTAATTATGTAATTCAGTCTATTAATTCATGTGGAGTTTCAAGAACTGATACAATTGCAATTTCAGGATATACTCAAACAACTTCAAATGTTGTAATTCAAAGAAATTGTGGTTCGTTTAATTTACAATTTACTCATGCTAGTAATGCGTCTGGTACTATTTTATATTGGTTGCAAAAGTTAGATGTTTCAACTGGAAATTGGGTTCATCCTTCATCAGGTATAATTTATGTTAATGGTTCAGATCCTAATACGGGTAATTCATTACTACTAAATGCTTCAGTTAATAATTTGAATTTGGCTTTTTCAGGACAATTTAGAATATTAAAATCATTTCAAACTTTTTCAGCTAATGGGGGAAGTATAGATTGTGTTAAAGAAATTTATTCTTTCGAAGTTGATCCAAATCCTATTATAGATTCTGTAAATCAATTTGGGTGTAGTAATGGTAATTCAGAAGCGGTTGTAAATGTAATTGGTACACCTCCGTTTCAATATAGGATTACCACAAAAGACGGAAATCCATTTTTGATAAATAATGGGAATTCAAATTATTTTATAAATTTAGCACCAGGAATATATAATTTTCAAGCTGAAGATTCTTGTGGAAATCTAGTTAATAGAATAATTGAAATAACTAATTTAGCACCATTACATATTACTTCATCTATTCTTTGTAATGCACAAAATGGAAGTTTAGCAGTGCCCAATATTAGTTTTTTAACTTATGAATGGTGGAAAGATAATGCAACAACTACAATTTTAAGCACAACGAATGCATTAAATTTTATACCTTTTAATAATCCTAATGATTTTGGAGTTTATCATGTTAGAATTGTAAATACTTTAAACTCGAGTTCATGTTTAAATACAGAATTAACATTTGTTATTTCTGATGCCTTAAATAATCCACATGCAGGTAATGATAATACGATTACTTATTGTGGAAATCAAGGGACTGTTAATTTGCAAAATCTCTTGAGTGGAACATTTGATAACAATGGATTTTGGATAGAACTTAGTAATTCAAACGGCAGTTTAATAGGTTCTAATTGGGATACTACAAATGTTAGTTTTGGTACCTATCAATTTTCGTATCAAGTAAATGGTTTTTGTTCAAATAGTGATGAAGCTATAATTACAATTAATTTTAATCAAAATCCAGAGGTTTTAAATTTAATACCTAATTATTCGGTTTGTGAAAATGACACTGTTCAAATAGTTGGCGATCAAAATAACATCTCATATACTTACACATGGACAGGTCCAAATGGATTTATTTCAAATAATCCAAATATTGAAATTTTAAACGCACAACCAGAACAGAGTGGTAATTATACTTTAATTATATCTAATGGCATTTGTAATTCAGTTCCTTATGTTGTTAATGTATTGATTGCAAATTCTCCAGAATTTTATATTCAAGATTTATGTAGTGACAATGTGAAAACACTTCAAGTTGTACCAATTAATAATTCATTCAATATAGAAGATGTTTCTTATAATTGGTCAGGTCCAAATGGCTATATAAGTAATAGTAATCCAATTCAAATAAATGAAGAAGCAATTGGTGATTATTCAGTTACAGTAGATAATGGGACTTGCGTTTTAAATGAGACCATTACAGTTTTGAATTTATTATGTGCTATCCCAAAAGGAATTTCCCCTAATGATGATGGGTTGAATGATTATTTCGATTTAAGCGGATTCGATGTAAAAGAGTTAAAAATATTCAACAGATATGGTCTAGAAGTGTATTCACAATCAGCCTATAAAAAAGAATGGTACGGACAAGACTTTAAAGGTAATGTATTGCCGGCAGCTACCTATTATTATGTTATTTTACAAACAACTGGGGAATCTAAGACAGGTTGGGTGTATTTGCAACGATAATTTACCTTTTAATTATTTCAATGGCTTCTAAAATAGTTTGAATTTTTTCATTAGAAACAGGAATTTGAATACCATTTTTAAGTTCTAAACTTCCACCATCAGATTTAATATAAGCTTTTATGAAATTTGTATTGACAATATACGATTTATGATTTCTAACAAAATTTTGATGAATACACATAATGTCTTCAAAGTTTTTTAAGTTTCTGCTGACAAGCAATTTTTCATTGTCCAAACAAAATATTTCAGAATAGGCCCCTTCACCTTTGATGTAAATTATTTTTTCAGTTTCGATGAATACTAAACTATTACCTGTTGGAATTGCTATTTTTTTTATAGAGTCTTGTTTTAAATTTTCTTTTAGAAGTGTATATTTTTCAATTTTTTCCTTCTCTTTTGAAAAACGATTTACAGCTTCAGTTAATTCTGTTGGATTTATTGGTTTTAATAGATAATCTACAGCAGAAAATTTAAAAGCTTGAATGGCATATTCTTGGTAAGCAGTAGTGAAAATTATTTTAAAACCTATTTCGTTTTCATCAAAAAAATCTAAGAGTTCCAATCCACTATGACCAGGCATTTCAATGTCTAGAAAAACCAAATCAGGTTTGTTTTTTCGAATTGCCTTAACACCTTCAGGTAAATTTTCGCATTCAGCAATTATAGTCACATCGGAACAATATTCATTAATAAGCAATGCTAAATTTAATCTTGCTCTTTTTTCATCATCTATTATTATTGCTCGTATCATTATTCTAAAGGTAATTTAATTATAACAGTTGTGCCAGAAGCCTGTTTCGTAATGGTGTATTTGTCTATTGTTTCTATTGAAATATTTTTATTTGTATATTGATTTAATAAAGATATTCTATTTTGTAGTGCATCTGTTGCAAAAGATTGATGATTCTTATTTTTTATTTTATTTAAAGCATTGCTTTTTACTCTTCCTATACCATTATCATCAATTTTAATTATTAAATTATTTTCGATTTTTAAAAATTCAATAGTCAAAATTTTCTCTTCCTTCTTATGAAGTAATCCATGTTTTATGGCGTTTTCCACATACGGTTGTATGAGCATAGAAGGTATTTTAATAAGTTCAGTATCAATGGATGGGTCAATAGTTATTGTATATGTTAAGTCGCCTTCAAATCGGGCTTTCTCTATATCAAGATAAAGTGCTAAAGTTTTAATTTCATCTGAAATAGTTATCCAGTCTTTTTCTGTCATTTCTAATATTGTGCGGGTTAGATTAGAAAATTTAGACAAATATTCCACGGCTTCTTTCTTTTCGTTGGATAAAATATAGGATTGTAAAGTGTTTAATGCATTATAAAAGAAATGTGGATTCATTTGCGATTTGATGGCTTTCAATTTCGTTTGGTTTACATTTTTTTCTAAGTTAATTTTATCTAAAATAAGTTGGTTTCGTTTTTGGATTTTTTTGATATTACTACGATATAGCCAATATAACAAAGCTAAAATAGTTAGTGATGCACCAAAAATAAAAGGGAATTGTAGCCAAAATGGACGATTAATTTTAAAATGAATTTTCGTTGTGTTTTTAAAATCTGAATTTAGTACAAATTCAATGGTATAACTACCATGATTTAATGAGTTTAAAACTAATTCTGGATTTAAAACATCTGCTTTTTGCCATTGCGATTCGTTGATTTTATATAACAATTCGTGTTCTTCAAAAGGTGTTGGTGATAAAAAACGATAGATAATATGAATGTTATTTTCGTTATAAGACAAATCATTCAGCTTAAATTTTTTTATAACTTGATTGTTCACGGTTATGTGTTTGATAACAAAAGTTGGGTTGGAACGATTATAAACTTCTTGATTTCTAATGATTAAACCTCTGTTGGTTGAAATGTAATAGCAGTTGTTTTTAATGATAATATCATTCACTTCAATATTACTATTGATATGAATAATTTGTTTTAGCTTTTTAGAGGACAAATCGTACTCAAAAATGTATTTATTGGTAATGATAAAAAGAAGTCTGTCTTTAAGAATTGTTTTTTCAACATTGTCCTTTTGAATAATCGTAGGAAAATTAATTTCTGAAATTATATTTTTATTAATTTGATATAAATTCAAATCACCATTACAAGCATATATTTTCCCTTTTTCATATGAAAGTTTGGTGATATTTAATGAAGTGTTTTTATACTTTAATTCAGAAAGTAAACCATTTTGACCAATATAAAACAAACCATTGTTTGTGGCAAAATAAATTGTTTTATTAATACTGTCAAAAGCTGTTGATTTTCCTTTAGCATTAATAACAATATTGTTGTAATTAAGGTTTTTTAATTCGATAAAAGCCTTATAAACCAAATCCCACTCACTTTTGCTATTTTCATTCGTTTTAATTAAACCTGAAGAACTACTGGCAGCAAACGCAATATATTTATGATCAACAGCGCAAACACTTTTAACAGCAATGGGTAATTCTTTGGTTAGTTTTAGTTCCGAATTTAAAACACCAAACTTGGAAGAAGTAAAATACAATTGGTTTGAAAGTTTATCATAAAAAACTTGTCCCATTTGATGGTTGTCTTTTCCAGTAAAAATGGTTTTAAACTGTTTTTTTTTTAAAGCGAGAATTTTATCATTTTTGGTCCCGACAATTAATTGCTCGTTTTTAAAACACAAAGTAGTTAAACTTTCTTGAGAGCTAATTAATTGGGTGTCGAAATCTTCAATATAAAATAAACCTTCAGTTAAAGTAGAAATCCAATAATTGTTGTTTTTGGTTTTGTAGATGTAGGAAATATTAGTTCCGTCAAAAAAAGTACGTTTTGTTCCTAATTCATAATCCATTTCTATAATTCCTGTCGTAGTACAAAGCCAATTTTTATTATTACACCAACTCAAATTTTGAACAATTGTATTTTCTAGATTTAATTCTTTTTTAATAAATTGATTGTTAGAAAATAGATAACAATAATTTGAAAATTTAGAACCAATAAGTAACCCATTTTTTGTTTTTTCTACGAGTATGGAATTAAAGTTTTCTGAAAAGTCTTTTGGTAAATCAATTTTTTGCTGAATGTGATCATCATGGATAACAATCAATTGATTTGCAAAAACATAGATAGTGTTATCACTAAAAAAAATGTATTTATTATCCTCTGTATTAAGTTCAATCTTTTTAATAAGTGAAAGTGTTTTTAAATCATAAATATCAACGGTGTTTTTGTTAATGATATACAATTGGTTTTGAATAATTCCGTATTTAAAATAACCAATAGATTTGTTTTGATTCAATTTTTTCAATTGATTTTTCTCAACATAATACAAATAACCATCAAAGTTTTCGTACCAAATTCTTCCAAAAGCATCTTGTTTTATACAAGAACCTGCTTTTGAGGTCATGCCATCTTGACTAAAATATTGAAAAGTATAACCATTAAATTGACACAAACCTTTATCGGTGGCAAACCACATAAAATTGTCTTTATCTTCAAAAATGTCGTAAACACTATTGGTTAACAATCCTTGTGATTTATCAATTGTATTGTAATACGGGTTTTGCCCAATTAGTTTTTGGATGAATACTAAAATTAAAACTAGGAAGATCTTGTTCAATTGATTGTTTTTATCAAAAATATGAAAAAGAAAGCTTTAAATAGAGTGTAATTAACAAAACAAACAGTTCAGTTTATAAAAGTAGGGTTTGGTTAACTCTAATTTGGTATTGGTAAATTAGAAAATGTTATTTTTGAATTTAAAGATAGTTTTGAATTAAAATTTATTCTGATGAAAATTTTAAAATGCTATCGATTGGAGTTGCTGTTAACTGTTCTGTATTTAATACTCGGACTTTTTATTTTCTATTTCTTTTTAAAATGATTTTCGTTAACTCAAAAATGCTTTTGGTTAACTGATTAAAATTAATATGAATTGGACTACTAGTTTTGTTTGATAATTATAAATCTACAATTATGAAAACAAAATTATTTTCTTTTTTATTTATGCTGTTTTGCAGTGTGTTAAGTGCTCAAATTAATGTGACAGAGAGTTTTGAGTCGGGTTCAGTTCCTTCAAGTTGGGCAACTAATAGTTTTAATATTGTTAATGATGGATCAGTTTCTTGTGACGGAACATATTCATTGCGAATAAATTTAACGCAATTAGGGAATGGTGGAGTTCAAACGGGTTATTTTGTGACACAAAATTATACTTCAAATGGGGAACAAATTACTTTTTCTGTTGGTTACAATAAAAATAATAATTCTGCAAGTTTTTCAGGAAATATAAAATTATATTATGCTGTAAATAATAGTGCAACTTTTGTTCAATTTGCTACATCTACAAGTTTTCCAACAAGTTGTTTTAGTGATACAGGAAAAATAACAGGAAATATAGCGGCTGGTGTTATTACTTCTGGAAGTGTAGTCAGATTTAAAGTTGAGGTAAATCATAGTGCGAATTATGCTTATGTTAATGTAGATGATTTAGAAATTACTCAAAATGTATCAACTGTAAATCAGACAATAGCAGAATATAATTTTAATAATACTTACAATAATTTACTTGGAAATGCACCTTTTGGTTCAAATACTGGTACATCTTTCACAACAGATAGAAATGGTAATTCTAATAGTGCACTTAATATTCAAAATACAGGTACTTCTGCTACAATAAATGGATTGCCTTATGGAAATTCTGCTAGAACTATTTCGTTTTGGGCTAAAGTTAATACCATGCAATCACCATATAATATGACTTTTTCTTACGGACAAAGTTCTAACAGTAATGCAGTCGGTGGTTCTTTTAATACTACTACAGTTGATTATTTTGGTTATGCAAATAATTTTAATGCAAGTTCTAGTAATAATCCTTCCACTTGGTACCATTTTGTATATACTTATGATGGTACAACAGCCAAGATCTATAAAAACAATGTTATGATTGCAAGTCAACCAAAAACTTGGAATACCATAAACAATAGTAATATATTTAAATTAGGCGTAGGTGTAGGCGGTGAATTAAATTTTGATGGAGCAATTGATGATTTGAAAATATTCAATTATGTTTTAACAGATATAGAAATAAACAATTTATACACTTATAATTCATTAGTTCCAATAACAAATAATGAAATTTATACCTTTAATTTTAATAATTCTTATTATGATGTAACTTCTGTAAATAGTTTTAATGCTACAGGAAATTTTACAACGGATAGAAATGGAAATATTAATAGTGCTTTACAGTTAAATAGCGCAGGTACTGTTGCAACTTTAACTAACTTACCAATAGGTAATGCTTCTCGTTCTATATCCATTTGGATTAAAATGAATAGTTATTTTTTCGATAACTTTTTGTTTAGTTATGGTTCACCAGCAGCTAATCAGTCCTATGGTTTTTCTTTGAAATCAAATATGATAAATAATTATGCATGGGCAAATGATTTATCATATACTACTAGTATTCCATTAAACACTTGGAAACATTTAGTTGTTACATTTGATACAACAACAGACTTAGCATCAATTTATCTAGATGGAGTTTTGATAACTAGTGCGGCCAAACCAGATTGGAATACGGCAAATGAAACTAGTTTTTATTTAGGAAGATCGTATCAAGGATCAAATAGCTTTAATGGAGTAGTTGATGATTTAAAAATTTATAATTATGCTCTTACTCAATCGGAAATAACTAATTTATACAATTATAATACCATATTAAGCAATCAAAATTTTAATCAAAACAATTTAGAAGTTACGTTATATCCAAACCCGGTTCAAAATGTATTAAATATAAATGTTGATAATGCTATTAAATCAATAGAGCTATTTACGCTTCAAGGGCAAAAAGTTCTAAATTCAACTTCAAATCAAGTGGATATGTCTTCATTAAATTCGGGAATTTATTTAGTGAAAATTACAGATGAAAATAATTCGATGACAACTCAAAAAATAGTAAAAAGATAGTTGGGATTAATAGTTTTAGTTGTAAAAAAGGGTTGACTTTATGTCAACCCTTTTTTATTTATCGTCTTCTAAATACATTTTTCGAACTCTTTTGAACAACTCACTAGAATAAACAAAATCGGTAACTGCTGCGTTATCTGTCTTGAAAATTTCTTTATTAGACCCTTCCCATTCCAATAATCCATTTTTTAGAAACACAATTTTTTCCCCAATCTCCATTACCGAATTCATATCGTGTGTGTTAATTACTGTGGTAATGTTGTATTCTTTTGTGATTTCTTGAATCAAATTGTCAATAACAATGGCCGTTTTTGGGTCTAAACCTGAGTTGGGTTCATCGCAAAATAAATATTTCGGATTATTTACAATTGCTCTTGCAATGGCTACCCTTTTTTGCATTCCTCCGGAAATTTCAGAAGGTTTTTTGTGATGTGCATTGATTAAATTAACCCGTTCAATCACAAAATCAACACGTTCTTTAATTTCTTTTGGAGTTTTATTGGTGAACATTTTTAATGGAAATCCAATGTTTTCTTCCACGGTCATACTGTCAAAAAGCGCACTTCCTTGAAAAACCATTCCAATTTCAGTTCTTAAATCACGTTTTTCATCTTTATTTAAATGACCATATATTCTTCCATCAAATGAAATGGTACCACTGTCTACCTCATGAATTCCTAAAAGTGATTTCAAGAATACCGTTTTTCCAGAACCACTTTGTCCAATAACCAAACTTGTTTGTCCAGCATCAAATTTTGTAGTAATGCCTTTTAAAACTTTTTGTTCACCAAAGCTTTTTTCAATGTTATTTACTTCAATCATTAGCTTAACAAAATTTGAGTTAAAATATAGTTCATCAGAATAATCACAACTGAGGTCCAAACAAATGAAACAGTACTTGCCTTACCTACCTCTAGTGCGCCTCCTTTCATGTAATAACCATGAAATGAAGGAATAGTAGCTAATAAAAAGGCAAAAACCAATGTTTTAATAAATGCATAAGTGATATGAAAGGGAATAAAATCTTCTTGAATTCCAACAATAAATTCTTGACTTGATGCAAAACCACCATAAACGCCTGCTAAATAACCACCAAACACACCTAAGAACATTGCAATACCAATTACAAAAGGGTATAAAAATAAAGCAATAATTTTAGGAAATACTAAATAGTTTAAGGAATTTACCCCCATTACTTCTAAGGCGTCAATTTGTTCTGTTACACGCATGGTCCCAATACTTGATGTAATAAAGGAACCCATTTTTCCTGCCATAATGATGGAAATAAAAGTAGGAGCAAACTCTAAAATAACAGATTGACGTGTTGCAAATCCAATTAAATATTTCGGAATCAGTGGGTTAGTAAGGTTTAAGGCTGTTTGAATGGCTACAACTCCACCTACGAAGAATGAAATAAAGCAAACAATTCCTAATGAATCAATCACTAAATCGTCAATTTCTTTTAGTATTAATTGTCTCATTACACTCCATTTAACAGGTCGGTTCAACATGTCTTTGAGCATAATAAAGTATCGTCCAATTTGCGATAAATAACGAACTAACATCATAGTTTAAAAATAATTTCAAAAATAGTGTTTTTTGGCTAGTAACCCAAAGTAAAATTAAACTTGTAACTGCTTTATTTTTTACCTTTTTAATTTTTGAATCATTTTTTTCCAACGGTATTTTCTAATAAATTGAGCTTGTTCTGGAGTTACTAATAGGTTCTTTTTTTCACGTTTAGCTTTCCAAAATCCTTTGATGTAGTCTAAAAATAATAATGGTTTGCCTTTACGAAGAGCTAATTTTATAGAGGCTACAGCTGTAATAAAAAAACCATATCCTAAGGTGTAAAAAGCCTCACCTTGTTTGTATCTTGCTGCTTGATTATAACTGGCACCTGTAGGTTTTAAGTGTTTTACGTGTAAGCTTTCATCGGTTACAACTTTCCAATTGTAGAATTTACATAATAATTCGTCAACGGTATCCCAACCCATTTGTGGTTTTAATCCACCAATTTGTTTAAATGTTTCTTTTCTGTAGGCTTTTAAGGCGCCTCTTATGTGGTCTTTATCGGTTAAGTTTTCCAACACCCAATCCCCATTTTTTTCTTCACAGATTTCATTTTTTTGCCAAAGGTGTTCAGGAACCCTATTTTTTTTATTGGATTTTATGTGTTTATTTCGGGTTTCAATATAACAAAAGCCACCCACCATTCCTATTCTATCATCCGATTGGAAATGTTTGATAATAGTTTCAAAATAATTTTTAGGGAAAATTAAATCAGCATCAATTTTTACTATAATGTCGTAATTTTCATCAATATGTTTTTCACCTTCCTGAAAAGCTTGAATAACTTTACTGCCTGGTAAATGAATCGCATCTGATTTTTTATTAACTAATTGAATAAATGGAAATTGAGAAGCAAATTCTGAAACAATTTCAGCCGTTTTATCTGTTGAATTATCATTCACAACAATCAATTTTGTTGGTAAAACGGTTTGTTCAACTAACGATTGTAAAGTTAAGCCCATAAAAGCTTCTTCGTTATAGGCCGGAATGATAATATAGTATTTCATTTAACTAATCACTATTTACTAATTACTAGTCACTCTTTCAGCATAAACTAAATAATATCTTGGAGTAAACCATCTTAAAAGAGGGCGTAATCCCAATTTTTTTACTGGATGCGTAAATTTAACTCGGTCTACAATTTTAAAACCAGTTTTTTCCAATAACCAATCCAATTGCCAATCTTCAAATTCATGATAATGTCGGTCCCACATATCTGTTTTACTTCTATATGCAGAAGAAAACCATAAACGTAAAGGAATAGAAATTAGAATTTTATCTGCTTTTACGTTTTCTAAAATCGTATATGGATTTAATAAATGTTCAAAAATTTCAAATGCTGTAAATACCTTGTAATTTTCAGTACGTAAAGCTTCTTGGTTATTGTCTAGATCTTCACCTTTTGTATTGATTACTTGATATCCATTATCCTCCATAATTTTGGAAAACGGATTGGGAACACCTAAATCGAAAATGGTTTCGTTAGTTTTTATATGTTTTTTTAAAAACTCTAACGTTATGTTGAAGCGTTTACTTGGATATGTTTTCTCGTACATTGAAAATCAGTTTATGATTTGTTTTTGGCAAAATTAACTATTACAAAGGAACTACAAATTATAAACTAAAAAAAATTATATTTCATATACAAAAGCATTAATATTCATTCCGGCTCCGACTGATGCAAATATAACAACATCACCTTTATTTAGTTGTTGGTTTTCAATTTTACCTTTTATAAGTAAGTCGTATAAAGTAGGAACAGTTGCTACACTAGAGTTGCCTAGTTTATGAATACTCATTGGCATGATTCCATCGGGAGGAGATTGTTTATATATTTTAAAAAAACGATGAATTATGGCTTCATCCATTTTTTCATTTGCCTGATGGATTAATACTTTTTTTACTTTTTCTATTGGAACGCCACTTTTTTCTAAACAAGAAGCCATTGCTTTCGGAACATTACTAAGAGCAAATTCATAAATTTTTCTTCCATGCATTTTTATGTAGCGAATGTCTGGATCGTGGGTGTCATTAAATGAATTTCCAAAATATAAATAATAAGCTTCGTCATGGGAAAAAGTAGCCGTTTCATGCGCTAATATACCACCAGCTTCATCCGTAAGTTCAATTATAGTTGCGCCAGCACCATCTGAATATATCATGGAATCTCTGTCGTGTTTGTCAACTACTCTTGAAAGTGTTTCTGCACCAATGACTAAACATTTTTTAGCCATCCCAGCTTTAATATATGCTTGTGCTTGAATCACTCCTTCTATCCAGCCTGGACATCCAAAAAGAATATCATAGGCAACACATTTTGGATTCTTAATTTTTAAATTATATTTTACTCTACTGGCCAAACTAGGTAATATATCTGTTTGAATAGCACCGTGTTTTACATTTCCAAAGTTGTGTGCAAAAATGATGTAATCTAATGATTCTGGATCTATATTGGCATCAGCAATAGCACGTTCTGCTGCAATCGTAGCAATATCTGAAGTGTTTAAATCATGAGTTACATATCTTCTTTCTTCAATTCCAGTAATTTCAAGAAATTTTTGTGCTACAATTTCATTGGATTGAGGAAAATCAGATCCGTCTTCATTTAAAAAGATATGTTTTGCAAAGTCTAAATTTGTAACAACTTCTGTAGGAATGTAACTTCCAGAGCCTGTGATTTTAATATTCATTGGGACTTATTTTTTGTGAATTTACCAATTTTATAGCAGAAGTAATCTTAGTAATTGTAATTTTATTACAGAATTGCATTGTTTTTAAAAAAGTATTGTAAAAAAAACACAATTCAAATTTTAATTCAATTTTATTGAAAAAATTTTATTCGCATTACAGTAGCCATATTTAGACTCATTTTTTTCATGACATCACAATTTGGTCCGTCAAAATTTTCGTCAATTGAAGTGTATAAATGGTCTAACCAAATTTCAAAATGTTCGTGACTAAAGGGGTGTTTGTCATGAATATCTTTGTGAATTTGAAACATATTATTGCTGTATCCTCCCTTTAAAAATAATCCTTGTTCCCAAAAATCAGCTAATATTTCGAAGTGTTTTTCTAAATGTTGGTCTACATCAGTAGCTTTTGTAAAAAAGAAATTTATGGAATTGTCTTTTAATAAGCGATCGTAAAAATTTCGCATTATTAAAAGGATATCTTCTCGGGTTTCAATATCTCTCATATTTTAAATTTTAATGATACAAAGATAACTATCATTGATTTTGTTTTAATTGATAATTATCATAAAAAAGGCTCTGAATATTCAGAGCCTTTCTTCTTGCTATTTGTTTTTTATTACATATATGCTTCAATTGGAGCACAAGAACAAACTAAATTTCTATCACCATACGCTTCATCAATACGACGAACTGTTGGCCAAAATTTATTTTCTGCAATGTAATCCAATGGATAAGCCGCTTGTTCTCTTGTGTAAGGGAAAACCCATTCGTTAGCAGTAAGCATTGCTAAAGTATGAGGTGCATTTCTTAAAATATTGTTTTCTTCCTCTTTTGTTGAAGCTTCAATTTCTTTACGAATAGAAATTAAAGCATCGCAAAAACGATCTAATTCTGCTAAATCTTCAGATTCTGTTGGTTCCACCATTAAAGTTCCAGCAACTGGGAAAGAAACGGTAGGGGCATGGAATCCGTAATCCATCAAACGTTTTGCGATATCCGTTACTTTAATGCCTTTTTCTTCGAAAGCTCTACAATCTAAAATCATTTCGTGTGCGGCACGTCCCATTTCTCCTGAATATAAGATTGGGTAATGTCCTTCAAAACGTGCTTTCATGTAGTTCGCATTCAGGATGGCATATTTTGTAGCGTTTGTTAATCCTTCAGCACCCATCATTACAATGTAACCGTAAGAAATTAAACAAACTAAAGCCGAACCATAAGGAGCAGAAGATATAGCCGTGATAGCTTTACTTCCTCCTGTTGGAATAATTGGATTGGTTGGTAAGAATGGAACTAATTTTTCGTTCACACAAATTGGTCCAACCCCAGGTCCACCACCACCGTGAGGAATAGCAAATGTTTTGTGTAAGTTCAAGTGACAAACATCAGCGCCAATGGTAGCTGGATTCGTTAATCCCACTTGTGCATTCATGTTAGCACCATCCATATATACTAAACCACCATTTTCGTGGATGATATTCGTGATCTCAATAATAGCACTTTCAAAAACGCCATGGGTAGATGGATAAGTAACCATTAAAGCAGATAAGTTGTCTTTGTGTTGGATTGCTTTTGCTCTTAAATCTTCCACATCGATATTTCCATTTTCCATGGTTTTTGTAACGATGATTTCCATTCCTGCCATAGCTGCAGAAGCTGGATTAGTTCCATGAGCAGAAGCCGGAATCAAACATACATTTCTGTGGTTATCACCTCTTGATTGGTGATAAGCTCTAATAGCCATCAAACCAGCATATTCTCCTTGAGCACCTGAGTTTGGTTGTAATGTAGTTCCTTGGAATCCAGTAATTACATTTAATTGATGCTCTAATTTTTTCAACATGATTTGGTAACCTTCTGCTTGTTCAACAGGTGCAAAAGGGTGAATGCTGTTCCAGTTTGCCATAGATAACGGCAACATTTCAGCAGCAGCGTTTAATTTCATCGTACAAGAACCTAGAGAAATCATTGAGTGATTCAACGATAAATCTTTACGTTCTAATTTTTTGATGTAACGCATCAATTGCGATTCAGAATGGTTGTTGTTGAAAACATCATACTGTAAGAAAGCTGATTTTCTCACTAAGTTTTCAGGAACCATTGACTCATTTGCTAATTGATTTACAGCAAATGCATCTTTTCCAGTCGCTTCAGCGAAAATAGCAATGATTTGATTGATGTCGTTTACCGAAGTCGTTTCGTTGAATGAAATCGAAATCGTTTCAGCATCTGGATAGAAGAAGTTTACTTCGTGTTTTTCAGCGATTACTTTTACTTTAGTTGCATCCGCTTTTACTAAAATCGTATCGAAGAAAGCAGAATTTGTCTGGTAAACACCTAATTTATTTAAAGCATCAGCAGTAGTAACCGCAGAAGCATGAACTTTATCAGCAATATATTGTAAGCCTTTTGGTCCGTGATAAACGGCATACATTCCGGCCATAACCGCTAATAAAACTTGTGCAGTACAAATGTTTGATGTCGCTTTTTCACGTTTGATGTGTTGCTCACGAGTTCCTAAAGCCATACGTAAAGCACGGTTTCCGTTAGCATCGATAGAAACACCGATGATTCTTCCTGGCATCGAACGTTTGTATTCTTCTTTCGTTGCGAAGTAACCCGCATGTGGTCCACCATAGCCCATCGGAATACCAAAACGCTGTGTAGTACCCACAACAACTGCAGCGCCCATTTCACCTGGAGGTGTTAATTTAGCTAACGATAAAATATCAGCAGCAACAGCAACTTTAATTTCTTTTTCTGCAGCTTTTGCAATAAATCCAGCGTAGTCATACACTTGACCATATTTCCCTGGATATTGTAAAATGGCTCCGAAAAATTCTGTTGAAAAATCAAACGTTTCGTGGTTTCCAACTACTAATTCAATATTTAATGGAGTAGCACGTGTTTGTAAAACCGAAAGCGTTTGAGGTAAAATTTCTTCAGAAACAAAAAATTTATTTACATTGTTTTTCTTTTGTTCACGAGACCTAACATCTAAAAGTAGGGCCATTGCTTCGGCAGCAGCTGTTCCTTCATCTAATAAAGAGGCATTAGCTATTTCCATACCGGTTAATTCGATAACCATTGTTTGGAAATTTAAAATAGCTTCTAAACGACCTTGAGCAATTTCAGCTTGGTAAGGCGTATAAGCCGTGTACCATCCTGGATTTTCAAAAATGTTTCTTTGAATAACTGCAGGTATGCAAGTTGGATGATAGCCTAAACCGATATATGATTTGAAAACTTTATTTTTTTTACCTAATTCTTGAATATGAGATAAATATTCAAACTCCGTCATTGGAGCTTCTAAATTTAAATCGTTTTTTAAACGAATATCATCTGGAATAGTTTCATAAATTAATTGGTCTAATGAATCTACACCAATAGTTTGTAACATTTCATTTAAGTCTGTTTCACGAGGGCCTAAATGTCTTAAAGCAAATGCATCTGTTCTCATTTTGTAAATAATATATCTAACGAAAGTTGTGTTTTATAAAATTTGATTTGGGTACCCCAAATGCGAAACAAATGTAATTATTAATCTTGTAATATTCTGCTTTTAAAATTGGAATTTTTGTGATTTTTTCAACTAAAACCAATACTTATTAACAGATTGATTAATTTTGTTTAATGCTCAGTTTTAAAAAAATACTTGACTTTTATATAAACAGTAGTCTGCATGTGGCTTTTTCAGCACTTGCTTTAACTGCAATGACTGTTCGATTCTATGGTATTCCACAGGCATTAAATTGTTTATTGTTTGTATTTTGTAGTACATTAGTTGGGTATAATTTTGTAAAATATGATGCGCTAGTTCGCACTAAACAAAATACTTGGCGAGTAGAATTAAAATTAATCTTGTTGTTAAGTTTTGTAGCGTCATTAGTTGGTTTGTATTCGTTTTTTCAATTTCAATTGCGGACTCAGCTATTTATAGTAATCCCTTTTCTTTTAACACTTTTGTATACGTTACCTTTTTTTCCTAATCGTGCAAATGCCCGAAATTGGAAAGGAGTAAAGATTTACATGGTTAGTTTTTGCTGGGTTTTAATGACTGTTTTTTTTCCTCTTGTATTTGGAAGAATTAATTTAAATGGTTCTGTATTTTGGTTGTCAATTCAACGGTTTATTTTAATTTTTGTTTTGGTGTTAATCTTTGAGATTATTGATGTCACCAAAGACGACCCGCACCTGCAAACAGTTCCACAAATGATAGGGGTTAATAAGACCAAAATATTAGGGTATTTGTTGTTAAGTGTTTTGGTGCTTATTGATGTTCTTCAGCCTCAAATTCATTGGGTTGCATTGAGTTTTAAACTGCTCGTTTCGGTAACCATTGCTTTTTTTCTTTACTATGCTAAAGCAACAAAATCTAGGTATTATTCAAGTTTTTGGGCAGAAGGAATTCCTATTTTTTGGTGGTTATTATTTTTAGTTTTCAGTTAATTTTTTTAAAATTGAATTTCTATGAATAATGAATTGAATCAAATGTTTTTTCAATAACAATACATCAAAAAATTTTCCTAAAATACCATAAGGTGTTTCATATTCTAACAAATCGGTGACTTCTACATACTTTTCTTTTTGTTCAAAAAAATGTTGATGTTTAAAACTTTTAAAATGTCCTTTGAGTTGTTCGTCTACAAAATACGTTGGAAAAATCATCTCAGAAATTATACTCTGATGTTTGAGGTATACACCAAAATGTTTTCCTTTCCATGTGACTGTTTCATTCTTGTTTATTAATCCTGAGGTGGTGCCAGCAATGGCTATTTCTTTTGTTTTACTCGCCGTTTGTTGATGGATGGTTATGTCTCGATTTATGTTGAAAACAGTTTCAATAGGTGCCTGATAAATTGTTTTAATTGTTATTGTTGTCATTTTTTGAAATTTTAAACCTGACAGGTTTTAGAAACCTGTCAGGTTTGGTTTGTTACCCATTAATTACAACGCGTGGTTCAACTTGAGTCTGACTTGCTTTGCGTTTTCCTCTAAAAAAGAAATACAAGTTGATGAATAACATGATTCCTAAATAGATAGCAAATCCGCCGATTTTATAACTCAAGGCTTCAATTAAACTTTGGTAATCGTCTTTGTACAATGTCATTTCTAAAATCATCAAGGCAAAACCTAAATTTAATAAGTAAAAGCCAGTTTCGAATAATGTGTTTGTAGCATTGGCAATTTCCTCTCGTCCTCTAAAAATGTCTAACATGAATATTTTACTGTTTTTAAATAAAGTTTTGCTAACGTAATAAGTTAAAAATAAGGCAATTGGTAAATAAATTGCATATCCGATTAAAATTTTTGTAGTTTCCATAAAATTGAATATTTAAATTAATTTTTTAATGTATTTAGTTAATAATATGATGTTGAAATAATGCATCAATCCGATAATCAGAATAATTATGGCCGATTTGGTTGCAATGATTTCGATGAGTTGGTTGGATGTTGAAATTTTTTCCCAAGAAATAAGTGTCATCGCGCAATACCCAAGATTTAAAAGATAATAACCAATCAGTAACATTTTGTTTATTTGATGGCATAATTCTTCATGATTCGGAATTAATTGTGATACAAATAAGTTTCCGTTATCATAGCATAATTTTCCAACTTTGATAATTATAACACTGGTAATGCTGAGATAAATAATATAGGCTAGTATGTTAAGGTTCATAATTATACTAATTTATAATGTCCAACTATATTGTGTAAAAATAGTAAGGTGTTGACTACGGCAAACAAGACAAAAAGCATATTCATAAAATAACTTCCGACTTTAAATAACCTCCTTTTTGGTATGTCATACATTGGATAGTAAGCAATTTGTGTGGCTACTTTTCCAACCCAATATGCAGCTATTAAACCAGTTAAAGCTACTGCCAAGGCAGATTGTTCTTTCAATTCATTTGTAAATGAAATGGCAATTATTCCGAAAGAAAAATTTAAGCCTTGGATGTATCTTCCGTACGTTTTTGCGATTTCTTGATTTAAAGGTTTCAGTTGTTTGACATCGTTATACCAATCGAAAACTTGATGACGAATGTAAGGGTAAATTAATGCGGTGAATATTTGGCCCAATCCACTTAAAATAATTAACCAATTTGGAAGTATTGTATTCATAATTCTATTATTTTTAAACTTTCAGAAAAAATTGAAAGATTTGATTAAAATTTTTTATTTCATAAATTTCATAAGTAGTTGAGTCAACCAATTGTCTTTGTATTCAGTAATTTTATCAAGTACGTTATATGCCTTTAAAACAAAGTCGTACAATTTTGTAGTTTGATCTACGAAATGTCTTTCTGCTTCGGTGCCATCAGATTTTATTGTAGAAACTTCTTTTAATACTTTCAAGGCAGGTTTGATCTCTCTTTTACTTCTTTCTCTCGAAATTTTTACCGCTAATTCATCTAAATCTTTTTCAGCGGTGAAAAACTCCCTTCTTTCACCCGCTTTGAATTCCTTATACACAATTCCCCAATCCATTAAAGCTCGTAAATTCATTGATGCGTTTCCACGAGAAATTTGTAATTCTTCCATAATGTCTTCCATAGAAACGGGTTCGTGCGAAACCATCAACAAAGCATGAATCTGCGCCATGGTTTTATTAATTCCCCATTGTGAGCCTAACGCGCCCCAAGTTTGTACGAATTTATTTTTAGCTTCTTTAAATTCCATTATCAATTAATTACTCCTCAAAGGTATGAAATGTTTTTAAACTTTCAAAAATAAATGAAACTTATTTTGGGTTTTTTTATTCAGAAAAAATAAGTATACTTGCAAACCAAACTACTATAATCATGAAAAACAATTATTTAAGTGTTCTTGGACTAACACTTCTCTTGTCCAATTTTGCTTTTTCTCAAAAAAACGAAAAATACAATGGAGATTTAGCGTATCAAAAAACAATTTACCTTACGGGTATGCATTCTGAGCAATCGGCTATTAAGGAATTTGGGAAATTATACCGACTTAACGATTCTAATTCATTTACTCCTCAAAAAGAAACTTCTGATGAAGCGGGTTTTATACATCAAAGGTTTCAACAGTATTATAAAGGGATTAAAATCGAATTTGGAACAGTAATCACCCATAAAAAAGAAGGTAACGTAGTTCATGTCAACGGTGAATTGTATAATGCTGAAGATTTAAATTTAACACCTTCATTATCTGCTGAAGTAGCTTTCCAAAAAGCAATAAATTTTATAAATGCGCAAGAATATTTATGGAATGATCCTGTGGCCTCTCAAGCAATGGATTATAAAAAACCATCTGGGGAACTTGTGATTTTACCTTTAGTTAATAAAGGCGAGGTAAGGCTTGCTTATAAATTTGATATTTATGCAAAACAACCTATTGCTAGAGATGAAGTTTTTGTTGATGCTGCGACAGGTGAAATTTTGTATAAAAATCCCATTATTAAACACGTTAATCATCTGGTTTCGGATGATGAAATTGAATTGGCAGCTAAAAAGTTTGAGAAAGTTGCGTTAAATAAAGAAAATGCTTTATTCACACCTTTTGTTGCCGGAACTGCTGCAACACGATACAGTGGATCAAGAACAATTGAAACGACTCAAACAGGGCCAAATTCATTTATTTTAGATGAAAACGCAAGAGGTAATGGTAATGGAATGGTCACTTATAATTGTCAATCTACACAATCCTATCCGTCTACTAATTTTACTGACAATGATAATAATTGGACAGCCGCTGAATACAATAATGCCGCAAAAGACGACGCGGCTTTAGAAGCACATTGGGGAGCAGAAAAAACGTATGATTTTTGGAAAAATATTTTTAATAGAAATAGTTTTGATGATGAAGGGGCTAAAATTAAGAGTTATGTTCATTATGGGAGTGGATATAATAATGCATTTTGGAATGGTAGTGTAATGACTTATGGAGATGGTAGCAGTATGAATGCTTTAACATCTATTGATGTTTGCGGCCACGAAATAGGTCACGCTATATGTACATACACTTCAAACTTAGCGTATCAAAATCAATCGGGTGCTATGAATGAAGGTTTGTCTGATATATGGGGTGCTTGTATAGAGCAATATGGAAGAAATGGAAATTTAAATGCTCCAGTTGATACAGTTAATCCAGGTACACAGGGGGTATGGAAAGTGGGTGAAGATATTACAACAGGTGGTTTACGTTCTATGAGTTATCCTAGAACAAAAGGAGATCCGGATACATTTAAAGGTCAATATTATATTACTACAGCGGATGATGGGTCTTGTACTCCTAGTTCAGGAAACGATAATTGTGGTGTTCATACCAATAGTGGTGTTTTAAATCACTGGTTTTACATTGTTACTGCTGGAAAATCGGGTACTAATAATGCACCTGCTGCTTCTGGTGGACCTTTTGCCTATAATGTAACAGGAATTGGAATGGCAAAATCTTCTCAAATAACTTATTATGCAGAACGAGATTATTTAACAGCAAATGCTACTTTTATGGATATGAGAAATGCTACTATTGCTGTAGCAAGTTCGATATATTGTGCCACTAGTCCAGAAGTACAAGCCGTAACAAAAGCTTGGAAAGCAGTAAATGTTGGTGCAGATTATGTTGCTTATGCGAATGACATTTCATTGAAAAGTATTACAGGTGGTAATGTAAGTGTGGCTTGTGGTGCGACTTATAATCCAAGTATAATAATAGAAAATGCAGGAACTAATACAATTACTTCAGTAACTGTAACATATAATGTTGATGGAGGAGCAAATTCAACTATAAATTGGACGGGTAACTTATCGAATTGCGCCGTGCAAAGTATTGCTATACCAGTTAGCGGTTTAACAAGAGGGACGCATGTTTTAAATGTAACTTCTACAATTGCGAGTGATGGAAATGCTACAAATAATACCAAATCTATTTTAATTTTAGTAAATGATGCGGGTTCTCCTAATGTGATAAATACATTTAATACTGCTACCAATGCTTTAATTTCAATTGATGGTAATGGTAAAACGAATGCTGTTTGGCAAAGAGGAGCTATTGGTAAAACCCTACTTACTAATGCACTTGCAGGATCAAATGTATATGCAACAAAACTGACGGGTAATTATCCAGATAGTGCAACTTCTTACTTGGTTTCACAGTGTTATAATTTAACCAACCTAACCAATCCAACGGTGAGTTTTGATATGGCATTTGATTTAGAATCAAATTGGGATATTATATATTTTGAATATTCAACGGATAATGGTACTTCATGGAATGTATTAGGAACTTCTTCTGATCCTACTTGGTATAATAGTTCAAGATTGCCTGATGGAACCGATTGCTTTAATTGTATTGGGAAGCAATGGACGGGTGATTTTAATACAGCTCCAACAGGAGGAAATGGTATGAATGGAAATAAAAGAAAATACATTCATGAATTATCAAGTTTAGGTGCCCCTGCAAATGCTATTTTCAGATTTACATTTATTTCTGATGAAGCTTCAAATCAAGAAGGAGTTATGATTGACAATTTTGTTATTGAAGGGACATTGTCATCAAATGCTACAAATGAACTGGAAGATTTTCTAATTTATCCTAATCCTACTGGAGGGAAACTAACGATTTCATTGCCAACCTCAGAAAAAGTTTCTGTTGATTTATTTGATTTAAGAGGAAGAAAAGTATATCAAAGCAATTTTGAATCTGAAGGTACTATGTTTACAAAAGACCTTGATTTGACTTCAATTCAATCTGGTGTTTACATTATTAATGTGAAAACTGAAGGAAAAGAAATTTCAAAAAGAGTAATCATAGAATAAATAATTAAAAGAAATGAATAAAAAATCCCGTTAGAATTTTCTAACGGGATTTTTTTATTTAAAGTAGTCCAGCTCTTTTCAACAATGCCTCTGGTTGAGGTTCTTGTCCTCTAAATTTTTTATACAATTCCATTGGTAATTCGGTGCCACCTTTTGAAAGTATATTTTCTTTGAATTTGGTTGCGACTTCTTTGTTGAAAATACCCTTTTCTTGAAAATAAGCAAACGCATCCGCATCTAAAACTTCCGCCCATTTATAACTATAATATCCAGAAGAATAACCACCTTGGAAAATGTGAGAAAAAGAAACGCTCATACAATTTTCAGCAACATCAGGATATAAATTGGCTACTTTCATGGCTTCCAATTCAAATGCTTTTACATTATTAATAATTTGGTTTTTACTATGGAATTCCATGTCTAAAATACCAAAACTCAATTGTCTTAATGTAGCCATGCCTTCTAAGAAATTGGCACTTTCTTTAATTTTATTGACTAAATCTTGTGGAATTACTTCGCCAGTTTCATAATGTTTAGCAAAAAGTGCCAATGCTTCTGGTTCGTAACACCAGTTTTCCATCACTTGACTTGGTAATTCTACAAAATCCCAAAATACGGATGTGCCAGATAAGCTTGGGTAAGTTGTATTGGCTAACATGCCGTGAAGCGCATGTCCAAATTCATGAAATAAAGTAGTGACTTCATTAAAAGTTAATAATGAAGGTTTTGTTGGTGTAGGAGGAGTGAAGTTACAAACAATAGAAACATGAGGTCTTTCGTTAATTCCTTCTTTAATATATTGTGGTTTAAATGAAGTCATCCAAGCACCATTTCTTTTTCCTTTTCTTGGAAAAAAGTCGGCATAGAAAACAGCAACTAATTCGTTTTGTTCATTTAACACTTCATAGGTTTGAACGTCTTCGTGATATTTGTCAATATTATGAATTTCATTAAAGTTTAAACCAAATAATTTTTGAGCAACAGTAAAAGCACCATTCAATACATTTTCTAATTTGAAATACGGTTTTAATAACTCATCATCCAAACTGAATAATTTTTGTTTTAATTTTTCAGAATAATAAGCACCATCCCATTTTTCTAATTGTTCAATGCCATCTAATTCTTTTGCAAAATTGGTTAATTGAGCAAATTCTCTTTCAGCCGCTGGTTTTGCTTTAGCTAATAAATCGTTTAAAAACAATAAAACTTTTTCAGGATTTTGAGCCATGCGTTCTTCTAATACAAAATGAGCATGGGTCTTATAACCTAATAAATTAGCACGTTCGTGTCGAAGTGCCACTATTTTTTTTACAATTTCTTCGTTATTGTATTCATTTTGTTGAAATGCTTTTTTGCCATAAGCAATATTCAACTCTTTTCTTAAATTTCTGTTTTCTACATAAGTTACAAAAGGAATGTAACTCGGGAAATCTAATGTAAAAATCCAGCCTTCTTCATTTTTTGACTTGGCTAAACTAGCAGCCATTTCTTTTGCGCCTTCAGGAAGACCTTTTAAATCTTCTTCATTTGTGATGTGCAATTGGTAATTGTTTGTTTCAGCTAAAACATTTTCACCAAAAGTTAAACTCAATTGGGCTAATTCGGTATCAATTACTCTAAGTCTATTTTTTTGCTCTTCAGCTAATAGAGCACCATTTCTGGTAAAACCTTTGTATTTTTTATCTAGTAATGTAGCTTGTTCCGTATTTAATGCTAAACTTTCTTTTTGATCATAAACCAATTTGACACGTTTAAATAACTCTTCATTTAAAGCAATATCGTTTTGAAATTCTGTTAATAAAGGAGTAACTTCTTGTGCTATTTTTTGCATTTCATCTGAAGTTTCTGCTGAATTTAGATTGAAAAAAATACTAGATAAACGATCTAATTGTTCACCAGCAAAGTCTAAAGCTTCAATTGTGTTTTCAAAAGTAGCATCTTCTTGATTTGAAATAATTGTATCTATTTCATTTTTAGCCATTTTTATAGTTTCTTTAAAGGCTTTTTTATAATCAGAGAGACTTATCTTACTAAACGGAGCGGTATTGAATTTATTTTCAAATTTTTTTAAAAAAATTTCCATAAAACTTTGTTTTTATCGATAAAGTGTATATATTTGTCGACGAAATGAATGAGAATTATCATCTTAATGATAAATTTTCATCCCTTTTTCCCCAAAAGAGAATTTTTTTTATAGTTGTCACTTAATTGTGAATAGATTTTTGCCCCGATTTTTATCGGGGTTTTTTGTTTTAAATCTCTAAATTTTTAGAAGCTTTTAAAACAGCCTCTTTTAAACTTTCTTTATACGCCACAATTTTATTTAAAACCGTACTGTCATGGCTACCGATTATCTGTGCTGCCAAAATACCTGCGTTTTTTGCACCGTTTAAGGCAACTGTTGCCACTGGAACGCCACCTGGCATTTGTAGAATTGATAAAACAGAATCCCATCCATCAATGGAATTGCTCGATTTTACTGGAACGCCAATAACAGGAAGTGGACTCATACTTGCCACCATACCTGGTAAGTGAGCGGCACCACCAGCACCGGCAATGATTACAGAAATACCTCTTTCGTGTGCGTTTTTACTAAAATCTACTAATTTTTCAGGTGTTCTGTGAGCAGATACTATATCTACTTCAATAGAAATATTAAAACTATTTAAAATATCGATAGCTTCTTGCATTACATGCATATCCGATATGCTTCCCATGATTATGGCTACTTTCATAATTAGCCCCCTAACCCCCAAAGGGGGAATTCCTACTAGGGGTGAGTAGGGTTTTTATGTTAGATTTATACTTAATAATTAAAATTGCTGTAACACAAATTATGTAGTTTAAAATGAAATTTTTAATATTTGAACCGTGTAATAAATCAATTCCATTACAATTATCACTGACTGCTAGTTGATTATAATAATTTAGCGGAAATCCAATTTTTAAATTAGGAGAAGTTCTATTTATAGAATTATAAGCCAAAGAAAATAGAAATGATATAAATGACAAAACACAAAATGTAATTGTCGAATAAAAAATAATACTTAAAATCTTTTTTATCATTTTCAAATTGACACATTTTCAAATTGACACATTAAGAAATCACTCGAATACTATTTTTAACTTCTTCCGCAATTTTTCTTGCTTCAGCCATATCTTCATTAACAATCGTTACATGTCCCATTTTACGGAATGGTCTTGTTTCTCTTTTACCATATATATGTGGAGTAACACCGTCAAATGCCATAATTTTTTCTATATTTTCATAAACCACTTGTCCTGTGTATCCTTCTTCACCCACTAAGTTCACCATAATTCCTGCTACTTTACTGTCCGTGTTTCCTAAAGGTAAATTTAGAATGGCTCTAATGTGATTTTCAAATTGTGAAGTATAACTTGCTTCAATACTATAATGACCAGAATTATGAGGTCTAGGTGCAACTTCATTCACCACAATTTCGTCGTCTTCCGTTTGAAACATTTCTACAGCTAAAAGACCAACATGATTAAAGGCTTTTGAAACATTTAAGGCAACTGCTCTTGCTTTTTCAGCGACTTTTTTATCAATACGGGCAGGACAAATAACATATTCGACTTGATTGGCCTCTGGATGAAATTCCATTTCAACAACAGGATAGGTCTTAATATCGCCTTTGGCATTTCGAGCTACAATTACTGCTAATTCATTTTTAAAAGGAACTAAAGCTTCAGCAAGACATTCTACTTCAGGTAAATTGTATAAATCTAGTGCAGAACGAACTATTTTTACGCCATTACCATCATAGCCCCCTTCGGCTGATTTCCAAACAAATGGAAAATCCAATTCATCTTTATCTAAAGCGTTTTGTAAATCTTTGATGTCTACAAAACGTTGATGTTTTGAAGTAGGAATATTATTTTCAACATAAAAATCTTTTTGACGCCCCTTGTTTTTGATTAATCGAAGCGTTTTTGGAGAAGGATAAACCAAATGTCCTTCCTCTTCTAATTTTTCTAAAGCTTCTAAATTGACATTTTCAATTTCAATAGTGATAACATGACACATTTTACCAAATTGATAAACCGTGTCAAAATCATTTAAATTGCCTCTGTAAAAAGCATTGCAGCTCATTCTTGATGGTGCCTCTTCACTTGGGTCTAATACTAAGGTTTGAATGTCAAATTTGCGGGTGTCGTTTAAAAGCATTTTGCCTAATTGTCCACCACCTAAAATACCTAATTTAAAATCAGAGGAAAAATAGTTCATGTTGTTGTGTTGTTGTTTTAGAATGGATTATATCCTAAAATTAATATTGTGGTGCAAAGATAATAAATTTAAAAAGTTATTGAAGTCTTTTCAAAATGTCTTTCGCGCAGGCTTTATAAGCTGGGGAATGTTTGTGGTAATCTTGTGGTAAAATAATTTTTAGTTCCTCATGGATCCACTGGTGTTTTTTGCCAAAGTTATATAATGTTCGCATGGCATAGGCTTTTGTGGCTACTTTTTCATTACTAATAAGCCAATCTAAACTCGATTCAATCAATTGATTTTCTTGATTTTCGGTTAAAAGAATTGTTTTTGATTCTGAAATAAATTGACAAATTTTTGAAATTGAGCGTAACGCAGAACTGTTTTTATATAAAGATAAATGGGAACAGAATTTTTCTAAGTAAGGAATGATTAAATCCAGTTCTTTTTCTAGAACTAATTCTAAAGCCCAACAAGCCTTAAAGTGGTTTTTGTCTGAAATAGTAAAACTTAAATCAATAAGTTCTTGTAAAACATCTTGATTTTGGAGTGCTAAATCTCTATTGCTATCTCGATCTTGTCTATGAGCATTGCTTTTTTCAAGCTGTAAATAAAAAGGAGTTTTGCTAGTTGTCACACTTTAATTTGTTAAGAGTTATTGGTAAATATATCTATTTTGCAAAAAAAATACAATTCTTGATACTTAATCCTGAATACTTTGTAAATTTGCCGTTTATTTTTCTAAACAACATGATACAATTACACGACAAAAAATTTGAAGTATTCATTACTCATGAAGAAATTCAATTTGCCATTAAAAACATGACAAAACAAATAGAAGATGATCATTGTGATGAGGTCCCAGTATTTGTTGGGGTATTAAATGGTGCTTTTATGGTAGTTTCAGATGTAATTAAAAATTATGATTCGCCTTGTGAAGTGAGTTTTGTTAAAATGGCTTCATATGAAGGGACAGCTACAACTAATGAGGTGAAACAACTCATAGGGATTAACCAAAATTTAGAAGGAAGAACCGTAGTGATTTTGGAAGATATTGTAGATACTGGGAATACTGTAGAAGAATTAAAAAAAATGTTTAAAGCGCAAAAAGTAAAACATTGTAAAATTGCTACCTTGTTCTTTAAACCAGAAGCGTATACAAAAGATATTAAAATTGATTATGTGGGTATTCGAATTCCAAATAAATTTATTGTTGGATTTGGATTGGATTATGATGGTTTAGGAAGAAATTTAAAAGACGTTTACCAACTTTCAGAATAAAAAACAACATTTAACTTTATAACTTACAACAAAACACAATGATTAACATCGTTTTATTTGGGAAACCAGGAGCAGGAAAAGGTACTCAAGCAGAATTTTTAAAAGAAAAATATAATTTAACACATTTATCTACTGGTGACATTTTTAGATTTAATATCAAGAATGAAACAGAATTAGGTCAATTGGCAAAAACTTATATGGATAAAGGTGATTTAGTGCCAGATTCTGTAACGATTCAAATGTTACAAAGTGAAGTGGAAAAAAATCCCAATTCAGCTGGATTTTTATTTGATGGCTTCCCAAGAACTATTGCGCAGGCAGAAGCGTTAGATGCTTTTTTAGTTTCTAAAGGACAAGCTGTTACAGCAACTATCGCTTTAGATGCTGATGATGAAATTTTAGTACAACGTTTGTTGGAAAGAGGTAAAACGTCAGGACGTCCGGATGATCAAGATGAAGAAAAAATTAGAAACAGATACCAAGAATATAACGAAAAAACAGCACCATTAATTGAATTTTATAAGGCGCAAAACAAATATCATGCTGTTAATGGTATTGGTGCGATTGAAGAAATTACTGAAAGATTAAGTTTAATAATTGATAAATTATAATTATCTTCGTTTTTAATTAATTTTTTTAAAGATTGGAAATAGTCATAATCTTCTTGCTGATACTGTTAAATGGATTGTTTTCCATGTCAGAAATTGCACTCATATCGGCAAGAAAGAACAGGTTAGAAACCGCTGCCAAAAAAGGCAATACGAGTGCAAAAACGGCTTTAGATTTAGCCAATTCACCTAATAAATTTTTGTCAACGGTACAGATTGGTATCACGTTGATTGGGATTTTAACGGGTATTTACTCAGGAGATAAAGTTACAGAAGATGTAAAGTTGTTTTTTGAGGGATATGAAATTACTCAACCTTACGCACATTCAATTGCTGTAGGTGTTGTGGTTGTTACTTTGACTTTCTTTTCCTTAGTTTTAGGTGAATTGTTGCCTAAACGAATAGGGTTGAATTATCCAGAAGGTATTGCAAAAGCAGTTGCGGTTCCTATGAGAATTGTATCAACAGTAACGGCACCCTTTGTTTGGTTATTAACTGCTTCAACGGATTTAATTTTAGATGTATTAAAAATTAAACCTACCGCTGATGGGAAAGTAACCGAAGAAGAAATTAAAGCCATCATCAAAGAAGGTACTGAAGTAGGTGAAGTTCAAGAAATTGAACAAGATATTGTGGAACGTGTGTTTCATATTGGAGACCGAAAAGTAAATTCGTTAATGACCCACAGAAAAGGGGTAGTATATTTATCTCTCGATGATACTTTTGATGAAATAAAAGAAAAAGTATTGGGAGAATTACACTCAATATATCCTTTATGTAATGAAAATTTAGATGAAGTTGTTGGGGTAGTTTTGTTGAAGGATTTATTTGCTAATCTTGAAAAAGGCGATTTTAATTTAGTTGAAATAAAACAAGATCCGGTTTATTTCATAGAAAATACATCAGCTTACAAAGCATTAGAGAATTTTAAAAAATCAAAAGTACATTATGCTTTAGTTACAGATGAACACGGGATGTTCCAAGGAATTATTACCTTAAATGATATTTTGGAAGCTTTAGTGGGAGATGCTGCTGATTTTTATGATGAAGAATTTCAGCTTGTAGCGCGTGAAGATGGAACTTGGTTGGTTGACGGACATTACTCATTGCATGATTTCTTAACGTATTTTGATTTGGATGATTTGTTAAATGATTATGAAGTAACAACTGTTAGCGGGTTAATTTTAACAGAATTAGGCGATATCCCAAAACAAGGAGAAAAGTTAATCTGGAATAAATTAGAATTCGAAGTGATTGATATGGACGGTGTGAAGATTGATAAAGTTTTGGTTTCAGCTATTAAAGAGTAAGTACGTTTACAATTAAATATTAAAGACAGCTTAGAATGGTTTACCATTCTAAGCTGTTCTTTCTTTTATAGATAGCTTAAAAATTGTATCTTTGCCAGCTGAATAAAAAATAATAACCTAAGTTGAAGTTGTGAAATTTAAAAAATCGGACTTCAAACTTTAAACTTTTTAAGTAAAATGACTGAAGGGAACTTTGTAGATTACGTAAAAATATATGCTGCTTCTGGTAAAGGAGGGAAAGGTTCTTCTCATTTACATAGAGAAAAATTTATTGAAAAAGGTGGGCCAGATGGAGGTGACGGTGGTCGTGGAGGTCACGTAATTTTAAAAGGAAATAAAAATCTTTGGACGTTATTTCACTTGAAATTTTTGCGTCATGTCAAAGCTGGTCATGGAGGTGATGGTGGAAGTAGCCGTAGTACTGGTGCTGATGGCGAAGATAAATTTATCGAAGTGCCACTAGGTACCGTTGTTAAAGATAAAGAAACAGGTGAGGTTTTGTTCGAAATTACCGAACACGATGAAACCAAAATACTGGCTAAAGGCGGAAAAGGAGGATTAGGAAACTGGCATTTTAGAAGTGCAACTAATCAAACTCCTCGATATGCTCAACCTGGGTTATCTGGAGAAGAAGTAGATATTATATTAGAATTAAAAGTGTTGGCCGATGTTGGTTTGGTTGGATTTCCTAATGCGGGTAAGTCAACTTTATTATCGGTCTTAACATCAGCGAAACCAAAAATTGCCGACTATCCTTTTACAACCTTAAAACCAAATTTGGGCATTGTAGCGTATCGTGATTTTCAATCTTTTGTTATAGCGGATATTCCTGGAATTATTGAAGGTGCAGCAGAAGGCAAAGGTTTAGGACATTATTTTTTGCGTCATATTGAAAGGAATTCAACATTGTTGTTTTTAATTCCTGCCGATACTGAAGATATTAAAAAAGAATACGATATTTTAATTGACGAGCTGAGAAGGTATAATCCTGAAATGTTAGATAAAGATCGATTAATTGTGATTTCAAAATGCGATATGTTAGATGACGAATTGCAAGCAGAAATGAAAGACCAGTTGGATCAAGATTTTAAAGGAATGGAATACATGATGATTTCATCTATTTCCCAACAGAACTTACAACAATTGAAAGATAAATTGTGGAAAATGTTAAATCAATAAAAATTAAAAGCACCTTTTTTAGGTGCTTTTTTTTTGTTAAATGAATAAGCAAACGTTAAAAATTATTTTTCAAGTATAATTCCAGCTGTGTTTTTTGAAGAAATCGTATTTTTTGAATTATATTCGCATCATTAAAACAAAATTACTAGTTATATTATGAAAAAATTTATTGTATCCTTAATCGCAGCAATTACTTTGCTACCAGCAACAGTAAAGGCAGATGAAGGGATGTGGTTCTTAATGTTCATTGAAAGATTGAACCACAGAGATATGCAAAAAATGGGGCTTCAGTTAACGGCTGAAGAGATTTACAGCATTAACCACCACAGTTTAAAAGATGCAATTGTGCAGTTTAATGGCGGTTGTACTGCAGAATTAATTTCTAAAGATGGTTTAGTGTTAACCAATCACCACTGTGGATATGATGCAATTGCTGAATTGTCTACAGCTGAAAAAAACCACTTAAAGAATGGATTTTGGGCAAAAAATAGAACAGAGGAATTAAAACCTTCTAGTTTATTTGTTCGTTTCTTCGTTAGAATGGACGATTGTTCTAAAAGAATTTTGGCTGTTGTTAATGATAAAATGACTGAAGCTGAAAGAGAAAAAGCAATCAATGCTGAAATTGCTAAAATTGAAAAAGAAAATAACGAAGGAGGTAAATATACTGTTTCAGTTCGTTCGTTTTTCCAAGGTAATGAATTTTACTATTTTGTTTACCAAGATTATAAAGATGTTCGTTTAGTAGGAACACCTCCTGAAAGTTTAGGTAAATTTGGTGGTGATACTGACAACTGGGAATGGCCACGTCATACTGCCGATTTCTCTATGTTCAGAATCTATGCAGACGCAAATGGAAATCCAGCAGAATATTCTCCAAACAATGTGCCTTTAAAACCGAAACATCACTTACCAGTTAACTTAGGTGGAGTAAAAGAAAATGATTTCGCTATGATTTTAGGGTATCCAGGTAGAACAAATCGATGGATGCCAGCTGGTGGAATTGAGCAAAACGTGAAATTTGCTTATCCAGCTTGGGTAGAAGGATCTAAAACGGGAATGGACCAAATGAAAAAATACATGGTTCAATCTGATGCTTTAAACTTAATTTATGCTTCAAAATTTGCAGGAGTAGCTAATTACTGGAAAAACCGTCAAGGTATGATTGATGCTTTAACTAAATTCCAAACAGCAAAAGCTAAAGCAGCTCAAGAAGCAAAATTTGATAAATGGGCAAATAAACCAGAAAACAAAGAAAAATATGGTAATGTTGTAGCAACAATCAATAACTATTATAAGTTGACTAATGAAAAGTCACGTCATGATAATTATTTACAACAATTATTTAGAACTTCAGCTTTTGGAACAATTAGCCGTTCATTAGGAAGACAATTAGAAGCATATGCTAAAGCAGACGCAACGAAGAGAGCACAAATGGCTCCAGGAATCTTAGAAATGGTAGATGAAATGTATAAAGAATTATACCTACCAGCTGAAAAAGATATCTTAGCGGCTCAATTAAAATTATACGCCTCAAAATCAACAGGATATGCTATTGCGCCTTCAGTTGATAAATTAGCAAAAGAGAATAATGGCGATTTTACTAAATATGTGAATGCCTTATTTGATTTAAGTATTTTCACTTCAAAAGATAGAATCAGAGCATTCTTAGATTTACCGAGTGAAACGATGTTAGCAAATGATCCATTAAATGTTTTATCTAATGACTTGTTAACACACTTTAATTCAAAATCAGATGAAATTGCTAAAGCTCAAAATGATTTTGGTGCGGCATATAGAAAATTAGTTCAAGGATTACGTGAGTCAAAAATTGGTGAAATTAAATATCCAGATGCAAACTCTACATTACGTTTAACATACGGAAAAGTAAGATCTTTACCGGCAGATAAACGAAATGATGCAACAATTAACAACTATACTACTTTAGCGGGTCAGGTTAAAAAATACAAAAAAGGAGATTTAGAATTTGATTTGCCTACTAAAGTATTAGAAATGAACGCTAAGAAAGAATTTGGTCGTTATGCAGATAAAGACGGTTCTTTACACGTTTGTTTCTTAACAGATAATGATATTACTGGTGGTAATTCAGGTTCTCCAGTATTAAATGGTAAAGGTGAGCTAATTGGTTTAGCATTTGATGGAAACATTGAAGCTATGGCTGGTGACGTAATCTTTGATAAAAAATTACAAAGAACAATAAACGTTGATATTCGTTACGTATTATGGGTGATTGAGAATTTCTCAGGAGCTAAACATATTGTTGATGAAATGACAATTGTTAAATAGTTAATTCGTAAAAAATCTTTAAAACCCTCTAAGTTTTCTTAGAGGGTTTTTTCTTTAGTTTATATTTGTGTACTTTTGAAATCAAATTTAGATCATGCGCATATTACTTTTTTTTATATTTTTTTCGGTTGCATCATATTGCCAAAGTAACCTTGATATGGCTATTAAACTTTTTAATGATAAAAAATTTAATGAGTCAAAATCTTTATTTGAAGCGCATTTAAAAGCTAATCCAAATGATTTAAAAGCACTAGAGTATTTAGGTGATATTGCTGGTTATCAAAAAAAATGGGATGAGGCTATTTACTATTATGAAAAATTGAAGAAAAAAGTTCCAACGAATGCCGATTTTCAATACAAATATGGTGGTGCATTAGGTATGAAGGCAAAAAATGTAAATAAAATGAAAGCATTAGGTATGATTGATGATATTGAAGAAGCCTTTTTAACTGCCGCAAAATTGGATAAAAAACATATTGATGCCAGATGGGCTTTGGTGATGTTGTATTTAGAATTACCAGCAATTATTGGAGGAAGCGAAGCTAAAGCAAAAAAGTATGCAGATGAACTTTTGTTGATTTCAAGAATAGACGGTTATTTGGCTCATGGATATATCGAAATATATTTTAAAAGATATAAAAAAGCCGAACCTTTATATGTAGCTGCTCACAGATTAGGGAATTCAAAAACTACTTTTGAAAAATTATATGATTTATATTTAAATAAATTAAAAGATAAAGTCAAAGCACAACAATTAAAAGAAGAGTATACAAAATAACTTCCATAAATAAATATTTACGGATTATAGAAATTACAAGATGAGAACACATTTTATAGCAATTGGTGGTGCCGCTATGCATAATTTAGCTTTAGCGCTGCATCATAAAGGATATCAAGTAACAGGAAGTGATGATGCCATATTTGAGCCATCAAAATCGAGATTGCAAAAGCATGGTTTGTTACCAGATGTTGAAGGATGGTTTCCAGAAAAAATCACTTCAGATATTGAAGCTGTAATTTTAGGTATGCATGCAAAAGCAGATAATCCAGAATTGTTAAAAGCTCAAGAATTAGGACTGAAAATTTATTCTTATCCTGAATTTTTATACGAACAATCTAAAAACAAGACTCGTGTTGTAATTGGTGGTTCGCATGGTAAAACAACTATAACTTCTATGATTTTGCACGTAATGCATTACCATGCTATAGAAGTGGATTATATGGTGGGAGCTCAGTTAGAAGGTTTCGATACTATGGTGCATTTAACTGAAACAAATGATTTTATTGTGTTAGAAGGGGATGAGTATTTAACTTCTCCAATAGATTTACGACCAAAATTCCATTTGTACCAACCTAATATTGCTTTAATTTCAGGTATAGCTTGGGATCACATTAATGTATTTCCAACCTTCGATAACTATGTAGAACAATTCGATATTTTTGTCAATAAAATTACTAATGGAGGTATTTTAATTTACAACGAAGAAGATGCTAATGTGAAATTGGTCGCTGAAAGAAGTGAAAATCCCATTCGAAAAATTCCATATCATACACCCTCTTATGAAGTTGCTCAAGGAACTACTTTGTTAGACACTCCTGATGGACCTATGCCAATTGAAGTGTTCGGTGCACATAACCTAAGTAATTTAGCAGGTGCTAAATGGGTGTGTCAGTGTATGGGTGTAGATGAAGCCGAATTTTATGAAGCTATTGCTAGTTTTAAAGGCGCAAGTAAACGATTAGAAAAAATTGCTGAATCTAGTAATAAAGTTGCTTATAAAGATTTTGCGCATTCGCCAAGTAAAGTTTCAGCTACTACAAAAGCGGTGAAAGCACAATATCCGGATAGGAAGTTAATTGCTTGTTTAGAATTGCATACCTATAGCAGTTTAAATGCCGAGTTCTTAAAAGAATATCAAGGGGCATTAGATGCAGCCGATGTAGCTGTTGTTTTTTATTCACCCGATGCAGTAAAAATTAAACGTTTGGAAGAAGTAACTTATGACCAAATTGCTCAATCGTTCCAAAGAGAAGATTTAATAATTTACACCAATCCAATCGAATTTAAAAACTTTTTATTCAACCAAAATTTAGATAATTCAGCCTTGTTATTAATGAGTTCTGGAAATTATGGAGGGTTGAATTTTGATGAAGTGAAAGAATTAATCAATTAGTCAATATGGCAATTAGACAATGTGTCAATTTTACTCTAGATTTAATTGGTATATTGACTAATTGTCTAATTGCCGTATTTATAATGTCCCACAATTTTCCAACTAAACAAACAATCTTCTAAAACTTGCCCATTTCCCACATTGTGAACAATCATTGGGCGTTTTCCATCTTTTGATTTAATGTGCGTAATAATACCAATATGGGGTAGCTTGTCTCCAATTATCCAAGTAACTAGTTCACCTGTTTTGTAATCATTGGCATTATTAGATACTTGTATTTTTTTTCCTTTTCTTTCAAAAAAGACTTCTAAATTCGGAACACGTCGATGATCAATATTGGTATCGGTTGTTTTTAATCCCCATTTTTTTAAATTCGGATATGATTCAAAATGAGCTTTCATATCTTCGTGTACTTCTTTCTGTAAATCAATGCCAAGTTTTCGATAAGCACGAATAACTACATCTGTACACACGCCTGTTTTAGCAGGTACATCTCCGTTAGGATATTTTATACAAACATAATCGGGAGTATATACCACCTCTGGATCAATTATGGAAAGTGCAGCATTGGATAATTTTTCTTGAATAGTTTTCGGATTTTTAAGTTTCTCAATACTAGGATCTTGAAAAATATTTTGAAAAGGAGTTGTGCTTTCTTTTTGATAAGAAAGTGTAAATAGAAGTTCCGTTAAGACTAGGATTAGTATTTTGTTCATGTTTAAATAACGAAATAAATTGTAGTATTAGTATGTAGTTTTGTAAATATTTTTTATTTTTGAATTATTAAACGCCAAAAAAAATAGTTATGTACACGCCAATTAATCAGTGGGCCGAAGACGATCGCCCACGTGAAAAATTACTTCTTAAAGGCAAAGTAGCCTTGTCTGATTCCGAATTACTTGCTATTCTCATTGGATCTGGTTCTCGAAATGAAAGTGCTGTTCAATTGTGTCAACGTATATTAAAATCAGTTGATAATAATCTCAACCAGTTAGGAAAATTATCTGTAACTCAATTAATGCAATTTAAGGGAATAGGGGAAGCTAAAGCGCTGTCGATTGTAGCAGCGCTTGAATTGGGAAGAAGAAGAAGGGCAGTGGAGTCAACTCAATTAAAACAAATCACATCTAGTAAAGCGGTATTTGAAATTATGCAGCCCATAATTGGTGAATTGCCTCATGAAGAATTTTGGGTGCTTTATCTTAATAATTCAAATAAAATTGTTCATAAAACACAAGTTAGTAAAGGTGGGTTAACAGGTACCGTTGTAGATACGCGGTTGGTTTTAAAAACTGCTATTGAGTACCATGCCGTTGCAGCTATTTTGTGTCATAATCATCCTTCAGGTAAACTACAAGCAAGTGAACCAGATAAACTAATTACGCAAAAGTTAAAAAGTGCAGGAGCTACAGTAGATGTTCAAATTCTTGATCATGTTATCATTACTGAGCATGGATATTTGAGTTTTCAAGACGAAGGCATTTTTTAATAGCTTAATTTTAAATTTCTTTTAAGAATTATTTTGTTTCGTTTTAGTATCTTGCAACTCCAATGAAAAATAGACTATGATTAGTACAAAAAACATCACTTTCTCCTATCAAAAAGATCAAGTGTTTCATATGCCTGATATCTTTTGTCAGGCAGGTAATACTATTTTGGTAACGGGTAATTCAGGGAAAGGGAAAACTACATATCTGCATATTTTGGCAGGTTTGTTAAAACCAAATTCCGGAGAAATTATAATTGATGGGAAAAATATTGTTGGTTTATCTGAAAGTAAAGGAGATAACTATAGAGGAAAACATATTGGAGTAGTTTTTCAAAAATCACATTTCATTGCTGCTTTAACGGTTTTAGAAAATTTAGAAATGGCAAGTTGGTTAGCAACAGGAAAAAAACATTCAAAACGGGCAAAAGATTTGTTAGCGAAATTAGATATAGTAGAACAGGCTAATAAGTTGCCCTCTCAATTAAGTATTGGACAACAACAACGTGTCTCTATTGCTCGTGCCTTAATGAATGAACCCAAAGTGTTATTAGCAGATGAGCCAACGTCTAGTTTAGATGATAGTAATGCTGAAAAAGTAATTAATTTGCTGGAATCACTTTCCAAAGAATACCATGCAGCATTAATAATAGTAACACATGATTCAAGAATTAAACAACGATTTACTAACCAAATAACAATGGTATGATTGGAAAATTAGCATGGAAAAACATTTGGTTTAAACCATTAAATACCATATTGAGTATTTTATTACTTACAGCCAGTGTAGCGATTATTACAGTTTTAATTTTAGTTGAAAAACAATTTGAAGAAAAATACCAAAGTAATTTAGACGGAGTTGATGTTGTACTGGGTGCACAAGGTAGTCCTTTGCAATTGGTTTTGTCTTCAGTATATCAAGTAGATGACCCAACTGGTAATATTAGTTATGATTCTGCTAAGGTTTGGATGCGTCATCCCTATGTGAAAAAAGCTATTCCTTTGGCGTTTGGAGACAATTATCTTGGTTACAAAATTGTTGGAACAACTACAGATTATTTAGATAAGTTCCAAGCTAAATTTGCAACTGGTAAATCGTTTGAAAAAAATTTCGAAGTAGTAGTTGGGGCAGAAGTTGCAACTAAGTTAAATTTAAAAATTGGGGATAAATTCAAAGGTACTCATGGTAGTGCTGCAGAAGGTGAAGTACATGAACATGGAGAATATGTCGTTGTAGGAATAACTAAACCAACGGGAAAAGTAATTGATAATTTAATTTTATCGAATATTCCTTCAGTATGGCAAATGCATCATCTTGAAGAAAATACTAGTGTTGAAAATCCAGCTCATGGTGAAGAAGGACATGTGCATGAAGAAGGTGATGAACACCAACATGTGCATACAGAGGCTTGTAATCATCAACATGAAGAAACTGATTTAACAATAGATGAACCAGGTATGGAAATTACCTCGGTTTTAGTTGAATTTAGAAATAAAATGGGGGTTTTTGTTTGGCCAAGATTGATTGCTCAAAATACTAAAATGCAAGCAGCTTTACCAACGTATCAAATGAATCGATTGTTTGAGTTGTTTGGCGTAGGATTAAATGCCTTAAGTTATTTAGCATTCGGAATCATGTTGATTTCTGGAATTTCAATTTTTATAGCACTATTTAACACTTTAAAAGAAAGAAAAGCTGAATTTGCTTTAATGCGCGTTAATGGAGCACACCGTTTACAGTTATTATTTGTGGTACTATCAGAAAGTATGCTTTTATGTATTGTGGGTTACTTCTTTGGCACAATTTTAGGTAGATTAGGATTGGTTTGGTTGTCAAAAGCATCAGAATCCGATTTTAAATTAGGGTTTAATCCAATGGAAATTATTTGGGAAAAAGAAGGTGTGCTTTTCGGATTGACTCTTTTAGTTGGTTTTGTGGCTGCATTGATTCCTGCCGTTAAAGCATATACATTAAATATTTCAAAAACACTATCAAATGCATAATTCATTAAAATTTGTAATGGCCTTAATTGTAGGCGTATTTTTATTCAGTTTTCAAAATAAAGCAGAAGTTAAAACTAGTACTTCAATTACTAAAACTGTGGTAGCTGCAGATACTTTAACTTGGAAATTATTAGGCGAAATCAAATACGTGAGAAAAAAGCATGCTTCTTATGGCGAAGTTGAGTTCCCATTAGTAAATACAAAGTTGAAAAAATTGCAAAGTAAGCAAGTCGTTATTAGTGGTTTTATAGTTCCTATTGACAATAAGAATTATGCCTTAAGTAAAAATGTGTTTGCCGCTTGTTTTTTTTGTGGAAAATCAGGTCCAGAAACAATCGTAGGATTGAAATTTAAAGGAGCAACACCTAAATTAAAAACAGATACCTACTTGACTGTTAAAGGAACTTTTAAATATAATGAAACCGATGTGGAAAATTGGATTTATAATATGGAACAAGTAGAAATTGTAGCGGGAAGATAGTTTTGAAAAATATTAAGCATATTTTTTTTGATTTAGATCATACGCTTTGGGATTTTGAAAAAAATTCAGCTTTAGCTTTTGAACGAATTTTTGAAGAAAATCAAATTCCAATTCCTATTGAGGATTTTATGAATGTATACAATCCGATCAATCAAGAGTATTGGAAATTATACCAAGTGAATAAAATTTCACATCAAGAATTGCGTTTTGGAAGGTTACATGATTCTTTTACACGATTAAAGTACTCGCTTTCAGAGAATGTCATTCATCAATTTTCGGATGACTTTATTCACTATTTGCCATTAAATAATCATTTAATTGAAGGTACTCTTGAAACTTTAGATTATTTGCATACTAAATATAATTTGCATATTATAACAAATGGATTTGCCCATGTACAAGAGAGTAAAATGATTAATTCTAACTTAATTGCTTATTTTCACACCATAACAAATTCCGAAATGGCTGGGAGTAAAAAGCCACATCAATCCATTTTTGAATTTGCATTGAACCAATCCAACGCAAAAAAGGAAGAAAGTATTATGATTGGAGATAGTTGGGAAGCAGATGTGCTTGGGGCATTAGATTTTGGAATGCAAGCTATTTACTTTAATCCTGAAAAAATAGAAACGGTTTCATCAGTTATAGAGATTTCAAAATTAATTGAATTAAAAAATATATTTTAAAAATGAAAAAAGTAATTACTATATTAACGCTGTTTTTTGCAGTTTTTATTTCCGCACAAACAAAACAAGCTATATTGATAAGTCATCAATATAATTTTCAAAGCGAAAAAGACTCTTATAATATAAATAATATGTTTAAAGGGATATTAATGTCTTATTTCGATGTGTATTTTGATGATGAAGAGTTGCCAATTGAAATTGCACAAAACAGTTGCAATGCTCTAAAAGCTGATTTAATTGACAATAGTAATGTTTTTGCAACTAAGTTGAAATTTGTTTTTAAAGATTGTCAAAATAAAATTTTGTTTGAAAGCATTGAAGTGAAGTCTAAAGATAAAAGTTCTCAAACAGGTTATATTGAAACTATAAAAATGTTAGCTCCGGAAGTTCAAAAATATATGGCTTCTAAAAGTTCACTTAAAAAAATACCTGAACAAAATAGTACTGAAATTAGTAAAAAAAATGAAACTACTGTAGCTTCAAATTCTATTAATGTTAAATATAAGTTTTTAGAAATACAAAACGGTTTTGCAATTTTAGACGCTACTCCAAAGGTAGTGTTGCAGATTTACAGAACATCTGTTCAAGATGTTTTTATTGCGGATAAGTTTGGTAAAAAAGGAGTGTTCTATAAAAAAGATAATAAATGGTATCTTGAATATTACGATAATGATAAATTAGTTAATGAAGAGTTTGTTTTTTAAACAAACTCTTTTTTTTAATAGTTGTATTTATCTTTCCAACGGTTTTTTAAAAACTGACGCAATTCCTTTTCACGAGCATTTTCCCCAGGTTCAAAAAATTTAGTTTCACTTATATCTTCTGGAAGAAATTCTTGATTGGCAAAATTGTTAGGGTAATCATGTGCGTATTTATACTCTTCACCATAACCCAATTCTTTCATTAATTTTGTTGGCGCGTTTCGCAAATGTAAAGGAACAGGTAAATCTCCTGTTTGTTTTACAACTTGTTGTGCTTTACCAATTGCCATATAGCTGGCATTGCTTTTAGCAGAAGTGGCTAAGTAAATGGCGCATTGGCTTAAGATTATTCTACTCTCTGGATAACCAATAGTAGTAACTGCCTGAAAGGTGTTGTTAGCCATAATCAAAGCAGTTGGATTGGCATTTCCAATATCTTCACTCGCTAATATTAACATGCGTCGGGCAATAAATTTTACGTCTTCACCACCTTCAATCATCCGAGCCAACCAATAAACCGCGCCGTTTGGATCACTACCTCGAATAGATTTTATAAAAGCGGAAACAATATCATAATGTTGTTCTCCAGTTTTGTCATATAACACCGTGTTTTTTTGAACCAATTGCATTACTTTTTCATTAGTAATAACAATATTGTCCGTTTCAGATGCATTTATAATTAATTCAAAAACATTCAACAACTTTCTTCCATCTCCACCCGACAATCGAAGTAAAGCTTCTGTTTCTTGAAGGTCGATATGTTTAGTTTTAAGAATTTCATCGGTTGCAATTGCTCTATGTAAAATAGCTTCTAAATCTTCTTTAGTAAACGCATTTAAAATATAAACCTGACATCTTGACAATAAAGCGGGTATGACTTCAAAACTCGGATTTTCAGTAGTAGCGCCAATTAAGGTAATCCAGCCTTTTTCAACTGCTGCTAATAAGGAATCTTGTTGTGATTTGCTAAAACGGTGAATTTCATCAATAAATAAAATGGGATTTTTTGTAGTGAACATTCCACCACTATTTTTTGCTTTATCTAAAACTTCACGAATGTCTTTTACTCCACTGTTAATAGCACTTAATTCATAGAAAGGACGATTACTTTCTTGAGCCATAATTTGAGCTAAAGTCGTTTTTCCAGTGCCTGGAGGTCCCCAAAGTATTAAACTAGGAATAACACCACGGGCAATTTGTTGCGTTAAAGAACCGTTTTCACCTACCAAATGGGTTTGACTGATGTATTCTTGTAAGTTTTTGGGACGAATGCGTTCTGCTAATGGGATATTCATGATTTTTGGTTTTCTATTACAAATGTATTTAATATTTTTATGTTCTAACGTAAATCTGACAAAATAGCGTAAAACTAAAGTTGGCTTTACTTTTGACATAAATTAACAATGCACACACATTCATCTATAGATAAAAATTTTTATTTTTCACCATCAGTGATAAGTATTCCATTGGCTTTAGTATTGTTCATGTGGATTGGTTTTTATGTTGATTTCAAATGGTATCCACAGTTATATGAATTCGGAATTTTACCTAAAACAATAAAAGGATTGCGAGGGATACCTTTTCATGTTTTTATTCACGGTGATTTCAAACATTTACTCAACAATACGTTTCCCGCTTTTTTCTTAATTATGGCGTTGCGTTATTTCTATCGTAAGCAATTTTGGAATGTATTGTTACTCGGGATTTTGTTTTCTGGACTAGGAACGTGGTTATTGGGTAGAAACAGTTACCATATTGGTGCAAGTGGATTGATTTATTGTTTGGTAAGTTTTATGTTTTTTAAAGGAATTATGACCAAATATTTCCGTCTGGTAGCTTTATCGCTTACCATTGTTATTTTATATGGCGGAATTTTGTGGTTTATGTTTCCAAGTGAACACGTTGCAAAAGAAGGAATTTCATGGGAAGCGCACTTTGCCGGTTTTGTAGTTGGTGTTTTGTTTAGTATTATGTTTAAAACACCACAATTTGAAAAACCAATATATTACGATTGGGAACATCCCGATTTCGACCCAAGTCAGGCGCCCTTTTTTAAACAATTTGATGCAAAAGGAAATTTCATTAATCCGCCAAAACCAGAAATTGTTGAAGAACCTAAACCCGAAGTTGAAGGATATTTCACATCATCCATTCGTGTGATTTATGAATTTTTGGGCGGGAAAAATTGATTTATAAAATAAATTCTTATATTTTTGAAATTAAAAATGAAATACGCTCTTGTTTTTTTCTTTATAGTTAATGTTTCTTGTTCAACTATTGTCGAATTAGCAAATGGGGTTAATAAAGAAAGTAAATCCAAAGAATATTATTTGAAACTTTTTGAAAGAAAAGGCATTGATGCAAACGTAATTTATTTTCCAGTAATTAATGATCAAAAAGAAAGAAATCAATTTCTATATCAAATAACAAGGCAAAAATATTACTATTTTTATGGAGTAATTAAAAATGAAAATTCAAAATATTGGTTTAAAAATATTTCAGATGCTTCACATGGTTGTCAACAGGTGCTGTTTTCACTTCAAAATGAGGCTGTTTATCCCTTAAAGTGTTATCAGAAAAATGAAATTCCGTTATTAAATTATTCATATAAGAATTCAATTGGAGAGGAGTTCGTCGTATCTAATAAAAAAACGGTCATTTTGTTATATAATCATGCTATTGGTAAAGCTATCTTTAAAGATATTAAACCTATTTTAGAATTTGTTCAAAAGAATAACGAGTACAATTGTAGAATAATAGTAGCAGATTTTTTTAATGAATAAAAGTGTTTTTATTTCTAAACAAGCAAAAGCTCAATTTCTAAAAGTATTAGAAAAAGAATTAAAAGAAAAAATTCAAGCAATTACAATTTGTTCAAATCTTACTGAAGATGAAAAACAAAATGAAATACAAGCGCTCAAATTAAATTTTAAAAAGAAAAAAAGGAATTAGGTTTTAGTTTGTTTTAATTCTGAAATATCTATGTCTTAACTTGTTGCTGAACATTAAACTACAACCTTTGTCTTACCGCTTCATATAAAAAAGCCCCGCAAGCCACTGAAACATTTAATGATTCTATGGTTCCATACATAGGTAGTTTGGCTTTTTCGTCAACAATCTTTAATACAGACGGATTCACACCTCGTTCTTCATTTCCCATAATAATGGCAACCGGTGCAGAAAAGTCAATGTCATAAATGTTGTTGTCTGTTTTTTCAGTAGCAGCAACCGTTTTAATTCCACTGCCTTGTAAATGAAAAATAGCGTCTTTAATATGATCTACTTTACAAATAGGAACATTAAACACGGCTCCAGCCGAAGTTTTTACCGTATCGCCATTTACTGGCGCACTTCCTTGTTTTTGAATGATGATGCCATCAACCCCCGTACATTCTGCTGTTCTAATTATCGCACCAAAATTACGAGCATCCGACAATTGATCTAAAATTAAAAACAACGGATTTTCTTTTTTAGCCAAAGTCGATTCAATCAATTCTTCTAAGTCAATGAAACCAATCGGTGAGATAGTAGCCACTGCTCCTTGGTGATTCATAGAAGTCATTCGGTTTAATTTTTCAACCGGAACATAACTGTAATTAATGTTTTTAGCTTTAATCACTTTGTTTAATTCACGCATCAATTCGCCTTGTGCTTCTTTGTGAATAAATACTTTGTCAATAACTGTTCCTGATTGAATAGCTTCAATTATGGCTCTAATTCCGAATATTTGATTGTCGTTCTTCATGCTGCAAAGATAAAGTAAAGTTTAATGTTTGAAGTTGAAAGTGTAAAGTTTTTTAATCTAGGTTTAAAAAGTGGTTTTAAAACTTACCTGTACAATAGAATTAGATAGTTTAATGGCTTGGCCACTTGAGGATCCATTAGCATATACCAAATTAAATATTCCGCCTTTGTTTAATAAACCTATTCCAAATCCTAAACCATATAAATTAGAAGAAGTTGTATTAGCTTTGTCTTGGAAATAACCAAAATCGGTAATGGTGTGTAAATATAAATTGGAGGCTACCACATATCGGTATTCGGCAAACAAACCGCCAAAAATATTACCTTGTAAACTGTTTTCGTTAAATCCTCTAATAGATTGTATTCCTCCAAAGCGATACAATTCGTTGGTGTAATAATCCGGACTTTGTAAATAATACACATCCGATTTTAAATGAATGTAGTTTTTAGGGTTCAAGGGTAAAAGTTGTAAAGCTTGAATTTGTCCAAAAAACTGATTCGCTTTTTCACCTCCAGTCGTTCGGTTACCTAATCCAAATTTAGTTGCTATGTAAAACTGTTCCGGAAACAAGTCGTTTTCATAATTGGTTCTTCGGTGTTCAAAAGTTGTGGTATAAAACGTCGATTTTAAATCTTTTATTAAGGCAGCAGAAATTTTTTGAATGGCTTCTGAAGTATTGTCTTTAATTCCTAAAAAGATTTTTGTGTTGTATCGAATCATATATCCTAAGTCAAAATCGAAACTGCTGTTTTGAAAAATGGTGTCTTGTTTAAAGATTTTTAAATTACCTTTCAAAGCTAAAGGTGATTTAAAAACATAAGCCAAATCTAAATTGACATTAAAGGTGCTTTGTTTGTTGCCGTCGTTTTTCCAATATAAATTAAAGCGTTCGCCCGAATTTAAATTGTTAAACAAATTCAAGTCTAAATAGCCGTTGAATTGGAGTTTCTGTTTTTCTTCATTAGTTCCAAAACCGATAAATCCATCAAAACTGTTGTTTTTTCTTTTTTCTAGGTACACATATATCTGTGTGGAATCTTTAGTTAATAATACTTCCGGATATTTCGTTTGATTCACAAATGGCAAAGTATTGAAATCGCGATTGATGTTTTTGACCAATTCCTGATTAAAAGGTTTTTGTTTGTATTTACGTTCGTATACTTTTTTTACCCCTTTCGGGAAATTATCATAACCTTTAAAAACAAGCGAATTGATTTTTCGAACACTGTTTAAATCAACAATTAAAAAAGCCTGAAGTTGTTGGTTTACTTGAGTAAAGTTTTCTAAATGCAATTTAGCTAAGGCGTAACCTTTTCGTTCCAAAATAGCCAATTGTGTGTTTAAAAACGATTCGGTTTCTGAAATAAGAACTGTTTTATTTTCACTTATTCCTAGAATAGATTTTATATCTTCAGAAAGTAAATCGGTTTTGATCATTAGATTTTGAGTTTTCGTTCCAAGGGTATAGTAAAACACAAATGTTGAATCGTTTGTTTTTTCGTTTTTTACTAATTGCGAGGCTAAAAATCCAGCTTGAGTTATTTTGTTTCCTAAAGATTTATTTTCGTCTATAATGGATTGAACATTGCTGTGCTTTTTAGTATAGCCAATGCTGTCTAAAACTTTTGTTTCAGTTAAGGAAGAACCTTCTACTTTTAGATAAAAGTTTTGACTCCAACTAATTGAAGTAATAAAAAGAAAAATAAACCCTTTCCAATTCATGCAGTAAATATAACGTATTTTGTGGTTTTTAATTGCGTAATGTTGTTATATATAGTTTCTAAGGGGAGTTGAGTTAATTTAAAGTTAGGCTAAAAGAGTTAAAAATTAACAAATTAACTACCTCAAAATAAAATAATTAAATTTCATTTGGATTGTAAAAAATAATTTCTAATTTTGCATCCCCTAAAATAGGGTAATTAAAACAAGTATTAATTTATTAGTAATTATGCCAACAATTCAACAATTAGTAAGAACTGGAAGAGCCAAAATAACTAAGAAGAGCAAATCGGCTGCTTTAGATTCTTGTCCTCAAAGAAGAGGGGTTTGTACGCGTGTTTACACTACTACGCCAAAAAAACCAAACTCTGCAATGCGTAAAGTTGCAAGGGTACGTTTAACAAATGGTAATGAGGTGAATGCTTACATCCCGGGTGAAGGACACAATTTACAAGAGCACTCGATAGTATTAGTTAGAGGTGGAAGGGTAAAAGATTTACCAGGAGTTAGATACCACATCGTTCGTGGTGCGTTAGACACAGCAGGAGTTAAAGACCGTACACAAAGAAGATCTAAGTATGGTGCAAAACGTCCTAAAGTTGCTGCAAAATAATTAATGTTTAACGTAAACTAAAAAAGAAAAGAAATGAGAAAAAGACAGGCCAAAAAAAGACCTCTTTTACCAGATCCAAAATTTAATGATCAATTAGTTACACGTTTCGTTAATAACTTAATGTGGGATGGTAAAAAATCAGTTGCTTTCAAAGTATTCTACGATGCATTAGATATCGTTGAGTCTAAAAAGCAAGATGCTGAGAAATCAGCTTTAGAAATTTGGAAAGATGCATTAACTAACGTTATGCCTCACGTAGAAGTACGTTCTCGCCGTGTAGGTGGAGCTACATTCCAAATTCCAATGCAAATTCGTCCAGATAGAAAAATTTCTATGGCAATGAAATGGATGATTCTTTATGCAAGAAAAAGAAATGAGAAATCTACAGCTGGTAAATTAGCTTCAGAAATTTTAGCTGCTGCTAAAGAAGAAGGTGCTGCTGTGAAGAAAAGAATGGATACTCACAAAATGGCAGAGGCTAACAAAGCATTCTCTCACTTTAGATTTTAATTCATAAAGAAATGGCTAGAGATTTAAAATTTACAAGAAATATTGGTATTGCCGCTCACATTGATGCTGGTAAGACTACGACTACTGAGCGTATTTTATACTACACTGGTAAGTCACACAAAATCGGTGAAGTTCACGACGGTGCTGCAACAATGGACTGGATGGCGCAAGAGCAAGAAAGAGGTATTACAATTACTTCTGCTGCTACAACTTGTACTTGGAACTTCCCAACTGAGCAAGGTAAAAATTTACCTGAAACTCAAGGATACCACTTTAACATTATCGATACTCCAGGACACGTTGACTTTACTGTAGAGGTAAACCGTTCATTACGTGTATTAGACGGATTAGTGTTCTTATTCTCTGCAGTAGACGGAGTTGAGCCACAGTCTGAAACGAACTGGAGATTGGCTGACCAATACAGAGTTCCTCGTATGGGATTTGTTAACAAGATGGACCGTCAAGGATCTAACTTCTTAGCAGTTTGTCAGCAAGTTAAAGACATGTTGAAATCTAATGCGGTGCCAATTGTATTACCAATTGGTGAGGAAATGGATTTCAAAGGTGTGGTTGACTTAATCAAAAATCAAGCTATTGTATGGCATGATGAAACGCAAGGAGCTACTTTTGACATCGTTGAGATTCCAGCTGATATGTTAGATGAAGTAAAACAATACCGTTCTCAATTAATCGAGGAAATTGCATCTTATGATGAAAATTTACTTGAGAAATATATGGAGGATGAGAATTCAATTACTGAAGACGAAATCAATACAGCTTTACGTGCTGCTACAATTGATATGGCTATCATTCCAATGTTATGTGGATCTTCATTCAAAAACAAAGGAGTTCAGTTCATGTTAGATGCAGTTTGTAAATATTTACCATCTCCTTTAGATAAAGAAGGTATCGAAGGTATTCACCCTGATGATGCAGATTTATTAGAAGAAGATCAAAAGAAAATTTTACGTAAACCAGATGTAAAAGAGCCGTTTGCTGCTTTAGCATTTAAAATTGCTACTGACCCTTATGTTGGTCGTTTAGCTTTCTTCCGTGCTTATTCTGGTCGTTTAGATGCAGGTTCTTACATCTTAAATACTCGTTCTGGAAACAAAGAGCGTATTTCTCGTATCTACCAAATGCACGCGAATAAACAAAATCCTATCGAATATATTGAGGCAGGAGATATTGGTGCAGCAGTTGGATTTAAAGATATTAAAACTGGGGATACTATGTGTGATGAAAAACACCCAATTATCCTTGAGTCAATGAAATTCCCTGATCCAGTAATTGGTATAGCTATTGAGCCAAAAACTAAAGCGGACGTAGATAAAATGGGTATGGCTTTAGCAAAATTAGCTGAAGAAGATCCAACGTTTACTGTAAGAACAGATGAGGCTTCAGGTCAAACAATCATCTCGGGTATGGGTGAGTTACACTTAGATATCTTGGTAGATCGTATGAAACGTGAATTCAAAGTTGAGGTTAACCAAGGGGAGCCACAAGTTGAGTACAAAGAAGCTTTCACAAGAACTGCAGAACACAGAGAAGTATATAAGAAACAATCTGGAGGTCGTGGTAAATTTGGGGATATCGTATTCCGTTTAGAGCCAGCAGATGAAGGATTTGTAGGGTTACAATTTGCTAACGAAGTAAAAGGTGGTAACGTACCAAGAGAATACATTCCTGCTGTTGAAAAAGGATTCAAAGAAGCAATGAAATCTGGTCCTTTAGCTGGTTATGCAGTTGATAGTTTAAAAGTTACTTTATTAGATGGTTCTTACCACCCAGTTGACTCGGATGCATTATCTTTCGAATTAGCTGCTAAATTAGGTTACAAAGAAGTAGCTAAAGCTGCTGGAGCTGTAATCTTAGAACCTATCATGAAATTAGAAGTGATCACTCCAGAAGAAAATATGGGTGATATCGTAGGTGACTTAAATAGAAGAAGAGGACAAGTGAATGATATGGGTGACCGTTCAGGATCTAAAGTGATCAAAGCTCACGTACCTTTATCAGAAATGTTTGGTTATGTAACTACATTAAGAACATTGTCTTCAGGTCGTGCAACTTCAACAATGGAGTTCTCTCACTATGAGCAAACACCTTCTAACATTTCAGAAGAGGTAATTAAAAAAGCAAAAGGTAACGCTTAATTTTTAACAAGATGAGTCAAAAAATTAGAATAAAATTAAAGTCATACGATCATAACTTAGTTGATAAATCAGCTGAGAAAATCGTTAAAACTGTAAAAAGTACAGGTGCAGTTGTAACTGGTCCTATTCCGTTACCTACGCACAAAAGAATTTTCACAGTATTACGTTCTCCACACGTAAACAAAAAATCAAGAGAGCAATTCGAATTAAGTTCTTACAAGAGATTATTAGATATCTATTCTTCTTCTTCTAAAACTATCGATGCTTTAATGAAATTAGAATTACCTAGTGGGGTTGAAGTAGAAATCAAAGTTTAAGTTTCTAGCTTTATATAAAATTAAAACCGAGCGCAAATGCTCGGTTTTTTTATTGTCATTTGCGAATAAATAATTGTTTTTAAAAAAGTTAGCAAATTTGTTTTGTTAATAACTTTTTAATTTCTATATTTGCACGCTCGAAAAAATGGCTACTTATGCCATTGAGTATCAATGTTTAATTAATTAATAAGTTTTTATGTCTGGGTTAATCGGAAGAAAAATCGGTATGACTAGTATCTTTGACGAAAATGGAAAGAATATTCCATGTACTGTTATTGAGGCTGGACCATGCGTTGTTACCCAAGTCAGAACCAATGAGGTTGACGGGTATGAAGCTCTGCAACTTGGTTTCGATGACAAAACTGAAAAGCACACAGTTAAAGCTGAAGCAGGTCACTTTGCTAAAGCAGGAACGGTTGCTAAGAAGAAAGTTGTTGAATTCCAAGGATTTGAAACAGAGTACAAATTAGGTGATGTAATCAATGTTGATTTATTCGCTGAAGGAGAATTTGTGGATGTGTTAGGTGTATCTAAAGGTAAAGGATTCCAAGGGGTTGTTAAACGTCATGGGTTCGGAGGAGTTGGACAAGCAACTCACGGACAACATAACCGTTTAAGAGCGCCAGGATCTGTAGGTGCGTCATCTTATCCATCAAGAGTGTTCAAAGGTATGAGAATGGCCGGTAGAACAGGAGGAGAAAATGTAACAGTTCAAAACCTTAGAGTTTTAAAAGTGGTTGCTGATAAAAATCTTTTAGTTGTTAAAGGATGTGTTCCAGGTCACAAAAACTCTTATGTAATCATTCAGAAGTAATGGAAGTAAAAGTTTTAGATATCAACGGAAAAGATACAGGTCGTAAAGTTCAACTTTCTGACTCTGTTTTCGCTATTGAGCCTAACAACCATGCAATCTATTTAGATGTTAAGCAATACTTGGCTAACCAAAGACAAGGAACGCACAAAGCTAAAGAGAGAAATGAAGTAGCAGGAAGTACTAGAAAAATTAAAAAACAAAAAGGTACTGGAACGGCTCGTGCAGGAAGTGTTAAATCACCTGTATTTGTAGGTGGGGGAAGAATTTTTGGTCCAAGACCAAGAAATTATTCATTCAAATTAAATAAGAATTTAAAAAGATTAGCTCGTAAATCTGCTTTATCACTAAAAGCGAAAGAGAATAATCTAGTAGTAGTAGAAGATTTTACTTTTGATGCTCCAAACACTAAAAATTTCATTAACGTATTGAAAGCTTTAGGTTTAGACAACAAAAAATCTTTATTCGTGTTGGGTGCTGCAAATAATAATGTATATTTGTCGTCACGTAATTTAAAATCATCATCTGTTGTAACTAATTCAGAATTAAGTACTTATACTATTTTGAATAATAATAGCTTAGTGTTATTAGAAGGTGCAGTAGAAGGAATTGAAGCTAATTTAAGTAAATAATTTAGATTATGAGCGTTATTATCAAACCTATCATAACTGAGAAAATCACTAAAGATGGTGAAATTTTTAACCGTTTCGGTTTTGTAGTGGCTAAAAAGGCAAACAAAGTTGAAATTAAGAAAGCAATTGAAGCTTCTTATGGTGTAACTGTTGTTGCTGTAAATACTATGAACTACAGAGCAGATAGAACTGTTAAATATACTAAAAGTGGTTTAATCAGTGGAAAAACAAATGCTTACAAAAAAGCAATTGTTGAAGTTAAAGAAGGTGAAACAATAGATTTTTATACTAATATCTAATAGAAAATGTCAGTTAGAAAATTAAAACCTATTACCCCAGGGCAGCGTTTTAGAGTTGTAAATAGCTTTGACACTATTACAACTGATAAGCCGGAGCGTTCATTAATTGCTCCGAAAAAATCTTCTGGAGGTAGAAATAGTCAAGGAAAGATGACCATGCGTTATACAGGTGGTGGTCACAAACAAAAATATCGTATTATTGATTTTAAAAGAAACAAAGTTGGAGTTCCAGCTGTTGTTAAAACGATTGAATACGATCCAAATCGTTCAGCTTTTATTTCATTATTAGCTTATGCAGATGGTGCTAAGACATACATCATTGCGCAAAACGGTTTAAAAGTAGGACAAACTGTGGTTTCAGGTGAAAATGCAGCTCCAGAAATTGGAAATGCAATGCCTTTAAGCAAAATTCCTCTAGGAACAGTTATTTCATGTATTGAGTTAAGACCTGGACAAGGTGCTATTATTGCTCGTTCAGCAGGTACATTTGCTCAGTTAATGGCAAGAGATGGTAAATATGCTACTATCAAAATGCCTTCAGGAGAAACTAGATTGATTTTATTAACTTGTATGGCTACAATCGGAGCTGTGTCTAACTCAGACCACCAATTAGTAGTTTCAGGTAAAGCAGGTAGATCTAGATGGTTAGGTAGAAGACCGAGAACAAGACCAGTAGCGATGAACCCAGTTGATCACCCAATGGGAGGTGGTGAAGGACGTTCTTCAGGAGGTCACCCACGTTCAAGAAAAGGTTTACCAGCTAAGGGTTATAGAACTCGTGCAAAAGCTAATCCGAGCAACAAGTATATTGTAGAACGTAGAAAGAAATAATTTAAGTAAAACATGGCACGTTCATTAAAGAAAGGTCCTTTCGTTCACTATAAATTAGAGAAAAAGGTACAGGAAAATATCGCAGGTGGAAACAAAAATGTGGTTAAGACTTGGTCAAGAGCATCAATGATTATTCCAGATTTTGTAGGTCAAACAATCGCTGTTCACAATGGTCGCCAGTTTGTTCCAGTATACATTACTGAAAACATGGTAGGTCATAAGTTAGGAGAATTTTCGCCAACTAGATCTTTTAGAGGTCACGCTGGTGCAAAAAATAAAGGTAAAAAATAATAAGAAGTCATGGGAGTTCGTAAAAGAGAAGCAGCAGAGCAAAGAAAAGAAGCTAATAAGCAAATCGCTTTTGCTAAGTTAAATAACTGCCCTTCTTCACCAAGAAAAATGCGCTTAGTTGCAGACTTAGTAAGAGGTCAGAAAGTAGAAAATGCTCTTAATATATTAAGATTCAGTCAAAAAGAAGCTTCTAGAAAATTAGAGAAATTAGTGTTATCAGCTATCGCTAACTGGCAAGCTAAAAATGCTGATGCTAATTTAGAAGAGGCAGGCTTAATTGTAAAAGAGATCAGAGTAGACGGAGGTATGATGTTAAAAAGATTACGTCCAGCTCCTCAAGGTCGTGCACACAGAATTAGAAAACGCTCAAACCACGTAACTGTAGTTTTAGGAGCAAATAATAACACACAAAGCTAATTATAAACAGTATGGGACAAAAGACAAATCCAATAGGTAACAGACTTGGTATCATCAGAGGATGGGATTCTAACTGGTATGGTGGTAACGACTACGGTGATAAAATCGCTGAAGACGCTAAAATCAGAAAGTACATCCACGCTCGTTTAGCAAAAGCTAGTGTATCAAAAATAATTATCGAGAGAACTTTAAAACTTGTAACCGTTACTATCACTACTGCTAGACCTGGTATCATTATCGGAAAAGGTGGTCAAGAGGTAGACAAGTTAAAAGAAGAACTTAAGAAAATCACTGATAAGGAAATTCAAATCAACATTTTCGAAATCAAAAGACCTGAGTTAGATGCTTATTTAGTAGGTAATTCTATCGCTCGTCAAATCGAAAGTCGTATTTCTTACAGAAGAGCTATTAAAATGGCTATGGCTGCTGCAATGAGAATGAATGCAGAAGGAATCAAAGTTATGATTTCTGGTCGTTTAAATGGTGCTGAAATGGCACGTTCAGAGCACTTCAAAGAAGGTAGAATTCCATTATCAACTTTCAGAGCTGATATTGATTATTCATTAGCTGAAGCACATACTACTTATGGTAGAATGGGTATTAAAGTATGGATAATGAAAGGTGAAGTTTACGGAAAAAGAGATCTTTCTCCGTTAGTAGGTATGGACAAAAAAGGACCTAAATCTACAGGATCTTCTTCTCCAAAAGGGAATGGTAAACCAAACCAACGCAAAAGAAAGTAATTATTTTAAATTAAAGAGAAATGTTACAACCTAAAAGAACAAAATACCGTAAGGTACAGAAGGGTAAAATGAAAGGGATCTCTCAAAGAGGTCACGTACTTTCTAATGGTATGTTTGGAATAAAATCTTTAGATTCTGCTTTCATTACTTCACGTCAAATCGAGGCTGCTCGTATCGCTGCAACTCGTTACATGAAGAGAGAAGGTCAATTATGGATTAAGATTTTCCCAGACAAGCCAATTACTAAAAAGCCTTTAGAGGTACGTATGGGTAAAGGTAAAGGTGCAGTTGAATATTGGGCTGCAGTTGTAAAACCAGGAAGAATCATGTTTGAAGTTGGTGGTGTGCCATTAGCAATCGCTAAAGAAGCATTACGTTTAGCTGCTCAAAAGCTTCCTGTTAAAACTAAGTTTGTAGTTGCTAGAGATTTCGAAGCATAATAAAGAAACATTATGAAAAAATCAGATTTATCAAATCTATCAGTAGCTGAGTTACAAAACAAGCTTGGTGAATTAAAGAAGAGTTATTCGGAGTTAACAATGGCTCATACCATTTCTCCAATCGCAAATCCGCTTCAATTAAGATCATTAAGAAGAGAAGTAGCTAGAGTTGCTACAGAATTAAGCAAACGATAGTTATCAATTGTATTCTACTGAAAGATGGAAAATAGAAATTTAAGAAAAGAAAGAGTTGGTGTAGTTACTAGCAACAAAATGGACAAGTCTATTGTTGTTTCTGAAACTAAGAGAGTAAAACACCCTTTATATGGTAAGTTCGTGTTAAAAACTAAAAAATACGTTGCACACGACGAAAAAAATGATTGTAACATTGGTGATACAGTAAAGATCATGGAAACTAGACCTTTATCTAAAACTAAATGTTGGAGATTAGTTGAAATCATTGAAAGAGCGAAGTAATTATGGTACAACAAGAATCAAGATTAAAAGTAGCAGATAACACTGGAGCGAAAGAAGTACTTACGATCCGTGTTTTAGGAGGAACGAAACGTCGTTATGCCTCTGTTGGTGATAAAATTGTAGTTTCAATTAAAGATGCTACTCCAAACGGAAACGTGAAAAAAGGAGCGGTATCAACTGCAGTTGTTGTACGTACCAAAAAAGAAGTGAGAAGAGCCGATGGTTCATACATCAGATTTGATGACAACGCATGTGTGTTATTAAATGCTGCTGGTGAAATGAGAGGTACTCGTGTTTTTGGTCCAGTTGCAAGAGAACTTCGTGAAAAACAATTCATGAAAATTGTATCATTAGCACCTGAAGTGCTTTAATTCTAAATAGACGTGATGAAGTTAAAAATTAAATCAGGTGATCTAGTAAGAGTTATTGCTGGTGACCACAAAGGACAAGAAGGTAAAGTATTACGCGTTCTTCGTGATAAAAATAAAGCCGTTGTTGAAGGTGTGAACATGATTTCAAAACATACGAAACCAAGTGCACAAAATCCTCAAGGTGGTATTGTGAAAAAAGAAGCTCCTATTCATATTTCTAATGTTCAGTTAGTTGATGCTAAAACTAAAGCAACTACTAAAGTTGGATTTAGAACTGAAGGAGATAAGAAAGTAAGATTTTCAAAAAAATCTAATCAAGTATTATAGTTATGGCATACGTACCTAGACTAAAGGAAGAATATAAAAGTAGAGTAATCTCTGCTTTGAAAGAAGAATTTGGTTACAAAAATGTAATGCAAGTTCCAAAATTAGAAAAGATTGTTATTAGCCGTGGTGTTGGTGCTGCTGTTTCTGATAAAAAATTAGTTGATTACGCTGTTGAAGAGTTAACTAAAATTACAGGTCAAAAAGCAGTTCCTACTATTTCTAAGAAAGACGTTGCGTCTTTTAAATTAAGAAAAGGAATGCCAATTGGTGCTAAAGTTACTCTTAGAGGTGAAAGAATGTATGAGTTTTTAGATAGACTTATCACTTCAGCTTTACCACGTGTTAGAGATTTCGGTGGTATCAAGTCTACTGGTTTTGACGGAAGAGGTAATTATAACTTAGGAGTTTTAGAGCAAATCATTTTCCCTGAAATTGATATTGATAAAGTTAATAAAATTGCTGGTTTTGATATTACTTTTGTAACTTCTGCAAACACAGACAAAGAGGCAAAATCATTATTAGCAGAATTAGGATTACCTTTTAAAAAGAATTAAGTTATGGCTAAAGAATCAATGAAAGCCCGTGAGGTGAAAAGAATTGCATTAGTTGAAAAGTATGCTGAGAAAAGAAAAGCTTTGAAAGAAGCTGGTGATTTCGAAGGTTTACAAAAATTACCTAAAAATTCTTGTCCAGTTAGAGTACACAATCGTTGTAAATTAACAGGAAGACCTAGAGGTTATATGCGTCAGTTTGGTATTTCACGTGTTACTTTCCGTGAAATGGCTAACCAAGGTTTAATACCTGGTGTGAAAAAAGCAAGCTGGTAAGATAAAATTAAATATTAACGATTAAAGGTTCGATAGGCGAGTGCCTATCGAAAACCATAATCACAATTTCATACATTATGTATACAGATCCTATTGCAGATTTTTTAACAAGAATCAGAAATGCTGTGAGAGCAAACCATAAAGTGGTTGAAATTCCAGCTTCTAATCTTAAAAAAGAAATCACTAAGATTTTATTCGATCAAGGATATATCTTAAGTTACAAGTTTGAAGATAGTACTGTTCAAGGTACAATCAAAATCGCTCTTAAGTATGACAAAGACACTAAAGAGTCAGTAATCAAAGATATCCAAAGAATTAGTAAACCAGGTTTACGTAAATATGCAAGTTCAACAAACATCCCAAGAATCTTAAATGGTTTAGGTATTGCTATTGTTTCTACTTCAAAAGGAGTAATGACAGGTAAACAAGCTAAACAATTAAATGTTGGTGGTGAAGTAATTTGTTACGTATACTAATAAAAAGAGCAAGCGAATGTCAAGAATAGGTAAAAATCCAATTGCAATTCCAGCAGGAGTAACTGTAGAAGTGAAAGATGCTGTAGTTACAGTAAAAGGAAAATTAGGCGAGCTTTCTCAGGAATTTTCTGATGTAACAGTTAAAATTGAAGATAATCAAGTTATCGTTGAACGTTCATCTGATTATAAAACTGAAAGAGCGAAACACGGATTGTACCGTGCATTAATCAACAATATGATTGTTGGTGTTTCTGAAGGTTTCACAAAGGAATTAGAATTAGTAGGAGTTGGTTATAGAGCTTCTAATGCTGGTCAAAAATTAGACTTAGCTTTAGGTTACTCTCATAACATCGTATTAGAAATCGTTCCTGAAGTTAAAGTGGAAACAATTTCAGAAAAAGGTAAAAATCCGATAGTGAAGTTAACTTCATTCGACAAACAATTATTAGGTCAAGTATCTGCTAAAATCAGATCTTTCCGTAAACCTGAACCTTACAAAGGAAAAGGAGTTAAGTTTGTTGGTGAAGAATTAAGAAGAAAAGCAGGTAAATCAGCTTAAAAATTAAAGTTATGTCATTAACAAAATCTGAAAGAAGACAAAGAATACAGTTCAGAATCAGAAAGATTGTAAGCGGAACTGCTGCTCAACCTAGACTTTCTGTTTTTAGAAGTAATAAAGAAATCTATGCGCAAATCATAGATGATGTAAACGGTGTTACTTTAGTTGCAGCTTCATCAAGAGATAAAGGTGTTGCTAAAGGTACTAAAACTGAAACTGCTAATGCAGTTGGTAAATTGATAGCTGAAAAAGCTCTACAAGCTGGTATCACAACTATCTCTTTTGATAGAGGTGGAAATTTATACCACGGACGTGTTAAATCATTAGCTGAAGGAGCTAGAGAAGCTGGACTTAAATTCTAATTAGGATATGTATCACAATTATAAAAACGTAGAACTAGTAAAACCAGCTGGTCTTGAATTAAAAGATCGTTTGGTAAGTGTTAATCGTGTTACTAAAGTTACTAAAGGAGGTAGAGCATTTGGATTCTCTGCTATCGTTGTAGTAGGTGATGAGCATGGAGTAGTTGGTCATGGTTTAGGAAAATCTAAAGATGTATCTGAAGCTATTGCTAAAGCAGTAGAAGATGCTAAGAAAAATTTAGTTAGAATTCCATTAAGTGGACATTCAGTTCCTCATGAGCAAAAAGGTAAATTTGGTGGGGCTAGAGTATTTTTAATGCCTGCATCTCACGGTACTGGAGTAATTGCTGGTGGTGCTGTACGTGCGGTATTAGAATCAGTTGGTGTTCATGATGTATTATCTAAATCTCAAGGTTCATCTAATCCTCACAATGTAGTGAAAGCAACTTTTGATGCTTTATTACAAATGAGAAGTGCTGCAACTGTTGCTAAGCAAAGAGGTGTATCATTAGACAAAGTATTCAAAGGTTAATAATACAAGGAATCATGGCAAAAATTTTAGTAAAACAAGTAAGAAGTAAAATCAACTGTCCTGCAGACCAAAAGAAAACATTAGTTGCTTTAGGTTTAAGAAGAATGGGGCAAGTTGTTGAGCATGATGCAAATCCTGCTATCCTTGGAATGGTAAATAAAGTTAAACACTTAGTTTCTGTTGAAGAAACTAAATAACACGAATAGTTATGAATTTAAGTAACTTACAACCGGCTGAAGGGTCAACTCATAACCAAAACAAAAGAGTAGGTAGAGGACAAGGTTCTGGAAAAGGTGGTACTTCTACAAGAGGTCACAAAGGAGCTAAATCTCGTTCTGGTTACTCAAAGAAAATTGGTTTTGAAGGAGGTCAAATGCCGTTACAAAGAAGAGTTCCAAAATTTGGTTTCAAAAATATCAATAGAGTAGAATATCAAGGTGTAAACTTAGATACTTTACAAAATTTAGTTGATAATGGTATTGTAACAGATACTGTAGATTTTGCAGTATTAGTTGATTATCGTTTAGCTACTAAAAATAGCTTGGTTAAGATTTTAGGAAGAGGTGAGCTAAAAGCTAAACTAAAAGTAAGTGCTCACAAATTTACAGCATCAGCAAAAGCCGCTATCGAAGCTGCTGGAGGTGAAGCAGTAACTTTATAATTCTTAAAACAAGATGAAGAAATTTATAGATTCATTAGTCAATGTTTGGAAAATCGAAGAACTAAAAAATAAAATTTTAGTGACTCTAGTAATTTTACTTGTGTACCGTTTTGGTTCACAAGTAACTTTACCAGGTATCGATGCAACTAAACTACAAAATCTTACTAACCAAACAGAAGGTGGTATTGGTTGGTTAATCAACGTATTTACAGGAGGTGCTTTTTCTGAAGCGTCTATTTTTGCGTTGGGTATCATGCCATACATTTCTGCATCTATTGTAGTACAATTAATGGGTATTGCTATACCTTATTTACAAAAACTACAAAAAGATGGTGAAAGTGGTAGAAAGAAATTGAATCAAATTACTCGTTGGTTAACAATAGGTATTACCCTAGTACAAGGTCCTGGTTATATTTATAACTTAAAAAATACTTTACCAGGAGATGCATTCAATAGCGATTTCTTTAGTTTCTTCCCTTTATTCAGTTCTGTATTAATCATAGTTACAGGTACAATTTTTGCAATGTGGCTTGGTGAAAGAATTACAGAAAAAGGAATTGGAAATGGAATTTCATTATTAATCATGGTGGGGATATTAGCAAGAATGCCTGAAGCATTTATGCAAGAAATTGCATCTTCAGTATCTCAAAATAATGGTGGTTTAATGAAGATTGTTATTGAAATTATTATATGGTTATTAGTAATAATAGCTTGTATTTTATTAGTAATGGCATTAAGAAAAGTACAGGTTCAATATGCTAGAAGATCTGTTTCTGGTGATTTTGAAGTTGATTCTTTAGGAGATAACAGACAATTTATCCCTTTAAAATTAAATTCTGCTGGTGTAATGCCAATCATTTTTGCTCAAGCAATTATGTTTATACCTGCTGCAATCGCTGGATTATCAAAGTCTGACGCGGCTTTAAGCATCTCAAATATGTTTAAAGATCCATTCGGATTAGTTTATAATATAGTTTTTGCTTTATTAATTATAATTTTTACGTATTTTTACACCGCCATTACGGTGCCAACAAATAAAATGGCAGATGACTTAAAAAGAAGTGGTGGTTTCATTCCTGGTGTTAAACCTGGTGCTGAAACTGGAGATTTTCTTGATAAGTTAATGTCTTTAATCACATTCCCAGGATCTTTATTCCTTGCTTTAATTGCAGTGTTCCCTGCTATTATTCACGGTTTATTAAATGTTCAAGGGGCATGGGCTTATTTTTATGGAGGTACTTCGTTAATCATTATGGTTGGAGTTGCAATCGATACTATTCAACAAATTAATTCATATTTGTTAAATAGACATTATGATGGTTTAATGAAAAGTGGTAAAAATAGAAAAGCTGTAGCTTAATAATATGGCAAAACAATCAGCAATAGAACAAGACGGAACAATTGTAGAAGCATTGTCAAATGCTATGTTCCGTGTAGAGTTAGAAAACGGACACGTTGTAATTGCTCATATCTCTGGTAAAATGCGAATGCATTACATTAAATTGTTACCCGGAGACAAGGTTAAACTTGAAATGAGCCCTTATGACTTATCCAAAGCTAGAATTACTTATAGATACTAAAGGCTATTAAAATGAAAGTAAGAGCATCAGTTAAAAAAAGAAGCGCAGAATGTATTATCGTGCGTAGAAAAGGTAGATTATACGTTATTAATAAAAAGAATCCTAGATTTAAACAAAGACAAGGATAATTATGGCAAGAATTGCAGGGGTAGATATACCTAAGAACAAAAGAGGAATTATTGCTTTAACATACATTTTTGGTATTGGAAAAAGCAGAGCTACTGAGATTTTAGAAAAAGCTCAAGTAAGCCAAGATAAAAAAGTATCTGATTGGAATGACGACGAAATTGGAGCAATCCGTGAAGCTGTTGGTTCATTCAAAATCGAAGGTGAATTACGTTCTGAAATTCAATTAAACATCAAACGTTTAATGGATATCGGTTGTCAAAGAGGAATCCGTCATAGAGCTGGATTGCCTTTAAGAGGACAAAGAACTAAGAATAACTCGAGAACAAGAAAAGGTAAAAGAAAAACTGTTGCTAACAAGAAAAAAGCAACTAAATAATAAGTAAGTAATATGGCTAAGGCAACTACAAAAAAACGTAAAGTTATCGTTGAGTCTTCTGGAGAAGCGCATATTAACGCTACTTTTAATAACATCATCATTTCTTTAACAAACAAGAAAGGTGAAGTAATTTCTTGGTCTTCTGCAGGTAAAATGGGCTTCAGAGGTTCAAAAAAGAATACTCCGTATGCAGCTCAAATGGCAGCTGAAGATTGTGCAAAAGTAGCTCTTGAAGCTGGGCTTAAAAAAGTAAAAGTTTACGTTAAAGGTCCTGGAAACGGAAGAGAATCTGCAATCAGATCAATTCATAATGGTGGAATTGAAGTTACTGAAATCATTGATGTAACTCCAATGCCTCACAACGGATGTCGTCCTCCAAAGAGAAGAAGAGTTTAATAATTATTAAGTATAACAAAGGTAGGAATTAGATTATCGAAGGAAAGACCTTAATTCATAATCCCTACCTTATTTTAAATTTTAGAAATGGCAAGATATACTGGTCCAAAAACAAAAATCGCTCGTAAATTCGGCGAAGCTATTTTCGGTGAAGATAGATCATTCGAAAAAAGAAATTACCCTCCAGGTCAACATGGTTTAGCAAAAAGAAGAGGTAAAAAATCTGAATATGCTGTTCAGTTAATGGAAAAGCAAAAAGCTAAATATACTTATGGTATTTTAGAGCGTCAATTCAGAAACTTATTTGAAAAAGCTTCTGCTGCATCTGGTGTAACAGGTGAAATCCTTTTACAATTATGTGAATCACGTTTAGATAACGTTGTTTACAGAATGGGTATAGCTCCATCTCGTAGAGGTGCTCGTCAGTTGGTTTCTCACAGACACATTACTGTTAATGGTGAAGTTGTAAATATTCCTTCTTACCAATTAAAACCAGGTGATAAAGTTGCAGTTCGTGAAAAATCAAAATCTCTTGAGGCAATTGAGCGTTCTTTAGCTAATTCATCTACTGTATATGAGTGGATTACTTGGAATAATGATACTAAAGAAGGTACTTTTGTTGCTGTACCTCAAAGACTTCAAATTCCAGAAAATATTAAAGAGCAACTAATCGTTGAGTTGTATAACAAATAATAGACATTAGTCGAAATATGGCAATATTTAATTTTCAAAAGCCCGATAAAGTTATCATGATCGATTCTACGGATTTCGAAGGTAAATTTGAATTTAGACCTTTGGAACCTGGTTATGGATTGACTGTTGGTAACGCACTAAGAAGAGTTTTACTTTCTTCACTTGAAGGTTTTGCTATTACTTCAGTTAAAATTGAAGGTGTTGAACATGAATTTTCAACAATCGCTGGAGTAGTAGAGGATGTTACAGAAATTATCTTAAATCTTAAACAAGTACGTTTTAAACGTCAAATTGAAGATATTGATAATGAGTCTGTATCAATTTCTTTATCTGGTAAAGATCAAATAACTGCAGGGGACTTCCAGAAATTTATTTCTGGATTCCAAGTGTTAAACCCTGAATTAGTTATTTGTAATCTTGATAACAAAACTAATATCAATATGGAACTTACTATCGAAAAAGGTAGAGGTTATGTTCCTGCTGAAGAAAATAAAAAGCAAAATGCACCAATTGGTACAATCTTTACAGATTCTATTTATACTCCTGTAAAGAACGTTAAGTATTCAATTGAAAACTATCGTGTTGAACAAAAAACTGATTATGAAAAATTAGTTTTTGAAATCATCACTGATGGTTCAATTCACCCAAAAGATGCATTAACAGAAGCTGCTAAAACTCTAATTCATCATTTTATGTTATTCTCAGATGAAAGAATTACATTGGAGGCTGATGAAATTGCTCAAACTGAGTCGTATGACGAAGAGTCTTTACACATGAGACAGTTGTTAAAAACTAAACTTGTAGATATGGACTTGTCAGTTAGAGCTTTAAATTGTTTAAAAGCGGCTGAAGTTGATACACTTGGAGATTTAGTATCTTTCAATAAAAATGACTTAATGAAGTTCCGTAACTTTGGTAAAAAATCATTAACTGAATTAGATGAATTAGTTGCAGTTAAAGGTTTAACTTTCGGAATGGATTTGTCAAAATACAAATTAGATAAAGAATAAATTACTTCATATTTTGCTCTCCAAAGTGGATTGATGCAAGATGAAGGCTAAATAATTACGTCATGAGACACGGAAAAAAAGTAAATCATTTAAGTAGACAAACAGGACATAGAAAAGCTATGTTAGCTAATATGGCTTGTTCGTTAATCGAGCACAAACGTATTAACACTACTGTTGCTAAAGCTAAAGCTTTAAAACAATTTGTTGAGCCTTTAGTAACTAAATCAAAAGAGGATACTACTCACAACCGTCGTATTGTTTTCTCTTATTTAAGAAACAAATATGCTGTTACTGAGTTATTCAGAGAAGTAGCTGCTAAAGTTGGTGATCGTCCAGGAGGTTATACTCGTATTATTAAATTGGGTAACCGTTTAGGAGATAACGCTGATATGGCAATGATTGAATTAGTAGATTTTAATACATTATATAACGCTACTAAAAAAGAAGCTAAGAAAACAACTCGTAGAAGTAGAGCTACTAAAAAAGCTGATGCACCTGCTGCAGAAGCTCCTGCAGCTGACTCTAATGAAAATTCTGAAGCTACTGAATAATCATGAAAATAGTGCTTTAAATATAAAAAAGGATAAACATATTGTTTATCCTTTTTTTATATCTAGTAATTAATATTTAACTTTGCAACACTCAACAACACAACATGAAATATAATAACAGACCTCAAGCAATTTTGCTTTTAAAAGATGGTACCATTTTTTATGGTAAATCAATCGGAATTTCAGGAACTACATTTGGCGAAATTGCCTTCAATACAGGAACAACAGGTTATCAAGAGATTTTTACAGATCCTTCGTATTACGGACAAATAATGGTTACTACCAATGCACATATTGGTAATTATGGTGTAAATGAAAATGAAGTTGAATCCAATAGTGTTAAAATTTCTGGTTTAGTATGTAAAAACTTTAGTTTTAATTATTCACGTCCCGATGCTTCTGAAAGTCTTTTTGATTATTTACAAAAACAAAATTTAGTAGTTATTTCAGATGTTGATACCAGAGCGTTAGTTAGTTACATTCGTGACAACGGTGCAATGAATGGTGTGATTTGTACTGACGGAACACCAATCGAAGAATTAAAAGCAAAATTAGATGCTATGCCCGATATGAAAGGTCTTGAATTGGCTTCAAAAGTATCAACAAAGGAACCGTATTTCTATGGCGATGAAAAGGCAACCTACAAAATTTCAGCACTTGATTTAGGTATAAAAACAAATATTTTAAGAAATCTTGCTAAAAGAGATTGTTATATTAAAGTTTTTCCATACGATGCCACTTTTGAAGATTTAAGATCTTTTAATCCAGATGGTTTCTTCTTATCTAATGGTCCTGGTGATCCAGATCCACTTCATAGTGCACAAGAAGTTGCACGTCAAATTTTAAATGAAAACCATCCTTTGTTTGGCATCTGTTTAGGTCATCAAGTCATTGCACTGGCTAATGGCATCTCTACTTATAAAATGTTTAATGGGCATAGAGGGATCAATCACCCTGTTAAAAACTTAATTACAGGTAAAGGTGAAATAACTTCTCAAAATCATGGTTTTGCAGTAGTTCGTGAAGAATTAGATCAACATCCTGACTTTGAATTAACTCATGTTCATTTAAATGATGGTACTGTTGCGGGTATGCGTATGAAATCAAAAAATTGTTTTTCTGTTCAATACCATCCAGAAGCTAGTCCTGGTCCGCATGATTCAAGTTATTTATTTGACCAATTTATCGAAAATATTAAAGCATCAAAAAACTAAAACGTTATAGTTTATAAAAATTATTCGCATTTTAAGTTTCGTAAAAAGGAATCGCTAATTTTGTGAATATCATAAATTTAAAAATGAAAAATATGAGTATTATTATTAAAGTTCATGCAAGACAGATATTAGATTCAAGAGGAAATCCAACGGTAGAAGTAGATGTTATTACAGAAAATGGTGTTTTAGGAAGAGCAGCCGTTCCAAGTGGTGCTTCTACAGGTGAACATGAAGCGGTAGAATTACGCGACGGTGGTAAAGCTTACATGGGTAAAGGTGTTTTTAAAGCGATAGAAAATGTAAATACAACTATTGCTTCAGAATTGGTTGGAATGTCAGTTTTTGAGCAAAATGCTATCGATAAAATGATGATTGAATTAGATGGTACTTCTAACAAATCAAATTTAGGGGCTAATGCCATTTTAGGTGTTTCGTTAGCTGTGGCTAAAGCAGCGGCTAATGAATTAGGAATGCCACTTTATAGATACGTGGGTGGTGTTTCTGGTAATACTTTACCAGTTCCTATGATGAATATTATTAACGGTGGTTCACATTCAGATGCACCGATTGCTTTCCAAGAGTTTATGATTATGCCTGTAAAAGCAAAATCATTTACGCATGCCATGCAAATGGGTACTGAAATTTTCCATAATCTAAAAAAAGTATTGCACGATAGAAATTTATCTACTGCAGTTGGAGATGAAGGTGGTTTTGCGCCTAATTTAGCCGGAGGTACGGAAGATGCTTTAGATTCAATTAAATTAGCTGTTGAAAAGGCTGGCTATACTTTTGGAGAGGATATTATGATTGCATTAGATTGTGCAGCTTCTGAATTTTATGTGGATGGAAAATACGATTATACAAAATTTGAAGGTGCAACAGGAAAAGTTAGAACTTCAGAAGAACAAGCCGAATATTTAGCTGAATTATCAAGAAAATATCCAATTATTTCAATCGAGGACGGAATGTATGAAGACGATTGGAACGGTTGGAAATTATTAACAGAAAAAATTGGTTCTAAAGTGCAATTAGTAGGTGATGATTTATTTGTTACTAATGTAGAGCGTTTGTCTAAAGGAATCGAACAAGGAATTGCAAATTCCATCTTGATTAAAGTAAATCAAATTGGTACTTTGTCTGAAACAATTGCTGCTGTAAATATGGCTCATAATGCCGGTTATACTTCAGTGATGTCGCATCGTTCGGGTGAAACAGAAGATAATACAATCGCTGATTTAGCTGTCGCATTAAATTGTGGTCAAATTAAAACAGGTTCTGCTTCTCGTTCTGATCGAATGGCAAAATACAATCAATTATTACGTATTGAGGAAGAATTAGCAGAGGTAGCTTATTTCCCTCAAGAAAAAGCTTTTAAAGTTAAATAATAAAATAGTTATAAAACAGTTATTCAAGCCGGTAATTTTTTTATCGGCTTTTTTAGGTTTATTATTTTGCCATATTAATAAAAAGTTAAGAAAATCAATAGATTTTATATATATCAATATAGCAATTTATCTATTTAATAATTTTAAATTTTAAGATTAATTTGTTAAATTCGCAGAAAACAATATTATTCATAAAAATATATATTTAATCACATGTCAAAAACAGCAATATTAGAGTTAGATGGTGCTAAATTTGAATTTCCTGTAATTGTAGGATCTGAAAATGAAGTGGCTATTGATATTGAAAAGTTGCGTGCTGCAACTGGCGCTATTACAATTGACCCGGGGTATAAAAACTCAGGTTCTTGTAAAAGTGAAATTACTTTCTTAGATGGTGAAGAAGGTATTTTGAGATATAGAGGATATGCAATTGAAGAATTAGCTGATAAAGCAGATTTCTTAGAAGTATCTTACTTAATCATTTTTGGTGAATTGCCAACAAAACAACAATTGGAACAATTCGAAAATGACATCAGAAAGTATACTTTAGTTAATGAAGAAATGAAAAACATCATTGATGGTTTCCCTAAAACCGCGCATCCAATGGGTGTTTTGTCTTCACTAACAAGTGCGTTAACTGCTTTCAATCCAAAAGTAGTTAATGTAGAAAACGAAAAAGAAATGTATGAAGCCATTTGTAAAACAATGGGGAAATTCCTTGTAATTGCAACTTGGACATACAGAAAAATGATGGGTTACCCATTAAATTACTATGATAATACTAAAGGTTATGTAGAAAACTTCATGCGCTTAATGTTTGAATTACCTACTGGACCTTACGCTACAAATAAAACAGTAATCAACGCATTAGATAAATTATTTATCTTACATGCTGATCACGAACAAAACTGTTCTACTTCAACTGTTAGAATCGTTGGTTCATCTCATGCTGGATTGTTTGCCTCTATTTCTGCTGGAGTTTCTGCTCTATGGGGACCATTACATGGTGGAGCTAACCAAGCCGTATTAGAAATGTTAGAGCAAATCCAAAAAGATGGTGGTGATGCACAAAAAGCTTTAGCAAGAGCAAAAGATAAAGACGATCCATTCCGTTTAATGGGATTCGGACACAGAGTTTACAAAAATTTCGATCCTAGAGCAAAAATCATTAAAAAAGCAGCGGATGAAGTTTTGGCTGAATTAGGAGTTAATGATCCAATCTTAAACATCGCTAAACAATTAGAAGAAGCAGCTTTAGTTGATCCTTATTTCGTAGATAGAAAATTATATCCTAACGTAGACTTCTATTCTGGTATTATTTACCGTGCTTTAGGAATTCCTACAGATATGTTTACAGTTCTTTTCGCTATCGGACGCTTACCGGGTTGGATTGCACAATGGAAAGAAATGCGTGTTAACAAAGAACCTATCGGAAGACCACGTCAAGTATATACGGGTTATCCTTTACGTTCATTTGTTGAAATGGATAAAAGATAATAATTTAAAGCCTCGGATTTCGGGGCTTTTTTTTTGGAGCTATTTCCAGCTATCCACTCTATTTTTTAAAAAATTAACTCTAAATGAGATTAATTTTTTAAAAAGATGCCGTTCCTATCTGGGCTAGAACCCACGTTTTTAAAAATAAATCTCTTTTTACTTGACAACCCCTATTTTCAGATTGTATATTTGCAAGCTGATTTTAGAATAATTCTAAAATTTTTGACCCAAAGCTAGTCAATGGGCTAATTTCTAAATACAATTTTATATGAAATTATCTAATTTTAATTTTAATCTACCTGATGAATTGTTGGCTGAATTTCCTTCAGAAAACAGAGACGAATCTCGTTTAATGGTAGTAAACAGAAAAACAGGTACTATCGAACACAAAATGTTTAAGGATATTATCGATTATTTCGATGATGGGGATGTAATGGTGTTGAATAATACAAAAGTATTTCCTGCGCGTTTGTATGGAAATAAAGAAAAAACAGGTGCACGTATTGAAGTTTTCTTATTAAGAGAATTGAATGCAGAACAACGTTTATGGGATGTTTTAGTTGATCCTGCTCGTAAAATTAGAATTGGAAATAAATTATATTTCGGAGACGACGATTCATTAGTGGCTGAAGTTATTGATAATACCACTTCTCGCGGAAGAACATTACGTTTTTTATATGATGGTTCATACGAAGAATTTCGTCAAAAATTAGTAGAATTAGGGGAAACTCCAATTCCTAAATATATTAATCGTGAGGTAACTCCAGAAGATGCAGAACGTTACCAAACTATTTATGCTAAAGAAGAAGGTGCTGTTGCGGCTCCAACTGCTGGGTTACACTTCTCTAAACATTTAATGAAACGTTTAGAAATCAAAGGAATTAACTTTGCAGAAGTAACTTTACATGTCGGTTTAGGTACTTTCAATCCTGTTGAAGTGGAGGATTTATCAAAACACAAAATGGATTCTGAAGAAATGTACGTAACACAAGAAGCGTGTGATATTGTAAATAAAGCTAAAGCAAATAAGAAAAAAGTGTGTTGTATAGGAACTACTTCAATGCGTGCCATGGAAAGTTCGGTTTCATCAATGAAGACTTTAAATCCTTATGTGGGTTGGACTAATAAATTTATTTATCCTCCTTACGATTTTAGTATAGCCGATTGTATGGTTACTAATTTTCATACACCAAAGTCAACTTTGTTAATGATGATTTCTGCTTTTTGTGGTCATGATTTAATGATGAAGGCATATAAAGAAGCAATCGAGGAGAAATATCGTTTCTATTCGTATGGAGATGCGATGTTAATCATCTAATAATATAAAGATCATAAAAATCTCATCGTAATGGTGAGATTTTTTATTTTATGCAACTTTGTGAAATTGAAATTTTATCATTCATAACTTTTCAATACTTTTACAAATCCAAAAAACAAACATTATGAACTTTATTAATTCACGCGAATTTGCTCAGCAATTAGACACTCAAGACGAATTAGCGCATTATAAAAACGAATTTATATTTCCGCAGCATAACGGGAAAAATGTGATTTACTTTACGGGTAATTCTCTAGGACTTCAACCAAAAAGAACTAAAGCTTATGTTGATGAAGTTATGAATGATTGGGCCAATCTAGCTGTGGAAGGTCATTTTTTCTCTGATAAACCTTGGTGGGATTACCACGAAAGATTCTGTGAACCTTTAAGTAAAATTGTAGGTGCAAAAGCTTCTGAAGTGGGTGTCATGAACACGTTAACGGTTAACCTTCACTTATTGATGGTTTCGTTCTATCAACCCACAAAAAACAGATTTAAAATACTTTGCGAAGAAAAAGCTTTTCCTTCTGATCAATATATGCTGCAATCTCAAGTGGCGTTTCATGCAAAAAATTTGGGCTTTGATCCAAAAGAGGCTATTGTTGAAGTAAAAAGAAGAGAAGGGGAATTAAATATTCATCACGAAGATGTAATTGCAAAAATTAACGAAGTAGGTGATGAATTGGCCTTAGTTTTAATTGGAGGGGTTAATTATTATACAGGACAAGTTTTTGATATGAAAACCATAACAAAAGCGGGTCACGATCAAGGCGCACTCGTAGGCTGGGATTTAGCTCATGCGGCAGGAAATATTGAATTGCAATTGCATAATTGGGAAGTTGATTTTGCAGCATGGTGTAGTTATAAATATATGAATTCCGGACCTGGTAATGCTTCTGGATATTTTGTGCATGAAAAGCATCATGCAAATAAAGAATTATCTCGTTTTGCTGGATGGTATGGGCATAATAAAGAACGTCGTTTTTTAATGGAACCATCTTTTGATCCGGTAGAAGGCGCAAATGGTTGGCAAATAAGTAACTTGCCTGTTTTGTCTTTGGCTCCTTATTTGGCTTCAGTAGAAATGTTTGATGAAGTTGGAATGGATAAACTCATTAAAAAAAGAAATTTAATTACATCATACCTTGAGTTTATTTTACATGAAATTGATAAAGAAGTGGAAAGTGCCGAATTCGAGGTGATTACTCCGGCTAATCAAGAGGAAAGAGGTTGTCAATTATCAGTTTATTTACATGGACAAGGAAGGGAATTATTTAATGCATTAATGAGTAATGGTGTTATCACGGATTGGAGAGAACCTAATGTTATTCGTTTGGCTCCTGTACCTTTCTATACTTCGTTTGAAGATATGTATGATTTTGGACAAATATTAAAAAAACTCATTAACAAATAAGACATTTTAGAAAATGACTAAGCAACAAAAGATTGAAAATTTTGATCCTTCACAACCTGGATTGGCAGATGCGACTGTGTTTGGATTGCCTTTTACTGCAGAAGAAAGCGAAATTATTGTAGTACCTGTGCCTTGGGAAGTAACGGTAAGTTATGGAGCTGGCGCATCAGAAGGGCCAGATGCAATTTTAGATGCTTCATTTCAAGTAGATTTGTTACACCAAGATTTTCCCGAGTTATGGAAATTAGGTATCTATATGGATGAGGCGCCAGAGCATTGGAAAAAAAATTCTGAAAAATATAAAGATTTAGCACAGCCTATTATTGAAGCACTTGAAAATGGCGAGGATGTGGCTACTTTTCCTGTATTACAAGCTGATCTAGATAAGATAAATAAGGTGTGTAGAGACTTGCATTCTGAAGTAAAAGCAAGAATTCAGCATTGGCAAAATAAAGGGAAAAAAGTAGTGTTGTTGGGTGGTGATCACAGTACTCCATTAGGGTATTATGAAGCTTTAGCAGCAGTTCACGATAATTTCGGTATCTTACATTTAGACGCACATATGGATTTGCGTATTGCATATGAAGGGTTTACTTATTCTCATGCTTCTATCATGTATAATACTTTACAATTGCCACAGGTTTCAAAAATTGTTCAAGTTGGAATTAGAGATTTTTGCGAACAAGAAGTGGATGTTGTTAAACAATCAAAAGGAAGGGTTACAGTTTATACGGATTCTGATTTGAAAAAAGCTCAATTTGAAGGGGCAACGTGGAAACAACAGTGTGAAGACATCATTGCACAATTGCCTCAAAAAGTATGTATTTCTTTTGATATTGACGGAATGTATCCATGGTATTGTCCAAATACTGGTACGCCAGTTCCAGGAGGTTTTGCATTTGAACAAGCTACTTATTTGTTCAATTTATTAGCCGATTCTGGAAAAGAAATCATTGGTTTTGATCTTGTAGAAGTAGCTCCAGGGGAAGAGGGTGATTGGGATGGTAATGTAGGTGCCAGAATGTTGTTTCATATGTGTGGTGTTCTAGCCAAAAACAATAAAATGCAAGTGGGTAATAAAATCCAATTTTAAATAATCAAGCGAACTTCGGTTCGCTTTTTTTATTGTATTCATGTAATTTTTTCTAAAAATCATGTAATAGCATTATAGCTAAACGGTAGTTACTTTGTAAAATATGAATTAAATATAAAGTAGGATTATGAAAAAGTTAATGTTAATTACAGCAAGCGCATTGTTAGTTCTTTCATGTAAAGATTTTAAAATGCCAAAACAAGAAAAAACGGCTTCAAGAGAACAACAAATTATCGATTCTATGAAACTAGCCATGGAGAAGCAAAGAGTGATTGATTCCATGCAACAAGTAAAAGAAGAGCCTTCAAAAGAAGTTGTTGTAGTAAATAATAAAGAAACAGTAACACAAACTCAAGCTACTCCTCAAAAGAAAAAAATGAGTGGTGCAGTAAAAGGGGCATTAATTGGGGCTGGAGTAGGTGCCGTTACAGGTGCTGTAGTCAGTGAAAAAAAAGGGCAAGGAGCACTTATTGGTGGGGTCGCAGGTGCAGCAGTTGGTGCAGGTACTGGTGCTGTTTTAGATGATAGAAAAAAGAACTAATTCAATAAAAAAAATACTTAAATATGTACGCGTCTTAATCTTAAAAAGGATAAATTTGCATATATAGATTTAGAAATAATGCAAACATCAAAAAAAATCGCAATAGTTGGTTCCGGATTAGTTGGAACGCTATTAGGGATTTATTTAAAAAGAAGAGGGCACACCGTTCATATATTTGATAGAAGTCCAGATATTAGAAAAATTAATTTTTCAGGTCGCTCTATTAATCTTGTATTGTCTCAAAGAGGAATCAAAGCTTTACAAGATGTTGGGTTAGAAGATGAAATTTTAGGTATCGGAATTCCAGTCGAAAAAAGAGCAATTCATACCGGGGTAGATACGGTTACAAATCAGTTTTATGGTAAAGATGGTGAAGTGATTTATTCTATTTCTCGTGGCTTACTAAACAAAAAAATGGTGGATTTAGCTGAAAAAGCGGGTGTCGAGTTTTTCTTTGAAAGTAAGATATGGGATGTAACTCTTTCGGATGCAACACTGCATATGGGAGAAGAAGAACGTGGAGAATGGACGGAACTTAAATACGATTTGGTTTTCGGAGCAGATGGTGCTTTTTCTCGAATAAGACATAGAATGCAACGTCAAAGTATGTTTAATTATTCACAAGAATTCTTAAATATAGGATATAAAGAGTTAAATATTCCCGCAAATCCTGATGGTTCTCATAAACTAGATAAGGGTTCTTTACATATTTGGCCAAGAGGTAATTACATGTTAATGGCGTTGGCAAATTTAGACGGTAGTTTTACTTGTACTTTGTTTATGCCACATGATGGTGAAAATTCATTTGAGTCTTTACAAACGAAAGAGCAATTGGTAGATTTCTTTGCAGAACATTTTCCAGATACAAAAGAAGTGATTCCAAATTTAGTCGAAGATTTCTTCAAAAATCCAACCAGTTATTTGGTTACCATGAAATGTTTTCCTTGGACGTATAGTGATAAGGTAGCTTTAATTGGTGATGCTTGTCATGCTATTGTGCCTTTTTATGGACATGGGATGAATGCTGGTTTTGAAGATATTACCGTATTAGAACAAATGATGGAAAAATACGGCGATGATTGGGCTAATTTATTGAATGATTATGAAAATTCAAGAAAACCAAATGCAGATGCCATCGCTGAATTGTCGTACCGTAATTTTATGGAGATGAGTGCAAAAACGGCGGACAAGAAATTTTTATTGCAAAAGAAAATTGAAAAATGGTTTTCAGAAAAACATCCCGATAAATGGATTCCTCTCTACTCTCGCGTAACGTTTAGTCATCAGCCTTATTCAGAAGCTTTAGCTGAAGGCGACAAACAGAACAAGATCATGGAAGAAATCCTGAGTATGGAATCTATCGAGGAAATTTGGGATACAGAAGTAATAGAACATAGAATCTTAGATTTGTTAAAATAAGAAAAGTGACTATTAAGTCACTTTTCTTATTTTTCTTCTCTGTGAACTAAATCCATACTAAAAGAAGGCGTGCAAATTGCTATATACTCACAAGCTTCGTCAAAAGGATTAGAATATTGTACTCGAGTGTTCTTTTCAATTTTTATCGATTGACCTGCTTCAAGAATTATTTTTTCATTTTCAATGATAAATTGTTTTTTGCCTTTTATAATATAAGTATATTCATCAAATTCTGGTGTTTGAAAAGGCTCACTCCAACCTGGAGGTGCTATCATATGTGCAATTGATAGTTCTTTATTTTTTGTAGTGGCTAAGCCATGATGCTCTTCAATTAATTTTCCATCTGTAGTTGGAACTACAAAAGGATTGTTTTGAATAAAATATTTTTTCATAAATTTTTGAATTTATTTTTTAAAAATAAAATATACAGCTAATATCAAAAAACAAAAGCCAACGGCATGGTTCCATTTAAAACTCTCATTTTTGAAAAAAAGAAGGGAAAAAATAACAAAAACGACCAGTGTAATTACTTCTTGTATAACTTTTAGTTGCATTAACGAAAAAGGACCGCCATTCCCTTGAAATCCAATTTTGTTTGCCGGTACTTGAAAACAATATTCGAAAAGTGCTAAACCCCAACTAATCAGAATTATAGTAATTAATCCAGCATTTTCAAACCATTTTAACTCTTTAAATTTTAAATGCCCATACCAAGCTAATGTCATAAATACATTTGAAAGAATCAATAGGCCAATGGTTAGTAGACTTTTCATTATCTTTTTTTCTTAAATAACATCATGATTACCCTAAATAAGCCCGAAATAAAAGCAGCGCTTGTTAAAAATTTGATGATTGGATTTTGTCTTGTACTGCTTTGTTTTTCTTCTTTTTCTTCGGCTTTTTGTTCTTCAATTTCTGCTTGTTCTTCTTGAATTTTTTCAATTCTTTTCGCTAAAATTTCAGCCGCACTTTCCTTCTCAATGGTGTCTTTATATTTCTTATAAAGTTTTGATTTTGATATTGATTCTTCTATTTCTTCTGGTGTTAAAACATCCATTCGACTTTCGGGTGCGCGCATCATTGTTGCTACTAAAGGAGTGGGTATACCTTTTTCGTTTAAAGCTGTAACAAATGCTTCTCCAATACCAAGTTGTGTCAATAATTCGTCAGCATCATAAAATTCAGAATCAGGATAATTTTCAGCAGTCATTTTTATTGCTTTTCTATCATTTGCAGTAAAAGCTCTTAAAGCATGTTGAATTTTTAAACCCAATTGTGCTAAAACTCCGCTAGGAACATCTTGAGGATTTTGTGTTATGAAATAGATACCAATTCCTTTTGAGCGGATTAATTTTACAATAGTTTCAATTTGGTCTAAAAGTGTGTTGCTTGCTTCGTTAAAAATCAAATGCGCTTCATCAATAAACAATACAAATTCGGGTTGTTCAGCGTCTCCTTTTTCAGGCATTTTGTTGTAAATCTCAGATAAAAGACACAACATAAAAGTGGAAAATAATTTTGGTTTGTCTTGTATGTCAGTTAAACGAATGATGTTTACAAATCCTTGTCCGTTTTCATCAATACGAAGAAAGTCATTAATATCGAACGATAATTCACCAAAAAATAAATGAGCGCCTTGTTCTTCTAATTCAATAACTTTTCTTAAAATTGAACCTGTTGAGGCAGTAGAAATTCTTCCGTATTCTGCTTCAAATTCTTCTTTACCTTCTTCTGTAGCAAAATTCAAAACCTTTTTGAAATCTTTTAAGTCTAAAAGAGGAATTTCATTGTCTTTACAATATTTAAAAACAATAGATACCACTCCAGCCTGTGTTTCGTTCAAATCTAAAATTCGAGAAAATAAAACAGGTCCAAATTCCGAAACAGTAGCTCTTAAACGCACCCCGTTTTGTTCGGAAATAGTATAGAGTTCAACTGGGAATTGTTGTGGTTTAAAAGGAATATTTATTTTTTGATGTCTTTCCGTAATAAAAGGTTTTTCTTCTCCCATAGCCGCAATTCCACTGAAATCACCTTTAATATCCATCATTAAAACAGGGATGCCTTTTTTTGAAAGTTGTTCAGAGAGTACTTGAATGGTTTTGGTTTTACCTGTTCCGGTTGCACCAGCAATTAAGCCGTGTCGGTTTAAGGTTTTTAAAGGAATAGCTATTTGTGTCTCTGCAATAGTTTCTCCATTAAGTATTCCGGCGCCAAGTGTAATAAAATCACCTTTTGAAGTGTAACCTTCTTTTATAGTAGATATGAAATTTTCTGTTGTCATTTTTAAGAAATTATTGATTACAAAGATTTATAATTTAAATTTAAAAAAAAATTTGAATAATGCAATTTTTGGTATAATGTTTGTTAGTAAAATTATCTTAACGTTAATTTTTATAGATTTAGTTTTTTTTTAAAGTCTATTTCATATAAATTTGCGTCCAAACATAATTCAAATTAAATAAATTATTAATCAATTTTAAACTAAAAATTAAGAAAATGGCACAGGATTTAAAAGTTTCTGGAGAGAACAAAGAAAACAAAGGAGCAAGTATTTTTGCTGCAGCTACAATTTTAGTATGTTTAGTAATTGGATTTCTAGTGTGGAAATTCGTTATGGGAGCATCTGCGAATTTTGAGGGTGGAGATCCTGAGAATGGTCACCCACTACCAGGGAACTATTTAGGAATGGTTTATAAAGGTGGTATGATTGTACCTGCGTTAATGGGGTTATTATTAATGACGTTAGTTTTCTCAATTGAAAGATTCTTTGTTATCAACAAAGCAGCTGGGAAAGGTGATTTAGAGAAATTTGTTAAAAACGTATTAGGGCAAATCAAATCTGGAGATGTTCAAGGAGCTATCGCTTCATGTGATGCACAACAAGGTTCAGTTGCAAATGTTGTTAAAGCTGGATTATTGAAATCAGAGCAAGTAAGAAAAGATGGATTAGATGTAGAAAAAGCTACTGAAAATATTACTAAAGAAGTTGAACAAGCTACTTCATTAGAAATGCCAATGTTAGAGAAAAACTTAACAATTTTATCTACATTAGTATCAATTGGTACGTTATTAGGATTATTAGGAACAGTATCTGGTATGATTAAAGCGTTCGCTGGTTTAGCAACTGCAGGAACTCCTGATCAAGCTCAGTTAGCAAACGGTATTTCTGAAGCGTTAATCAACACAGCTACAGGTATCTCAACTTCTACTTTAGCAATTATTGCTTACAACTACTTTACATCAAAAATTGATACTTTAACTTACTTTATTGACGAAGCTGGTTTTGCTATTTCTCAAGCTTATAAAAGAGCTAAAGGGAGCAACTAATTTTCAATAATATAGTACTAAGTTAAAATATAAATTTAAGATGGCAAAGGTTAAAATATCTAAAAAAAGTACAAAAATAGACATGACGGCTATGTGTGACGTTGCGTTCTTATTATTGTCCTTTTTTATCATGACATCAACTGCAAAAGTTCCTGAGCCAAAACCAGTAGATACTCCTGCTTCAACAGTTCAAGCAAAATTGCCTGAGCATGATTTAGCAACAATTACTATTGGAGATAGCGCTGTGTTTTTTAGTATGACAGATAGAGATTTACGAGTTAAAACTCTTGAAATTATGGCTGATAAATATGGGATGGAATTTTCAGAAGATGAAAAATCTAAATTTGCACTAATCGATGGATTCGGGGTGCCTTTAGACGAGTTAAAATCACTAATCGCTCTTCCGGGAGCTGAAAGAAATAAAGAAGGTTTACAAAAAGGTATCCCTTATGAAACACCTGCCGATTCTACTAAGAAAAGTCAGTTAGGGGACTGGGTTCTTTCTTCTCGTGAAGCATTAGTTGAATTAAGAACTAAGGATTTGAAATTTGCTATAAAAGCAGATGGAAAAGAAAAATATCCTACAGTAAAAAAAGTGTTAGACATGATGCAAAAGCAAGAAGTGAACAACTTTTATTTAGTTACAGGATTAAGAAGTGAAGATTTTTAATTAGAAAATAAAGAAATAACATGGCAGAATTAAATACCGGCGGCGGCGATAAAGGCGGCAAGGTAAGAAGTAAAAAGTCGAACCCTGGGGTTGACTTAACAGCGATGGTTGACTTGGCTTTCTTGTTAATCACATTCTTTATCTTGACAACTACATTGTCTAAGCCACAATCTATGGATTTAGCCTTACCAGATAAAGATCAAGATATAAAAGATGAGAAACCACCTGAAACACCAGCTTGGAGAACTTTAACGGTAGTTTTGGGAAAAAATAATAAATTAGTTTATTATATTGGACAAACAAAAGAACCTTTAAAAGGTCCTTTAGTTGAAAATTATGGTGGTAAAGGTATCAGAAAAGCAATTTTAGCACAACAACAAGAAGTTAAAGCTCGAGTTGCAGATCCTGAGAAAGAAACACTTACAGTGTTAATCAAAGCAAGTAAATCTTCAAATTATAAAAATTTAGTAGATATCTTAGATGAAATGGCAATTACTAAAACTAAAGTTTATGCTATTGTAGATACTACTCCTGAAGATTTAAAAATGCTTGAAGATAAAGGAATTAAATAACCCTAACTTTTAAATGATATACTATGAGTTCTAAAATAAACTTATTCCACGATAGCTGGTTAAATACAGTTTTCGAAGGGCGTAACAAAAGTTATGGTGCGTATGAATTAAGACAAACAAATCCTAAAACTACAATTTTTGCATTAATTTTAGGAGCGTTATTTTTTGGTTCTGCTGTTTCTTATCCATTAATCAAAAGTTATTTAGATAAAGCTTCTGAAGAAGAAGAAAAAGAAAAAATAACAAAGGTTGAATTAAAGAAAATTGTTGAGCCTAAAAAAGATGAGCCTAAAAAAATCATCGAACAAAAAGCAGAACCTGTTAAACAAACAAAATCAATCGTAGATGTTGTTAAAATGGTACCACCAGTTGTTGTTGATAAACAAACGGTTGAAACACCACCACCTACTGTAGATGATTTGAAAGATAAAAAAACAGGAGCTAGTGACGTTAAAGGTTCAAACGATGCTGATGCAGGTATACCTTTAGATGGACTAGCAAGTGATGTTAACGTTGCTGCTGATAACACTGATTATTCTCAAGTATTTACTTCTGTTGAGGTTAATCCTGAACCACCAGGTGGTATTAATGCTTTCAGAACGAAAGTTCAAAATGGATTATTAGGAAGTCTTGGAGATATTGAGGAATCAATTAATGGTTCAGTTAGAGTGAGATTCGTGGTAATGGAAGATGGTTCTTTAGGTAATTTTGAAATTTTAGAGGAAAGTCCAAAAGGTTTTAAATTAGCAGACAAGGCAATCCAACAAATCAAGAAATCTCCAAAATGGAAAGCTGGAGTTATGAACGGAAGAAATGTAAAAGTTTATTATAACTTCCCATTAAAGTTCAACATTTCAGCAGATTAATTATGATGAATAATCTATTCAATAATTTTAAGCAGAAATCGCCTAAACAGCGATTTCTGTTTGTTTTAGGACTATTTATGATTTTAGCCTACCTAATAATAGCAGGTATTTTTATTATTTGGAAGGCAATGCCAGTAACTGTGCCTTATTCTAATAGATTAGCTTTTGGAATTGTTTTAATAGTTTATGCCTTTTTTAGGTTTTATAGGTTTAATTCTTCTTATAAAGATGAATAGATAGATTCTTTTTTGTGTAAGGTAAATGTAACAGTAAACGGAATTGTAGATTTTTGTTCATCAACTATTTAAATTTAGTGTTAAGCTTTAGGCATTAAACTAAATAATATAATGAAAATTAAATTGTTGTTTAATTAGGTTAATTTTCTATAAAAATTGCTTTATCTTAATGAATTTTAATAATATAAATAATGAAAAGACTTTTAGTTATTGTAATAACTGTTTTGTTTGTTTTTGTTTCTTGTAATAAATCTTCTAAAGAAGTTGATGAAACCATTACAACAGGTAAATTAGATGTTTGGGTTGATGAAACACTTATGCCAATAATGCAAGAGCAGAAAGCAGTGTTTGAAAGTCAATACAGCTATGCTAAAGTAAATTTAATTGGCAAATCTGAAAATGAAATTAGTAAGGCAATAATTGAAGGGAAAGCCAACTATTTTGTGTTGTCTAGAAAATTGAATGATAACGAAATTAAGTTTTTTAAATCTAAAACAATTTTAGGAAAAGTGACACCTATTGCAACAGATGGTATTGCAGTAATTGTAAATAAAGAAAATAATAAAACTTCTACTTCATTGAATGAATTATCGTCTGTTTTAAATGGTTCGTCTTCAAATAATCAATTGGTATTTGATAATGCTAATTCGAGTACTTTGCGATTTTTAATGGAAAAAACCAATGTAAAAAGTTTACCAAAAACTAATGTTGCAGCATTAAATAATAATTTAGAAGTTATTAAATTTGTATCCCAAAATGCTAACGCAATTGGATTTGTAGGTGTGAATTGGATAACCGATGTAGATGTTGAAACTGAAAATTTGCTTAAAAATGTTAAAGTTTTAAGCTTAGAAATAGCTAAAAATAAATTAGTAAAACCTTCACAATCAAGTCTTGCCTTAAATGAATATCCATTGTCTCGTAAAATATATTTGTTAAATTATCAAGGTAAAACTGGTTTAGGCATGGGATTTGCTTCATTTGTAGCAGGTAATGTTGGTCAAAGAATAATTTTGAAATCAGGTTTGTTGCCTGAAATCATTCCAACAAGAGAACTAAAAATTAGAAAAAAAATATAAACTAAAATAAAATGAAAAAAGTTGTATTAGCAAGTGCGGTTGTAATGTTGAGTGCAAGTTTAGTAAACGCACAAGATTTAGAACAAGTTAAGAAAACTATTGATGCAGAAAAATATTCTGAAGCAAGAAAATCATTAAAAAGTATGATTAATGCTTCTCCTGATAAAGGTAAAAACTATTTTTACTTGGGTCAAGTTTATTTGGATTTAGATAAACAAGATTCTGCTAAGATTTATTTTGAAAAAGGTAGAGCTGCTAAAGATGCAGGTCATTTAAATTTAATTGGATTGGCACATGTTGATTTTCTTAATGGAAATAAAACAAGTGCGGCAACAAATATTGCTACAGCATTACAAAGTGCTAAGAAAAAAGATACGGAAGAACAAATTTATATTGCTAAAGCATATATGAACTTAGAGCATCCGGATTATCCAAAAGCAGTGGAAGCAGCAAAAAAAGCTGTGGCAAGTGATCCAAAATCAGCTTTAGCTCAATTAACACTTGGTGATGCACAGTTAGGTAATAAAAATACGAACGATGCTTATGCAGCTTATCGAAATGCCTATGATTTGGATAATACATTATTGCGTGCTAAATTACAATTAGCTATGATTACCCGTAATGCAAAAGCGTATCCTGAATCAATTAAAGCAATTAATGAAGTTATAGCAATCAATCCGAACTATGGTCCAGCTCACAGAGAATTAGCTGAAACCTATTTTGCTTGGGGCTATTCTGACTTAAAAAAATATAATGAAAATACAGTTAAAGCATTAGAGTCATACAGAAAATATATGAGTTTAACGGATTCTTCTGTAGATTCAAGAATGCGTTATGCCGATTTCTTAATTATTACAAAAGATTGGAAAGCGCTTGAAGCAGAAGCTTTAGCTATTCAAAAAATGGATAAAGTAAACCCAAGAATTTATAGATATTTAGGATATGCGTCTTTAGAAACTGGAAAAAATGAAGCAGCTATTAAAGCATTTAATGATTTTTTCTCTAAAACGGATCCTAAAAAAATCAAAGGTAGAGACTACTTAGGTTTAGCAAAAGCAAAATTATCTTATGCTGTTGATGCAAATGGTGTGCTTACTAATCCAACTAAGTTTAATGAAGCATTAGTTGATTTACAAAAAGCAGCTGAATTAGATCATAAATTGTCAGGTGAATTTAGTGAGTTAGGTGTAAAAATGTATAAACAAAAAGCTTATTATGAAGCGGCTAAATTATTTGAATTAGCGTTGAAAAATAAAGAATCAAAAACGTATACATTAGATAATTACTATTATGGTCAGTCTATCTTTATTTCTTCAATTGATAAAACTGCTGAACAAAAATTAGCAATGAAACCTGAATTTGAAAAAGCAAATTCAGCGTTTGCAGAAGTAATTAAAAATTCTCCAACAACACAAGATGCGTATTTAAATAAAGGTAAATTAAATCGTGTTATTGACACAGAGGAATCTAAAAAAACTGCATTGGGTGATTATGAAGGATATGTTAAAACTGTAGTAGCAAAAGGTGAAGCTGAATTGTCTAAAGATGCAGTTAAAAAGAATTTATTAGAAGCCTATACATTTATTGGATCTAGTTATGCAGCTACAGATAAAGTAAAAGCAATTGCAGCTTTTGAAGAAGCTAAAAAATTAAATCCTACAGATGCTTACATAACACAATCTTTACAAGTGTTAAAGAAGTAAATTTATAAAACATAAAATTTTAAGCTGGTAAATTACTACCAGCTTTTTTTATGTTTAACTTTGATGTATCTTTGCAGACTATTTTTAAAAGAATGTTACAAAAAGAAATACAATTAGCCGTTGATAAAGGGGAAATGCTTCCTTTAATGGAAGAATTTTATACAATACAAGGCGAAGGTTTTTATACTGGAACAGCAGCTTATTTTATTAGAGTGGGTGGTTGTGATGTGGGTTGTCATTGGTGTGATGTTAAAGAAAGTTGGAATGCTGATTTGCATCCGCCTACAGAAATTTCAACTATCGTGAGTAACGCAAAGCAATATGCAGAAACTGTTGTTGTTACTGGTGGTGAACCGTTATCATGGAATATGTTGCCTTTGACAAATGCATTAAAAGAAGAAAATTTAAGAGTGCACATTGAAACGTCAGGGGCATATGAGGTTACAGGAAGTTGGGATTGGTTTTGTTTGTCACCTAAAAAAACGAAATTGCCCACACAAAGTGCCTTTGAATTGGCAGATGAATTGAAAGTAATTATTCATAATAAACACGATTTTATGTTTGCTGAAGAGCAAGCTACAAAGGTAAACCCAAAGGCCATTTTGTTTCTTCAACCCGAATGGAGTAAAAAAGAAGAGATGACTCCTTTAATTGTAGACTATGTAATGAATAATCCCAAATGGAGAGTTTCATTACAAACACATAAATATTTAAATATTCCTTAAACTAAAATAAGGTATATAAAAAAGCCAAATTCGTATCACAATAAGAATTTGGCTTTTTTCTTTTATAAAGTTAGTCTTGCTAAATAATCAAAATGTTCGCCTTCTTCAATTAATTCACAGTTCATGCCATGTGCATGACACGCATTTTGTAGCGTGTTGTAGTCTAAATACAACCAATCAAAAGGTTCTTCCGTTTGTCCTTTGTAGGAAATAGTAAAAGTCAATTCGCCATAATACCCTGTTGCAGGAACTTCATAAGCGCCATCTTCGTCTTGATCATACATATATATCAAATCGGAACTGTCAATTAAAATTTGTCCACCTTCGTTTAACAATGATTTTAAATGGGTTAAATATTTTGATATTTGGTTTAATTTACCAAAAATTCCAGTACCATTCATTAAAAGCAAAATAGTATCGTACTTGTCGTCTTGATGTATATTCAAATCTAAAACATTACAGTTAAATGTGTTTTTTATACCTCTTAATTGACAGGTTTCTATAGCTTTTTTTGAAAGGTCAATGGCGGTAACATCTAATCCTTTTTCTTGTAAGTATAAGGCATGACTTCCAGCGCCACATCCAACATCTAATATTTTGCCTTTCGAAAGTTGTAATGCCTTTTGTTCTAATTTGGGCATTTCTTTATATGAACGGAATAAATAAGCAACATCCATTTCATCTTCTTCCGAAATATTGGTTTCTGTAAGTATGTTTTCAGGGGAATGGTTAGTTTGGTAATCGAGAAGGGCTTGTCCAAATAAATCTTTCATTTTGTTGTTTTGAGAAATTAAGTAATCGACCTCTAATTTAAGGTTAATAAAGTTATTGTTGTAACTTTGTAGTTCTAAATCTAGCTTTTTATGTTAAAACCATCTTTAAACGAAATACAAAAACTGGCCAAAGATAAGCATAACGAAAACAAAAAGTATTTCGATAAGTTAAAAAAGAAAACACCTAAAAATTTAGATTATGTGATGCAGGATTTGCATGATGCCGAATTTAAAAAAACCAATTGCTTGGAATGTGCTAATTGTTGTAAAACGACTGGACCACTTTTTACTTCGGCAGATATAGAACGAATTGCAAAACATTTTAGACAAAAGCCACAACAGTTTATTGAGCAGTATTTACGAATTGATGAAGACCAGGATTATGTATTGCAACAGGTGCCGTGTACATTTTTAGATGCCGAAAATTATTGCATGATTTATGATGTGCGACCTAAAGCTTGTCGCGAATTCCCACACACCGACCGTCAAAAATTTCAACAAATAGCAAATTTGACCATAAAAAATGTCGCAATTTGTCCAGCCGCCTATAATATTGTGGAAGAAATGAAAAAGAAAATGCCACTATAATCAATTATAGATCAAATATTTTTTTCGCATATTTTTGAAATTGGTTAAACCAGAAAGCCATGAATTTCTAATTTCAATTTCTGTCATGCCTTTTTCAATTTGTTCCTTTAATTGCTTTGTTCCAGCAAGCTTATAGAAAAATTCATTGAAAAAAGTGGATTTATCTTCCGTGTGATTGTAGGCATTGATCAACCATTTTAATTCTAATCGCGTTACTTTTTTTATTTTGGTTAAATCTTCTCCAAAACATTTTTTGTCTTGGTGTAATGGTTCTTTTGCTCCAAAGTTGGGAACCGGTGTAAATTCAAATTTCATTTCTTTTAAAAAAGGCGATCCATAAATTTGAAATTGTTTTTCTGTTCCTCGACCAACGCTTACATTGGTTCCTTCAAATAAACATAAACTTGCATATAAATTAATAGCTTGGTCGTTTGGTAAATTGGGTGATGGTTTTATAGGTAAACTATACGGGTATTCTCTTTTGTAGTTGTAACAAGGAACAACTTTTAAGTTACACTTTATGCCGCCTTTTAACCAACCTTCACCGTTGATCATTTTTGCATATTCTCCTATAGTCATGCCGTGTAATACAGGGATAGGATGCATACCCACAAAACTAGAATATTCTTTTTCTAAAATTGGTCCGTCTATAATAGTTCCATTCGGATTAGGTCTGTCAAAAACAACTAATTCAATATTGTTTTCTGCACAAGCTTCCATTACATAATGTAACGTCGAAATGTAAGTGTAAAAACGTGCACCTACATCTTGAATGTCAAAAATCATTACATTAATATCTGTTACATGTTCAGGTTTTGGCTTTTTGTTAGCTCCGTATAACGAAACAATTGGTAATCCAGTTTTTGTGTCTTTTCCATCAACAATTAATTCACCGGCATCGGCAGTTCCTCTAAAACCGTGCTCTGGAGCATAAATTTTAGTAACTTTAACCTGACTTTCAATTAAAAAATCGACAACATGTTTATAGGAAGTAGTGTTGTTTGTGTGGTTGTATACAGGAATTACCCCAGTCTGATTTGTAACGATGCCAACGTTCTTGTTTTTTAAATCAAATAAATAGTGTTCAAATCGTTCAGCTCCAACAATGATTTTGCCTATCGGTTTCAATTCTGTAGTTGTACTAGATTTTTGTTTTACTTCTGAAGTCGAAAGTGTTTTTGTGGAACTTGAACAAGAAAATAATAGCAAACCAAAAAATAAAAACGTAATTTTGAAACCTAATTGTTTTGTAAAATCGAACTTCATAAATAATAATAGATTGAATTTAGAATTTTTTATCGCCAAAAGACTCATTGACGCTAAAAGCTATAAAAGTAGTGTTTCTTCTCCAATTATAAAAATTGCGATACTGGCAATTGCATTAAGTATTTTAATGATGATCATGTCCGTAGCAACAGGAATTGGGTTGCAAAAAAAAATTAGAGAAAAAATTTCGGCTTTTAATGGTCAAATTATTATTTCAAATTTTGACGATAATCAATCGCAGGTAGCGGTAGAACCCTTATCAGAAACTTCTTTCCCTATTCAACAACTCAAAAAAATTGAACATGTAAGTCATGTTCAGCCAATTGCAACAAAAGCAGGTTTAATTCGAACAGCTTCAGCGTTTGAAGGGATAATTTTTAAAGGCGTTGATACTAAATATGATTGGAAAAATTTAAATGAATTTCTTGTAGAAGGTAGACTTCCTAAGTTTAGTGAAGAGGATATAAATGAAGTTTTAATTTCAAAATACTTAGCCAATAGGTTGCATTTAAAAGTAGGAGACCGTTTTAATACCTTCTTCATGAAGGAACAGGGTAAGTTGCCAAGTGTTCGTAAATTTAAAATTGCCGGAATATACAATTCAGGATTTCAAGATTTTGATGCTAATTATGTTATTGGAAATATTGAACATGTTCAGCGAATAAATAAATGGACCAAAAATCAAATTGGCGCTTATGAAGTTTTTATTGATGATTTTGATAAGCTCGACGAAATTGCAGAACACGTTTATAGAACTATTCCGCCTACCTATAATAGTACACCCATTTCGCAAAAATATTACAGTATATTCGAATGGTTGAAATTATTTGATTTTAATATTATCGTTATATTAATTATAATGATTGTTGTAGCAACCATAAATATGGTCGTGGCATTGTTAGTTCTAATTTTAGAACGTACACAGTTAATAGGATTGTTAAAAGCTATTGGAGCGAACAATTGGACCATTAGAAAAATATTTATTTATAATGCGGTATATCTAATAGGAAGAGGATTGTTGTGGGGGAACGGAATTGCGTTAGTACTATTGTATGTGCAAAGATATTTCGGAATTGTAAAGCTAAACCCAGAAAGTTACTATGTAAATGTAGCACCTGTAGATATCAATTGGTTTTATATTATACTATTGAATATAGGAACAGTTATAATATGTGGTTTGGTATTGATTATTCCTTCTTATATAATTACTAAAGTATCACCAGTAAAAGCATTAAAATTTGATTAGTAGCTACTCCTGTGTTCCACGCTAGTTGTTTACTTCTATAAAACAAACAATAAATCCTGCATGTGCTTCTAATGTCGCACGGCAGGATTTTTGTTTGTAGTATATAGGAGCAAACAAGCTGTTGTTTCACCCAGGGCTATTTTGGTTCCTGCATTCAGAATTGATTTTTTTTGCATCCAACACCCAACATCTAACATCTAACATCTAACCTCCGACCAAATGCAAAAAAAACTTTGAAATGTAACTTCTTGGTTTTAAGTGGATAGAAAAATAAATTAAAAAAAGATTGTAAAAAGGTTTGGAAGTACGGAATAAGTTACTACTTTTGCACCCGCTTACAACAAGCACGCTCATTGAAACGATACTAAAATAAATTAGAAAAAAGTTAAAAAAACTTTTGGATAATAGGAAATAAAGATTGTATCTTTGCGCCCCGCAAAAGTTGCTAGAGATAGCGAAGTTCTTTATAAAAAAATGGTTTTAAAATAATTTAAAATTTCTTCAAAAAAAGTTTAAAATTATTTTGGTTGTTTAAAATAAAGTTTTTACTTTTGCACCCGCTAACTGAGAGAGGTTAGTGATTAAGAATAAGAGAATAAGTTCATAGACATATTGGATTGACAGCATACAAGAATAAGAGTAAGACTTTTTCGAGTATACGAAATTAGACCTAGCAAAAAATATATCGTCGAAAAATATTAAAAATCTACGATGAAGAGTTTGATCCTGGCTCAGGATGAACGCTAGCGGCAGGCCTAACACATGCAAGTCGAGGGGTAGAGTTAGCTTGCTAACTTGAGACCGGCGCACGGGTGCGTAACGCGTATGCAATCTACCTTGTACAGGGGGATAGCCCAGAGAAATTTGGATTAATACCCCATGGTGTTTAGAAGTGGCATCACTTTTTTACTAAAGTTCCAACGGTACAAGATGAGCATGCGTCCCATTAGCTAGTTGGTATGGTAACGGCATACCAAGGCTATGATGGGTAGGGGTCCTGAGAGGGAGATCCCCCACACTGGTACTGAGACACGGACCAGACTCCTACGGGAGGCAGCAGTGAGGAATATTGGTCAATGGTCGCAAGACTGAACCAGCCATGCCGCGTGCAGGAAGACGGTCCTATGGATTGTAAACTGCTTTTATACAGGAAGAAACCCTCTCACGTGTGGGAGCTTGACGGTACTGTATGAATAAGCATCGGCTAACTCCGTGCCAGCAGCCGCGGTAATACGGAGGATGCGAGCGTTATCCGGAATCATTGGGTTTAAAGGGTCCGTAGGCGGTTTAATAAGTCAGTGGTGAAATCTGGTCGCTCAACGATCAAACTGCCATTGATACTGTTAGACTTGAATAATTGTGAAGTAACTAGAATATGTAGTGTAGCGGTGAAATGCTTAGATATTACATGGAATACCAATTGCGAAGGCAGGTTACTAACAATTTATTGACGCTGATGGACGAAAGCGTGGGGAGCGAACAGGATTAGATACCCTGGTAGTCCACGCCGTAAACGATGGATACTAGCTGTTCGGAGCAATCTGAGTGGCTAAGCGAAAGTGATAAGTATCCCACCTGGGGAGTACGCACGCAAGTGTGAAACTCAAAGGAATTGACGGGGGCCCGCACAAGCGGTGGAGCATGTGGTTTAATTCGATGATACGCGAGGAACCTTACCAGGGCTTAAATGGGAGTGGACAGCTTAGGAAACTAGGCCTTCTTCGGACCACTTTCAAGGTGCTGCATGGTTGTCGTCAGCTCGTGCCGTGAGGTGTCAGGTTAAGTCCTATAACGAGCGCAACCCCTGTCGTTAGTTGCCAGCGAGTCATGTCGGGAACTCTAACGAGACTGCCGGTGTAAACCGTGAGGAAGGTGGGGATGACGTCAAATCATCACGGCCCTTACGTCCTGGGCCACACACGTGCTACAATGGCCAGTACAGAGAGCAGCCACTTAGCGATAAGGAGCGAATCTTCAAAACTGGTCTCAGTTCGGATTGGAGTCTGCAACTCGACTCTATGAAGCTGGAATCGCTAGTAATCGGATATCAGCCATGATCCGGTGAATACGTTCCCGGGCCTTGTACACACCGCCCGTCAAGCCATGGAAGCTGGGGGTACCTGAAGTCGGTGACCGTAAGGAGCTGCCTAGGGTAAAACTAGTAACTGGGGCTAAGTCGTAACAAGGTAGCCGTACCGGAAGGTGCGGCTGGAACACCTCCTTTCTAGAGACATAAGATATAGGTGTTAGGTTAAAAAGTAAAAAGATAGAGTATTACTCTTGCTGTTAGTTCAAAAAATTAGGTTAAATACAGAGTCTCGTAGCTCAGCTGGTTAGAGTACTACACTGATAATGTAGGGGTCGGCAGTTCGAGTCTGCCCGGGACTACTCATTTAACTAAAAAAAAGGAAATTCTAGAGGTAAGCTAACCGTTAAAGTTACTGTTAACTGATAACTGTTAACTGATACTACGAAAACGGGGGATTAGCTCAGCTGGCTAGAGCGCCTGCCTTGCACGCAGGAGGTCATCGGTTCGACTCCGATATTCTCCACCAAATAATTGATAATTATTAATTGATAATTATTAATTAATTAAAGTTCATTGACATATTGAGATAATATACAAACAAGTAGAAAGACACAGTTTTACTTAGTAATAAGTAAGACCAAAAGAAAACAATAAGCAAAATAAGGGCGTATGGGGGATGCCTAGGCTCTCAGAGGCGATGAAGGACGTGATAAGCTGCGATAAGTTGCGGGGATCGGCACATACGAATTGATCCGCAAATTTCCGAATGGGGCAACCCACTATGTTGAAGACATAGTACACCGATAGGTGAGCGAACCCGCTGAACTGAAACATCTAAGTAGGCGGAGGAAAAGAAAACAAAAGTGATTGCGTGAGTAGTGGCGAGCGAAAGCGCATTAGCCCAAACCAGAGTTGTTACGGCAATTCTGGGGTTGTAGGACCACGAGATTTGATGCTAACAGAACTAGAATAACCTGGAAAGGTTAACGATACAAGGTGATAGTCCTGTATAGGTAATGGAAGTTATTGATAGTGGTATCCTGAGTAGGGCGGGGCACGTGAAACCCTGTCTGAATCTGCCGGGACCATCCGGTAAGGCTAAATACTCCTGAGAGACCGATAGTGAACCAGTACTGTGAAGGAAAGGTGAAAAGAACCGTGAATAACGGAGTGAAATAGATCCTGAAACCATACGCTTACAAGCGGTCGGAGTTCGCCCAGGCGAATGACGGCGTGCCTTTTGCATAATGAGCCTACGAGTTACCGTTGCTGGCGAGGATAAGTGTTTAAGACATGGATCCGTAGCGAAAGCGAGTCTGAATAGGGCGCTATAGTCAGTAATGGTAGACGCGAAACCGTGTGATCTACCCATGGGCAGGATGAAGCTGTGGTAACACATAGTGGAGGTCCGAACCGGTTGACGTTGAAAAGTCTTCGGATGACCTGTGGGTAGGGGTGAAAGGCCAATCAAACTCGGAAATAGCTCGTACTCCCCGAAATGCCTTTAGGGGCAGCGTGTAGTTAAGTTTATTAGAGGTAGAGCTACTGATTGGATGCGGGGGCTTCACCGCCTACCAATTCCTGACAAACTCCGAATGCTAATAAATGTTTCTATACAGTGAGGGCATGGGTGCTAAGGTCCATGTCCGAGAGGGAAAGAACCCAGACCATCAGCTAAGGTCCCCAAATGTATGCTAAGTTGAAAAAACGAGGTTTGACTGCCCAGACAGCTAGGATGTTGGCTTGGAAGCAGCCATTCATTTAAAGAGTGCGTAACAGCTCACTAGTCGAGCGGTCGAGCATGGATAATAATCGGGCATAAGTATACTACCGAAGCTATGGATTGATAGTAATATCAGTGGTAGGGGAGCATTCTAACAGGGTTGAAGGTGTAGCGTGAGCTATGCTGGACTGGTTAGAAAAGCAAATGTAGGCATAAGTAACGATAATGCGGGCGAGAAACCCGCACACCGAAAAACTAAGGTTTCCTCAGCTATGCTAATCAGCTGAGGGTTAGTCGGGTCCTAAGGCATATCCGAAAGGAGCAGTCGATGGCCAACGGGTTAATATTCCCGTACTACTGTTAATTGTGATGGGGTGACGGAGTGATGAAAGTACCGCGAACTGACGGAATAGTTCGTTAAAGCACCTAGCTATAGGCTCTATAGGCAAATCCGTAGAGTTTGGTGAAATGCGATAGTACACGGAGGCTTCGGCTGAAGTGATAGTGTACCTAAGGGCTTCCAAGAAAAACCTCTAAACTTAGATTAACAGTACCCGTACCGTAAACCGACACAGGTAGTTGAGGAGAGAATCCTAAGGTGCTCGAGAGATTCATGGCTAAGGAATTAGGCAAAATAGACCTGTAACTTCGGGAGAAAGGTCGCCAGCGCAAGCTGGCCGCAGTGAAGAGGTCCAGGCGACTGTTTATCAAAAACACAGGGCTCTGCAAAATCGTAAGATGAAGTATAGGGCCTGACACCTGCCCGGTGCTGGAAGGTTAAGAGGAGATGTTATCTTCGGAGAAGCATTGAATTGAAGCCCCAGTAAACGGCGGCCGTAACTATAACGGTCCTAAGGTAGCGAAATTCCTTGTCGGGTAAGTTCCGACCTGCACGAATGGTGTAACGATCTGGACACTGTCTCAGCCATGAGCTCGGTGAAATTGTAGTATCGGTGAAGATGCCGATTACCCGCAGTGGGACGAAAAGACCCTGTGCACCTTTACTATAGCTTAGTATTGACCTTGGACACGTGATGTGTAGGATAGGTGGGAGACTATGAAGGGGCTTCGCTAGGAGTTCTGGAGTCATTGTTGAAATACCACCCTTTGCTTGTCTGAGGCCTAACCCCGCAGTGCGGGGGACATTGCTTGGTGGGTAGTTTGACTGGGGTGGTCGCCTCCAAAAGAGTAACGGAGGCTTCTAAAGGTTCCCTCAGCACGCTTGGTAACCGTGCGTAGAGTGCAATGGCATAAGGGAGCTTGACTGAGAGACATACAGGTCGATCAGGTACGAAAGTAGAGCATAGTGATCCGGTGGTTCCGCATGGAAGGGCCATCGCTCAAAGGATAAAAGGTACGCCGGGGATAACAGGCTGATCTCCCCCAAGAGCTCATATCGACGGGGGGGTTTGGCACCTCGATGTCGGCTCGTCACATCCTGGGGCTGGAGAAGGTCCCAAGGGTTGGGCTGTTCGCCCATTAAAGTGGCACGCGAGCTGGGTTCAGAACGTCGTGAGACAGTTCGGTCTCTATCTACTGTGGGCGTTAGAAATTTGAGTGGATCTGACTCTAGTACGAGAGGACCGAGTTGGACGAACCTCTAGTGTATCAGTTGTCTCGCCAGGGGCACTGCTGAGTAGCTACGTTCGGAAGGGATAAGCGCTGAAAGCATATAAGCGCGAAACCCACCACAAGATGAGATTTCTTTTAAGGGTCGTGGAAGATGACCACGTTGATAGGCTATAGGTGTAAAGGCAGTAATGTCATAGCCGAGTAGTACTAATAACCCGTAAGCTTATTGTACGTCTTGCTCCGAGCAATCGGGAGCAAGCAACTTCTTTTACTAGTGTGACTATTATCTCAATATGTTAAAATATTTGTTTCGTTCGTAGTAACGAGACTGTTATGATTAACAAAAGTAATTGATTAAACATAACAAAACATTAAGGTGGTTATTGCGTCGGGGCTCACCTCTTCCCTTTCCGAACAGAGAAGTTAAGCCCGACTGCGCCAATGGTACTGCATTACTGTGGGAGAGTAGGTCGCCGCCTTCTTTAATCCAGACAAAAACTATATGTTTTTCGTCTGGATTTTTTTTTGTATCAATCTCAATTTTTTAGAATACGAACAAATACATTAAAGCTAAAGCTCTTGTAGCATAAATCTTCAAGGCATGCTCTTTTGTGTTGTCAAATGTCAATGGTACTGTCTCGTCTTAAAGGACGAGATGGGAGAGTAGGTCGCCGCCTTCTTTAATCCAGACAAAAACTATATGTTTTTCGTCTGGATTTTTTTTTGTATCAATCTCAATCTTTTTAAATACTAACAAATACAATAGCGTAAAAGGTCTTGTAGCATAAATCTTCAAGGCATGCTCTTTTGTGTTGTCAAATGTCTCGTCTCAAATAACGAGACACCTTCTTTAAGAGAGATTATTCTTTCAAGTGTGACTTTATTTGTTATATACCTCAAATACCCTAATCAAAAAGGGGTAAATATCCTATAGATATACTCATTACAGCCTAGGTGAAACACCAATACCACACACAAGGAAAAACGGAACCAAATTACCCTAAGGCTGCTACATAAAAAAAGCCTGAACAGGGTTCAAGCTTATGGTTAAAGAAATTTAATTTATCCCAAGTACGAATTGTACATCCAAATTAATTTTTCTTGTTCACGTATATTATCACTCATTAATGATGCCGTTCCTTCGTCTTCAGTTTCTTGTGCTAATTTTAATATATCGCGTTGTAATGTAATTAAAATGGAAAAGGAATTAACAATTGATTCTATTGAAGTAGTATCTTTTGAAGTCTCTTTAAGTTCTTTTATAGTTGAGACTTCTAAATAATTGGAAAATTGATGATCTGGGTTAAAACCAAGTGTAAGTATTCTTTCTGCTATATCATCAATTTTTATAATTAAGTCATTGTATAATTCTTCGAATTTGACGTGTAATTCAAAAAATTTATTACCTTTTATATTCCAATGACATCCTCTAACATTTTGATAAAATAGGGAATAATTCGCCAATAAAATATTTAATTCTTTTGCTAATGTTTCAGCTTTTTGTGTGTTTATACCTATTTGATTTGCTTTCATAACTAGTACTTTTAAAATTAATGTAAAGTTATAAAACAATTAGTGTTATAGTTTTATATAATTATAATATTTGCTTATAGTTACATAAATGTGGCTATTATTATACCAAAAATAATAGCTAATAATTTTGCTAAATTAAATTTATGACCTTCGCTGGTTTCAAAGATAATTGTCGATGAAATATGAAATAGAATACCTATTACAAATCCGACTAATTGTTTTTCAATAGGTTCAAAAATTGATAAATGTGCTGCTAATAATGTACCTAATGGTGTCATTAAGGCAAATGTTATCATAAAAGAAAAAATTGCTTTTGAATTTAATTGGGCATTTTTAAAAAATATTGTCAATATCATTGCAATAGGAAAATGATGGATGGCAATACCATAGGCTAAATGATTGTCTTTGTTAATTGGTATTCCTTCTAATATGGCATGTATGCATAAACTGAAGAATAATAACCAAGGGATGTGATTCATTTTATCATGTCCATGTACATGTCCATGTTCTGCACCTTTGGAGAAATACTCTAATATTATTTGAAATATAATTCCAAGCATAATAAAAATACCAATAGAGGAATGTATATGTTCGTGAGAGTCTGAATGGGAATGTTCATTTAGTTCTGAAAGATAGATTCCAGGTAATAAATGCATCACTGTTAATGATAATAAAAATGATCCACTAAAAGCTAGTAATAGTTTTATTTGTTTTTTGTTTTTTGGTGTAAAATAAAATGCTAATACATAGCCTAGAAGAACAGCAAAAAAAGGAAATATGTAAACTAAATAATTCATTGAATGTTATTTAAAAATCATAATCAATCTTTCCGATTGGTTTTTGTAAAATTTATGAAGCTTATAATCACCAAAAATATCTAAAAGATTAATGTCACAGGCTTCCATCATTTGTTCAAAGTCTTCTAAAGTTAAAGCCGCTACTTTTTCTTGGAAGTGAAAATCCTGACCCTTGTCTGAAAATTTTATTTCTTTTATGATTTTTTTATTTTCAACATATCTTTTTATGTGAAAATCTATTCCATCAACTGTTTTAGTTTCTTCTGGAACTAAATTGGCAATGATGTAGTCTGCATTTAAAAAGTCGATGACACCAAAGCCATATTCATTTAAACTGTTTTTAATAGCTTGAAGCGTTTTAATATTATCAATATCTTGATCGAAATAACCAAAACTAGTGAACAAGTTAAAAATGGCATCGTATTCTTGTTCTAAAGGCTCACGCATATCATGTACATGAAAGTGTAATTTTTCATTTGCTGATTGATTAGCAATTTTAATACTATTGCTTGATATGTCTACACCGGTTACTTGATATCCTAAATTATTTAAATAAATGGAATGTCTTCCTTTTCCACAGGCTAAATCTAAAATTTTGGCATCTTCAGGTAAGTTTAAGTAATGGGTTAAATTATCCATGAATAATTGTGCTTCCTCATCATTTCTATCTTTGTATAAAATATGATAATAAGGGGTGTTGAACCATTCACTAAACCAATCTTTATTTTCTGTTTGAAGGATGTTTGACATTTATTTTAAATATAATATTAGGAACGACAAATTTAGTCTATTTTTGCAGAATATATAGTAAGATATTAGAACAAATCTCAATGGAGAATTTTAAGATGGTAGCCAAAACTTTTTTTGGTTTTGAAGAAGTATTGGAAAAAGAATTGCATCAGTTAGGCGCACAAAATGTTCAAAAAGGAACACGAATGGTTAGCTTTTCTGGGGATAAAGGTTTTATGTATAAAGCAAATTTAGCCCTACGAACAGCTTTAAAAATATTAAAACCTATTCATTCTTTTAAAGTATTTAATGAAAAAGGGTTATATGACGGAATTCAAAAGATAGATTGGTCAACTTATTTAAACAATAATCAATCATTTGTAATTGAAACAACGTTATATTCTGAAGCGTTTACACATAGCCAGTTTGTAGCGCTAAAAGTTAAAGATGCTATTGTTGACCAATTTAGAGAACAAACAGGTAGTAGGCCTAATATTGATAAAGATCATCCGGATTTGAGAATTCATATTCATATTGATAGAGATTTATGTACGGTTTCTCTCGATACTTCAGGTGCTTCTTTACATCATAGAGGGTACAGAACTGCTACTAATATAGCGCCAATTAATGAGGTATTAGCGGCAGGTATTTTATTGTTGTCGGGTTGGGATGGCAATGCTCATTTTTTAGACCCAATGTGTGGTAGCGGGACTATTTTAGCTGAAGCAACTATGATTGCGTGCAATATACCGGCTAATATTAATAGAAAAGAATTTGCTTTTGAAAAGTGGCAAGATTGGGACAGTGAATTATTTGATACTATTTTGGAATCTTTGTTAAAGAAAACAAAAGAATTTCATTATACAATTACTGGTTACGATAAAGCGCCAAGTGCTGTTCGAAAAGCAAAGGATAATTTAATCAATGCCAATTTAGATGAATATGTAAAAATTGAACAAGAAGATTTCTTTGAATCGAAAAAAGAAGTTCAAGGGCCTTTACATATGGTATTTAACCCGCCTTATGGTGAACGATTAGATATTCAGATGGAACGTTTTTATCGGGAGATAGGTGATACCTTGAAACAAAAATATCCTAATACAAATGCGTGGTTTATTACTTCAAATTTAGAAGCCTTAAAATTTGTAGGTTTACGTCCTTCGAGAAAAATTAAGTTGTTTAATGGTAAATTAGAAGCACGATTGGTTAAATATGAAATGTATGAGGGGAGTAAACGTGCAAAATTTTCTTCGCCAACTCAATCAGTATAGAAAAAAATAACTAGTAGAAAATAATAAACCAAAAAAAGATGAAAAAAATTAAATTACTAACAGTTCTGTTACTAGCTCAATTTGTAATTGGACAAACAAAAATGGTAGAATATCAAACAGGACATGTTGTAAAATTATCTGTTCCTGATTATATGACTAGAACTTCAGGATTAAACGATGATGCTTGTTTAGAATTTCAAAATCCTGTTAAAGAAGTTTATACAATTGTAATCGAAGATTCGAAAGAAAACTTGAAACTTTCTGAAATAAATTATGAAGGGATTGATGAATTTTATGATGTGGTTTTTAAAGATTTAGGCGTAGGCGAAAATTATTCAAATAGAAAATTAGGAACTCCTAAAAAGAAAACAATTGGAAATTATACTATTCTTTATAATGAATGTAGCTTAAGAGATAAAGAATTAGAGTTGAATTTATATTATGTAATGGGACTGGTTGAAACACCAACATCTTTTTATCAAGTTATGAGTTGGACATTGCTAGAAAATAAAGAGAAATTTAAAAAAGATTTTGAAAATATTATTTTTACACTTAAAGAAGAATAAACATGTCAAAACAAACAAAAGCATTACTATTTAATTTTATTGGTTTCGCAATTATATTTTTTCCTGCAAGATATTTATTTGCTGAATACGCTAATTTTAAGAGTTGGCAAATTCCATTAGCAGCATTTATAGTAGCAACTTTATTGTCGCCAAAATTCAAAGCTATCAGAACCTCTGAAGGAGAAAAACTATTTATGTCATGGATGTTTACAAAAGGAGTTAAAGAAATTAAAAAATAAAAAATGCCTCAATTGAGGCATTTTTTATTTTTTAGATTTATAAAGTGGTATAAAATAACTAATAGTGTAATTAAATCCTGCTCCAAATTTGCTGTTTTCATAGGTTTTGTTAAAGCCTGGAATTTGTAAATTAGCAAAACCATCCGGTTCCTTATTCGAAATTAAATAATTGAGACGAACGGAAAAACCGACATATAAATTATTCAAAACTTCTGCTTTTAATCCACTTACAACTTCAATCCAACTTGCTGATAAACCACTCCATTTTTCGCCTGAATTTATTGTGTTTTCACCATAATAACTTCCTGGTTCGTAAATGTTGTAGCTATTTAAAGTTTGGCTAAAGGTTGAAAACCCGCCTCGCATACCAATGTAAATCATGTTTTCCATATCTAACCAATTTTCATAGGCATTATAATCAAAACCTACTTTAAAATACGTCCCTTTTGTAGTGTAATTTAATTGGTCATCATTTTTTGTTTTTTCTTCATTTCCAAGTTCTCCTGCTACATAGAATTTATTCGTTAATCGATAATCTCCAACTAATTCTATTCCTTTATAATTTTTATCATAAAAGGATTTAGTTAATCTATGTAAATCAATACCAACGCGTAATCCGTAACGTTGAGGAATCTTTACAGTATCCGTTTTTTGTTTTTTGTCTTGAGCAAGTGTAGAAAAGGAAACACTTAGTATCAAGATAAGACTAAAAATAGATTTTGATATGTGTTTCATTTTCATTTTCTATATTAGGTTGAACAACAACAATATTTTGAATCCAATTGGACGCATCTGGAGTTATAACAACTGGATTTGTAGTGTCCAAAGTATAAGTAGTTTTATAACCACAAGCTCTTGATATATAAGTTTCTTTTCTTGTGTAGTTGAATGTAATTTCATCTAGATTATCATTAGTAGTGTCGGTATCACTACCACTTTGGATAAAATTTAAAATGGAATTATCCTGAAATGTTTTCAACGGTACTTCTATTTTACTAGTTCCACTAAAATCAAATCCATTGGTAAAATTTGGAGCAATTACACGTAAATTGGTCACGTTTTTTACTGTTTCAGTAGTGGCAGTAGCATCATAAAATTCAATAACTACTTTAGGAGTAGTTTGTGTTGAATTTGGATCACAAACATCGTCTTTTTCACATCCAGAAAATAGAAATGTCAAGGATAAAATAATAATTATCTTTTTCATAGTAAACTATTTGCGTTCTAATAAAACTACATTTTCAACATGATGCGTTTGTGGAAACATGTCAACAGGTCTTACTCGTGTTACTTTGTACATTTCATCCATTAAAGCTAAATCTCTGGCTTGTGTCGCCGAGTTACAACTTACATATACTACTTTTTTTGGCGCAACTTTTAAAATTTGCTCCACTACGTCTTTGTGCATACCATCTCTTGGAGGGTCGGTAATAATAACGTCAGGTTGGCCATGCGTGGCTATGAATTCATCATTAAATACATTTTTCATATCTCCAACAAAGAATTCACAATTGGTAATGTTGTTACGTTTTGCATTTTCTTTAGCATCGGCAATAGCTTCAGGTACGGCTTCTACACCAATTACCTTTTTTGCTTTTTTAGACACAAATTGTGCAATGGTTCCTGTCCCAGTATATAAATCATACACCAATTCTTCACCAGTTAATCCAGCAAAATCTCTGGTGATGGAATATAATTCATACGCTTGTTCTGAATTCGTTTGATAAAACGATTTGGCATTTATACTAAAATGTAAACCTTCCATTTCTTCCAAAATATAATCTCTTCCTTTAAAAAGAATAATATCTTGATCGTATAAGGTATCGTTTAATTTCTGATTAATTACATATTGTAAGGAAGTAATTTCTGGAAAACGTTCGGCTAAAAAATTCATCATTAAGTCAATTCCATTTTTGTCTTTTTCAAAGAATTGAATAAGTACCATGATTTCACCCGTTGATGCCGTTCTAATCATTAAAGTTCTTAATAATCCCTCATGATTTCTAGGATTATAGAACGATAAATTATTTTCATTTGCAAAACGTCTTATTTCATTTCTTATCGCGTTTGAAGGATCTTGTTGTAAGTGACATTTTTTGATGTCTAATATTTTATCCCACATTCTTGGAATATGAAAACCGACTGCGTTTTTATTGTCTAAATCTTCACCCGATTGTATTTCGGCATCGGTCATCCATCGCGAAGATGAAAATCCGAATTCCATTTTATTTCTATAGAAAAATTGTTTTTCAGAACCTAAAATAGGTTCAAATTCAGGTAAATCAATTTTTCCAATACGTTTTAAATTATTATAAACTTCTTGATTTTTGTAAAACAATTGTTGGCTGTATTTCATGTTCTGCCATTTGCACCCTCCACACACGCCAAAATGTTCGCACACAGGTTCTACACGATGTTCTGAAAATTGATGGGTTTTAATGGCTTTACCTTCATAATACGCTTTTCTTTTTTTGAAGGTTTGAATGTCGGCAACATCACCTGGAACAACATTCGGAATAAAAATTACTTTTCCATCAGGAGCCTTAGCAACTGATACACCTTTTGCACCTGCATCAAGGATTTCTACGTTTTCGAATACGATTTTGTCTGTTTTCTTTCTTCCCATGAAGCAAAAATAAGGATTGTTCGTTTTATATGGTATAATTATTTTATTTTTATATCAAATTTAATACAATGTATACACACTTAGCTTTATTACGAGGCATTAATGTTTCAGGACACAATATGATAAAAATGGATGTTTTAAAATCTCTATTGGAAAATATGGGATTTCAAAATGTACGTACCTACATTCAATCGGGCAATGTTTTTATTGATTCTGAGGAGGAACATGGCGCTTCTGTGGGTTTTGCCATCAAGCAAGAATTATTCAAACAATTGGGTTTAGATGTGCCAATAGTTGTTGTTTCAAAACAAGACATCGAACAATGTTTTTCTGCTAATCCTTATTTAAAAGAGAAGGAGGTGGATGAAAAAAAATTATATGTGGCCTTTCTCTCTAAAGAATTTCAGCCTTCAGCAATTAATGAGTTGAAAATAAGTCAGTTTAAACCTGATGAAGCTTCTATTGATAAAAATCGTATCTTTATAAAATATGCGATTGGTGCCGGTAAAACACGTTTAGATCAAAAATACATTGAAAAGAAATTAAATGTTATTGCTACCATTAGAAATTGGAATACCGTTTCAAAATTGCTAGAAATGTATAATGAAAAATAAAAACATGTCAACTAAATCTACTTTTGTTAGTGCGATCTCAAATAAAGAATTTCCTATTCATGAAAGGATAGAAGGAAGTATTGTAAGAGAGCCTATCTTATCTTTAATTAAAAAGGAATATCCAACATTTAATTCAAAATCTGAAATAGCACTTTCAGAATTAAATGAGTTTAGGGAGCATTATATATCTGATTATTTGCAAAGAGAAATTTATGATATTTCTACGATTGAACGAAAAGTGGTTCAGTCTCTGAAAGATGAAAAATCGTTAGTTTCTGAAATTGAAGAATCAGAGGACAATAGAACTTTTGGACAAGTAATTGCCGATAAAGTAGCCGATTTTGGTGGAAGTTGGACGTTTATTATTTCGTTTATGGGATTCTTGTTTACTTGGATTTTGATTAATGTTTTGGTTTTAACCAATAAAGGATTTGATCCGTATCCCTTCATTTTATTGAATTTAATTTTATCCTGTATTGCTGCTCTTCAAGCTCCAGTTATTATGATGAGTCAAAACAGACAGGAAGAAAAAGATAGGGAAAGAGCAAAAAAGGATTTTATGATCAATTTAAAATCTGAATTAGAAATAAGAATGTTGCATGAAAAATTAGATCATTTAATTATGCATCAACAACAAGAATTAATTGAAATTCAAAAGGTTCAAATTGAAATGATGAATGATATTTTAGAAAGAATTAAAAAATAAATGTCAAAATTTTATAATTTTGTAAATCAAAGGTTGATTTCTCGCCAAAAAGAAGGAATTGCGATTTTATAAATCAATAACAATCAACAAATCATGTCAGTTTTAGAAAAATTAAGTTCGGCTGAAGCTATTGCATTAGAAGATAAATTCGGTGCACACAATTACCATCCACTTCCTGTTGTTTTAAGTAAAGGGGAAGGAGTTTATGTTTGGGATGTAGAAGGGAAAAAATATTTTGATTTTCTTTCTGCTTATTCGGCAGTAAATCAAGGACATTGTCATCCAAAAATTGTTGGAGCAATGATTGAACAAGCACAAACACTTACTTTAACTTCTCGTGCATTCTATAACGATAAGTTAGGTGTTTATGAAAAATACGTAACTGAATATTTCGGTTTTGATAAGGTATTGCCAATGAATACAGGTGCTGAAGCAGTGGAAACTGCGGTTAAAATTTGTAGAAAATGGGCGTATGAGAAAAAAGGAATTGCCGAAAAACAAGCGCAAATTATTGTTTGTGAAAACAATTTCCATGGAAGAACAACTACCATTATTTCATTTTCAAATGATGAAAATGCAAGAAAGAATTTTGGACCATATACGGAAGGCTTCATTCGTATTCCTTACGATGATATTCAAGCTTTAGAAAATGCATTGGCTTCTTCACCAAATATTGCTGGGTTTTTAGTAGAGCCAATTCAAGGCGAAGCGGGAGTTTATGTGCCTTCTGAAGGATATTTAGCTCAAGCTAAAGCGCTTTGCGAAAAATATAATGTATTGTTTATAGCAGACGAAGTGCAAACAGGTATTGCAAGAACAGGTAAATTATTGGCTGTGCATCATGAAAATGTACAACCTGATGTTTTAATTTTAGGAAAAGCAATTTCTGGAGGGGTGTATCCCGTTTCCGCGGTTTTAGCTAATGATGCTATTATGAATGTGATAAAACCAGGTCAACATGGTTCTACTTTTGGTGGAAATCCTATTGCTGCAGCAGTTGCTATGGCTGCTTTAGATGTGGTTAAAGATGAGCAATTGGCTGATAATGCGGACCGTTTAGGACAAATTTTTAGAGCAGAATTAACTGCTTATATTCAAAATTCAACGGTTGCTACTTTGGTTAGAGGTAAAGGGTTATTAAATGCAGTAGTAATTAATGATACTGAAGAAAGTGATACCGCTTGGAATATTTGTATGAAGTTGGCAGAAAATGGCTTATTAGCAAAACCAACACATGGTAATATTATTCGTTTTGCTCCACCATTAGTTATGAATGAAGAGCAACTAAGAGCTTGTGTAGCTATAATTATCACTACTTTAAAAGAGTTTGAGAAATAAAAGTTAACGTGTAATTATAAAAAAAAGTTGTAAGTTTTACTTACAACTTTTTTTATTTTATAAAACTAATAATTTATACTAATTGTTTTAGTGCAATTTCAAAAGCACGCGCACTGATATTTTTCTTATCAGAACTTAAGTCGTATGTTTTTTGAATTGCTTTTTTGATAATTTCAGATGAATCGTTAAAAATAGCTTCGTCTGTCATTTGTACTTTTTTCTCCATGAAATAAGCAAAAACGCGAGCCATACCACAATTTGAAATAAAGTCAGGAATTAAACTTACTTTAGAATCGGTGTCTTCCATAATTGGACCAAAGAAAATTTCTTTATCTGCAAAAGGTACATTTGCCCCACAAGAAATTACTTCTAATCCAGCGTTAATCATATTATCAACTTGTTCTTTAGTAACTAATCTTGAAGCTGCACATGGAGTGAAAATTTGAGCACCCATTTTCCAGATTTTATCGTTTATCTCTTCAAACGGAATCATGGTATCAGCTACTAATTTATTACCGTCTTTTGCTAAAAATAAAGCCGTAATTTCCTCAAAAGAGAATCCGTTTTCGTTTAAAACGCCTCCATCTCTATCGATAATACCAATAACTTTAGCTCCCATTTTTGCTAAATAGTACGCTGCAGCAGACCCCACATTTCCAAAACCTTGAACAATTGCTTTTTTGCCTGCAACATCTCCACCATAAATAGAATAAAAATGTTTTACAGCTTCTGCAACTCCAAAGCCAGTTATCATGTCTGCAACAGTATATTTTTTTAGTACATCTGGTGAATAAGCCGGATTTTCAATAACTTTAATTACACCTTGACGTAATTGTCCAATTCTATTAATTTTATCTGCTTCTGTTGGTTTAAAATGACCATTAAAAACACCTTCTTGCGGATGCCAAACACCACAATCTTCGGTCATAGGGATTACTTCATGGATTTCATCAACATTTAAATCACCACCAGTCCCATAATAGTTTTTTAATAATGGAGAAACGGCTTTGTACCATCTTTCTAATACTCCTTTTTTACGTGGATCGGCTGGGTCAAAGTTAATTCCCGATTTGGCACCGCCAATTGCTGGTCCTGATACTGAGAATTTTACCTCCATTGTTTTAGCTAAAGACAAAACCTCATTTTGGTCTAAACCTTTTCTCATTCTAGTTCCACCACCTGCAGCACCACCTCTTAATGAATTAATTACAGTCCATCCTTCAGCTTCTGTTTCAGGATCTTTCCAATTGAATACAATTTCAGGTTCTTTATCTTCGAATTTCTTTAATAAATCTTTCATTTGTTAGTTTTTTGTTAAGTGTGTTTGTTTAATGTGCAAATATAATTTTAAATATATGAATCTAAAAATTAGTTGGGTGTAAATATTTTACCGCTGCTGTGATCGTGACAAGCACCTGTTACACTAGCCAGTGTGTTTATTTCATTTCTTACTTTTAAAACCCCTAAAAGTCCAAATATTAAAGCTTCTTTGAATTGGATTGTTTTTTCGTCAGGTATAATTATTTCAATCGTTGGAAGATGACTTTTCATTCTTTCAATTAAAAAATCGTTATACACTCCGCCTCCAGAAACTAGTAATTTGCCCGTTTTTGAGTCCAATACTTTTCCAATTTGATACGCAATATGTTCTGTAAAAGTTCGCATTTTGTCTTCCGTAGAAATTTGAAAACGTTCTATCATAGGAAGTATCGTTTCTTTGACAAATTCAAAACCTAATGATTTTGGAAAAGTTTTTTGATAGAATGCTAAGTTGTTTAATTCAGTAAATAACTCGGTGTTTAAATTTCCAGAAGCAGAAATGTTGCCTTTATTGTCATATTCTAGTCCGAGTGTATTTGCGTGAAAATTTAAAACAGTATTTACGGGTGAAATGTCAAAGGCAATTCGTTGTTTGTTTACTTCAAAGGAAATGTTTGAAAATCCACCTAAATTTAAACAAAAGTCATAATCGGAGAACAAAATTCTATCTCCAATTGGAACCAATGGTGCGCCTTGTCCGCCTAACTTTACATCCTGAACACGGAAATCACACACTACTTTTTGTTTGGTAATATTCGCAATCTCAGGTAGATTTCCAATTTGTAATGTCAATCCCTTTTGAGGTTGATGTAATATTGTGTGTCCGTGGGAACAAATAAAATCCAAGTTTGAAATGTGGTGAATTTCAATAAAGTTTTTTATTGTTTCTCCTAATAATTCGGTGTAATTGGTGTTTAATGTCTGTAATTCAGAATTGGAATAATTTATTCCATTTTTTAATTCATTAACCCAAATATCGGAATAGGGGATGGTTGTACATTGTTCTATTTTATACGACCATTTTTCATTGGAAACATCAAAAATAATATGTGCTAAATCGACTCCATCTAGCGAAGTTCCCGACATTACTCCTATAACGTTATAGCGCGCTTTAAACATGGGTTAAAATTACAAATTGTTATTGAAAATTTCATAATTATTGCCTACATTTGGAAACATTTTTTATAAAAATAACAACTAACTTAATTTTATATTATGGATTTTAATTTAACTGAGGAGCATTTAATGATTCAGCAAGCAGCAAGAGATTTTGCTCAAACTGAATTATTGCCTGGCGTAATAGAAAGAGATGAACATTCAATTTTTCCCGCAGAACAAGTAAAGAAAATGGGAGAACTTGGATTTTTAGGTATGATGGTTGATCCAAAATATGGTGGTGCTGGTTTAGATAGCGTTTCTTATGTGTTAGCTATGGAAGAAATTGCTAAAGTAGATGCTTCTGCTGCAGTTATCATGTCTGTTAACAATTCTTTAGTGTGTGCTGGTTTAGAAAAATATGGTACAGAAGAACAAAAAGTTAAATATTTAACTCCACTTGCAAAAGGTGAGGTGATTGGTGCATTTTGTTTGTCTGAGCCTGAAGCAGGTTCTGATGCTACTTCTCAAAGAACAACTGCAATTGACATGGGTGATCATTATTTAGTTAATGGAACTAAAAACTGGATTACAAATGGGGGTACGGCTTCTACTTATTTAGTTATTGCACAAACTGATGCTTCAAAAGGACATAAAGGAATTAATGTACTTATTGTAGAAAAAGGAATGCCTGGTTTTGAAGTTGGGCCTAAGGAGAAAAAAATGGGTATTCGTGGTTCTGATACACATACATTATTGTTTAATGATGTAAAAGTACCTAAAGAAAATAGAATTGGTGAAGACGGCTTTGGTTTTGCATTTGCTATGTCTACTTTAAATGGGGGTAGAATTGGTATTGCGTCTCAAGCATTGGGAATTGCTCAAGGTTCATATGAATTAGCATTAAAATATGCTCAAGAACGTGTGGCTTTTGGCAAACCAATTTTCCAACATCAAGCGATTGCTTTTAAATTAGCAGATATGCATGTTAAAACAACTGCGGCTCGATTGTTGGTTCATAAAGCAGCAGTAGAAAAAGACCAAGGTTTAGATATTGCGCATTCAGGAGCTATGGCTAAATTATACGCTTCAGAAGTGGCTTTAGAAGTTGCAAATGATGCAGTTCAAATTCACGGTGGTAATGGATATGTAGCAGAATATCATGTGGAACGAATGATGAGAGATTCTAAAATTACTCAAATTTATGAAGGAACATCTGAAATTCAAAGAATTGTAATTTCTAGAGGTTTAGTTAAATAACTAGTTTCAAGTATAAAAAAGGGCAACTTACTCAGTTGCCCTTTTTTTATTTATAGATAATCTAATGTTCTTTCTAGACTCATTCCTCTGGATCCTTTAATTAATAAAAGACCTTTTGTTAGGTTGTTGTTCTTAATGGCTTCTTTAAAATCTTCAAAGGTCTCAAAGAAATGCAAATTAGATTGTTGAATTTTGTTTGAATAAAAATCTTTGCCAATTAAATAAAATGATATGGTATCCTCATTACTACATAAATCTACTAATTTATGATGCTCATTTTTACTTTCCTCTCCCAATTCAAACATGTCTGCAAGTACGGCAGTTTTTGGGTTTTGTTCTAATTGGAAAAAATTAGTTAAAGCAGCTTGCATACTACTTGGGTTGGCGTTGTAGGCATCTAGTATGATTTCGTATCCATTTTTAGTTAATAATTGCGAACGATTGTTCTCAGGAATATAGCCTTCTATTCCTGTTTTAATTTGTTCATCTGAAACTTCAAACAATTTTCCAATAGTAATAGCTGCATTGATATTGTTGGCGTTATATAGTCCAATTAAATGCGATTGAATGGTGGTTTGGTTAAAAGAAATTTTAACCATTGGATTAGCTTCTACATTCGTTATATTTACAAAAGCATTTTCTTTGTTTATACCAAAAGAAATGGAGTTCAATAATTTACTATTTTCAACTTGAATGGTGTCTTCTAAATTGATAACTGCTTTTTTGTTGTTTTTTTCTAAATATTGATACAATTCGCTTTTACCTTTAATAACTCCTTCTACGCCTCCAAATCCTTCTAAGTGGGCTTTCCCAAAATTCGTGATATACCCAAAATCAGGTTCAGCAATTGATGATAGAAATTCAATTTCTTTTTGATGATTAGCACCCATTTCAACAATGCCTATTTCAGTTTTATCATTAAAAGATAATAAGGTTAAAGGTACGCCTATATGATTGTTTAGGTTTCCTTTTGTGGCAACCGTGTTGAATTTTTGACTTAATACTGCATGAATAAGTTCTTTAGTTGTAGTTTTGCCGTTACTACCTGTAAGTCCAATAATCTTTATGTTTTTTAAATAGTTTCTGTGATAGTGGGCTAAATCTTGTAATGCTTTTAAACAATCTTCTACTAAAATGTAATTTTCATTTAATTGGTATTTTTCTTGATCAATTAGAGCGTATTTCGCACCTTGTTTAATTGCTGTTTCTGCAAAGGTGTTTCCATCGAAGTTAGCTCCTTTTAAAGCTATGTAGAAATTGTTTTTTTCTATTTTTCTTGTATCAGTAGTTACTCCTGTAGTTTCTAAAAAGTAACGATGTAATTTTTCTATATTCATAGTGCTAAAATAAAAAAAAGCCCTTTAATAGTAAAGGGCTTTTTAAAATTATTATAAAGTACTAAAATTATTTTTTAACGTTTCCTCTTGGAGTCTTTTTGTTAGATTTTGGTCCAACTTTAGACATTGCACATCTAAATCCAATGTAGTCTGTTGCCATATCCTGAGGGAAGTATCTTCTAGAAGCTGGGTCTAACCAATAAGCTCTATCTCTCCAAGATCCTCCTTTGTATACTCTTACATTATCGTCAATCAATGTAGTTCTCTTGTCTGATTTGTCATATTTTTTAGACATTGAACCGATGCTGTCTACATCAATTTTGTGCATAGGAGATTGGTACATTCTTTTTACTGGATCTTCTTTTTTACTTGTAGTTTCTTCTTCAGAAGTACCAAAGTCAAAATATCTTGAAGATTGTCTATCACCATCTCTATAGTTTTTATTATCTGAAGTAGAGAAGTTTTGTCTCAAGTAAGTCTCATTTTCATCTACAGGAACTTGTGCAATTTGACCAGGGAAATTTCTAGCCATAATTTTACCATTACTTAAAGTGTCATATTTGATATTTTCACTTGTAATAATTTCAACAGTTCCGTCTTCACCAATTTTATTTTTCATGTAAACGTTACCTCTGTAGTAGTTGAAGTCATTTGCTTCGTCATCAACAATTGGTCTGTATACGTCTGCAACCCATTCTGCAACATTTCCAGCCATATCATATAAACCAAAATCATTTGGAGCATAAGATTTAACTTTGTTAGTGATATCAGCACCGTCATCTGACCAACCTGCGATACCGCCGTAATCTCCTTTTCCTTGTTTGAAGTTGGCTAATTGATCACCTCTGTATTGTCTTTTTCCAGAACGTGTATATTGTCCTTTCCAAGGATATTTTTTCTGTCCTTTGTAAATATTATATTCTCTATTTCCAACTAAAGCTAAAGCAGCATATTCCCATTCAGCTTCTGTAGGAAGTCTGTATTCAGGTAAAATGATACCAGAACTTCTTTGTGCATAAACATTTTTTACAGAATCAGCAACTTCTCTTCTTCCTCCTTTACCCATTTCTTTCTTTAGAACGATTTCACCGTTACCTCCAAAAGTTTTTGATGGCGAATTAATATAAGTTTCTGTATCAAAGTTAGAGTCTGCAGTTACATTTTTACCTAAATTAACTTTGTTGTCTTTCTTTAAATACCCTTCTCTTTCTAAGATATTTTCGTTAACACGGTTTGTTCTCCAATCACAAAATTCTGTTGCTTGGATCCAATTTACGCCAACTACTGGGTAGTCTGCATAAGCAGGATGTCTTAAGTAGTTGTTCGTCATAGTTTCATTATAACCTAAACGATTTCTCCAAACTAATGTATCAGGAATTGCTCCGTTATAAATATGTTTGTAGTTTTCTTCTGTAGGAGGGTAAACAGCTTTTAACCAAAATAAGTATTCAGCATACATAATGTTAGTTACCTCAGTTTCATCCATAAAGAAGGATTGAACGTGCTGTTTATTTGGAGTGTTATTCCAATCGTGCATTACATCATCCTCAACTTTTCCCATAGTGAACGTTCCGCCTTCAACAGATACCATTCCTGGAGGAGTTTCTTGTTGCTTAAATTTAGTATTGTATTGGAAACCACCTTTTTTGTCGTTGATTTTCCAACCAGTTGCAGTTGAACCACCTTTAGTGCTTCCTTTTTTGCTACAACTTGTAAAACCTATTGTTAATGACAGTGCCACTAACAATTTTAAAGCCATAATTTTGTTAACTTTCATACTTTAGTAGGTAATAATTTTAGTGCCGCAAGATAATAATAAAGGATTAATATGCAACATAAAAATAAAAAAAATTAAACATTTTTTTAACTAACTTCGTACATAACGTAAAGATTCAATTATTTATTGTTTTTTTATATAAAATTTTAGCTATTATAATAAATTATTTTAATTTGCGTTTATTATGCTGATGAAAAAGATATATTTATTATTCCTATTTGTATTTGTTAATTCCTTTGCTCAATTGACAAAAGAAATTAGTCTGGATTGGACTTCTAAAAGTGATTATACAATTGATAATTTTCGATTTGATATTCCACAGTTTCAAAAACAAAATTTTCATTTTGATCCTTCTTCGAGAAGTTTAAAATATTCTAGCTCCTTTTTTGTTGATGCACTCGTTTCAGAGGTGAATTTTCAAATTGAAAATGTATCATACGAGTCTGTTGATGGTTCTAGTTTGGGTGATTTGTCTGTTGCTCAAATTAAAAGTACTATTGATTTTAAGTTGACTTCTTCGTTTGCACGTAATCAACCTATGATGTTTGTTAATTTTAATCCTATAATTAAGGAGGGTGTTGGTTACAAAAGAGTAAAAAAAATAACGTTTTCATACACATATACTCAAAACCCAACGGCTAGAAACACGGTTAATAATCAGGTTATGACGGTGCAAAATTCTGTTTTGTCTTCTGGAAATTGGTTTAGATTTTATGTTCAAAAATCGGGTGTGTATAAAATTTCTAAATCTTTTTTAAATGATTTAGGCGTAGATGTAAACGCAGATCCTAAAACAATTAAGATTTATGGAAATGGTGGAAGAATGTTGCCACTGCGTAATGATGTTTATTATCCATTCGATTTAGAAGAAAATGCTATTCAGTTTGTTGGAGAAGATGATGGTGTTTTTAACGATGGGGATTATATTTTATTTTATGCAGAAGGTGTTGATAATTGGAATACAGAGAGTTTAACGCATGTGAATTTGTTTGCCGACAAAGCATATTACTATGTTACTTATGGAGGTGCAAATGGAAAAAGAATTTCAAACTTTGTTCAACCATCAGGTGCTGCTACTTTAAATATGACTACTTATGATGGTTATGTTTTTCATGAACAAGATTTGGTGAATCCTGGTAAAATTGGAAGAAGATGGTTTGGTGAAGGTTTTGATATTGATAACGATCAAACATTTGATTTCGCATTGCCTAATTATATTTCAGGAAGTCAAGTAAATCTTTTTATTAATTTTAGCTCTATTTCATTTGGTAATACTTCTTTTAAAGTTAAAGCAAATGGAGTAGATATAGCTACAGTTCCAATGGGTTCTTTGAGTTCAGGTGCGGGAGTTTTAGGGTATGAAAATATATTGAATCAAAATTTTATTCCAACAAATTCAAATGTTGCGATAAATATAAATTATAATAATGGAGGGGTGCCGTCTTCAAAAGGTTTTTTAGATTACATTACTCTAAAATACAATGCTGATTTGAAAGGATATGGAAAACAATTTAGTTTTTCAAATAGTTTGGTTACTTCAAATATTGGAGTTGGACAATTTACTATTTCAAATGCAAGTTCAATTCAAGCAATTTGGGATATAACTGATATTTATAATGTAGCAAAAATAGACAATTCTTCAAGTAGTTTGTCGTTTAAATTAAACTTAGGAACTGCTAAAAAGTTTGTAGCTGTTGATGTCGCTAATTTATATACACCTGAAAAAGAAAGTACTACTAAAATTGCAAATCAAAATTTAAAAGGAACAATATTTTTAAATAATCAGGGTGTTTTTCAAGATATAGATTATTTAATAATTACGCCAAGTTTTTTAGTAGGTCAAGCCGAAAATTTAGCGAATTTTCACAGAAATTATTCAGGTTTAAAAACAAAAGTGGTTACGACTGAATCTATATATTTAGAATTTGGAGGTGGAAAACAAGATGTTGCGGCCATTAGAAATTTTGTGAAATATGTCTATAACAACGCATCTTCTCCTACTAATAGAGTGAAATACTTAAATTTATTCGGGGATGCTTCTTATGATTATAAAAATAGAATTAGAAATAACAACAATATAGTGCCGATTTTTCACGGATTTTATCCTACTAATTCATTGAGTCCAAATAATATTACAAATTTTTCTTTATTTTCATCATTTATGTCAGATGATTTTTTTGTCTTGTTAGATGACAATGAGGGTGATATGCAAGGCTCTAATGATGGATTAGATGTTGCTGTGGGAAGAATGTTGGTGTCTTCAACTGATCAGGCTGCAGAAATGGTTAATAAGGTGTATGAATATCATGATGAAAAATCGTATGGCAGATGGAGAAATAATTTGGTCTATTATGCAGATGATCCCGATATTTCAAAACCTGGGGATTGGGAATTGCAAAAAGATTTAAATGAATTGGCAGATCAGGTTAACTTGCAAAATCCTTTTTTTAACTCAAAGAAAATTCTAATTGATGCTTATGTTCAAGAAGTAAATGCAGGTGGGGAAAGATATCCTTCTGCTAAAAAGGATTTTATCGAATCTATAGGGATTGGCGCCTTGGTTCTAAATTATTACGGACATGGAAATGAGGAAAGTTTTGCAATTGAAAGAATTTTTGAAAAAGCTGATGCGCAAGTTTTAAATAATAGGTACAAATATCCTTTATTTATTACAATTACTTGTGAGTTTACTCGATTTGATGATCCTGATAGGCCAACGGGTGGAGAATATATGTATTGGAACAAAGCTGGAGGAGCTATTTCTTTATTAGCAACTACAAGGCAAATTGGGCAGTCTACGGGTATTCAGGTAAATGAAGATGTGTATGATTATTTGTTTTTAATGGAAAACAATCAGTATTTAACAGTTTCTGAAGCGTTGAGAAGAGCAAAAATATTGCCGGGTTCTACAAACAGAAGGGTTGTTTTTTATATTGGTGACCCTGCATTAAAATTAGCAATTCCAAAGCCAAAAGTGGTATTGACAAAATTAAATGATGAACCTATAGCTACAACTGCTCTAACATTACAAGCGCTCTCTTTAGTAAAATTAACTGGGCAAGTTGTTGATCAAAACGATAATTTAATAACAACCTATAATGGAGATTTAGCTGTACAAGTATTTGATAAAAATATTTTAAGAACAACTTTAGCAAATGATGGGGTTAGAGAAATAATAGGTTATAATACATCGACTTCTCCTCCAACTCCAATATATGGTAATTTGATTGTTCTGAATTTTGATACACTTGGTGAAGTTATTTTTAGAGGAAATGCTTCTGTAGTTAATGGGATGTTTGAATTTAGTTTTGTTGTGCCACAAGATATACAAATACCTGTAGGAAATGGAAGGGTGAGTTTTTATGCAAAAAGAAATCAGCCTACGCTAGAAGATCAAACAGGTTATACTAATCAAATAAAAGTAGGTGGCGTAAATATTGCAGCACCTTCAGATACTACACCTCCAAAAGTTAAGTTGTATATGAACGATACGAACTTTGTTAGTGGAGGTATTACCAACGATTCGCCAATATTTTTAGCGTTTTTAGAGGATGAGCATGGTATAAATACAGCTAGCGGAATTGGGCATGATATAGTTGCAATTTTAGATGGTGATGAGAATAATCCTTATGTCCTCAATGATTATTATGAGACGGAAAATAACGACTATACCAAAGGTAAAGTTACTTATCCTTTTAGAAATTTAGCTCCTGGATTGCATACTATTTTGTTTAAAGCATGGGATGTTTATAATAATTTAATAACTGCTGAAATTCAATTTTTAGTGGTAAGTAATGAAGAATTAACTTTAGACCACGTGCTTAATTATCCAAATCCTTTTGTGAATTATACCGAATTTTGGTTTAATCATAATCGCCCATTTGAGCCATTAGATGTGCAGGTTCAAATTTTAACAATAACAGGAAAATTGGTAAAAACAATAAATCAAAGTGTTGCAACGAATGGTTTTTTATCACGTGAGATTAAATGGGATGGAAAAGATGATTTTGGAGATAAAATTGGGAAAGGCGTGTATGTTTACAAATTGACTGTAAAGTCTACGGTCACGGGTAAAAAAGTAGAAAAAATAGAAAAACTTGTAATACTGTAATAAAATTGTATATTTGTTGGCTTGCAAAAATTATAAGCCTATTGACAAAAAATACATCTGACTATAATTAACTAATCTAAACAGATGAAAAATTTATTAAAATTAGTAACACTTTTGGTGGTTTTTCAAACCGCTACAGCGCAAGAAAATAGAGTAATAACTACAGGCGTTCCTTTTTTATTAATCGCTGCAGATGCTCGTTCTGCTGGTATGGCTGATATGGGAGTAGCGTCATCGGCAGATGCGTATTCTCAGCAATATAACCCTTCAAAATATGCGTTTTCGTCAAGAAAACAAGGGTTTTCATTAAGTTATACTCCTTATTTAACTAGTATTGCAAACGATATTTCGCTTGGCCAAATAACCTATTACAATAGAATTAATGACCGTAGTGCTTTTGCAGGAAGTCTTAGATATTTTGGTTTAGGTGATATCGAATTAAGACAAAATGCTACAGATCCAGGTGTAGTTGTAAATCCAAACGAATTAGCTTTAGATGGTTCGTATTCATTAAAATTAAGTGAAACATTTGCAATGGGTGTTGCTGGTAGATATATACGATCTAACTTAAAAATTCCAGATAGCAATACAGATGCAAAAGCAGCTTCAACTTTTGCTGTTGATATTTCAGGTTTTTATCAATCAGAAGAAGTTGCTTTCGATAGTTTTAATGGTAAATATCGTTTTGGATTTAATTTGCAAAATCTAGGTCCTAAAATTTCTTATGATAACGATCAATTAAATGAAAACTTTTTACCGGCTAATTTAAGATTAGGAGGTAGTTTTGATTTTATTTTTGATGAATACAGTAAAGTAAGTGTAATTGGTGAAACAACTAAATTATTAGTTCCAACACCACAGTCGGTAACCGATTTAAATAATGATGGTACAGTAGATGCAAATGATGCGGCAATTAATAATGAAAATTATAGAAAAATTGGTTGGGTTGAAGGAATTTTTAAATCTTTCGGCGATGCACCAGATGGCTTTAGTGAAGAGTTAAAAGAATTTACTTGGGCGTTAGGAGCAGAATATTGGTACCAAGATTCATTTGCATTAAGAACAGGGTACTTTAATGAAAGTGCAACGAAGGGAGCTAGAAAGTATTTAACACTAGGAGCTGGGTTTAAGTATAACATTGTTAAAATTGATGTTTCTTATTTATTCTCTGCTTCAAAAGTTAAAAACCCGCTGGAAAATACATTGCGATTCTCATTAACATTCAATTTCGGAGATTCATACGATGATTTATAGAAATAATATAAAGTAAAAATTTAATCCAAATTCATTTTTTTGAATTTGGATTTTTTTTCCCTTAAAAAGAACTAAAAAAACATGAAAGAAGTTAAAGTAGAAACAAAATTAACTGTAATTGATTCTATTGATGCGTTATCTTTAGAGGATAAACAATTAATGCTAAAAGCTATAGAAGCTAGAAAAAAAGCGTACGCTCCTTATTCTAATTTTCAAGTTGGAGCTGCTATCAAGCTTGATAATGAGGTAGTATTAGAGGGTTCTAATCAAGAAAATGCCGCTTATCCTTCAGGGTTGTGTGCTGAACGAGTTGTGATTTTTTATGCTGGAGCTAATTATCCGGATAACAAAATTTTGAAATTGTTTATTTCTGCTACTCCTGTTAATAGAGAATCTGAAACACCAATTCCGCCTTGTGGATCATGTAGGCAATCAATAGCTGAGTATGAAATTAAACAAGATTTGCCAATTGAAATTTATTTTATGGGTGCAAAAGGACAAATTTATAAATCAGATTCTTTGAAAAATCTATTGCCATTTATGTTTGATAAGGCAAGTCTATAACGTTTTCGTTAGAAAAAAATGTTATATTTTGATAAAAATTTAAAAATTGGTGCTTTTAAATTTTTGCAATAAAAGTGTAAGTAGTATTTTTGTCATTCGTAAATTTTACAAAACAAACAAATTAAACAGAAACAAATGAAACCAATTACCAAAGAAGTATACCTAAAGTGGTATGAAGATATGCAATTTTGGAGAAAGTTCGAAGATAAATTAGCTGCTTTATACATTCAACAAAAAGTAAGAGGATTTCTTCATTTATATAATGGACAAGAAGCAGTGTTGGCAGGAGCTTTACATGCAATGGATTTATCTAAAGATAAAATGATTACTGCTTACAGAAATCACGTGCAACCTATTGGAATGGGAGTGGATCCTAAAGCTGTAATGGCTGAATTATTAGGAAAAGCGACAGGTACTTCTAAAGGTTTAGGAGGTTCAATGCATATTTTCTCTAAAGAACATGGTTTCTATGGAGGTCATGGTATCGTTGGAGCACAAATCCCAGTAGGTGCAGGTATGGCATTTGCAGATAAATATTTTGAAACAGGTGGGGTAACATTGACCTATTTTGGTGATGGTGCTGCACGTCAAGGTTCTTTACATGAAGCTTTTAATATGGCTATGAACTGGAAATTACCTGTGGTTTTTATTTGTGAAAACAATGGTTATGCTATGGGTACTTCAGTAGAACGTACTGCAAATCATACGGATATTTGGAAATTAGGTTTAGGATATGAAATGCCTTGTGGCCCCGTTGATGGTATGAATCCTATTAAAGTGGCAGAAGCGATGCATGAAGCGATGGAAAGAGCTAGACGCGGTGAAGGACCAACTTTCTTAGAGATGAAAACATACCGTTACAGAGGTCATTCTATGTCAGATGCGCAACACTATAGAACCAAAGAAGAAGTTGAAGAATACAAAAAAATTGACCCAATTACGCAAGTGTTAGATATCATCAAAAAAGAAGGATATGCAACTGATGCAGAAATTGAAGCAATAGATCAAAGAGTAGTAGATTTAGTAGCAGAATGTGAAAAATTTGCTGAAGAATCTCCATTCCCAGACTTATCTGTAATGTATGATGTAGTTTACGATCAAAAAGATTATCCATTTTTACCACATAAATTATAATTAAAACTATGGCACAAATTATTACAATGCCCCGTTTAAGTGATACTATGACTGAAGGAGTTGTAGCGGCATGGTTAAAAAAAGTGGGAGATACAATTAAATCGGGTGATATATTAGCTGAAATTGAAACAGATAAAGCTACCATGGAATTTGAATCATTCTATGATGGCGTTCTTTTACATATAGGAATCCAAGAAGGACAATCAGCACCTGTTGATTCATTATTAGCTATTGTTGGGCAACAAGGTGAAGATATTACTGCATTGCTTGCGGGAGGTGCTACTGCGTCTACAACAGCACCGGTTCAAGAGGAATTGAAAGAAACTACAGCTACCGTTTCTGCTCCAGTTGAAATTCCAGCAGGAGTAAAAGTGGTGACGATGCCTCGTTTGTCTGATACAATGACAACAGGAACAGTGGCAACTTGGTTGAAGAAAGTAGGTGATGCGGTTAAAGAAGGTGATATTATTGCTGAAATTGAAACCGATAAAGCGACCATGGAATTTGAATCATTCAATGCGGGTACTTTGTTGTACATTGGTGTTGAAGAAGGTGGTTCTGCTCCAGTTGATAGTATTTTGGCGGTTTTAGGTCCGGCAGGTGCAGATGTTAGTGCTATTGTAGCTAACTTTAAAGCAGGCGGCTCACAAGAAGCACCAAAAGAAACTGTTGCGCCTGAAGTGAAAATGGAAACAGCTTCAGTTTCAAACGCAAATTCTACTGCATCTAATGGAAGAATTTTTGCTTCTCCTTTGGCTAAAAAAATTGCTCAAGATAAAGGGATTAATTTAGCTCAAGTTAAAGGAACAGGAGAAAATGGTAGAATTACTAAAGCTGATGTTGAAGGGTTTAATCCAACTTCTGCAAGTCCAGCTCAAGCAATTGCTGAAGCTACATCATCAGTTGCTGCCGTTAAGCCATTTGTTCCAGCTGGTGAAGTATTCCAGGAAGAAATTAAAAATTCGCAAATGCGTAAAACCATTGCGAGAAGATTGTCAGAGTCTAAATTTACAGCGCCACATTATTATTTAACTATTGAGTTAGATATGGATAATGCTATCGCTTCAAGAAATATGATTAATGGATTGCCAGATACTAAAGTATCATTTAATGATATGGTTATCAAGGCAAGTGCTATGGCATTGAAAAAACATCCACAGGTGAATTCTCAATGGAGAGAAGATGCTATGGTGATTAATCATCATGTAAATATTGGTGTTGCCGTGGCTGTTGAAGATGGTTTAGTAGTACCAGTATTGAAATTTACCGATTTAATGAGCCTGTCTCAAATTGGAGCAAATGTTAAAGACATGGCCGGAAGAGCGAAAGCTAAAAAAATTCAGCCTGCCGAAATGGAAGGAAGTACATTTACAATTTCTAATTTAGGAATGTTCGGAATCCAATCTTTTACTTCCATCATTAATCAACCTAATTCTGCTATTTTATCTGTTGGTGCAATTGTGGAAAAACCTGTGGTTAAAAACGGTCAAATTGTAGTTGGTAATACTATGACAGTAACATTGGCTTGTGATCACAGAACGGTTGATGGGGCTACTGGTGCTCAATTCTTACAAACGTTTAAAGCGTTTATGGAAAATCCAGTTACCATGTTAGCATAAGAAATTATTCTAAATATTTTATAAATCCTAAGGCGTATTCCTTAGGATTTTTTATTTTTACAAAAAACATAACTATGAAAAGAATACTTTTTTTAACATCAGTGTTATTTTTAATTTCTTGTACTTCTTCAAAGAAAGTAATAAATCCAATTGATCAATCAAATTTTGCTAAAGAAGAAAAAGTTTCAAGTACTTTAAAGTTTTTAACTTCAGATGAAAATTTAGGTAGAGAAGCAGGAACCAAACAAATGGAAAATGTAGCGACTTTTTTAGAGACTATCTTTAAAGAAAATAATGTGCCGCCTTATTTTAAAACATACAAAGATACATTGAATAATTTTCAATGGCCAGCCTATAATATTGTGGGCTATTTAGAAGGTAATGATCCCAATTTAAAAAATGAATTTGTAATCATTGGAGCGCATTATGATCATATCGGCCAATTAAAAGGGGATGATGTTGTCAATGGTGATGCAATTGCTAATGGCGCTAATGATAATGCTGCTGGAACCACTGCTGTTTCGGAAGTGGTAAAATATTTTGCAGCCACTAAATCCAATAAAAGAAGTTTGTTATTTGTTTTCTTTTCAGCAGAAGAAAAAGGTTTGTTGGGTTCCAAGCATTTAGCTGCTAAATTGAAAAAACAAAATATGGATTTGTATTTCATGTTTAACTATGAAATGATTGGAGTGCCTATGATGAATAAAGATATGTTACTTTATATAACTGGTTTTGGTAAAAGTAATATGGCAATGAAAATGAATGAATATGCTGGTGAGAAATTAATCGGATACATTCCAGCAGAAACAAAATATGGTTTGTTTAGAGCGTCTGATAATTATCCTTTTTATTATGAATTTGATGTACCAGCACAAACAGTTTCTACTTTCGATTTTGAGAATTTTAAATTTTACCATCAACCAGACGATGAATTTGATCAGATGAATATTCCTCATATTACTCATGTAATTAATAAAACAATTCCCGTTTTGGAAAAGATGATAAATGCACCAACTAAAGAAATTAAACTAAATGAAACAAAATAAAAATATTATTATAACAGGAACTTCAAGAGGTATTGGTTATGAATTAGCCTTGCTTTTAGCCCATGAAGGACACCAAGTATTAGCCCTTTCTAGAAAAACACCTCAAACTTTAATTGATAATGAAAATATTTCTTGTTTAGCAATCGATATTTCAGATTTCGAACAATTAAATCAAGTTGAAAAATTTATCCATACAGTTTGGGATAATAAAGTAGATTGTGTTATTCATAATGCGGGTTCTTTATTGCATAAACCTTTTGAACAAATAACTGCAGTTGAATTTGAACAAGTTTATAAAGTCAATGTTTTCGCTGTGGCGGAGTTAACTAAAATATGTATTCCTTATATGAAGAAAGGAAGTCATGTGGTTACAATAAGTTCTATGGGAGGCATTCAAGGTAGTATGAAATTTGCAGGTTTAGCGGCTTATAGTTCTAGTAAAGGTGCTGTTATAACGCTTTCTGAATTATTGGCCGAAGAGTATAAAGAACAAGGAGTTGCTTTTAATGTTTTAGCTTTAGGGTCGGTTCAAACAGAGATGTTACAAGAAGCATTTCCTGGTTATGAAGCACCTATTTCTGCAAAAGGAATGGCAGAATACATAGCAAATTTTGCTTTAACTGGGAATAAATACTATAATGGTAAAGTGTTACAAGTGAGTTCAACTACGCCTTGATGCAAGAAATTCTTTTAAAATACTTACCCGAACATGCAGTGCATCCTTGTTTTGAATTAATCAAAGCCAATCATGTGCATTTGAAAATTGTGAATGAACGACAAACACGACATGGAGATTACAGACGCCGACCAGACGGTTCGCATCAAATTACAGTAAATGCTAGTTTGAATAAATACCGGTTTTTAATCACCTTAATTCATGAAATTGCACATTTGGTAGCGTTTGAAAAATATGGGAGAACTATTTTACCACATGGTGCTGAATGGAAATATACCTTTCAACGCTTAATGATTCCTTTTATTCGACCAGAAATTTTCCCTCATAACTTGTTGCCTTTGTTGGCTCGACATTTTAAGAATCCTAAGGCAAGTAGTGATACGGATGCTACTTTAGCTTTAGCGCTAAAACAATTTGATGAACGGAATACGGAGAAAAATTATATCTTTGAAATTCCTTATGGAAGTCAGTTCAGAATTGATAATGGTAAAGTATTCAAAAAAATTGCACTTCGGGTAAAACGTTATGAATGTATAGAAGTTTTGACTGGTAGGGTGTTTTTGTTTCAACCCAATGCAGAAGTTGAATTAATTACCAACTAATTATTTGAAAACGAAAAGAATGAATAAAAATTATTACGCTATAGTAATGGCTGGAGGAGTTGGTTCTCGTTTTTGGCCAGTAAGTACAGTCGATTTTCCTAAACAATTTCACGATATGTTAGGAACGGGTGAAACATTAATTCAAAAAACAGTGAGTCGTTTAACTCAAATTGTTCCTCAAGAAAATATTTTAATTTTAACAAATGAGCGTTATAGTGAAATTACATTAGAACAATTGCCATTTATTAAACCTGAACAAATTGTTCTGGAGCCTGTAATGCGTAATACAGCTCCGTGTATTTTATATGCATCATTAAAAATTAAAAAAATGAATCCTAATGCCATTATGGTAGTTGCTCCAAGTGATCATTGGATAGAAGACGAAGTGCAGTTTGTGGCAAATTTGGAGCGTTCTTTTCAATATTGTGAGCAGAAAGATTCATTAATGACTATTGGAATTTTACCAACATTTCCTAATACAGGATATGGTTATATTGAATATGATAAATTAGATGTTCGACCTATTAAACAAGTCGTGCAATTTAGAGAAAAACCGGATTACGCTACAGCTAGAAAATTTATTCAAAGTAGAAATTTTTTATGGAATGCAGGTATTTTTGTATGGAATGTAAATGCAATTTTGAAAGCGTATGAAATGTTTAATTCTGAAATGTTTAATTTGTTTCAATCTGGATATTCATTTCTTAATACTTCAGATGAAAAACAGTTTATCATTGATAATTATTCACATGCAGAGAATATCTCTGTAGATTATGCTATTTTAGAAAAAGCCAATAATGTATTTGTGTTGCCAGCTACTTTTGATTGGAATGATCTAGGAACTTGGGGCTCTTTGCATGAAAAATTAGATAAAGATGCCAATAACAATGCCGTTGTAAATGCAACTGTTGTTTTAGAAAATGCTTCGGATAATATCATTAGAACATCAGGTAAAAAATTAGTCGTTATTGACGGAGTTTCCAATTTTATTATTGTCGATAAGGATGATGTGCTGTTAATTTATCCAAAAGAAAAAGAGCAAGACATTAAGAAAATTGTTGAAAAAATAAACAAATAAAAAAATGCGGTTTTAAAACCGCATTTTTTTATTCATTAACTGATTCTTCATTTGAATCTACAATATTGTTTGTCTTGTTTTCAATGTTTTCTGCGGTTGCTTCAGCTTCATTGACAACTTGTTTCGCTTCTTCTTTTTTGTCTTCTTTTAATTCATCAATTTTCGCTTCTACGGTTTCAACAACTTCTCCTAATTTTTCTTTTGCCACATGCGCTTTTTCCTCAACCCAATCTGTAGCTTCTGAAACTTTATCTTTTGCATTATCAACAAATTGACTAACTTTTTCCGAAACGTGCATTTCTTCTAATTTTGCAGATGCAGTTTCAACAACATCCTCAACTTTTTCTTTAACTTCTGCTACAACTTCTGTTGCTTTATCCATTGCTTGGTCAGCAAATTCAGCTACATTTTCTGATGCCGTTTCGGCAGTTTTTTTTGCCTTTCCAAATAATGAACTAAAAAAATTTGATAATCCCATAATTTAATTGTTTAATTGTTATTGATTTTTTATCAAATTTAAGAAAATATAAGATTAAAAATTGTTTATTTCTATTAATAAATGATTAAATGATAAAATTTTAAATATTTTCTTTTCACATCATTTATTTATATTTGCCAAAAACTAACTTTATGTTACAGTTAAATGTAAAAAACGAAACCTCAAGATTAAGAGCAGTAATATTAGGAACGGCAATCAATAATGGACCTACTCCTAAAATTGAAGAAGCGTATGACCCAAAATCTTTAGAACATATTAAAGCAGGAACGTATCCTGTAGAAGCTGATATGGTTAAAGAAATGGAAGCTTTTAATCAGGTATTTCAAAAATATGATGTACAAGTGTATCGTCCTGAAATTATAGAGAATTATAATCAAATATTTTCTAGAGACATTGGATTTGTAATTGATGATATTTTTATAAAAGCGAATATCCTTCCTGATCGAGAGAGAGAATTAGAAGCTATACAATATGTTATTGATCAGATTGATCCTAATAAAGTAGTTCGACCACCAGATAATGTACATATTGAAGGAGGCGATGTTATGCCGTGGAATGATTATATTTTTATAGGTACTTATAAAGGGTCTGATTACAAAGATTATATCACGGCAAGAACAAATATGGATGGAGTTAACTTTATAAAAGAATTGTTCCCAAATAAAATTGTAAAGGAGTTTGATTTAGTGAAATCTAAAATAGAACCTAGAGATAACGCTTTACATTTAGATTGTTGTTTTCAACCAGTAGGGACAAATAAAGGGATAATTTATAAAAGTGGATTCCGTGAAGAAGCTGATTATATGTTTCTAGTGAACTTATTTGGTAAAGAAAATTTATTTCATATTGAACGTGAAGAAATGTATCATATGAATTCTAATGTGTTTTCTATCGCACCAGATGTAGTTGTTTCAGAAAAAAACTTTACAAGATTAAATACTTGGTTAAGAGAACAAGGGTTTACTGTGGAAGAAATTCCTTATGCAGAAATTGCAAAACAAGAAGGTTTGTTACGATGTTCAACATTGCCTTTGATAAGAGATTAAATTAACTTGATTAAAATGAGACAGACAACAAATACCATATTAATGATTCGTCCTATTGCTTTTAGGATGAATGAACAAACAGCAGTGAATAATTATTACCAAAAGGTATTGGATAATTTGACTCCTGAAACCGTTAATTTTAAAGCGCAACAAGAATTTGACGCATTTGTAGAAAAGTTAAAAAGCGTTGGAATCAATGTAGTTGTGGTTCAAGATACAAAAGTACCTGACACACCTGATAGTGTCTTCCCAAATAATTGGATTTCATTTCATGAAACTGGTGATGTCGTTTTATATCCAATGTTTGCTGAAAATAGAAGATTAGAACGAAGAGAAGATGTGTTAGATATTCTTGAAGATGCAGGTTTTGAAATTTCTGAAATTATGGATTATACTTCAGCCGAAGAAGATAATATTTTCTTAGAAGGTACTGGAAGTATTATTTTGGATAGAGAAAATAATAAAGCTTATTGCGCATTATCGCCAAGAGCCGACGAAGAATTGTTTATTGAATTTTGCGAAGATTTCGATATGAGCCCCGTAATCTTTGAAGCTTTTCAAACAGTAAATGGAGAAAGAAAGCATATTTATCATACAAATGTAATGATGTGTATTGCGGAAACTTTCGCTGTTATTTGCGCAGATTGTATAGATGATAAACAAGAGCGAAAGATGGTATTGGAAAATCTAAAATCAGACGGCAAAGAAATTATTTTAATAACAGAAGATCAAGTGAATAACTTTGCAGGTAATATGTTGCAAGTTCGTGGAGCAGAAGATAAGCGATATTTGGTAATGAGCAATTCGGCTTATCAGGCTTTAACGAAGGAGCAGATTGTGAAAATTGAAAAGCATTGCGAAATTTTACATGCTAGTTTGGATATCATTGAAGCTTGTGGAGGAGGAAGCGCTCGTTGTATGATGGCTGAAGTCTTTTTACCTACTGCCGATAATGAATAAAAAAATAAAAATCCCAAGTTCATATTTAGAAATTGGGATTTTTTTTATTTACAGGAAATTAAATTCCTCTAACGATTGAAAGAATAGCACTAATTATGTATTGAATTCCAATGGCTATGGTTAAGAATCCTATAATTCTGGAAATTGCTACAATTCCCGATGACCCTAAAATATTGGCTAAGTAATGGGCACTTCTCAATATAATGAATATTAATAATGCAACTGCCAGCATTGCTCCAACTGCACTTAAAATTTCTACAGTAGTAATAGCGTTATCGGTTGTTTCTAATTCTTTGTAATATGCAATTAATAATGAAATTGAACCCGGACCAGCAAGCATTGGCATAGCTAAAGGAGTTAGTGCAATATGTTGCCTTTCTTGAATCTCTTTTTCTACTTTTTTATTAATTCCTTTGTTTTTACTAAATTTTCCATTTAATAACGAAAATCCAGAATTCGTTATAATAATTCCACCAGCTATTCTCAAAGCTGTTATTGTAATTCCAAAAAAAGTTAAAACATATTGACCAACAAAAAAAGAAATTAATAATATAATACAAACATTAATTGAAGCGGTTAGTGCAACACTACTTCTTTCATTTTTGGTATATCCTTGAGTAAGTCCAACAAAAATAGGAATGGTTCCAATAGGGTTCAAAACAGAAAATAAGGCTACGGCTAAATAAATAAAAATATCCATTGTTTTTGATGTAAAAGTATCTAGTAATCCAAAGATAAAATTTAAATTAGAATTAAATAAATGTAAATTAAAAAAGATTTAGTAATTTTAAAGAAACATATTTTAAGATGAAAACATTAGTTATAGGAGCAACCACAAATAAAGAACGTTATGCTTATAAAGCCATTCATAGTTTGGTAGATAAAAGTCATCAAGTTGTAGCAATTGGCGTGAAACCTGGAATGGCTTTAGATGTGATAATTGAAACAGAAAAACTGCCATTTAAAGGTATTGATACTGTTACCTTGTATATTAATCCAAAAGTTCAACAAGAATATTATGAGTATATAGTTTCATTACATCCTAGGAGAGTAATTTTTAATCCAGGTACTGAAAATCCTGAATTTTATTCTATTTTGGAGAAAAATAATATCCAATACGAAGTGGCATGTACTTTAGTACTTTTGGCGACTAACCAATATTAGTTTTTGATTTACTAATGACTAAAAGTCCAATAAATGTAATCAATCCATTTAAAATAATTAGTTCATTGTCAAACACATAATTTCCAAATAACAGACTTGAGTTTTTACTAATTATAAAAGTTAATAACGGAGAAATTAAACAAATATAAGGTACAAATTTATCATTTACATTTTTGCTTTTCATAAATAATCCAAAAGCAAATAATCCCAATAAAGGCCCATAAGTATAACTGGCTAAAACAAAAATCATAGTGACAACAGATTGGTCATTTATTGCTTTAAAAAGGATTATAACTAAAAACATGATGAAGGAAAAAGCCAAATGAACCATATGTCTAGTTCTTACCGTATGCTTGGTTTCTTCTTTTTTCTCCATTCCCAAAAAGTCAATGCAAAAAGAAGTCGTTAATGCAGTTAGTGCCGAATCTGTTGTAGCAAAAGTTGCAGCAGTTAAACCTAGTAAAAAAACAACTGCCGGTATAATTGAAAAATGGTTAAAAGCAATTTCAGGGAATAAATAATCGGTTCTTGTGATGGTTTTTCCGTTAACTAATTCAGTTGGTATCTCTATCCCATATTTGTTAGCGTATATATAAAGTAATGCACCAACACTCAAGAAAAACAAATTAATTACAACAAATATCCCTGTGAAAGTAAACATGTTTTTTTGAGCTTCTTTAATGTTTTTACAACTTAAATTCTTTTGCATCAAATCCTGATCCAGTCCAACCATCGTTATGGTTACAAACATTCCGCCTAAGAGTTGTTTAACAAAGTGAAATTTGTTAGTAATAAAATCATCAAAGAAAAATATTTTTGAGTAATTGCTGTTTTTTACTGTTTCAAAAGCTTCAACAATACCCAAATCTAAATTGTTACAAATAAAATAAATAGTAAAAAATACGGAACCAACTAAGAAAAATGTCTGTAAGGTGTCTGTAACAATAATCGTTTTTAATCCACCTTTATAAGTGTAAGCGAAAATTAAACCAAGACTTAATAGAACTGTAAAAGCAAAAGGGATATTAAAAAAATCAAACACAAAATGTTGCAAAACAATTACAACTAAATACAAACGAAAAGCGGAACCGATAGTTCTACTGAGTAAAAATATAAAAGAAGCTGTTTTGTAGCTATAATAACCTAACCTTTGTTCAATGTAACCATAAATTGAAGTTAAGTTCATTCTATAATATAAGGGTAAAAGAACTGTAGCCACTATAATAAAACCAATTGCATTTCCAATAACAAATTGAAAATACTTAAATTGTTGACCAGCTTCAGCACCAACTTCTCCCGGAACAGAGATGAATGTTACTCCAGAAAGTGCAGTTCCAATCATACCAAATGCAACCAAATACCATGGTGATTGTTTGTTGGCTTTAAAAAAAGCATCATTACTTCCGCCGTCTTTTTTACTCATAAAATAAGATAAAAAAAACAATACGATAAAGTAAGATATAAAGAACAATAGTATAGTACTTGGTTGCATAAAATTATTTTTTTTACAAAAATAGAAGAATAATGTAATTGGTAAATATATTTAATTACTTTTGGTCAAATAAATAATGTAAAAAACAAAAATCTTAATTATGAAAAAATTATTAAAGCAAAAAATGTTACTTTTTGTATCGTTTATATTCTTTACTACTGCTGTTTTTGCTCAAGAAGATGATGCTGTTGAAGAAGAAATGACTCAGGTTGCTATCGATATGAAATTCAATAAAAGTTTATATCCCATGAATGAAGGGAATATGTATTATTCAGATACGCCTAAAGCAGTTATTATGGCTATGGAAGTGCCACAAAAGTACTCAGAAATGAAAGCAGAATTAGATAGCGAATCACAACCAGAAGACTTAAAAAATACTAAAAAAGGGGAGTTTGAAGAAGCAGGAACTAAAGTGATTTATTTTACGGGTATAATGACTGACGATACAGGTAAAGAAATTTTTATGGAAATTTTAGTAAAAAAAGCAACGGAAGATACTTGTATAATGATTACATCTATGTATGAGTTATCAGCAAAAGAAAAATTTAGTAAAGAAGCAAGAAAAGCGATATTATCAGCTAAAATTGTTCAATAAATTAATGAATTCTTAATTTTAAACCTATCTGTTTTTGCAGGTAGGTTTTACTTTTTTAGTACATTTGTCACATGGAATTTTCGTCAAAATTACTTGAAAATGCAGTGAATGAAATAGCAATGTTGCCAGGTATTGGTAAAAGAACTGCTTTGCGTTTGGTTTTACATTTACTTAAACAACCTTCTGAACAAACACTACACTTAACAGAAGCATTATTGCGAATGAGAAATGAAATCATTTATTGCAAATCATGTCATAATATTTCTGATGTTGAAATATGTGAAATTTGTAATAATGAAACCAGAGACAAAAGAATAATTTGTGTGGTGGAAGACGTGAGAGATGTCATGGCTATCGAAAATACAAATATTTTTAAAGGAGTTTATCATGTTCTGGGAGGAAAAATTTCTCCAATTGATGGCATTGGGCCTAGCCAATTAAATATTGCTTCATTGATTGATAAAGTAAAAAATGAGTTGGTAGATGAATTGATTTTTGCTTTAAGTTCCACAATGGAAGGCGATACGACTAATTTTTATATTTACAAACAGATCAAAGAGTTAAATGTGAAAATTTCCACTATAGCTCGTGGTATTTCTGTTGGAGATGAATTAGAATATGCTGATGAGGTTACTTTAGGAAGAAGTTTAATGCATCGAATTCCTTTTGAATCTTCAATAAAATCAATGTAATTTTTTTAAATTAACTTGGAAAAAGTATATTTGTAAACTTATACAATTTTTGAAATGAAACTATTAAAAAAGATATTGTTTATATTCGTTGTTTTTCAGTTCCTTACATCTTGTGTTCCCTACAGAGATACTTTGTATTTGGAAAAAAATAAAGACAAAGTGTCTGAAATTGAAATAAATGCTGAAGCCTATAAACCTTACAGGGTTCAAGTAAATGATATTTTAATTATAAAAATCAAAGCATTAGACCAAAATTTGGTAAGTATTTTTAATAAATCTCAAAATGAAAGTCAGTCAACGGTAAGTGAGCAAATGAATTATTTTGAAGGTTATCAAGTTGATGATTATGGTAATATTCGTATCCCTATAATTGGCAACTTAAATGTTCAAGGCCAAACCATTGATGAAATTTCGAAATTAATTGAAACTAAGTTAGTTCAGGAATATTTATATAAAGAAACCAATCCATACGTAACGGTAAAAATCGCAGGTATTAGATATACAGTAAATGGCGAAGTTTCAAATACTGGAACGAAAATTATTTATCAAGATAAAGTAACTATTTTAGAGGCACTTGCAAACGCAGGAGATATTAAAGATACAGGCGATAAGAGAAACGTAATGATTATGCGAAAAATACCAGGGGGCTATCAGTCTGAAACTCTTAATTTGAACGATGCTAAAGTAATTAATTCACCTTATTTTTATATAAAACCCAACGACTTTATTTATGTAAAGCCTTTGAAGCAAAAGAATGTAGGTGTTGGTACGAATGGTCTTCAAACATTAACAACTGTTTTGTCATTATTTGGAGTAATTACGACTACTTATTTACTTATTAAAAGTTTATAGAAATGTTTGATGCTAAAGATATTAAGATATTAAATTATCAGTCTAGTTTTGATCCCAAGGCCTTTTTTGTTAAGTTATTAGGGTATTGGAAATTGTTTTTCATTTCTATTTCTATCGCTTTAATTTGGGCTTATCAAGTTAATATTAGAAAAGAAAGTATTTACGGAATGGAATCTTCTATTGTTGTTAAAGAAGAAAACAATCCATTATTTACCAACAATACCAGTTTAATATTTAATTGGGGAGGAACTTCAGATAAGGTTCAAACGATAATCACGACCTTAAAATCCAGAACTCATAACGAGCATGTAGTAGATAGGTTGCAGTATTACATTAAATATCTAAAAAAAGGCGACTACTTTTTTGAAGATGTTTATGGAACTTTACCCTATAAAGTAACTATCGATAAAAAGAGAGGCCAAATTGCAGGTCATTTAATAAAAATTATTCCTCTTTCTAGTAGAGAATTTGAAATGGAAGTTGATTTTGATGGAAAAACAGATGTTATGTTGTATCATTATTTCGACAATTCTATTTCTTCAATAAAAGCTCCGGCTAAAATTTTTAAAAGAAAATTTAGATTTAATGAGGTAGTTGATCTCCCTTTCTTTAAAGGTCAATTCGATTTAAATTCTGAAATTCCAGTAACTCCAGGACAAGAAAATTATCTGCGATTTGATGACTTCAATGGAACAGTTGCTGGGTATCGCTCTATTTATGTAGATGCGGATACTAAAGCGCTTTCGGTAATAAAGTTAGAATTACAAGGGTCAAACAAAGCAAGGTTAGTAGAATACTTAAATACGACAGTTGAATTGTTAAAAGAAAATGAATTAAGAAGTAAAAATTTATTTGCAGTTAACACAATAAACTTTATTGACAGTACATTACAGGTAATGGAGGGGCAATTAAAAGCTTCAGAAGCCGATCTCAAAAGATTCAAAAAAAATATAAATGTATATGAATTAGAATCTGGCGGCGAAAAAATTTCAGATGAAATTTCAAGTTTAGATATAGAGCAAGAAAATATTAAAAGAAAACTAGCTTACTGTAATCATTTAAAAACGTATCTAGAGAAAAATACTGAATATGCTAAATTACCTGCTCCTGCAGTAGCTGGTATTGATGATCCAAATATTATTGCTAATGTAAGTAAATTGATTCAATTGTCAATTGAGCGTTCAGATAAGTCTTTTAGTTATAAAAATCCAAAACTTTATGCTGATCTTGATGTTCAAATGGAATCTATAAAAAGAGTTCTTTTGAATAATATTGAAAGTTTTAAAAGTGCTTTAGCAATAGATTTAAGAGCAGTTAATGGAAGGATAAATGAAGCTGAAGGTTCTATTAGAATGTTGCCTGAACAACAGCAAGATTTAATTAATATCACACGAAAATACGATTTAAAAGAAAAAATATTTAGTACACTTTTAGAGAGAAGAAACGAAGCTGATATTGTAAAAGCAGCTAATATTTCAGATATCGATTTTATTGATTCTGCAAAAGATGTTGGTGGCGGTTTTAAAGGACCAAAACGCTCAATTAATTATGTTTTAGCAATAATCGTTGGGTTCTTTTTGCCATTTTTATACGTGTTAATTATAATTCTTGCAGATAATAATATCAATACAACTCAAGATATTCTAAATTTAACTAAGATACCTATTATTGGTGTAGTTGGTAAAAAGAATACTGAAAACAATTTATCAGTATTTGAAAAACCTAAATCACCATTGGCAGAATCTTTTAGAGCTATTCGTTCTTCATTGCAATTTTTGTCTAAAAAGCAAAATGTTGAAGGCACTAAAATTCTTATGTTAACCTCATCGATCAGTGGTGAAGGGAAATCTTTTTGTTCTATTAATTTAGCCACTGTTTTTGCTTTGAGTGAAAAGAAAACAGTAATTGTTGGATTGGATTTGAGAAAGCCGAAAATTTTTGGTGATTTTAAAATTGACAATTCATTTGGTGTTGTAAATTATTTAGTCGGACAAAAAACAGTAGATGAAATAATCTATAATTCTCATATACCGCATTTAGATTTAATTACCTCAGGACCAATTCCTCCAAATCCTTCTGAATTATTAATGAGTGAGGCAATGGGAGAATTAATTGAAGAACTAAAAACTAAATATGAATATATTATTTTAGATACTCCTCCAGTTGGTTTGGTGTCTGATGCATTGGAATTATCACATTATGCCGATGCAACATTATATGTGGTTCGACAAGCGTATACAAATAAAGGAATGCTGTCTGTAGTTAACGAGAAACATTTGAGAGGCGAATTAAAAAATATTAGTATAATTTTTAATGGTTTCCAAAATAAAGCAAAATATGGTTATGGCTACGGCTATGGCTACGGCTATGGCGCATATGGCTACGGTTATGGGACTTATTACGAAGAAGATAGAAGACCTAAAACAATGAAAGAACGAGTAATGAGTTTGTTTAAAGGTTCAAAGAAAGCATAATTTGGTACAAAATATTAAAAATAAAAAAATTCTAATCACTGGTGGCGCTGGTTTCATCGGTTCTAATTTGTGTGACTATTTTTTAAATAATCAAAATCAAATTATTTGTTTAGATAATTTTTCAACGGGATTTAAAAATAATATTGAACCTTTTTTAAAGAATTCAAATTTTAAATTGATTGAAGGAGATATACGTAATTTTGAAACTTGTCAAAAAGCAGTTGAAAATGTAGATTATGTATTGCATCAAGCAGCTTTAGGAAGTGTGCCTCGGTCTATTAATGACCCTATTACTTCTAACGATGTAAATATTTCTGGTTTTCTAAACATGCTTGTTGCTTCAAGAGATGCTAAAGTAAAAAGATTTGTGTATGCAGCAAGTTCTTCTACTTATGGGGATTCAGAAAAATTACCCAAAATAGAAAATGTTATAGGTAAACCATTATCTCCTTATGCTATTACAAAATACGTTAACGAATTATATGCTGATGTATTTAGTAAAACGTATGGAATGGAAACTATTGGATTGCGCTATTTTAATGTATTTGGTAGAAACCAAAATCCAAATGGTGCTTACGCAGCGGTAATACCAAAGTTTATTTCATTATTCATTAATCATGAAAGTCCTATTATTAATGGAGATGGAAATTTTTCAAGAGATTTTACATACATTGATAATGTAATTCAAATGAATGAATTAGCTTTGCAAACTCAAAATCCAAACGCAATTAATCAAGTTTATAATACTGCTTTTGGAGAGCGAACAACTCTAAATGAATTAATTCAATATATAAAAGAAAATTTAATACAATTTGATCCTGAAATTGAACAAATTTCGGTTGCTTATGGTCCCAACAGAAGTGGGGATATTCCTCATTCATTAGCAGATATTTCCAAAGGGAAAGAATTATTAGGATACCAACCTAAGTATTCTGTTAAAGAAGGATTAAAAGAAGCAATTAAATGGTATTGGGAAAATTTAAAATAAAATGATTAAAAATATTTGTTGTATCGGAGCAGGTTATGTTGGTGGCCCAACAATGGCAGTAATTGCCCAAAAATGTCCGCATATTAAGGTTACGGTTGTCGATTTAAATCAAGATAGAATTAACGCTTGGAATCATTCAGACTTGAGTTTATTACCTGTTTATGAACCAGGTTTAGATGCAGTTGTTGCTGAAGCTAGAGGAAGAAATTTGTTTTTTTCTACAGATGTTGATAAAGCAATTGATGAAGCTGAAATGATTTTTATCTCTGTTAATACTCCAACTAAAACGTATGGCGTTGGAAAAGGTATGGCGGCTGATTTGAAATACATCGAATTATGTGCACGTCAAATTGCTCGTATAGCTAAAACAGATAAAATTGTAGTTGAAAAATCTACTTTGCCGGTACGTACCGCAAGTGCAATTAAAGATATTTTAGATAATACAGGTAATGGTGTAAATTTCCAAATTTTATCAAATCCAGAGTTTTTAGCTGAAGGTACTGCAATTGAAGATTTGTTTGCACCTGATAGAGTTTTAATTGGGGGTGATACTACACCTGAAGGACAAAAAGCAATTCAACAGTTAGTTGATGTTTACGCTAATTGGGTAAATCCGGCCAATATCTTAACAACAAATGTTTGGTCATCAGAACTGTCTAAATTAACTGCTAATGCTTTTTTGGCACAACGAGTTTCTTCTATCAATGCCATGAGTGAATTGTGTGAAAAGACAGGAGCAAACGTAAATGAAGTTTCTAAAGCCATTGGATTGGATAGTAGAATTGGACCTAAATTTTTAAAAGCTTCTGTAGGTTTTGGTGGTTCTTGTTTTCAAAAAGATATACTAAACTTAGTTTATATAGCAAAATCCTATGGTTTAAATGAAGTTGCTGATTATTGGGAACAAGTTATTGTCATGAACGATCATCAAAAAAGACGATTTGCAAAAAAAATTGTTAGTACTTTGTATAACACTGTGTCTGGAAAAAAAATCGCTTTTTTAGGTTGGGCTTTCAAAAAAGATACTAATGATACGCGTGAATCTGCTGCAATTTATGTTGCAGACGATTTATTAAACGAACAAGCAAATATTGCCGTTTTTGATCCAAAAGTAGGAGAAAGTCAAATTCAATTCGATTTAAATTATCTAAATACAAGAACAGAAGAAGAAAATAAAAAAGGTGTTCAAGTATTTGATAATGCTTATAATGCTTGTAATAATGCCCATGCTATTGCAGTACTAACAGAATGGGATGAATTTAAAACCTATGATTGGCAAAAAATATACGATTCGATGTTGAAACCAGCTTTCATTTTTGACGGTAGAAATATTTTAAATGGAGAGGAATTAGAAAAAATTGGATTTGTATATCAAGGTATTGGAAAATAATATGAAAATTAAAATTGCAATCATCGGATTAGGTTATGTGGGGTTACCATTAGCAAGATTATTTGCTACTAAGTATCCTGTTATCGGATTTGATATTAACAAACAAAGAATTTCGGAATTAAATCAAGGTATTGATTTAACTTTAGAAGTAGATCAGGAATTGTTACAATCAGTTTTGAAAACTCATAATTCAACTCTAACAACTAATTATTTGTATTGTTCTGATAATTTAGAAGATATTGCCGATTGTAATTATTATATTGTAACAGTTCCAACGCCAGTTGACAAACATAATAAACCCGATTTAACGCCACTTTACAAAGCAAGTGAAACTGTTGCAAAAGTGTTGAAAAAAGGAGATACAGTTATTTACGAATCAACCGTTTATCCTGGTGTTACAGAAGAGGAATGTGTGCCTGTTTTAGAAAAATTATCAGGATTAAAGTTTAATGTTGACTTTTTCGCTGGGTATTCTCCTGAAAGAATTAATCCAGGTGATAAAGAACATACTGTAGAAAAAATATTGAAAGTTACCGCAGGTTCAACTCCAGAAGTTGGATTAAAAGTTGATGCTTTATACAAAAGTGTAATTACTGCTGGTACGCATTTAGCACCATCTATTAAAGTAGCAGAAGCTGCAAAAGTTATCGAAAATTCACAACGCGATATTAATATTGCATTCGTTAATGAATTAGCAAAAATTTTTAATATTTTAGAAATTGATACACAAGCAGTGTTAGAAGCCGCAGGAACAAAATGGAATTTTCTTCCTTTTAAACCTGGTTTGGTGGGCGGGCATTGTATAGGCGTTGATCCTTATTATTTAGCTCAAAAAGCAATGGAAGCAGGATATCATCCTGAAATAATTTTGGCAGGACGTCGTATGAATGACAGTATGGGCGAATACGTAGCTTCGGAAGTGGTAAAGCTAATGATTAAAAAAGAAATTGTTTTACACAAAGCTGAAGTGTTGCTTTTAGGAATTACTTTTAAAGAAAATTGCCCAGATGTTCGAAATACAAAAATTGTTGATATCGTTCATGCTTTAAAAGAATACGGTATCAATATTACTATCTATGACCCTTGGGCAAAACCAGAAGAAGTAAAGCATGAGTATGGTATTGATTGTTCTTCTGAACTTGATTCAAAATCTAAATTTGATGCATTAATTTTAGGAGTGGCTCATAATGAATTTTTAGAGATTGATACCACCAGTATCTTAAAAGAAACGAATGTGATTTATGATGTGAAAGGTTTCTTGAAAACAGAAGTAGACGGAAGATTGTAATTTTTTTTAAATGTTAACCCCAAAACAAATTAAAGAAAAATCTAAAGTAGTACTTAGTTCTCCTTTAGTTAAAATTTCGTCCTTAACCTCAATAGCTACATTGATAAAAATTGGTGCTACTTTTATTTCTGCAAAAGTATTAGCCGTTATAACCGGACCAGCAGGGGTTGCAATGTTGGGTCAGTTAACCAATTTTATGACAATTCTAATTCAGGTCTGCTCAGGAGCTACTGGAACGGGAATTGTAAAATTAACGGGACAGTACAAAGACGATTCAGTTAATTTAAAAAAAGTATACGCAACATCTTTTACTATAATTTTACTGTTTTCAACTTTAACAGTACTAGGAATACTACTATTTCAAAATACCTTTACACTTTTTATTTTTAATGCTATACAATACAAATGGTTACTGTTTGTAATTGCATTTTCCACACCATTAATCGCAATCAACAATTTTATAGTTTCTGTTTTAAGTGGCTTGTATGAATTTAAAAAGTACATTAAAATACAAAGTATTGCAAGTGTACTAAGTGTTTTTCTAACAGTGTCATTAGTTTATTTTTATAAAGTTGAAGGTGCACTGTTAGCTTATATTTTAGCACAAACACTCATTTTCTTTGTAAGTTTATATTATAGTAAAATTATTCAATGGAAAACTCAAGTACGTTTATTGGTAGATAAGGAAATTTTAAAAAAGCTAGGTCATTTCTCATTGTATGTAATTATTAGTGCTTTTTGTTTTCCTCTTGCACAAATTTTAGTTCGAAATTTATTAATTGATCATTTAGGAATTGAAACAGCAGGTATTTGGGAAGGTACAAATAGAGTTTCAAGTATGTATTTGTTACTAATTTCAACCACAATAGGAGTTTATTTTTTTCCTAAAATTAGCGGGATTTCAGATAATAAAGAGGTAGTTAAAGAAGTGAACTTTGCACTTAAAATATTTGTTAGTGCTACTGTAATTGCTGGTCTAATGTTACTTTTATTAAAAGATATTATTATTCCAATTGTTTTGTCAAAAAAGTTTTTGCCGATTAGTGATATATTGCATGTTCAAGTTTTAGGCGATATATTCTTAATTATTAGAATGCTTTTTTCAATGGTTTTATTAAGCAGAGATAAAACTAGTTATATGATTATATTTGAAAGTGTATCTGCATTGTTCTATTATCTATTGAATTTTTACTTGATAAGTATTTCAACTACTCTGTCTGATATAATTTGGTCTTATCCAATTTATACTTCATTTTATTGTTTAATTTTATACATTACTTATAAAAAAACTATTTATGTTTTTGAAACTAAAAGTCATTCTTGCTAAATTATTGGTAAATGAATTAACTGGAAAAATTATTGCATTATTGTATTCGAATAAAATTCCTTTTCATGATTTAATAATTGAAATTTCGAATTTTAATATTAAAAGAAGAATTGCAGCTTCATTATTCTTTAAAACCTATGAAAGTGCAGAAATAAGATTCATTTCTAAATATTTACAAAATTATGAGGGCACAATCGTTGAATTTGGTGCTAGTATTGGAGTTGTATCTTCAACCTTAGCAAAATCCAATCCGAAAGCTCAAGTAATTTCATTTGAGGCGGATTCAAGATTTATTCCTATTATTGAGCAAAATTTTAAAATTAATGGAATTTTAAATGCACGAGTTTGCAATGAAATAATAGGTGCACAAGGTTATGAATTTATACCTGGAGAGGATAATACAAGAGGGAAAATTACAAAGTCTAATCAATCAGATTCACAATTAGCATCACTTAAAGATTTGATTAGTAAATATGATTTTCCGGATACGTTTGTTTTAGTTTGTGATATTGAAGGTGCAGAGTATTTTGTGCTTTCTGAATTGAATTTTCAAAACTGTCCCTTATTAATTATGGAATTGCATCCAATAGAAATTGAAGGAGCTTTAATAACAGTGCCCGATTTAAAAAATAAAATACTTAAATTGGGGTACGAGATTATTGAGGAATATGGATCTAATATTGTAGCTAAAAATAATAAAATTGATTTCAAAAGATAAATACATTGTCGTTCACGCAGGTAAAAGAGACGATTACCAAGTAGCTTTGGCTTTGTATGAAGCAGGTATGTTGTATGCTTTAGTAACTGAAACCTATTTTCCTTATGATAAGAATTGGTTCAAAAAACTAATTAATTTATTAGGGTTTCAATCACAAATAAACAAACGTTTTAAAACTGGCTTACCATCCAATTATGTAACCGTTTCTTATTTGGCTTTTTTTTATCAAGTTTTATTTAGTTTGACAAAAAACATAAAATTCGATGTTAAAAAAGGGCAACTATTAGGAGAAAAAGCTAAAAATTTAAGTGTAAAATATAAGGTCCCAGTTATAGCAGTTAATACGTGTGCTGCAGCTGCTTTTCAAAATAATCCAATTGAACCTAAAATACTATTTCAATTTCATCCACAAGCCGATTTCGTAAAAGAATTGTTTCTGGAGGAAATGCAATTGAATCCAAAATCAATCAAAACACTTCGTCAAGAATATGAATTTTCTTTGTCTGAAAACGAATTAAAAATTTTATCAAATGAAGTTCAATTAGCTACTTATTTTCTTTGTGCGAGTTCATTAACAAAGAAATCACTGGTTTTTAAAGGAATTTCAGATGAAAAAATTACGGTCATTCCCTACGGAGTGGATACTTCAAAATTTACTTTTTCGGAAAGAAAACAATCAGAAACGTTTAAAGTAATTTTTATTGGAAGTCTAAATCAAAGAAAAGGAATCACGTATTTACTTGATGCACTAAATCAGTTAAAAAAGGTTGAATTAATTATTGTTACTCGTGGAATTTATGACAATTCTTTAATTCAAAATTATAATTTTCCTATTGATGTTCGGGTAGATATTCCGCATGAAAAATTACAAGATGCTTTACACGAAGCACATTGTTTTGTTTTGCCATCCATTTTAGAAGGTTTCGGACAAGTAATTTTAGAAGCAATGGCAACTGGAATTCCAGTTATTGCTACTGAACATACCGCTGCACAAGATATTATTGAAAACGGCAAAGATGGTTTTATCACGCCAATAAGAAATGTTTTGGCACTAAAAACGTATTTAGAAAAATTACAAAACGATTTTTCTTTGGTAAACACCATGGGAAAAAACGCTCACGAAAAAGCCAAACAATTTACCTGGCAAAAGTTTAGAAATGATTTGGTAACAAGTTTAAAACATTTAAATTAAATGAAGTTATTAATTATAACTAATATTCCAACGCCCTATCGTATCGCATTTTTTAATGTGATTAATCGTGTATTGACTCAAAGAAATGGCTGCTTAAAAGTGCTTTATGCTGCTGCTAGTGAACCAGACAGACATTGGAGTATTGATTTAAACGAGCAGCAATTTGACTATGAAATAGTAAAAGGATTTCATAAAAGTGTTGCTGGATTATATGTGCATTTTAACCCAAGTATTTTAAAAAAAACAAAACAATTTAATCCGGATGTTATTTTGTATGCAGGTTCATGGAATATGCCTACCGTAATCTATAGTTTGCTTTTTAATTCATTTTGTAATAAAAAATATAAAAAAATATTTTGGAGTGAAGGGCATGATGGAAGTAGGTTACATGCCGCTGGAATTGTTCCTGTAGTGAGAAAATTTATTCAAAATAAATTTGACGCCTTTGCAGTGCCCAACCAAAGAAGTGAATCGTATTTGTTTCAATTACTTGGATTAGAAAGAAAACCAATTATTTTACTGCCAAATACAGTTGATGGTGATTTTTTTACAAAGCCAACTTCGTGGTCTGAAGCAGATTCAGCTATTATAAAAAGTAAGTATTCTATTCCAAAGGATGCAAAATTACTTATTCAAGTGGCTCAAATTGAAGATCGAAAAGGGATTAAAGAATTAATTCAACATTGGCGTAAATTAGAAAATAAATTCGGTTATCATTTAGTTTTTGTAGGAGAAGGTTCTTTGAAAGATGCATTAATTGCTGATAATGAAGATGATACTACTATTCATTTTTTAGGAAATCAACCTAAAGAAGCAGTTCGAGAATTGTTATTTAGTTCAACTATTTTTATTTTAAACACAAAAAATGATCCAAATCCATTAACTTTGATTGAAGCAAGTTATGCGCATTTGCCAATAATTACCACGCAATTTGCTGGTAATTGTAATGAAATAGTTGTTGGGAATAATGGATTTGTCCTGAATGATTTCGATTTTGAAACGTTTGAATTAGTATTTTTAAAAATGGCTACTGCTTCTACCATAGAAATGGGTGCGCTGTCGTTTGAAAATGTTAAAACACATTTCGATATTCAACAGGTTTGTGAGCATTTTTTAAATCAAGTGGAAAAAATATGATGGCGATTTATTTAGATATTTTTATTGTTCTTCTTCTTTTTCTGTTTTTAGTAAAAGAAAAGCAATTGAATATTCTAAATTCTGCTCTTATTTACTGGTGTTTTCATGTGTTTTTTGTGACTTTTAGAGGGGTTCAAATATTTTTTCAAGGTGCGAAAATTATTTCCAATAAATGGTATTCCACATATATAACATTGGAAGAAATTGATAAAGCTATAATTCTTGCTGATGTATCCTTAGTAGCCTTTTTTATTGGGTTCAGTGTATTTACATTGAATTTTAAAAAGTCTGGAAATGCACTTTTAAAACAATTTGAATTCATGAAAGAAGGAAGACAAAAATGGGTAGATAAGTACATGATTGTAGTTTTTATTTTAGGTCTTATTGGGATTGTTACTTATCGATCTATTGCTGATCGAGATCTTGAGGCGGAAGAATACTCTACTTTTTCTAATATGATGACTGGACTCGGAATTATTTCTGCTATAGTTCTCTTGTATGAAAAAGGTTTTAAAAAAATATATTTGACCTATTTTTTTATATTATTAATCTTCTATTCTTTACAAGGAGAAAATAGATTTCGAGTAGTTCTAGCTTCTTTGTTTGTTTTAATGATTTATTTGAAACAATTGAATTTGAAATTGCCTCCCTTAAAATATTATGTAATAGGATTTGTTTTTATACTGTTTAGTTTTCCACTTAAAGAAGTGGGTAAATCGTTTCAAGAAACTGGTAAATTGGAATTTACTGAAGTACTAAAAGATTCCTATGAAGAGTTTAAAGAAGGAGAATCGGGAGATATGTCTTTTATTGAGCAAAGTGCTGGTATGATTGGTGCCATCGATGTTAAAGGGGTACAGTTTTGGGGAGATACTTATAAGCCCATTTTCTTCTTTTTTGTACCAAGAAGTTTGTGGGCCGATAAACCTGCACTGAATGAATGGCAACATAAAATTTCGATTACCGGAAGAGACTTTGGAGAAATGGGACAAATTTCTTTGATTAGCGGGGAATCTTATGCTAACTTCAGATATATTGGAGTTTTTGTGATTTCTTTTCTCATTGGAAGATGGTATTCTTTTTTGTATAATAAATATGCTAATTTGCCTATACAACACAAAGGTTTCTTATTGCTTTTGTTGTTTAATATGGTACTTTTTCAGGTGTGGCGTGATGGAATGATTTCGCTGGTTTTGTTTCCTTTTTTGAATTATTTGCCAATTATGATACTTTATTTCATTAAAAAACCAGTAGCAACATTATGAAGATTTTAATTAATTGTTCCAATTTAAAAGTCGGTGGAGGTTTGCAAGTTGCACATTCATTTTTGTATGAGATAGTTTCTAATACGGAACATCAATTTATTGTTGTACTTTCCGATTTTTTAAAATATCAAATTAATGAAACTGATTTTCCTCAGAATTTTATTTTTATTCATTATTCAATTAAACCTTCTGCTTGGAAAGCTATTTTTGGTGAAGATAAGTTTTTAGATGCAATTGAATTTAAATACAATCCAGATGTTGTTTTTTCTGTATTTGGGCCCACCTATTGGCAACCCAAAGCAAAGCATATTTGTGGTTTTGCAAAACCAGATTACATTTACAAAGATTCACCGTATTTTGATCAATTGACTTTTTTTCAAAAAATGAAATTGAATGCCATGGAGTTTTTCCATATGTTCGATTTTAGAAACAATAACGAAGGGCTTATTACTGAAAATCCAGATGTTACTAAGATTTTAGCAAAAAAAGTTACACAACCCGTATATACTGTTACAAATTATTATAATCAAATTTTTGAGAATGAATTGAAATGGGACCGAAGTTTGAAGCTTGAATTACCAAAGGAAACCATCAAATTACTAACCATTTCTGCTAATTATCCGCATAAAAATTTAGCCATAATAAAAAAAGTAATCCCAATTCTTAAACAAAATTTTCCTGATTTTTCATTTCATTTTTTTCTAACTATTGATAGAACGGAATTTGGAATAACTGAAGAAGACGAACTGAATAATTCAATAACATTTCTAGGTAAGGTCGCTATAAAACAGTGTCCCTATTTGTATCAACAGGTCGATTTTCTTTTTCTGCCAACTTTGCTAGAATGTTTTTCTGCTTCGTATTGTGAAGCTATGTATATGGGAAAACCAATACTTACCTCCAATTTACCGTTTGCAAAGGGAATATGTGGAGATGCAGCCACTTATTTTAATCCAGTTAATCCTATTGATATTGCTAATAAAATTGTAGATTTGGCATCTAATCCCAAATTGCAAAGTCAATTAGTAAATTTGGGAAAAGAACAATTAAAAACGTTTGACTCATCCCAAATCAGAGCCAAAAAATATTTGAAAATTTTAACCGAATCAGAATGAAAAGAGTTGGTATTTTAGGAAGAAATGGATTCCTTGGAAATGCATTGTCTAGATATTTAACATTATTCACAGAAGAATTTGTAGAAGTAGAAGGGAAACGTAGTTTGTTTTCAAATGCAGATGATTTAGATGCTTTTGTACAATCTTGTGATGTAATTGTAACTTTCGCTGGCTTAAATCGTTTAGACGATTTAAATGTTGTTTATCAAACCAATATCGATATCGCTAAAGCATTGGTAGCTGCTTTAGAAAGAACACAGGTAAAGCCTCATGTGATTTATTCTTCAACAATACATGAGGATAGAGATGAATACTATGGTAAATCTAAAAAAGAAGCAAGATTACTGTTAAGTGAATGGGCAAAATCAAATAATGCTTTGTTTACTGGATTGGTTATTCCAAACGTTTTTGGTTCTTTCGGAAAACCTTTTTATAATTCTGTTGTGGCTACTTTTTGTCATCAATTAGCCAATAATGAAACTCCCAAAATTAATGTGGATGGATTCTTGAAATTAGTTTATGTGGATGATGTTTCTAAATTTATAATTTCAAAAATTAAGGAAGCAAATTTTGATGAAAAAATAGAAGTCCCTTTTGAAGCCGAATTAAAAGTTTCGGAAGTATTACAAAAATTAGAACATTTCAAATCGACTTATCAAGAAAAAGGAAGTATTCCTGAATTAACATCAAGTTTAGATATTAAATTATTCAATACTTTTAGAAATTATATTAATCATGCTACTCATTTTCCTGTAAAATTAGTTCAACATACAGATGATAGAGGAAGTTTTGTAGAAATAATAAGATTAGAAGTTGGCGGACAAGTTTCGTTTTCAACCACAAAACCTGGAATTACAAGAGGGAATCATTTTCATACTCGTAAAATCGAACGTTTTGCTGTAATTAAAGGGAAAGCTTTAATTCAATTGCGACGAATTGGAACCAATGAAGTACTAAATTTCGAATTAAATGGCGACGAACCCGCCTATGTTGATATGCCAATTTGGTACACGCATAATATTAAAAATATAGGTGATGAGGTATTGTATACCAATTTTTGGATTAATGAGTTTTTTGATCCAAATGATGCAGATACTTATTTTGTAGAAGTGTAAGATTTAAATTTCACGCGGATTGAAAGAAATAAAAGGAATTTTGATTAAGTTTTTTTGTTATTTAAAATTTAGAGAATAGAAATGAATATATGCCAATAAAATAGTTTGAAATTAAATATATGGACGAAAACGATATTACATATAAAATTAGAGGTTGCATTTTTAATGTTTATAATAATTTAGGTCCAGGTTTATTTGAATCTGTTTATGAAGCTGCTTTACTTTATGAATTAAATAAAGCTGGATTAAAAGCCAAAAATCAAGTTGAATTAGCGGTTCATTATGATGATGTTCTTTTGGATGTTGCTTTTAAAATAGATATTTTAGTTGAAGATTGCATATTAATTGAGCTTAAATCAGTAGAAGAATTATCCAAAGTTCATTATAAACAAGTAATTACCTATTTGAAATTATCAGATATTCCTATTGGTATATTAGTGAATTTTAATACTGATAATATAAATTTGAGCACCAAACGAATTGTAAACAATTTTATTGAGCATTAAGATTAGATTATACGCAAAGTGAAGAATCTTTAAATCCTTTCAAACTGCGTGAAATAAATAAAATTGAAAAAGATATATATAAATGTTTTATTAAACATTAAGATTAGATTATACGCAAAGTGAAGAATCTTTAAATCCTTTCAAACTGCGTGAAATAAATAAAATTGAAAAAGAGATATATAAATGTTTTATTAAACATTAAGATTAGATTATACGCAAAGTGAAGAATCTTTAAATCCTTTCAAACTGCGTGAAATAAATAAATTTGAAAAAGATATATATAAATGTTTTATTGAGCATTAAGATTAGATTATACGCAAAGTGAAGAATCTTTAAATCCTTTCAAACTGCGTGAAATAAATAAATTTGAAAAAAGAGATATATAAATGTTTTATTAAACATTAAGATTAGATTATACGCAAAGTGAAGAATCCATAAATCCTTTCAAACTGCGTGAAATAAATAAATTTGAAAAAAGAGATATATAAATGTTTTATTGAGCATTAAGATTAGATTATACGCAAAGTGAAGAATCTTTAAATCCTTTCAAACTGCGTGAAATAAATAAATTTGAAAAAAGAGATATATAAATGTTTTATTAAACATTAAGATTAGATTATACGCAAAGTGAAGAATCCATAAATCCTTTCAATCTGCGTGAAATAAATAAATTTGAAAAAAGAGATATATAAATGTTTTATTGAGCATTAAGATTAGATTATACGCAAAGTGAAGAATCTTTAAATCCTTTCAAACTGCGTGAAATAAATAAATTTGAAAAAAGAGATATATAAATGTTTTATTAAACATTAAGATTAGATTATACGCAAAGTGAAGAATCCATAAATCCTTTCAATCTGCGTGAAATAATATAAAAATGAAAAAATTAAAACTTATAACAGTAGTAGGGACACGTCCAGAAATTATTCGATTATCTAGAGTAATGGCAGCATTAGACGCTTCAGATGCTATTGAACATATATTAGTTCATACGGGTCAAAATTATGATTACGAACTGAATCAAATCTTTTTTGATGATTTAGGGATTCGTAAACCCGATTATTTTTTAAACGCTGCAGGTAAAACAGCAACAGAAACGGTGGGTCAAATTTTAGTAAAAATAGATCCGTTGTTAGAAGAAGTAAATCCCGATGCTTTCTTGGTTTTAGGTGATACCAATAGTTGTTTGTGCGCCATTCCTGCCAAGAAACGTCAAATTCCTATTTTCCATATGGAAGCAGGTAACCGTTGTTTCGACCAGCGTGTCCCTGAGGAAACTAATCGAAAAATTGTAGATCATATCTCGGATGTAAATTTAACCTATAGCGATATTGCTCGTGAATATTTACTTCGTGAAGGCTTGCCAGCGGATCGAATTATTAAAACGGGTTCACCTATGTTTGAAGTGTTACATCATTACTTGCCTTCAATCAAAGCTTCAGATGTATTATCAAGATTGAAGTTGGAAAAAGGAAAGTATTTTGTAGTTTCTTCTCACCGTGAGGAAAATATAAATAATGATGCAAATTTTTTTGGTTTAATGGAAAGCTTAAACCAGATTGCGGAAAAATATAAGTATCCTATTATTGTAAGTACGCACCCAAGAACAAGAAACAAAATTGAAGCGTCTAACCTTCAAATGCATGAAGATATTCAGTTCTTAAAACCTATGGGATTTAATGATTATAATGCATTGCAGATGCACGCTTTAGCAGTTTTATCGGATAGTGGTACTATTTCAGAAGAATCTTCAATTTTGAATTTTCCAGCACTTAATATTCGTCAAGCACATGAACGACCTGAGGCAATGGAAGAAGCATCGGTTATGATGGTTGGACTTTCACCAGAGCGTATCATGCAAGGTTTGGTTCAATTGCAAACGCAAAAAACGGGTGAAGAACGTAATTTCCGACCTGTAGCGGATTATTCCATGCCAAATGTTTCAGAGAAAATGGTCCGAATCATATTAAGCTATACGGATTATGTAAATCGAGTAGTTTGGAGTAAGAAGTAATTTTTAGCATTCAGAAAAAGTAATAAGTTGAGTAAGAGCTAAGTAAAAAATAAAAGAATTCTTTAAATCCTTTCAATCTGCGTGAAACAAAATAGTAAAATCCTTTTCTTGGCTTTAGCCTATCCCAAAATTCCAAAATCGAGTAATTTATACACCGATTTAATGGAAGAATTTCGCGACCAAGGCCATGAAGTTTTTATAGTGGCGCCGGCTGTGAATGATTCTGAAGTCGGATTGATAAATGAAGAAGGAATTTCTGTAATTCGTGTGAAAACATTACCCTTATTGAATGTAAATCCAATAAAAAAAGGTATTGCAAATGTTTTGTTGCCCTATCAATATAAAAAAGCAATTAAAAAATATTTCAAATCTGATTCGTTAGATTTAATCATCATGCCAACACCACCAATTAGTTTGGTTGATGTGGCAAGTTGGTTGAAAAAGAAATACCACTCGAAGTTGTATTTGATTTTAAGAGATATTTTTCCGCAAAATGCAGTAGATTTAGGCTTGCTAAAAAAAGGAGGCTTGTTTTACAATTTCTTCAGAAAAAAAGAACAGTTGTTGTATGATGTCGCGGATGAAATTGGTTGTATGTCGCAAGGAAACATTGATTATGTTGTGCGTCATAATCCAAATGTAAAAAAAGAAAAGTTACATTTACTGCCCAATTGGCAAAAGGAAATACCACAGTTTGATGGAGACAAAATAGCTTTGAGAAAGAAGTACAATTTTGATGATAATTTCGTTATTATTTTTGGAGGAAATATAGGTTTACCGCAGAAATTAGAAAATATTTTGGCTGTTGCTGAATTGCATCAACCTGATGATAAAGTGTTATTTTTTATCGTAGGACAAGGAACTGAGAAAACTAAAATTGAAAGCTTAGTTCGTGAAAAAAATCTTAAAAATGTAGTTATTAAAAATTCATTACCAAGAGAGGATTATCAAAATATAATTTCTGTTGCGGATTGCGGATTAATAAGCTTACATGAAGATTTTACCATTCCAAATATACCGTCTAAATCGTTAAGTTATTTCAATGCAAAAATTCCAATTTTAGCTGCAATTGATGAAAATACAGATTATGGAATCCATATTCAGGATGAAGTTAAAGCAGGAGCTTGGGCGCCATCTAATAAACCAAATCTAATCAAAGAAAAAATTGATTTATTGCGTACAAATCCGCAACTTTGTAATGAAATGGGCGAAAATGGGTATCGTTATTTTGTAAATAATGTTACACCGAAACATAGTTATGAGGTAATAGATAAAAGAATCAATTAAAGAAAAGAGTAAAGTGTATAAAATAATAAAACCAATTTTAGATTTTCTATTGGCGGTGTTAGGATTTATTGTCTTATTGCCTGTTTTTCTATTGGTTACTATTTTGTTGTTTTTTGCTAATCAAGGAAAACCATTTTTTGTACAACGTCGTCCAGGAAAAAACTGTAAAGTGTTTTCTATTATCAAGTTCAAAACGATGAATGATAAAAAAGATGCTTCAGGTAAGTTATTACATGATTCGGAACGACTAACTGCAGTTGGTAAATTTGTTAGAAAAACTTCTTTAGATGAAATTCCTCAGTTACTTAATGTAATCAAAGGCGATATGAGCTTAATTGGACCGAGACCTTTATTGACCGATTATGTCCACTTATACAATGAATTTCAAAATCGTCGACACGAAGTAAAACCAGGTATTACAGGTTGGGCACAAGTCAACGGTAGAAATGCTATTTCTTGGGATAAAAAATTTGAATTAGATGTGTATTATGTAGACCATATTTCTTTTGGGTTAGACATAAAAATTATATTTTTGACGATTAAAAAAGTACTTATTAGAGAAGGTATAAATGCTGAAAATGCAGCCACCATAGAACCTTTTCAAGGACAATATTAACCTGCTATGAAAAAACTTGTAATTATTGGTGCTGGAGGATTTGGAAGAGAAGTTAAAATGCTTGTAGACCAAATCAATGCTGTTCGTCCTACATACACTTTTGTTGGATTTTATGACGATGGAAAAGAAGTTGGTACTCTAGTAAATGGTTTTCCTGTTCTTGGAAACGTTGCGGATTTAAATGCAGTTAACGAGCCATTAGTGGTAGTTCTCGCTTTAGGAAATCCGGTTTATAAAAAAAACGTGGTTACCATGTTGACAAATCCATTATTGTCCTTTGATACTTTAATTCATCCTTCTGTAATTATAGGAAATGATGCAGTTTCTATTGGTAAAGGAACCGTTATTTGTGCGGGTAACATTATAACGTGTAATATTTCTATTCATGATTTTGTAACCTTAAATTTGGCTTGTACCATTGGTCATGATACTATTTTAGATAATTTTGTTTCGTTGATGCCGGGCGTAAATGTTTCTGGTGAAGTACGATTAGGCGAAGGCGTATATGTAGGAACAGGAGCTAAAATTATCAACCAATTAGAAATAGGAAATAATACAACTGTGGGTGCAGGAGCAGTGGTGTCAAAAGCACTACCTGCTAATTGTACGGCTGTTGGGATACCAGCAAAACCAATTAAATTTCATTCGTAATGCAACAAGAAAAAATATGGCTTTCTTCGCCACATATGGGAGGAAATGAACAAAAATATGTTCAAGAAGCTTTTGATAGCAATTGGGTCGCACCACTTGGTCCAAATGTAAATGGTTTTGAACAAGATTTAGAAAAGTATTTGAATGAAGATGTTTTTGTTGGTGCGTTAAGTTCAGGGACAGCAGCGCTACATTTAGCTTTAATTATGCTGGGTGTAGAAGCTGGAGATGAAGTGATTTGTCAATCCATGACTTTTGCAGCTTCTGCAAATCCAATTGCATATCTAGGAGCAACCCCCGTTTTTATTGATAGTGAAAAGGATACTTGGAACATGTGTCCTATTGCCTTAGAACAAGCGATTGAAGACCGAATGGCTAAAGGTAAAAAGCCGAAGGCTATTATTCCGGTTCATTTGTATGGAATGCCAGCAAAAATGGATGAAATCATGGCTATTGCCACTAAATATGATATTCCTGTAATTGAAGATAGTGCTGAAGCCTTAGGGAGCTCATATAAAGGTCAAAAATGCGGAACTTTTGGAACTATGTCTATTTTGTCCTTTAACGGGAATAAAATTATCACAACTTCAGGCGGAGGCGCTTTGGTAACTAAGTCTAAAGAAGTTAAAGATAAAGCCGTGTTTCTTTCTACACAAGCCAGAGATAATGCCCCTCATTACCAACATTCACATATTGGATATAATTACCGAATGAGTAATATTTGTGCTGGTATTGGGCGTGGACAAATGGAAGTTTTAGATGCACATGTGCAATTAAGACGAAAAGCCCATCAATTTTATATGGATTTTTTTAAATCTATGAATGATGTAGTCGTGTTGCATGAACCTAATAATGCATTCTATTCCAATCATTGGTTAACAGCAATAGTGTTAGAATCTTATGAAAAAAGAGAAGCCTTACGTTTAGCATTTGAAGCAGAAAATATTGAAACAAGACCACTTTGGAAACCGATGCATTTACAACCGATTTTTCAAAATGTACCCTATTATGGAACAAATGTTTCAGAATCTTTATTCGATAAAGGATTGTGCTTGCCTTCAGGGTCAAATTTAAAAGAGGAGGAGTTTTTAAGAATTCAAAATGTATTAAAAGATTTCTTTAAACTTTAATTCTAGATTACTAAGTAAATTTGTTAAATTTGTTTCCCAATTTTTTATAAGTGCCCGAAAATACTAGCAATAATCAATCCGTTAGTTCTTCTTTTTTGAAGAATAAGTTTCTCAATTTAGGTTATTTACCTCGATGGGTTATTTTTTCTATAGATATTGCTATAGTGCTTTTTGCTAATTTGGTAACCTATCTAATTGTTTCCAATTTAACATTTAAGTATTATGATACAGCATCAGTTTTTCAGCGAACTTTTATCATAGTATTTACACAAATATTTTTCTTTTTTGTGTTTAAATCTTATGCAGGTATCATAAGACATTCTACTTTAAATGATGGTTTTAATCTTTTTAAATCCACATTTAGCACTTTTCTTGCCTTAGCCATATTGAATTATGCTCATTTTTATTGGGTGGGATCTAAAATATTTTTAATGCCGGCTTTAGTGTTAACATTTTTAATCTCATTTATATTTTTATTATCATTTAGGATTGCGGTAAAAATAATTTATCAAGTATACATCGAAGCGAGTCAGGTATCCAGTTATCAAAAAGTAGTGATTTATGGAACTGATAGTCATGCAATAGCTCTGGCAAATGCAATTAATGCAGAACAACCCCGAAAATATAGATTAGTAGGATTTGTTGATAAATACAAAAACAAGGCAACCAAAACGATATTAGATGTGCCAATTCTATCGCATGATAAATCAATTGTTAAGATTTTAGATGCATTAAACGCAAAAAATTTAATAATCGCAGATCGAAATATTCCAAACAAGTTGCAATTGTTGATTGTTGATCAATGTTTAGAACACAATATAAAATTACTAACAGTGCCAGTTGTTGCCGATTGGAATAATCAAAAGCGTATAACAAAAAGTATTAAAACTTTTGAAATTTTAGATTTATTAGATCGAAAACCAATTGTGTTAGATAACACAAAAATATCCAATCAATTAACTGATAAAATTGTCCTTATAACTGGTGCTGCAGGGTCAATAGGAAGTGAAATTGTTAGACAAGTTTTAGCGTTTAAACCGAGAAAAATTCTGGTTTTAGATCAAGCAGAAACCCCTTTATATCAATTAGTTTTAGAATTAGAAAAAGTAATTGCAATTGAAATTGTTTCATTGATTGCCGATGTTAGAGATAAAGAACAAATGAGAAAGATATTCGAAAAATACCAACCTCAATTTGTTTTTCACGCCGCTGCTTACAAACATGTTCCTTTAATGGAAGAGAATCCAACTCAAGCAATTTATACCAATGTTTTAGGAACTAAAAATATGGCTGATTTAGCCGTTAAATTTAAAGTGGAACGTTTTGTAATGGTTTCAACCGATAAAGCGGTGAATCCAAGTAATGTAATGGGAGCTAGTAAACGAATTGCAGAAAAGTATGTGCAATCTCTTTCAGCCTATTTAGAGCAAATGAAAGAGTCTTCCACTAAATTTATAACTACTCGGTTTGGAAATGTTTTGGGTTCAAACGGCTCTGTAGTTCCTTTATTTACAAAGCAAATTAATGAGGGTGGACCTTTGACTATAACGCATCCAGATATCATTCGGTATTTTATGACTATTCCAGAAGCTTGTCAGTTAGTATTAGAAGCAGGTGCTATGGGAAATGGTGGTGAAATTTATATATTTGATATGGGTAAACCCGTTAAAATTATCGATTTAGCCGAAAAAATGATTCGATTAGCAGGTTATGTTCCTAACGAGGATATAGAAATTAAAGTAGTTGGATTAAGGCCAGGTGAAAAACTCTACGAAGAGTTGTTAAACGATGCTGCCAAAACGCTTCCGACGCATCACGAAAAAATTATGATTGCTAAGGATGAACTAGAGGATTATATTTCGATAAGTACTGAAATTGATGAATTAATTGAGATAGCAAAAGATAAAAAACCTCACGAAGTAGTCGCTAAAATGAAAATTATTGTGCCTGAATTTGTTAGCTTAAATTCGGAATATCAATCGTTAGATAATTAACAAAAACTTGATTTATAGTTATAAAAAATTATATTTGTAAAAAAACGCATTTATGGTTAGTAGAATTTTCGGAATATTTTTAACTTTTTTGTTGATTACTTCATGTAATTCTTCAAAAAACATTGCTTATCTGCAAAATACAGGCAAACTAAATAACGATATAAAATTTGAGTCGACTTTGCAAGCAGATGATCAATTGTTGATTATCGTTTCTTCCGAAAATCCTGAAGTTGCTGCTCCTTATAATTTAAAATCAGTAGTTTATCAAGGAACTTCTGAAAATTCAATTGCCCAAGAAAGACAGCAAGCTTTTTTGATTGATCAAAATGGTACCATAGAATTTCCTATGTTGGGTTCTATTAAACTAGCTGGATTAACAAGAATTCAGGCGGTAGAAAAAATTAAGTCTTTATTGAAGGATCATATCAAAGACCCTATAGTTAATTTACGTTTATTGAATTTCAAAATATCAGTTTTAGGAGAAGTAAATAAACCAGGTGTGTATCCAATAAATAGCGAAAGAGTTACGTTAGTTGAAGCATTAGCTTTAGCTGGTGATTTGACTATTTATGGAAAAAGAAATGATATTTTAGTAATAAGAGAAAAAGACGGAGTTAAGACGTATCAAAAAATTGATATAACTAAAACTGACTTTGTAAATTCTCCGTATTATTATTTGTCGCAAAATGATGTAATTTATGTTGAACCAAATAAAACAAGGGTCAACTCATCCGTGATTGGACCTAATTTAACGGTTGGTATTTCAGCATTGTCATTAGTAGTGACAATTTTAGCTTTAACTTTGAAGTAAGATGCAAAAATATAGTCAAAATTTTGATGAAGATTTAGATCAAAGTCTGAATATTAGAGAGCAATTAGATAAATATTTAATCAAATGGCATTGGTTTGCTATTGGGATAGTATTTTCACTAGCATTGGCATTTTTATATATAAGATATTCTGTACCACAATATAGCGCAACCGCTTCAATATTGGTGAAGGATGAAAGAAAAGGAGGTTTGGCCTCGGAATTATCTGCTTTTCAAGATTTAGGAATGTTGAAAAATGTGAAAAGTAATGTTGATAATGAAATTGAAGTCATAAAATCAAGAACATTAATTAAGAAAACAGTTAACGATCTCGGTTTGAATATTTCCTATATCAATGAAGGTAGGATTAAAGATGGAGAGATATATTATAACTGTCCAATAAAAGTTTTATTCTATAAACAAAATCCAAAATTTTACAATGAATTTCATCAATTAAGAGTAGAATCTGTTTCGTCATCAACTTTCAATTTCTTTGATGGGACTACTAATTTAGGTACTTTTAAGTATGGTGAAAATATAAAATATTTAGAAGGATACTGCACCGTAATTAAAAACAAGTTAGAAAAAGAACGCACTTGGGATACATTTTCTATAAAAGTACAAGTGTTGCCTATTGAAGGTGTGACCGATAATTACCGTTCTAGGCTAAAAGTATTAGCATTGAGTAAAAATACTAGTGTTATTGAGTTAAACTTCATTGATCCTATTCATTTTAGAGCAAAAGATTTTTTAAATACGTTGGTTAAAAATTATAATCAAGATGCAATTGAAGGAAAAAATTTTATTGCTGAAAATACTTCTAAATTTATTGAACAACGTTTGCGTTTAATTTCTGGCGAATTGGAAGGAGTTGAAAAAGACGCTGAGACTTTTAAACGAACAAATCGTGTGACAGATATAACATCAGAAGCTGGATTATTTTTAGAAAATGCAAGTGAATTTGAAAAACGTGAAATAGAAACAGAAACGCAACTTAAGGTAGTTAATACTATGATGGATTATCTTAAAAATGCAAAGAATGAAAATTTATTACCAGCTAATATTTTAACAAGTGATGTTGATGCATCAGATGTTATTAATCAGTATAATAACTTAGTTTTAGAACGTAATAGATTACTTAAAACAGCTGGTGAAAAAAATGCAATGGTATTAGCTATTGATAAAAAAATTGCTTCTTTACGCAGTACAGTTGATGCAAGTTTACAACAATTAAAACGTTCTTTGTTAATAAAGAAAAATGATTTAGCTAAACAAAATGCATTGGTAGAAGGAAGAATTTCTCAAATTCCTACTCAAGAAAAAGAGTTTAGAGTTATAGCCAGACAACAACAAGTAAAGGAAGCTTTGTACTTGTATTTATTACAAAAGCGAGAAGAAACAGCCATCTCATTAGCTGTAACTGAGCCTAATGCTAAAGTAATAGATGAAGCAACGGCTTCTTCCAATCCGGTTTCTCCTAATAAAATGGTTGTGTATTTAATTGCAATTGTTTTAGGATTTTTGATACCATTTGGCATTATTTATCTTATCCATTTTTTAGATACAAAACTAAAATCGAGATTGGATATTGAAAAAGCAACAACAATTCCGTTCTTAGGTGATGTGCCTAAAAGTGAAACACCTAATGAATTAATTCATGTTAGCAGTAGAACCAGTACGGCAGAAGCAATCCGAATTGTTAGAACGAATTTAGAATTTTTATTAAAGGATGTTGCAGATGATAAAGCTAAAACAATATTTTTAACTTCTACATTTCCAAAAGAAGGGAAAACATTTATCTCGGTTAATTTAGCTTCAACAATTGCTTTATCCGATAAAAAGGTTTTGCTTATAGGATTAGATATTCGAAATCCTAAAATTGATAGTTATTTAAAATTACCCAATTTAGGATTGACAAATTATTTATCATCATCTAAAAATGTTACTATTGATGAGTATATCGTAAAAATTGATAATTATACTCATTTTGATGTTTTACCTGCGGGTGTAATTCCGCCTAATCCTGCGGAGTTGCTTATGAGTAAAAAAGTAACTGCACTTTTTGAAGAATTAAAAGAAAGATACGACTATATAATTGTTGATACAGCTCCTGTAAGTTTGGTAACAGATACCTTAATTGTTGCTCATTTAGCAGATGCTTTTATTTATGTTGCTCGTGCAAATTATTTAGACAAGCGTATGTTGAAATTACCGCAACAATTGTATAGAGAGTCAAAATTGCCTAATATGTCAATTTTAATTAATGACACCGTTACTCAAAAAGGCTATGGCTACGGCTATGGTTACGGTTACGGCTACGGTTATGGAGTTGAAGTTGAAAAACCTTCACTGTTGCAACGAATAAAATCTATTTTTACTTTTAAATAATGCTGTAAAGTAGTTAGTTGAAAAATTTATTTCAAGATTTTATCTTCTAGAACTGAAAAAAATAATATGTTGTTTTTTAAATTACTACTTGAAAAACTGATTGTTTTCAATAACTTTTTCTAGTTGTTTGTTGCTTTTAATAACCGTTTTTCTTTTAAAAGAATCAATATGTTGTTTGTGGTGAATGTCTGATCCTGCAAAATTAATCATATCTGCTTGCAGAAGTTTATCTGCGGCAATTGCAACATCTTTGCCATAGTAGCCAACTGTTGAAAGTAAATTTACTTGAAAATAACACCCCATTTTTTTTAGTTTTTCATAATCATTAAAATTGTGGTGGTAATAAACATATCTTTCAGGATGGGCTAATATAGGTTGGTAGCCTGCTAATTGTAATTCAAATAAATATTCATGTAAAGGAATAGGCGGATTCAAATAGGACATTTCTACCAAAACGTAATTGTCTTTTAAAGTTAACAGCGGTTGGGTTTTAAATAATTCTACGAAATGTTCGTCTATAAAATATTCTGAAGCAGCTTGCAAATTTAGTGTTTGATGTAATTCGGCTAATTCTGTTTCAATGATTTTACGACTGTTTTGTATGGTTTCGGATGTGTTGTTCCACACATTCTTCATGGTATGAGGTGTTGTAATTACTTTTTTAAACCCCATATTCTTCATAGAATTTAATAAATAATTACTGTCGTTAATGTTTTTTGCTCCATCATCAATTCCAGGTAATATATGAGAATGAATATCCACAAAATCATTTGGGATTAAATTTACTAACTCGGGTTTCGATTTGAAAATGGAAAGCATATCAAAAAATTTCTGCAAATGTAATTATTACTTATTATTTATTCTTATTCTAGTTAATAAAAATCAGTACATTTGATGCCTAATTTATATTAATAAGAACAAGTAAATGTTAAATAAAATTCTGAATACAATTCAATCTAGTTTTAAATACTTTACATTTTTTTATGGGTATTTAAAAATTAAATTACTTGTTGTCATACTTTTTAGTTTTCTTGTAAGTTTATTAGATGCTTTGAGTATTTCTATCTTTATTCCTTTATTGAATACATCTGATAAAAATAAAACTGAAGGCGGACAAATTGATGAGTATTCTAAACATGTTCAAGATTTTCTACATTTTTTAAATATTCCGAACACAATCAATTATTTACTTTTAGTAATGTTGGTGTTTTTTATTTTGAAAGGTGTTTTTAGGTATTTGGATGTGCATTATCGTGTGTTTTTAATATCCTTTTTTGTTAAGAATATAAGATCAGAGCAGTTAAATTTAATTTCACATCTGAGGTATTCCAAATTTGTAAAAACAGATTTAGGAAAAATTCAAAATAGTATAACTAAAGAATGTGATAATGTTGTTTTTGGTTATACACAATATATATCGGTTTTTCAAAATGCAATTTTTGTAATTGTCTATTTAATACTATCTTTATTTGTCAATCCGAAGTTTTCTATAATAGTAATTTTTGGAGGAATTGTATCAAATTTAATATTTAGAAAAGTATATGTAAATTCAGAAAATATTTCTTTTTCTATATCTAATAAGAACAATCATTTTATGAGTTTGGTGCTGCAACACATTACAAATTTTAAATATTTAAAAGCAACAAATAGAGCTAAAGACCACAAAAAGATGATTGAAAATGTCATGCATGATATTGAAGATAATCAAATGAAATTAGGTTTTATTAGTGGTTTAAGTTTATCTTTAAGGGAACCGCTTCTTGTATTGTTTTTAGTAGGTGCTATATTTTTACATATTAATTATTTTAACGGTGATATTGCTTCAATTTTATTAATTTTAATTTTATTATATCGAACTTTTAGTAGCTTAATGACTGTACAAACCAATTGGACAGGGTTTTTAAAATACGTTGGTTCTATTCGTTTTATTAAGGAAGTAAAAAAAGAATTTTTAAGTCAACAAGAAATAATTGAAGGGAAATTATTTAAATCTATTGATGCTACAATTAATGTAAAGGATTTATCTTATTCTTATAATAACGAACAAATAATTTTAAATCAAGTTAGTTTAACAATTCCTGCTAATAGTTCAGTAGCTTTTGTTGGTCGAAGTGGTTCAGGAAAAACAACTTTAATAAACTTACTAATTGGTTTGTTAGAACCTACTAATGGTAGTATTTCTATTGATGGGGTTTCATTAAAGGAATATAATATTGAATCTTATAGGGGAAAAGTTGGATTAATAACTCAGGAAGTAGTGGTTTTTAATGATACATTATTTAATAATGTGACTTTTTGGGATGAAAAAAATGAAAAAAATCTAACTCGATTTTATGAAATTATCGAAAAAGTAGATTTGACTGAATTCATCAATAATTTTAATGATAAAGAAGATCTTATTTTAGGAGATAATGGCGTTTTAATGTCGGGAGGACAAAGACAACGATTATCAATAGCTCGTGAATTATATAAAGAAAATGAGATATTAGTTTTAGATGAAGCAACTTCAGCGCTTGATACAGAAACGGAAAAAATAATTCAACAAAGTATTGATGCTCTTAAAGGTTCTGTAACTATTATAATTATTGCTCATAGATTATCAACAATTAAAAACGTAGATACTATTTATTTGTTGAATAATGGTACAATTGAAGCCAGTGGAAGTTTTAATGAATTATTATCGCAATCCACTACATTTGCTAACATGGTAAAAACACAAGAATTATAATTTGATAGCAATTATTATTACATATAGAAATAGAGACTTAAACATTGTAAAAAAATGTTTAGATTCATTACAATTGCAAAAAAATAAAGAATTTCAATTGTATTTGATTGATTATGGAAGTGATGCTAATTATTCAACTGGGTTGAAAGAACTTTCTATAAATTATGATTTTCTAAATTTATTCTCTTATCCAGTTAAAGGACAATTATGGAATAAGTCTCGAGCAATTAATATTGTGTTAAATAAAATTACAACAGAATATGTTTTTATTGGGGATATTGATATGATGTATCATGAAGATTTTATTTCAACCTTGTACAAGTATAAAAATGAAAATGGAGCCATTTATTTTAAAGTGGGCTACCTTAATGAAGTGGAATCGAAATTAATTAAACCATTCAATGATTATAAAATAAATCATTACTCCAATCATGAAGCGACTGGAATGACGCTTTATAATAGAGAAAAATTAATGGCAATTAATGGATATGATGAGTATTATCATGGTTGGGGTTCAGAAGATACAGATGTTCATTTTAGATTTGTCAATTCAGGATATGAAGTTAACTATTTTGATTCTTCAATTTTAATGTTGCACCAATGGCACCCTAAAACCTATAGGAGTAAAGATAGTTTAGCTCCTTTTCACTCAAAATTAGAACAGATTAATAGTGCGTATTTATTGTTTAGTAAAAAGAATAATATAATACAATCAAATAAGGATTTTGTTTTTGGATTGGAACCTAACGATAAAGAATATTTAAAATTAGAAAAACCTAGTAGAAAAATTAGTATTACTAACGAAGTTAATGAAATTAAATCTTTTTTAAATGGTTCTATTTCAAATTTTAAAAACGTATGTGTTGAATTTAACTTTGTACATCATCCTCAACTTAATTCTTTAAAAAATAAATTAAAAAGAAAGTTGAAAAAAAAGCATTTGGTGTTTTACAGCTTAGAAGATGTTAATAATATGTTGATTGAAACTATTATTATGAATTATAGAAATAACCCTTATAATTTGTTTTTTGATAGAAATAAACAAATACTAAAACTTATAATTGTCCTTTAAATGAAATTAATTGAAATAGTAAAAATTTTAAAAAATAAATTAGTTGGTTCAAAAGTTAATCAACAACGCATCAATGAAATTGAATCTAACACAATTGCATTAAAAGAAGCACGTAAATCGGATGTAAATAGATGGCAAAAAAATGAAGAATTGTTCACAAATTGGAATGAAAGAACAGCAATTATGGCTGATTTCATTCCTTCCGATGCTAATGTAATTGAGTTTGGGGCTGGAGTAATGCACATGAAATCAATTTTACCCAAAACGGTAACCTATACACCTTCAGATATTGTTAAAAGATATGAAGAAACGGTAGTGTGTGATTTAAATGAACCAATAACTGTTAATTTAAAACAATTTGATACAGCTGTTTTTAGCGGCGTTCTTGAATATGTTTATAATATAGAAAATGTAATTGACCAATTGAGTAATGCATCTATTAATCATATAATCTGTTCTTATTGTTGTTCGGATATTATTACTCTATCAAGAGAAAAAAATGGATGGTTGAGTGATTATACTAAATCTGAATTGGAAGCTATTTTCTCAGGTTTTGGTTATACTGTTAAAAATTATCAATTGTGGAATAATCAATCTATTTTTAATTTAGTTAGAGAACAATAATTCTATGAAAAAAATTTTTATACAATACAGATATTTTTTTGTTACATTAATTGTATTGTTTAATTTATGTTATTCATTGTTCTTTATTTACTTCGGAATTGATTTGCAAGATGGGTTTTACCACATCAATAGAATGATTACCAATGATCCTTATGTAATGGCATTTTTGTCCTATAAAATTGGATATTTTTGGTTTTTATTATTTGGTAAAAGTGTTATAGGATTTAGGGTGCTGAATGTTATTATTTATCAACTTATTTTATATGCGCCTTTTCTTTTAATCGAATCAAAAGAAAATAAATACAAATTCATTTTTTTTAGTTTAATTCTTAATTTTTGTATTTCATTATTGAATTGGAATTTATTAGGTTATGATACATTCTCGTTTCTATTTATAACATATGCTTTAGTATATTTTATCAAATTTATATTTCAAGCAACAACTACTAATTTACTATTTTTTAGTTTGTTTTCGGTATTAGCAGTGGCTTCACGCATGCCCAATGTTTTAATTATTCCTATAGTCTGTTTTCTAATTTTAATTTCTGGATCTCATTATAAATTAAAGTTAAAGCAGCTGCTAACGTTTGTACTAGTATTCAGCGTTTTATTTACAATTTTAATTTTATTAAACTATACATCTTTTCAAAATTATTTAGTTGCAATAAATGAATCATTAAAAGTTACCAATGAAGATCATGGCTTAGTACATTTACTAAACAATTATATGAATCATTTTTTTAAAATCTGTAAATATTTAATTGTTTTAGTTGTGTTGTATTGGATGTACATGAAAAGTGAAAACAATAAGAAGTTAAGATATGTAGTTCTTATATTAAGTGTTTTTCCTTTTGTATTATTCCTCAAATTCGTATTTCTATCTGGTTTTAATACCAAAATTGCGTTGTTTTTTGGAGCAATAATTATAGCTTTTTTAAGTTTAGAATTTAAATCTGAAAATCCGTTATTTACAATAACATCAAAAAAAATAATCGTATTAAGTCTAATTTTATTTCAATTCTTACCCTGTGCAGGATCTAATTCTGGATTAAAATACAGTGGTATAGTTATTGTTTTTTTTAGTTTTATTTACTTTCAATCTCAATTAAAATATAAGAAATATTTCTTTTTTTTGATTTTAATCTTAGTTCCATTTCTAATTTTTGAAAAATTTAAAATTAAATTTATGGATGAAAACTTCACTAAATTAAATACAAAATTAGAAATTGAAAATTTAGCACCTATTAGAACCACTTCACATAGAAATAACTTTATAAATGAAGTGCTTTTAATCAATAATTCAGAAGTCAAAAAAGGAAATAATGTACTAATATATGGTAGTAATGCACATATATTTAATTATTTAGTAAACAATTCAAAATCTTTATTTAAAAGCTTTCCAATGAAGTTAAATAATAAAGAAGAATTTAATTTTTTAAAAGAAAATTATTTTAAAAATAAACAACCTGTTGTGATTTTAGTTCCAGTTGAAGTTGATAAATACAAGTTGTCTTATTTTGAAAATGAGTTAATAAAATTAGGTTATAATCGTAGCTTTACAAATGATTATATACTTTTAAAACCTAAGGAAATTTGATATAGTTTTATGGATAAAATTAGATTGTTTTGGTGGAATGAAAGGGTTTTTCATAATAAAGCTAAGGAAAATTATGGAGACTTATTAGGTAAATATTTGGTAGAGAAAATTTCCGGGAAAAAGGTTTTATTTACCAAACCAAATAAATTTTCATTGTTAGATTTCATAAGTCCAATATATGTTACTATAGGAAGTATATTAGGTCAAGTTAACCACAAATGTATAGTTTGGGGGAGTGGTATAATCACTAAAGATCAATATGTAAAGCAACCTAAAAAAATTGTAGCAGTAAGAGGTCCTCAAACAAGGAAAAGGTTGATGGAATTAGGGTATGTTGTGCCTGAAGTTTATGGTGATCCAGCACTATTGTTGCCAGATTATTATTTTCCAACCATTCAAAAAAAATATAAAATTGGAATAGTACCTCATTATGTCGATTATTCAATGGTAAAAGAGTTATTTAAAGATAAACCTGAAATTAAGGTTATTGATTTAATGACGAATTCAATTGAATCTACAACAGATGAATTTTTACAGTGTGAAAAAATTATTTCTTCGTCTTTACATGGAATTATTTTAGCTCATGCTTATAGAATTCCAGCAGTGTGGCAAAAATTTTCTGAAAATGTATTTGGAGATGATATCAAATACCAAGACTATTTTGAATCGGTTAATATTCCAATGTATAAACCAAATGTTATTCAAATTGATAATTTAGCAGAAGTTTTCGAAAAAGTTACAACTTTGCCTAATCAAAATTTAGTGGAAAACATTAAGTTAAATTTAATTAAAAATTGCCCATTTAAAAACTAATTTAAATATGACTAACCCCTATTACATTGCAGAAATTGGACAAGCACATGAAGGTAGTTTAGGTATATTACATTCTTATATTGATGCTCTTGCAACTACAGGTGTGCATGCGGTAAAATTTCAAATGCATATTGCAGCAGCTGAAAGTAGTTCGCATGAACCATTTCGAGTGAAGTTTTCATATGAAGACGCAACTCGTTTTGATTATTGGAAGCGAATGGAATTTACTTTAGACCAGTGGAAAGGCATAAAAAAACATTGTGATGAGGTGGGTTTAGATTTTATTTGTTCACCGTTCAGTAATTTAGCAGTTGATTGGCTAGAAGAAATTGGGGTTAAATATTATAAAATAGGTTCTGGTGAAGTAAATAATTTATTATTGCTTGAAAAAATTGCAAAAACAAAGAAACCAATTATCATTTCATCAGGAATGAGTAATTTTTCTGAATTAGACTGCACTGTAGCTTTTTTAAAACAAAGAAATGTAACTTTTTCAATTTTACAATGCACTACTTCGTATCCTACACATCCAGAACAATTTGGGTTAAATGTAATCAATGAACTTAAAGATAGATATCAAGTAAAAGTTGGATTTTCTGACCATTCGTCTAAAATTGCAACTAATGTAGCTGCTGTAGCCTTAGGTGCAGAAATTCTTGAATTTCATGTAGTTTTTAATAAAAAGATGTTTGGTCCAGATGCTAAATCTTCTTTAACTATTGAAGAAATAGAACAATTGGTTCAAGACTGTAATGCTATTGCTACTGCTCTAAAAAATCCAATTGACAAAAATAATAATGCCCAATTTTCAGAATTAAAATCTATATTTGAAAAATCTCTTTCAGTGAATAAAGATTTACCTGCGGGACATGTTTTAAAGTTTGAAGATTTAGAAGCAAAAAAACCTAAAGGTTTGGGTATTGATGCAGTAAATTTTGAAAAAATAATAGGGAAAAAAATTTCAAGAAATTTAGCTCAATGGGATTTTTTGAATGAAAATGATGTAATCAATGAATAATAAAAGAAAAATAGCAGTTGTCATTACAGCCCGACCTTCTTATAGTCGTGTTAAAACAGTATTAGAAGCAATTCAAATGCATTCGTCGTTGGAATTGCAATTAATTATTGCTGCTTCGGCCTTATTAGATAGGTATGGATCTGCAGTAAATTTTATTGAAAAAGACGGATTTAATATTGCTGCAAAAGTTTTTAATGTGTTGGAAGGAGAAAATCTGACTGCTGCTGCAAAAACAACTGGTATTGGAATTCTAGAATTGTCTACTGTTTTTGATAATTTAAAACCAGATATAGTGGTGACAGTTGCAGACCGTTTTGAAACCATGGCGACTGCAATTGCGGCTTCATATATGAATATTCCATTAGCGCATATTCAGGGTGGGGAAGTAACTGGAAATATTGATGAAAAAGTTCGCCATTCAATTACTAAATTAGCAGATTATCATTTTGTTGCTTCTGAAAGCGCAAAAGAAAGGGTGATAAAATTAGGTGAGGATGCTAATTTTGTTTTTAATACAGGTTGTCCGTCTATTGATTTAGCTAAACAAGTTAAAGAAAATAGTGTTCAATTACCTTTTGATCCTTATGAAAAGTATGGAGGTGTAGGAGCTAAGCCTGATTTAAAAAACGGTTATTTAGTAGTAATGCAGCATCCTGTTACTAATGAGTATCAAGATTCAAGAAAACATATTGAAGCTACCTTGCAAGCTGTTTATGAATTGAACAAACCAACATTGTGGTTTTGGCCTAATGTAGATGCAGGGGCAGACGGAACATCAACCGGAATTAGAGCATTTAGAGAAACACATCAATTACCCAATGTGCATTTCTTTAAAAATATGGAAGGTAAAGATTTTTTACATTTATTAAATCATGCAGATTGTTTAATTGGTAATTCAAGTGTAGGAATAAGAGAATGTGCCTATTTGGGTGTGCCAGTAGTAAATATTGGTTCTCGACAAAATAGAAGAGATAGAGGTGAAAATGTTATAGATGTTAACTATGATATTGTTGCAATAAAGAATGCAATACTGAATAGAATTTCTTCAATTAAAAATAGTTCAAATGTTTATGGTGGAGGAGACGCTGGTAAGCAAATTGCTGATTTACTTTATGAAGTACCTTTACTGTTTCATAAAACAATAATGTATTAATGAAAATTTTAGGAATTATTACTGCACGCGGTGGCTCAAAAGGTGTGCCAGGTAAAAATATAAAATTACTTGGTAATATGCCTTTACTTGCATATACCTCCAATGCAGCAAAAAAGTCTAATTTACTTTCTAAAACAATTATTTCATCAGATGATGCATCAATTTTAAAGATAGCGCATGAATTTCAAATAGAAGTGCCTTTTGTTAGACCTAGTGAGTTGGCAACAGATACTTCTTCGAGTATTGAAGTAGTGCAACATGCCATTGAGTTTCTAGAATCTCAAGGTGAATTTTATGATGCAGTTTGTTTATTACAACCTACTACTCCTTTTAGAAGTAATGGTTTTTTAGATGTTGCAATTCAAAAATTTATAAATGAAGATGTTGATGCTTTAGTAAGTGTCTTACCTGTTCCTCATGAGTTTAATCCGCATTGGGTTTTTGAGCCAGATAATAATGGTATGCTTAAAATCGCAACAGGTGAAAAAGAAATAATTAAAAGAAGACAAGAATTGCCACCAGCTTATTTTAGAGATGGATCTATTTATATTACCAAGACATCAGTAATTAAATCAGGAAGTTTTTATGGAACTAAATTGGGTTTTATTGAAAATGACCCTGAATTTTATGTAAATATTGATACTCTGAAAGATTGGGAGTTAGCTGAAGCTAAATTAAATTGGATTAAAGATAGGTTATAATGTGTGGAATAGTTGGAATATTTTCCCAAAATCTTCAAGTTGAAGATAGAAAAGTACGTTTAAATAACATGCTTAAAGCCCAATCGCATAGAGGTCCTGATGCTGAACAACAATGGCACGATGACAGTTGTAGTTTAGGGCATAATCGCTTAAGTATTATCGATTTGTCTTCAGAGGCTAACCAACCAATGAGGAGTTCATGTGGTAATTATATGGTGGTGTTTAATGGAGAAATTTATAATTATTTAGAAATTAAAAAAGAATTAGTACCTCATTTTACCTTTCATACGCAGTCTGATACCGAAGTGTTGTTAAATGCCTACATTCATTGGGGAACAACGTGTTTGGAAAAATTCAATGGGATGTTTTCAATTGCTATTTGGGATCGTATAAAGCAAGAACTTTTTATTGCTCGGGATCGATTTGGAGTCAAACCATTTTATTTCTATAAAAAAGAAAATTCATTGGTTTTTGCTAGTGAAATTAAATCCATTTGGGCTTTTGGAGTAAACAAAAAAAGAAACAATAAAGTCTGGGCAAATTATTTGACTTTTGGTACTTATGGTTTGCCTCATGAAACTTTTTGGGATGACATTTACCAATTGCCAGCTGGTCATTTTGCTGTTATTAATACACAATCCATCTTAAATTTCGATGTTGTGCAATGGTATGATTTTGTACAAAATATTAAAAACACGACAATTTTAGATGAATTAACATTAAAAGAGCAATATTCTCAATTGTTAAATGAGGCTATTCAACTGCGATTTAGAGCAGATGTGCCTTTGGGAATGAATGTGAGTGGCGGATTGGATTCTTCTACTTTAATTGCTTTAATTCATAAAAATTTACCTTCCTCTAAAAAGATGGAAGCTTTTACATTTTATTGTAATGATTCTAATTATGATGAACTACCTTGGGTGGAAGCCTTGTTAGAAAATAAGCCATATCACCTTAATAAAGTTTTATTGGAAGCTAAAATTGTTCCGAATTTAATTGAGGAAGTGAGTCAAGTTCAAGACGAACCTTTTGGTGGATTTCCTACGCTAGCTTACAGTCTGTTGTTTAAAGAAGCAGCATCTAAGGGTATAAAAGTTGTTTTAGACGGACAAGGTATGGATGAAGCTTGGGCGGGTTACGATTATTATCATAATCAATCGAACAACATAATTCAAGGTATCAATTCTAGTCCCGTTCGTCCTGAAGTATTAGATGCTGATTTTGCATTGTTGGCTGAAAAAGAACATTATGAAAAACCTTTTGAATCTTCTATGCAAAATATGCAATACAGGGATATTTTTTATACCAAAATTCCAAGGGCTTTACGCTTCAATGATCGAATAAGTATGTTGCATGGAACAGAATTAAGAGAACCATTTTTAGATTATAGATTAGTAGAATTAGCTTTTGCACAAAAAGATGAAGTAAAATATAATCAAGGCAATACTAAATGGATGTTGCGCCAAATTAGTCAAGAATTAATTTCAGATAAGGTTGCTTTAGCACCAAAAAGACCTCTGCAAACCCCTCAAAGGGAATGGATAGCTAATGACTTGCAAAATTTTGTTTTTGATCAAATAAATTCTTTTGGAGATTTTGAATTTATTGATAAGAAAAAAGTGCTTCAAATTTGGAAAGAATATACTAATGGAAATCAAGATAATAGTTTCTATATTTGGCAATGGATTAATTTGGTTGCCTTGAAGTAATGAAAAAGAAGAAAGTTTTTGTGTTATTGCCTGATGGTGTTGGACTTAGGAATTTTGCCTACTCTAAATTTTATGAAATTGGAAAACAATTTTATGATATTTCGTTTTGGAATAACACGCCTTTTAATCTATCTGATTTAAATTATAAGGAAATAAAATTCAATAAACCTGTAATTCATTCGTTAACCGATGTACTAAAAAATGGATTAATTCAAGCTTCTCTAACAAAGAATAAAAAAGAGGAACAAGATGCGGTTTATGATACATATCGATTTCCTGCTTCTAAGAAAGGTCTAAAAAATAGAATTAAAAATAGTATTGTAACTTTTTTAAATTCAAGTTTTTCTAATCAAAAAGGAATTTTAAAATTAAGAAATCTAATAAATTCTTTAGAAAGGAAAACAACGTATTACAAAAATTGTAAAGCAACTTTAGAAAAAGAAAAACCAGATTTTATTTTTTGTACCAATCAACGCCCAATTATTGCGGTTGCACCCTTATTAGCAGCTAAAGATTTGAATATACATACCGCGACCTTTATATTTTCTTGGGATAATTTGCCTAAAGCAACTATGGTAGTTCAAACTGATTATTATTTTGTTTGGAGTGAGCATATGAAAAATGAATTAATGCATTACCATCCCGAAATTAATTCTAATCAAATTCTAATTACAGGAACACCTCAGTTTGAGGCTCATTTTGATCAAAACTTATACCAAGAAAAAGAAGTTTTTTTTAATGAAAACAAGTTAGACAGTAATAAAAAATACATTTGTTACTCAGGAGACGACATCACCACTTGTCCCGATGATGAAAAGTATCTAAGAGATGTGGCTTTGGCTGTTAAGGCTTTGAATAAAAAAGGACATAATTTAGGTCTTATTTTCAGACGTTGCCCTGTTGATTTTTCTACAAGATATGATGCGGTTTTACAGGAATTTAAAGATGTAATTGTTCCAGTTAATCCCGCTTGGATAAAAATAGGTGAAGGTTGGAATACGGTTTTGCCAACAATAAAAGATAATCAGGTTTTAATTAATACCATAAAACATTCCGAATTGGTCATCAATTTAGGTTCGTCTATGGTTTTTGATTTTGCTGTGTTCAATAAACCTTGTTTTTATATCAATTATGATGTGCCCAATAAATTGATTTTTGATTGGTCTGTAAAAAAGATTTATAATTTTGTTCATTTTCGTTCTATGCCTAATAAAAATGCAGTTGTTTGGGTTAATTCACCTTCCAATTATGAAAAATTAATTGAAGAAAATTTGAATAAAAATTGTTCAGAAGATGCTTTTAAATGGTTTGAAAAAATTACGGAACAGCCTGCTGATAAAGCATCTGAAAGAATTTGGAATGCTATAAATACTCTTATATAATATATGTTTTTTAACTCATTAGATTTCGCTATATTTTTGCCAATAGTTTTTATACTATACTGGTTTGTTTTTAATAAAAATAAATCATGGCAAAATGCATTACTGATTTTCGCTAGTTATTATTTTTATGCTTGTTGGGATTGGCGCTTTTTGTTTCTTTTGATTTTTTCAACTCTTTTAGATTATGTCTCGGGTATAAAAATTGAAAAAAGTAAATCAGAAGGTGAAGCTAAATTTTGGTTCTGGCTAAGTGTAGGGATCAATTTAGGTTTTTTAGGTGTTTTTAAATACTACGACTTTTTTGCTCAATCTTTTGCTGAATTTTTAAATGGCTTTGGATTAAAAGCACATCCTTATTTGTTGAAATTAGTTTTACCAGTTGGAATTTCCTTTTATACGTTTCATGGTTTGTCTTATGTAATTGATGTTTATAAAAAACGTATTCAAGCAGAATATAATTTTGTAGATTATTCCCTTTTTGTTAGTTACTTTCCGTTGTTAGTTGCAGGTCCAATAGAACGCGCTACACATTTATTGCCTCAAGTAAAAGTAAAACGCACGTTTAATTTTGAAAAAGCTAAAGAAGGAACCTATCAAATTTTATGGGGATTAGTTAAAAAAGTGGTTATTGCCGATTCGTGTGCCATGTATGCTAATGCAGTATTTAACGACTATGAACAGATGAATACATTGTCATTAATAGTAGGAGCAGTGTATTTTGCTTTCCAAATTTATGGCGACTTTAGTGGGTATTCTGATATTGCATTGGGTACTTCTAAACTATTCGGAATTGATTTATTGAAGAATTTTGATTATCCTTATTTTTCTAGAGATATAGCGGAGTTTTGGCGACGTTGGCATATTTCACTTTCTTCTTGGTTCCGTGATTATTTGTATATTCCTTTAGGAGGAAGTAAAGGTGGAAAATGGATGCAAGTTCGAAATACGTTTATTATTTTCTTAGTTAGTGGTTTTTGGCACGGGGCCAATTGGACTTTTATTGTTTGGGGATTCATTAATGCTTTGTATTTTTTACCCTTATTGTTATTGAATAAAAATAGAAGTAACCTAGAACCCATTGATTTTAAATGGAATTGGAAGGGGTTACAAATTTTGTTTAATGTGTTTACCACTTTTTGTTTGGCCACTTTAGCTTGGATTTTCTTTAGAGCAAATACTATAACTGACGCTTTAAATTACATTAAACGAATGTTCACTAATTTAGATTTTGGTTCCCAATATTTAAGTATTGAACGTTATACACCTGAATTATTAGTATTGGTTATTGCGTTTGTTTTATTTGAATGGAAAAACAAATATAAAATAGAGCCTATTTCTGGTAAATACGAATGGATAAAGGTTTTTATTTGTATGTTGGCACTGTTTGCACTTGGGGTGTATTCAGATTATAAAGAATTTATATACTTTCAGTTTTAATGAAAAAATTCGGTTTACATCTACTCATAACTTTATTCATTTTGTTCCTAGCTTCATTGTTGTTAGATGTTGCTTATACGAAGGTGTTGTCTACTTCTTCTAGTCGAAATAAAGTGGAGCATGTAATGCATTCTAAGAACAAAAATTATGATGTTGTTATTATGGGTACTTCACGGGCTAATAATCATTTTGTGACTGAATTGTTTGAGAAAAAAGGATTAAAAGCTTTTAATTATGGTATGAGTGGTTCACATTTCTTTGAAACAGATTTGATGCTCAAAAAAATGTTGGATAATCAATTTAAAATTAAAACCTTATTGTTAGAAGCCGATTTAAGTGTTTGTAATGAAAATAGAGATGAAGGTACAACGGCAAGATTTATGCCTTATATGCACGGCGATGCCACTATTACAGAACACATAAAATCTCAAGAAGATTATTTTCAATTGTATTATTTGCCTTTTTATCGATACATAAAGTTTGATAACAAAATAGGTTTAAGAGAAGTTTTGAAAGTGTTGAAAAATGAACCAACAAACGTGCTTCATAATAAAGGGTATTATCCTTTATTAACAACAAAATCGGGTAAAATGAAGAATGATATTTCTACCTTAAAACCCATTCGAAACCGATATCTAGAAGATGTGAAAAAGTTGTGTGCTCAAAATAACATCCAATTAATATTAGTCATGACACCTATGTGTGAAAACACAAAAGGTCTTGATTATTTTGAAAAAGTGAACCAACTCTATCCCGAAATACATAATTTTGAAAATGTAGTGCATGATGATAACTATTTTTCTTCATGTGGCCATTTAAATGATGCAGGTGCTAGAATGTATACGCAATTTATAATTAAGGAATTGAAATTATAATGAACTACTTTTTAAGACATATTTTAATTATTTTAGGAATTGTTGTTGTTTCGGCTTTTGCTTTAGATTTTATTTATACTAGTGTGTATAAAAGTGAATCGCAACGGAATAAAATACGATATGTTTTAAATGGAAAACCTGAACAATATGATTTAATTATTTTAGGTTCTTCCAGAGCTAACAATCATTTTGTGACGGATTTGTTTGAAAAGAAAGGAATTAAAACCTACAATTACGGTATGAGTGGTTCGCGTTTACAAGAAACAGCTTTGTTTTTACAATTGTTTTTTGAAAAAGGTTTTAAAACCAAAAAAGCTATCGTTGAGGTAGATTTAAATATTAATTCGGATGGTTTTTCAGATGGAACAAGAGCTTCATTTTTGCCTTATTTAAATTCAGAAAAATTAGTATCGAGTTATTATGATACAATTCCCAATGCTTTTGAATTAAAAAACATACCTTTTTACAGATATATTAAATATGAGGCTAAAATAGGTTTTAGAGAAATGTTCTTTTCTTTTTATAAACGAAAAACCAGTTTTTTAGCTAATGGTGGTTTTTATGCTCTTTCAGGTGTAGGAAAAAATATGGAATACGATTTAACGAGTTATAAACCCAAAAGGAATAAAAGCTACGAATTAATTAAACAAATCTGTAAAAAGTATCATGTAGAATTAATAACAGTAACAACACCCATGTGTTCTAATACAAAGAATAGTGAATATTTTAATCAAGTAATTCAATTGTATCCTGAAATATATAATTTGGAAAATGTGATAAACGAAGATAAATATTTTTCATCGTGTGGACACATGAATGAGGAAGGAGCAAGAAAATTTACTAATTATATAATTAATAAAATGTTCTAGATGAAGGTTAATTTTTATAAAAAACTATATAATTGGTCCTTAATAGTATTCTCATTAATTTATATTCTATTAATTTATTACTATAATTATAAGAAAAATTTTTTTTTACATGATGGCGATAATTATAGAGGCAAGTTTTTAGAATTTTATCAAAACGGCTATTATAAAAGTGTATCAGAAGGGACTAGTATTTTATATAACTTAGTTATCTATCCTTTTTATTTGTTAACTAAAGATATAGTAATTTCAATTTTTTGTGTCAATAGTATTTCTCACTTGCTTATAATTATATTGTCGTTTAAAATCTTAAAAAAGTTTAAATCTAAAAATACTCTATTGGTTAGTCATGTATGCCTTGTATTTTTTTTCTACTTAATAAACTCAAATTATTTTGCTACGGGTAACAATGATATTTTTTTAGGGGTTTTAATAGTGTTCTTTTTTTATATCATTTTTGGTTTTTTAAATAATGAATATTCCTTAAAAAAGAATATACTATTGGGATTAATAATTGGTTTGATATTTTCAACCCGAGCTTCGGGGATTTTCATTGTCCCGATATATATGTTGTTTTGTGTTGTCCATTTTATTTTAAATAAAAATTCTATCAAACAATTAGTAGTTACTCCATTAGTAGCTTTAATTGTTGTATTTGTTTTTCATTTTCCTTCAATTGTAGAAAAACATAAATTAAGTTTTGAAGACAAAAGTCCGAGTGGGTATTCTGTAAATTGGATACAAAGAAATTACTTGGGTCTTAAAAAAATTGAACTAGGAAAAGAAAACATGCATAGAGATGCCATTTGGAAAAATACAAAATTTGAGGAAGTTCAAACATATGTTGATCAAAATGGCGATGCATCGTTACCTAAGAGTTTTTTTGAATTTATTACCAAAGATCCAATATTAGCCATTAAAATTACAGCTTACAATATAGGTCATATAATGATTAGGGAAATTCGTTTTTTCGGTTTTTTATTTTTAGTGATTTTTTATCCAATTCTTGACTTTTTTAAAGAGAAAAAAATGGATAGAAAGTACTTTTCAGTCTATGCATTTTATATTTTTTGCGCATCAATAGCTTTCTTAACTTTAACTTTTGTTGAATACAGATGGTTTGCAGGTTATGAAGTTTTAATTCCACTGTCGTTTCTTGTAATTTTAAAAGACAGAAAATTTAATGAAAATAAGTATTATTTAGTGTTGTCACTAAATTTAATTTTTATAACATTAGCAAATTTAAAAAGTTTAATTACTCTAATTTAATGAAAAAACTAGCCATAATAGGAGCAAGTTATTTGCAATTACCTCTAGTGCAAAAAGCAAATGAAATGGGTATTGAAACGCATTGTTTTGCATGGCCAGAAGGTGCAGTTTGTAAAGAAGTAGCAAATTATTTTTATCCAATTTCAATTTTAGATAAGCAGGCCATTTTAAAGCAATGTTCAATTATTGGAATAGACGGAATTACAACAATTGCAACGGATATGGCAGTTCCAACTATTTCTTATGTGGCAAATGAATTAGGATTAGTAGCTAATTCTGTATTTTCTAGTATGGTTTCAACAAATAAAGGAGCTATGCGTGAAATCTTTGAACGTTATAATTGTTCTATTCCTAAATTTCAAAAAATTAAAAGCACTCAAGAAAAAATTAAAACTTTTCAATATCCACTAATTGTAAAACCCGCAGATCGTTCAGGAAGTCGAGGTGTTTCAAAAGTTGTGGATGAAAATTTATTAAATGATGCTATTGAGTACGCAATTAGTGAATCATTTTCAAAAGAAGCTATAATTGAAGAATTTATTGATGGCGTTGAAGTAAGTGTTGAAACTATTTCTTGGAATGGAGAACATTATATTTTAGCAATTACCGATAAGACTACAACTTCAGCACCACATTTTGTAGAGTTGGCTCATCATCAACCAAGTAATTTAACGGCTGATATTCAAAAAAAGATAAAAGAAGAAACGATAAAATGTCTCAATGTTTTAGATATAAAATACGGAGCTAGTCATTCAGAATTTAAAATCAATGCTAATGGCGAGGTGGTTGTAATTGAAGTTGGTGCCAGAATGGGAGGTGATTTTATAGGTTCACATTTAGTACAATTATCAACTGGATACGATTTTGTAAAAGGTGTTATAGCTATTGCACTTGGTACTTTTGAAAAGCCCGTTATCAGCCATCAAAATTTTTCAGGAGTTTATTTTTTAAGTAAAGAAACAGAATGTATTTTGCCTTATTTTAAAAAAAGTAATGAATTTGATGTTGAAAAATTAATACAAAATGAAGATTTACAATTCTTGCAAAATAGTAATGATCGTTCTGGCTATTTAATATACCAATCAAATCAACGGGTTAATTTGATATAATTAATATATTTGTTTAAAAAAGAGTATGCAATTATCTGTAGTTTCTACCTTATATAAATCTAAACCATTTTTAGATACTTTTATTGATGAAATTCAAAAAGCAATTCACGACATAAAAATAGCTGAATTTGAATTACTGTTTGTAAATGACGGATCTCCAGATGATTCTTTAGCTTATTTAATCGAAAGAAAAAAAGAAATTCCACAAATAAAAATTTTAGATTTAAGTAGAAATTTTGGACATCATTATGCCATGCAAGCCGGATTGTCTCATGCTAAGGGCGATTTAATTTTTTTAATCGATAATGATTTAGAAACACCACCAAGTATTTTGATTGATTTTTATAAAATAATCAATGAAGATAATTCTATTGATGTTGTTTATGGATTTCAAGAAGTTAGAAAAGGAGGTTTTCTCGAAAAGCAATTCGGAAGTATCTTTTGGAACGTTATTAATAAATTATCAGATACTAAAATTCCACATAATATACTAACCGAACGTTTGATGACCAAACAATATGTTGATAAATTACTGGAATTAAACGATGCTAATTTGTTTTTAGGTGGAATGTTTTATTGGGTAGGATTTAATCAAAAAGGTGTTCCAGTTAAAAAAGGCGTAAGGAAAGGAGCAAGTACCTATACTTTAAAAAGAAAATTACAATTAATGCTTCATGCCGTTACTTCTTTTTCAGGTAAACCTTTGGAATGGTTGTTTTACTTTGGGTTAACAATTACTTTCTCGTCTATTTTATTTTTGATATATTTAATTATACAAAAAATTATTCATCAAGAGGAAGTTCAATTAGGTTGGACTTCAATTGTGGCTGTAAATGTTTTGATATTAGGAATAATTTCCACATTTTTGGGAATAATTGGTATTTACTTGTATAAAATTTTTAATCAAGTTCAGGGAAGACCCAATAGTATAATTAAAAAAATTTATGAATAAGATTTTAGCTGTACTTGGAGCGGGAGAGTTAGGGAATCAAATTGCGCATTTAGCGGTAAGTGATTCTCATTTTGATAGTGTTGTATTTTTTGATGATTTTGCTGAATTAAATTCAGATACACAATTTCCAATTATAGGTAAATCTAATGCTATATTTGAAGCATATACAAATAAATTATTTGACGCATTAATAATAGCCATTGGTTATAATCATTTAGAGAAAAAAAAAGAATATTTTTTTAAATTCAAAGATCAAATACCATTTGCAACAATTATACACTCAACATGTTGGATTGATGCAACAGCGATAATTGAACCAGGAACGGTAATTTATCCCAATTGTGTAATTGATAAAGGTGTGCAAATAAAATCAAATACGTTGCTTAATTTGTCTGTAACAGTTGCACATGATTCTATTATTCAAGAACATTCTTTTTTAGCTCCTAGAGTCGCAATTTCTGGATTTGTAACTATTGGAGAATGTTGTTTTATAGGAACAAATGCAACAATAGTTGATTCAATTAAAATTAGTAATTCTATAAAAATTGGAGCTGGGAGTGTTGTTATTCACTCACTAGAAAATAAAGCTTTTTATGCCGGTAATCCTGTTCGAAAAATTAGATAATTATGATCCCATTTAATAAACCCTACTTAACTGGTAAAGAAACGTTTTATATTGAGGATGCAGTAAAAACGGGTAAAATTTCTGGAAACGGAAAATACACTCAATTGTGCCAAGATTTTTTTGAGAAAAAATATGGATTTAAAAAAGCATTGCTAACGACATCTTGTACAGATGCACTTGAAATGTGTGCAATACTAGCAAACATAAAAGAAGGAGATGAAGTAATAATCCCAAGTTTTACTTTTGTTTCTACAGCAATTGCTTTTGTAAGACAAGGTGCAAAAATAGTTTTTGCAGATTCATGTGAAAGTAACCCTAATATGGATGTAGCAAAATTAGAAGCTTTAATAACTTCCAAAACCAGAGCCATTGTTCCAGTTCATTACGCAGGAGTTGCTTGTGATATGGACAAAATAATGGCATTAGCTGAAAAATATAATCTACTTGTAATTGAAGATGCTGCTCAAGCTATCGATAATTATTTTATTTCAAAAAATGGAGAAAAAAAAGCACTAGGAAGTATTGGTCACTTAGCGGCATTTTCTTTTCATGAAACAAAAAATATTATTGCTGGTGAGGGCGGACTATTGGCTATAAACGACGAAAGATTTATACATCGCGCAGAAATTATCTGGGAAAAAGGAACGAATAGAGCTGAATTTTTTAGAGGAGAAGTAAATAAATACGGTTGGGTAGATACAGGTTCTTCTTTTTTACCTTCAGAAATTATTGCTGCTTTTCTTTGGGCGCAAATCGAAAATTTAGATGCTATTCAACAAAAAAGATTAAATCTTTGGAATACTTATTATGATCAATTAGTAAATTGGTCTAAGAGTAAAAATATAAAATTAATTGAAGTAGAACCGTTTTCATGTAATAATGCACATATGTTTTATGTGGTTTGCGAATCACTTGAACAAAGAACAGCGTTAATTAAACATTTAAACCAAGAAGGTGTTCATGCAGTTTTTCATTACATAAGTTTACATTCTAGTCCCTATTACAATGAAAAACACGATGGTAGAGAATTAGTAAACAGTGATGCTTTTACCAATAGATTGTTGCGATTGCCATTATTTTATGAATTAGAGGTTGAAAAGGTTATTCAAGAAGTTTTGAAATTTTAAAATAGAAACGAAATGAAAATTGCTTTTTTAACATCTGAATATCCTCATGAAAAAACTGGAAATGCGGGAGGAATTGGTACAAGTATAAAAACACTTGCAAATGCTTTAACGAGTTTAGATCATGAAGTAAGGGTTATTGTATATGGTCAAAAAAGCGATGCTATTTTTAATGACGGAAAAATAATTGTTCATCAAATTAAAAATATTAAGTTTAAAGGTCTCTCTTGGTACTTTACTCAAAAAAAAATAGAAAAAAATATTAATCAATTACATTTTGAAGGTTTAATTGATGTGGTAGAAGCACCAGATTGGACTGGAATTACTTCTTTTATTAAACCTAAAAAATGTCCAATTGTTATTAAATTGCATGGAAGTGATACTTATTTTTGTTATTTAGACAAAAGACCTGTAAAAAGGTGGAATATATTTCTTGAAAAAAGAGCACTGCAACACGCTAATGGTTTTATTTCAGTTAGTAAATTTACTGCTAATCTAACCAATCAATTGTTCAATCTAGAAATTCCTTTTAAAATACTACCCAACGGAATTGATAGCAATCAATTTAATGCAAATCATTCTACAAATGAATATAGTTCTGGAAAAATAGTTGTTTTGTATTTCGGAACCTTGATTAGGAAAAAAGGTTTGTTAGAATTGCCACATATTTTTAATTTAGTCCATGAGCAAAATCAAACTATAGAATTGCACTTAATTGGGAAAGATTCTCCAGATATTATTTCTGGTAATTCTTCTACATGGCAGATGATGCAGGAACTTTTTACTCATAATGCTTTAGAAAAAGTTAACTATCATGGTGTCATTCCTTATCATGAGATGAAAAATAAAATAGCATCAGCAACAATTTGTGTTTTTCCAACTTTTGCAGAAGCATTACCTGTTTCTTGGTTAGAAGCAATGGCAATGGAAAAAGCAATTGTAGCTTCAAATATTGGATGGGCGAGTGAAATCATATCAAATCATAAAGACGGTGTCTTAATCAATCCTAAGGAACATCAATTATACGCTAATGAAATTGTAAATTTGATCAATTCTACTGAAAAGAGAATTGAATTAAGTAAGCATGCAAGAAGTACGATTGAACAAGAATTTAATATTCAAAAAATTGCTCAATCACATATTGAATACTATAATGAAATAATTAAACATGATTAAAATTATACATAATACTAAACATGTTGTAAAAGTTTTTTTAAATGAGACTTTAATTGATGTTCCTTCTAAAAAATTCTCAAAAGTTTTATTTTATATAGCAAATAAAAATCCTAATGAAAAAATAGTATGGATCGATAATCGTATAGTTCCTAATTTTAATTGGAATATATTACAAACTATTGATATTAATGATAAAGAGATTGTATTTGCAAGTAATAATAATGATTTATATTTAACTAATGATATTGGATTTATTGATCAAAATAGTTTATTTAGAATTCCGAAAGAAGTATCAAGTTTTTCTTGGATGATTAGCGGAGATATTGGATTAGTTAAAGCATCATTAATAAATAGAATTTCAATTAAAGATATTGAATTAAATGATTCACCTAATTATTTTTTACACTCTTTAGGAATTCAATTAATTAAGAATGGATTGTTTTGTAGAAGGGAACCAAAATTATTATTGAATGGAGACAAACAATTTAAGGAAAAAAAACTTAATAATTTTCAATTATATAAATTTGTAAAACAAAACTATAAAGTACATTGGATAATAATATTGTTTTATTGTCAATTAATCTATAAAAGAAAATTTAATTTAGCTCCTTTACTGTTTTCGTTGTTTATTAAAAAAAGGAAATTTTATTTTAATAATGTAAGTACTTCAAAATGTTTTGAAATTGATTATCAAAAGGTGACTGTAGATGTTCTTATTCCTACATTAGGTAGAAAAAAATTTCTTAAAGATTTTTTAATAGATTTAAGTGAACAAACATTAAAACCCAAAAAAGTAATTATAATTGAGCAAAATGGTATTTTAAATTCAGAGTCTGAACTTGATTATTTATTCAATGAACCTTGGCCGTTTGAAATAGTATTAAAATTTACACATCAATTAGGAGCGTGTAATGCTAGAAATATTGGTCTTGAATATATTTCTAATGATTGGGTTTTTATGGCTGACGACGATATTCGTATTTCAAATGATTTTTTAGAAAAATCTTTTTTGAATATTTTATCTCATAATTTTAATGCGGTTAATTTAAATTGTCTACAAAAAGGTCAAGTTTCAACGTTTAATAATATACACCAAACTGAGATTTTCGGTTCTGGCGCTTCAATAGTAAAAACAGAAATTTTAAAAAACTGTAAATATGATATGAATTATGAATTTTGTTTTGGGGAAGATTTTGATTTTGGTATGCAAATAAGAAATCAAGGATTAGATGTTGTGTATTTGCCTGAGCCAATAATTCTACATTTAAAAGCTCCAGTTGGCGGTTTTAGAATCAAACCGGTTTTACCTTGGTCTAATGACGAAATTATACCAAATCCTTCACCAACTATTTTGCTCAATTTCTTAAAATATAAAACAAAAGAGCAGTTGCTGAGTTACAAAACTTTATATTTTTATAATAAATTATTGAAATCAAAACTAAAATTTTATAGTACCCTTAAAAAAGTAAAACTACAATGGGAAGCAAGTGAAATTTGGGCAAAAAAAATATTAGTGAAATAAAAAGAGAGCCTGTAAAGTCTCTCTTTTTGTGGATTATTTAAAAATTATCTTTTTGCTATCAATTATTTTTCCATTTGCAACTAAATTTAAAATAAATGTACCAGTACCGTAATCATCTTTATAGAATTTCTTTTCTATCGATTTTAATGTTGTATTAAGCCTATTACTGCTAATTTTTTCACCATTTAAGCTATAAACTACTAGTTCAAGATTTGTTACCTCATTGTAATTTGAAATTTTAATTAACATTTCATTGTTAGAAGGATTTGGCGCAATTGTAATAAATTTTGAAGTTTTAATTTCTTCTATGGAATTTGATTTTTTAGATTCTGTCCATTCTTCAATAATTTGTTTCAATTCTAAAATTTGATTTTGCTGCTCTTTAATAGCTTCTACTAAATAAGGAATCACTTCAATATAATTTACTGATTTTTCTCCATTATAATTTGTATTTACTAAATGAGGTAATACTTTTTCTAAATCTTGTGCAATAAATCCACTATGTAAATTATCATCAAAATTCATTTCTTTTTTTGATTCTTTATTCCATGAATAGGTTTTACCATCAAGTAGTTGTACAGTTTCAAGAGCTCTATTTATGTTTTCAATATTTTTTTTGAATTTTTTATCAGAAGTTGCAAATATACCAGTTGTTCTTATTATTCCATTTACATCTAATTTAACCGTTCCTGAAATAGGTACTGAACCGCCTGAAAATGGTGGTAAAGTTGAAAAAGAATAATCAAAATAGCTATTTGGTTGTGCTCCAGTACCAATGCCTACACTTGTTCCATTGTCAAATATTTGACTGCAAATTAAATTTAAATTGTTTGTTGGATCAACTTTAGGTACAAAATTTGAATTGGCACAACTTGAAGTTACTGCATTTAAATTTCCTATTTTATCATCAACTAATATTACATCTCCTAAATTATTAACTGACAGTACTTTACTAGATGGATTTAAAATAGTTGGGCTTAAATTAGTTAAATTAGTAAATCTTAAACCTGAAGTATTTTGTATTTCACTTGTGATTTCTAATGTGTTTTGAGGGGTACTTGTTCTAATTCCAATTCTACCAGGCATACTACCTGAACCATTCACACTATTTAAATTGTTAATATTTTGACCAAAAATTACATTTCCAATGTTTAGTATATTATACTGATTTGTGTTAGAGCCAAAAGAAGTAGTTGTTGTTGAATTTCCAATTAAAATATTTCTATCTCCATTTTTTGCAGATGAATTATTACCAATAGTAATATTATTATTACCAGTTGTATTATCATTACCATTTCTATTACCTAATCCTATATTGTAATTTCCAGTTGAATATACATATGAATAATGACCTACTATTGTATTGTTTATTGCTGAAGGGTTAGAATATAACGAACTACCTCCAATTACTACATTATCATAAGCTTCAATTGCTGCTGACATTGCTGATCCACCTAAAATTGTATTGTTATTGCCAATTTTTAAATTTGACATTGACCATGCTCCAACTATTGAATTACCATTTCCCGAAATTAAATTTTTAGCACTTCTAAACCCTAAAGCAGTATTTAATTGTTGATTATTAAAAATTACTTCACCATTTGAATTATTTCCTAAGTTGTATAGAGATTCATGTCCTATAGCAGTATTATTACTCCCGATTTTTAGATTTAATAGTGTTCCATAACCCAAGGAAACATTGTAACCTCCTGAAATGTTATTAAGCTGTGAATTAGAACCAATGGCTGTATTGTAAGTTCCATAGGTTGAGTTGTTGGATTTTAATGCACTAAAACCAATAGCTACATTATCTAAGCTAGTATTGGCAGCTCCAGAATACTCACCTATAAAAACATTGTTTGTTCCACCATTTCCAGCAGTAAAAGGTTCTGAGTAGTTTTGAGAAATAATTAAGTAACTTGACATTAAAAGAAGTCCTGTAATTAAATTTTTTTTCATAATATTAAGTTTAAAATTTCTTAAAAATAAGAAAAAACTTCTTTTTATCGTTGATTTTATTGATTATTTTTGTATTAATATTTTTAATATGATTAAAATTTATACTCAAAAGAGCTATTTTACCGAGAATAATAGAAAAGTACTGTTTCCATTATTTCTAGATTTAGTTTATCTAAAAGATGCTAAAGCAACTCATTTATTTGAAGTAGTTGATGAGATTCAAAAGGCAGATATTGCCATAATCCCCTTAACCATTAATTATTTTATTGAAAATAAAAGGGAACAAGAACTAAATGATTTTATTAATTCTTGTTTGCTGAACGGTAAACGTGTTTGGGGGTATACAGGTGGTGATAGAGGTCTGTCGTACCGAAAGGATATTACTATTTTTAGATTGGGAGGTTTGCAATCAAAATTAGATGCAAATAATGAAATTTTGCCCTCATTTGTGACTGATCCTTATACGTATTGCTTAGATTTTGAATTTGAAGTTTTAAATAAAACGGATAAACCTTCTATTGGATTTGTGGGTAATGCAAATAATGATTTCAAAGAGTTTTTAAAGGAATTGGGGATAAATTGGTATTTTAATGTAAAGTATCTTTGGAATAAAAGTGTGGGCGATTATCAACCGTTCTATGCATCTGGTTTAACTCGCTATAAGTTGTTGAAAAAAATTGAATCTTCAAATAAATTGAATTGTAATTTTATTTATCGAGATAAATATAGAGCAGGTGCAAGAACTGAAGAAGAAATAAGAATAACCACATACCAGTTTTTTGAAAATATTGCTCAAAATCTTTTTACGATTTGCATTAGAGGTGCAGGTAATTTCTCCGTTCGATTTTATGAAACATTAGTTATGGGTAGAATTCCCGTTTTTATTGCAACCGATGCTAAATTGCCTTTAGAGAATTTTATCCAATGGGATAAGCATTGTGTTTTTACCACAAAAGCTAATGTTGAAAAAGACGTTTTAGCTTTTTATAATTCTAAATCTGAAGCTGAATTGCAAGAAATTCAAATAGCTAACAGAAATTTAGCTCTAAACTTGCTTAATAAAGTAGATTATTTCTACCATTTAGCACAATCTCAAAAATAGTATTTTAATCACTTCTGTAAATATTACTATATTTACAGCAAATTTATCCTGAGCTTATGAAAACTGCTGAAGAAATAATTGAAACAAATAAAAAACAGAAGGAATTTTATAACAATATTAAGCAAAATTTTTTCACTAAAATTTGGGCCAAAATAAGAAATGGGCTTTTGAATAGAATAAGAAAATCTATAGGCGTTCAAGATCAAGCCTATCAGTTACATAAGGAATGGTTAGGAGATTTGTCAAATAAAAAAGTATTAGATTTAGGTTGTTTTGCTGGAAATTATTTATCTCTCTATTTAGCAGAAAATGCTCAAGAATATATTGGAATTGACTTAAGTGATGTGGCAATTGCTAAATTAAATGAAAGATTAAAAAATATTCCTACTGCAAAAGCTGTAGCAGTTGATTTTTTAACAGATGAGTTTTCGGAGAAAGATTTTGATATTATATATGCTTATGGTGTTTTACATCATTTCCCTAATACTACTATTTTAATTGATAAACTAAACGAAAAATTGAAAGTGGGTGGGCTTATTGTAAGTTACGACCCATTAGAAACTAGTTGGCCAATAAAATTAATTCGAACTTTATACAGACCATTTCAGTCCGATGCTGAATGGGAATGGCCATTTACTAGAAAAACAGTTGAGCAATATAAAAAGGCATTTACAATTCTGGATAGAAGAGGTGTGTTAGGAAAATCTAAGTGGATGGCAATTATGAATTTCTTGCCTTTATCTCAAAATAAATTAAATGAAATTGGGAGAAAATGGCATAATCAGGATTGGGAGCAGTCAAAAACTTCAGATAAAGTTTTATATTCATGCATGCATGTAACCATGTTAATGAAAAAGAACTAATTGTAAATGAATTTTTCTTTAATAATTTGTACCTATAATAGAGATGAAGCTATTGCAACTTTAATGCATTCGATAGCTAAACAAACCGTGTATCCTGAACAAATTATTATAGTTGACGCATCTTTGAATTCAAAGACAAACGATTTTTTTGAAAAAAATCAATTTAAAAATATAGAATACTATAATGTTGATGGTGAAAATAGAGGATTAACCAAACAACGAAATTTTGGTATTCAAAAAGTAGTAGCTACTAGTGAAATTGTTTGCTTTTTAGACGATGATACTATTTTAACTGCAAATTATTTTCAAGAATTATTAGATACATACCATAAACATCCAGAAGCACTAGGTGTTGGAGGCTATATTACCAATGAAGTTCATTGGGAAAAATTAGAGGCTAATAAAGTAACTGATGCTTCTTATTATGTTAATGATGGTTATATAAGAAAAGAAGATAAACGTAATGTCCTTAGGAAACGACTTGGTTTAGGAGCAGATAAAAATCCAGGTTTCTTGCCTGAATTTTCACATGGACGAAGTGTTTCGTATTTGCCACCAACCGATAAAATTTATGAAGTAGAACAGTTTATGGGGGGGGTGTCTTCTTTTAGAAAAAAAGTTCTCGATGAGCATAAATTTTCTACTTTTTTTGATGGTTATGGTTTGTATGAAGATGCAGATTTTACCTTTAGAATTTCAAGAATAGGAAAACTGTTTGTCAATACAAAAGCAAAATTAGAACATCATCATCATCCTTCAGGAAGGCCAAACCAATACAATTATGGAAGAATGGTGGTTTGGAACGGTTGGTATGTATGGAGAGTAAGACATCCCAAGCCTTCGTTTAAAGCAAAGGTAAAATGGCATTTAATCACTCTGTTATTAGCATTTATTCGATTAGGAAATGTAATTTCTACTCCAAATAAACAAGCGGCTTTTACTGAATTTATTGGAAGGATAGCTGCCTATATTAAACTGTTTGTTAAAAAACCAAAAATAGTTTCATAATGAAGTTTTGTGTTATTACTCATGTAGAACATATAGAAGTGAACCATCAATTCTATGGTTATGCACCTTATATTAATGAAATGAATATTTGGTTTAACTATGTTGATGAAGTGGAATTGGTTGCACCAAAAGCCCAGCATTCTCAATTAAATCCAATTTATATAAATTATCAAAAATCAACTATTGTTTTTAATGAATTACAAGCTTTTAACTTAAAATCAATAAAAGCTATAGCTAAAACAATTTTTAGTTTACCAAAAAACTTTCGTATAATTTATAAAGCTTGTAAAAAAAGTGATCATATTCACTTACGTTGTCCAGGGAATATTGGTCTTTTAGGATGTTTGGTTCAAATATTTTTTCCATCAAAGCCAAAAACTGCAAAATATGCCGGAAATTGGGATCCAAAAAGTAAACAACCTTGGAGCTATAAAATTCAAAAATGGATTTTAAATAATACATTTTTAACTAAAAACATGAAAGTTTTAGTTTATGGTGAATGGCAAGGTATGAGTTCAAATATTAAACCTTTTTTTACAGCAACTTATTCAAATTCTCAAAGAAAATATATAGAACCTAGAAAATTAAATGCAACTATTCAATTTATGTTTGTAGGTACTTTGTCGGAAGGTAAAAGACCATTATATGCTGTTCAGTTACTACATCTTCTTAAAAAGCAAGGTTACGATGTGTGTTTGACTATTTTTGGAGATGGAATTGAAAAAAATGCTTTGGAAAATTATATCTTTCAAAATAATCTCCAGGATACTATTTTTTTAAAAGGAAATCAAGCTAAAGATGTTGTTGAAAAAGCTTATAAAGAGAGTCATTTTTTACTTCTAGCATCTAAAAGTGAAGGTTGGCCTAAAGTGGTTGCAGAAGCAATGTTTTGGGGATGTTTACCCTTAACAACAAATGTTTCTTGTGTGAATTATATGATTGGAAATGGGACTAGAGGAAAGTTGTTGAGTTTAGATCAAGCATCCGATGTTCAGTTGATTACATCTTTAATGACCAATGAATCTGATTATTTTGACATGTGTGAAAATGCAATTAATTGGTCTCAACAATTTACTACTGATTATTTTGAAGAAGAAATAAAAAAAATGATTCTATATAATGAGAGTAGTTCAGTTAATTGATAGTTTAGAGGCTGGTGGGGCTGAAAGGATGGCAGTTAACATTGCTAATTTGATGTCAGAAATACCCAATGTCAATTCTTATCTTGTAGCTTCAAGAAAAGAAGGACAACTAAAGAATAAAGTTGCCAATAACGTGACTTACTTTTTTATTGATAGAAAAAGTATTTTTGATGTAAAAGCCATTTTTAAATTTAGATCGTTCTTAAGAACAAATAATATTGAAATAATTCATGCACACTCGACTACTTTCTTATTGGCAATTCTAACAAAAATAGTACTGCCTAAAATTAAAATTATTTGGCATGATCATTATGGAAATAGAGCTAAAGACAATAAACATTTTTATTTTTTATTTTTTGCATCTTATTTTTTTAAAGCAATAGTATCCGTAAATGAAGCATTAAAGCAATGGTCCATTCGAAAGCTTAATTGCGAAGAAGTTTATTTTTTGCCTAATTTTTCACTTGCAGAAAATGTAGTAGAAAAAACGAAACTTAAAGGGGAAGACGGAAAACGAATTGTCATGTTAGCTAATTTAAAAGAACCTAAAAATCATTTAAATTTATTAAAAGGATTTCATTTAAGTGTAGGAATAGATAAAGGTTGGACGCTGCATTTCGTAGGTAAATTTTTTGATGATGACTATTTTGATACCATTAAAAAATATATTGAATCCAATCAATTAAGTGAAGCTGTATTTCTCTACGGTTCGTGTGAAGATATTCCATATGTACTAAGTCAGGCTGAAATTGGTGTATTGGCTTCTTTTTATGAAGGATTTCCCGTTACAATTGTAGAATACGGAATGGCTAAATTAGCAGTTTTGTTGTCAAATACAATTAAAATTGCAGGATTGCGTGATAATGAACATTGTATAAGTTTTAATCCTAATGATGAAAAAGATATTTCAAATTCTTTAAATTTGTTGTTGTCCAATCAAAAACAATTGGAATTGTTAAAAACAAATTTGAGTACACTAGTTTTAGACCGATTTTCTAAAAATCAAATTGCAATAGAACTAATCAATATTTATAATAAATAAAATTTTGAATCAATCTTTAAATACATATTTATATTTACTATTTCATTTATTTATGGCATTTGTAATTCATAATTTTTCAAGTGTCGTATTTCTTTTAATGCCCCTATATTTACTTTTAGGAACTATTTGGGTAATAAGGAATAAAGATCAAAATTTTGAAGTATTAAGTTTACTAATTTATACTATTGGTTTTGAAATGATATTTAGAATGAAATCTGATGGTGCATTTTTTGATATAGGTAAATATGCAGTAATTTATTTTAGTATTTTAGGATTCGGATTTAAAAAAATTAGTTTAAAAGCTTGGCCTTATTTTTTAATATTGATATTATTTGTCCCCGGAATTTATTTGACAGTAAATACCTTTTTCTTTCAAATTGATGTGAGAAAAAAAATATTATTCAACTTACTAGGCCCCTTTTCATTAGTTGCAGCATCTTTGTATTGCTACGGTAAATTCATAACATTGGAGGATTTAATCAAACGATTAAAAATTTTAACAGGTCCTTTATTAACGATTCTTTTTTTAGTTATTCTATATACTCCATCTGATTTTAAGCAATTAATTCAGTACAATACGTCTTCAAATTTTGCTGCTTCTGGAGGATTTGGTCCTAATCAGATTTCTACCATTTTGGGTTTAGGATGTTTTGTCTATTATGTAGCTTTTTTAACGGAAGTTAAAGATAAAATTCTTAAATATGTTTTTTTAGGAATTTTTGCTATTTTCCTGTATAGAGGGTTATTAACTTTCTCAAGAGGAGGGATGATTACTTTTTTTGTAATGTTCACTTTTTTTAATTTTAAAGTTTTTAAAATATTAAATAATAAAGCCCGAACTAATTATTTGCTAGTTCTATTCGGTTTAATTGTTACTTTAACGATAGTTTGGATTTACGCATCGGTATCTACCAATGGGATGATTGTAAACCGTTATTCTAATAAAGATGCGGCAGGAAGATTAAAAGAATCTTCAATGTCAGGTAGAGAAGATATTATGTCGAATGATTTTGATTTATTCATAGAAAATCCTGTTTTTGGTGTTGGACCTGGAATTGGAGGTATGATTCGGGGCGAGGGAAGTGTAACGATGGGTGCTCAAGCCCATTCAGAACCGACAAGGTTGTTGTCTGAACATGGGGTTTTTGGACTTTTTATTTTATTATTTTTAATATTTGTGCCCATTATAAAATATTATAGAGATAGAAATTTTTATCACATTTTCTTTTTTTCTTTTTTAATTTTTTGGGGATTAACCATCAACCATGCTGCAACCAGAATTGTGGCTTCAAGTGTGGTTTATGCATTAGCTTTATTGAATATATACCTACCTACTAATACTAATTCAGAATCAATTGAACAAAATCCTGTACATAGGGAATAAACTTTCCAAACATGGCATTAATTTAACAACTATAGAAACATTAACACCTTTGTTGCAATCCGGAGGCTTGTCTGTTGTTTCAGTGTCTGATAAGAAAAATTTCATTTTACGAATTTTTGACATGGGTTTAAGCGTTTTAAAACACAAAAATTCGGATTATGTACTCATAGATTCATACAGTACACTCAGTTTTTATTATTTATTGTTGGTAAGTCAATTGTGTAGACTTTTAAATCTTAAGTATATCCCAATATTACATGGTGGTAATTTGCCAGAACGATTAAAGCAATCAACTTTTTTATCAAAATTAATTTTTAAAAATGCTTTTATTAATGTTGCACCGTCAAATTATCTTTTTGTTAAGTTTCATGAAGCTGGATTTCAAAATGTAGCATATATTCCTAATTTTGTTCACATCGAGCAATATCCGTTTAAAAAAAGAAATACGTTTCAGCCTAAATTATTATGGGTAAGGGCTTTTGCTGAAATTTATAATCCGAAAATGGCAGTATCAGTTTTACAAAAATTAAAAGAGAAACATCCAAGTGCTCAACTCACAATGGTTGGTCCTGACAAGGATGGTACTTTTAGTGAAGTAGAAAAATTGGCTCGTGATTTGAATCTTAGCGTTAATTTTACGGGTAAATTGACAAAAAGTGAATGGATAAGTTTAGCCAAAGAACATGATGTGTTTATAAATACTACACATGTGGATAATATGCCCGTTAGTTTGTTAGAAGCAATGGCGCTAGGATTACCAATTGTATCAACTAATGTAGGAGGAATTCCTTATTTAATTGAAAATAATAAAAACGGATTCTTAGTAACAGATGCTGATGTTGCTATGATGGTAAAAACGATTGAAAATATTTTAATAGATACGGTTACTACTCAATCTGTTGTAAATGAGGCGAGAATGTTGGTTGAGGCTATGGATGCTGAAATTATTCAACAGAAATGGTTAAAATTATTAGCGTAATTGTTTATTTTTAACTTATATTTATAAAAAATGTCTATTAAAAATGCAAACCAAAAGAAAAATACATTTTGAAATTTCTGAGCGAAAAATTTTGCTTAGAACTTTCGATATATTATTTATTGTTGCTTGTATTTTTATTGTTTCTTCTTTAACAGATTTTAAATATTTTGCCCATTTAGAAAAAAATATATACTGGATTCCGGTTTTAGCTATTTACATAACTATTTTTGGGACGATATTTGAAATGTACAATTTGCAAGTAGCAAGTTACCGACTTAGAGTAACAAAAAGTTTAATACTTACTTCAATTTTTGTTTCAACTGCTTTTTTATTAACGCCTTTATTGACTCCAGTTTTCCCAAATAAAAGGATTGAGATCATTGTCTTTTTTGGAGTTGTATTGATGGCATTGTTAATTTGGAGGTTTATTTATGTTTATTTTTTGGCCTCAAAAAGATTCATAAAAAAATTGGTTTTAGTATGTAAAAGTAAAGAAGTGGATCGTTTGGCTAATGATTTAATGCGTGCTGATCCTCATATTCAAGTACTTTGTTTTATTCCAGTTGATGAAAAAAATTTAGATACTACAATAAATGAATTGTCAATTTCACAAGTTGATTTATTCTTAAAAAATGTTTTTGTTTCAGAATTTGTTGTAGCTGATGGCTCAAAAAGTAATTCTTTAGAAATTTATAATAAATTATTGGAAATTGCCGATGCAGGCATACCTATTAAACAATATGAAGAAGTGTATGAGGATATTACAAGTCGAATTCCATTACATTTAAAGGATAAAGAATTAAACAAATATTTTCCGTATACGAAGAATGACAAAAATCGTTTGTATGAATTCTTTGTTCGAGTATTTGATGTATTCTCTTCACTAATAGGATTGTTATTTTTATTGCTTTTACTTCCTTTCATTGCTATTTTAAATTATTTTTGGAATAAAGGTCCTCTTTTTTATAAACAAGAGCGTGTAGGGAAAAATGGAAGAAAGTTTCAAATTGTGAAACTAAGAACGATGGTCGTTAATGCTGAAAAAGATGGTGCTGTGTTTGCAAAAACTAACGATACGCGTATTACACCATTAGGTAAATGGTTAAGAAAAACTAGATTAGATGAATTTCCACAATTTATAAATGTTTTAAAAGGGGAAATGTCTGTTATAGGACCTAGACCAGAAAGAGAAGTTTTTGTTAAACAGATTGCAGAACAAATTCCACTTTATCATACAAGACATGCTGTTAAACCGGGTTTAACAGGTTGGGCTCAAATTAATTACCCTTATGGAGAAAGTATTGAAGATAGTTTAATGAAATTACAATACGACTTGTATTATATTAAGCACCGCAGTTTGTTTTTGGATGTAAATATTACAGTAAAAACAATGGGGACTATTATATATCTTAAAGGTCAATAATCCTCTTTTTGGAATCTAATGTAATTTTAATTAGCCAAAATAATTGTAAAGCGATTATTGGAAAAACAATACTCAAATGAATTTTATTTAATATATATACAAGATACAAGCTAGTAAACACGATGTTGATTTGACCAAAAAGCACGGTTTTTTCTAGTTTGTTTTTAAAATAATACCATCCAAAAATTAGTAATAAAGGGTTAAATAAAAGGATATTATAATTCCAAAGTACTTCTTCATGGAAAGAATAAAGTCCGACAACACTAAAAAATATTCCCAATACACCTGCTAGAGTAAAGTAAGTGAGTTGCATCCATTTTTTACTCGTTAGAATAAGTAATGCCATTATAGCAAAAAGAGAGTAAAATGAATTGAAATAATTGGTTGGCGCTGTAGTTTCGCTTGCTTCAAAAAGAGTAACACTTGGTTTACTAATCGATTTGTTATTTTCTAATGCTTTTTTTAGTTCAAAAGGTAAAAACAAACGAGTTGCTGCTTGATCAACTTTGGTTCCGAAAATAATCTGAATTCCCAATTTTTGGTAAAAGTCCGTCATATAGGGGTAAAGAATATCTCGATACGATTTGTTATTTTTCGGTTGTTTGATAGTTTCGCTACCTAAAATTTTATTGATTTTGTCAACTACCATTGTCGTACAATTTCGGTCAATAAATTTATAAGTATAAAAACGTTCCTCTGAATATAAGCTGTTGTTTAATTCATTAAAAAGTTGTTGTTTTTGAGCTGCATTTAAATTTAATTCTTGTTCATATATAGAACGATTGTCCATTTTGTAATTGTATTCGAAATTTAAATAATTTTCACTTGTTACAAAATATTGTAAATCCCCTTTTATAAAACGTAAGGCAAAATTTGGAGTAGTAAAATCAAATGCACCATAATTAAATACTTGGTCTATTCCTTTGGTGTTGTCTTGAATTCGAATACCAGTATGCCCGTACATAGCATAAGAAACAGGAGCAGTTCCACAGGTTATAATGCTGACTTTTGCATTGTCTGATAGCAGTAATTGACTAAAAATAAAATTGGAAAAGAATAATGATAAACTAAAAAATATTTTTTTATACATGGTGTATTATCTAAAGATACTAAAATCAACTTTTAAAGAAAAAACATTGGAATATAGAGCGGCACTTTGGTTACCTAAATCGGTTAAAGCATAATCAACTTGTATGCCTTTATATTTAAATCCAATTCCAATATTTGGCTGAAAACTTAATTTATTGGTATTGTCAATCTGAGTAATTTGTTGAAAATTTCCAACACCTGCTCTTAAAAAAGCTAAATCAATATAACCAAATTCAAAACCAATGGCAGGATCAATACTCACAACACTTGTAGATAGTATATCGTTGGTTTGTGCAAATTGCATATTTAGATTAGTGGCTGCAACTAAAGTATAATCGTAATGGAATTCAAACTTTTTAGAAATACCCAACTGGGCTTTTGGTAAAGTTATTTCAGAAGTTTCTGGAAGTTCTTGGTTTTGTCCTGGAACTGCATTTTTAATTTTTTCGTATTCTTCCTCATTAATAGACCAGGTGTTGTAAGTTGTAGTTATGTCTCTAAGCATTACACCAAATTTCCATTCGTCTCTAGTTTCATATTGTGCGCCCAAATCAAATCCAAATCCCCAAGAAGAAGCAAAATCTCCAATAATTCGTCGTATTACTTTTGCATTTACTCCATAGTTAAAACCTTCTAGCGGTAAAGCTCTGGCGTAAGAAAAAGTCACGGCATAATCGGCAGTGGAAAACAATGAAATTCTGTTGTAATCAATATTTCCTTGGTTGTCAATTAATTGTGTGGTGTTGAGGATGTCATCTACGCCAAAACGAATCAACGAAAGTCCCCATGCGCTTCTATCGTCAATTGGCATTGCAAAGGCAGCATAATCATATTGTGCAATATTCGCAAAATAATTAGCATGCATAAGGCTGAGTTGCTTGTCTTCAAGCTTTAATAAACCTGCTGGATTCCAATAGCTTGAGTTAACATCTGAAGTATGTGCTGTTACGGCATTACTCATCCCTAGAGCTGCAGCATCTACACCAATATTCATGAATTCATTGGAATATTTCCTTATGGTTTGTCCATATGATATCCAACTACATAAAGCTATTACTAGTAAAAGACTCTTTTTCACAGGCCAATTTTGTTCTTCGTACAAATATCATAAATTCTTATGTATTAAACTCAATTTCTTGCATTTTATTGTTTACATTTGTTCTTTAAAATACAATATATTTCAAATATGAGTATAAAAAAACACATTCCAAACACGTTAACATTGTTAAATCTATTTGCGGGCTTATGCGCATTAATACACGCTTTTAATGGTAATTATGCAGAAGCTTTTTCTTTAGTTTGTTTAGGAATATTTTTTGACTTTTGGGATGGTTTTTTAGCAAGAGCTTTAAATGCGCAAAGTCCTATTGGTTTGCAATTGGATTCCTTAGCGGATATGGTTACAAGTGGCGTAGTTCCTGGGTTAATTGTGTATAAAATGTTGGGTGATATTCAAGAAAATCAAGCGCAGTATACCTTAACAGAAGATACTTATTATATGGGTGTTGTTCCTTATTTAGGTTTTTTAATTACATTGGGTTCGTGTTATAGGTTAGCAAATTTTAATGTGGATGAAAGACAAACCGACTCTTTTATTGGATTGCCAACACCAGCAAATGCACTTTGGATTTGTTCGTTGCCAATTATTTTAGAAGAAACAGGAGGGGATGGTTTCATATTTGAATTCTTATCTAATCCGTTTGTATTGGTTATTATTGCTTTCTTGAGTGCCTTTTTGTTAAATGCAGAAATACCTTTGTTTTCTCTTAAAGCAAAAGCATTTACTTGGGAAAAGAGTAAAATTCAAATCATATTCTTAGGCTTAGCTGCTGTACTGTTAGTTAGTTTGCAGTTCTTGGCAATTCCTTTAGTGATTTTGTTATACGTATTGTTATCTGTAGTTAATAATAAATTTTTGAATAAGGTTTAATGGCAGCATCTACTTCAAAAAGAAGATATACTCCAAAGAAGAAAAAATCAAATGCTATACTAGGTCCAACTTCCATGAAATGGATAGTTGGGCTTTTTTTAGCTCTAATTCTTATTATTTTTGTTTACCAAAAAAAAGATTATGTGTTGTATTATTTGGGATTCAAATCGAATCATGCGCAATTATCGGAGGCTGAAAGAAAATTTGAAGATCAAAGAATTAAAGATGTAGTCCTAGCTCATAAAGGAAAAACATTTGGTATTGATATTTCTCAATATCAAGGTGAAATTGATTGGGATAATTTAGAAGCTAAAGAGGAACTTTTTGAAATTAAATTTGTAATTGTTAGAGCAACTGCAGGAAGTAAAAAAAGAGATATAAAATTTAAAGAGAATTGGGTTTCGTTGACTAAAACACCTTATATACAAGGAGCTTATCATTATTATAGACCCGATGAAAATTCAACTGAGCAAGCCAATAATTTTATAGCTACAGTTAAATTAAGAAAAGGGCAATTACCTCCAATTTTAGATATTGAAAAAATGCCTAAAGGACAATCTATGGAGCGCTTAAAAGAAGGTTTGCAAAATTGGCTAACTCTTGTAGAAAAACATTATGGAATAAAGCCTATAATTTATTCTCCAGAAAAATATTTTGAAGATTTTTTGCAAAAGGATTTCCCTGATTATGAATTTTGGATTGCAAATTATAATCCTTGGAAAGAAAATATAGAGCCTAATTATTTGCTTTGGCAATTTACAGAAAAAGCAGAATTACACGGTATTGATGAATTGGTTGATGTTAACGTGTTTAATGGCGATGTGGAAAAATTAAAACGAGTTTGTTTGAAAAAATAATTAAAATACTTGTTTTCGGTATACAAATAATAGTAATACAATAACAAGTACTACAAATGCAACAATAGATTTTGGATTTGCAAAATTAACGGTCCATCCAGCCCATTTCATTCGCTTAGGAGGAAATAATCGCTCATCATCTGGATTGTAATAAAATAATCCCAATTTCCAATTGTTTGGGTCTTTATGCCATTGTTCTAATTGTTCTTCAGAAGGATTTTTCATGATGATTTATACTTTTTTTGGGGCATTAAAATCTATTTTAGTTCTTCTTAATTCAAAATTCTGACCTAAGTACACTTTTCTAACCATTTCATCAGCTGCTAAATCTTCAGGAACTCCTGCTTTTAAAATTCCTCCTTCAAACATCAAATACGTTTTATCAGTAATGGCAAGTGTTTCTTGTACGTTGTGGTCCGTAATTAATATACCAATATTTTTATTTTTTAATTGGGCAACAATACGTTGGATGTCTTCCACTGCAACTGGGTCAACCCCAGCAAAAGGCTCATCTAAAAGAATAAATTTAGGATCTGTAGCTAAACATCGTGCAATTTCTGTTCTTCTTCTTTCACCACCAGAAAGTAAATCGCCTCTGTTGGTTCTAATATGACCAAGAGAAAATTCTTCAATTAAACTCTCCATTTTGGCTTCTTGTTCTTGCTTGGATAAATTGGTCAATTGTAAAACCGACATAATATTATCTTCAATACTTAATTTTCTAAATACCGAAGCTTCCTGAGCTAAATAACCAATTCCATGTTGTGCGCGTTTATACATCGGGAAATCGGTGATGTTTGTATCATCTAAAAATATATTTCCACTATTTGGTTTTACTAAGCCTACAATCATGTAAAAAGAAGTTGTTTTTCCAGCGCCATTTGGACCCAGTAGTCCCACAATTTCACCTTGGTTTACTTCAACTGAAATTCCTTTTACAACCGTTCTTTTTTTATAAGTTTTGATTAAATTTTCTGCTCTTAATTTCATTATAATAATGTGTCAATATTCAATTAGGCAATTAGGCAATGTTTCAATAATTCGTAAAAATAATAAAATTAATTTAAGGTCGAATTTTATTATTTTTTATTTAACTATTTGCGGTTTGTTTACATTAACTAATTTTTTTATTCACCAATTTTCTCGTTTTCTAAAGCTTCCCAAAATTCATAAGCTCTTCTTAAATGTGGAATAACAATAGTTCCACCAACTAAAGTTGCAATACTCATAGCTTCCATCATTTCGGTTTTAGAAACCCCATTTTTATAGGCAGTTTCTAAATGGTATTTAATGCAATCATCACATCTTAAAACAGCAGATGCAACTAATCCTAATAATTCTTTTGTTTTTACATCTAATGCGCCTTCCATATAGGCATTAGTGTCTAAATTGAATATTCTTTTAATTACTTTATTGTCATCTGCTAATAATTTTTCGTTCATTTTAGAACGGTAATCATTAAATTCTTTTACTAAATTACTCATGTTGTTTTGTTTTTATCTTTTTTTTGAACTGCTGCACTAATGAAAATACTTATTTCATATAAAATTACTAAAGGAATAGTAACAATTACTTGACTAATTACATCTGGTGGCGTAACAATTGCAGCCAAGATTAAAATAATTACTAATGCCCATTTTCTGTATTCTCTCAGGAATTTGGGTGTTACAAGTCCAATAGTGGATAAGAAATAAATAATAATTGGTAATTCAAATACTAGTCCTGTAGCTAAAGAAGTTGTTTTTACAGTCCCAATATAGGAGTTAACATTAATGTCGTTTTTAATATATTCTGAAACTGAAAAGTTAGATAAAAAGTTTAAGGATAGTGGCGTTAAAACAAAATATCCAAATGCAACACCAATAAAAAATAGTAAGGAAGATACAACTATGAATTTAATGGCATTTTTCTTTTCATTTTTATATAAGGCAGGACTTATAAAATTCCAAAATTGCAATAAAATATAGGGAAAGCTGATGATTAATCCGGCTGTAATACAAGTCCAAACTAATAATGAAAGCTGTCCCTCAATTTCGGTGTTTTGAACAGAAAAGTTTAATGTAGTATTGCAAAAACTTCGGTCTAAATCATATTTTTGAGCCAATTCACAGAAAAATTCATAGGTAACAAATTTTCCATTCATTGGACCAAATAATATTTCCTTAAAAATGAATTCATTAAAGTAACCTGCGATACAAGCACCAATTAATATCCCAGCAGAGCATCTTACTAATAACCATCTAAATTCTTCTAAATGGTCTAAGAAAGACATTTCATTTACATTTTTTTTTTGTTTTGCCATTGGTTTATACTATTCCTTCTTTTAATATATCGTGTAAATGTAAAATTCCTTTGTATTCTTCGTTGTCTAATACCACTAACTGTGTGATTTTATTGTTTTCTAATACGTCCAACGCTTCAGAAACTAATAGGTTAGAAGAAATATGCTTTGGGTTTTTTGTCATGATATCCTTTGCGCATAAATCAGCAAACGAATCTCTATCGTTTAGCATTCTTCTAATATCTCCATCGGTTATGATACCAATTACTTTATTATGCTCAATTACTGCAGTTACACCCAATCTTTTTTCTGAGATTTCCATGATGACTTTTTTAATACTCGCTTCTGGACTCACTTGTGGTGTGTGTGTAGTGTCTAACATATCTTTTACACGCAGTAATAATTTTTTACCTAAAGCGCCTCCTGGATGGTATTTGGCAAAATCTTCACTGCTAAAATTTCTCATCTGCATTAAGCAAACAGCCAGTGCATCTCCCAAAACTAATTGAGCTGTAGTACTGTTTGTTGGTGCTAATCCATTAGGACAAGATTCTGCATCAACATAGGCTAATAAAACGAAGTCCGATTCTTGAGCTAAAAAAGACTGTTCATTAGCGGTCATTCCTATTAAAGTATTTCCAAAATTTTTGATTATAGGAGCCAATACTTTTATTTCTGGACTGTTTCCACTTTTTGAAATACAAATTACAACATCGCCAGGTTGTACCATGCCTAAATCTCCATGAATGGCTTCAGCAGCATGTAAAAAAAGCGAAGGCGTACCTGTAGAATTTAAAGTTGCAACAATTTTTTGAGCAATTATGGCACTTTTTCCAATCCCCGTTACAACTAATCTGCCCTTACTGTTGTAGATTAGTTCAACTGTTTTTATAAAATCTTCGTTTAAAAAGTCTATTAATTTGGCAATGCTTTCACTTTGAGAAAGTATTGATTTTTTTGCATTTAGTAGTATTGTTTCAGCTGTGTTCAAAATTCAAATAATTATATTTTTATTTTTCAAGAATAGTAGTATCTTTATGTTTGCAAATTTAGGTAAAATCAAATAAAAAATTTCGAATTAAATTTGTTAATAAAATCTAGCATTTTTTTACATGAGAGAACACGAGATTGATTTGTACAAAGAATTAAAAAAATACTTCGGATTTAACCAGTTCAAAGGGTTACAAGAACAAGTTGTTACAAGTATCATATCAGGTCATAATACTTTTGTTATTATGCCAACAGGAGGGGGTAAATCATTGTGTTACCAGTTGCCTGCATTAGTATTGGAAGGAACGGCAATTGTGGTTTCTCCTTTAATTGCCTTGATGAAAAATCAAGTTGATGCCATTCGAAGTTTAGGTTCGGAAATGGGTGTAGCCCACGTTTTAAATTCTTCTTTAACTAAAACTGAGATTAATCAGGTTAAGGCCGACATAGTTTCGGGTAAAACGAAATTGTTGTATGTTGCTCCAGAATCTTTAACCAAAGAAGAATATATTCAGTTTTTAAATGAAGTAAAACTTTCTTTTGTGGCTATTGATGAAGCACACTGTATTTCGGAATGGGGTCATGATTTCAGACCTGAATATAGAAACTTAAGAAATATAATTCGACAATTAGGCGATGTGCCAATTATAGGTTTAACGGCAACTGCTACTCCAAAGGTGCAAGAAGATATCTTGAAAAATTTAGATATGCCCGATGCAAACGTATTTAAAGCATCGTTTAATAGACCAAATTTATATTACGAAGTACGCCCTAAAACTAAAAATGTTGAAGCAGATATTATTCGTTTTATTAAACAACACAAAGGAAAATCTGGTGTAATATATTGTTTGAGTAGAAAAAAAGTAGAAGAAATTGCCCAAGTACTTCAGGTAAATGGTATTTCGGCGGTTCCTTATCATGCAGGATTAGATGCCAAGACTCGAGCGAAACATCAGGATATGTTTTTAATGGAAGATGTTGAAGTGGTTGTGGCGACTATTGCTTTTGGAATGGGTATCGATAAGCCTGATGTACGCTTTGTAATTCACCACGATATTCCTAAATCATTAGAAAGTTATTATCAAGAAACTGGTCGCGCTGGTCGAGATGGAGGAGAAGGGCATTGTTTAGCGTATTACTCTTATAAAGATATTGAAAAATTAGAAAAGTTCATGGCAGGAAAGCCTGTTGCCGAACAAGAAATTGGTTATGCTTTATTACAAGAAGTAGTGGCGTATGCCGAAACTTCAATGTCTCGTAGAAAATATTTATTGCATTATTTTGGAGAAGAATTCGATGAAGTAAATGGGGAAGGGGCCGACATGGATGATAATGTTAGAAATCCAAAAAAGAAAGTAGAAGCCAAAAACGAAGTGGTTACTTTATTAGAAGTAATTCGTGCTACCAAGCAACTCTACAAACCGAAAGAAGTTATTTTGGCTTTAGTAGGTAAAGTGAATGCTATAATAAAAGCACAAAAAATTGATACTTTGTCTTGTTTTGGAGCAGGAACTTCTCACGACGAAAAATATTGGATGGCATTAATACGACAAGTTTTAGTTGCTGGTTTTATTACAAAAGATATTGAAAGTTATGGTGTGTTGAAATTGTCATCTACAGGTGAAAATTTCATTAAAAAACCATACTCTTTTATGATGACAGAAGATCATGAATTCAACGAAGAAGAGGATGATACTATTGTTTCCGCTTCTAAATCTTCAGGAACAGCAGATGAAGCTTTAATGGCAATGTTAAAAGATTTGCGCAAAAAAGAAGCAAAAAAACATGGGGTGCCTCCTTTTGTAGTTTTTCAAGATCCTTCTCTCGAAGATATGTCGTTAAAATATCCAATCACCATTGACGAATTAAGTAATGTGCATGGTGTTGGCGAAGGTAAAGCTAAAAAATATGGTAAAGCATTCGTGGATTTAATTGCGCGTTATGTTGAAGATAATGACATTATCCGTCCGGATGATTTGGTTGTAAAGTCTACAGGAGCTAATTCTGGTTTAAAATTATACATCATTCAAAACGTTGATAGAAAATTGGCTTTAGATGATATTGCAGCTGCAAAAGGATTAAGTATGGATGATTTGTTGAAAGAGATGGAGCAAATTGTTTATTCAGGAACTAAACTTAATATTACCTATTGGTTGGATGATATTTTAGATGAAGACCAACAGGAAGAAATTCACGATTATTTCATGGAATCTGAAACAGACCGAATTGAAGATGCACTGAAAGAATTTGATGGTGATTACGATACTGAAGAACTTCGTTTAATGCGAATTAAATTTATTAGTGAAGTAGCGAATTAAAAAATAAACATTTTAATATTCAAAACACCCAATCTTGTTTAACTTTTACGATTTGAACTTGATTGGGTGTTTTGTTTTTTATAATTATTTATGCTTACTTTCTCGTTTTTTGGAAGAAGAACGGCTTAAACAAAAAATAAAAATCTATTAAATTTTCAGCAATTCAAATTTTTTATGTTTAACGTTTTTTAAATTTGTTTAAACAAAATTAATATAAAAAAAATTGAATTATGAAAAGAAACATTAAATTAAAAATTTTAGGGCTAGTTCTTTCAACAGTCTTAATGAGTTGTGACGGAGATGATGATTCAACTCCAATTGTAAACCAGCAATCTGTGGCAAGTATTGCTTCGTCTAATCCAAATTTTTCAATTCTTGTATCTGCATTAAACAGAGCTGGATTAACAGCAACTCTTAGCGGATCAGGTAATTTTACCGTTTTTGCTCCAACAAATGAAGCATTTAATACCTTCTTGGCAGCCAACGGATTTAGTTCAGTTGATGCAGTTCCTGTACCTGTATTAAAAGAAATTTTATTAAATCATGTTATTAATGATGAGTTGTTTTCAAATGAGTTATCTACTGGTTATGTAAAGACACTAGGTAAAGGAAGTGCTTCAGCAACAAATACACTAAGTATGTATGTAAATACTACAAGTGGTGTTAAATTAAATGGTGTTTCAACGGTTACAGCAGCTGACATTGATGCTTCAAATGGTGTTATTCATCAGGTGAATGCAGTTATTGGATTACCAACGATAGTAACACATGCAACAGCAAATGCTAACTTTACATCTTTAGTAGCAGCTCTAACTAGAAATGATATGCCTGATTTTGTAGGTATATTGTCTGGTACGGCTTCTTCTCCTTTCACTGTTTTTGCCCCAACAAATACAGCCTTTTCAAATTTATTAACTGAGTTTGGATGGGCAACTTTAAACGATGTTCCTACTAATGTTTTAGAAAACACATTGAAATATCATGTTGTTGCAGGAGCTAATGTTTTATCGTCCAACTTAACCAATAATATGTCAGTAACCACATTTCAAGGACAAAACTTTACAATTGGTTTAACAAACGGTCCTAAAATTACTGATGCTAATAATCGTGTGAGTAATATTGTAGCTACAGATGTACAATGTGCCAATGGCGTTATACATGTACTAGATAAAGTTATAGTTCCAGTTTTAAATTAGTTGAAGTATTTATTTAGTTTAAGCCATCGTAATGATGGCTTTTTTTATTCATAATATTCTCCTCTATGAGGTTTTAATAGATCTCGGAATTTTATCATATCATTTTCTTCCACTACTAAATAAGCCAAAGCATACATTTCGTTTACTATTTCAAATCCAGTTATATTTAAACTATAGTTTTCTGTTTGAATAAATTCTTTTAAATGAATTTCATGATGTTCGGCTGTTTTTGCAGCAGTTGCACCCCTAAAATCCCATATAAGTTTTATTTTCTTATTCATCTTAAAAGGTTTTTTATATTTTTGAATACTTTTAACTAACTATTTTACACAACAAAATTACTGCTAAAATGAAGTATATCCTATTTAATTTTTTTTTCCTTATATCACTTTTTACAATAGGTCAAAATACAGCTTTTGAAATCACTTACCAAAGAAGTTCAAATGGTAAAATCATAGATAATCAAGATTTAATAAAAGTCATTGCTACTTCAACTTATGCTTTGCTTTCTACAGAAAAAATCCAAAATAACAGCGCAACTGTTCCATTTGAAAAAACCATTGTCAATACAACTGATTTAAGTTTCACTCAAGTGGCATCATTAAAAAATAACCAAGTAGTTAGTTATGAAGACAAAGAAGCGATTCAAAAACAACAACTTGAATTGTTGCCTGATACTAAAAAAATTCTTGGGTACAGCTGTAAAAAAGCAAAAACAATTATAAATTCTAACACAATTGAAATTTGGTACACGAATCAAATTCCGGTAAAAGCGAGTCCGTCGCTATTAGGAATTAATTTAGGGTTGGTATTAGAAATAACCAGGAATGGAAACAGTACAACTCAAGCCATTTCAATAAAAAAAGTGAAACTCAAAACGGATATAACGAATACAACCAAAAATAATGTAGATGTATTAACATATAAAGATTTACTTTGGAAAAGTCGTTTTACAACCATCCCAATTTTTAAAGATGAAATTATTAATTTTTCATCTGATGTTAAATCAACAGATTCTATATTAAAATTAGTGAATGGAACTGTTGCCTTACGAAAAATAAAAGTTCCAAGTGAAACCAAAAACCAATTGGTGTTTTTAGATTTAATTGAACAATCTAATGGTGATGCTTATGATCGTACTGGCTCTGTTTTTATCATTCCTGTTCAATCGTCTAAGCAAACTTTTTTAAGTGGGTTGGAAAAAGGGAAAGAAGTGTTACCTATTTATGAAAACGGCAATGGTAAAAAATACCAAGGGGTAGTGGCCACAACTTCTTATGAACCTTTAACCGAATTGATGCGCTTTTTTACTCCATTTGGAATTAAACAATATAATCATATTCAACTAAAAGATAAAAATTGGGAAGAACAAGTGTTTTATCGTCAGGAGATTACCGATGTTTTACAACAGTATGCCAATCAAGAAGTTTGGATTGGGGTATTTATTGGTAATTATGATAAAGGAGGGCATAAAATTTCTATGAATATTACGTTGCATCCTGAAGATGTACCATCGAAACTCCAAAAAATGATTCCGTTATTTAATACAACTAATGTAATGGAAATGGGCGGACAAGAATATGGAACTATGTTTGATGTTGCTAAAGGATTGGAAGTGCAGGTTAAATTAGAACAACCATTGAAAAATGTTAAACTAAGATACATCACAACAGGTCACGGCGGTTGGGAAAATGGAGATGAATTTGTGCCTAAAAAAAATACCCTTTTTATGAATGGTAAAGAAGTTTTTCAATTTACGCCTTGGCGACAAGATTGTGGATCCTATCGTCAATTCAATCCAGCTTCAGGGAATTTTCCAAACGGCTTGTCTTCTTCCGATTATAGTAGAGCCAATTGGTGTCCAGGAATGGTTACTACCCCAACTTATATTGATTTAGGTGATTTGCCTGCTGGAGATTATACGTTTCAGGTGAAAATTCCACAAGGTCAATCCGAAGGCGGAAGTTTCAGTGCTTGGAATGTTTCAGGAATATTACTAGGCGAATAGTACAAATTGTCTCATTTCAAATAACCAACAATTTTGTCTATTTTTGCATACTAAATTGTTTGTACATGCCACGTGAATTATTGGTTCAAGTTTCTCCAGAAGTTGCTCATCATGATGAGCAATTGTATCCTCATATTGCTAAGTTAATTCAGGTTCCAGTTCAAGACATTCAAAAGATCGTGGTTATCAAACGTTCTATTGATGCGCGTCAACGAACTATAAAATTTAATTTAAAACTGCATGTTTTCCTAACGGGAGAGCCGTTAGTAGTTAACAAAGTTGAATTGCCTAATTATCCTAATGTAGAAAATGCTCAAGAAGTGATTGTAGTAGGGGCAGGTCCGGCCGGACTTTTCGCAGCCTTGCAGTTAATTGAATTGGGATTAAAACCAATTGTTCTTGAAAGAGGGAAAGATGTTCGTGGAAGAAGACGTGATTTAAAAGCAATTAACAGAGATGGAATTGTTAATGAAGATTCAAATTATTGCTTTGGAGAAGGTGGGGCAGGAACGTACTCTGATGGTAAATTATATACGCGCTCAAAAAAGAGAGGCGATGTAGATCGAATTCTGCAATTGTTAGTAGCATTTGGTGCCACTCCAGATATTATGGTGGAAGCTCATCCGCATATTGGTACTAATAAATTGCCGCAAATTATTCAAGATATAAGAGAAAAAATTATAGAGCACGGTGGAAAAGTACTGTTTGAAACTCGAGTTACAGATATTTTGATAAAGAATAATGAAGTTCAAGGAGTTCAAATTCAAGACGGTTCTACCATTCATGCTTCAAAATTGATATTAGCTACAGGACATTCTGCTCGTGATATTTTTGAATTATTGCATCGAAAAGAAGTACTGATTGAAGCTAAACCTTTTGCTTTAGGAGTTCGAGCGGAACATCCTCAACAATTAATTGATTCTATCCAATATTCTTGCGATTTTAGAGGAGCGTATTTACCACCTGCACCGTATAGTATAGTAAAACAAATTGGAGGAAGAGGAATGTACTCTTTTTGTATGTGTCCAGGTGGAGTTATTGCACCTTGTGCTACAGCGAATGGGGAAGTAGTAACGAATGGTTGGTCGCCTTCAAAACGAGATCAAGCTACGGCAAATTCTGGAATTGTTGTTGAATTAAGATTGGAAGATTTTAAGCCGTTTGCTCAGTTTGGACCTTTGGCAGGAATGGAATTTCAAAAAGATATTGAACAACGGGCATGGCGCTTAGCAGGAAGTACACAACAAGTTCCAGCACAGCGTATGGTTGATTTTTCGCAATCAAAAATTTCATCTAGTATTCCCAAGACTTCTTATGTTCCGGGTACACAAAGTGTGGAATTTGGTGAAGTGTTTCCAGGGTTTTTAACACAAACTATGCGCGAAGGTTTTGTACAGTTTGGAAAATCAATGAAAGGTTATTTTACTAATGAAGCAATATTGCATGCTCCAGAAAGTAGAACGTCTTCTCCTGTTCGAATTCCAAGAGATAATTATACTTTAGAACACCTACAAATAAAAGGACTTTATCCCTGTGGTGAAGGAGCGGGTTATGCCGGCGGAATCATTTCTGCAGCTATAGATGGAGAAAAATGCGCGTTAAAAATTAAAGAAGCAATTGGATGATTTTAAAAGGAGAAAATATTGATTTGAGGGCTTTAGAACCTGAAGATTTAACATTTTTATATGAAATTGAAAATGATGAGTTGATTTGGGAAGTCAGTCATACTCAAACGCCGTACAGTAAATGGGTGTTAAAACAATATTTGGAAAATGCACACCAAGATATCTATGAAGCCAAACAGTTAAGGTTAGCCATTGAAGATAAAAAGTCCAATCAGTTAATTGGATTAGTAGATTTGTTTGATTTTGATTTTAAAAATAGTAGAGCGGGTGTTGGAATTGTGATTCAAGAAGCATCAAGAGGCAATGGATTAGGTTCAGAGGTTTTACAGCAGTTAATTACCTATTCATTTTCACATTTACAATTGCATCAACTTTATGCAAATATTAGCATTAATAACGAAGCTAGTATTAAGCTTTTTACTAAATTTGGCTTCCAAAAAATAGGAATAAAAAAACAATGGAATAAAATTAATGGTCAATTTGTTGACGAAGTATTATTCCAATTAATAAACAACCCATAAAGAATGAAAAAAGTAGTTACAAAAATTGTAGTTGTAGTTTTATTAGTAGGGATTTTATTTGGCGGATACGTTGTCAATAAAGCTTTTACAAGTAATACAAAATTCCAAGAAGAGGAAGTATTTGTTTATGTGCCAACCGGTTCTAATTATGAAGCAGTAAAGAAAATTATTGCGCCTTATGTTGCTAATCAAGACAAAATCGATTGGGTTGCTAGTAAAAGAGGGTACATGGAAAATGTAAAATCAGGTAAATTTCTTTTGAAAAAGGGAATGAGTAGTTTTTCAATTGTACGTTCGTTACGTTTGCCGGTTCCAGTTAAATTAGCGTTTAACAATCAAGAAAGTGTAGATAAATTGTTTGAACGCATTGCTTCTCAAGTAGAACCAAGTGTAGATAAATTAAAAGCAGTTTTTGAAAATGAGCAATTTTTAAAGGAAAATAATTTAACAAAAGAAACATTATTGACTTACTTTATTCCAAATACCTATGAATTTTATTGGGATGTTACTGCAGAGGAATTAGCTGAAAAGTTTGCTAAGGAATATAAAAGATTTTGGACGGAAACAAGATTAGGAAAAGCAAAAGAACAAAATTTAACACCAGCGGAGGTTTATACATTAGCTTCCATTGTGCATAAAGAAACTGCACACGCGGATGAGCGTCCTAAAGTAGCAGGAGTTTATTTAAATAGATTAAAGGATAACATGCCTTTACAAGCCGATCCAACGGTAATTTATGCAGTTAAAAGAGAGTCTGGGGATTGGAACCAACAAATTAAAGTGGTTACGTTTAATGATTTAAAAGTAAATTCACCCTACAATACATATAGAATTAAAGGCTTACCTCCAGGACCTATTTTTATGCCAGATGTAAGTGCAATCGATGCGGTTTTAAATCCCGAAAAGCATAATTATTTGTATTTCTGTGCAAGTGTTGAAAAATTTGGATATCATGAATTTGCTGAAACGTATGAAGAACATATGGTTATTGCCAAAAAATATTCAGAATGGGTTTCAAAGCAAGGCTATAAAAGATAACTATTAACTAACTATTTTATTTAAAATCCGTATTTAATTCAGAAATACGGATTTTTTTTATTCACATCTTATCAACATAAACTACTGTTGGTCAGTTGATTTTAGCGCTGTATCGATGAAACAAAATTTCATTAAGAAATCATTAACATGTTGATTTTCAAGGTTAATTATTTTTTTGTATATTTGCCCCCGCTAATTCAAATGGTAGTTCTTTGTTTTTTTACACGTTTTAAAAAACTTGAATTTTAAGTGAATTTTTTAGATTCACCCGTTTGAGAAAAATTATTACATGAGAAAAGATATCATTGCTTTTGGAGTAACGTTAGCTTTATTGGTCGTAGTGAGTTCTGGATTTAGAGCTTTTGACCGCGCAACAATTGATAGTTTTCATATTACTGAAAATGAAGTTTATCACTATAACGTTCCAACAAAAGATGAATCTGAACGTAGCAATGTTGCCATTCCTTTTACAGGGAAAACATTTGTCGGATTCAAGCAAGCATTGGCAGTAAAAGAATCAGCAGGATTGTATGATTTGGTTAATGCTTTCGGTTACATGGGTAAGTACCAATTTGGAAGAAGTACTTTACGAAATGTAGGTGTCCACGATTTTAAATCGTTTTTAAACAATCCCGAATTACAAGAAAGGGCTTTTGAAGCACTTTTAAGTATTAATAAATGGGAATTGAGAAAAGAAATTAGAAAATATTCCGGAAAAATTATTAACGGAATTGAAATTACAGAATCTGGCTTATTAGCTGCCGCACACTTAGGAGGTGCAAGTTCTGTAAAAACATTTCTTAAAACCAAAGGACGCAATGGGTTTAAGGATGGTTTTGGAACTTCAGTTCGATCGTATTTAAAACGCTTTAGAGGTTTTGATACATCGGTGATTAAAGCGGATAGATTCGCAAAAATTTAATCTTTTTGGATTACAAAAATGCAAGGTCGGTTGTGTAAATCGACCTTGTTTTTTTTCCAGTCGTTTACTGTTTTGGTTTTAATAAATTCTGTCGGTAGTGTAATGTCGCATGCAATACAAAGTTTAGTATGGGCATTAAGTGTATTTAAAATATCCTCTAAAAATTTATTATTTCTATAAGGCGTTTCCATAAATAATTGGGCCTGATTTTTTTCTGAAGAAAGTTTTTCCAAATTTTTTAAAGCTGTTTTTTTATCATTTTTATCAATGGGTAAATACCCATTAAATGCAAAACTTTGACCATTCATTCCACTTCCCATTAAAGCCAGTAGTATTGAACTTGGCCCAACTAAAGGAATAACTTGTATGTTTTTTTTGTGTGCAAGATCCACAATAACAGCTCCTGGGTCAGCAATGCCTGGACAACCCGCTTCACTAACGATTCCCATATTTTTACCTTGTAATAAAGGCTGAATCATTTCTTTAATAGCATTTGCTTGTGTATGTTTATTCAGTTCAAACAACACCAAATCGGCTTGTTTCTTATCTGGAGCTATGCTTTTTATAAATTTACGAGCCGATTTACTATGTTCTACAATAAAATGATCCAATTGATCAATACAATTTTTTACTTGTGTTGGTAAAACATCAAAAGGATTAACTTCTATTTCTCCTGGGTTTGAAAGAGTACAAGGAATTAAATATAATTTTCCTAATGTTGTTGTATTTGTTGACATAATAATGTTTGTTTGCTGCAAAAATACTAAAAAAAAGTCCCACCGAAGCAGGACATTTTCTATTTATTAATTTTTTGAACAATCATATTACAAGCGTCATCGAGCATTTTAAAAACTTCTTCGAAACCATCAATTCCGCCATAGTAAGGGTCTGGAACTTCTAAATCCATTGAAGGATGCAATTCGTTAAGAATTAGTTGCACTTTCAATTCAGCTTCCTTGTTTGGAGCAATTGCGATTACATTCTTGTAATTATTTTTATCCATAACATAGATATAATCAAAAGTTTCAAAATCGGAACGTTTAATTTGTCTACATTTCTGGTTGCTTATGTCTATTCCATTCTTTTTGGCTGTTGCAATAGATCTTTTGTCGGGTGCTTCTCCAACATGATAATTAGCTGTACCTGCACTATCCACAATGCAAATAGTTTTAGAAATTTTACTTTGTAAAATACCTTCAGCTAAAGGAGACCGACAAATATTGCCGAGACAAACCATTAATATTTTTACGGGCATTATACGCTTAGTTTTTTGTTAATATCGTCAACAAATTTTCTAAACTGTTTGTCTGTTGTAACTAAATTGTCTACAGTTTTACAAGCATGTAATACCGTAGCATGATCTCTATCGCCAATTTGATTTCCAATATTTGCTAATGATGCTTTGGTGAATTTTTTGGCAAAGAACATCGCTAATTGTCGCGCTTGAACAATATGACGTTTTCTAGTTTTTGATTTTAAAGTTTCAGTATCTATTTGGAAATAATCTGAAACAACTTTCTGTATGTAATCAATAGAGATTTCACGTTTAATATTTTTAACGAATTTCTCTACTACTTGTTTTGCAAGTTCAATAGTTACCTCACGCTTATTGAAAGATGATTGTGCGATTAAAGAAATAATAGCGCCTTCCAATTCACGTACATTAGATTTTATATGTTTGGCAACATATTCTACAATTTCATCTGGCATTTCAACACCGTCTCTATACAAAATGTTTTTCAGAATAGAGATTCTGGTTTCGTAATCAGGTTGGTGTAATTCTGCTGATAAGCCCCATTTAAAACGAGATAGCAAGCGTTGTTCAATATCTTGCATGTCAACAGGTGCCTTGTCAGAAGTTAAAATTACTTGTTTTCCATTTTGATGTAAGTAATTGAATATGTGGAAAAAAACATCTTGTGTTCCCGCTTTTCCAGATAAAAATTGAACATCATCAATAATTAATACATCAATTAACTGATAAAAATGAATAAAGTCGTTACGTGTATTCTTTTTTACAGATTCAATATATTGTTGTGTGAAAATTTCGGCAGAAATATATAAAACAGTTTTTTCTGGAAATTTATCTTTAATTTCTACACCAATAGCATGAGCTAAGTGTGTTTTCCCTAATCCAACGCCACCAAAAATTAATAAAGGATTAAAAGAAGTTCCTCCGGGTTTGTTGGCTACAGCCATACCCGCACTTCTAGCTAATCGATTAGAGTCTCCTTCTAAAAAATTATCAAAGCTGTAATTAGAATTTAATTGAGATTCAATTTTTACGTTTCTAATTCCAGGGATGATGAATGGATTTTTTAATTCTGGATTCTTATTAACAATAGGTACGTCTATTTCCTGAGTTTTAACTGAAGAACGCTGTGAACTTGGAATTTGTTCTGTAAAAGGTAATTTATTACCATAAGTGTTTTCCATTTTAATTTTGTACACTAACTTTGCTTGATTTCCAAGTTCTTTTGTTAATGCTGTTTTTAAAATGGTAACATAATGTTCTTCAAGCCACTCGTAAAAGAATTTACTAGGAACTTGAATGTGCAACGCATTATCTTCGGTAAGATTAATTGCCACAATAGGTTCAAACCAAGTCTTAAAGGCTTGGTCCTGAATATTGTCTTTTATAAATGAGAGGCAATTAGTCCATACAGATTTCGCTGCTTTATTCATATTTTTTTACATTTTTTTTAGTTGTCTTTTCTTGTAAGATTGGAGATTGAACAATGTTAAAAAAACTTTAATTTTGTTCTTAACTTGGGAAGGCAAATATGTGAACAAATTTTTGTAAAAAAAAATAGAACACCTCTTGATTTTTAAAAATATTTGTTGTAAAAGGTAAATAAGGGCTTCGCAAGGGGTGAAAAAATATTATAAAGAGCTATTGATTTAATTAATTGAAAATCAATTATATGTAAAATAAAAGTTAATTTTAAAAGTAAATGAAAGAGTATCAATTTCAAGTTAGAGTTAGGTATGCAGAGACAGATCAAATGGGAGTAGTGTATCATGGTAATTATGCACAATATTTTGAAATGGGACGTGTAGAATGGTTGCGAAATTTAGGTGTTTCTTATAAGTGGATGGAAGAAAATGGTGTAATGTTACCCGTGGTTTCTTTGCAAATGAATTACAAGAAACCAGCTCGTTATGATGATTTATTAACCGTTAAAACAATTTTTAAAAGTCAAACTTCGGTTAAGATAGAATTTGATTATGAAATTTATAATGAAAAAGAAGAGTTATTAACAACGGGTAGTTCAGTACTAGTTTTTGTTGATATGAAATCGGGTCGACCAATTGTTCCGCCAACTTATGTAACGGAGAAATTGATCAATTTATAATTCTTTTTCTTTGATTTCTATTTCATAAAGATTTGTAAAAATGTCGAATATTTGTTCGGCATTTTTTTTTCTAGTTGCAATTTCAATTGCGCAATTTAATTCCATTTTCTGATTTATGATATCTAAATTTTTTTCTTTGATGATTCGCATTACTTTGTTCATGTTTTTATAATCAAAAGTAATCAGAAAGTGTTTGTCAATTGTTTTTTCTACAATTGTAGCTTCTTCTAATGTCATTTGTGCGGCAGTTTTATAGGCTGAAATTAAACCGCCAACACCAAGTTTTATGCCGCCAAAATAGCGAACAACTACAATTAAGATATTGGTAACTTCAAAAGATTGAATTTGACCATAAATTGGCATTCCAGCACTATTACTAGGTTCACCATCATCATTTGCTCTAAAACGTGTTGTTTCAGTTCCTAATTGATAAGCATAACACCAATGACGAGCTGAAAAATGTTCTTTTTTTAATTCATCCAAATAAATTTTGACATCATCTTCACTTTGAATCGGATAAGCAAAACCAATAAATTTGCTGTTTTTCTCTTTAAAAAGAATATCTTTTACTGGGTTTTCTATTGTTTTGTAAGTGTCTTTCAATTTGAATTTTTTTGCTGAGAATTAATTTTTCATTGCAAATATTCAAAAATTAGATTTTATTAAACAAATCTGTTACTTCTTCTTTTCCTACTTGTAAATGCCAAGTATTTAATTCGAGTTTTTTCGCAGCTTCAATATTGTCTAATTTATCATCAACAAAAAGTGTTTTTTTAGGTATTAGGTTATGATTGTTAATTACAAATTTAAAAGCATTTTCATCAGGTTTTCTGAAGCCAAATTCAAAAGAAAAATATACTTTTTCAAAACAACTATAAAATTCTCTTGCAAAAGACATACCCACTTTATGCTCAAATTTTTCAATATGGGTAGCATCAGTATTACTTAATAGAAATAATTTGTATTTTGAAGAGAGCATTTGTAGAAATTCCAATCTTTTTAAAGGAAAATCTAATAATATGGCATTCCAAGCTGCTCTAATGTCAAGTAAATCAGCGTTTGGTATGTGTTTTTGGATACCTTGTAGGAATGTTAATTCATCAATTTTGCCTGTTTCGTATTTAAGGTTTAATTGTTGTAACTCTTCATTCCATTCTTTTAATCCTAATTTTTGTAATTCTAATTGTGTAGCCTGGTGATCTAAATTGATGAAAATATCCCCGAAATCAAAAATAATTGTTTCAATCATACTTGTTTGTAGATTTTTAATTGGTCACTACCGATAAAAAATTCTTCTTTGCTTTTAAAGAAGAACTCAGGTGCTTTGATGCCATTACCTAAATTAATGTCACCAATAAAAATTCGAGCTTCATCCCATAATCCTTCATTGATAAAGGCTTGAAGCGTTTTGGCACCACCTTCAACAATTACAGATTGGATGTTATAACTGTGTAATTTTTTGAGTGTTTCGGTAATTTGGGATTTATCAAAGATACTATTTTCATAAATACAATTTTCAGAATTGTTATTTTTTTTGCATTCTGTAAATAAAATTGTTGGCTGTTTGTGGTTTTTAATGAAAAAAGTATCGGGTATTTTGTTAAATTTATCAAAAGTTATTCTAGTAGGATTATTGCCTTTCCAATCTCTAGCATCTAAACTTGGATTATCGTCCAGTACAGTTTGTGTACCCACTAAAATGCCTTGTTCTTCAGTTCTCCATTTATGTACTAATTGTCTTGAATAAACATTTGTTATCCAAACGGGCTCTTTTTTGTTTTTAGTTAATGGTGCAATACAACCATCTTTGCTTTCTGCCCATTTTAAAATGATGTACGGACGTTTTTTAGTATGAAAGGTGAAAAAACGTTTGTTTAATTCTTGACATTCTTTTTCTAATATACCTACGAGTACATTTTTGCCTGATGCTTTTAATCGTTGTATGCCGCTTCCTGAAACTTCTGAAAATGGATCTACCGTGCCAACTACAACATTAGGAATTTCTTTTTCAATGATTAAGTCACAACAAGGTGGCGTTTTTCCGAAATGACTACAGGGCTCTAAACTGACATAAATGGTCGCTTCTTTTAATAAAGATTTGTCTTTTACCGAAGCTATGGCATTTACTTCCGCATGAGGTGCTCCTGCTTTTCTGTGCCAACCTTCTCCAATTATTTTATTGTTATGTACAATAACACTGCCTACTAATGGATTTGGATAAGTGGTTCCCAAACCATTCTTAGCTAATTGAATGCAACGATTCATGTAAATTTCATGTGTATTCATCTAGCAAAATTAGTACTTTTACACTTTATTTTTGCAAATGGATTACACAATACGAAGAATAGAAGAAAAAGATAATGCTAAAATGGCTCAAATTATACGTGCTATTTTTCACGAATTAGATGCTCCTAAGGAAGGAACGGCTTACGCTGATCCTATATTAGATTGTTTGTCAGATGTATATATTGGTGCTAATGAAGTTTATTATGTGGTTGAAGTAGCAGGTGAAGTTTTGGGCGGTTCGGGTATTGCACCTTTGGCGGGTAATGATGCTAATATTTGTGAGTTACAAAAAATGTATTTTGCTCCAGAATTAAGAGGAAAAGGTATTGCACAAGTTTTAATTGAAAAATGTTTGTCTTTTGCAAAGGAGGCTGGCTTTGATCAATGTTATCTTGAAACTCTTCCGTTTATGACAGCAGCTCAAAAATTATACAAAAAAGTCGGCTTTCAATATACAGATGCTCCTTTGGGATGTACTGGTCATGGAAGTTGCGATGTGTTTATGATTAAAGAATTGTAATAATGACAATTAGCAATTTAAAATCTCATTTTTTTACTGAATTAAAAGGAATTCATGAAGAATCAGAAATTGATTCCTTTTTTCTAATTCTTATAGACTATTTACATCAATTGAAACGAATCGATCTTTCATTACGTCCTGATTTTGAGGTTTCTGCGGAAGATTTGGTTAAATGGGAGTCTGTAATTTTAGAATTAAAGAAAGAAAAACCCATTCAATATATTACCGGTGAAGCTTGGTTTTATGGTCTGCGATTTGAAGTGAATGAACATACTTTAATTCCGCGTCCAGAGACAGAAGAATTAGTGGAATGGATTATTGAAAGTCGAAAGTCAAAAGTCGAAAGTCAAAAGTCAAAAGTCGAAAGTCAAAAGTTAAATGAAGAAAGTCAAAATTGGAATATTTTAGACATAGGAACCGGTTCTGGCTGTATACCGATTGCCTTAAAACATGAAATTCCAACGGCAACTGTTTATACTATGGATGTTTCTGAAAAAGCGATTGAAATAGCCCAAAAAAATGCATTAGATAATGAAGTACAAGTAAATTTCATTCATCGCGATATTTTGAAATCTTCAAATCTTCAAATTAAAGAATCTTCAAATCTTCTTTTCGATGTCATTGTTTCTAATCCGCCTTATGTTCGAAATTTAGAAAAAGTTGAAATAAAGAACAATGTGTTGGAATACGAACCACATTTGGCTTTATTTGTAGATGATAACGATGCTTTGTTATTTTATCGAAAAATTGCCCAATTAGCCCAAAAAAGCCTTTCTCCAGATGGATATTTATTTTTTGAGATTAATCAATATTTGGGAAAAGAGACGATTGAATTATTAGAAAATCTGGGTTTTAAAAACATTCAATTACGTAAAGATTTTATGGGTAATGACCGCATGATTCGTTGTGGTTTGTGAAAAGTAAAAAGTAAAAAGTAAAAAGTAAAAAGTAATTTTGACTAATCACTAACCACTAACTACTCATACCTCAATGCTTCCACAGGATCTAGTTTTGAAGCTTTTATAGCAGGATATAAGCCTGAAAAAATGGTTACCACTAAAGTAGTTATGAAAGCGGCTGTCATGGCCATCCATGGAATGGTAAATTCAAATCCAATAGCTATAGCAATTCCAGATCCGAGTAATATTCCAAGAATAATTCCTAGAATTCCACCTAGTTGACTAATAACAAATGTTTCGGTGAAAAATTGCCAAGCAATGGTACTTCTTGTAGCGCCTAATGATTTTCTTATACCAATTTCTCTTGTTCGCTCGGAAACAGAAACTAACATAATGTTCATTAAGGCAATAGAAGATCCAAAAATAGTGATGATACCAATAACCCAAGCTGCAATACTCAAAGTTTTGGTATTATCCATAATACGCTGAATTAAATCGTCACTTCGTTTTATACCAAAATTATCCTCTTCTATCGGATTTAATTTTCGAACTCTACGCATGGTTAACGTAGCTTGATCAACTGCCTGGTTTAAAAGGGCTTCATTATTTACTTTTATATCAATATCATAATTAATGTTGGGTGCAGAAAAAATAGATCGTGCAATCTGAGCCGGAATCATAATCCGTAAATCCTGATTGTTACCAAAGGTGGCGCCTTTTTCTTTCAATAAACCTATAACTTTAAATTTTGCGCCTCTAATTGAAAGTGTTTTATCAATAGGGTTTACACCATCAAACAAACCTTTTTCAAAGTTAGAACCTACCACACAAACATAATTGTTATTGTCTACATCAAATGAATTTAAATTTCTTCCTTTTGAAAGTTCCAGTCCTTTGTTAGGAATATAATTTTCATCAATTCCTAAAACAGAAATTTCAGGGTCCGTTTTTTTGTTTTCATACTTTACTTCTGCATTAGCTACAGCATTAAATGAAACAGATGTAGTGGTGAAAGGAAAATCGAATTTTTTTTGAAATTCTTTAGCTTGTGGATAACTTATAATTGGATTGATTTTGTCTTGTGCATCATTGCGATTAATTTGCGAAGAAAAATCATATTGACTAATCGAAAAAGTATTAGACCCCATCGACGCAAAGTTCTTTAATAAAGTGTTGTCCAATGCAGAAACTACGGTTAAAATACCCACTAAGGCCATAATACCAATCGCAATAATAATAACCGTTAATACTGTTCTTAAAATTTGAGTGCGAATTGAACTTAATGCAATTCTTGTATTTTCTTTAAATAATCCAATCATGACCAATTGGTAGTAAAAACTATTTTTTTGTTACACTTTAAGAGTTTTATTTAGAAGTAAGAAAATAAAAACTAGAAAGGCAAATTTCTCTTTTAGTTCATTTTAGTAATTCTTATTGAATTTGAAAATTGCTGTTGTAATTGCTATTGTAATTGCTATTGTAATTGATGTTGTAATTGATATTGCTATTGTTATTTAAAAATAAGATATTTGCAATTCAAAAAAATGATAATTGGCTCATTGCCTTATTGACACATTAAACTATGGCTCAAAAACCAAGTATACCAAAAGGGACACGTGATTTTTCGTCAACAGAAGTTGCGAAAAGAAATTATATTTTTTCTATTATAAAATCGAATTTTGAAAAATTTGGTTTTCAACCTATTGAAACACCCACCTTTGAAAATTCAGAAACGTTAATGGGAAAATATGGAGAAGAAGGAGATCGTTTAATTTTTAAAATTTTAAATTCTGGAGAATATTTGGAAAAAGTAGAAGACCAAATTTTAGCAGATAAAAACACCAAAAAATTAACACCTAAAATCTCTGAAAAAGCCTTGCGATATGATTTAACAGTGCCTTTTGCTCGGTATGTGGTGCAACATCAAAACGAGTTAGAATTTCCTTTTAAGCGGTATCAAATTCAGCCTGTTTGGCGTGCTGATCGTCCGCAAAAGGGTCGTTTCAGAGAATTTTATCAATGTGATGCGGATGTGGTAGGAAGTAATTCACTTTGGCAAGAAGTGGAATTGGTTCAGTTGTATGATACGGTATTTTCACAATTAGGATTAAAAGGGGTAACTATTAAAATTAACAATCGTAAAATTTTATCTGGAATCGCTGAAGTAATTGGCGCTTCAGATAAGTTAATTGATTTTACAGTTGCCTTAGATAAATTAGATAAAATTGGTGAAGACGGCGTAAAGAAAGAAATGCTTGAAAAAGGTATTTCAGAAACGGCTATTGAAAAAGTACAACCCTTATTTAATTTTACAGGTACCATTGCTGAAAAAATAGAAAAACTTGGTGCTTTACTTAAAACTTCGGAGGAAGGAACAAAAGGAGTAGAGGAATTGCAATTTATTTGTAATGCCATTGATACGTTAGGCTTGCAATCGGCTCATTTTGATTTAGATGTTACCCTAGCTCGTGGATTAAATTATTACACGGGTGCAATATTTGAAGTAGCTGCTCCTGCAGGTGTGGCTATGGGTTCCATTGGTGGCGGTGGAAGATACGACGATTTAACGGGTATTTTTGGTTTGAAAAATATGAGTGGCGTGGGAATTTCCTTTGGATTGGATCGTATTTATTTAGTTCTTGAGGAATTAGGTTTGTTTCCTGAAACGGTGACTACCAAGCCACAAGCGTTATTTATAAACTTTGGAGACCATGAAGCGTTATATGCTATGCAAGCTATGGCACAATTAAGATCAGCTGGTGTTCGAGTGGAATTATTCCCTGATAAAGCTAAATTGGATAAACAATTTAAATATGCAGAAAAAAAAGGTATTCCATTTGTTATTTTTGTAGGTGCTGAAGAAATTGCAAATCGCACGTTTAAATTGAAAAACAATCATACAAGAGAAGAACAAATCGTACATTTGGCAGCGTTAACAGCGGCTTTACAATAATTGAAAAAAATAATAATCAACACATAGGCTGATTATTTCGGTCTATGTGTTTTTTTATAGCTTATGAATAAGTATTTTAAAGAATTTCGATACAATTTTAAATTGGCACTTCCAGTAATTGCTGGAATGGTTGGACATACTTTAGTGAGTGTAGTTGATAATATTATTGTAGGGCAATTAGGTTCTACTGAATTAGCTGCTGTTTCATTAGGTAATAGTTTTATTTTTATAGGTATGTCGTTTGGAATTGGATTCTCAACAGCTATTACACCAATAATTGCAGAATATGATTCACAAAAAGATATTGAAAAAGGAAGAACTGCTTTTCAGAATGGATTAATTTTATGTACTATTTTAGGTTTTGCATTATTCTTTTTGTTGTTTTTTGCTAAACCTTTGTTGAACTTCATGAATCAACCCGCAGCTGTGGTAAAATTAGCCCGACCTTTTTTAGATATTGTTGGCTTTTCATTGGTGCCCTTGGTAGTTTTTCAAGCCTATAAACAATTTGCAGATGGAATGAGTGAAACAAAGTATTCTATGTATGCTACTATCATTGGAAATATCATTAATGTGGTGTTAAATATTGTCTTAGTTTTTGGTTTATTCGGTTTTCCAAAATTAGGAATTGTTGGTTCAGCTATCGGAACATTAATTGCACGTATATTCATGGTGCTGTACATGCATTATATTTTAAGTAAGAAAGAAAAATTTAAACCCTTTTTCAACCTATTTGGTTGGCAATCCTTTGAAAAAAGAATGTCTAATAAAATAATAGCGTTAGGAATTCCTTCTTCCATGCAAATGTTTTTTGAAGTTGCATTATTCACAGGGGCTATTTGGTTGTCGGGAATGATAGGTACAACCAGTCAGGCAGCCAATCAAATTGCACTCAGTTTGGCTTCATTAACATTTATGTTTGCCATGGGATTAAGTGTAACCGCTATGGTTCGAGTGGCTAATCAAAAAGGATTGGAAGATTATCCCAAATTAAATGTTGTAGCACATTCTATATTCTTAATGGCTATACTTATCGAGATTGTTTTCGCAGTTGTTTTTATGTTGTTTAATGAATTTTTACCTAAACAATTTGTAAATGTAGAGGTCGCCCATCAAGTAAAAGACACAGCTGAAGTAGTCGCTATTGCTTCAAAATTATTATTAATTGCTGCGTTTTTTCAGTTGTTTGATGGTATGCAAGTGGTTGTTTTAGGTGCATTAAGAGGTATGCAAGATGTGAAAATTCCAGCTGTGATTACTTTTATTGCTTATTGGGTTGTTGGATTTCCAGTTTCAATCTATTTGGGATTGTACACCGAATTAAAAGCGGTAGGAATTTGGATTGGTTTATTAGCAGGTTTGGCTGCTGCAGCAATTTTACTATATTTACGCTTTAAATATTTATTGAGAAAAAGATTATAATGCATTTAATAACAAGCAATTTTTAATTTACTAACAAAATTTTTATGGAATTACCAAAATTTTTAATCGGTGATAATACCGACTTTCCAGATGATATTTTTATTATCCACTTGGATTATCCTCGTTTTTTAATCAATTTAAAAGATGATTCAGTAGAGTTTTTAGAAGAGTTTGAAGAAGAAGACGAAAGAGAAATTGAATCAGAAATGGAGCATTTAATTACATTGGCAGGTGAATTTTATGATCGCGAAATGGAACGTTATGTTGAATAATTAATTATATATAAATGAAAAAATCTATTTACAAATTATTAGCACTATTGGTTTCGTTTTTATTTATTTCATGTAATAGTAATGGAAACGACGATTTATTAGATATTACAACAGATAATACACTTGCTGTAGTTAAACTTAATCTTGAAAATTTTGAAAAGAAATTTCCAATTGAAAAAATGCTTAAAGATTCTACTAGATTAAAATTTTCTGAAAAAGAAAAGGAGAAAGCAGAATTGTTATTAAATGCAGAGAAAAATGGAATTGATATTGATAAACCAGCCTACATAATTGTTGATTCAGATAAAAATAAACTGGTTTCTTCTTTTGTTTTATGGATTGCAGATAAAAATTTATTTCAAACTAATTTTTCTAAAATCGTAGATCGTAAAGTTAAAATTGATGGTAAAAGCTTCCTTTATGCAGGAGAAACGTTAATTGGAACAGTTAAAGACGATATGTTAGTCATGTCAACTACGATGGAAAACCCAATAAATTCCTCTTATGGGGTTTATAATCGAGCGCCAGAAAATGTTTCGGAAGCTTTTTATAAAGAGTTTTGGGATAGAAAAAAAACAGAAAATGAAGAGTTATTGAATCAAATTGATCAGTCGTTAAAAAAAGACATGGACTCAAGCGCTTGGTTTAATATACATGGTTTTGTCTCTTTAGCTTCAAAAGGTTATATTGAAACGCTGGCCATCAATAAGTTGTTACTTGGATCTGGTTTTGCTATGAATGTGAATTTTGAAGAAGGACAAATTGTAGCAAATTCTGAAACGTATTTTAATGATGAAATGAAAGAAATTGTTAAGAAATATTATAAAGATAAAAACATAAATTATGAAATTCTTAAATCTATAGATGTTGATAAAGCAAAATCGTTTATGATTGGTTATATCAGTTTGGATTTTGTGAAATATTTTATAAAAGAAGCTGGTTTTGAGGCAACTATAAATAATGTTTTAGCTTCTCGTGATATTTCTTTAGAAGAAATTGTAAATGGTTTCACAGGGGATTATGCGTTTGTTTCTTTTGGTGATGTGAAACAGCAAGTGTATGATGAATTCTTAGATTATACATATGAGAAAGTAACTCCAAATTTTGCTTTTGTATTAGGAAAAAATGGTGCAAAAGGAACTAAGATTGTGGATCAATTTAGAGGAGATTATTCTTTGAAAGATAATATTTTTTACACTAATAAAGATTTATTTGTTTTAGCAAACGATCCAAAATCTATTGAGTTATTGCAAAATAAGAAAACAGCTGAAAATAAAAAGTTGGATGAAAAATCGGGTATAACCTCTTATTCATGGACTAGTGGTGAAGAACTTAATTTGGCTATGTCAAAAGCGAATGCACCTAGCAAGGCTAAAATTGTAAGTGTTGTTTCTGAATCAAAAATGAACGATGGAAATGCCTCTGGACAAGTAATTATTTCTTTTGATAAAAAAGATAAAAATGCAATCAGTTATTTAATGGGATATGAATAGTATTACCATTCAAAATGTTTATCCCAAGTATTTTATTCCAAAAAACGATCGTTTAGCATCTCAAATTTGGAATCAAAATATAACTTTTCAAAAGGGCGATAGTTATTTAATTATCGCTCCTTCTGGAAGTGGAAAGTCAACATTGGCTAGTGCTATATTGGGAAATCATTTTCAATATGAAGGAGCTATTTTATACGATGCTGTTTCAATAAAATCATTGTCAATTGAACAATTAGTCGCACATAGAAAAAACGGCGTTCAATTGCTTTTTCAAGATGTTAGATTAATTCCAGAATTAACTTTAAAAGAAAATATCTTATTAAGAATATTTGATAAAAATGAAGCGCAATATCTTGATTTAATTAACGATTATTCAAATAAACTTGGTATAACTCAATTGTTGGATAAGAAGGCAATGAATTGTTCCTATGGCGAAAGACAACGTGCAGCAATCGTAAGAAGTTTAATAAATCCAGCAAATTTTCTACTTTTTGATGAATGTTTTAGTCATTTAGATGTTGAAAATAAAAGGAATGCTTTTAATCTAATTCAATCTGTAGCCCAAGAACAGGGTAAAGCAATTGTTTTTTTTGAATTGAATGAATTCTCCTTTCAACATAGTTGTAAAACAATGCACTTGTAATTATATAAGTTGTTATAATCTAAATTGTTTATGAAAAAAAGTGTAGTAAAATCACTCTTCTTATACCTTGGTTTATTCTTATCATTTGTTTTAATGTTAAGTTGTATCCAATTGTATTTTAATGCTAATGATTTGCTTGGTAAGAAAAATAGTGATTCTAATTATTGGTTAACCTTATCAAAAACAATTACTCCTGATAATATTGGTAGAAAAGAATTGTTAGGTTTTAATAAAGAGAATATTCAAGAAATTGAAAAGTGGAATGGCGTAAAAAAGGTGTATCCTATACTTTCTAATGATTTTAAAGTTTCGGCAGACGGTGGAAGTTTTATTCCGTTTTATACGGATATGTATTTGGAAGCCATTGATAATGATGCGATTGATGTGCAAGATTTATCAGAATTTAAAGTGCAAGAAAATACTATTCCTATCATAATTTCTAGGGAATATTTAAATCTTTACAACTATGGTTTTGCACTAAATCAAGGTTTGCCACAAATAACAGAAGAATTTGCTAAGAAAATAGAAGTAAATATCAATCTAACATTAAAAGAAAAGAATTTAAAGTACAAAGGAAGGTTGGTAGGACTTTCTGATAGGATTCATTCTGTTTTAGTGCCAAAGTCTTTTTTAGATTCATTAAATAATACACAGAGAAAAACTGCGGAACAAGCTGCCGTTTTTTCCAGAATCTTAGTTAAAGTTAACGATGCTTCAGATCAAGATTTAATTTCAAAAATGAATGAAAAGGGATATGAATCTAATCAAGAATCATTGCGTTCAGCTAAAATAAAAGGGAAATTATTTTTAGTATTAAAAGCAATTGCTTGTATCGGACTTTTTATTTTTCTTTTGTGTATTTTTATGATTATTAATAGCATCAAAATACAGTTTTTAGAGCAAAAAGACGAGGTTTCCATAAAGTATTCTTTAGGATATTCTCCTAAAAAAATGGTCAATCAAATCAGTAGAAAATTTAGTATTTCTATTGCTATTACCATTGTAATTTGTCTATTGCTGTTGTCTGTACTACAATATTATTTTGCTCAGGCTGCAATTGCTAATAATATGCTTTCTTCTACTATTGCAGTTGAATTATGGTCGGCAATAGTTATAATACCTCTTGCAGTTTATTTTATTGTAAATTCATTGATTTATAATTGGCTGCTTAAATCTTGGAAATTTTAAAACAAAAAAGGCTTTACCACACACAGTAAAGCCTTTTTTGTTTAATTGATAACTAAATTTATTTTTCCCCATAAATCATTATCAAAACCAGACATCGCCCAATTCGATGTGTCTGCCGCATCGCCCATACGAATTATAACTAATTTTTTACTTGGTACCACATATATTTTTTGGTCATTTTTCCCTAAAGCACAATACATATCGGCTGGAGCATTAGGAATAAGACTGCCGTTAAATGTTAATTGCGTTTGAGGCATATGATAAGTACTTTCACCATTGATCCACCATAAATAGCCATATGCTAAATTGATGTTTTGCGAAGTATGCGTGGCTGAGTTGAAATAAGTAGGATTTATAATTTGATTTCCGTCCCATTTTCCATTAGCTAATGCTAATAGTCCAAAACGCGCCATACTTCTTGTAGTACTCCAGTACACGCTTAAATCGCCGTCTTGAATCCATGTTCCTGTCATACCAATTTTATCTCTTAGTTTGGTGTTAAAATAAGCACTCCAGGTTTGTCCAGCAGCATTAGCAACCACATCTTGTAATTTTACATACACATTATGATACGCCCATCTTGTACCAGCATCTGCAACATATTGTAAATTTGCTGGAGCTACATTGTCGCCCAACGAATCATCTAAGCCAGAAGTCATTGTTAATAAATGCTTGCAGGTTATAAGATTTTCTTTTGCTAAAGGAGCAGAAGTCCAACCCGTTCCTAAGTAATCCGAAACTTTATTATTAATGTTAATTAAACCTTCTTGTTCTGCTATTCCAGTTACCGTAGAAGTTAGAGTTTTACCAGCACTTGCCCAATACCAAGGTGAAGTAGCGGTATGGGTGCCAAAATATTTTTCAAGTACAATTTTACCATTGTGAAGCACCATAAAACTTCTGCTGTTTTTTAGTTCTAAATAATCGTATAATTGTTGAATATTAGCTGTATTCCAATTTAAACTTTCAGGAGTTTTTGTTTCCCAAGTAGTTGAACCAATTGGTGGAAAATACATTGCTTCTTCAGTAACGTTATTTTCACTTGAATCATCATTGCTGCAACATAAAAATAGCGCAGAAGTACAAAAAAGTAGTAGATTTTTTATTTTCATAAGTATCGTTTTTCTGTATTAGACGAAAATAATGGATAATGGTTTAATTGATTGCTGTTATATTTTTTTGGCTTCTTCCCAAAATACATCCATTTCAGCTAATGTCATTTCGCTTAACGGTTTTCCTATTTCAGTAGCTTTGCTTTCTAAATATTGAAATCTTTTAATGAATTTTTTATTCGTGCGTTCTAACGCATCTTCGGGATTAATTTTTAGAAAACGTGCATAATTAATCATTGAGAATAAAACATCTCCAAATTCAGCTTCAATTTTATCCTGATTTTGATTTAAAACTTCAACTTGTAATTCATTTAATTCCTCTTGTACTTTTTCCCAAACTTGATGTGGTTCTTCCCAATCAAATCCTACGCCTTTAACTTTATCTTGTATGCGACTTGCTTTAACTAGTGCCGGTAAACTTCTAGGAACACCTTCTAAAACTGATTTTTTTCCTTCTTTGAGTTTTAACTTCTCCCAATTTTGTTTGACTTGTTCCTCGTTTTCAACCACCACATCTCCATAAATATGTGGGTGTCGATTAATTAGTTTATCGCAAATACTATGGGCAACATCAGCAATGTCAAAGTCATTAGTTTCACTTCCAATTTTAGCGTAGAAAACAATGTGTAAAAGTAAATCGCCTAGTTCTTTCTTAACTTCTACTAAATCATGATCTAAAATAGCATCGCCTAATTCATAAGTTTCTTCTATGGTTAGATGACGTAAGCTTTCTAAGGTTTGTTTTTTATCCCATGGGCATTTTTCTCGTAAATCGTCCATGATGTCTAAAAGTCTGCTGAAAGCGGCAAGCTGTTCTTCTCTTGTGTGCATGGTTAAGCATATTGATTAAACAAATGTACTTAATTAATAAGCAAAAAAAAACCCTGCAAGTGCAGGGTTTTGATTTATTAAAATTCTTTTAATTAGAATTTGTAGTTTACACCGAAAGTAACTGCTCTCCAGTCACCACCGAATGCAAAAGTATTCGTTTTATCAGCACCATTTCCTCCGTTATCGTTAGAAGTGTAACCTAAAACAGCTACACCAGCCTCGATAGAGAAATTAGATGATACGAAGTAGTTTAAACCAGCGCTTAAACCTAAACCAATTTCTTTAGTTTTGAAAGTGTCAGGATAAACAGTACCTGAATTAGCATCAAATTCAGAATCTAAAGTGTTGTAATCAAATCCTAACTGTGCAAATAATGAAAATTGATTTGCTGGTGTAAAATAGTAACGACCAAAAGCTCCTAAAGCTAAACCTGAGTTAGTAGCATCAGCAACTCCGTTGTCATATTTTAAAGATGAATAACCAACAGAAGCACCAACAGCAATGTTTTCACTTACAAAGTAACCTACTTTTGGAGCGATTTCGAAAGCATTAGCTTTGAAATCTCCTGTTTTTGAAGAACCTAAAGTTAAAGCACCAGAAACGAATGCATCACCTTTTGAAAAACCATTTCCAGCTGGTTTTTCTTCTTGAGCGTTAGCAAAAGTAAAAGCTACTAAAGCTACAGCAGATAATAAAACTTTTTTCATACTTAATTTAATTTTTAAAGTTATGGAGCAAAGATATATCGTTTTTTTAATATAAAATACAAAAAAAATGAAGTTGTTAACATTTTTTTTAACAGTAAAAGCATAACTCTATTGATTTTCAAAATGTTAGAAAAGTGTTGTTTTTACTGTTATTTTGTGAAAATTAACATTTTTAAGCTCAAGAGTTATTAACAAAGTATTAAATACTCCTTTTGGCTTTGTGTTTATAAAATAAGAGCGATTTCTTGTGTAAAGGTTGTTGGGAAATTTAACAAGGAAATGTTTAGGCAAAAAAAAACACTTCATTTGAAGTGTTTAAATTTTGTGGGCGATAAGGGATTCGAACCCCTGACCCCCTCGGTGTAAACGAGGTGCTCTGAACCAGCTGAGCTAATCGCCCTTGTTTGTAATAGTGTTTGTTTCATTATTACGAGTGCAAATATACAGCGGTTTTTCATATTTGCAAGCATTATTTTTAAAAAAATGTAAATTAATTTTTAAGTTGCTCGTAGTCAGAAAAATAAAATTTAATTTTTTTTTAAATTAGTTCCGCTACTACAAATGTACTTCCTCCTATATAGATAATATCTTCTTTTGATGCTGTTTTTAGTGCTGCATTTTTAGCTTTCAATACTGAAGAATACGCTTTTCCAATTAAATTGTATTTTAAAGCTTCTTTTTGAAGAACTTTTTCGTCTAAGCCTCGTTGTACTTTTGGCTTGCAAAAATAATAGGTGGCATTTTTAGGGAATAAAGGGAGTATACTCTCTAAATCTTTATCATTTACTACACCTAAAACGATATGTAAATGTGATGGGGCTTCTCTTTCTAATTGCTGTAATACTATTTTTAAGCCATGACTGTTATGGGCAGTGTCACAAATGATTTTTGGATTTGTTTGTAAAATTTGCCATCGGCCTTTTAAACCTGTATTAGTTACTACATTTTTTATTCCATTTTTAATATGTTCATTCGTGATATGGAAATGTTTTTTTGCAATTTCACAGGTGGCTACAACGGTTTTTTTATTTTTTATTTGGTAGTCACCTTTTAGTTCCGAAGGGTAATCTGGTATGTTTTTATCTTGTGCAAAAACGATTTCACTAGAACATTTTTTTGCTTTTTCAATAAACACCATTTTAGTCTCTTTAGTGTATTCACCTATCACTACTGGAATATTTGGTTTAATTATCCCTGCTTTTTCACTCGCAATTGCATCTAAGGTAGAGCCCAAAAATTGCATGTGATCAAATCCAATGTTGGTGATTACGGATACTAAAGGAGTAATGATATTGGTAGAATCTAATCTTCCACCCATTCCTACTTCTATTAGTGCAATATCAACTTTCTTTTCTGCAAAATATTGAAAAGCTAATCCAACCGTCATTTCAAAAAAACTTAAATGATGACTCTCAAAAAAACTTTTGTTCTGAAGTACAAATTTTTGAACATATGCTTTGCTAATTGGTCTGCCATTTATGGTAATTCGTTCTCTGAAATCTTTTAGGTGTGGAGAGGTGTATAGTCCAACTTTATAACGGGCTTCCATAAATACAGATGCCAACATGCTTGAAGTAGAGCCTTTGCCATTTGTTCCCGCGACATGTATGGATTTAAATTGGGTTTCGGGATTGCTTAAATAATTGGTTAAAGCGATGGTATTGGTTAAATCTTTTTTATAAGCAGTAGCCCCTACATTTTGAAACATAGGTAACTGATTATAAAGCCAATTTAAGGTTTCTGTATAGGTCATAAAAGAGTAAATGTTTAATTTTATAGGAATACAATATAATAATTTAATAAAATTTTAGTTTTACTATTTATAGAAAAATGTATCTTTAGTGCAAATTTGAATATAAATATTAACTTATTCGTTTTATGATTGGATTTTTTTTACAAGCCACAGTTGATACTTTAGCGAATGCGGCAAATCAGGTTGCCAATGCAGCAGAAACAGCCAAACAAAATACTGAAATTTCTGTTTTAGAATTTATTTTTAAAGGGGGATTCTTTATTATCCCAATTGCAATTTTATTGTTTTATACTATTTATGTTATTGTAGAACGTACTATGTATATTAGTAAAACGACTAAAACTGATAATTTTTTATTGAAAGAAGTGCGTACCCATTTAAATAATGGTAATATAGAATTAGCTTTAGGGGCTGCCGAACGATTGGATAATGCCAATGCAAGAGTAGTAAGAGAAGGTATTATGACTATTGGTCGTCCTATATCTGAAATTGAATCGAATATGGAGCGCCAAGCGCAAATTGAACTAGGCGAAATGGAAAAACGTTTAGGGCATTTAGGTTTAATTGCAGGTATGGCGCCTACTTTAGGTTTCGTAGGAACAATTGGTGGGGTAATTAAAATTTTCTATAGTATTTCGATCACGGAAAATATTAGTATTGGTAATATTTCTGGTGGATTATATGAAAAAATGATTTCGTCAGGTGCTGGACTTATCGTGGGACTTTTTGCTTATGCCGGTTACCATTTATTAAATGGGAAAATTGATCATTTTATGTTAAATGTTCAAAAGCAAGTGTTAGAATTTGTAAATATTATTCAAAGACCGAACCATGGCAATTAAAAGAAATAAACGTTTTCATGCAGAAGTTCATGCGTCCTCAATGAGTGACATCATGTTCTTTTTGTTGTTGTTCTTTTTGATTATTTCCACGTTGGCAAATCCAAATGTGATTAAAATGACGTTGCCAAAATCGAAAGTAAATGAGAAAACGAATAAACAACATGTGAGTATTTCGGTAACGGAAGAAAAACAATACTTTATTGATAAACAACCTGTCGCTTTTGAAGAATTAGAAAAAGAATTACTGGCAAAAGTAGGCAATGATAAAGAACAAACCGTTGTGGTTCGAATTCCGTTTAATTTGCAAGTACAAGATTTGGTTGATGTTTTACAAATAGGTGTAAAGAACAACATGAAATTTGTAATTGCAACGAATCCGAAATAATAGAGCTTTTTTGTCTTTCTGAACTTGTTTCAGATTCCTTTAATTCGGAATCAATTGTTATTGAGATTCTGAAATAAATTCAGAATGACAAAAGAATTTACCCAATCTTAACCGAAGTCATACTCAACGAACCGGCTACAAACTTATCATTAAACAACTGTAATTCTTCATTGTTGTTTTTCAAACCTAAAGCATATAGTAAAGGTAAATAATGATCGGGTGTGGGTATGGCTAAATTCCATGCTGTACTGTGGTTTTGATAGTTAATCAACGATTTAAAATCCCCTTCTAACATATACTTATTAAAATCAGTATGGGCTTCTTTGGCCCAATCGTAGCCGTGATTGTCTTTGTTGAAATTAGCCCAATCTACCATTCGTAAATTATGAATAATATTACCGCTACCTATAATTAAAATGCCTTTGTTTCGTAACGCTTGTAGTTTTTGAGCCAATTCAAAATGTTTTTCTGGAGCTAAACTGTAATCAATACTCATTTGGATTACTGGAATATTCGCTTCTGGATACAAATGTTTAATTACACTCCAAGCACCATGATCTAGTCCCCAATCGTGATTTAATTCTACTTCTGTAGGCAGTAAAAGTTCTTTAGTGAATTGAGCCAATTCAGGTGAACCTTTAGCTGGATATTGAACTTCGAAAAGCTCTTTTGGAAATCCACCAAAATCATGAATCGTTTGCGGTAGCTCCATAGCGGTTACTTTCGTTCCTTTGGTGTACCAATGTGCAGAAATACATAAAATAGCTGTTGGAGTAGGGATGGTTTTGGCAATGGTTCTAAATCCTGCCACAAACTCATTTTCTTCAATGGCATTCATAGGGCTTCCGTGTCCTAAAAACAAGACAGGCATTTTTTCTGTATTGGGTAATTGATCTTTATAGTTGTAAAGTTGATTTAAATTTTTCATAGCATAAAAAAGTGGTGCTAAACCTAAAATTCCTAAAAATTGTTTTCTGTTCATTTTTATCAATTTTTAATTGATATTTGTATATACAAATGTATGAATTGTTTTTTAGAAATCTGTTAAATAGTATTAAATTTTTAGTGTACTCATTTTTTTGTTATTAAAATGTGTCTGATAAGAAAAGAATTTCATTTTGTAATGTGCTAGCTATAACTAATAATTTTTTAACTTTGTGCAAACAACACAACAACATGTATAAATTACTTATTCGTCCATTACTTTTCTGTTTCGATCCAGAAAAAGTGCATTATTTTACCTTTTCAGCCTTAAGAGTAATTAATAAAATTCCGATTGTTTCTTCCATTTTTAATTCGTTTTATCAATTCGAAGATAAGCGTCTGGAACGAGAAGTTTTTGGTTTAAAGTTTAAAAATCCGGTTGGGTTAGCGGCTGGTTTTGATAAAGATGCTAAATTGTACAAAGAATTGTCAAATTTAGGTTTTGGATTTATAGAAATTGGTACATTAACCCCAAAAGCACAAGACGGAAATCCAAAAAAACGATTGTTTCGTTTGCAAGAAGACAGCGGAATAATTAATCGAATGGGTTTTAACAACGGTGGTGTTTTAGAGGCTGTAGAGCGATTAAAGAAAAACAACGGACACGTTTTAATTGGCGGGAATATTGGAAAAAACAAAGTTACACCAAATGAAAATGCAACGGATGATTACGTAATTTGTTTTAATGCATTATACGATTATGTTGATTATTTCGTTGTAAATGTAAGTTCACCTAACACGCCTGGTTTAAGAGAATTGCAGGATAGAGAACCGCTAACAAAATTATTACAAGCGTTACAAGATTTAAATAATCAAAAAACGGTCACCCTGAGCTTGTCGAAGGGAAAACCCATTTTATTAAAAATTGCTCCCGATTTAACCAATGAGCAGTTGTTGGATATCATTGCGATTGTAAATGATACAAAAATAGCTGGAGTTATTGCTACTAATACGACATTATCTAGAGATGGCTTGCAATCGGTTAACAAAATTGAAGCGGGTGGATTGTCTGGTAAACCATTAACGAAACGTTCTACTGAAGTCATTCGTTTTTTAGCAGAAAAAAGTAATCATGCTTTTCCGATTATTGGAGTTGGTGGTATACATACAGCAGAAGATGCTATTGAAAAGTTAAATGCTGGGGCTAGTTTAGTACAGTTGTATACTGGATTTATTTACGAAGGGCCGCAATTAATAAAAGATATTAATAAGAAGATTTTACAATTGCAATAGAGAATACAAAAATCAATAACAATTTTTAACGATTATTATGACTGTTAAAAAAATCAATGAAAGTATTTTAAGCGGAGAATTAAAGTTATCATTTTTAAATATAATTGATCAATTTTGGATTTCGATTTTATTTTTTTCTATGCCTTTTCTTATAATTTTAATATCAATTAATAAACCATTTGATTTTAAAAATGAAAGATTTATAATAATTCTTATAGTTTCTTTTTCTATAAGTCTATTTGGTTATTTTCTTCAAAAAAGTAAATTGAAATTGAAAAGTGTTCAAACAAATTTTTCATATGAAGTTTTAATTCAGAAAATAGAAAGTTTAGCTGTTAACTTAAATTGGAAATTAAAAGTAAAAAAAAGTAATTATTTTTTGTTTGTAACAAATCCAAAACTAACATCTGGAAGTTGGGGAGAACAAATTACTGTTTTAATAAAAGGAAGTAGAGTTTATGTAAATAGTGTTTGCGATTTAAATAAAAGAACTTCTATAGTTTCATTTGGACGAAATAAAAAAAACGAACTCGCAATATTGCAAAACATAAAATAATACATTTTCATTAAAAAATCCATTTAATCCTTTAAAATCCGCGTGCCAATAAAAAAGAAAACCATGAAACTAGTCTTTGCGTCAAATAATAAAAATAAAATTGCTGAAATTCAGCAATTAATTGGAGATAAATTTGAAATTGTTTCTTTAGAAGACATTGGTTGTACAGAAGATATTCCTGAAACCGCTGAAACTATTGAAGGAAATGCAATATTAAAAGCACAATACGTTTATGATAAATATGGACTCTCTTGTTTTGCTGATGACACGGGTTTAGAGATTGATGCGTTACAAGGGGAACCCGGTGTGTATTCTGCACGTTATGCAGGCGAACAGAAAAATGCAGACGATAATATGGCTTTGGTTCTTCAGAAATTAGAAAATAAAACCAATAGAAGCGCTCAATTTAAAACTGTAATAGCTCTTAATTTTGGAAGTGAGCATTTCTTGTTTGAAGGAATAGTAAAAGGAACAATAACTCCAGTAAAAAGAGGGAATGAAGGTTTTGGTTACGACCCTATTTTTCAACCAGAAGGTTTTGATGTTACTTTTGCAGAAATGTCCATGCAGCAAAAAGCGACTATTAGTCATCGAGGAAAAGCTGTAGAAAAGTTAGTCAATTTTTTAAAAAGAATGATGTAATTACTCTTTATAAAGTTGTGGTAAACTCCATTTATAATAGACAGCTAGTAAACGCAATGTAATAATAAAAGAGGAAGTTAAAAGATATAGTAGGTCTTGGTTTAAATTCAATTGTTTTAAAAAGAAATACAAACCTCCGCCAATAATGCATATTGTTGCATAAATTTCTTTTCGAAACAAAATTGGGATTTCGTTGCATAAAATGTCTCTTATAACACCACCAAAACTAGCTGTCATAGTTCCTAATGCGATACAAATCATTGGGTCGAGTTCTTTTGATATTCCTTTTTCAATTCCTATTATTGTAAAAATTCCTAAACCAATAGTGTCAAAAAGAAATAATGACACTCTTAATTGGTCAAGTTTTTTTCTAAACAGTACTGAAATTAAAACACCAAAAAGGACAATATAAATATATTGTGTGTCAATCATCCAACCAACAGGTGTTTTGCCAATTAATATATCTCTTAGCGTTCCACCTCCAAGAGCAGTTACAAAAGCAATAACAAATACGCCAAAAGCATCTAATTTTTTATTTAGTCCAGTTAAAACACCCGATATTGCAAAAAACAGTGTGCCAATGATATCAAGAAGATGAAACATTTTTTTATTTACAAAATTAGGAATCATTCTTGATTATTGTTGCGTTTAATTGTTTAATTTCTATAGTTTAATAAGAATAACGATTGATTCTTTGGTGAAAATTTTCTAATTCTCATCGAGATGTTGTTGTAAACATCTGATTATTAAGCTGTAAAATGGAAATAATTGGGAATAATTAGTAAAATCCATATATTAAGCGTACCTTTGCAGCCAATTTAAAAATACAGAATGAATAAATTTGAGCAATTAGGGTTAAACGAATCTTTGTTAAAAGCAATAGGTGATTTAGGATTCGAAACCCCGTCAGAAGTACAGGAGAAAGCAATCCCACTATTATTGGAAGAAGACACAGACATCGTCGCTCTTGCCCAAACAGGAACAGGAAAAACCGCAGCTTTTGGTTTTCCATTAATCCAAAAAATTGATCCTTTCAACAAACAAACACAAGCTTTAATTCTTTCTCCAACGAGAGAATTGTGTTTGCAAATTACAAACGAGATTAAATTATACTCGAAATACATTGACGGTTTATATACCGTTGCGGTTTACGGTGGTGCGAGTATTAATGATCAAGCACGTGACGTAAAGCGAGGAGCCCAAATTATTGTGGCTACTCCAGGTAGAATGCAGGATATGATTAACAGAGGTATGGTGAATATTAAAAACATCAACATCTGTGTTCTTGATGAGGCGGACGAAATGTTAAACATGGGGTTCTATGAAGATATAACAAGTATCTTATCGGACACTCCTAGAGACAAAAACACATGGTTATTCTCAGCAACAATGCCACAAGAAGTAGCAAGAATTGCAAAAGAATTCATGAACAAACCACAAGAAATTACAGTTGGACACAAAAATTCAAGTTCAGCCAATATTTCTCACGAATATTATTTAGTTAATGCACGCGATCGTTATGAAGCGTTGAAAAGATTAGCTGATGCGAATCCAGACATTTTCTCAGTAGTATTTTGTAGAACGAAAAGAGATACACAAGCTATTTCTGAAAAATTAATTGAAGACGGATATAATGCTGCAGCTTTACATGGCGACTTGTCTCAAGCACAACGTGATGCAGTAATGAAATCATTCCGTGGTCGTCAAATTCAAATGTTAGTTGCTACTGATGTTGCGGCACGTGGAATTGATGTTGATAATGTAACACATGTTATTAATTACCAATTGCCAGATGAAATTGAAACGTATACGCACCGTTCAGGTCGTACAGGTCGTGCAGGGAAATCGGGTACTTCTTTTGTGATTATTACTAAAAGTGAAATTAGAAAAATTCACGCTATTGAAAGAATCATTAAAACGAAGTTCGAAGAAAAACCAATTCCTTCTGGAATGGAAATCTGTGAAATTCAATTATTACACTTAGCTAATAAAATTAAAGATACAGAAACAGATCATGCAATTGATTCGTATTTACCGGCTATCTTTGATATTTTAGGTGATTTAGATAAGGAAGAGTTAATTAAAAGAGTTGTTTCTGTTGAATTTAACCGATTCTTAAACTATTATAAAAAATCGAAAGATTTAACTCAAATTCCAGGTAAAGGCGGAGAGGTTCCTACTTCAGGTGCGGTTCGTTACTTTATTAATATTGGAGCGAGAGACGGATTTGAATGGATGGAATTGAAAGACTTCTTGAGAGATACATTAGAAGTTGGTCGTGATGACATCTTTAAAGTAGATGTAAAAGAAGGATTCTCATTCTTTAATACTGATGCTGAATTAGCAGATAAAGTAATGTCTGTTTTAAATAATATTCAGCATAATGGAAGAAAAATCAATGTAGAGATTTCTAAAAATGATGGTGCAAAAAACCAAAATAGAAGAGATCATGGAGGAAGAGACAGAAAACGTGAAGGTGGATTCTCTGGTAGAAGAGAAGGCGGACGAGACGGTGGAAGTCGTGACGGTGGTTTTAGAAGAGAAGGTGGTGCACCAAGAGGAGAAGGACGTTCAAGAAGAGACGGTGGAAGTGAAAGACGTTCAGATTCTAGAGATGGAGGAAGAAGAGGTGAAGGAAGATCGGAAAGAAGAAGTTCTGGAGGAGATTCAAAGGCCATGTTTGATAAAGCAAAGCGTTCTAGAAGAAGTTAATATTTAAATCCCGAATTTTTCGGGATTTTTTTATAATCTTATGTTAAGTTTGAATTTGTATTTCATAAAAATAAATACTTTTGTTTTTACTAATAAGTTTCCAATGAAAAACCTAATCTATATTTTATTTTTGTTTGTTTCATTTGCTGTAAAAGGTCAAAATGATACTTTGGCTGTAAAGATAAAAGCTAAGATTGTAAATAGTGTTTCAAAAAATTCTATTACCGGAGTTACCATTATAAATAAAACAAAATCTATTACTTCGGTTTCAGATGAAAATGGATTTTTTGAGATAGTTGTGAGTCCAAATGATGTGTTATTCTTTTCTCACATATCTTATGAATATGCTAAAATTGACATTACAAATACTTGGTTAAATTTAAAAAATAAACAAATTACTTTATATGATAAGGTGAATGAAATTGAGCCTGTTTTAATATCAGAAATTTTATTAACTGGTTACTTAGAGATTGATACAAAATTAATACCTGTGAATGAAAATTATAGGTTTAATATAGCAGGTTTAAACTTAGGTTATGAACCAGGAATGAAAGCACCGAAAGCAACTCAAAATATTCTTAATTCATTGACAAATCCTGTTGATTTAGTTTATTCTCTTTTTAATGGTAAACAAAAAGACATGGATAGATTAATGGAAATTAAAAAAGATGAAAATTTCAAAAAATTATTAAGTCAACAAACCGATAGAGAGGCAATTTCAATGTTGTTGCAAATGGATAAAGCTGAAATTGCAAAAATTTTAGAAAAATGTAATTATTCAAAAGTGTTTATTGATTCGGCTAGTGATTTACAAGTTTTAGATGCATTAGCAACAGCTTATTCTGATTATCAAGTTTTAAAAGGGAAATAATAATGTTGCTAAGGTTTTTCTCAATTGTTGCACTTTTTTTTGTATCAAACGTTTTTTCTCAAACACCTTTAATTCCCTATAGAGATGGAAAAGCATGGGGGTTTTGTGATACTTTAGGTAAAGTTATTGTAAAGCCTTATTTAGATACTATTCATGATGTGCGTTACGATGGTTTTTTCAAAAAAGCCGCGTTCGTAGTTCGAAAAGGGAATAATAAATTTGTAGTTAATGAGAATAATCAGTTGGTAGTTCCTATACTAAATAAGTACGATTCTATTAAACTAAAACCATTTGATGTAAGGTATGTTGAGGTTTATAAAAAAGGGAAGTTAGGGATTGTTCGAGAGTTAGTTGAAAAAGTACCTTGCTTATATGATGAGGTTGTTGTTGCTGCTAATGCCAGTTATTATGTGTACTTGGATCAGAAATGTGGATTGTTAAATGAAAAGAAAAAACTAGTTATACCTATTCAGTTTGATGAAATCTATCCGATTGGTGAAGAAATGATAAATCGTAAAACGTTATTTGCTTGGGAAGCAATCAAAAATGATAAAGTTCAGAAGTTTTTTGACAATGTAAAAATTGAAGATGGTCAAGATATGGTAGTTGGCCTAAAGGAAATGGTTGGCTCAACCTATTTTTCTGAAAATAAAATTAAAGAAATACAAAGTATGTTGAGTAAGCAATATGCGTTTGTTGAGATAAATGAGTATGAAGGTATAGCTATTGTGGGAAATTCTAAAGATAGATTAGGCGTGTATTCTTTGGCTAAAAAAGAATTGCTAATTGAGCCAAAATATGAATTTGTTGCATTAGAAGGTGAAGATGCAGCTGCTTTGTTGTTTAAAGTAAAACTAAATTCTAAATGGGGAGTGCTTAAAGAAAATAATCAAGTTTATTTGCCGATAAAATATGATTCAGTAGTGTTTGATTCTTCATTAAATTTGTTTTTAATCGAACAAGAAAGGAAAATAGGTTTCAAAATTAAAAACACAATTTATCCAACCGTTGAACCAAAATATTTAAAAGTTATTGATAAACAAAATTTTCAAGTAAACGACGCTTGGAATTTTTCACTAATTCAAGTTCAAACTTCAAAAGGATATGGTTTTGTTGGGGAAAACGGTATTGAATATTTTAAGGATTAGATTCGTAATACCTACTTTCAATATAGGCTATATCTTTGATTGATTTTCTGGTCCAATCTAATCGTTTATCTAAGAGTTCCTCCTCGGTCAATTGCCATTCAATTGAAGATTTTCTAATTCTATTAGTTAAATCTTGTATGACAATGGCTGCAGAGACTGAAATATTCAAACTTTCTGTAAAACCTACCATTGGGATTTTTAAAAAACCATCGGCTTGTTGCATCACTTCTTCTGATAAGCCTAATTTTTCAGTACCAAAGAAAATCGCTGATTTTTGTGTAATATCAAATGCGTCTAATAGGCATGAATCGTTGTGTGGTGTTGTGGCAATAATTTGATAACCTTTATTTTTTAAATCGTCAATACAATTTTGAATCGTAGAAAAGCGGTTAATATCTACCCATTTTTCAGCGCCTAAAGCAATTTCTTTGTCGATTCGTTTTCCAAATCGTTGTTCAATAACATGTAATTCTTGTACGCCAAAAACTTCACAGCTACGCATTACCGCACTCGTGTTATGTAATTGATACACATCTTCCATAGCAATAGTAAGGTGTTTTGTTCTGTTTTTCAAAACTTTAAGAAAACCATTTTTTCTGTTTTCAGTGATAAAACCTTCTAAATATTCAAGTAATTTTTCTTTTTCAAATCTGTTTTTCATTTTTTTATAGTATAATTTACTTATCTTTAACACAAACTAAATTGCATGAAACAAGAAGAATTACTGCCATTATTATTAAAAAAGGACGACAGGTCCTTCACCTTGCTCTATGATAATTATTCAAAGAGTTTGTATGGTGTTATCTTTAATCTTATAAAAGATAAAGAAGAAGCTGAAGATTTACTTCAAGAAGTTTTTGTAAAAATATGGAAAAACATTGACTCTTACAACGATTCTAAGGGAAGGTTTTACACCTGGATGTTGAATATCGCCCGAAATGCAACCATAGACAGATTGCGTTCTAAAGGATTTAACAACAGTCAGAAAAACTTATCTTCCGATAATTTCGTACATATACTTGATGACAATGCAAAGGAAGTCAATAAGATAGATGCAATTGGAATACGAACGTTTATTAATAAACTAAAACCCAAATGTATCCAAATAATTGATTTATTATTCTTTAAAGGATATACACAGCAAGAAGCGTCAGAAGAGTTAGCAATTCCTTTAGGAACAGTAAAAACTCAAAATAGAAATTGTATGAACGAATTAAGAATGATGATCAATGACTAGTAGAGAAATTATTGACTCAGGTATTTTGGAATTGTATGTTTATGGTTCGCTTCCCGAAAATGAAATAGCGGAAGTGGAGCAGTATATGAAACAATTCCCTGAAGTTGCAGAAGAAGTATTTTCAATTGAAAAAGCGGTTATTAATTTATCACAAAGTGCAGCGCCTTATTTATCAGCTGCTAATTATGAAAAAATTAGAAAACAGCTCATTGAAAAGCACAAGACCATTGATATGTCCGCTCAAAACTCATGGAAGCAATATATGGGATGGGCAGCAGCCGCAGTTTTTGTCTTAGGTATGGGATGGCAGTTTAAGAAGTTAAATGATTCTAATGAAACAATTAACCAATTAAGCGTAGAAAAAACTAAAATGCAAGAATCTGTTGTAACGTTAGAAATTAAATCTAAAGAAGCAGAAACGTTATTAAATGTTGTTAGAGATAATAATAATGTTCAAGTTGCATTAGCCGGACAAGCGGTTTCTCCAACCTCAAGTGCAAAAGCATATTATAACAAACAAACTAAAGAGGTTTATGTTGATGTTTCAGGTTTACCAGCACCGCCAAAAGGAAAAGTGTATCAGGTATGGGCTTTAAAATTATCACCTTTGACGCCTACCAGCATAGGTACATTAGATAACTATACAGCAGATTCAAGTACATTGAAAATGTTTAAAGTGGATAATGCAGAAAACGCAGAAGCCTTTGGTATTACACTTGAGCCAGAAGGCGGAAGTAAGTCACCAACATTGGAACAATTATACACTTTAGGAAAGGTTTAAAAATTAATTGAAATACTAAAGCACTCTACAAGGGTGCTTTTTCTGTTTGGAAGCATGAAGAAAATTGTAGTTTTAACAGGCGCAGGAATGAGCGCCGAAAGTGGAATTTCAACATTTAGAGATTCGAATGGTTTGTGGGAAAACCACGATATCATGGAAGTGGCATCTCCTCAGGGATGGAAAAAAAATCCAGCTTTAGTCTTGGATTTTTACAATAAACGAAGAGCTCAATTAAAAGAGGTATACCCTAATCTGGGACACCAAATTTTAGCAGAATTAGAATCTCATTTTGACGTACAAATTATTACTCAAAATGTAGATAATTTGCATGAAAGAGCTGGTTCTAGTCATATTTTACATCTGCACGGTGAGTTAACTAAAGTAAGAGGTGAATTTTCTGAGCAAGAGAATATTCATTGGGAAGATGATGTTACTATCGGTCAACAAAATAATCAGGGAGAGCAACTTCGCCCTGCAATAGTGTGGTTTGGAGAAGCAGTTCCAAAATTTGAAGAAGCTGTTAAAATAGCCGCTTCCGCAGATATAATGTTGATTATTGGAACTTCTTTACAAGTTTATCCGGCAGCAAGTTTAATGGAGTATCCTAAAGCTAATGTTCCAATTATCTATATTGATCCGCATCCTGCAATTGATAGCTTAGATAAAAAAAGGGTTCATGTTATGGCAATGAAAGCTAGTGAAGGTTTGGCGTTGGTGAAACAAAATTTGCTTGGAAAAAAATAATAAAAAACTCAAGTCTAAATACTATTTAGTGGACACTATTTGCTAAATTTGCACCTTTAAAAAAATAAACAACACACATGCAACTAACTGAATTAAATGCTATTTCACCTATTGATGGTCGTTATAGAAGTAAAACGGTTTCATTAGCTCCCTATTTTTCGGAAGAAGCGTTAATTAAATACCGCGTTTTAGTAGAAGTAGAATATTTTATCGCTTTATGTGAATTACCTTTACCTCAATTGTCAGGTGTAAAGGCAGATTTATTTGAAGATTTACGTGCTATTTATAAAAACTTTTCTACGGAAGATGCACTTTGGATTAAAAAAACTGAGAAAACAACCAACCATGATGTTAAAGCTGTTGAATATTTCATTAAAAAGAAATTTGATGATTTAGGATTGTCTGCTCATAAAGAATTTATTCATTTTGGATTAACTTCTCAAGATATTAATAATACAGCAATTCCTCTTTCTACTAAAGAAGCTTTTGAAAATGTATACTTGCCAAGTTTAGTTGCTGTTATTCAAAAATTAAAAGAATTGTCTGTTGAATGGGCTGATGTTCCTATGTTAGCTAGAACGCATGGACAACCCGCATCTCCAACACGTTTAGGTAAGGAAATTGGAGTGTTCGTAGAACGAATTGAAGAGCAAATGCGATTGTTGTTTAATGTACCTTTTGCTGCTAAATTTGGTGGCGCAACGGGGAATTATAATGCACATAAAGTGGCTTATCCAGCTATTGAATGGAAAGTGTTTGGGACTAAATTTGTTGAAAATACTCTAGGATTACGACATTCATTTCCAACAACACAAATTGAACATTACGATCATTTTGCTGCATTTTTTGATGCTTTAAAACGTATAAATACTATTTTAATTGATTTGGATAGAGATATTTGGACGTATGTTTCTATGGATTATTTCAAACAGAAAATTAAAGCTGGAGAAATTGGCTCTTCGGCTATGCCTCATAAAGTAAATCCAATTGATTTTGAAAATAGCGAAGGAAATTTAGGAATAGCCAATGCTATTTTTGAACACTTGGCAGCAAAATTACCTATATCTCGTTTACAAAGAGATTTAACGGATAGTACGGTTTTAAGAAATGTAGGTGTACCAATTGGTCATACCATTATTGGATTAGAAGCTACTTTGAAAGGATTAAATAAATTATTGTTGAATGAGGCTAAATTTGCAGAAGATTTAGAGAAAAATTGGGCTGTTGTTGCAGAGGCAATACAAACAATTTTAAGAAGAGAAGCGTATCCAAATCCTTATGAAGCTTTGAAGGATTTAACAAGAACGAATACTGTAATAAATAAAGAATCTATTCATGCTTTTATAGAAACCTTAAATGTTTCTGAAACTATTAAAATTGAATTAAAGCAAATTACGCCAAGTAATTATTTAGGAATTTAATATTTAATAAATAATATTTTTTTAACCCGATGAATTTTTAAATTATCGGGTTTTTTGTATTATTTATTATATGTTTATATTTTTGAAAAAAATAGATAATTAAATGAATAAAATCCTATTGTATTTTTCAATATTTATTATTGTTTCTTGTTCAACTGAAAAAAAAATAGCACCTGCCTATAAAGCTGGAGTTGTTATTACATTTGATGATGATTATGTGCAAGAATGGTACGACTTAGATGCTGCGATGCATAAATACAATTGGAAAGCAACTTTTTGTGTTTGTTATATCGATTCTTTAAATGCAAAAGAAATTGGTCAATTAAAAAAAATGCAAGCGAAAGGGAATGAAATTGCAGGTCATGGATACGAACATGAAAATGCAAGGATGTATGTTTCTAAAAAAGGTTTAGCACCTTATTTGAAAAACGAAATTATTCCTATGGAAAATGCATTTAGAAAAAATGGGTTGCTTTTAAATTCATTTGCTTATCCTTTTGGAGCAAATACTCCCGGAATTGATAAAGCTTTGTATAAGCATTTTAAAATGTTGAGAAGAACCTATAGTACTTCAAAAAGAATGAAGGATAATACTTGTTTCTTTTCTGGAAATAGTAAAACTGTAACAGGTTTAGGAATAGATAATAGTTACCAACATTATGATTTAGATTTCTTTTTGAAAATATTGAATTATGCAAAAAGAAATAATAAAATAGTGATTCTTTATGCGCATAAACCTGTCCAAAAAGTCACGGGTTCTTATCAAGTGGATTATAAAACGATAGAAACAATTTGTAAATATGTTAAAGAGAATAATATGCAATTTTATACTTTATCGGAATTGCATCAATACTTGCCTTTAAATAAGAAATAAAGAAATCCGTTCATTGAACGGATTTCTTATTATAACTTTAAAATTGTAATAATTATCTAGAATAATTTGGTGCTTCTTTGGTAATGGTTACATTATGAGGGTGACTTTCACTAATCCCGCTTGATGTAATTCTAACAAATCGGCCAGTAGCTTGTAATGTTGGTATGTCTTTAGCACCACAATAGCCCATTCCAGCTCTTAAACCTCCAATAAATTGTTGCATGCTTTCATTAAGTTCGCCTTTGTAAGGTACACGTCCTACAATTCCTTCTGGAACTAATTTTTTCACATCATCTTCAACATCTTGAAAATACCTGTCTTTCGAACCTTCTTTCATAGCTTCAACTGAACCCATTCCTCTGTATGATTTGAATTTTCTTCCTTCAAAAATGATGGTTTCTCCAGGAGATTCTTTAGTTCCGGCTAACATGGAACCTAACATAACTGAATAAGCACCTGCCGCTAATGCTTTTGGAATATCACCAGTATAACGTACACCACCGTCTGCAATTACCGGTATTCCTGTACCTTGTAAAGCAGCCGCTACTTCTAATACAGCAGAAAATTGAGGGAACCCAACACCTGCAACGACACGTGTGGTACAAATAGAACCTGGTCCAATACCAACTTTTACTGCATCAGCACCGTTTTCAACTAAGTATAAAGCCGCTTCTGGTGTGGCAATGTTTCCAACTACCACATCAATTTGTGGAAAATTTGATTTTACTTGTTTTAATACATCAACTACACCTTTTGTGTGTCCGTGTGCAGTATCAATTATAACCGCGTCAACACCTGCGTTAACCAAAGCTTCAGCACGCTGAATAGCGTCTGCAGTTACACCAATAGCTGCAGCAACACGTAACCGTCCAAATTTATCTTTGTTAGCGTTTGGTTTCTGCGTTAATTTTGTAATATCTCTAAATGTAATTAATCCGATTAATTTGAAATTAGCGTCAACAACAGGAAGTTTTTCAATTTTATTTTCTTGTAAAATTTCTTCGGCTTGACTTAAAGTAGTGCCTTCAGGAGCGGTAACAAGATTGTCAGAAGTCATTACTTCGGTAATAATTCTTGTATTGTTTTTTTCAAATCGTAAATCCCGATTAGTAACAATTCCCTTTAGAGCACCTGTGTTGTCTACCACAGGAATACCACCAATGCTAAATTCTTTCATGGCTGCTTTTGCATCACCAACATTGGCCGTTAAAGGTAATGTAACAGGGTCGATTATCATTCCGCTTTCAGCACGTTTTACTTTTCTAACTTCTGCAGCCTGTTGTTCAATGGTCATGTTTTTGTGTAAAACACCAATTCCTCCCTCTTGAGCCATAGCGATTGCCATAGCACTTTCTGTTACCGTGTCCATAGCAGCTGAAACAACAGGAACATTTAATGTGATATTTTTACTGAATTTTGATTGAATGGAAACTTCTCTAGGAAGTATTTCAGAATAATTGGGAACTAATAAAACGTCATCGTAAGTTAGACCTTCACCAATTATTTTAGTTGTGTGTGCTTTCATGGTGCAATTTGTAATTAAATTGCGTGCAAATTTACTAAAAAAATAGTTATAAATTGAAATTATTAATGGTAAAAATTAAAAATCTTCAAGGCTTCATTATAAGCGCTTTCAAAACTTATTGCGTGACAGTTAGTTTCTGCTTTCTGAGCGGTAAAATAAGAAAGAAGTTTCTCAGTTGGCATATTACCAGTTAAATCGTCTTTTGCCATCGGACATCCACCGTATCCTTTAATTGCACCATCAAAACGCGTGCAACCTGCTTTATAAGCTGCATCTACTTTTTCAAACCATGTGTCTGGAGTAGTATGAAGATGAGCGCCAAATTCAATTTCTGGATATTTCGGAATTAAATTACTAAATAAATAGTCTATAATTTCTGGCGTTGAAGACCCAATTGTGTCTGAAAGTGATAAAATTTTCACCCCCATATTGGCTAACTTTTCTGTCCATTCACCCACGATTTCAACGCTATAAGGATCTCCATAAGGATTTCCAAATCCCATTGAAATATAGGTAACTACTTCTTTGTTGGATTTGTCTGCAATTTCTAAAATTTCTTGTAAGGTAAATAAAGATTCAGCAATTGTTTTGTGCGTGTTTCGCATCTGAAAATTTTCAGATATTGAAAAAGGAAAACCTAAATATTGAATTTCTTTATGAACTGATGCATTAATTGCACCTTGTGTATTAGCTATAATAGCCAATAATTTACTTTTGGTTTGAGATAAATCTAATTGTGCCAAAACTTCAGCTGTATCTTGCATTTGAGGAATTGCTTTAGCAGATACAAAACTTCCAAAATCAATAGTATCAAAACCCACTCTCAATAAAGATTGGATGTATTGTACTTTTTTTTCTGTAGGAATAAAAGTTTTAATGCCTTGCATGGCATCTCTTGGACATTCTATTATTTTTATCGGCTTCATGGAGGTCAAAGATAAAGAAAACTTTGTTTTTTACAAGAGTGTTTTTTTAATAATCTATAAAAAACTACCTTCTTTTTTGATTATTTTATAGTTTTAACTTCAACTCTAACCTAAATAAATGACTGTTAGGATAATCGGAAAAAAAATTATAAAAAACTCAATTTTATTTATACTTTTGTCGCACATTTAAGAATAGAATCATGGTAAAAGATTTATTTGAAAGAATTCAACAAAATAAAGGGCCTTTAGGAAAATGGGCTTCACAAGCAGAAGGATATTATGTGTTCCCTAAATTAGAGGGTGAATTAGGGCCAAGAATGAAATTTCATGGAAAAGAAATTTTAAATTGGAGTATTAATGACTATTTAGGATTAGCAAATCATCCTGAAGTTAGAAAGGTTGATGCAGAAGCGGCAGCTCAATATGGTGCAGCTTATCCTATGGGAGCGCGAATGATGAGTGGTCATACAGATTTACATGAGCAATTACAAAATGAGTTAGCAAGTTTTGTGCAAAAAGAAGCGGCTTATTTGTTAAACTTTGGTTACCAAGGAATGGTTTCAATTATTGATGCTTTAGTAACTAAAAATGATGTAATTGTATATGATGTTGATGGTCATGGATGTATTATTGATGGTGTGCGTTTACATATGGGTAAACGATTTACATACAAACATAACGATATTGAAAGTTTAGAAAAGAACTTGCAGCGCGCAACTAAAATGGCAGAAGAATTAGGCGGTGGTATTTTAGTAATTACAGAAGGGGTATTCGGTATGAGAGGGCAACAAGGAAAATTAAAAGAAATTGTTGCTTTAAAAGAAAAATACAATTTCCGTTTATTAGTTGATGATGCACATGGATTTGGTACTTTAGGGAAAACTGGTGCAGGTGCTGGTGAAGAACAAGGTTGTCAAGACGGAATCGATGTTTATTTTTCAACTTTCGCTAAATCAATGGCTAGTATTGGTGCTTTTGTAGCTGCTGATAAAGACGTTATTGATTATTTAAAATATAATTTACGTTCGCAAATGTTTGCTAAATCGTTACCAATGATTATGACGGTTGGTGCATTGAAACGTTTAGAAATGTTGCGTACAATGCCAGAGTTGAAAGATAAACTTTGGGAAAATGTAAATTATTTACAAAATGGATTAAAATCTAAAGGATTTAATATTGGTGATACTAATACTTGTGTAACTCCTGTGTACCTTGAAGGTTCAATTCCAGAAGCAATGGTTATGGTGAATGATTTGAGAGAAAATTATAATATTTTCTTATCAATTGTTGTTTATCCCGTTATTCCAAAAGGTATTATTTTGTTAAGAATGATTCCTACTGCTTCACATACAATTGCAGATATTGATGAAACGTTAGCAGCATTCGAAGCAATTAGAGAGAAATTGGTTAACGGAACGTATAAAGCCTTAGCAGAAGCTAATGTTGAAAATGTTTCTTAATAAGAAAAAAGATAATAACTTAAAATGCGTCTACTTTAGACGCATTTTTTATTTGGTTGAATTTCAATAGATTGTTGAAAGTTGTTGTGAATAAAATTAAATATGTTTAAAAAAAACGTAGGATAACTAAAAATAAAATTGTTTTATCCTATTTGAAATTATATATTTGTCCGTTTTTAAAAAAAATAACTAAATATTAACTATAATGCAGAACAAAGGACTAATTAAATTCTTTGCTATTATCTTCACATTGGTAAGTGTTTATCAATTATCATTCACTTTTGTAGCGAATGGAATTGCAGAAGATGCTAAAGCTCATGCGAAAGGTGATACTAAAAAAGAATTAGCGTATTTGGATTCAATTGGTAAAACAGATGTGATGAACTTAGGTTTCACAAAATTTACCTACAATGAAGTAAGAGAAAAACAGATCAACAAAGGTCTAGATCTTGAAGGAGGAATTAACGTAATCTTACAAGTATCTGTGAAAGATATCTTGAAAGGTTTAGCTAATGATTCTAAAAATCCTACTTTTAACAGAGCTTTAGACAGAGCTTCAAAAGAGCAACAAGGAAATCAAACGTATTTAGATGCATTTTTTGATGCTTTCGAAGCAGAATCTAATGGAACGTTAAAATTAGCTTCAAATGAGGTTTTCTATAATAGAAACTTAGAGGGAGATATTAATTTAGGAATGACTGACGATCAAGTAAAAGTTGTTCTTAGAAAAAAAGTAGCGGAATCTGTAGAAAGTGCGTATGGAGTATTAAGAGAACGTATCGATAAGTTCGGTGTTGTTCAGCCAAATATTCAAAAATTAGGGGAGTCTGGAAGAATCTTAGTAGAATTACCAGGTGCAAAAGATATTGACCGTATTAAAAACTTATTACAATCTACAGCTCAGTTAGAGTTTTGGGAAACGTATAAAGTAGAAGAGTTAGGTAATTTCTTTGTAGCGGCAAATGATGCATTAAAGAAAACAGAAACTAAATCGGCTACTACTACTGCTGATACAACTGCTGTTAAAGAAAATAAAACTACAAAAGTTGAAGATTTATTAACAGATAATAAGAAAGATGCTAAAAAAGGTACTCAAGACTTGGGTCCATTATTTAGCAAAATTGTAATGCCTGGTCAACAAGGTGCACCTTATGTAGCTGTATTTAATGTGAAAGATACTGCAAAAGTAAATTCTTATTTAAATAGAGCAGATATTAGAGCTTTATTACCTGTGGCTAACGCTCGTTTTGCATGGGGTAAAACATCAAGTAAAACTCCTGATTTTACAGAATTATATGTGTTAAAAGGAACTTCAGACGGTGTGCCACCATTAAGTGGAGGTGTAATCGTTGAAGCAAAAGATACGTACGACCAATTTGGTAAACCTGCGGTAAGCATGCAAATGAACCCAACGGGAGCCAGAAAATGGGAAGAAATTACAGGAAATGTATCTAAACAAGGTAATGCAATTGCAATTGTTTTAGATAATCAAGTATATTCTGCTCCTGGAGTTAGTAAAGGTGCAATTTCAGGTGGTCAATCTGAAATTTCAGGAAACTTTACTATTGAAGAAACAAAAGACTTAGCTAACGTTCTAAGAGCTGGTAAATTACCTGCTAAAGCTGAAATTGTTCAGTCTGAAGTAGTAGGGCCGTCTTTAGGACAAGAAGCTATTGATAATGGTATCTTATCTTCTTTAATCGGATTGTTATTAGTGTCATTATGGATGGTAATATATTATGGTAGAGCAGGTTGGTACGCTAATGTTGCTTTAGCTGTAAACTTAATTTTGATCTTCGGTGCTATGGCAAGTTTCCCTGGAGGATTCGTGTTAACATTACCAGGTATTGCTGGAATCGTATTAACAATGGGTACTGCTGTTGATGCCAATATTATTATTTATGAAAGAGCAAAAGAAGAATTACGTGAAGGTAAAACATTAGAAAATGCAGTTATTGCTGCTTTCGGTTGGAAAGGTGCTATGCGTTCTATTATCGATGCAAACGTTACTCACGTTTTAACTGGACTTATCTTATTCATTTTTGGTAACGGTCCAATTAAAGGTTTCGCAACAACCTTATTAATTGGTATTTTTACTTCGTTGTTTACATCAATCTTCATTGCTAGATTCTTTATTGATAGAGATATTCAGAAAGGAAGATCATTGATGTTTGCTACTGAAATGACTAAAAACTGGTTTACAGGATTTAATTTTGATTTCTTAAAAATTAAAAAAATATCATATGCTTTCTCAACTATTGTTGTGATTGTAAGTTGTGTGTCTTTCTATTTTAATGGATTTGACCAAGGTATCGATTTTGTTGGAGGTAGAACATTCCAAGTGAAATTTGATAAACCTGTAAATCCTGAAGAGGTTAAAGAAGTATTAGCATCAAAAGAAGTATTTGAAAGTGCTGAAGCTAAAACTTTTGGAAATTCTTCTCAATTAAAAATTACGACTAAATATAAAATCCAAGAGGAAAATGCAACTGTAGATAAAGAAGTAAATGAGAAATTATATGCGGCATTGAAAAAATTCTATGCTAAAGAAATTTCTTATGAAGAATTTATCAATACTAATGAAGGAAAAAATATTGGAGTAGTTCAAGCGGTTAAAGTTGGTCCAGCAGTAGCTGAGGATATTAAAACAAATGCATATTGGGCCGTTATTGGTGCGATGTTAGTAGTGTGTTTGTATTTAGTTGTTTCGTTCCGTAGATACCAATATTCATTAGGCGCAATTGCAGCAGTAGCTCACGATGTAATCTTTGTATTAGGGGTATATTCATTGTTATACAAATACATGCCTTTCCACATGGAGATTGACCAACACTTTATCGCGGCTATTTTAACAGTTATTGGTTATTCAATGAATGATACTGTAATTGTATTTGATAGAGTACGTGAATTCTTAGGAGGTGCTTCTCATCACGGAAGTTTTAATAAGATAGTAAATGATTCAATTAATACAACTTTATCTCGTACTTTAAATACATCATTAACGATGATTTTAGTATTAGCTATTATGTTTGTATTTGGTGGAGACTCAATTAGAGGATTTATCTTTGCAATGTTGGTAGGTATTGTTATTGGTACATATTCTTCATTATTTATTGCAACGCCAGTTTTAGTTGATACTATTTCATCGGATGATAAAAAACACATTGAAGAAGAGCACAACGTTTAATTCAATTTGTAAACTAATATAAAAAAGTCCCGAAATTTTTCGGGACTTTTTTTATATTAGTTATTAGTTATGTAAAAGTATAAATACAACGGTAAAGAAATGCAAGAAAAACTTGGGCTTAACATGTATGATTATGGAAAAGACTTTGCGCAGCGGAAAGTTCTTTACGTTATACATTTACAGAAGTTAAGCCTAATTATTAATTATTATAGATTATGAAAAAGAACATTTTTTTTATTATTTTATTTTTATTAACTACATCTTGTCAAAGTCAAAATAATCATACATTTTTAGGGAGTTTCAATGAAATAAATAATTTAGAGGTAAATATTGTACAAAACTTTAGAAAGGAAGTTGGAAAGGAAATTTTAAATCAAGAAGTTGAATCATATTTACCTTTAATTAAGAATGAAATGTTTTATTCTGAAAGAGGAATATCATTAAGATATTATTATTCAGGTAAATATAAAATTTCAGATGATTATTGGTTAATAGGGATAAAAGTAATTGAAAATTTGGATTATAAATATCTGTTTGGTTTGTATGATAATAAATTAAATAAAGTTACATCAATTATAAAAGTAGAGGAGTATTCTATAGGTAATACTACTAAAACTGAATATATAAATGGGATATTTTATATAAGATCTATATATAAAAATGTACCTAATGGATTGGATCCAAAACCAGGTAATGAATTTACTACTTTAACTGTGGAAAATAATTTTAAAATTATAAACGGTAATTTAGTAAATATTAAAAACTAGAAAATACTCCCAGCTATTCTAAGAGTTCTAATTAAAACCCGATGCGCAAAGTCTCCCGACTTTGAGCCAATACCCGTTCGTGTGTATCTACAATCCGAGAGTATTACAAGTCGATAGTACAGATTTTCAAGCTGTGCTTACAAAGTGAGGAAAAAGAACACTCGTACACCTAGATTTGTGATCTGTGAGTATTGAATTTCAATTAAGTATTAATTTCTAAATCTCTAATATAATCTTCGTGTTCATAGAAAAATCGTTCAAAGGCATCCATTTGGTCATAAAAGAATGTAAAAATGGTTTCCCAATCGGTTTTTCTATTCATGCTCACACCATTTAATTCAACCCAAATTCGACTCACCACTTTACCATTTTCTAAATAAAAATTGCGTTCAAAGATCGCTTCTGGTATAAATTCTTCTAGTAAAATATCTTTTAAAGATTCGACTTTTTCATAATATATCTTTCTTTTTTCTTCATCTTTAGGTTCTATTTCTAAAAGAACTTGCGCCTTTTTATTATCTACATAAAATTTAAAACTAACATCTTTGATTTTTGTGTTATATAACAACCATTTTCTTGGATATTCATTGCCAAAAGTTGCCCAAAACTCTTTTTTTAATTGTAACGCTTCTTCCTTACTAAACATTTTAAATAATTTTTATTAACTTTATAAAAAGTACAACAGCCATGAAATTTGATGCCTTCATAGAATTTTTGCCAAAAATAGAAAAAGAAAAGTTGTTAGCCACAGATGCGCATATAAAAATGGCTCCTTTGGAACGAATTACTTATCTTAACGAAGATTATTACTTAGATAAAAATCCTAAAAATGCAGCGGTACTTATATTGGTTTATCCTAAAAATCATTTGGCGCATTTGGCTTTAATCGTTCGTAATACCTATCCAGGTGTTCATTCTTCTCAAATTAGTTTTCCTGGTGGAAAAGAAGAAGTAGAAGATTTAAATTTAGAACATACTGCATTACGTGAAACAGAAGAAGAAGTTGGAGTTGAACGAAATAAAGTCCAAATCATACGGCCTTTTAGTAAAATTTATATCCCACCGAGTAATTTTTTAGTTTCGCCTTATTTAGGTTTTTCTCAAGAAAATCTAAATTTTACTCCGAATCCAGAGGAAGTTAAAAAGGTATTGGAATTCCCTATAGAGCAATTGTTGGATGATGAAACAATTATTCAAACTAAAATGACAACATCCTATGCAACAGATATTCAAGTACCTGCATTTCAAATTGAAAAATACGTAGTTTGGGGAGCTACTGCAATGATGTTGAGTGAGTTAAAAGAGTTACTTAAAAATGCAACTAACTCTTGAATTTTTAGTATATTTGACGCCCTTTTCAATAATAAAATCATGGGATTATTTAAAAGAAATCCGTTCGGTCATATATTATTTCTAAAAAAATGGTTAATTCGTATAGCAGGTGTATTGACACATCAGCGCTATAGAGGTTTTAATCAATTGCAAATTGAAGGATCAGAAATTTTAAGAAATTTGCCTGATACAAATGTGTTATTTATTTCCAATCATCAAACTTATTTTGCAGATGTAGTTGCTATGTTTCATGTTTTCAATGCTGCCTTAAAAGGAAGAGAAGACAATATTAAGAATGTTGGGTACTTATGGAATCCTAAATTAAACTTATATTATGTAGCGGCAAAGGAAACCATGCAAGAAGGTTTTTTACCAAGAATTTTGGCCTATGCAGGTGCTATTACTGTTGAACGTACTTGGCGTGCTAAAGGTCAGGATGTAAAAAGAGATGTAAATCCAAATGATACTGAAAATATTAAACTTGCTTTAGAAGATGGGTGGGTAATTACTTTTCCGCAAGGAACTACACGTTCTTTTAAACCAGTTAGAAAAGGAACTGCTCATATCATAATGCAACACAAACCCATTGTTGTTCCCATTGTTATCGATGGTTTTAGAAGGTCTTTTGATCGAAAAGGTTTGTTTGTAAAGAAAAAAGGAATTTTACAAACAATGGAAATTAAGGAACCCTTGCAGTTTGATTATGAGAATGAAACAATAGAACAAATTGTTGAAAAGATAGAATATGCAATAGAACAACATCCTTCTTTTTTAAAAGTTATTCCACAAGAAGCTTTAGAGGAACAAAAAAGTTTAGACAGAGAACGTCAATGGAAATATTAAAAAAAGCGCTTTAAAAGCGCTTTTTTTATAAATCTATTTTTTTTAATTCTTTATAATTATTCTGTAATCGCTTTAAAAGGAACCCATAGAGCAATTTGTAGAATAAATAAAACAGTCCTACTAAAAGTAATATGATAAGAAATCCTGCTAAAATGACTATCGTTTGGTATTTTTCAAATAAAGGACTCAAATTGGAATCATATTTTAATTGGGAAAACATAATGATTATTCCAGTAATAAAAGCAATAGCCAAATTATACCAAACATAATATTTTACAATTCGTCTAGTTTCAATAATGTCTTTCATTAATTTTTTTACAGATGAAGTAGCCGAAATGTTTTTCAAGTTCTTATAAAAATAAAATATAAATCCAATTAGAACAACAAAGTTGACCCCAGTTGCAATTTTTTCTATATCATAAATATGGTAACTTTTTAATCGATTAATGAATGCTTCGTCATAAAACAAGGTAATGTCTAATAATCTAAAGATTAGAAATTCAACTATGCTTATGATAAATATCCATTTAACTATGGAAGACGAACTTTGATGCAACATGCCATAGATTTCTTTTTCAGAAACTTGTTTAAATTGCTGTTCTTTTTTCTTCCAATCTCTTTTTAATAATTCTAATTCATCCATAAGTTACGGATTTAATATTTTTTTCAATTTTCCTTTGATTCTGTTCATTTTAACACGAGCATTAACTTCACTAATACCTAAGGTTTCCGAAATTTCAGTATAATCTTTGTCTTCTAAGTATAAAAAAATTAATGCTTTTTCGATGTCATTTAATTCTTCAATAGCTTTATACATTAATTTTAATTGTTCTTCTTCTTCAAAATTATATTCATCATCTTTCATACGATGAAATTCTGAATCAAAAGGAGTGGTTTCTAAACTTCGTTTCTTTTTTCTATAAAGTGTAATAGCAGTGTTTAATCCTACTCTGTAAGCCCATGTAGTAAATTTAGAATCTCCTCTAAATTGCGGATAAGCTTTCCATAACTGAATAGTTATTTCTTGGAACAAATCATTATGAGAATCCTCGTCAGAAGTATATAATCTACAAATTTTGTGGATAATATTCTGATTTTCTTTCAGTTGTTTAACAAAGCTTTCTTCTGAGGCTGTATTCATATTTACATAAGTAGTGTTGGAGTAATTTTTGTTACACTAACAATAAAATTAATACTATTTTTTTTAGTGAAACTCTATTGCTAAAACTATTTTCTGAAGATAAAAAATAGTAAATTTGTGTTTAAACTTATATAAAAATGAACATTCCTAGTTCTCCGTATAAAAGAATTGTTATTATTGGTGGTGGTTTTGCTGGTATATCAATTGCAAAAAAATTAAGAAATAAAAAATATCAAGTCGTTTTATTAGATAAACATAATTATCATACGTTTCAACCTTTGTTGTATCAAGTCGCTACTGGAGGTCTTGAACCCGATTCTATTGCATATCCCATTCGAAAAGTAATTCAAGAATATGATAATTTCTATTTTAGATTGGCAGATGTTAAGGAAATTGATGCTAAACAAAATTTAATACTCTCTGATATTGGCGATTTGCATTATGACTATTTAATTATTGCTACAGGAACCAAAACAAATTATTTCGGAAATAAAGAAATTGAACGAAATAGTATGTCTATGAAAACTATTCCTCAATCTTTAAATTTAAGAAGCTATATTCTTGAAAATTTTGAACAAGCATTACTAGCCGATGACGAAATTGAAAGAGAGAATTTAATGAATTTTGTTTTAGTTGGTGGTGGTCCTACAGGTGTTGAATTAGCAGGAGCATTAGCTGAAATGAAGAAAGCTATTTTACCTAAAGATTATCCCGATTTGAATATTGATAAAATGCAAATTAATTTAATTCAAAGTGGTGATCGAATTTTAAATACCATGACCGAAAAATCCTCTGAAGCATCTGAGAAATTTTTAAAAAGTCTTGGAGTATCCATTTATAAAAATGTGCGAGTTACAGGTTACGATGGCCATGTTGTAACTACCAATGGCAACTTGAGTTTTAATACTTCTACCGTGATTTGGACGGCTGGGGTACAAGGTAAATTAATTTCTGGATTAAATAAAGATGCAATTTTTGAACGTATTGATCGTATAAAAGTTGATGAATTTAATAAAGTTAAAGGATATGAAAATATCTTTGCTATTGGAGATATAGCCATAATGGAAACTGAAAAATATCCACAAGGACATCCACAAATGGCACAAGTAGCCATTCAACAAGGTGTTTTACTAGCAGAAAATTTAATTAAATTACGAAAAAATGAGCCTTTAAAGCCGTTTGAATATAATGATAAAGGGTCAATGGCTACCATCGGACGAAATAAAGCTGTGGTTGATTTACCTAAATATCATTTTAATGGTGTTTTTGCGTGGTTTGTTTGGATGTTTGTACATTTGATTTCTTTGATTGGATTTAAAAATAAAGCCGTAGTTTTTTTAAATTGGGTATATAATTACATACGTTTTGATAGAGAAGCACGTTTAATAATAAGACCTTACAAACGCAAAGCTATGCAACAAAGTTTCACCACTGATGAAATTTAGTTAAATTGCTAAAATTAATTTTTATAAAATACATATCCTTAAAGGAAAAAATAAAATGATTTCAAAAGAACAATTTCAAAAAGAATTAGAACTAATTATTGCCAATTCTATTCGTGAAGATGTTGGCGATGGTGATCACAGCTCATTAGCTTGTATTCCTGCTGATGCTAAAGGAAAAGCCAAATTGTTAGTCAAAGATACAGGTGTTATTGCAGGTGTAGAATTTGCAAAAATGGTTTTTAATTATGTAGATGCTGAACTGAAAGTAGATACTTTTATAGAAGATGGAACCGAGGTTAAACATGGAGATGTTGTTTTTCATGTGGAAGGAAGTTCACAATCAATTTTAAAAGCAGAGCGTTTAGTGTTAAATAGTATGCAACGTATGAGTGCCATTGCAACAAAGACTAAAAGTTATGTGAAATTATTAGACGGAACGGCAACTAAAGTATTAGATACTAGAAAAACGACACCCGGATTTAGAGCTTGTGAAAAATGGGCGGTTAAAATTGGAGGAGGAGAAAACCACCGTTTTGCTTTGTATGATATGATTATGTTAAAAGATAATCATAATGATTTTGCAGGGGGTATTCCACAGGCTATTCAAAAAACAAAAGAATATTTGAAAGCGAATAATCGCGATTTAAAAATAATTGTAGAAGCTAGAAATTTGGAGGAAGTGCAACAAATTTTATCAGCTGGAGGTGTTTACAGAATCTTGTTAGATAATTTTGATTTTGAAACTACAAAAAAAGCAGTTGAAATAATTGGTAACCAATGTTTAACAGAATCTTCTGGAAATATCAACGAAAATACTATTCGAAAATATGCAGAATGTGGAGTGAATTTTATTTCTTCAGGCGCTTTAACACATTCAATTTATAATATGGATTTAAGCTTAAAAGCAATATAATGATTCAAATAAGTAAAGAAGAAATTAAAAATTTACCAATAATTAAACAAGTGTTGGCTTTTTTAAGAAGCATAACATTTGAAACATTGCAAGGTATTTCATTATATGATTTGATAAAGCACTATTTTATTGGTTTAATTAAAGATGCTTTTACTTATAGAGCAAGTGCCATAGCATTTAGTTTCTTTATGGCTTTGTTTCCTTTCGCTTTATTTATTTTAAATTTAATCCCATTTATACCATTAGAACATTTCCAAGATGATTTTCTAGAATTTGTTGCACAAAGTGTACCGCCCAATACGTACGATGCTATTGCTTCAATACTTAAAGATATAATGAGTAATAGCTATAAAGGGCTACTTTCATCTGGATTTTTATTGTCTGTTTTTTTAATGTCTAATGGTATTAATGCCTTGCTAGATGGTTTTGAAATGTCTTCTAACATAAGTAAAAAAAGAGGGTATTTTAGGCAATATGCTGTTGCTATTGGATTGTCTTTAATTATTGCATTTTTATTGCTTCTAACAGTAGCAACAATTGTTATAGTTGAAATATTAGTGCAACAAATTAAACTTCAAGATTTTGTGTCAAACAGTATTTCAATTCTTGAATGGAGTAGGTATGGATTTGTATTGTTAATGATTTTAACCATTACTTCATTAATTTATAAATTTGGAACAAAAGAAACTAGAAGTATTCATTTTTTCAACCATGGCTCTATAATGACTACGGTCTTGTTTTTAGTGTCGTCTTATATTTTTGGAATTTACGTTGAAAAATTTGCTCGTTATAACGAGTTGTACGGTTCTATTGGTACACTTCTTGTTATGATGTTTTATGTGTGGATAAATTGTATTTTATTGCTATTAGGATTTGAACTAAATGCTTTTATTTATAAATTAAAACAAAAAAATAATTAACTTAGCAAAACTTAACTTAAAAAATTAAATATGAAAAGAATCATTTTAACATTACTTGTCGTTTGTTCGACACTAATTTCTCAAGCTCAAACAACAGTTTCTGGTGTAAAAGTTGATAATAAACTATCAATAGAAGGTAAAAGTTTAACGCTTAATGGGGCTGGTGTAAGAGAAAAATTCTTTATGGATTTATATGTTGGTTCACTTTATGTAACCAAAAAATCATCTGATGGTAATGCAATAATGAATGCTAATGAAAGTATGGCAATTAAATTAAACATTATTTCTGGTATGATTACTTCAGAAAAAATGATTAGTGCAATAAATGAAGGTTTTGAAAATTCTACGAATAAAAAAACAGCTCCTTTAAAAGCTAAAATTGATAAGTTTAAAGGTTTCTTTAAAGAAAAAATCAATAAAGGTGATGTATTTATTATTGGTTATACTCCTGAAGATGGGGTAGTCGTATATAAAAACGGTACAAAAAAAGGAAGTATAGACGGACTTGATTTTAAAAAAGCATTATTCGGAATTTGGTTGTGTAACAAACCAGCAGATGATGATTTAAAAGCAGGAATGTTAGGAAAATAATACTTAAAATCTAAAAAAAAAATAGTAAATCCCGATGTAAGTCGGGATTTTTTTTATGCATACTATTTTAGTTAGCCATGATAGACTCTTGAAAAAATAATTTTACCGTCTTTTATATCCAAAACTTCAGCAACTAACATATCTTCTTCATTTTCAACTTGACGGATGTATTCCATAAATACTCTTTCGCTATTTGCTGTTAATGAAGTAACTTTATAATGTAAAGTTGGTAATCGGTCAAAAGCATCTTTCCACCAAATGCGTAATTCGTTTTTACCTTTAATTAATCCCTCGGTTTCAGGTTTTCTGATTTTCAATTTCGGACTAAAGTGTTCTGCGTGGTCGTCGTACAAGCTTAATAAGTCTTCTAAATTATGTTGGTTAAATGCTTCAAACCATTTTAATGCAATCGATTCGTTTTGTTGTGCAATCATTTTTTATTTTTTATTGGAGTAATTTCATCTTAATCAAATAAAAAAACCAAGCAGAACTTGGTTTTTTTATTGCTATTTAAAATATGAAAAATCGTGATTGTTTTCAATTCTTAATAACGATTCATAAATCAATTGAATTACATTTTCAACATCATCCCTATGAACCATTTCAACAGTAGTATGCATGTATCTCAAAGGTAAAGAGATTAAAGCACTCGGTACACCACCATTACTATATGCAAATGCATCCGTGTCGGTTCCAGTCACACGAGATGTGGCATGTCTTTGAAATGGAATCTTTTTTTCTTCCGCAGTAGTTACAATTAAATCTCTTAAATTATTTTGAACCGCAGGCGCATAGGCAATTACTGGACCGTTCCCCATTTTTAAATCACCTTCAATTTTTTTATCAATCATTGGTGTAGTGGTGTCATGACAAACGTCAGTTACAATTGCAACATTTGGCTTAATGGTTTGTGTAATCATTTCAGCACCTCTTAAACCAATTTCTTCCTGAACCGAATTTACGATGTACAATCCAAATGGTAATTTCTTTTTATTTTCATGTAAAAGTCGGGCAACTTCTGCAATCATAAAACCACCCATACGATTATCAATGGCTCTACAAATGAATTTGTTTTTATTTAAAATTTCAAATTCATCAGGATATGTAATCACACAACCTACATGAACCCCCAATTCTTCCACTTCTTTTTTAGAAGAACAACCACAGTCAATAAAAATGTTTTCAATTTTAGGTGTTTCTTCCGCTTTTCCACTTCTACCTCTTGTATGAATAGCTGGCCATCCAAAGACCCCACGTACAATTCCTTTTTTAGTGTGAATATTAACACGTTTCGATGGCGCAATCTGATGGTCGCTTCCACCATTTCTAATGACATAAATTAAACCATCTTCAGTAATATAATTTACATACCACGAAATTTCATCGCTATGTCCTTCAATTACTACTTTATAAGGTGCATCCGGATTAATTACACCAACAGCTGTACCATAAATGTCAGTTATAAATGTGTCCACATAAGGTTTTAAATAATCCATCCAAATTTTTTGACCTTCACTTTCATATCCTGTTGGAGATGCATTATTTAAATACTGCTCTAAAAATTGTATTGATTGCTCTTTTAAAATACTTTTACTCATTTCAATTATTTTTTTGCTAATTTAAAAATTTGGCATTAGAGTTGCTAATAAATTTAATAATTTTGACACATATATATAATAGGTAGTATGCAACGATATTTTATAGTTTTATTTTTCATTACACTTGGCGGTTCTTTTTCATTTGCCCAAAATAATTCGGGTATCTCAGATACTATTGAATACATTCAAGATTCCGACACAATCAAAGAGATAGTAATTGAAGAAGTGATGGTTTCAGACGAATATTCTATTAAATTAACCAAAGAAGAAAAAGAACAATTAAAGTTACTTCAAAAAAGAGTTCGTGTGGTCTACCCTTATGCTAAGTTAACGGCAGAAAAATTAGTGCAGATCAATTCAACAATGGCAAAATTAAAAACAGAAAAAGAAAGAAAGAAATATTTTAAAATTGCCGAAAAGTATTTAAATGACGAATTTGAGCCTAAATTAAAAAAGTTGTCACAAAAACAAGGTCAAATTTTGGTAAAGCTCATTCACCGACAAACAGGAATTACGACTTTCGATTTAATAAAAGATTACAAAAGTGGGTGGAAGGCGTTTTGGTCGAACAAAACTGCTCAATTATTTAATATCAATTTGAAGAAAGAATACAATCCAATGGAAGTTCCAGAAGATTATTATATCGAAACGTTTTTAATAAAATGTTTTGCAGAAGGCAAATTAGTTAAGCAACCTGCGGCAAAACCAATAAACGAAGATGAATTAACAGAAAACTGGATTCAAAAGAATAGAGCTAAAGTTCAAGCCGAAAAAGCAAAGGTAAATGATTAGCAGCTCATCCTGTGTTCCACGCGAGTTGTTTACTTCTATAAAACAAACAATAAATCCTGCATGTGCTTCTAGTGTCGCACGGCAGGATTTTTGTTTGTAGTATATAGGAGCAAACAAGCTGTTGTTTCACCCAGGGCTATTTTGGTTCCTGCATTCAGAATTGATTTTTTTTGCATCCAACACCTAACATCCAACATCCGACCAATGGTTTAAAAAAAACTTTGAAATGTAACTTCTTGGTTTTAAGTGGATAGAAAAATAAATTAAAAAAAGATTGTAAAAAGGTTTGGAAGTACGGAATAAGTTACTACTTTTGCACCCGCTTACAACAAGCACGCTCATTGAAACGATACTAAAATAAATTAGAAAAAAGTTAAAAAAACTTTTGGATAATAGGAAATAAAGATTGTATCTTTGCGCCCCGCAAAAGTTGCTAGAGATAGCGAAGTTCTTTATAAAAAAATGGTTTTAAAATAATTTAAAATTTCTTCAAAAAAAGTTTAAAATTATTTTGGTTGTTTAAAATAAAGTTTTTACTTTTGCACCCGCTAACTGAGAGAGGTTAGTGATTAAGAATAAGAGAATAAGTTCATAGACATATTGGATTGACAGCATACAAGAATAAGAGTAAGACTTTTTCGAGTATACGAAATTAGACCTAGCAAAAAATATATCGTCGAAAAATATTAAAAATCTACGATGAAGAGTTTGATCCTGGCTCAGGATGAACGCTAGCGGCAGGCCTAACACATGCAAGTCGAGGGGTAGAGTTAGCTTGCTAACTTGAGACCGGCGCACGGGTGCGTAACGCGTATGCAATCTACCTTGTACAGGGGGATAGCCCAGAGAAATTTGGATTAATACCCCATGGTGTTTAGAAGTGGCATCACTTTTTTACTAAAGTTCCAACGGTACAAGATGAGCATGCGTCCCATTAGCTAGTTGGTATGGTAACGGCATACCAAGGCTATGATGGGTAGGGGTCCTGAGAGGGAGATCCCCCACACTGGTACTGAGACACGGACCAGACTCCTACGGGAGGCAGCAGTGAGGAATATTGGTCAATGGTCGCAAGACTGAACCAGCCATGCCGCGTGCAGGAAGACGGTCCTATGGATTGTAAACTGCTTTTATACAGGAAGAAACCCTCTCACGTGTGGGAGCTTGACGGTACTGTATGAATAAGCATCGGCTAACTCCGTGCCAGCAGCCGCGGTAATACGGAGGATGCGAGCGTTATCCGGAATCATTGGGTTTAAAGGGTCCGTAGGCGGTTTAATAAGTCAGTGGTGAAATCTGGTCGCTCAACGATCAAACTGCCATTGATACTGTTAGACTTGAATAATTGTGAAGTAACTAGAATATGTAGTGTAGCGGTGAAATGCTTAGATATTACATGGAATACCAATTGCGAAGGCAGGTTACTAACAATTTATTGACGCTGATGGACGAAAGCGTGGGGAGCGAACAGGATTAGATACCCTGGTAGTCCACGCCGTAAACGATGGATACTAGCTGTTCGGAGCAATCTGAGTGGCTAAGCGAAAGTGATAAGTATCCCACCTGGGGAGTACGCACGCAAGTGTGAAACTCAAAGGAATTGACGGGGGCCCGCACAAGCGGTGGAGCATGTGGTTTAATTCGATGATACGCGAGGAACCTTACCAGGGCTTAAATGGGAGTGGACAGCTTAGGAAACTAGGCCTTCTTCGGACCACTTTCAAGGTGCTGCATGGTTGTCGTCAGCTCGTGCCGTGAGGTGTCAGGTTAAGTCCTATAACGAGCGCAACCCCTGTCGTTAGTTGCCAGCGAGTCATGTCGGGAACTCTAACGAGACTGCCGGTGTAAACCGTGAGGAAGGTGGGGATGACGTCAAATCATCACGGCCCTTACGTCCTGGGCCACACACGTGCTACAATGGCCAGTACAGAGAGCAGCCACTTAGCGATAAGGAGCGAATCTTCAAAACTGGTCTCAGTTCGGATTGGAGTCTGCAACTCGACTCTATGAAGCTGGAATCGCTAGTAATCGGATATCAGCCATGATCCGGTGAATACGTTCCCGGGCCTTGTACACACCGCCCGTCAAGCCATGGAAGCTGGGGGTACCTGAAGTCGGTGACCGTAAGGAGCTGCCTAGGGTAAAACTAGTAACTGGGGCTAAGTCGTAACAAGGTAGCCGTACCGGAAGGTGCGGCTGGAACACCTCCTTTCTAGAGACATAAGATATAGGTGTTAGGTTAAAAAGTAAAAAGATAGAGTATTACTCTTGCTGTTAGTTCAAAAAATTAGGTTAAATACAGAGTCTCGTAGCTCAGCTGGTTAGAGTACTACACTGATAATGTAGGGGTCGGCAGTTCGAGTCTGCCCGGGACTACTCATTTAACTAAAAAAAAGGAAATTCTAGAGGTAAGCTAACCGTTAAAGTTACTGTTAACTGATAACTGTTAACTGATACTACGAAAACGGGGGATTAGCTCAGCTGGCTAGAGCGCCTGCCTTGCACGCAGGAGGTCATCGGTTCGACTCCGATATTCTCCACCAAATAATTGATAATTATTAATTGATAATTATTAATTAATTAAAGTTCATTGACATATTGAGATAATATACAAACAAGTAGAAAGACACAGTTTTACTTAGTAATAAGTAAGACCAAAAGAAAACAATAAGCAAAATAAGGGCGTATGGGGGATGCCTAGGCTCTCAGAGGCGATGAAGGACGTGATAAGCTGCGATAAGTTGCGGGGATCGGCACATACGAATTGATCCGCAAATTTCCGAATGGGGCAACCCACTATGTTGAAGACATAGTACACCGATAGGTGAGCGAACCCGCTGAACTGAAACATCTAAGTAGGCGGAGGAAAAGAAAACAAAAGTGATTGCGTGAGTAGTGGCGAGCGAAAGCGCATTAGCCCAAACCAGAGTTGTTACGGCAATTCTGGGGTTGTAGGACCACGAGATTTGATGCTAACAGAACTAGAATAACCTGGAAAGGTTAACGATACAAGGTGATAGTCCTGTATAGGTAATGGAAGTTATTGATAGTGGTATCCTGAGTAGGGCGGGGCACGTGAAACCCTGTCTGAATCTGCCGGGACCATCCGGTAAGGCTAAATACTCCTGAGAGACCGATAGTGAACCAGTACTGTGAAGGAAAGGTGAAAAGAACCGTGAATAACGGAGTGAAATAGATCCTGAAACCATACGCTTACAAGCGGTCGGAGTTCGCCCAGGCGAATGACGGCGTGCCTTTTGCATAATGAGCCTACGAGTTACCGTTGCTGGCGAGGATAAGTGTTTAAGACATGGATCCGTAGCGAAAGCGAGTCTGAATAGGGCGCTATAGTCAGTAATGGTAGACGCGAAACCGTGTGATCTACCCATGGGCAGGATGAAGCTGTGGTAACACATAGTGGAGGTCCGAACCGGTTGACGTTGAAAAGTCTTCGGATGACCTGTGGGTAGGGGTGAAAGGCCAATCAAACTCGGAAATAGCTCGTACTCCCCGAAATGCCTTTAGGGGCAGCGTGTAGTTAAGTTTATTAGAGGTAGAGCTACTGATTGGATGCGGGGGCTTCACCGCCTACCAATTCCTGACAAACTCCGAATGCTAATAAATGTTTCTATACAGTGAGGGCATGGGTGCTAAGGTCCATGTCCGAGAGGGAAAGAACCCAGACCATCAGCTAAGGTCCCCAAATGTATGCTAAGTTGAAAAAACGAGGTTTGACTGCCCAGACAGCTAGGATGTTGGCTTGGAAGCAGCCATTCATTTAAAGAGTGCGTAACAGCTCACTAGTCGAGCGGTCGAGCATGGATAATAATCGGGCATAAGTATACTACCGAAGCTATGGATTGATAGTAATATCAGTGGTAGGGGAGCATTCTAACAGGGTTGAAGGTGTAGCGTGAGCTATGCTGGACTGGTTAGAAAAGCAAATGTAGGCATAAGTAACGATAATGCGGGCGAGAAACCCGCACACCGAAAAACTAAGGTTTCCTCAGCTATGCTAATCAGCTGAGGGTTAGTCGGGTCCTAAGGCATATCCGAAAGGAGCAGTCGATGGCCAACGGGTTAATATTCCCGTACTACTGTTAATTGTGATGGGGTGACGGAGTGATGAAAGTACCGCGAACTGACGGAATAGTTCGTTAAAGCACCTAGCTATAGGCTCTATAGGCAAATCCGTAGAGTTTGGTGAAATGCGATAGTACACGGAGGCTTCGGCTGAAGTGATAGTGTACCTAAGGGCTTCCAAGAAAAACCTCTAAACTTAGATTAACAGTACCCGTACCGTAAACCGACACAGGTAGTTGAGGAGAGAATCCTAAGGTGCTCGAGAGATTCATGGCTAAGGAATTAGGCAAAATAGACCTGTAACTTCGGGAGAAAGGTCGCCAGCGCAAGCTGGCCGCAGTGAAGAGGTCCAGGCGACTGTTTATCAAAAACACAGGGCTCTGCAAAATCGTAAGATGAAGTATAGGGCCTGACACCTGCCCGGTGCTGGAAGGTTAAGAGGAGATGTTATCTTCGGAGAAGCATTGAATTGAAGCCCCAGTAAACGGCGGCCGTAACTATAACGGTCCTAAGGTAGCGAAATTCCTTGTCGGGTAAGTTCCGACCTGCACGAATGGTGTAACGATCTGGACACTGTCTCAGCCATGAGCTCGGTGAAATTGTAGTATCGGTGAAGATGCCGATTACCCGCAGTGGGACGAAAAGACCCTGTGCACCTTTACTATAGCTTAGTATTGACCTTGGACACGTGATGTGTAGGATAGGTGGGAGACTATGAAGGGGCTTCGCTAGGAGTTCTGGAGTCATTGTTGAAATACCACCCTTTGCTTGTCTGAGGCCTAACCCCGCAGTGCGGGGGACATTGCTTGGTGGGTAGTTTGACTGGGGTGGTCGCCTCCAAAAGAGTAACGGAGGCTTCTAAAGGTTCCCTCAGCACGCTTGGTAACCGTGCGTAGAGTGCAATGGCATAAGGGAGCTTGACTGAGAGACATACAGGTCGATCAGGTACGAAAGTAGAGCATAGTGATCCGGTGGTTCCGCATGGAAGGGCCATCGCTCAAAGGATAAAAGGTACGCCGGGGATAACAGGCTGATCTCCCCCAAGAGCTCATATCGACGGGGGGGTTTGGCACCTCGATGTCGGCTCGTCACATCCTGGGGCTGGAGAAGGTCCCAAGGGTTGGGCTGTTCGCCCATTAAAGTGGCACGCGAGCTGGGTTCAGAACGTCGTGAGACAGTTCGGTCTCTATCTACTGTGGGCGTTAGAAATTTGAGTGGATCTGACTCTAGTACGAGAGGACCGAGTTGGACGAACCTCTAGTGTATCAGTTGTCTCGCCAGGGGCACTGCTGAGTAGCTACGTTCGGAAGGGATAAGCGCTGAAAGCATATAAGCGCGAAACCCACCACAAGATGAGATTTCTTTTAAGGGTCGTGGAAGATGACCACGTTGATAGGCTATAGGTGTAAAGGCAGTAATGTCATAGCCGAGTAGTACTAATAACCCGTAAGCTTATTGTACGTCTTGCTCCGAGCAATCGGAGCAAGCAACTTCTTTTACTAGTGTGACTATTATCTCAATATGTTAAAATATTTGTTTCGTTCGTAGTAACGAGACTGTTATGATTAACAAAAGTAATTGATTAAACATAACAAAACATTAAGGTGGTTATTGCGTCGGGGCTCACCTCTTCCCTTTCCGAACAGAGAAGTTAAGCCCGACTGCGCCAATGGTACTGCATTACTGTGGGAGAGTAGGTCGCCGCCTTCTTTAATCCAGACAAAAACTATATGTTTTTCGTCTGGATTTTTTTTTGTATCAATCTCAATTTTTTAGAATACGAACAAATACATTAAAGCTAAAGGTCTTGTAGCATAAATCTTCAAGGCATGCTCTTTTGTGTTGTCAAATGTCAATGGTACTGTCTCGTCTCAAAGGACGAGATGGGAGAGTAGTTCGCCGCCTTCTTTAATCCAGACAAAAACTATATGTTTTTCGTCTGGATTTTTTTTGGATCAATCTCAATTTTTTAGAATACGAACAAATACATTAAAGCTAAAACTCTTGTAGCATAAATCTTCAAGGCATGCTCTTTTGTGTTGTCAAATGTCAATGGTACTGTCTCGTCTCAAAGGACGAGATGGGAGAGTAGGTCGCCGCCTTCTTTAAGAGAGAACATTCTTTCAAGTGTGACCTCTTTTTTTTTTTTTTGTATCAATCTCAATCTTTTTAAATACTAACAAATACAATAGCGTAAAAGCTCTAGTAGCATAAATCTTCAAGGCATGCTCCTTGTATTGTCAAATGTCTCGTCTCAAATAACGAGACACCTTCTTTAAGAGATAATTCTTTCAAGTGTGACTTTATTTGTTATATACCTCAAATACCCTAATCAAAAAGGGGTAAATATCCTATAGATATACTCATTACAGCCTAGGTGAAACACCAATACCACACACAACGAAAAACGGAACCAAATTACCCTAAGGCTGCTGCATAAAAAAAGCCTGAACAGGGTTCAAGCTTATGGTTTTTATTATTGTATTTTTTATTAAATATCGTCGAAATCAACGTCCGTAAAACTATTAGTAGATCTAGTTTCTTCTGTTCTTTCTGTAAATACTTCTTTTTTGAAATCTTTTTGATGTCTTTCAGAGATAACTTCTTCTCCCTTTTGATTAATAACATAATCTGTCATTTCATCTAAAATTTCTTTGAAAGATGCAAAATCTTCTTTGTATAAGTAAATTTTGTGTTTTTTGAAGTGGTATGAACCGTCCTCTTCTGTGAATTTTTTACTTTCTGTAATTGTGATGTAATAATCATCAGCTTTAGTAGCTCTAACATCGAAGAAATAAGTTCTTCTTCCTGCTCTTAATACCTTAGAAAAAATATCTTTTTCTAACATTTCTTTGTCATTCATAATCCTTCTTACAATTTTTGTTTGGGTTAACACACCAAAAATGATAAAAAAAAAATTATTAAACAATATTTTAGGCAATTTCTTTTTCAGAAAGTTGTTTTAAAAACAATTCTTTATAGTAACCTTCTTTGTTTATTAGTTCATTATGAGTTCCTTGTTGTATTATATTGCCTTCATCAAGAATTATTATTTGATCTGCATTTTTGGCAGAAGAAGCCCTATGTGTTACAATTATAGTAGTTTTATTTTTAAATATATTTTTGAAATTTGAAAGGATTTTTTCTTCAGTTTCCGTATCAACAGCACTTAAGCAATCATCTAATAATAAAATTGGAGCTTGTTTAAGTATTGCTCTCGCAATTGATATTCTTTGTTTTTGACCACCTGATAATGTAATTCCTCTTTCACCAAGCATTGTTTCATATTTATTAGTGAAATTAGCAATGTTTTCGTGTACGGATGCTATTTTAGCAACTTCTATTATTTCTTCATCTAAGGCATTACTTTTTCCGAATAGTATATTGTTTTTAATTGTATCAGAAAATAAAAATGGATCTTGGGGTACAATGCTGATGTTATTTCTTAGATGAACTAATTCAATTGATTTGATGGTGTTGTTGTCAATTGTAATTTCACCTGATTCAATATCATGTATTCGGGTTATTAAATTTAATATGGTTGATTTGCCAGAACCTGTTTTGCCTAAAATTGCTAATGTTTTACCAGAATCTATTTTAAAATTTATATTTTTTAACGCTTGAATATTTGTGTCTTCATAAGTATAACTTACATTTTTAAATTCAATTTGCCCCTTAATTGATGAAGTAATGCTTCCTTCATTTTTAATTTCTGGTTTTTCTTTTAAAAATTCATTTATTCTTTTTTGTGAAGCCTCTGCTTCTTGAACCAATGAGGATACCCAACCAAATGAAGCTACTGGCCACACTAACATTCCTATATAAAGTAAAAATTGTGCAATAACTCCTAAATCTTTTATTTCTTCATTGATATACATTTTTCCTCCAACAAGGATGACTATCAAGTAACTTAATCCAATAAGAAATACCATCAACGGGCCAAATAGTGCATTCGTTTTTGATAAGGCTAAGTTTTTTGTTTTACTATCGTTAGATAAAGTTTTAAACTCTTCATTTCTTTTTTGTTCTAACGCATAGGCTTTTATTACTCGTATTCCCGAAAAGAATTCTTGAGTAAATGAAGATAATTTTGATAAATTCTGTTGGTAATTTGTACTTTTTTTGTTGATTTCTTTACTTAATATGAAAATGCTGTACGAAAGTATTGGTAAAGGTGCTAATGAGTATAAAGTTAGTTTCCAATTGATACTGGACATACTTATGATTATTGCAGCAAATCGAATAATTGTATTAATGGTGTACATTACTGCGGGGCCTACATACATTCTTACTTTTCCAACATCTTCACTAATGCGGTTCATTAAGTCGCCAGTTCTATTTTTTTTGTAAAAATTTTGCGAAAGAGCTTCATAATGTAAAAAAATCTCGTTTTTTAAATCAAATTCTACAAAGCGTGACATCACAATTAAGGTTTGTCGCATTAAAAAGGTGAGGAATCCTGCAATTAAAGTACACAAGATTATTAAACCTATGTTTTTTAGTAAATTAGATTTAAGATAATCGCTGTTTTGGCCATTCGATTTTATGAAAATTTCTATAGTTTTTATTGAATTTCCAACTAACTCTGGAGTAAAAAGTGAAAAGATTTGTGCTACTATAGTAATAATGATTCCTAGTAAAAATCGATATTTATATTTTAGAAAATATTTATTTAAATATTGTAATTCTTTCATTTAATTTTATAAAATAGAGAGTTAATTAATTTTTATTTTGTAAAAATCCTAAAAAAATTTATTTAATGCAAAATTAAAGTGTTAGAGAATTATTAAAAATAACTTAAAAAATAGAGAATAATTAAAAATTATGTATATTTTTGTCTCTAATCATTGAAAAAAAATCAAAATTACCCATGACAGCAGATATAGTAAAACCAAGTGAACTACACAAAGTAGATCCGGTATTTGGTCAAATTTCTTTTGACGGACATGAGCAAGTAGTTTTTTGTTACGACAAAGATACAGGTTTAAAAGCAATTATTGGTGTTCATAATACAGTTCTTGGACCAGCATTAGGAGGAACAAGGATGTGGAATTATACAAACGAATGGGAAGCATTAAATGATGTGTTACGTTTGTCTAGAGGAATGACCTATAAAAATTCTATTTCTGGTTTAAATTTAGGTGGAGGTAAAGCCGTAATTATTGGAGATGCTAAAACACAAAAAACAGATGAATTGATGACAAGATTTGGTCAATTTGTTGATTCATTATCTGGAAAGTATATCACTGCAGAAGATGTAGGTATGGAAACTAGAGACATGGATATTGTTAATAATGTAACAAAACATGTTGCGGGTATCTCGGTAGAAAGAGGTGGTTCTGGTAATCCTTCTCCTGTGACTGCTTATGGTGTGTTTATGGGGATGAAAGCGGCTGCAAAATACAAATTTGGCTCAGATAATTTAGAAGGTAAAAAAGTTTTAGTTCAAGGAACTGGACATGTGGGTGAGTCTTTAGTTAAACATTTAACAGAAAGTGGCGCTTTAGTTACTATTTCTGATATTAATGAAGCTAGATTACATGAAGTAGGTTCTAAATATGGCGCTAAAATTTATACAGGTGATGATTTATATAGCTTAGATGTCGATATTTATGCTCCTTGTGCTTTAGGTGCAACTATTAATGATGATACTGTAAATAAAATTCAAGCAAAAGTTATTGCTGGTGCAGCTAATAATCAGTTGGCTAATGAAGTAATACACGGTAAATTATTAAAAGAAAGAGGTATTTTATATGCTCCTGATTTTTTAATTAATGCTGGTGGTGTTATTAATGTGTATTCTGAGATTGCACATTTAACTAAAGCTCAGGTTATGGAAAAAACTGAAAATATTTATAATACGGCATTAGAAATATTTGATTTTGCTGAAAAAAATGCGATCACTACTCATCAAGCTGCATTTTCTATTGCACAACAAAGAATTGATGATAGAAAAAAAGAATTACAAAACGGCTAATTCTTTTCAATAAAAAATTGTAATTTTGTCCCGTTGAATGTTTTATTCAACGGGATTAATTTTAAAAATAAGTTCTTAGTCATGCTTAACAGAAGACATTTTAGAGTAAAAGTGATGCAAACAATTTATGCAATGCATCAACATCAAACCGACTCATTAGATCAACAAGAAAAATTCTTAATGCAAAGTATCGATAATGCACAAGATTTGTATCTATTGGTTTTATCAATTTTTGAAGAATTAAAAATCAAAGAACAAGAGTATTTAGATAGAGTTGCGAAAAAGCATTTGGCTACACCTCAAGAACGAAATCCAAATTTGAAATTTATCAATAATCAGTTTTTTAAAATTTTAGAAAAACATGATCAATTCCATGATAAATTAGAATTCAGAAAAATTAACAATTGGAAATTAAATGATGATACTATTTTGTTTCTTTTAGATGCTATAAAAGAATCGGAAGTTTATACAAAATATATGTCTACTCCATCTTCAACTTTTGAAGATGATATTTATTTTATTTCAGATTTGTTTACACAAGTAATTGCTCCTAATGATAAATTGTATGATTATCTTGAAGATTATAAAATTACCTGGGTAGACGATATTCCTGTAATAAACACTTTAATCAGTAAACAAATTAAGTCTTTAAAATCAATTGATAGTTCTATAGATTTGCCTCGTGTATTTAAAGATGAAGATGATAAAGAATTTGTTCGAAATTTATTTAGAAAAACAGTTTTAAATGAATTGGAATTTGCAAAAGAATATGAAAATAAAACCCCTAATTGGGATACTGAAAGAATTGCTGAAATAGATACTATAATTCTAAAAATGGCAATATGTGAATTATTGAAATTTCCATCGGTTCCAGTTAAAGTAACTTTAAATGAATATTTAGAAATAGCAAAAGAATATTCTACTCCAAAAAGTAGTATCTTTATCAATGGAATTTTAGATAATTTGGTTAAAGAATTCCAAGCAAATGATAAAATAAAAAAATCAGGTAGAGGTTTATTATAATTTATATTAAAATGAGAAAATTAGCCACTTTTTTAATTTTAAGTACATTTTTTATGGGTTGTAAAAAATCAAATAGTGAAATGACTATTGATCAAGACCCGCAGATTATTGAGAAAAGACAAAAAGAATTAAGTGAAAAATCAACAACAGTTTCATTTGATAAAATGGAACATGATTTTGGTGAAATAAACCAAGGTGAAATTGTTGAAACTGAATTTATAATGAAAAATACAGGTAATAATGATTTATATGTAATTGATGCGCACGGTTCATGTGGATGTACTGTACCAGAAGTTACAAAGGAAGCAATTAAGCCTGGAGAATCTACACCAATTAAAGTTAAATTTGACTCTAACGGGAAGAATGGAATTGTACAAAAATCTATCAATATTAGATGTAATACAGATAATTTGGTTGAAGTAGTAAAAATTAAAGCGAATATTAAAACAAACAAATAAACTATGAAAGACGGAATGATATTTATTCAATTAGGTTTAATGATAGCAGTTTTTTATTTCCTAATCATTATGCCTCAAAGAAAAAGAATTAAGCAAGAAAAAACTTTTGAAGCAAATTTAAAAGTTGGAGATAAAGTTATTACTAAAGCTGGAATTCACGGAAAAATTGCAGAAATAGCTGAAACAACAATAGTTTTAGAAACTATGTCTGGAAAAATTAAAATGGAAAAAAATGCAATTGCAGCTGATTTGACAATTAAATTAAATGAAAAAAAATAATATTTTTATTGTCAACAAATAAAAACAAAAAAAACAGCTTATTAGCTGTTTTTTTGTTTTTATCTAGATTTCAGTTAATTGTTTTGAGATTCTTGAACATATTAGATTTAAAAAGATTCTGCTATTATAACAAAGTTTTTATCCGATAATGTTGGACCATTCACATAGAATGTAACTCTGTAAAACTTATTGGCTGTAACATCTACAATCATTGTTGTTGATAATTCACCTAATAATAAGGGGGTTCCTAATGCTGTTAAATTTTGAAAAACATTATAGTTTCCCGTTGTAAATGTCAGTGAATAATCTAAAAATGTTGTTACACTTGGATCTAATTGTTTACAAGTTCCTGAATAAATAGTTTTATTAGCTGCATTTGCTAAGCAAACTTGAGGTCGTGTACTGCCCAATATCCCTGTAGAAAATCTAAATGTAAGGTCATCAATAGTAATTGTTTTGGAGCTATCACCAGCAGAAGCTGTATATATAATTTTGGCAATACTAGATCCGTTAGTTGCATTTTTTGTTGAAATTGTACTCCAAATTGGGGCTAGGTTTGTTCCTGTATTTATTTCTAAATTGTTGGATGTGGTATTGAAAATAACAGCACTTTTTGGCGTCATAGTGGAAACAAGAGCATCTCTTTCAGTTTGATTCATTCTAGGAGGGACCAAACCTCCTGTAGTAGAAACAATATCTAATGCTCCTTCTGGAGAGGTAGTACTAATACCTACTTGCGCATTTGTTATTTGAAAAATAACGCTTGTGAAAATTAATAGTAATGTTCTTTTAGTAATTAAATTTTTCATACGTATTTATGATTTAGATTTCTATAATGTAAATTTAGATTCATTGTATCATAAATAATTACTATATATAAATGTACTTTTTACGGCATAATAAAAAAAAAAGAGGCTATGATATACATAACCTCTTCTTTACCACAAAAAAACCTACTACTCTAAAATATTGTAAGAACGTGGGTAAATGTTTTTTAGAATGTAGTGTAAATAACTAGGTCAAAGTTAATTTAGTATTTGCTAAGTTATTTACTATAATTTTTAAAAAAAATTACGGTTTAAATTAATTTTAGTTTTTTTAATTCGGTTATTAATTCTTTATCCGAACCGTTATCCTGTAAAAAATAATTTTTAATTGCCGCTTTTCTTTTAACAATGGTACTTGATGAGACATTTAACAGTTCAGGAATTTTATTGCTTTTTATACCGGTTAAAATAAATTTTATAATTTGCAAATCAGTGAAATCCAAATTAAAATTAATTTCCATAATTTTTTTGATGGAACTATTTATGGTTGAACTGAAATAGTTTTGTCCTTTTTCTATTTTTTTAAATATTGTAATAAAGTTTTTATAATCAATATCACTTTTTGCAATTATAGCTTCAGGCTTGCAACTTGATAATAATCTATGAATATCCAAAGGAGAGGAAGACATGGATAAGATTATAATTTTACAATTGGTAAAATATTTTCTAATCAAATTTGCAATATCAACGCCGTCATATAAATTTTGCTTTTCAAAACAGGGTAAATTCAAATCTATTATTGCAAAATCAATTTTTTTTGATTTATTCATCTCTATTGTAAAGTAAGCTTCTTCACAATTATTTGCTATAATAAAATTGTTTAATGTATTGTTGTCAATTGTTGATATTAAATTTATATATCCATCAACAAGTATTGGATGGTCTTCAACAATAAAAATAGTTTTATCCTCTAACATAGTTCAATATGTAAATAAAAAAATTGAATATAAATTTCGCTTCAGTTATTTACACTCTGCTAAAGTAAGAAAATATTTCTTTATTTAAGGTAATTTAGCATTTTATTAATAAAAAAAGCATCCAATTTGGATGCTCTTTATTTGTTATTTTAATGCGGTTAACTCAGCTATCCTGATAATCACATCAATAGCTTTTTGCATACTTTCAACAGGGACATATTCATATTTGCCATGGAAATTATGGCCTCCTGCAAAAATGTTTGGACAAGGAAGTCCCATGAAGGATAATCTAGAACCATCAGTACCACCTCTAATTGGTTTGATTAATGGTTTAATACCTAAATCTAACATGGCTTGTTCAGCAATTTTTACAATATGCATTACGGGTTCAATTTTTTCTCGCATATTGTAATATTGATCTTTTATTTCTAAAATAGCTATATCTTCTCCAAATTGCTTTTTGTATTTTTTATTAAATTTAGCAATAACTTCCTCTACATATTTTTTTCTTGCATTAAATTTTTTACGGTTGTGATCGCGTATAATTAATTCTACTTTAGTGTCTTCAATACTTCCAGAAATACCAGTAACATGATAAAATCCTTCATAGCCACGAGTTGTTTCTGGAGTTTCGTCTTTTGGTAATTTAGAGATAAATTTATTTGCAAGAAGCATTGAATTAATCATTTTTCCTTTTGCATAACCAGGATGTACACTTTTTCCTTTAAATGTTATTTTAACTCCAGCAGCATTGAAATTTTCATATTCTAATTCTCCAATCTGACTTCCGTCCATAGTATAAGCCCAATCAGCACCAAATTTTTCAACATCAAAATGATCAGCACCTCTTCCAATTTCTTCATCTGGAGTGAAACAAACTTTAATGGCACCATGTTTAATTTCTGGATGTTGCACCAAATATTCCATTGCTGTCATAATTTCGGTAATTCCAGCCTTATCATCTGCACCTAAAAGTGTTGTGCCGTCTGTTGTAATAAGTGTTTGACCTTTGTATAAAAGTAAATCTTTAAAATAAGAAGGTGATAAGATAATGTTTTTTTCTTTGTTTAGAATAATATCATTACCATCATAATTTTTAACGATTTGAGGTTTTACATTTGCTCCTGTAAAATCTGGAGTAGTATCGAAATGGGAAACAAAGCCAATCGTAGGAACATCATGCTTTACGTTGCTTGGAAGTGTTCCCATTACATAAGATTTATCATCAATGGATACATCTGTTAGGCCAATTTGTTTTAATTCTTCAGCTAGTTTGTTAGCTAAATTCCATTGTTTAGCTGTACTTGGAGTTGTTGTTGAGTTGGGATCAGATTCTGTGTCGATAGTAACATAACTAATAAATCTGTCTATTATATGTTGCATAGTTTTAAATTTTAGCTATGCAAATATAGTGAAAGTCTTTTGTTGCAAATAGTAATTCTAAAATCAATAAAGTTATTAATGGGAATAAATTTTAGTCGGTGTTTTTGAAATTATATGTAATGGTACCTATTTGTTTGTCTGCAGCGGTATCGCTAGCTTGCCATTTTGTTTTCAATGCATACTGACGTGCTAATGCTATAAGACAAGCATCGGCTTTTGTTCCTTTGCCATTTGAGGCGCTAATAGTATTTCCTGCTTTATCAACTATTACTTCTATTACAACTTTTCCAAATGAGTTACATGAATTGCCTACCTCTGGTATTCTTGCAGGTCTTCTTCCAGCTAAATTATAACTTGCACCTCCGCCAGAACCACTACCACTTCCTGATCCGTTACCGCTTCCATTTCCAGTACCATTTCCGGTACCGTTTCCGCCACCAGTTCCGCCACCAGAACCCCCATTGCCATAATAGCTATTTGAGTTTAAATCGCCATTTGATTTTCCTTTGTTTCCGCCCACATTGTCATCACCATCACCACCTTTGTTTTTGCCCTTAAGCATGTTAGTTAGCGCAGAATTTGTTTTTTTTACTGGTGTAGTATTTTCTACAGGTTTTGTGTCTTTGGGTTTGTTTTTTGTTGTTATGTTTGTTTTAGGCGGCGTTTTTACTTCCGCACCTACATTATCTTGCGTTAAAATTTCATCGGGTACATTTTCTTCTGGTGTAGCTTTGGAAGTTTCTTGCATTTTTACTTCCAGTGTTTCACTTAAGTAATCGTCTCCTTTACCTAAATCACTATCGCCAAAATTAACTGTAGCACCGCCACCACCGCCACCTTTTGCAATTAAAGCTTCAGTTTTTCCATAAGGTGGCCAAAATCGAATAAAGAACATTATTGCAATTATTGTCATATAAATGAATAATGCAATTGCAATTGATTTTTTTTCGTTGTTTTTATTTTCGTTTTGTACTTTCATGGATATTGTTTTCAACGAATAAATGTATAAAATATTGTTTGATTAAAAAAATACTAACAAGAATTAAGCCGAAATTATATGATTTATGAAATAAGAATGTCAAGTATAGCCGGGATAGGAGCAAGTACCTTGTACTGTGGATAGCCCGTGGAGATGTGTTATGAAAATATATTGTGTGCTCCTAGTAAAAAAAAATCCCGATAGGTATCGGGACTTGTATTTATTCTGCTGCTGGAGCTTCTTCTTTTGGTTCTGCAGATAATGCCTCAACCGTTACATAACCCTTAGGTTGAAGTAAATTGTACCAGTTTACTATTTTTTTAATGTCTGAAGTATAAACTCGGTCTTCATCAAATTCGGGTAAAATTTCTCTAAAATAGTCTCTTAATGCTGCATCACTTTCTTTATGAGATAACGCTAATCCATCATTTTCTTTAGTTGCGATAGCTTTGAAAACCTCTGCTAAACGTACTTCTTCTGTGTAAGTATAAACTGCAATTTCTGATAATAAACTAACGTTACTTCTCATTCCCACTGTTACTTTTTTTCCATCAACTAATGATTCAGCAACAAATCCTGTACGTGTTTGAATTTTTAATTCAAATAAACCTGGTTTCCCAGATATAGCTAATATTTTTTGAAAGCTCATTGTGTTTTTTATTTTTTAGGTTGGCAAATATATTTTTTTATATGTAATATGCAAAAGTAATTTTTTAAAATAGTGCTAAATTATTTAATTTTGAGATTAGCAAATTTCATTTTATAATCAGGTCTAGCTTTTCCTTCCATAATATTTTGTAATTTTTTTCCAATCATTTTTTTTCTTAATGCAGATAAGTGATCGGTAAATAAAACACCTTCAATATGGTCGTATTCATGTTGAATTACTCTGGCAATCAGACCGTCAAATACTTCGGTTTTCTTTTCAAAATTTTCATCGAAATATTCAATAGTAATTTTTTCATGACGAAAAACATCTTCACGAACATCTGGAATACTTAAACAACCTTCATTAAATCCCCAAATTTCACCTTCTTCTTTAACAATTGTAGCATTAATAAAAGTTCTTCTAAAATCTTTTAATTGTTCTGCTTCTTCTTTAGAAACTTCATCGCTATCTGCAAATGGAGTAGTGTCAACAATAAATAATCGTATTGCTAATCCTACTTGGGGTGCAGCCAAGCCAACACCACAGGCATGATACATTGTGTCATACATATTTGCGATAGTTTCTTTAAGGTTTGGGTATTCTGGAGTAATTTCTTCTCCAATTTTTCTCAATACCGCTTCACCATATCCATATATTTGTAAAATCATATTCTTTCATTTTGAAAGTGCAAAAATATGAATTTTACTTGTTTTTTAAGGTATATTTCTGTTTAAAAAATCTTGTAATATAATTGTTGCAGCAATCTCATCAATAAGTGCTTTGTTTTGGCGCTGTTTTTTCTTTAAGCCACTATCAATCATAGTTTGAAATGCCATTTTTGAGGTAAAACGTTCATCTACTTTTACCAAAGGTAAATTAGGGAATTTGTTTTGAAAATTTTCACAAAACTTTTCAATATATATAGCACTTTCCGATGGTGAACCATCCATTTGTTTTGGTTCCCCAATAATTACTTTGTCTACTTTTTCTTTCGAAAAATAGTTGGTTAAGAAATCAAATATGACTGGCGTTTCAATTGTAGTTAAACCACTTGCAATAATTTGCATTTCATCAGTAACCGCAATTCCTGTTCTTTTTTGGCCGTAGTCAATAGATAGTATTCTTCCCATATTTTTAAAATAGTAAGCAAAAATACAATTTTACATCATTTAAATCGTTATATAATTCACTTAATCTTATCTTTTATGAGAAAAATTCACTATTTATTCCTAATGTTTTTTATAGTGCTTTCCTGTAATAAAAATCAAATCTACCATTCATTTGAAAATTTACCAGAAGATAAACGATGGCTTTGTTCTTTGGTTCAAAAACATGAATTTACTATTGAGGAAGAAGCTAATTATAGTGTTTATTTAAATATTAGTAATGTTTTTGGAACTGAAATGAAAACATTTCCAATTGAATTAGAAATTACAAAACCTAATGGATCGATTGAAAAAGCTACTATTGCTGTCGATTTATCAGTAGCTGATTGTATTGGGGATATTTGTGATGTAAAATTTCCAATTAGAGAAAATCTTAAATTAGAAAAAGGTGTTTACAAAATACAATTTATCCCCAAATCAACTTATGGATTTGTACCTAATATTATAGGAGTTGGTTTAACAGTGGAAAAAGCGCAATTAGTAAAGGAGTAAAAAGAAAACTTTTATTTTATTTTAAATTTTCCTTTTAAATATTCAATTGCCATTTTGTTCGCTTCTGAAGCATCTTTTTCGTTATATTTTGGATTACTTGGATTTGCAAAAGCATGTTCAGATTCGAAAATTTTATAATTTAAAATTTTATTTGCAATTTTCATATTAGCAGCAAATTCTTCAATAATTTCTTTTGAAATCCAATTCTCAGTTGCAAATAATCCGAGCACATCACAATTTAAATTTTTTAATTTTTCTACATCTTTAACAGGCATTCCATAATACATAACAGCACCTATGGCTTGTTTTTTACTCATAATGGCTGATTTTAAAGACCATCCACCACCAAAACACCATCCAATAGAAGCTATTTTTGCTTTTTTACCCACAAATGAAAGTGCTCCTGACACTATAGTTTCTAATCTTCTTTCATCAGTACCTTGCATGTATTTTGCAGCATCTTCTGATTTTGTAGCTACTTTTCCATCATACATGTCAATTGCCAAAACATTAACTTTGCCTTTTAATTCATTATAAAAAACATCACTTTGTTTTTTAATATGATCATTTAATCCCCACCATTCTTGGTAAACAAATAACCAATCATTTGTTTTTTTGTTGGCCATTATTACATAACCATTGGCTGTTTTTCCATCAGAAGTTGGGAAAGTAATCATTTTGCCTCCAACTGAACTTTCATGAATATAAAAATTAGGATTGGCATGAGAAGCAATAAATTTTTGATCTGAAGTAAAACTAGACATGTTCCCATCGTTTGATGAAAAGGCAAGTTGACAACATGATTGTGAATAAATAGTGCTTAATGATAAAAGCGATACTAGTAGTAAAATCTTTTTCATAACAATTTTTTTTTCTTTTTCGATCACGAATTTAAATCAATTACAATTGTAAATACAGCGTTTAATAAAGTAAAAATTTATGGTTCAATAAGTATAATTGATTAAAAAAACCTGCACTATGCAGGTTTTTCAATTAATTTTTTTTTGGTTTTTGTGATTGGTAAATAAAATAAAAACCTAAGATAATGAATGGTATACTTAACCATTGACCAGTAGACAATGCGTTAAACAGTGGATATTCTTCAAATCCGCCTTGACTTTCTTTAACAAACTCTACACCAAATCGTATTGACCATAATAATACTAAAAATAAACCAAATAACAAACCTGATTTGTTTCTAGCATCTGTTTTCCAATATAAATACATAAGTATAATAAAAACAGGTACATATAATATTGCTTCATATAATTGTGCAGGATACCTATACGGAATTGTATCTAAAATGTTTTTAAACTGTACATCTTTTTCTATTGCATTATAAGCTTGTGCAGCATCTTGAATATTTGTTGCTTTTATTACTTCTCTTGTACCTAACCAATCTTCTCCTTTGATGAATTTCATCGCTAAAAAACTATCTGCTGATGTTGGTTTGCCAAATATTTCAGAGTTAAAAAAATTTCCTAGACGAATGAAAATTGCTCCAAATGAAACTGGAATAACAATTCTATCTAAAATCCAAAGTAAAGGTCTTTTTAAAACTTTTTCTTTGATGTAATACATAGTAATGATGATTGCAATTGCAGCACCATGACTGGCTAATCCACTAAATCCAGTAAAATGAATTCCATTTTGTGTACTTATTGGTAATAATATGCTTAAAGGATCTTGAGTGAATAATTCGGATTGATAAAATAGAACATGTCCTAATCGGGCACCAAGCATCGTTGCAACTATAGTATAAACAAATAGTTTGTCTAGTTTTTCTATTGATTCATTTTCTCTAATGAAAATGTACTTCATAATGTACCATCCGAAAGCAAAAGCTGCTACCCATGTAAGGCTATAAAAACGAATCATGAAAAAACCTAAATCAATTCCTTCTGTTGGATTCCAAATCATATTTTATATTTTATAATTAATTAAAAATTTAGGGTACAGGGTTATAACCGCTTTTTCCCCAAGGATGACAGCTAACAATTCTTTTAATCGCAAGCCATCCGCCTTTAATTAAGCCATGTTTTTCTAATGCTTGAATGGAATAAGTTGAACAAGTAGGTTCAAATCTACAAGCGGCAGGAGTCAAAGGCGAAATCACTAATTGATAAAACCGAATTAGTAGTTTAAAAGGGAAAATAGCTATTTTTTTTAAAAGCATTTATTGCTGACTTTTTGGCAAATATAGGTATAAAAAGGTTAAAATAAAGTGAAATTTTAAGGTTAAAATAAATTTTAAACTATGATATAAATCAGTTTTTATTGACTAATGCCAACCTAAATTTGTCCTGTTAATTTAAAACAAACAGAAAAATGAAAAAATTATTATTATTAGCTGGTATTGCATTATTTAGTTTAACATCAAATGCACAAGAAGAGAATAAAGGTTTAGAAGGAACTTGGTGGGCTGCAGGTCAATTGTCTTTTGGTTCAAATGATAATGGTACTGTAAAAACTACATCTAATGCTATTATTCCAGTAGTTGGTTATTTTGTTGCTCCAACAACAACTATAGGTTTAGGTGTTGGTGTTATTAATGGAAAAGAAGAAACAACTTTAGCAGGAACTACTACTACAACAGGAGAGACTTCTGCTTTCATTATTCAGCCTTTAGTTAGAAAATATTGGGGAATTGGAGGTAAATTTTTCTTATTCGGTCAAGCTTCATTACCTATGACTTTTGGAAAAGATAAAATATCTGATGACAAAACAACTTCAATAGGAGTAGACTTAGCGCCAGGTTTTGACTTTATTGTTAATAAATGGATGACAGTTGAAACATCTTTCTCATTAGTTAATTTTACTACTAGTACAATTGATCCAAATGTAGGTGATAAAACTACTAACGTAAGCTTTAATGCTAATCCATTTGATTTAACAGGATCTAGAAGTGTAGGTGGATTAAGAGTAGGTGTAAAATTCTTATTCTAAGTAAAATATAAAAGTAAATTAATAAGAGCAGATTAAATTTCACTTAAGTGTAAATGTTTACTCAAGTTCTAGTTTAATTTTTGGTTAGGAAAAAGCCACTCTGTAAGGAGTGGCTTTTTATTTTATAAGAATAAATTATTTTTAATAGTTAAAGGTTGTACCTTCTTTACCATCTTTTAATTGAATACCAAGTGCTGCAAGATTGTCTCTAATTTCATCTGATAAAGACCAATTTTTATTTGCTCTGGCTTCATTTCTCATTTGAATTAACATTTCTAATACGGCATCAAGTTTATTTGCGTTTTGACTACTTTCTTTCTTAGAAGCTAATCCTAAAACATCAAAAGTAAAATTGTGAATAGTTTTGGAAAAAACTGCTAAATCTTCGGCTGTTAATGTTTCTTTTTTATCATTAATTAAATTGATGATACGCACAGCTTCAAATAATTGTGCAATTAAAATAGTCGTATTAAAATCATCATTCATTGCGTCATAACAAGTTTTTTTCCATTCCGGAACATTGAATGTAGAATTTTGACTTGGTTGTAAATTAGGTAATAATTCAATGGCTTCCATTAATCTATTATATCCTTTTTCACTTGCTATTAAAGCATCATTTGAAATGTCGAGTACGCCTCTATAATGTGCTTGTAAAAAACAAAAACGAATTACTGAAGGATGAAATTCTTTTTCAAAAATTGAATTAGTACCTTCGATTAATTCCATTGGTAAAACAAAATTCCCTGTAGATTTACTCATTCGAAGACCATTCATGGTAAGCATGTTAGCGTGCATCCAATAATTTACAGGGCTTTCATGATTGCAGCCTTTGCCTTGTGCTACTTCACATTCGTGATGAGGAAATTTTAAATCTAATCCTCCTCCATGAATGTCAAATTTTTCACCTAGATATTTGGTACTCATTGCGGTACATTCTAAGTGCCAGCCAGGAAATCCTTCTCCCCAAGGAGAATTCCATCTCATTATATGTTCGGGAGATGCTTTTTTCCATAAGGCAAAATCTTGCGGATTTTTCTTTTCGTTTTGACCGTCAAGATCTCTTGTATTGGCAAATAATTCATCAATATTTCTATTGCTCAATTCGCCATAATTTAATCCACGTTTATTGTATTCAAAAACATTAAAATATACAGAGCCATTGCTTTCATAAGCTAATCCGTTTTCAATTAGTTTTTGAGTCAGTTCAATTTGTTCAACTATGTGTCCAGTTGCTGTGGGTTCAATTGTAGGTGGAAATGCATTGAAAAGTTCCATTACTTTATGAAAATATACTGTATACTTTTGTACAATTTCCATAGGTTCTAACTTTTCTAATCTTGATTGTTTTACAAATCGATCGTTATTAACATCTCCATCGTCTGTTAAATGTCCAGCATCTGTTATGTTTCTTACATACCTAACTTTGTAACCTAAATGGTTTAAGTATCTAAATACCATATCGAAAGATAAAAATGTTCGAACATTACCTAAATGAACATAACTGTAAACCGTTGGCCCACAAACATACATTCCAACTTTTCCATCATGAATTGGTTTAAAAACTTCTTTTTCTCCTGAAAGTGAATTGTATATTTTTAATTGATGTTGCTTATAAAGTTCCATTGGTATAATTTACTTTGATAGGTGTTTAATTTTGTATGTAAATGTTTAAAATTGTGTATCTAATTTTATATAATCTAAGAATTCTCTTCTTACTTTTTCATCTTTGAATTTGCCGCCAAATTCTGATGTTACTGTACTGCTTTCAATGTCTCTAATTCCTCTTGAATTAACACACAAGTGTTTGGCATCAATAACACATGCTACATCTTCAGTATTTAAAACGCTTTGTAACTCTTTTACAATTTGAATTGTTAGTCTTTCTTGTACTTGAGGTCTTTTTGCATAATAATCTACAATTCTATTCATTTTAGAAAGTCCAACAACAGAACCATTAGAAATATAGGCTACATGTGCTCTTCCAACAATAGGTAATAGGTGATGCTCACAAGTAGAATATACAACAATGTTTTTTTCAACTAACATTTCTCCATACTTATACTTATTGTCAAAAGTAGAAGAACTAGGTTTTTTATTAGGGTTTAATCCTCCAAAAATTTCTTTAACAAACATTTTAGCAACTCTGTTAGGTGTTCCTTTTAGACTATCATCTGTTAAGTCCATGCCTAAAGTTGTTAAAATATTTTCTACATCTTTTTTTATAGATTCAATTTTTTCCTCGTCAGAAATATTGAAAGCATCAGCTCTTAGTGGAGTTTCAGCGTTAGTGGCAATATGATTATCGCCCATTTCATCTAAAATTTCGTTATTAATGCTCATCTTTTATTTTTTGAGTGCAATTTTTTCGCAAAGATAATTGATTTAACTTCAAAATCATAAGGTAAAGTAATTTAACATAAAAATAATGGTAAAATAATATATTTTATTAAATTTGCTAATTAAACTATAATTACAAAAAAAAACTATAAATTAACAAAATGAGAAAAATTACTCTACTAATAGCGTTTTTTATAAGTGCTATTACATACTCTCAGGGGCTTAACTGTGCTGGTGCAGATCCTATGTGTTCCGGACAGGGAGGGCCTTATAATAACTCAAATAACACAACCAGCCCAGGAAATGCTGCAGGTTATGGTGGTGTAAATTGTTTAGGTTCAACACCCCACCCAGCTTGGTTTGTGTGGACAGTAGGTACTGCTGGTAATATGGATTTTACACTTTCTCAAACAAATGGAGATGTGGATTTTTGTTTATGGGGGCCATTTGCTTCCCATGATACCGCATGTGGTAGTTTGTTTGGGTATTCACCAGGTTATACAGGACCAAACAATGTTGTAGATTGTAGTTATTCAGCTTCAGCTACTGAAATTGTTAATATTAGCAATGCACAAATTGGTCAAGTATATATTTTGTTGGTTACAAATTTTAATCAAAATCAAGGTACATACACAATTAATCAAACAGGTGGAGGTGGTTCTTTATCTTGTGATGTGGTTTGTGGTGTAACTCTTGGTCCTGATATTATAACTTGTCCAGCTTCTAAAAATTTAACGGCTACATTTTTAAGTCCGCCAACAACTCCGGGTACTCCAGTTTACCAATGGTATTTAAATGGGGTGTTACAACCGGCATATACTACTCAAACGATTAATGTAAATCAAGCAGGTACTTGGTCTGTTGTTGTTACAAGACCGGGTTGTTCTGATGCTGCTACAGATAGTGTTGATATTGTTTACACAAGTTCTTCAACAATGACAACACCTCCAGATATTACTATTTGTAATTATGTTTCACCAATTGTTTTTAATTTAAATTCAGTTATTAATATTATTACAAATGGATCTCCTGGAGATTTTGAAAATTATGGATTTTATTTAACTCAAGCAGATGCGATTAACAATACAAACATGATTCCTTCTGCTCAATGGGGTGCATATCCAGGAACACCAGGTCAGACAATTTATTTTGGAGGTGAAAATATTGCAGTAGGGACGGGATGTCGCGAAGAGGTTCATTTTCAACTTTTACAAGTTGCATGTGCTGTAGTTACTCCTCCTAATTTAGTAGTTTGTGATGATTCTAGTAATGATGGTTTTGCTACCTTTAATTTAGATCCACAAACGCCCATTGCTTTAGGTTCAAATAATCCGGCGAACTATAATGTTACTTACCATACTTCGTTATCGGATGCAAATGGTGATTTAAATGCGATTTCGCCGACCAATTCATTTACAAATACTGTTAATCCACAGACTATTTATATTCGTTTGGAAGAGTCGTCAAATGCTGCGAATTTTACAACGACATCTTTTCAATTGCAGGTTGTTTCACAGCCTACAGTGACTATTTCGGGTACGGCTAGTATTTGTAATGGTGGTTCAACGAATTTAACATTTACAGGTACTCCAGGTGCTTTGATTACTTACACAGATGGTACTTCAAATTTCACGACTACAATTGATTCTGCGGGGACTTCAGTTGTTTCGGTTAGTCCAACAGTAACGACTACGTATAGTTTGATTAATGCTTCAATTACACCTCCTGGTTGTACCAATCCACAATCGGGTAGTGTTACGATTACAGTGTCTCAGCAAGTTGTGGGGACATTGTCTTATTCGCCGTCTGATTTTTGTACAACAGATGCTTCAACTTATGCGCCAATATTTACAACGACTACAGCTGGTTCTGGATCTTGTGCTTCAAATGTTCCTACGTATTCAGCTACACCAGCAGGTTTGTTTATTGATGCTACAACTGGGGTAATTACACCGGCATTAAGTTTGCCTGGTACTTATACAGTTACGATTAATTATCCTGCGTGCGGTGGATGTGCAGCAGCAGGATATACCACAACAGTTACAGTTGCTTCACCTACTACATCAACGATTTCATATACTACACCGTTGTGTACTTCAGATGTTTCGACTTATGCTCCAACGTTAGTTGGTGCTACAGGCGCGTCTAATTATACAGCTGTTCCTGTTGGTTTAACAATAAATTCAACTACAGGTGTTATAACACCAAGTACGAGTTTACCAGGTACTTATACAATAACTTATCTTCCAAATGGAGTAGGGGCTTGTCCTACTATTCCAACACCGACTACTGTTACTGTAACAGCTGCGCCAACGGCAAGTATCTCTTATGCGGGTACGCCTTATTGTACAACGGTTACAGCATCACAAGCGGTAACGTTAACAGGAACTAATGCTTACACAGGAGGAACCTTTACTTCTACAGCAGGTTTAACATTAGATGCTACAACGGGAGCGATTGTTCCAAGTACGAGTGTACCGGGTACTTATACGGTTACTTATACAATTCCAGCAAGTGCAGGATGTGCTTCGGTTCCAGTGACTACTACTGTTACCATAACAGGAGCGCCTACGGCTACAATATCTTATGCAGGTACACCATTCTGTAATAATAGTACAGCGCCTCAAGCGGTAACGTTAACAGGAACTAATGCTTATACAGGAGGAACTTTTGTTTCTACAGCAGGTTTAACATTAGATGCTACAACGGGAGCTATAACACCAAGTACGAGTGTACCGGGTACTTATACGATTACTTATACAATTCCAGCAAGTGCGGGATGTGCTTCGGTTCCAGCAACTACTACTGTTACTGTAACAGCTGCACCAACGGCAAGTATCTCTTATGCGGGTACACCTTATTGTACAACGGTTACAGCATCACAAGCGGTAACGTTAACAGGAACTAATGCTTACACAGGAGGAACCTTTACTTCTACAGCAGGTTTAACATTAGATGCTACAACGGGAGCTATTGTTCCAAGTACGAGTGTACCGGGTACTTATACGGTTACTTATACAATTCCAGCAAGTGCAGGATGTGCTTCGGTTCCAGTGACTACTACTGTTACCATAACAGGAACGCCTACGGCTACAATATCTTATGCAGGTACACCATTCTGTAATAATAGTACAGCGCCTCAAGCGGTAACGTTAACAGGAACTAATGCTTATACAGGAGGAACTTTTGTTTCTACAGCAGGTTTAACATTAGATGCTACAACGGGAGCTATAACACCAAGTACGAGTGTACCGGGTACTTATACGATTACTTATACAATTCCAGCAAGTGCGGGATGTGCTTCGGTTCCAGCAACTACTACTGTTACTGTAACAGCTGCACCAACGGCAAGTATCTCTTATGCGGGTACACCTTATTGTACAACGGTTACAGCATCACAAGCGGTAACGTTAACAGGAACTAATGCTTACACAGGAGGAACCTTTACTTCTACAGCAGGTTTAACATTAGATGCTACAACGGGAGCTATTGTTCCAAGTACGAGTGTACCGGGTACTTATACGGTTACTTATACAATTCCAGCAAGTGCAGGATGTGCTTCGGTTCCGGTGACTACTACTGTTACCATAACAGGAGCGCCTACGGCTACAATATCTTATGCAGGTACACCATTCTGTAATAATAGTACAGCGCCTCAAGCGGTAACGTTAACAGGAACTAATGCTTATACAGGAGGAACTTTTGTTTCTACAGCAGGTTTAACATTAGATGCTACAACGGGAGCTATAACACCAAGTACGAGTGTACCGGGTACTTATACGATTACTTATACAATTCCAGCAAGTGCGGGATGTGCTTCGGTTCCAGCAACTACTACTGTTACTGTAACAGCTGCACCAACGGCAAGTATCTCTTATGCGGGTACACCTTATTGTACAACAGTTACAGCATCACAAGCGGTAACGTTAACAGGAACTAATGCTTATACAGGAGGAACCTTTACTTCTACAGCAGGTTTAACATTAGATGCTACAACGGGAGCGATTGTTCCAAGTACGAGTGTACCGGGTACTTATACGGTTACTTATACAATTCCAGCAAGTGTAGGATGTGCTTCGGTTCCAGTGACTACTACTGTTACCATAACAGGAGCGCCTACGGCTACAATATCTTATGCAGGTACACCATTCTGTAATAATAGTACAGCGCCTCAAGCGGTAACGTTAACAGGAACTAATGCTTATACAGGAGGAACTTTTGTTTCTACAGCAGGTTTAACATTAGATGCTACAACGGGAGCTATAACACCAAGTACGAGTGTACCGGGTACTTATACGATTACTTATACAATTCCAGCAAGTGCGGGATGTGCTTCGGTTCCAGCAACTACTACTGTTACCATTACGTCTTTACCAACAGCAACTATTGCTGTTTCGCCAGCTACTATTTGTTCAGGAGGTACATCAACAATTACATTTACAGGTAGTGCAAATGCTACGATAACTTATACAGTTAATAATGGAGCGAACCAAACGATTGTTTTAAATAGTTCGGGTTCGGCTACGTTGACTACGCCAGCATTAACGAACTCATCAATTTATACTTTAGTTAGTGTTGCTAATGGTTGTGTTACACCATTATCAGGTACGGTTACAGTAAATGTGTTGCCATTACCAACAGCGGGTATAACAGGAAGTACAATTTGTCAAAATACATCGGGTACGGTTACTATTACTGGTACACCAAATGCAACGGTAACTTATACGGTTAATGGAGGTTTGAATCAAACGGCGGTTATTCCAGCTTCTGGAACGCTTATTTTGACTACTCCAGTTTTAACTTCAAATTCAGTTTATCAATTGGTGAGTATAGTAAGTGGTACTGTTCCAGCGTGTAGTAATACCTTAACAGGTAGCGCTACGGTTGTTGTTAACCCAATACCAGTTGCTACATCTAATCCAGTAGGAGAGACCATTTGTTCTGGAACAAGTAGTAACATTAATTTATTTAGTACTGTTGCAGGCACAACATTTAATTGGGTTGTTACTACGCAATCAGGAGTAAGTGGTGCTACAAACGGTTCGGGATCATCCATAGTTCAAACATTAACTGCTACAGGTATTTCAAATGGATTTGTGATTTATACCATTACTCCAACAGCTAATGGTTGTTCAGGTCCATCGATTACTGTTCAAGTAAATGTGACACCCAAACCGGTTGCTAGTTTTACAGGTAATTTGACTTATTGTGATGGTGATACAACTGCAATAACATTAAATAGTACTATTCCAGGGACGACATTTACATGGAATGTTGCTTCTTCAAATTTAGATACAGCAACAGTTCAGCCAGGTTCAGGAAGTACTATTTCTCAAAGTTTAAATTTACTTAATGCAGTTAATACAGGTTCGGTAACTTATACGGTATTACCTTTTGCAAACAATTGTTATGGAGATCCTATATCAGTTGCAATACAAGTGAATCCGATTCCAGATGTTGTAGTAACAGCTGTAGATGATTCAATCTGTTCAGGGGAGATGGTACAGATTAATTCAGTAAGTAATATTACAGGTACTACATTTAACTGGGTGATAACAAATCAAACAGGTGCAATTGTTACGGGAGCTACATCAGGGACAGGTTCTTCAATTAACCAAGTAATTACAACAACAAGTCCAGTTGCTTCAGGTACGGTTACTTATCAAGTTACTCCTGTTAAGAATGGATGTGTTGGTCTGCCACAAACGATAGTTATTACAGTTAGTCCAAGGTCAGAGATATTTGGGGTTTTACCACAATTACCTATATGTAGTGGAACAGCAACCAATATTGTATTAGGCGCATCATTGCCAGGTACAACATTTGATTGGGTTATTTCGTCTTATTCAGGAGTTTCAGGAATGAGTGCTGGTTCTGGTTCTGTTATTGCACAAACATTGTCTGTAACGGGTAATGTTCAAGGTTCCGTTACTTATGCTGTAACGCCGAGTTTGAATGGATGTAGTGGTACTACGGTTTATTATACTGTGTTGGTAAATCCGGCACCTACACCTGATTTAGAGGATGGTCATATTTGTGTGAATCAATCAACAGGAACAACTTATCAAACGTATACATTACAATCAGGAGTTCCAGCAGCGGGTCATGTTTTTGAATGGTTCTTTAATGGTAGTACTACTCCGATTGCAGGAGCAACAGGTCCAAATTACACAGCTGATCAAGCGGGTACTTATACGGTTGAAGTAAGAGATATAGTTACTAACTGTGAAGGAACAGCAACGGCGAATGTTACTATTGTATATCCTGCGACTTCATTTGTAACAACAGTAACAGATGCTTTCACGGGGAATGCAACGATTACCGTAACAGTTACACAGCCGGGATCAGGGAATTTGGTGTATTCGTTAGATGGGGGAGCATGGCAAGATTCGAATGTATTTACAAATGTTGAGGCAGGCGAACATGTTGTTGCAGTAGGAGATTTAGAGGGATGTACCTATTTAGAGGATACTGTTTTAGTAATAGATTATATGAATTATTTTACGCCAAATGGTGATGGTTATAATGATAGATGGAATATTGTTGGATTAAATGCACAACATAACGCAAAAATTTATATATTTGACCGCTATGGAAAATTAATCAAGCAAATAGATCCACTAGGAGAAGGATGGGATGGAAAATTTAATGGACAAGACTTACCTTCAACAGACTATTGGTTCTCGGTTGATTACACAGAAAACGAACAACAAAAACAATTTAAAGCACATTTTTCATTAAAGAGATAATTGCAAAATATTAAACAATTGTTAAAGCCCGAATTCATTGAATTCGGGCTTTTTTATTCGATAAAAATTTAAAAAAAACCGATAAAAATTTTGCCTATTGTTAAATAAATATTAAATTTCTGAACTTAATACTCAATTTTAAGTTAAAAATTAAGAAAAATCTATTTAAAAAAGGTACTATGGGTAAAAAAATTACTTTTCATTTAAGTTTATTTGTTTATTTAATAATTACTAGTGTTAATGGGCAAAACAATAGTAAAATTGAACAATTTAACTTACCTCCAAAAACAGTTTTTCAAGAAAAATCTTTTCAAAAAATTGATTATTCGGAAAAACTTAATTCTAATGTTTTGAATAAAGAAAAAGCCTCAAATTTTTTGAAAAAATTTACTAATGAAGAATGGGAGTATTTAGAAAAACTAAAGAATGATGAATACTATTATTATCTAAATGCTAATAAATATTTTGTTTCATTAAGTGATAAAGTTAAATATATCTATACGGTAGATGAACTATGGTATATCTATATGTTTGATATAAAATTAACTGAAAAACTTTTATCAATTAAATAATAATTGTTATGATGAAAAAATATTTTTTAGCAGTTTTTTTGTTTGTAACCTACGCTAATTTATTTGCGCAAACGTATACAATGAATAATGGCGCGAACGGAACAATTAGTACATGTAGTGGAACTTTTGTAGATGATGGTGGTGGTGGGAATTATGGTAATAACCAAAATAGTACCATAACATTTTGTCCATCTACACCTGGAGATAAAATTAGAGTAACTTTTACATCTTTTGTTACTGAAGGAGGAAGCGGAACTTGTACAGACTATTTAGATGTTTGGTATGCAAATTCTGTTGGTGCTGTAGGAACAAATAATGATCGTTTGTGTGGTACACTTGGTGTAACTACTTTAACTTCTACCAGTCCTGACGGATGTATTTCATTTCAATTTATTTCAAATGGTACAGTAAGAAATGCTGGTTGGTCAGCTACAATATCATGTGTTACACCGTGTACAAATCCCATTGCGAGTTTAACATCGACAACTCCAATAAATATTTGTCCTTCTACTTCTAATAATCCAGGGTCATTGAATGTGGCTTTTGATGCATCAACATCTACTGCACCCGGTGGTTTTTCAATATCTAGATATGAATGGATTTGGGGAGATGGTACTTCTACTAATACTTTAACGCCTACAACAAATCATACGTTTCCAGGTCCAGGTATTTATACTGTAAAATTAGCCGTTAGAAATAATAATTATGATATAGACCCCTTAGGTTGTAAAAGTACGAATTCAATGACTAGGGTTGTAAGAGTATTACCTCCTCCTAATTTTACAGGTACAACAACTGGTCCTGTTAATATTAGTTGTGGAAACTCAGCAACATTAAATGGAATCGTAACTTCTCAAAATATGAGTACCGGTCCTCTATCTGTGTCTGGCTCTGCAATAGCCTTGCCTGATGGTAGTGGTGCAAGTTATACAACGACTTTAGATTTTACGGGTGCTTTTCCGGCAGGTGCAACCATGTCTCCTTCTTGTTATCCTACAGTAAGTTTTAATTTAGAGCATACATATTCCGGAGATTTAGATATTGTTTTAATAGCACCTTCAGGTGAAAGTGTATTAATGTATGATCAACATGGTGGTGGTACTGATTTTGGATTATGTGCTAATCCTGCTGATGATGGTGTACCAGGATGTACGGCAACTTATACTGTTGTAAATTCAGGAGGAGTAGCTTGGACTGCTGCGGGTGTAACAACAACTGCTCCTGCTAATGGAACTTGTAGTTATACTGGAGCTTGTGAAGCAGGTAATAATTACATTCCTCAAACATATAATTCTACTAATCCGTTTACCACTTTGAATGGAGCTACTTTAAATGGTGTTTGGACCTTACAAATAACTGATAATATTGGATTTGATGATGGGACTATTACAGGTTGGTCTTTAACTTTTCCAGGATCTTGTTTTGCAAATGCTGAATCAGTAACTCCAGATATCGCCTCAGTAAATTGGTCACATTCAGGTTCTGGACCTGCGGTTCCTGCTCAAACAACCACTACCACTACAGTTACAGATCCAGGCCCGGATTCTTGTCCAACTCTTGGTACTTGTATTGGTAATCAATTGACTAATAACATAACTGTAGGACCATTTCCAACTTCTGGGTCGTATGTATATACTTTGACTGCTGTTGATGAATTTGGATGTAATTATACAAGAAATGTAACTGTTAATGTTGCCGCTTGTCCAACATGTTCGTTAACTCTTACAAGTGCAGCTGCAACTGAAAGTCAAACGATTTGTAGAGGAACAGCTATAAATAATATTGTTTATACTTTTGGAGGAAGCGCTACTGGAGTTACCGTTTCTGGATTACCAGCTGGAGTTAATTTTAATGTTGTTGGAAATGTATTGACAATTTCAGGAACGCCAACAACTGCAGGAGTTTACAATTATACAGTAACTACAATTGGTTGTACTCCAAATTTATCTCAATATGGTACAATTATAGTTAATACTGTTCCTGTATTAACTTCAATAACAAATAATAATCCGATTTGTTCTTCAGGAAATGCAATTTATACTTTAACAGGAACACCTAATGCTATTGTTACCTATAATATTAATGGAGGAGCACCGCAAACAGTAACATTAAATGCTTCTGGAACTGCAACAGTTACTGTAACAGGGGTTGTTGCTACAACTACTTTTAATGCTACATCTATATCTTTAACACCAGCGCCAATAATTGGAAATGTAACTAATGCAACAGGTGGAAATTTACCTGCAAATGCGGTAGGTGCTTTATCTGCTGTTGGTTCTGCTGCAAATGCAACAAATTGTGCATCAGTTGATGGTACAAATACATCATTGAATTTAACATTGAACCATGTTGTGCCAACTGGAACTGTTGTAACTATAAGTATTGCTAGAGATACAAATGCAGGTGATGTGAGTATTACGGATGGAGTTGCAACAACTAATTTTAATGCTGCACCAAACGATGTTTTACAATATGTTAACTTTACGATGGGTTCGACATCAAATCAAATATCTGTTAATAGAAATGGTGGAATTGTTTGGGTTGATGGGGCTCAGTATACATTAACATTACCTGCTTGTTCGGCAACATTAACTACTTCAAGTGTTGTTAATATTACCCCAGCTTCTGCAATTTCTTTAACAAGTGCAGCAGCAACGACGAATCAAACGGTTTGTCAGAATGTAGCGATTACGAATATTACATATTCCGTAAGTAATGCTACAGGTGCTACAGTAACCGGATTACCAGCAGGAGTAACCGGCAGTTATGCAGCAGGAGTGTTTACTATTAGTGGTACACCAACAGTATCAGGAACATTTAACTATACCGTTACAACTAGTGGTGGTTGTTTACCAAATGCTACGGCAACAGGAACTATCACTGTAACGCCATTATCAGCGATTGCCTTAACAAGTGCAGCAGCAACGACGAATCAAACGGTTTGTCAGAATGTAGCGATTACAAATATTACATATGCAGTAAGTAATGCGACAGGTGCTACAGTAACCGGATTACCAGCAGGAGTAACCGGCAGTTATGCAGCAGGAGTGTTTACTATTAGTGGTACACCAACAGTATCAGGAACATTTAATTATACCGTTACAACTAGTGGTGGCTGTTTACCAAATGCTACGGCTACAGGAACGATCACTGTAACGCCATTATCAGCGATTGCCTTAACAAGTGCAGCAGCAACGACGAATCAAACGGTTTGTCAGAATGTAGCGATTACGAATATTACATATTCCGTAAGTAACGCTACAGGTGCTACGGTAACCGGATTACCAGCAGGAGTAACCGGCAGTTATGCAGCAGGAGTGTTTACTATTAGTGGTACACCAACAGTATCAGGAACATTTAACTATACCGTTACAACTAGTGGTGGTTGTTTACCAAATGCTACGGCAACAGGAACGATCACTGTAACGCCATTATCAGCGATTGCCTTAACAAGTGCAGCAGCAACGACGAATCAAACGGTTTGTCAGAATGTAGCGATTGCGAATATTACGTATTCCGTAAGTAATGCTACAGGTGCTACGGTAACCGGATTACCAGCAGGAGTAACCGGCAGTTATGCAGCAGGAGTGTTTACTATTAGTGGTACACCAACAGTATCAGGAACATTTAATTATACCGTTACAACTAGTGGTGGCTGTTTACCAAATGCTACGGCAACAGGAACGATCACTGTAACGCCATTATCAGCGATTGCCTTAACAAGTGCAGCAGCAACGACGAATCAAACGGTTTGTCAGAATGTAGCGATTACGAATATTACATATTCCGTAAGTAACGCTACAGGTGCTACAGTAACCGGATTACCAGCAGGAGTAACTGGCAGTTATGCTGCAGGAGTATTTACTATTAGTGGTACACCAACAGTATCAGGAACATTTAACTATACCGTTACAACTAGTGGTAGCTGTTTACCAAATGCTACGGCAACAGGAACGATCACTGTAACGCCATTATCAGCGATTGCCTTAACAAGTGCAGCAGCAACGACGAATCAAACGGTTTGTCAGAATGTAGCGATTGCGAATATTACGTATTCCGTAAGTAATGCTACAGGTGCTACGGTAACCGGATTACCAGCAGGAGTAACCGGCAGTTATGCAGCAGGAGTGTTTACTATTAGTGGTACACCAACAGTATCAGGAACATTTAATTATACCGTTACAACTAGTGGTGGTTGTTTACCAAATGCTACGGCAACAGGAACGATCACTGTAACGCCATTATCAGCGATTGCCTTAACAAGTGCAGCAGCAACGACGAATCAAACGGTTTGTCAGAATGTAGCGATTACGAATATTACATATTCCGTAAGTAACGCTACAGGTGCTACAGTAACCGGATTACCAGCAGGAGTAACTGGCAGTTATGCAGCAGGAGTGTTTACTATTAGTGGTACACCAACAGTATCAGGAACATTTAACTATACCGTTACAACTAGTGGTGGCTGTTTACCAAATGCTACGGCAACAGGAACTATCACTGTAACGCCATTATCAGCGATTGCCTTAACAAGTGCAGCAGCAACGACGAATCAAACGGTTTGTCAGAATGTAGCGATTACGAATATTACATATTCCGTAAGTAACGCTACAGGTGCTACAGTAACCGGATTACCAGCAGGAGTAACCGGCAGTTATGCTGCAGGAGTGTTTACTATTAGTGGTACACCAACAGTATCAGGAACATTTAACTATACCGTTACAACTAGTGGTGGCTGTTTACCAAATGCTACGGCTACAGGAACTATAGTTGTTGGGACTCCGTTATTTGCAACAATTAGTTACACTGGACAACCGTATTGTGTGCAAGACACAGGTATTAAAAATGTTGTAATAACTGGTGACTTAGGTGGTGTGTTTTCAGCCCCATCAGGATTACATATTAATGCAACTAACGGGGAGATTAATCTAAGTTTAAGTAATCCAGGTGTGTATACTGTTACTTATACTTTAGCTTCAACTACTGCATGTCCTTCTTATACTGCAACAACAAGTGTAACAGTATATGGATTACCTGTGGTTACTTATACAGGATCAACTACTTATTGTGATGGTAATTCAAGTTTACTGAATTTAACAGGTTCGGTTCCAGGAACAAGTTTCACTTGGAATGTTGTATCATCTAATGTTACAACTGGAGTTGGTTTTGTAGAACCAAGTAGTGGAAATGTTATAAATCAGCATTTAGATTTAATAGATCCATTACAAGTAGGATATGTGACTTATTTAGTGACCCCATTTGCAAATGGATGTTACGGAACTCCTGTATCGATTTCAGTTACTGTAAATCCAATACCAACGATGACTGTTACTGTTCAAAACAATCCAATATGTTCTGGTGAAACAGTTCATATAAATATGAATAGTACAATAGCAGCAACAACATATTCTTGGATAGTTACTTCTCAAATTGGAGTGATAGGAGCATTACCAGGATCAGGTAGTTCAATTAATCAAATTTTAACTACAACAAGTCCAATTGCTTCAGGAAGTGTTACATATTTGATTACTCCAACTGTAAATGGATGTCAAGGGAATCAAGAGTCAGTTACAATTACTGTTAATCCTAGACCAGAGATAATAGGTACTTTAGTTCCACAATATATTTGTAGTGGAGAGACAACAAATATTACGGTTGCGGCTTCATTGACAGGAACACAATTTAGTTGGACTGTAGTATCTTATTCAAATGTTTCGGGTTATAGTAATGGGACTGGAAATACAATTCAACAAACTCTTACTTCGACTAATACTACTCAAGGTTTTGTAATTTATGAAGTTACACCAACTTTAAATGGTTGTTCAGGAATACCAAGACAATATATTGTTTATGTTAACCCATTGCCAGCGCCAGAATTAAGTGATGGACATATATGTGTAAATCAATCAACTGGAGTGACATATCAAGGATACTGGTTAGAAACTGGTATTGCAGCAAGTGGTTATTTATTCGAATGGTATTTTAATGGTAGTTCAATTCCAATTGCAGGAGCAACAGGGCCTAATTATTTTGCCGAACAGCCAGGTACGTATACAGTAATTGTGAAAAATATTGCTACAGGTTGCGAAGGAACTGATACAGCAACAGTAATTTCAGTATATCCAGCAACAGCATTTAATGTAGTTGTTTCAGAAGCATTTACAGATAATGCAACAATTACTATTACAGTTAATCAACCTGGAACAGGTAATTTATTGTATCAATTAGATGAAGGTGCATATCAAAGTTCGAATGTATTTGAAGGAGTAGAGCCAGGAGTACATTTAGTTACAGTTTTAGATGCAGAAGGTTGTACTTATTTAACAAAAGAAGTGATTGTAATTGATTATCCTAAATATTTTACTCCAAATGGAGATGGATACAATGATACATGGAATATTGTTGGATTTAAACCTGAAAATAATCCAATTTTATACATCTTTGATAGATATGGAAAATTGATAAAACAAATAAATCCATTAGATTTAAATGGAGGTTGGGATGGTACTTATAATGGAGCACAGTTACCTTCAACTGATTATTGGTTTACCGTAGAATTTACAGAAAATGATCAAAGAAAAGTATTCAAAGCACACTTCTCTATGAAGAGATAAAAAATAAAAACTTAGTACCTAATTTATAGTTAATCATTTAAATAAAAAAACCACGCATTAAGCGTGGTTTTTTTTTCAAACAAACTAAACCAAAACATTGCTACTAGAAAGCATACTGGTTTTCAGTAATTAATTTTGCAGCAATTTTTTCTCTTAAAGCCACTACATTTGGCATATTTACATATTTCGTATAACGACGTAATCCCATTAACATCATGCGTTGTTCGTCTCCTTCAGCAAAAGAAACAATTCCTTCTTTTCCTTTTTGAGATACAATATCAACTGCATGATATAAATATAACTGCGCCATTGCAATTTGTTCTTGTGCTTGAGATTCACCTACTTTTTTAGCTAATTTTTCAACTCTTAAAATAGTACTTTCAGCCATGTAAATTTCAATTAACATATCTGCAGCTGCCATTAACAATTGTTGGTGTGACTCTAAGTCTGGTCCAAATTTTTGAACAGCAGCCCCTGCCACCATTAAGAATGCTTTTTTCAATTTAGCAATCATTTCTTTTTCTTCAGCAAATAATTCGGTATAATCTGGTGTGTCAAATGAAGGAATTCCCATTAATTCTTCCGCAACTGCCATTGCAGGTCCTAATAAATCTACATGACCTTTCATTGCTTTTTTAACTAGCATCCCTACAGATAACATACGATTAATTTCGTTAGTTCCTTCGTAAATTCTAGCGATACGAGCATCTCTCCATGCAGATTCCATAGGAGTATCTTCTGAGAATCCCATACCTCCAAAAATTTGGATACCTTCATCGGTACAATTTTGAACGTCTTCTGAAACAGCAACTTTTAAGATAGAACATTCAATAGCAAATTCTTCTACCCCTTTTAATTCAGCTTCTTGGTGTGTATTTCCTTCAGCAATTCTCGATTCAATTCTTTCTTGGATACTACCTGCTGCTCTGTATGAAGCACTTTCACCAGCATAAGTATTGGTTGCCATTTCAGCTAATTTAGCTTGAATTGCTCCAAAATTAGCAATAGGTGTTTTAAATTGTACTCTTTCATTAGCATACTTAACTGCACCAGTTACGGTACGTCTTTGTGCTTCTAAACACGCTGCAGCTAATTTAATACGGCCAACATTAAGTGCGTTCATGGCAATTTTGAATCCTTCACCACGACCAGCTAACATATTTTCTACAGGAACTTTAGTTTCATTAAAGAATACCTGACGAGTAGAACTAGCACGGATACCTAATTTATGCTCTTCTTCACCTAAAGTAATTCCATTATTATTGTTCGGATCGTATTCAACAATAAATCCAGTGATATTTTTATCATCTTCGATTCTTGCAAAAACAATCATTAAATTACAGAATCCTGCATTAGATATCCACATTTTTTGACCAGAGATTAAATAATGTGTTCCGTCTGCAGAAAGTACCGCTTTAGTTTTACCTGAATTAGCATCTGATCCTGCGCCTGGTTCCGTTAAACAATATGAACCAAACCATTCACCTGAAGCTAATTTTGGTACATATTTTAATTTTTGTTCTTCTGTACCATATAAAGTAATAGGCATAGTACCAATACCTGTATGCGCACCAAATGCAGTTGAAAAAGAACCTGTAGCTCCAGAAATATAGTCACATACTAACATCGTATTGATGAATCCCATTCCTAAACCTCCGTAAGCTTCTGGAACAGCTACACCTAAAAACCCAAGTTCACCTGCTTTACGCATACACTCTTCAGTGTAAGCATAATCTTTCTTTTCAAATTTATCTTTATGAGGCCATAATTCTTTGTCAACGAATTCTTTTACAGAATCACGCATCATAATTTGTTCTTCATTAAAATCTTCTGGTGTGAAAATGTCTTCACATTTTGTTTCTTTTACTAGGAATTGTCCTCCTCTTGTGATATCTTTCATACTATTTTGTTTAAGTTGGTTTTTTAAATTAATTCGAAAATTCCAGCAGCTCCTTGTCCAGTTCCTACACACATAGAAACCATTCCATATTTAGCACCTCTAATTTTCATTTCATCAAATAATTGTACAGATAATTTAGCACCAGTACAGCCTAGAGGGTGGCCTAAAGCAATAGCCCCTCCATTAACATTAATGATTTCCGGATTTAAATTTAACTCTCTAATAACGGCTAACGATTGTGCAGCAAAAGCTTCATTTAACTCTATTAGATCAATTTGATTTTGATTTAATTTGGCTTGAGCTAAGGCTTTAGGAATAGCTTTTACAGGTCCAATTCCCATGATTCTTGGTTCAACACCAGAAGCGGCATAACTTACCATACGAGCAATTGGTTGTAAGTTTAATTCTTTAACCATTTCTTCGCTCATAACCATTACAAAAGCAGCACCATCACTCATTTGAGAAGAATTCCCCGCTGTAACACTTCCATCTGCTGCAAAAACAGGTTTTAAACCTGATAAAGCTTCAATAGAAGTACCTGCTCTTGGACCTTCATCTTTGGCTACTGTATAGGTTTTTGTTTCTTTTTTACCTTTCTCGTTAATAAAAGTTTGTTCAACAGTAATAGGAACTATTTGGTTATCAAATTTGCCTTCAGCCTGAGCTTTTAAAGCTTTCATGTGCGATTGATAAGCAAATTCGTCTTGATCTGCACGAGATACATTAAATTGATTAGCAACTGCTTCAGCTGTTAATCCCATTCCCCAATAATAATCTTCATGTCCGGCAGCAGCTACCTTATAATCAGGTGTTGGTTTATAGCCACCCATTGGTATATAACTCATACTTTCTGCTCCACCTGCAATAATACAATCTGCCATTCCTGATTGAATTTTAGCTGTTGCCATTGCGATAGTTTCTAATCCAGAAGCACAATATCTATTTACGGTTACTCCCGGTACATCATTTACTTTTAATCCCATTAATGAAATTAAACGACCTACATTTAAACCTTGTTCGGCTTCAGGCATGGCATTTCCAACCATAACATCGTCAATTCGAGCTTTATCAAACTCCGGTAATTGCGACATCATAAATTCGATTGTTTCAGCAGCCAATTCATCTGGTCTTTTGAAACGGAACAATCCTTTTGGTGCTTTTCCAACGGCTGTTCGATATCCTTTAACAATATATGCTGTTTTCATTTTTAGTTTCTTAGTGGTTTTCCTTTAGTTAACATAAATTGGATTCTTTCCAAAGTTTTTCTCTCTGCGGTTAAAGACAAGAAAGCTTCACGCTCAAGGTCTAATAAATATTGTTCAGACACTAATGTGGATTCTGATAAATCACCTCCAGCCATTACATAAGCTAACTTATTAGCAATTTTTTTATCGTGTTCAGAAATATATTTACCAGCCTCCATTTGGTCTGTACCAACTAAGAACATACCTAAAGCTTGTTTTCCTAATACTTTAATATCTTTTCTAGCAGTAGGTTGTGTGTAGCCTTGTTCGGCCATTTGAAGTGCCACTTGTTTTGCAGTTGCAATTTGACGGTCTCTATTGACAACAACGATATCTTTATGTTTTTGTAAGATACCTAAATCATAAGCCTCATAGGCAGATGTTGCCACTTTAGCCATACCCACTGTTAAGAAATATTCTTGTAAAACATTTAACTCAACATCATTTTTTCTAAAGGTATCAGCTGCTCTTAAAGCCATTTCTTTAGAACCACCACCGCCTGGAATCAATCCAACACCAAATTCAACTAATCCAATGTATGTTTCTGCTGCGGCTACTGCTTTGTCTGCATGCATAGTTAATTCACATCCACCACCTAAAGTCATACCGTGTGGAGCTGCAATTACAGGGATAGAAGAATAACGACAACGCATCATAGTGTTTTGGAACATTTTAATGGCTGCATTTAACTCGTCGTATTCTTGTTCGACCGCCATCATGAAGATCATAGCTAAATTAGCTCCTACAGAGTAATTGGTTCCTTGGTTTCCTATTACTAATCCATTGTATTCTTTTTCAGCGATATCTATGGCTTTGTTAATTCCTTGAAGAACTCCAGCACCAATTGAATTCATTTTTGAAGTAAATTCCAAATTGATAATTCCATCACCTAAATCAGTAATAATACTATCGCTATTGTTCCATATTTTTTTATTTTCTCTGATGTTATTAAGAATAATAAAAGCATCTTGTCCTGGAATTTTTTCTGCAGTTTTTGAAGAAATAGCGTAGAAGTAAGTAGCACCGTCTTTTACTGAATAAAAAGAGGTGTTTCCAGCAGCTAACATTTCATTAACCCAAGTCGCTGGTTCATAACCTTCGGCTTTCATAATTTCAATTCCTTTTTCAACTCCAATAGCATCCCAAATTTCAAATGGACCATTTTCCCATCCAAATCCGGCTTTCATGGCATCGTCAATTTTGTAGAATGCATCTGTAATTTCAGGAATTCTATTAGAGCAATAAGCGAACATAGCAGCAAAATTCTTTCTGTAAAAATCACCTGCCTTGTCTTTTCCTTTTACTAAAACTTTGAATCTATCGATTGGTTTGTCGATTGTTTTTGTTAATTCTAAAGTTTGGAAAGAAGCTTTTTTGTTAGGACGGTATTCTAACGTATCTAAATCTAATGAAAGAATGTCTTTTCCTTCTTTTTTATAAAAGCCTTGACCTGTTTTACTTCCTAACCATTTGTTTTCCATCATTTTATTGATGAAATCTGGTAATTTAAATAAATTATGTGCTTCATCAGTAGGGCAGTTGTCATAAATTCCATTGGCAACATGTACTAATGTATCCAATCCTACTACATCAACCGTTCTGAAAGTGGCTGATTTTGGTCTGCCAATAACTGGTCCGGTTAATTTATCTACTTCTTCAATGGTTAATCCCATTTCTTTAACTTGGTGGAATAAACTCATGATTCCGAAGATTCCGATTCGGTTACCAATAAATGCAGGAGTGTCTTTTGCTACAACTGAAGTTTTTCCTAAGAATTTTTCACCATATCCATTTAAGAAATCCAATACTTCTGTTGATGTTTTTGGACCAGGAATGATTTCGAATAATTTTAAGTAACGCGCTGGGTTGAAGAAGTGTGTACCACAGAAGTGTTGTTGGAAATCTTCACTTCTTCCTTCGCTCATAAAATGAATTGGAATTCCGGAAGTATTTGATGTTACTAATGTACCTGGTTTTCTAAATTTGTCAATTTGTTCAAAAACAATTTTTTTAATGTCTAATCTTTCAACTACAACTTCAATAATCCAATCACAAGTTGCAATTTGTGCCATATCATCTGTAGTATTTCCAGTAGTAATTCTTGAAGCAAAACTAGGATGATAAATAGGTGAGGGTTTAGATTTTAGTGCATTGGTTAAATGTTCATTCACTATTCTGTTTCTTACGGATTTGTTATCTAACGTAAGCCCCTTTTTTTCTTCAGTCTCTGTAAGCGCATTTGGTACAATGTCTAAAAGAAGAACTTCCACTCCTATATTGGCAAAGTGGCAAGCAATTCCGCTACCCATAATTCCAGACCCGATGACAGCAACTTTTTTAATAGTACGTTTCATCTATTTGTTTGTTTTTTTATTTAGTTAGTTAATCTTCGTTAAAAATTTTTTTATCATTAATAAGATCATTTATAACTTCTGCAACTTCCATAAAGTGTTGTAGTTGTTCTTCAGTTATATGTGATTTTACAGTTTCATTAAATCGCAATACTGTTTCTTTAGATAATTCTCTTTTTTCTTTGCCCTCTTTTGTTAAAAACAATAAAACACCGCGTCCATCAGAAGGATTCTTCTTTCGTGTAATCAGACCTCTATCTTCCATAGATTTTAATGTTCTGGTTAAACTTGTAGCTTCCATCCCCATTCTTGGGCCTAAAGAAGTAGAAGGTGTGCCATTTTCACGGTCAATACTTAATAAAGCAAAACCTGTAGCCATTGTGGCGCCATATTTAGTTGCTTCTTCATTATACATCCTCGCTACAGCCTGCCAAGTTGCGCGTAATGCATAATCTATAGTTTTATCTTTCATTTAGTTTTGTTTGTTTGATTTTTCAAATATAAAAAAAAAATACTATGCATGCATAGTATTTTTTATGTTTTTTTTCATTATTAATGTTTTTTTAACATTTAAATACAAAAAAGTCCGCTTCAAAAGCGGACTTTTTTATTCATGACCATATATTTTTTGATATAAGTTTTTATATTTTTCTAAAATTATTTTTCTTTTTAATTTCATAGTTGGAGTTAAATGTCCCTGCTCAATAGACCAAATATCAGGTGTTAATTCAAAACGTTTAACCTGTTCCCAGTTTCCAAACTTTTTGTTATAATAGTCAATTTCTTCTTGTATACGTTTTATAATTATAGGATTTGATATGATTTCTTCATTGGTTTCACCTAATTTAACGTCAGGGTGTTTTATTGCCCAATCTTTTAGGAAATCAAAGCTAGGTTGTATAAATGCAGCAGGCATTTTTTCACCTTCCCCAATTACCATAATTTGTTCAATAAATAGGGATTGTTTAAAGGTGTTTTCTAATAACTGAGGAGCCACATACTTTCCACCAGATGTTTTAAACATTTCTTTTTTACGGTCTGTGATTCGTAAAAATCCTTCAGAATCAAATTCACCAATATCCCCAGTGTGGAAATAACCATCTTTTAAAGCTTGATTGGTTTGTTCTTCATCTTTATAATAGCCTATCATTACATTTGGTCCTTTACATAAAATCTCACCATCTTCAGCTATTTTAACTTCTACACCATTTAAAACTTTTCCAACGGTACCCACTCTAAATCCATTATTTCTCATATCATTAACTGATATTACAGGCGATGTCTCTGTTAAACCATAGCCTTCCATTACTGGAATTCCAGCAGCAGTAAAAGTTTTTGTTAATCGCTGTTGTAATGCAGCACTTCCTGATACTAACAACTTTAATTCTCCTCCTAATGCCTCTTGCCATTTAGAGAAAATTAATTTTCGTGCTATTTTTAATTGGAATTCATAAAGAAACCCGTTTTCACTGTAAGGTTTGTATTGAACTCCTAATCCTGTAGCCCAGAAAAATAATTTCTTTTTAATGCCAGTTAAATCATGACCTTTAGCCATAATTTTGTCGTATACTTTTTCTAAAAGTCGAGGTACTACTGTCATAACATTCGGTTGTACTTCTTTTAAATTGTCTGAAATTTTATCAATACTTTCAGCAAAATAAACCGACACACCAAAATATTGGTACAAATACAAAATCATTCTTTCGAAGATATGGCAAATAGGAAGAAAGCTTAATGCTCTATAACTTCCAGGTGTGAAAGGTACTCTTTCTGCCGACATTAAAACATCTGATACAATATTTTGATGAGTCAACATTACACCTTTTGGTCTTCCCGTTGTACCAGAAGTATAAATAATGGTTGCTAAATCAGTAGTGTTAATAGCGTCTTTTCGAGCCTCAACTTCTGATTGATTTGAATTGTCTGCACCTAATTCTAACAATTCTTTCCAATTTTTTGCTCCTGGAATAGAATCAAATGTGTAAATAGCGACTAGGTTGGGGATGTTTGCCTTTACAGAAGTTAATTTATTATATACTTCTAAATCTGAAACAATACAATATTTAGATTCCGAATGATTTAAAATATATTCATAGTCTTCAGCGGCAATTGTTGGATAAATTGGAACTGTTTGAGCTCCTGTTTGTAATATACCAATATCAAAAATATGCCACTCTGTTCTATTGGTTGACGAAATAATGGCTACTTTGTCATTTTTTTGAATGTTAAGTCTTAAAAATGCTCTTGAAATAGCATTAGCTTTGTTCAAATATTCTTCGGTTGATGTTTTAACCCATTCGTTTCCATATTTTGTAACTAAAGCATCGGGTAAATTGTATTTTTCTAATTGATAGTAAGGGAAATCAAAAAGTCTGGTGATATTTGACATAATTTTATGTTTTTTTGGAATTGCAATTTATTAAAAAAATGATTAGATAATTATAAAATTACATTTTTTGAAAAAATTAATTGTTATTTTTGTTATAAATTTATTCAAAATGGGTATGAAATCTTTCCTGAGATTAGAGGAATATGTGGCATTATTTTATCGAATTTTTCTAGTTTATATTTTTTATTTTTTAGCACGAATTTTATTCTATTTTTATAATCAAGATATTGTTGCAGTTGATTCATTTTCAGAATTTTTAAGGCTTTCATATCATGGGTTAGCTTTTGATACAACTGCCATTTTATATGTAAATGGATTGTTTATTTTACTCTCAATTTTACCCTTGTTTTTTAACACAAAACCTAAGTATCAAAACTTTCTTTTTTATGTTTATTTTTCAACGAATTTACTTTTTTATGCTTTAAATTTTGTTGATTTTATTTACTATAAATACAATTTTTCTAGATTAACTTTAGCGGCTTGGGACGTTTTTAAACATGAAAAATCTAAATTCGGAATGTTTTTTAGGTTTTTTTATACTTATTGGGATGTGTTTTTACTCTTTTTTGTTGTTGCATTTCTTTGGGTATTTTTGTACAAAAAAGTTAAAGTTAAACATAATTTAACAGAACATTCTAAAATAAAATATATTGTTTCTTCAATTGTAGGAGTTCTAATTATTGCGACTATAAGTGTTGGTGGAATAAGAGGCGATTTTAAAAAAAGTACACGTCCTATCAACTTAGTTGATGCCAATCGACATGTTTCTAAAACTCAGCATGCTGACATCGTATTGAATTCAACATTCACTTTTTTAAGAACTTTAGGAGTAACTTCTTTTAAGAAAACAGAATTTAATATTCCAGATGCTGTTATTGAATCAAATTTTAAACCAATTAAATTCTATGCTAACAATGAAAGTACAAAACCGAATATTGTTTTAATTATCACGGAAAGCTTAGCTAAAGAATATGTAGGTTCATTTAATAAAAATATTGGCATTAAAGGTTATAAAGGTTATACACCTTTTCTTGATTCTTTGGCTAGTAGTAGTTTGATTTTTACTAACGCCTATGCTAATGGTTACAAATCTATTCATGGAATGTCTTCTATTATTTCAGGTATACCAAGTTTTAAAGATGCATTCACTTCTTCGCCTTATGCAAAGCAAAAAATAGAATCGTTAGTTTCATGTTTAAAATCGGAGGGATATGACACTTCTTTTTTTCATGGGGCTCCAAATGGTTCAATGGGTTTTTTAGGTTATGCAAATATTCTTGGATTTGATCATTATTACGGAATGACAGAATATGGGAATGATAAAGATTTTGATGGTTCATGGGGAATTTGGGACGAACCGTTTATGCAATATATGAATCAGACGATAAGTAAAAAGAAACAACCCTTTTTCTCAACAATATTTACCGTTTCATCGCATGAACCTTATGTGATTCCGAAGAAATATGAAGGTAAATTTCCTAAAGGAGATTTGCCAATGCATCAATGTGTTGGTTATACTGATTATGCTTTTAAGAAGTTTTTTGAAGCAGCTAAAAAACAACCCTGGTACAATAATACAATTTTTATAATAACAGCAGATCATTGTAATCAAGTGTTTTATGGGGATGAATTTTATAATAAAATAATTAATAGAAATGCAGTTCCTATTTTAATTTTTAAACCAAAGAGTAATTTAAAAGGTGTAAATAACGAAATTGCACAACATATAGATATTTATCCAACTATTTTGGATTTAATTGGTTACAATAAACCTTTTAGAAGTTGGGGTAGAAGTCTTGTAAATACCAAAAAAGAGCAAGCTCCCTTTTTAATCAATTACAATACTAATATGTATCAGTTTATGAAAGGAAATTACATTTGTATGTTTGATGGTAAAAATGCTGTTGGGTTTTATAGTGTAAATGATAAGGAACTGACAAAAAATCTAATTGGAAAAAGAAATAAAGAAATGAATGATATTGAATTAGCTTGTAAAGCTTTTATACAGGATTATTTTAATAGAATCATTGATAAAAAATTAACCTCAAAGTAAACGTATTATGTGGAAAAAAATAATAATTGCAATAGTTGTTTTAGCTGCTTTGATTTTTGGAAAATCGTATGTGTATGATTATAAAATTAATCATAATTTAGAAACAATTACAGAAGGGAAAGTTTATAAAAGTGGCGTTATACCTCCTGATGAGTTGCCAGATTACATTAAAAAATACAATATTAAAAGTGTGGTGGATTTACGATTTCCAGGTACTGGAGATGATGTAAACAATCCAGAAGTTCCTGCTGAACTTACTGCTGAAAAAGAAGCAATTGCAAAAATACCTGGGGTGAATTATTTTAATAATGGTTCCGATCAAGTCCCTGCAAAAAAGAATTTGGATTATTTTTTTAAGATTATGGATAATACAGATAATTATCCTGTCTTAATTCATTGTTATCATGGTGTAGGAAGAGCAGAGATATACTCGGCCATCTATCGAATTGAATATGAAAATTGGGATCGTGACAAAGCCCGAACAAGTACTCGTTTTTTAACCAAATGGAGTGCTTTCGATTTAGGAAAACCTAAAGGTGATTTTTTACATACGTACATCAAAAGAAAAGATTCGGTTAAATAAAATATGTTTCTTAAAAATGAATTAATTCATTTAAATAATTCCCATTCCCAATACAACCGCAAATAAAATTAACATCACAGCTACAATATTTTGAATGGTAGCAATAGTTACTTTTTTAACCCATTTAGTTCCAAAATACACACCTACAAAAGCTGATAAAGTGGCAATTACAATTAAATTGAAATCAATTTGATTGTGATATTGTGTAATTTGACGACTATACACGCTCAATCGAGAAAGATCGATCAAACAGGCTATAGCCACACCTGTTGCAATAAAAGCTTCTTTTGATAATCCAACTTTAGTTAAAAAAGCACTTCTTAAGGCACCTTGATGTCCGGATAATCCACCAAAAAAACCACTCAAGATTCCGCCAAGCATAACATATTTTTTATCGAATTCTAGGTTTTTTAATTTAGGGATTAATTCAAATAATGCAAAAAAGAGAAAAACCACAGCTATGATAAGTTTAACCATATTGGTTTCAAAAACGTTTTCACCGATTTGGTATTTTATAAAATTATAAGGAAAGTTGAGGTGTTGTAGTGTTTTTGCACCTAAAAATGAAAAAAGCAGTGCTGGTACTCCAAAGCCCAACACTACTTTTTTATCTATGTTTTTAAAAACCAATCCTAATTTAAAAATATTATTTAAAAAATGGACAATTGCGGTTAAAGCAATAGCAATTTCAATTGGAAAGAACAATCCAAAAGCTGGCAATAATATTGTTCCTAGCCCAAATCCTGAAAAAAAGGTTAGAGCAGAGGCTAGTAATGCAACTATAGGGATTATAATATATTCCATTTTTGAATTATGAAAGTTGAATTTAGAATTCAGAACTATAAAATTTTTAAATTCTGAGTTCTAAGATTTATATTCCGTTTATAATTCCAAAGAAATCATTTGCTTGTAAGGATGCTCCACCAATTAAGCCTCCATCAACATCAGGTTTAGAGAAAATTTCTTTAGCATTATCTGGTTTTACACTGCCTCCATATAGAATGGTTACATTTTCTGCGACTTCATTTCCAAATACTTTATCTACTAAATTTCTAATAAAAGCGTGCATTTCTTGTGCTTGTTCAGGACTAGCTGTTTCTCCAGTTCCTATTGCCCAAACAGGTTCGTATGCTAATACTATATTTTTCCAATTTTCTTTTTCAATATGAAATAAGCCGTCTCGTAATTGGTATTCAACAATATTAAAATGATTGTTGTCTTGACGGTCTTTTAATTCTTCACCAAAACAGAAAATTACAGTCATTTCATGTTTTAAAGCCGTATCGACTTTATTTGCTAATAAAGCATCCGTTTCATGAAAATAGGCTCTTCTTTCACTGTGTCCAAGAATTACAGTATTTACACCAATGCTGGTTAACATGTTTGCGGCTACTTCTCCTGTAAAAGCACCACCTTCTGCTTGGTGCATATTTTGAGCTGCAATCTTAATATCAGTACCTGCTACTAATTCCACTGCCTTTGCTAAATAAGGAAATGGAGTAGCTAAAATAACTTCTGTAGTTGTATTTGGTTTACCTGCTTTGATTTGATTAATTAACTCAATGGCTTGAGAGTAATCTTTATTCATTTTCCAGTTACCGGCAACTATATTTTTTCTCATTATTACTTATTTAATGTTTCTTCTATTTTAGAATCTGTTGGTTCAATAGCCTTGTATAAGGCAATTTTTCCTGTTTTGTCTACAATCATATATCTTGGAATCCAATCTAATCCAATTGATTTTCCAAACTTGCCTTTCATTCCATCAGGAACTAAATAATGTTCCCCTTTTACTTGGTGTTTTTCAATTCCTGCTAACCAAGATTCATAAGTTTTATCACAAGATAAGTTAACAAAAACAATATCTGAACCATAAACATCATGTAATTCTTTTACTGTTGGCATTGCTTTAATACAATCAGAACACCATGAAGCCCAAACTTCAATAAAAATTGTTTTTCCTTTGTGTTTTTCTAAAATTTGTTGAAAGTTGATTTCTTTATTTTCTAAATCTTTAAATTTGGATTCTAATGATTTTTTTGAAAATTCTGTTTCTTGAGCTTGGCAAGAACCTAATGAAATAATAAGTGCAAAAGCAGCAATGATTTTTTTCATAACTTTTGAAATTAATGATTTATAATTGTTATTTTTTATACGGTTGGTTTACTAATTTTTCAAATTCTTTTTTGTTAAAAGCTTTTTCCGCAATGCCGTCATAGAATTTCATCACATTTCCATTCCATAAATACACTACACCAGGGGTATCTTTACCTGATCCTAATTTTGTCCAAAACGGAATAATGTCGATAATTTTATAAGGGAATTGATGTCCAACAAATTGGAAGAATTCCGGAATTTTTTCAGCTTCTTCATCCATAAAAATAATTCGAACTTCAGGGAAATCTTTATATTTTTTACGCATGGCATTTAATTCTTTCGCAGTTTCTCTACAATGTTCACATCCAGGAACAAAGAAGCAAAATATTTTTTTACCCTTATCAATGTCAGCATAATACTCGGCATAACCCGATTTTGTTGGCTTTGGTTCAGCTGCCTTTATTGTTTCTTCAATAACACTTTTTGTTTTTATGGTGTCTTTTACTTCTGTTGATGTTTCTTTAGTCGCATTACTGTCATTGGCTACAAATGAAGTGTCAATTGATGTATTTATTGTGTTAAAATTGATATTGTTTGTTGTGCTTCCAAGTGAACTCGCTCTCATAGGTGCTAACATGAAAATTCCTAAAATGCAACCTAAAGTAACGGTTGTTAATATCCAGAAATTTGATTTAGCATCTGGAGCAAGTAATTTCCATAACCAAACTAATAAACCAATAGCAATAATGTTTTTAATGATGGCTTCAACGGGAGTCATCGGTAATAATTCCCCAAAACAACCACAATTACCAACATTTCCGCTAACAAAAGTTTCGTAACTTAAATGTAAAATAAAAATACCCAAAAGGGCTATGGTTGCCGGTATAGTAATCTTTTTTAAATAATGATTATGAAGTAATAAAAAGCCTAAAGCAAATTCAATTCCAATTAAAGTTCTTGAAAAGTAAGGGGCTATTCCTTCAGAAAAACCAAGTGGATATAATTGTTTTACTTCAAATGTAGAAATAGCAAAATTGGGTGAAAAATCGATAAATGGAAATTCGGGTATCCAACCTTTAGCGATTTTTGCTAATGCTGATACTAAAAATAATACTGCAACAACAATTCTTATAGTCCAAATTTGTGTTTCTTTCTTCATAGTTTACTTTTGATTTTCACAAATGTAAAAAGGCTTTTTGAGTTTCTATGTTAATGACTTGTTATTAAAATCGCTTCATTAATATTAATGCAAAAACCGAATAATTAATCATGTCTTGGTAATTCGCATCAATTCCTTCAGAAACTAAAGTTTTTCCTTTATTGTCTTCTATTTGTTTTACTCGTAATAATTTTTGAATAATTAAATCGGTCAATGAACTCACTCGCATATCGCGCCATGCTTCTCCATAATCATGATTTTTATCTTCCATTAATTTTTTTGTAAGCGCTACTTTTTCATAATATAGCTGAATGGCTTCCTCCGCTGATAAATCGGGTTGAGTTGCCACGCCTTTATCCATCTGAATTAAAGCCATTAAACAATAATTAATAATACCGATGAATTCAGAAGCTTCGTCTTCATCTACTTTTCTTACATCGTTTTCTTGTAAACTTCTAATGCGTTGTGCTTTAATGAAAATTTGATCCGTTAAAGAAGGCAAACGTAAAACGCGCCAAGCTGTTCCGTAATCATGTGCTTTTTTTGAGAATAAATCGCGACAAATCGCAATTACTTTATCAAATTGTTCAGAGGTATTCGTCATTATTTGCGTTATATTTGTAATCACCAAATATAAGTAAAAAATAGTATGTCAACAATAAACTGCAAAGGAAGACTTATCGATTTATCAACACCAAAGGTAATGGGGATTTTAAATGTGACTCCCGATTCTTTTTTTGATGGGGGTACGCTAAAAAATGCCGATGAAGTGGTTCAAAAAGTAGAAAAGATGTTGGATGAAGGGGCTGATTTTATTGACTTAGGAGGTTATTCAAGTCGGCCAGGAGCTGCATTTGTTTCTGTGGAAGAAGAATTGAATAGGGTAGTACCCATTGTTGAAATTTTGGTTGAAAAATTTTCAGATATTTTAATTTCTATTGATACTTTTCGAAGTGATGTAGCTCAAAAAGCCATAGAAGCGGGTGCGGCGATGATTAATGATATTTCAGCGGGAATGTTAGATGAGAATATGATTCCTACAGTAGCAAAATTGCAAGTTCCCTACATTATGATGCATATGCGAGGCACACCTCAAACCATGCAAACATTAACAGATTATAACGATATTATTAAAGATATTAATTTTTATTTTTCTGAACGTTGTGCTTTGGCACGAAGTTTTGGTTTGAATGATATCATTATCGATCCTGGATTTGGTTTTGCTAAAACAACTGAACAAAATTTTGAATTATTACATAAAATGGAATTGTTGCAAATGACAGGATTACCAATTTTAGCAGGAATATCGAGAAAATCAATGATATATAAAACCTTGCAAACTACACCGGATAAGGCGTTAAATGGAACAACTTTTTTGCATGCCTTTTGTTTGCAAAAAGGGGCTTCTATTTTACGTGTTCACGATGTGAAAGAAGCGGTGGAGTGCGTGAAATTAATTAGCCAATTTGGCAATTAGATAATTGCCTTATTAACTATGATGATACGGCTCATTGTTTAAAATAGTAAAGCTTCTATAAATTTGTTCAATCACAAATAAACGCACCATTTGATGGGAAAATGTCATTTGCGATAAGGAAACTTTGCCTTGTGCTTTTTGATACACTTCTTCCGAAAATCCATAAGGGCCACCAATAACAAAAGCTAATGTTTTAATTCCAGAATTCATTTTCTTCTGTAAAAAATCGGAAAAACCAACACTATTGAATTCCTTCCCATTTTCATCTAAAACAATCAATTGGTCGGTTGGGGATAATTTTGATAAAATCAATTGTCCTTCTTTGATTTTTTGTTCACTTTCTGATAAGTTTTTTACATTCTTGATATCCGGAATGATATCTAATTCAAATTTTACATAAAATCCCAATCGTTTGGTGTATTCATCTATTAAAGCTTGTAGATTCTTATTATCGGTTTTACCTATTGCAATAAGTTTAATGTTCATTTTAATTTAGAATTTAGAAATATGAATTCAGAAATTTTTAAAATAAAAATGCAGAACATATAATTAAATTCTGCATTTTTCTAAATTCTAATTTCTGAATTATTATTCTGCCATGGTATGGAAAACGTTCATTACATCATCGTCTTCCTCTATTTTTTCTAATAACTTCTCCACATCAGCAACTTGCTCAGGAGTTAATTCTTTGGTTACTTGTGCAATACGATCAAATCCAGAAGATAAAATCTCTAAGCCTCTGTTTTCTAATTCTTTTTGAATGGATCCAAAACTTTCAAAAGGCGCATACATTACAATACCGTCTTCATCAGCAAAAATTTCTTCTACCCCAAAGTCAATCATTTCTAATTCTAACTCTTCTACATCTTGACCTTCTGCCGGAATACGGAAGTTACACGTATGGTCAAACATAAATTCAACCGAACCCTGTGTGCCTAGAGTTCCATTACATTTGTTGAAATAACTTCTAATATTAGCAACCGTTCTGTTGTTATTGTCGGTTGCAGTTTCAATTAAAATAGCAATCCCATGTGGAGCATAGCCTTCAAATAAAACTTCTTTATAGTTAGCAGTATCTTTGTCAGATGCTTTTTTTATTGCTCTTTCAATATTGTCTTTAGGCATGTTAGCTGCCTTTGCATTTTGTATTACGGCACGTAAACGCGAGTTTGTTTCAGGATTTGGACCGCCTTCTTTAACTGCCATTACAATGTCTTTACCAATTTTAGTAAATGTTTTTGCCATAGCGCCCCAACGCTTCATTTTACGGGCTTTTCTAAATTCAAATGCTCTTCCCATTTCTATATGAGTTTATGTTTGTATAACAAATCTTAAATATTGATTGCAAATTTAAGAAATATTAAGAAATAAAAAAAGAGGCCTAAGCCTCTTTTGGATAAGTTAGTTTGCCAATAAATCCCGGCATCCTTTTACCTTGTATATCATAAATAGCTTTTACCCAAAGCACTCCCATCATTGGAAATACGATAAAAGATAATTTATTAAAATTCCAAGCACCATTAAAGTCAAAATGTAAAAGATGCATAATAGCTTTTGTTAAACCACAAGCATAACATTCTATTCCAGCCAATTGCACTGATAAACAAATGCTTTCACCTTTGTCGAAAAAATCTATAGGAAAAAACAATAAAGCTATTGGTGCTATAATAGTTATAATATTTGTGATGTAAAAAAGTAGTTTACGGACTAAACTCATTATTAATTATTATAGTGTTTTAGTATAACTTCCGTTTTTAGGTTGTAAGTCTCCAGTAATAATTCTGATTAAATCAATAAGAGACCAAATGCCACATCCACCAAGAGTTAACAATTGAACAATACCTTGCCAAGTGTAACCTAAATAAAATCTGTGGATTCCTATACCACCTACAACAAGACATAAAATTAAAGCAATAACTTGGCTTTTTCCTTCTGCAGCAGCAGCTGGTGAAGTAAATTCGTCTTTTTGATTTTCTATAACAGTTGTGTTGTTTGTTGTTGTTCTCTCAACAGGGAAAGAAGCATAAGAAACTGTTAAAGCTCCGAATACGAACATTAAAAGGGTTAAAAATAATTTGATTTTCATAATAAAAATGTTTTAGTTTGTAGCAAAAATATTAATTCTAACTAAATTAACAAATGAATAAACTAAAAATTTTAATATTTCTTTTACATTTTATCTTTAATGTTGCAGAAGCTCAAACCAATTATGAGTTTTATGGAATTATTAAACTAAATGGCAATGATAAGTCGGTAATAACTTACAGGTTGGTTTTTGGTGAAAACAAAGGTATTATCAATGGGTATTCAATTACAGATCTTGATGGAGCAAATGAAACGAAGAATATAATTAAAGGAACTTACAATAAAAAAACGAAAGTATTTGAATTTAAAGAAAACGAAATTCTATATACTAAATCTAAATTTTCCGAAAGCGCTTTTTGTTTTGTGAATTTTTCTGGTAAAGTTAAATTAGTTCAAAATACAAGTAAATTAGAAGGTGATTTTAAAGGATTATTTAAAAATAAGACCAAATGCATTGATGGTACTTTGCAACTTATAGGAAGTAATAAAATTTATAATCTTGTTACTAAAGTCAATAAAAAGATTCAAAAGTCAAAAAAGATAGATGAATCTTCAAAACAAAAATATAATACTGTTAAAATGTTAGATAGTTTAAAAATTAATAAATTATCTAAAAATCAAAATTTAAATGTTTTTTGGGAGTCTTCCACTGCTAAAATTGAAATTTGGGACAATGGACAAGAAGACGGAGACCGAATTAATTTGTTTCATAATGGGAAATTAATTTTGAGTGATTATTTAGTTTCCAATACAAAAAAAGTTCTCACTATAAAATTAGGTTCTGCGAATGATGTGTTTAAAATTGTTGCTTTAAATGAAGGTAAAATTAAGCCTAATACAGCAAAACTTGAATTTATTGATAAAGAGCGTAGTTTTGAACTTTTAGCAACCTTAAATAAGGAAGAAGAAGCGTCAATAACTATTATAAAAAAAGAGCCATAGGCTCTTTTTTTATTTCTTATAAAATGGCATTTTCACCACTTTTGCTTTAATGTCTTTATTTCTGATTCGAATATAAATTTCTGAATCAACTGCTGCTAATTCTGTTGGAACATATCCCATGCCAATAGCTTTGCCTAAAGAAGGTGATTGTGTACCCGAAGTTACGATTCCTACTACATTTCCATTAGCATCTGCAATTTCGTAATCATGACGAGGAATCCCTCTTTCGATTAATTCAAATCCGACTAATTTACGAGTTACACCAGCTTCTTTTTGCTTTTTTAAATTATCAGAATTGGTAAATTCTTTGTCGAATTTTGTAATCCATCCTAAACCTGCTTCTAAAGGAGAAGTTGTATCGTTGATGTCGTTTCCGTATAAACAGAAGCCCATTTCCAAGCGTAAAGTATCACGAGCAGCTAATCCAATTGGTTTAATTCCAAAAGCTGCACCAGCTTCAAATACTTTGTTCCAAACCGTTTCTGCATCTTCGTTTTTGAAATAAATCTCGAAACCACCAGAACCTGTATAACCAGTTGCTGAAATAATAACGTCTTTTATTCCTGCAAATTCACCAATTTGGAATGTGTAATATCCCATATTTGTTAAATCAATAGCTGTTAATGATTGCATTGCTTCAGCTGCTTTCGGACCTTGAATGGCTAATAAAGAATACGCATCAGAGTTGTTAATCATTTCAACTCCTAAGTCGTTGTGTTGAGCAATCCAATTCCAATCTTTTTCAATATTAGAGGCGTTTACCACTAACATGTAGTGATTGTCCGCAATTTTGTATACAATTAAATCATCAACAATTCCTCCTTCATTATTAGGTAAACAAGAATATTGTGCTTTCCCATCGACTAATTTTGAAGCATCGTTTGAAGTCACTTTCTGTATAAGAGCTAACGCATTTTCACCTTTAAGGAAAAATTCACCCATGTGCGATACATCAAAAACGCCAACGCCATTTCTTACGGTTTCATGTTCTACATTTACTCCTTCGTATTGTAAAGGCATATTGTAACCTGCAAATGGAACCATTTTTGCTCCTAATTTTTCGTGAACTGCTGTTAGTGCTGTATTTTTCATTTTAATTGAACTATAAATTTTGAGTGGCTAATTTATGCAAATTTCTTAAAAAAGGGGTCACAAATTGGATAAATATTGTTAATCATTTAAAAATGGAAGTTTCTTATTAACAATTGTTGTATTTTTAAATGATTTTGTTGAATTTTGGCAACTTATTCATAAAAAAATGGAACATACACATTATATAAGTTCATCATTATTAACAATTGAGGAGGTAAACGAAATTGTTTTTCAAGGGAAAAAACTAGCGCTTTCAGAAGAAGCAAAAGTTAATATAGCGAAGTGCCGTCAGTATTTAGATGATAAAATGCAAACGCAAAGCGAACCTATTTATGGGATTAATACAGGTTTTGGTTCGTTGTGTAATGTAAAAATCTCCAATGAGAATTTATCTAAATTACAAGAAAACTTAATGAAATCACATGCCTGTGGTACAGGAGAAGAAGTGCCACACGATATAGTGAAAATCATGTTGTTTCTGAAAATACAATCCCTAAGTTATGGAAATTCGGGAGTGCAAGTGGAAACTGTTGAACGCTTACTCGATTTTTATAACCTTGATATTTTGCCCGTAGTTTATACACAAGGTTCTTTAGGGGCTTCGGGAGATTTATCTCCTTTGGCTCATTTATGTTTACCTTTAATTGCTGAAGGGGAGGTGTATTATGATGGATTCCGTCAGCCGGCACATAAAGTTTTAGGTAAATTAAATTTAAAACCGATTACTTTAAAATCAAAAGAAGGATTGGCCTTGTTAAACGGTACACAGTTTATGAATGCTTATGGCGTGTATAATTTAATTCAAGCTCAAAAATTAGCGTATTTGGCCGATTTAATTGGTGCGGTTTCTTTAGAAGGATTTGATGGTCGAAAAGAGCCATTTACGGATTTAATTCATTTGGTTCGACCGCACAAAGGTCAAGTAACTACTGCAGCTCGAATGTTAGAATTTTTAGAGGGAAGTGAAATCATCGCTCAATCAAAAAAACACGTTCAAGATCCGTATTCCTTCCGTTGTATTCCGCAAGTTCATGGCGCTACGAAGGATACCATTGACTTTGTTAAAAAAGTATTTACTACTGAAATTAATTCAGTTACCGATAATCCGAATATTTTTGTTGGTGAAGATATTATTGTGTCAGGAGGGAATTTTCATGGACAACCGTTAGCTTTGGCGCTGGATTATTTAGGAATTGCATTAGCTGAATTAGGAAATATTTCAGAAAGAAGAACGTATCAATTGATATCGGGATTAAGAGAATTGCCAGCTTTTTTAGTGAGTGATCCAGGGTTAAATTCCGGATTTATGATTCCGCAATATACTGCTGCTAGTATTGTAAGTCAGAATAAACAATTGGCCACACCTGCGAGTATTGATAGCATTGTTTCGAGTAACGGACAAGAAGATCATGTGAGTATGGGAGCAAATGGAGCGACAAAGACGTTTAAAATTGTTGAAAATGTGGAACGTATTTTAGCTATTGAACTGTTTAATGCAACGCAAGCTTTAGAATTCAGAAGACCTTTAAGGTCAAGTGAATTTATTGAGATGTTTGTTAAAGCGTATCGAGATGAAGTTCCTTTTGTAGATGAAGATCGAATTTTACATTATGATATTGAAAAATCAATCCACTTCTTGAAAAGTTTTCAAGTGGAAGAATAAGAAAACAGCCTTTAGATTTCTAAAGGCTTTTTTGTTTTTAAATTTTTAATAGAATTGCAATTATTCCTAATAAAGCGGGTAAGGCTTGAACCAATAATATTCGTTTTGAAGCAGAATAAGCACCATATAATCCGGCTACAAAAACGCAGCTCAAGAAAAATAAAGCAATATTTTTACTCCAAATTTCATCTGAGATTACTAACGACCAAATTAATCCGGCGGCTAAAAATCCGTTATACAAACCTTGATTGGCAGCCATAGCCTTGGTTGGTTCAAACAAATCTTTTGGAAAAGTTTTAAATACTTTTTTTCCTGTAGTTGTCCAAGCAAACATTTCTAGCCAAAGGATATAAAGGTGTAAAAGGGCGACACCTCCTACAATAATTTTACTAGTTATTTCCATTGCTTTTTTTTATTAAAAGGTAAATTAAAAAAACTATTGCTAGTACTTCAAGTAGAGTTCCTGTAATGAGTATGGAATTCGCACCCGGCCAATGCATTAACTTAAATAAACTGCCAATTATAGTAATTGCCAATCCAACAAGAAAAAAAATCAATGGTACTAAAAATACTTTCATTATAAAATTTATTTATTTTTTATTTTGATAATGTGAAGTAATAACATGCCACCAATAACAATCTCAATAACAAATGAAATTCCCATGATGTAATTTGCAATTGGCAGTTTTTGTGTTTTTAAATAAGCACCTAAAATCATCAATGTACTTGCAATAATGATAATTATTAATGAAGTTTTGGTAAATTTATCCATTTATAATTCGTTCAGTGTTTTGTGAATTTTTCGTTTATGATGTGTTTGTTTTAAATCATTTTCACCCGTAATTATACTAATGTTTCCATCGATTTCAAACATCGCTAATTTTACATTTTTGTGGTTTTCAACACCATGTTCTCTAATTGCTTCGTCTAAATCGTCGGAAGTGATGCCTAATTTTGCTAGTGTTTTGTATTCAACTTTTCCATCGTGAATTAAAATCTGGGGTTTGCTTAAAACCAATTCTTTTATGAATTTAGATTTGTTTATGAAACTTTTTAGCAAATAATTCATTAAAAAAAGAACAAATGCAGCAAGAATTCCTCCTTCGAGTGATGTATTACTGCCAACCATAGCATTTTGAACCGAATTACTGATCAATAAAATTAAGACAATATCGGCAGAATTTAATTGAGATAATTCTCTTTTTCCAAAAATACGCAACGCGAGTACCATGAATAAATAAACGGCACCACTTCTAAGTATAATGTCTACATAAGGATTCATGAATGGAATTTAAAATTCTTTTCAATGGCCTTGATCATTTCTCCTGCAATATCTTTTTGAGTTGCCCCTTCAATTCCTTCTAGTCCTGGCGAAGAATTTACTTCCAATAATAACGGGCCTTTACTCGAACGTATAATATCAACACCTGCTACTCTTAAATTCATTGCTTTTGCTGCTCTAATGGCAATTTTCTTTTCTTCGGAAGTCACTTTTACAATAGAAGCGGAACCTCCCATATGAATATTAGCTCTAAATTCACCCGGAGCAGCTTCTCGTTGCATGGCCGCCACTACCTTTCCGTCTACAACAAATAAACGCAAGTCTTTTCCGTTAGCTTCTTTGATGAATTCTTGAACGAGAATATTGGCGTTTAAACTCTTAAATGCATTGATTACCGATTCAGCTGCTTTTTTTGTTTCAGCTAAAACTACACCTTTTCCTTGAGTACCTTCGAGTAGTTTTACAATTAAAGGCGAGCCACCTACCATTTTAATTAAATCATCAGTATCTAGCGGTGAATTAGCAAAACCAGTAGTTGGAATGTCAATTCCATTATTTAAAAGCAATTGTAAAGAATATAATTTATCTCTAGATTGTGTAATGGCTGAAGCGCTATTTAATGCAAAAACTTTTAGAGCTTCAAATTGTCGGGTTAATGCACAACCATAATAGGTCATACTAGGTCTAATTCTAGGGATAATAGCATCAAAATCATTTAAAACTAAACCGCCTCTATAATGAATTTCCGGATTTGAGGCACTCAATTTCATATAGCAATATTTCAAGTTTAAAAAATGCATTTCGTGGCCACGCATTTCTCCAGCTTCAATTATTCTTTTGTTGCTATAAAGTTCTGGATTGCTGGCTAACAATCCAATTTTAAGACCTTTCTTTTTAAAATCATTATAGTAGTATTCCTTTAAACTTTCTGAACTAGGTTGTCCAAGTTCAAATCTTCTTTCGGGATCAACAATTAATCGGCCAACCATGGCTTCTCTTCCCAACAACATTCTATATCCCATAGAATCTCGATTAGTCAAAGTTAATTCTATGGTAAAATTATGTTCGCCAAGTTTCAATTCCGTTCTAATTACATACCTTTTTTCTCTGGTTCCACTTGAACTTTTTACAATTCTTTGGTCAATTAGTTGGGCTTCACAATGAATGATCGATTTTGAATTGTTTTGAATTGGATTGATATCAAAACGCAACCAATCTACATTGTTTTTTTGAAATATCTTTATGTTAATAGCATGTAAGGCAGATGTTTTAGCTCCTGAGTCGATTCTTGCTTTGATAGCAGGAATTCCAAGTTGTGGGAAAGCACACCATTCTTCGCTTCCTATAAGTGTTTTGTCTTGCATGGGATGTAATTTTAAATCTAAAATACTACATTTTTTTATTTTTTACTATCTTTAAAATAATTAACCAAAAATAAATTTAGAATTATGAAAATTGCTACATTAATTGTAAGATTGCTTTTAGGAGCCATGATGCTTTTTGCGTCCATTAGATATTTCTTTAATTTAGGAGGTAATCAACCGCAGCCGACTGGTGATATGGCTATTTTGATGGCTGGTTTTGTGGCGTCTAAATATATTTTCCCGGTTGCGAAAATAGTAGAATTATTCGCTGGATTAACTTTAGTAACAGGTAAATTTGATAAATTAGGAGTGGTGTTGCTTATGCCTATTTCTATTAATATTTTTTTAATTCATGTAGTGGTTTCTAAATCAGATATACTAATGGCTGCGGCAGTGTTGATTGCTAATGTGTTTTTACTTTATGCGAACTGGAATAGTTATAAACATTTATTTGAATGGAATACTAAATAAAGCAAAAAGCCCAACTTACTAGTTGGGCTTTTTTATTTGGTTTAAAATATTTTAAACATGTAAAGCTCTGTTTCCAGTAGCTGCTAAAGCCGCTTCTTTAATTGCTTCGGCAAAAGTAGGATGTGCATGTGACATTCTTGAAATGTCTTCAGCACTGGCTCTAAATTCCATAGCAGTCACAGCCTCAGCGATTAAATCGGCACAACGAGCACCAATCATATGAACACCTAATACTTCGTCGGTTTTTGCATCGGCTAATATCTTAACAAATCCATCAATATCACCTCCAGCTCTTGCTCTACCTAAAGCTCTAAAAGGGAAACTTCCAGCTTTGTAAGCTACACCAGCTTCTTTTAATTGTTCTTCTGTTTTACCAACAGCGGCAACTTCTGGCCAAGTGTAAACAACACCAGGTATTAAGTTGTAATCAATATGAGGTTTTTGACCCGCTAAATATTCAGCAACTAATACACCTTCTTCTTCAGCTTTGTGGGCTAACATAGCACCACGAACAACATCACCAATTGCATAAATATTTGAAACAGAAGTTTGTAAATGGTCGTTCACTTCAACCTGACCTCTGTCTGTTAATTTAACTCCAGCTTTCTCTGCATTTAATCCTTCTGTGTATGGTTTTCTTCCAACTGATACTAAAGAATAATCACCCTCTAAAGTAATGATTTCGCCTTTTGCATTTTCAGCCTTCACAACTACAGCATCACCGTTTCTTTCCACCGATTGAACTTTGTGCGAAGTGTAGAATTTCATGCCTTGTTTTTTCAATACTTTAGTCAATTCTTTAGACAAAGCAGCGTCCATTCCAGGTATAATTCTATCCATGAATTCAACAACTGAAACTTGAGCGCCTAATCTTAAATAAACTTGACCTAATTCAATTCCGATAACCCCACCTCCAATGATTACAAGGTGTTTAGGAACTTCTTTTAATTTCAATGCTTCGGTAGAAGTAATAATTCTTTCTTTGTCTATTGTAATAAAAGGTAAAGAGGAAGGTTTTGAACCTGTAGCTATAATAATATTTTTTGATTCAATTATTTCAGTAGAACCATCATTTTTTGTGATTTTTACTGAAGTAGCACTTTCAAATGATCCTACACCTTCAAATACAGTAACATTGTTTTTATCCATTAAGAACTTAACACCACCACTAGTCTGATCAACCACGGCTTGTTTACGTTCAATCATTTTAGTTAAGTTTACTTTTACATCACCCGAAACCTCAATTCCGTGATCTGCAAAATGTTGCAATTCTTCATAATGATGAGAAGAAGCTAACAAAGCTTTTGAGGGAATACAACCTACGTTTAAGCAAGTTCCACCTAAAGTAGGGTATTTTTCTATAATTGCAGTTTTGAAACCTAATTGTGCGCATCGGATAGCTGAAACGTATCCTCCAGGCCCTGAACCAATAATGGTTACATCAAATTGACTCATAATAATATATGTAGTTAAATGTTTGTTGATAATTTAAAATACAAAAGTAAAGTTTTTTAAATTAATAACCTTATGTAAATTTGGTAAAATAATATACTTAATAACTGAATTTGTATGAAGTTGTGTTTTTAACTTCTCCAATCATAAAAGTACTGTGTGAACTTCCAATGTGTTTTAATGAAGTTAATTTATTTACCATAAAATCACGATACGTTTCCATATCTTTTACACAAATTTTAAGAATGTAGTCGTAATCTCCACTCACATGGAAGCATTCTAAAACCTCAGGTAGATTGACTACCTCGGCTTCGAATTCATTAATGATTTCTTTGTTGTGTTTTACCAATTTAACATGGCAAAGCGCCACAAATCCTTTTTCGATTTTGTTTCGGTCTAATAATGCAACATACTTGTTAATTAGTCCTTCACGTTCTAGTTTTTTAATTCTTTCATATACAGCAGTAACAGAAAGATTTAACTTTAACGACAACTCTTTGGTTGTCATTTTTGCATCTGCTTGCAAAAGTTCAAGCAGTTTTTTGTCAATAATGTCTAAGTTCATTGTTGTTGTGGTTTGTAGTTTTCGTCCGTAAAAATAACTAAAAAAAATTAATATTTTTTTTATTTCAAGATTAAAATTCTGTTAAAAGTTAAATAGAAAGAAAAATAAACTAAAAAACAAACCAAGTATTGAAAAATAATATACAAAGTAAGAAATTTGAAAAAAATAACACAAACTTTAAACTTTTTTTATGTCACAATTTAACCCCGCAGATAAGATACAAGATTTGCAATATTTTGGTGAATTCGGAGGAGTAAATCCTTCTATTTCTGATAGTTCAACCTACACCTTTTTGTCAGCCAAAACCATGTTTGATACCTTTGAAGGTAATGCAGAAGGATGTTACTTGTATTCTAGACATTCTTCTCCAATGAATTTATACTTGGGTCAGGCATTAGCCGCTATGGAAGGAACAGAAGCTGCAAATGTAGCTGCTTCAGGAATGGGCGCAATAACACCGGTATTGTTGCAATTATGTGGTGCTGGTGATCATATTGTTTCCAGCAGAACTATTTATGGTGGAACGTATGCGTTTTTGAAAAATTTTACTCCTAAATTTAATATTTCTACCACTTTTGTAGATATTACAAAATTAGATGTAGTGGAAGCTGCCATTACTCCAAATACAAAAGTATTGTACTGTGAAACGGTTAGTAATCCTTTATTAGAAGTAGCCGATATCGAAAGTTTAGCTAAGTTGGCCAAAAAACACAATATTAAATTAGTTGTTGATAATACTTTTTCACCTTTATCTGTTGCGCCTGTTCAATTAGGTGCTGATGTTGTTATTCATAGTTTAACTAAATTCATCAACGGTAGTAGTGATACTGTTGGAGGTGTAATTTGTGGTACCCAACAATTTATTGATGATTTAAGAAATGTGAATAATGGGGCCAGTATGTTGTTAGGTCCAACAATGGATAGTTTACGTTCAGCAAGTATATTGAAAAATTTAAGAACGTTACATATTCGTATGAAACAACACAGTCATAATGCCATGTATTTATCACAAAAGTTTGAACAAGACGGACTAAAAGTGGTGTATCCAGGATTAGAAAGTCATCCTAGTCATAATTTATATAAAGGAATGATTAATCCGGAATATGGTTTTGGAGGTATGATGACAATTGATGTTGGTTCGTTAGACAAAGCAAACGAGTTGATGGAATTAATGCAAAATAAAAATCTTGGGTATTTGGCCGTAAGTTTAGGATTTTATAAAACGTTGTTTAGTGCACCAGGGACTTCTACCTCTTCTGAAATTCCATTAGAAGAACAAAAAGAAATGGGATTAACAGATGGATTAATCAGAATGTCAATTGGTTTAGATAATGATATTGAACGCACTTATCAAATGATGAAAGCTTGTATGAACGAGTTAGGTATTTTATAAAACATTTGATGTAGTAGTTTGGACTGTCCGATTCAGTAATGAATCGGATTTTTTTTGTAACAAATTTGCATTATTCAACACTAATTGTGCATTAACACTAGTAATTTTATAATGAAAAAATACGTTTTTAGTTTTCTTTTAATTGGAAGTATTGCTTTTGCTCAAAAATTGACAATAGAAGAAACAGTAATGGGGCCAAGAAAATATGCTTCAAAAACATTATCCGCGTCTCAATGGAGAAAAGATTCTAAAGCAATCACTTACCTAAGTGCAGACTTTTCTAATTTAATGGAAAAAAGTGCTTCTACTAATTGGACAGAAGCTACTTTGGTATCTAAGGCTGAATTAGAATCGGCTCTTAAGACTAAAATTTCAGGAGATGAATTTACCTTACGTTCGTTTCCTATGGTTCATTGGAAATCTAAAAATACTTTTGAAACAGAACTAGCAGGAAAAAATAAAAATTACAACATTATATTTGATGTTGAAACAAAGCAAATCACCAAAGCTGTTGCGTATCCAAATGACGGTTCAGAAGCAACTTTTGCCTCTAATAATCAGGTAGCTTGGTTAAAAGGAAATAATATTCAGATTACCTTAGCTGATGGAAAAACAATTGCAGTTACTAACGATGAAAATTCTGGAATTGTTAATGGATCGGGTTATGTGCACCGTCAAGAATTTGGTATTGATAAAGGAATGTGGTGGAATGAAACGGGAACCCAATTGGCTTATTACCGTAAAGACGAAACTATGGTGGCTAATTATCCACTAACGAATTGGAATGAACGTGAAGCCGTAAATAAAGACATTAAATACCCTATGGCGGGTATGACTAGTGAAAATGTAACGGTAGTTGTTTACGATGTAGCTTCGGGTAAAAAAGTAACGATTCAAACCGGTGAACCTAAAGAACAATATCTAACTATGGTTTCTTGGGAACCAACAGGGAAGTTTATCTTTATTGGTGTTTTAAACCGTGAACAAAATCATTTAAAATTCAATAAATATAATGCTTCAACAGGTGTTTTCGTAAAAACTTTGTTTGAAGAAAAGGCAACAACTTGGGTAGAACCACAACATGCGATTACGTTTGTGCCAAACAATCCCAATCAGTTCATTTATCAAACGGATTTTTACGGATATAACCAAATGTATTTATATTCAACCGATGGGAAGTTAATTAAAAACTTAGGATATAAGGATGTGGTGGTGACCGATTTACTTGGGTTTGATGCGACTAATTCAAAAATTAATTATATCGGAACTGCAAATAATGGATTAGACCGTCAATTGTATCAAGTTGATTTAAAATCAGGAAAAACGTTCCAATTAACAACAGTTTCGGGTACGCACAATGCTTCGGTTTCTTCTGACGGGACCATGATTTTAGACCAGTACAGTAATGCAACTACACCTAATGAAATTTCTATTTTGAATGTTAAAAACAAAATGGCAAATACTACTTTAGTTAAAGCAGATAATCCTTTTGCAGGGAAAATTGATTTACCTAAAATTGAATTGGTCACTTTAACTTCTGCCGACGGTAAAACACCTTTAAACGGAAGAATCATTTATCCTGCAAATTTTGATGCTACTAAAAAATATCCTGTAATGGTTTATTTGTACGGAGGGTCTCATGCGCAATTGGTCACTAACAAATGGTTGTCGGGTGCAGGGTATTTCGATATTTATATGGCGCAACAAGGGTATGTGGTATTTACCATGGATAACAGAGGTAGTGACGCTCGTGGAAAGAAATTTTGTGAAGTAAATCACCGTCAACTTGGGGTAAATGAAATGGCTGATCAAATGGAAGGGATAAAATTCTTAAAATCAAAAGCATTTGTAGATGCTGATAAAATTGGCGTTTTTGGATGGAGTTTTGGCGGATTTATGTCTACTTCATTGATGACAGCTCAAGCTGATACCTTTAAAGTAGGTGTTGCGGGCGGACCGGTTATCGATTGGAAATATTACGAAATTATGTACGGAGAGCGTTATATGGATACACCGCAAGAAAATCCGGAAGGATACGCTAAAACATCCTTGTTAGATAAAGCTAAGAACTTAAAAGGAAGATTGTTAATCATTCATGGGGCTCAAGATCCTGTAGTGGTACAACAACACAGTATGAACTTTATTGAAGCTTGCATTAAGGCCGGTAAACAAGTGGATTACTTTTTGTATCCAAACCATGAACACAATGTAAGTGGTAGAGATCGTATTCATATGTATGCAAAAATCGCTGATTATTTCGATACACATTTGAAGAAATAAGTCAATTAGTCAATGTTAATTTGATTACATATATTTTAAGAAATCCGTTTACTAAAAAGTAGGCGGATTTTTTTATGGGCGTGCCACAAGGAAAAAATGTCGTTTGTTAACTCATTTTTTCCTAGTGTCGGGCTTTCGCTACTCGCATCCCTTCGGGCGTGCTCAAACAAACCGCTCTATCCCTCACGCACTATCGAATTAAGTAGACAATTGCTGTTGTTTTGATATTAAATTTTATCTTTGCCTCATGCAAACACCCCTACTTTTTCAATCATTTAAAACCAACATATCAGGAATTACTTTACCTGAAAAATTCACGTTTCCGTTTTATTATCAACCTCATGAACTGAGTTTAATCGCAGCGCAAGAATTACAAGAATATCTTGAAAACCAAACCGATTTTGAGCATAATTTTGGATTAAAAGAAGGACAGGAAGGATTAATCATTGGAAAAATGTTTGGGGTTTTGGTGTGTCAAAATCAACACGGTGCAATCGGTTATTTATGGGCTTTTTCAGGTAAACTAGCTGGAGTGAATCATCTGCCTTATTTTGTACCAACTGTTTTTGATATGCTAGACGAAAATGGTTTTTTTCGTAAAGAGGAAGACGTCATCAGCGCTATAACTGAAAAAATAGAAAGCTTAGAGCAAGCTCCAGAATTTTTAGCATGTCAACAAAAATTCGAGAGAGAAACGGCACTTGCGGCTACTTGTATTGCTGAACAAAAAGAGAAAATACAATCTCAAAAACAAATTCGAAACGAACAACGCGCTACCTTCGATAGAGCAAACCAACCCTTACTTTATCATATTATGGAAGTGAGTTGGAGTAATGAAAGTATCAAAGAAAAAGTTTTGTTGAAAAACATGACTAAGTATTTTGACTATCGTTTGCAGGAATTAAAAGGGAAGTATGATCAATATATTCAAGAAATAAATGATTTAAAGGAATTGCGTAAACAGAAATCAGCAGCTTTACAAAAGTTGTTGTTTGCAGAATACGCTTTCTTAAATGTTGAAGGAAAAACAAAAAGTTTAGGCGAAATATTTGACGATAATCCTCCCGCTGGAGCAGGGGAGTGTGCCGCGCCAAAGTTATTGCATTATGCCTTTGAACACCAATTAAAACCCATTGCAATGGCTGAGTTTTGGTGGGGGCAATCTCCGAAATCTGAGGTGCGTAAGCATAAACAATTTTACCCGGCTTGCCGAAGAAAATGTGAACCTATATTGATGGGACATATGTTGCATGGTTTACTTATGGATGAAAATCCGCTTATTGAAAATCAGGCTCACGGTAGAGATATCGAAATTGTTTATGAAGATGAGGTGATGTTGGTAATTAATAAACCCATAGAGTTTTTATCGGTCCCAGGTAAAACTATTACCGATTCCGTTTACCATCGAATTAAAGAAAAGTATCCAGAAGCAACAGGTCCTATAATTGTTCATCGCTTGGATATGTCTACGTCTGGAATAATGCTAATTGCCAAAGATGAACCGACTTATGTGAAATTGCAAAGTCAGTTCATCCATCGCACTATCAAAAAGAGATATGTAGCTTTATTGGACGGGATTGTTAAACAACCATCCGGTTTTATTGATTTGCCATTACGCGTAGATTTAAATGATAGACCACGACAATTGGTGTGTTATGAACACGGCAAGCCTGCTCAAACCCATTTTGAAGTTCTTTCCATAAAAAACAAACAAACCCGTATTCATTTTTACCCTATAACAGGCAGAACGCACCAATTGCGCATGCATGCTTCTCATGAATTGGGTTTGAACGCACCAATAGTAGGTGATGATTTATACGGAACCAAAGCCAATCGTTTGCATTTACATGCGGAGTGGATTCAGTTTGATCATCCAGTTTCTGGAAAACGTATGGAGATTTTAGTAGAAGCGGATTTTTAGGTTTTACCGCAAAGACGCAAGGATACAAAGACACAAAGTTTTACACACAGTTTGTCATGCTGAAAGCATCTCAAAAAAATATTTTAGACTCTTTCAGAGAGACAAACGTTGTGGTTGTTTTTAAGTTTCCATATTTTATATATACAGGATATTAGGATAATTAATAAAGCAAAAATCAGCAAATAGTTAATTGTCAATTGATCATCAATTTCAGAATCAACATCAATTTTCTGAGTTTTTCCAAAATACATCAAAAAAGAAACAGATAGAAGATAAAACAAACCAACTATAGTTGAAATTAATAAGACTATGTATAAGGTTAATTTTGTTTTCATCCGTTTAATCCGTTAAATCTGCGTACCAAATTTTTTCCCCTCCAACCACACACTCTCAATCAAATTTGTAGCAAAGCAATACGGAATTTCATAATAAGAGTGTAAAGGTTTTGTTAGGATAAAATTCGCTTTTTTACCACGAGTGATACTGCCGTGTGTGTCACTTAAATCCATGGCGTAAGCCCCGTTGATAGTAGCCGCATTAATAGCTTCTTCAGGTGTCATTTTCATTTTTATACAAGCGGTCGCTACCACAAAATGCATATTTCCAGATGGGGTTGTGCCTGGATTAAAATCAGAAGCTAAAGCTAAAGGTAAACCAGCATTTAATAGTTGGCGCGCCGGAGTGTAAGGAATACTTATAAAATAAGAACAACTTGGTAAAGCCACAGGAATACAATCCGAGTTCTTTAAAGCTTCTATATCGTCTTCTGTAACCAATTCTAAATGATCCACGCTTAACGCTCCATGATCTACACAAGCCTTTATACCTCCAATGGCTGTAAATTGATTGACATGAATTTTAGGTGTTAAACCATATTTCTTACCGGCTTCCATGATTTGAATGGTTTCCTCTACACTAAAATAACCTGTTTCTAAAAAGGCATCGATGTAATCAGCTAAATTCTCTTTAGCGATGGCAGGTAGCATTTCAGAAATGATTAAATCGATATAGGCTTGATGGTTTTCTTTGTATTCCATAGGAAAAGCATGGGCGCCAAGAAAAGTAGCTTTTATAGCAACAGGATAATTTTCTTTTAATCGTTTAATAACACGTAACATTTTCAGTTCCCCTTCAACCGTTAAACCATAGCCCGATTTAATTTCTACTGCACCCGTTCCTTGTGAAATAACCTCTTCCAATCTTTTTTTAGATTGTTCATATATTTCTTCTTCAGAAGTTTCGTTTAATTTTTTAGCCGAATTTAATATGCCACCGCCGCGATTTGCAATTTCTTCGTAAGATAGGCCATTAATTCGATCTACAAATTCACCACTACGATTGCCTGCATAAACAATATGTGTATGACTATCACAAAAACTTGGTAATACAATTTTACCAGAACAATCAACCACATTCATCCCTTCTAAAGATGGAGCATTTTCCATCTTACCATAATCCATAATTACATCATTTTCAAGAAGTAAATAGGCGTTTTCAAGTAATGGTAAATTGGCCATTTCAGCCCCAGATACTTTATGAATTGGTGTGTCTCGTACTTGAAGTAATTGTTTGATATGAGTAAGTAGTGTTTGCATTCGTTTTCGTTATATTTGTAAAGCATAAAAGTAAATATTTTAATCGAAGTGCGAAAGTTGTTGTATAAAAAAGGAAGAAAAGTAGTGCCTACACTTTTGGAATATACGGGAAATCATAAAGAGACTAAGCCCGAAATGCAATTGTTTGTTTACGATACGGAGTCTTTATCGGAGTATCAAGACATTCATATTGGTCAGATTGATAAGCATTTAGAGCAAAATAAAAATAATTGGTTGAACCTTCATGGGTTGAATGATATTCATTTGGTAAAAGAATTAGGTGCGAAATTTCAGATTGATGATTTTATTTTAAGTGATATTTTAAATATTCTAAAGCGTTCCAAAATAGACGAATACCATCATACGTTGTTCTTTAATATTAAGTCCATTTTACCAGTACGAAATTCCAATTCCATTGATATGGAACAAATTAGTTTCATTTTACGAGATGGTTTTTTGTTTTCCTTTCAAGAGAAATCGAGTGATTTTTTCACACACATCAGGGAACGTTTACGTCAACATGCTGGTATAGTTCGTGATAAAAAAGTAGATTATTTATTGTATTTGTTGCTCGATGCGGTAATGGAAAATTTTTACATTACGATAGAGAATGAAGAACATAAAATTGACCAAATTATTGATTTAGCCAAGACTACTACTTCTCAAAAAATATTGGAAGATATTGAAATACACAGAGATAACCTAAATTTTTTACGCCGTTCTATAGTTCCTTTGCGTGATTCTTTATATTCGATTAAAAGTATGAAAGACGATGATGTTTTCAATGCTATTGCACCTGAAAATTATTCCTTCTTTGCACGTTTACATCAAAAATGTTTAGAATTATTAGATCAAATTGATGCCGATTTGTATTCGTTAGAAGCTGCTTCTAGTTTTTATTTTTCTATGCAAAGTCATAAGATGAATGAAGTCATGAAAACCCTTACTGTGGTTTCGGTGTTTTTTATGCCGTTGACATTTATAGTGGGCGTCTATGGAATGAACTTTGATAATATGCCGGAACTGCACTGGAAGTATGGTTATTTTATTATAATTGCAGTTATGTTTTTGCTTTTAATTGGAATGATTATCTATTTCAAAAAACGGAAATGGTATTAATACCCACTTCTTTAGTAATTTATTAAAGAATTTAAAATATTTCCCGCAAGCGTTTTTTTTTGTGGGAATTGTTTTTTTATTCGGATTATTATCGTAATATTGCAATATATAAATATAACGATATGGGGATTACAAAATCAGATGCTTTTACGCAGGAGCAGAATGAGTTAGCGAATTTAATGAAGGCGATGGCGCATCCGGCAAGGGTGGCTATAGTGCAATATTTATTGAAAGTAGATACTTGTATCTGTAATGATATTGTAAATGAATTGCCCTTGGCACAAGCGACCATTTCGCAACATTTAAAAGAATTGAAAAGTGCTGGAATCATTCAAGGTACGGTTGAAGGAAAATCGATTTGTTATTGTTTAAATAAAGATACGTTTTCAAAAATTGGCCGTTATTTTATGGGGGTTTCTATTAAGTTAGAAAATAAATGTTGTTAGTGAATTGAAAAACAAGGCGTCTTTTGTAAACGGGGTTGAAGCAAAGTACCGTGTACTGCGGAAAACCCGAAGTTAAATGTGCTGAAATTATAAATGTCTTTTTCTAAAAAATAAAATTATATGTTATTATCTGAATTAATTTATCAATTGCAAGATTTAAAAGAATTAAATTTTGTTTTGCCCGACGGAAGTTTGGTGCCTTCTCATTTTCATATTACAGAAATGGGTTTTATTGCTAAAAAATATACGGATTGTGGAAATACTTTTCGTGAAGAAAATTATTTTACGTTTCAATTGTGGTATGCGGGTGATGTGGAACATCGATTGACCTCGGAGAAATTTTTAAAAATTATTACTTCGATTATTGAAAAACAGGGTGGGGAAGATGCTGAGGTGCTAGTGGAATACCAAATGGAAACGACAATTGGTAAATTTAAATTGGATTTTTTTGCTGGTAATTTTGCGTTAATTGGAACTCAAACCACCTGTTTAGCGAGTGATCATTGTGGAATTCCAGAAGAGAAAATGAAAGTTTCTTTGAAAGAATTACAAGCAAAAACGAGTTGTTGTACACCTAATTCGGGTTGTTGTTAATGGATAAAAAAGCGCATTGGGAAAAAGTTTTTGAAACGAAAGCCCAAAATGAGGTGAGTTGGTACCAGCCGAATCCTAAAACTTCGGTTGCTTTTTTTGTGGATAATGCTATTGCAAAAGAGGCCAAAATCATTGAAGTTGGTGGAGGAGATAGTTTTCTGGTTGATGAATTATTGCAGTTAGGATATAAAAATATTACAGTATTGGATATTTCTGAAAATGCAATTCTTCGTTTGAAAGAAAGATTAGGTGAAAAAGGAAAAGAGGTGACATTTATAGTGTCGGATATTTTGAATTTTAAGACTACTGAAAAATTTGATGTTTGGCATGATAGAGCCAGTTTTCATTTTTTAATAAATCCGGAAGAGGTTGCTTTATATGTGCAAAAGGCCAAAGAATTTACTTCAGAAAATGCCTTATTGTTTATGGGGACTTTTTCAGACAAGGGGCCTTTAAAATGTAGTGGATTGGGAATAAAACAATATTCTGAAGAGCGTTTTGAAAACGTTTTTTTAGGATTTGAAAAGGTAAAATGCTTTAAAGAAGATCATCACACTCCTTTTAACACGACTCAGAATTTTATATTTTGTGAATTTAAAAAAAACAAGTTTATGCCTTATGTTTGATACGTTACAAGAAAAAATAAATCAAATTGCAACAGTTGCAGTATCTGAAGAAAGAAAAGAAATGTTAGACGTTTTAGTTGAATATATACAATCTAAAGTCGATTTAAACGAAGAAATCCGATTGAACTTCATTTGTACGCATAATTCAAGAAGAAGTCATTTATCCCAAATTTGGGCACAAACCATGGCGTTTCATTTCGGAATCAAGCATGTATTTTGTTATTCGGGTGGGACAGAAACTACAGCGATGTTTCCTAAAGTTGGAGAAACCTTAGTAAACCAAGGATTTCAAATTCAGCAATTAAGTGAAGGAAAAAATCCCGTTTATGCGGTGAAGTTTGAGGACAATCAACATCCCATCATTTGTTTTTCCAAAGCGTATTTCGATCCTTTTAATCCGAAAAGCAACTTTGGCGCCATCATGACCTGCAATAATGCCGATGAAGGTTGTCCGATGGTTTTTGGTGCAGAAGTACGATTTCCAATCAAATATGACGATCCAAAAGCTTTTGACGGAACGGATGTAATGAATGAAAAATATGCAGAACGTAGTTTACAAATTGCATCTGAAATGCATTATGTATTCTCACAAATTAAAAAATACTATAAATGAAAAAAAGATTAGGATTTTTAGACCGCTATTTAACTTTATGGATTTTCTTAGCGATGGTAGTTGGAGTAGGAATAGGTTATTTTATTCCCAATTCAGCTGATTTTATCAATTCTTTTTCCTCTGGAACAACGAATATTCCATTAGCAATTGGTTTGATATTAATGATGTATCCGCCCTTAACTAAAATCGATTTTTCAAAAGTGCCTCAAATGTTGGAAAAGCCAAAGTTGCTATCCGCTTCGTTTTTTATCACTTGGATTGTAGGGCCGTTTTTAATGTTTTTATTGGCAACGTTCTTCTTAAAAGACTATCCAGAATACATGACGGGGTTAATTATCATCGGAATTGCGCCTTGTATTGCCATGGTAATTGTTTGGAATGAACTAGCTGAAGGAAATAGAGAATTAACCGCGGGTTTAATCGGAATCAATAGTTTATTACAAGTGTTTTTTTTCAGTTTGTATGCCTATTTTTATTTAGCAATATTATTGCCTTTGTTTGGTATTCAAGGATTAGAATTAACTATTACCGTTGCAGAAATTGCTAAAACGGTTGGGATTTATTTAGGGATTCCGTTTGTATTAGCTGTAATGAGTCGTTTTGCGATTAAAAAGTATTTGGGAGATAAATTTTTCAATCAGAAATTCATTCCATTTGTTTCACCAATTACTTTGATAGCGCTACTTTTTACCATTGTTGTCATGTTCAGCTTAAAAGGAGAAATGATTGTGGATTTACCATTAGATGTGGTTAGAATTGCTATTCCATTGATGGTTTACTTCGCTATAATGTTTTTCTTGATGTTCTTTGTTGCTAAGAAAATTGGAGCTGATTATAGAGACACAGTTGCATTATCGTTTACTGCTTCTGGAAACAATTTTGAATTGGCAATAGCAGTTTCCATCGGTGTATTCGGAATTAATAGCGGACAAGCTTTTGCAGGTGTTATCGGACCTTTAGTGGAAGTTCCGGCGTTAATAATTTTAGTAAATGTAGCGTTTTGGTTGAAAAGTAAGTATTTTTAAAATTTTGTGAACTAATTTAAATTGGGTTGACTTAATTTTATTTTTTGAATTTATGCTGTTTTGCTATTTCAACTGTTCATAATTACTCAATGGCTTTGTTGTACTACTTTTGAGATAGCGAGTTTTTTAACTACTACTTGGGGCTACATAATTAGTCAATCTTTTTAAAATAGGTTATAAAAAAAATCCCCAACCGAAGTTGAGGATTTGTACTATTTAATCATAGCTGCTTTATCTTTCATACCTAAAATGTCGTAAGTCACTTTTAAGATTTCTTTAGTATCAGTATTGTTAACATCTAACTGATGGGCTTTTTCAAAATAAGGTAAAGCTGCTCTAAATAAATCTTTACGTTTATTTGTAAGTTCCTTATATTTTTTATCGTCTTTTAAATTGGCATTAATTTCCTCTACGATTTTAGCATCATCAGAAATCATTAAATAGCCGACATTATATTGTAAAGCTGCATTATTAGGGTTTTTATCTAATATTGAAGCAATTTTACTTTTATAAGTAGTTAAATCATTTGTATGATAATAACAATTAGCTTCATTGATTTGTGCTTCTAAATCACTTGGATTTAATTTAATATAAGCGGCATAATCTTTCTTCGCTTGTTCGTAATTTTTTGTTTCTAATGCAATAGCGGCTAATAATTTAGCTACTTCAACTTCATTTGTTTGAAACTTTTTTGTGCCTGTACCAGCAAAACCTACAGACTGAATTTCTCTGTATAATTTATCTCCCAAGTTATAATCACCTGCTTGAACAGCTAAAATTGCAGCGTTTTCTAAATTAGCAACATCTGAATTGTCCAACTGATACATACTGTAAAAAATATCACCTGCTTCTTTGTATTTTTTCATGCTATTTAATGTTGTAGCTGATTGTTGCAACATTGGCATGAACCAAGTTAAAGTTTCTTTAATATCGTCGGTATATACTTTTTTACCTGATTTAGCTTCAAAATCTAAAGTGTATTTTAATCCTTGAACCAAATTTTTTAAAGTGGTTGGATTCATTACTCTGGCAATTTGAGCGGGTGTAGGCTGTTGTCCAAAAGTTGATAATTCTAATAGAGGAGACATGGCTTTATAAAAAGTAACCGAAGTTTTGTCTTCATCTGTAGCAGCAACGCTTTCTAATTTTAATAAAGCTCCCTTGAATTGATTGAATTCTTCGGTAGTTAAAGCATCTTTAGCATAAAGCTTTTTTAAGTTTTTTAATTCGTCTTTTTGAGCGAATGTAGCCATTGCAGTTAATAGTGCTACACTTAAAATAAATTTTTTCATTTGTTGTTTTATTTTAAAAAAGCCCAAACTGAATTGGGCTTAAAATTTTTATTCTTGAGTTTCAGAATCTGGAGTGCTATCCAAATCCGTGCCATCGTTTTCTATATCATCGATAGTTTCTTCTTCATCTTCACGCATTACTTTTGTTACCGCTGCAATAGAATCGTTGCCTTTGATGTTAATTAAACGAACACCTTGCGTTGCTCTACCCATGATACGTAAGTCTGAAACTTTCATTCGAATGGTTAGACCCGATTTGTTGATGATCATTAAATCATCTTCATCCGTAACATCGTTAATCGAAATCAATTGACCTGTTTTATCGGTGATGTTTAATGTTTTCACACCTTTTCCACCACGATTTGTGATACGGTATACATCTTCTCCATCTTCGTCAACTACTTTAGTACGTTTACCGTAACCATTTTCCGTAACTACTAAGATTTGAGAATCATTAACATGATCTTTATCGATAGACACTAATCCAATAACTTCATCTTTGTCATCGGCAAGTGTTATACCTCTAACACCAGAAGCGGTTCTACCCATTGGACGTGTTTTTTCTTCCTCGAAACGAACTAATTTACCTGATTTAACTGCAATCAAAACTTGGCTATTTCCAGTTGTTAATTTTGCTCCGATTAATTCATCGTCTTCTTTAATTGTAATAGCGTTAATTCCGTTTTGACGTGGACGAGAATATTGTTCTAAAGGCGTTTTCTTAACTTGACCTTGTTTCGTTGCCATGATTACATAATGGCTATTGATGTATTCTTCGTCTTTTAAGTCTTGTGTACAGATAAACGCTTTAACTTTATCGTCTTGTTCAATATTGATTAAGTTTTGAATAGCTCTACCTTTACTAGCTTTACTTCCTTCAGGAATTTCGAACACACGCATCCAGAAACATTTTCCTTTTTGTGTAAAGAATAATAAATATTGGTGGTTTGTTGCTACAAACAAATGCTCTAAGAAATCTTGATCACGTGTTGCTGATCCTTTTTGTCCTACACCACCTCTGTTTTGTGTTTTATATTCTGATAATGAAGTACGTTTAATGTAACCCGCATGTGAAATTGTAATGACTACATTTTCATCGGCAATTAAATCTTCAATACTCACATCGCCACCAGAATATTCAATTTGAGAACGACGTGCATCTCCGTATTTATCTCTAATTTCAGTTAACTCATCTTTGATTAATTGCATTCTTAGCTCTTTACTAGCTAATAATTCTTTTAAACTTGCAATTAATTTCATGATTTCTTCATATTCTGCTCTTAACTTGTCTTGTTCTAGACCTGTTAATTGACGTAAACGCATTTCAACAATCGCACGTGCTTGAATTTCAGATAATTTGAAACGTTCAATTAATTTTGCTCTAGCTTCATCGCCATCTTTAGAGCCTCTAATTAACGCAATTACTTCATCTATATTATCAGAAGCAATGATTAAACCTTCTAAGATGTGCGCGCGCTCTTCGGCTTTTCTTAAATCAAATTGCGCTCTTCTAACTACCACATCATGACGGTGCTCCACAAAATAATGAATCAAATCTTTTAGATTCAACATTTGAGGTCTTCCGTTAACTAATGCAATGTTGTTAACACTGAAAGAAGATTGTAATTGTGTATATTTATAAAGTGTATTTAAAACAACATTTGGTACTGCATCACGTTTTAATTCATAAACGATACGCATCCCGTTTCTGTCAGATTCATCACGAATAGTTGAAATACCTTCGATTTTTTTCTCGTTAACTAAATCAGCCGTTTTTTTGATCATTTCGGCTTTATTCACTTGATAAGGAATTTCAGTAACTATAATAGATTCGCGTCCATTTACTTCTTCAAAACCAGCTTTGGCACGCATTACAATTCTACCTCTACCGGTTTTGAACGCTTCTTTTACCCCTTCATAACCATATATAATACCACCTGTTGGGAAATCTGGAGCTTTAACTATTTTAATTAAATCGTCAATTTCAATTTCATTATTATCTATGTAGGCTAAGGTACCATCTACTACTTCCGTTAAATTGTGCGGAGGCATATTGGTTGCCATACCTACAGCAATACCCGAAGCTCCATTAATCAATAAATTAGGAACTTTTGTTGGCAATACTTTAGGCTCTTCTAACGAGTCGTCAAAGTTCAATTGAAAATCAACCGTTTCTTTTTCAATATCGGCTAACATTTCTTCAGATATCTTTTGCATTCTGGCTTCGGTATAACGCATAGCTGCTGGGCTATCCCCGTCTACTGAACCAAAGTTACCTTGACCGTCTACCATTAAATATCGTAAACTCCATTCTTGAGCCATACGTACCATGGCATCATAAACAGATGAATCTCCGTGAGGGTGGTACTTACCTAAAACTTCCCCAACAATTCTGGCTGATTTCTTGTAAGCTCTATTTGAAAGAACGCCTAACTCATACATCCCATATAACACCCTTCTGTGTACTGGTTTTAAACCGTCTCTTACATCTGGAAGTGCCCTTGATACAATAACCGACATCGAATAATCGATGTAGGCTGACTTCATTTCGTCTTCAATGTTAATAGGAATTAACTTTTCTCCGTCTGACATATATTATTAAAATTTTACTCGATTTATAAAACGTGCCAATATACAATATTTTGGACTTTTAAGAAGAAAAAAAATCAATAAAATTGAAATATTTATCAACAATTTGAGCCTGTTTTTTTAATAAATAAAAAGCTGTCAAATTTTCATATTTCGATTTTTTTTTGTCAATTAGCAAAAGTTAGCACAATAGTTGCAGATACTTACTTAAATTAGTATTTTTACAAGAGATTAAATGATTTATGGAAGATAATTTTTCACCTAGAGTTAAAGATGTTATTTTTTATAGTAAAGAAGAAGCATTGCGTTTAGGTCATGATTTTATAGGTACAGAGCATCTTATACTTGGTTTGCTTAGAGATGGAAATGGAAGTGCAATGGATATACTGAATTCAATGCAGATTAACTTTGATGTATTACGTAAAAAAGTTGAGATTCTTAGTCCGGCAAATCCAACTAGCACTGTCAGTAATGATAAAAAGAATTTACACTTAACAAGACAAGCTGAAAGAGCTTTAAAATATACTTTTTTAGAAGCCAAATTATTCAATACGACTTCAATTAGTACGGCTTTATTGTTGTTATGTATTTTAAAAAACGATAATGACCCTACTACAAAATTGTTGAATAAACTTAAAATTAATTATGATAACGTAAAAGAACTGTATATGAATATGAGCGAAAACGAAGATATACTAAAAAATACACCTCGAGCAGAATCATTTGACGACTCGGGAGATGAAGGATTTAAAGATAGTGGAATGAGTTCATCGAGTAATAGTGGTAATAAAACAACAAAAAAATCAAAAACTCCAGTATTAGATAATTTTGGTAGAGATTTAACTGAATTGGCAGAAGAAGGGAAGTTGGATCCTGTTGTTGGACGTGAAAAAGAAATTGAGCGTGTTTCTCAAATTTTAAGTCGAAGAAAGAAAAACAATCCATTATTAATTGGAGAACCAGGAGTGGGTAAATCTGCAATTGCTGAAGGCTTAGCTTTAATGATTGTTAAGAAAAAAGTATCGCGTATTCTTTTCAATAAACGTGTAGTTACGCTTGATTTAGCGTCTTTAGTTGCTGGAACTAAATACCGAGGACAATTTGAAGAACGCATGAAAGCGGTAATGAATGAATTGGAAAAAAATGACGATATCATCCTTTTTATTGATGAAATCCACACTATTGTTGGTGCTGGTGGCGCTACAGGATCGCTAGATGCTTCTAACATGTTTAAACCAGCATTAGCAAGAGGGGAAATTCAATGTATCGGTGCTACAACATTAGACGAATACCGTCAATACATTGAAAAAGATGGGGCGTTAGAAAGACGATTCCAAAAAGTAATTGTGGAGCCAACTACGGTGGAAGAAACGATTACGATACTAAACAATATTAAAGGTAAATACGAAGATCACCACAATGTAATTTTTACACCAGAAGCCATTGAAGCTTGTGTGAAATTAACCAGTCGTTACATGACAGATCGTTTTTTACCAGATAAGGCAATTGATGCTTTAGATGAAGCAGGCTCAAGAGTTCACATCACAAATATTGAAGTGCCAAAACAAATTTTGGAACTTGAAAAGCAATTGGAAGAAGTTAGAGAACTAAAAAACTCAGTAGTTAAAAAACAAAAGTTTGAAGAAGCCGCTAAACTTCGAGATGATGAGAAAAAAATTGAAAAAGATTTAGCTATTGCGCAAGAAAAATGGGAAGAAGATTCTAAAAACAATAGGGTTACAGTAACGGAAGATAATGTCGCGGATGTAGTTTCTATGATGACTGGAATTCCTGTGAATCGTATTGCTCAAACAGAAAGTAATAAATTAGCAAAACTTCCAGATTTAATTAAAGGAAAAGTAATTGGACAAGATGAAGCTGTTCAAAAAATAGCAAAATCGATTCAAAGAAATAGAGCTGGATTAAAAGATCCTAACAAACCTATTGGTTCATTTATTTTCTTAGGTTCAACAGGTGTTGGAAAAACACAATTAGCAAAAGTATTAGCAAAGGAATTATTCGATTCTGAAGATGCTTTAGTGCGTATCGATATGAGTGAATACATGGAAAAATTTGCTATTTCAAGATTAGTTGGTGCGCCTCCAGGGTATGTAGGTTATGAAGAAGGTGGACAATTAACTGAAAAAGTAAGAAGAAAACCGTATTGTGTTGTACTTTTAGATGAAATTGAAAAAGCACACCCTGATGTGTTTAATATGTTGTTACAAGTATTGGATGATGGACATTTAACTGATAGTTTAGGTCGTAAAATTGATTTTAGAAATACAATAATTATTATGACTTCTAATATTGGCGCGCGTCAATTAAAAGACTTTGGACAAGGTGTTGGATTTGGAACATCAGCAAAAGTAGCTCAAACAGAAGAACACAATAAATCAGTCATCGAAAATGCTTTGAAAAAGGCTTTTGCACCAGAGTTTTTGAATAGAATTGACGATGTTATTGTATTTAATGCTTTAGAAAAACATGATATTGATAAAATCATTGATATTGAAATGGCTAAATTAGTCGCTCGTATCAAAGATTTAGGTTATGATTTAACATTGTCTGAAAAAGCAAAAGATTTTATAGCCGAAAAAGGATTTGATAAGCAATTTGGAGCTCGACCTTTGAAAAGAGCCATACAAAAATATGTTGAAGATGCTTTGGCGGAAGAAATTATTACTTCCAAAATAAATCAAGGCGATACCATCTTTATGGATTTAGATGAAACCGCTCAAGAGTTAACTATTAAAATAGAGAAAACTGAAAAACCTGCTAATTAGCAGGTTTTTTTTATGAATCATTTTTTTGGCACAGTTTTTAGTTAAGTTTAATTAATGAACCTTTGACTGAAATTTTGTTTATGAAGTAAAACTACCTACCAATCAATTTGTATTAACCTTTTTAAACAAAATTTTATGAAAAAAACTGTAATTGGGTTGGGCACTTTTGCCTTACTTATCCTAACTTTATTTGCTTGCAATAAAAAAGCAGAGGAAACACCTGGTGTTTCAGCAATGGATTTAAAAACTGTAGCTACTGATTCAGCAGCAGTAGAAGAAAAATCTATGTCGTCAATTGCGGCTGAAGTTGACAAAAACTCCAAACGACAATTCATTCAAACAGCCGATTTAAAATTTAAAGTAAAAAGTGTAACGGAATCTACATATAAGATTGAAAGTCTGACTAAAAAAGTAGGTGGATTTGTAACTTTATCCGAATTAAGAAGTACCATCATTAACAAAGACGAAACAAAAATTAGTCAAGACAGCACTTTAATTTCGACACAATTTGAAGTAAATAATATACTTTTACTTCGAGTTCCAAATATTAAACTCGACACCTTATTGCGCAGTTTAACTTCCGAAGTACAATTTTTAGATTATAGAGTTATAAAAGCTGATGATGTACAATTTCAATTATTATCGAAAGATCTCGCTTCTAAACGTGGAAAAAAACAAGCACAACGAATTGAAAATGCAATCAAAACCAAAGGAAAAAAATTAAAAGACATAACCGAATCAGAGCAACAATTAGGAGCAAAAGAATCTTCAATTGATGAAAATTATGTAGAAAAATTAGCATTAGAAGATCAAATAAATTTTAGCACCATAACCATTGAATTGTATCAAAATGAGCAAACTAAAAACGAAGTTATTGCCAATTCAAAAAACAGTACTGCATTTAGACCACATATAGGAATACAAATCCTAGACAGTCTACAATCGGGTTGGATTTTACTAGAAAACATCCTTTCTTTTTTAATCCAAATTTGGCCCTTAATTCTATTCGCAGCAATTGTATTCTATTTTAGAAATAAATTAAAAAGAAAAGAATAAAAAAACGCCACTATTTAGTGGCGTTTATAGTTATTGACTAAGCTTTATTCAGTTTACTGTTTTTATATCCGAATGAGAAATACACCACTAAACCAATTAATAACCATCCAAAAAACCACACCCAGTTAGAAACGGTCATACCTGTTAGTAAATAACAACACGATACTAAACCTAAAAGTGGAATTAAAGAGAAATTTTTAATGAATGATAATCCCGATAATACAAAACATAAAATATAGAAAATAATTAACGGTAAATTTATTGCTATTTTAGCATCACTAAAATCAAATAAATCTACAAAATACGTCGGAAATAAATAATGAATTAAAATCAATGAACACAAGTACATCGATGGAAATACAAACTTAGAATTGATATAAGGAATTCTAAATTTCCCTTTACTTTGCGCCATTTCTTCTTCACTTTGAGGCGATAAAACCAATACACCTCCACAAACTAAAACAAAAGCAAACAAAGTTCCAATACTTGTAAAGTCAAGCACCAAGGTTTCATCTGTAAAAAATATTGGTAATCCAACAACAATACCTGTTACAATGGTTGCGTAACTCGGAGTTTTATATTTCGGATGAATTTTAGAAAATCGACTTGGCATTAAACCGTCTCTACTCATGGTCATCCAAATACGAGGTTGCCCCATTTGGAAAACCAATAATACACTTGTCATCGCAACTACTGCTGCTATAGACACAATAAACAACATCCATTTGATGCCTTTAATAGCAAAAATTTCAGCTAATGGATCACTTACGCCCAACATTTCGTAAGAGACCATTCCCGTTAGAACCAAAGCCAAAATAATATATACAACCGTACAAGCAATTAAGGAATAAATCATTCCTTTAGGTAAATCTTGTTGTGGATTTTTACATTCTTCCGCTAGTGTTGATACGGCATCAAAACCAATGTAGGCATAAAAAACAGCAGAAACTCCAGCCATAACTCCTCCAAAACCATTTGGCATAAAAGGCGTCCAATTATCAATTTCTATATAAAAACAACCAACAATTATTACCAGTAGTATGATAGCCATTTTAATGATTACCATAGCATTACTAACATTTTTTGATTCTTGAGCCCCTCTGTAAACTAAATAAGTGATAATAACATTTATTAAAACAGCCGGTAAATCAAAAATGATTCGTAAATTCCCAATCATAGGAGCGGTAGTCCAAGCTGTTAATCCTTCACCTGCTTTGTTTGCTTCAAATGCAGCATGTGCAGATTGATAATTTATAGTTAACCAGTCTGGCAAATGAAGTCCAAATGTTTCCAGTAAATTAGTAAAATAACCACTCCAAGAAAAGGCAATGTAAATATTACCAATTGAGTATTCCATAATCAGGGCCCAACCTATAATCCATGCAAACAATTCACCAAAAGATACATATGCATAGGTATATGCACTACCTGAAACCGGAACACGAGAGGCGAATTCAGCATAACACATGGCAGTAAATCCACAAGCTATAGCACAAATGATATACAACAAAATAACACCTGGACCACCTGCAAAACAAGCATTTCCAATTGCACTGAATGTTCCACCACCTATAACTGCAGCAATCCCAAACAAGGTTAAATCCCTAACATTCAAAACCTTATTTAACCCAGAATGTTCCCCATCTCCTCCTTGTTTTAAAATAGTAGCTATTGATTTTTTTCTAAAAATATTCATGAATAGTTTGTTAATTTTAGTAAGTTTTTAGTTTTATCCTAAGAAAAGTATAGGAAAAGCAAATATATAATTATTATGCTAAAAGGAAACACTTTCAATTAAAATTGAGTTATTAATTTACCAACAAATAATTAATAAAATAATAACACAATAAACTAACATTTATCATAGACTTTTTAAACTCAATTGCTTAACTTTATATTATAAAATATCGATAGCTATAATTTATCAACATATAAATAATTATAATAAAAATATATTGAAATAGATATTTTTTTGGGTAATTTTGCATCGAAATAAAATATAAATCATAATCATAAAATAAGTAAACATGGCATTAGTAGGAAAAAAATTCCCGAACATCACAGTTGACGCTATCTCTGAAATGGGTGACAACTTAAGAATTAACGTTTTAGAAGAAGCAACAAAAAACAACAAAAAAGTTTTATTATTTTGGTATCCAAAAGATTTCACTTTTGTTTGTCCAACAGAATTACATGCTTTTCAAGCGGCTTTAGGTGAATTTGAAAAAAGAAACACTATTGTAATTGGTGCTTCTTGTGACACCAATGAAGTTCACTTTGCATGGTTAAATACTGCAAAAAATAATGGTGGAATTGAAGGAGTAACGTACCCTCTATTAGCAGATACAACAAGAAACTTATCTACAGCTTTAGGTATTTTAGAAGCTGAAGAAGTATTCAATGAAGAAACAGGTGATTATTTAATCGAAGGTTCAAATGTTACCTATCGTGCAACTTACTTAGTTGATGAAACGGGTGTAATTTTCCACGAAAGTGTAAACCACATGCCGTTAGGTAGAAACGTAAACGAGTACTTACGCTTAATCGATGCGTATACACACGTTCAAACTAAAGGTGAAGTATGTCCAGCTAACTGGGAAGAAGGTAAAGATGCAATGAAAGCGGATAGATCTAGTACAGCTGAATATTTAGCATCTCACTAAAATAATGTGTCAATTTTCAATGTGTCAATTAAACACTAATTGGCACATTGACAAATTGTCTAAAAAATTAAAAAAATTATGTTTACAGAAATAGAACAAGACAACTTACAAGAAATTGTAGCCAATAATGAAAAAGTTATGGTTCAATTTTCGGCTTCATGGTGTGGTAATTGCCGTATTATGAAACCTAAATTTAAAAAATTAGCTTCAGAAAATGAAGGAATGACTTTTGTTGTTGTTGATGCAGAACAATTTCCAGAATCAAGAAAATTAGCTAAGGTTGATAATTTACCTACTTTTGCTGCTTTTAAAAATGGGCAATTAGTTAATCAAACACAAACAAACAAGGCTGAAGTATTAGCTGAATTGGTAGCTGAAATTCAATAAATTCTATTCTTATGAAATTACCAGTAATAAAACATTTAACGCAATTTATTGAAGAAAATGATCAAGACTATTTAGTTGAAACAATAGCAGTATTAGAACATTTAACTGAATTAGAGTCTCTTAAAGATGAAGAATTGGATGTTATTGCTGAATTGATTTCTAATATGTATGGTGCTTTAGAGGTACAGAAAGAAATCAAAGCAGGTAAAGACAAAAAAACGGCCATGAATGATTTCATGAAACGTGTTTTAGGTTCAATAGACAAATAAAAAACTCTTTCTAAAATACTATTGAAAACCCTCAAATTGTTATTACTTTTTGAGGGTTTTTAATTCTATGTAATCTCATAGTCTATTTGACAATAATTTCATCAATGAAAATGAATGCTTCTCCGTTATAAGGATGACCAATGTGCCATTCGGGTAGTTTTCCAAAATTACGTGCAATGACTTTTACATAGCGCGCTTCAGCGAATTTTTTATTTGAATCGAAAGAATGTACTATATTTTGATCTAGTTTTGGATCGATGTTGTGCGTAATGATTTCAACCAATTCAAAAGTTTTATTATCATTAGAAATATAGTATTCTACTTGTTTAGGAAGTAAAATCCACGAACGTTGATCTTGTAAAAAACTAGCCTTGATTGAGGTAATTGGCATCGCTTTTTGTAAATCAATAATTGCTTCAAAATCTTGTGTTTGATACCCTTGCCAATCACCTTTGCGCCAATTTTCAGTTCCGTGAATACCGTCTAATAAACCTTCAGGACCACCGGCATGGTATTGCGGATTGTAAGTAGATTTTATGTCGATGGTGTAGTTGTTTGGTTTTTTAAAGAAGGTAGCAGAGATGGTGTAACTCTTTTGACCGTTATTTAAAACATAAGCTAAAACTATTGAAGATTCTTTAATAATAAAAGGTTTTGAATACGCTAAATAAATTTGATCACCATCTTTTTGATTTAAGTTTTTAACTTCATAATAAATCACATCTTTTGGATTTTGTGATTTGATTTCAATTTGTAACTCATTTTTAAAGGCTCTACTTGCCGCTTGGATAGTTGGGACAGGAATAATATCTTTAATTAAGTCTTCCTCTTTCACAGCCTTTGCTACATCAAAATCCGGATATTTATATGAGTGTTCTTCTAAATAGGTATCTAACCATTGATATGTAGATTTATTTGTTTTTTCATTTAAAACACGTACTTTTTTATCTTCTAAATTAAGTTTAACTTCCTTAAATATAGGTAGGACATAATCCCAGCCCATTTCACCTGGAGTCACATCATAAATTCCCATTGCACTCAACACATACCAAGCACTCATTTGTCCGCAGTCTTCGTTACCAATTAAACCATCGGGGGTGTTTTTATAAAATTCAGTTAAGATGTAATGTACCATCTTATTGGTTTTTTCTGGTTTACCAATATAATTGTACAAATACGCCATGTGGTGACTCGGTTCGTTGCCATGCGCATATTGTCCGATTAAGCCCGTAACATCTACTTGTTCTCTACCAGTTGTTTTACTTTCGGCACTAAACATTTCATCTAATTTGGCTTCAAATTTTTCTTTTCCACCATAAGCTTCAATCATGCCTGGAATGTCTTGTGGAACAAAAAAGGAATAATGCCATGAGTTGCCTTCTGTAAAATTATTGTTTACTTCTCTAGGATCAAATGGTTTGTCCCAACCGCCATTTTTCTTCGGACGCATGAAACCTGTTTCCCAATCAAATATATTCTTCCAAGATTGAGAACGCTTTATGAAGTATTCGTAATCCTCTTTTTTGTTCAAAATTTGAGCCATTTGTGCTATACACCAATCGTCATAGGCATATTCTACCGTTTTAGAAACACTTTCATGTTCGTCGTCCATGGAAATAAAGCCTTGTCTTTTATAAGCTTCTAATCCCAAATGATCTAACATTGCCGAATGTTTTGCTGCCTCAAAAGCTTTTTCATAATCAAACCCTTTTATGCCTTTAGCCATAGCATCGGCAATCACAGAAACGGAATGGTATCCTATCATACAATCGGTTTCATTAGAAGCCAATTCCCAAACGGGTAATCGTCCCCCTTGTTCGTATTGTTTAATAAAGGTATTGATGTAATCAGCAGTACGTTTTTTATCGATTAACGTATATAAAGGATGAGCTGCTCTAAACGTATCCCACAATGAAAAAACCGAATAATAATTAAATCCTTCGGCTACATGGATTTTGTTGTCACGACCACGGTATTTTCCGTCTACATCTTGCGCAATATTAGGTTGCATCATTGTGTGGTATAAAGCTGTGTAGAAAATGGCTAATTGGTCTTTGTTTTCTGAAGAAACTTCAATTTTTGCCAATTCTTTGTTCCAAAGTGCCTCAGCTTCTTTTTTTGTTTGTTCAAAATTCCAATGGTTGATTTCTGATGAATTGAGTTTTGCTCCTTCATATGAAGTAGGTGATAAGGAAACTTTGACTAGAATTTTTTCTCCTTTTTTGACTTTTTTTGAAAATACTGCGGCATTATTTTCTGTAATATCAATTAACCCTTCTTTTTTAGTTGAGATTAAAGAACTTTTTTTGAAAGGCATATTAAACTCAATTCGTGCATACACATATTGGTCTTTGGCCCAAGCTTCACTTCTTCGTAAAACTTCTATTGTTTTATTGTCAATGATTCGGATTCTTCCTTCTAATAATTTATCTCTGTGATTTAAATCGAGAATGATATTGGCTTGTCCAGCTTCGTTAAACGTATATTCATGAAAGCCAACACGTGTTGAAGAGGTTAATCGGACATCTATATTATGTTTATCAAGCTTTACACTGTAAAATCCAGCACTGGCTTTTTCGTTTCCATGTTTGAAATTTGAACTGTATTCTTTTGGATTAAAAGAAGGTTTTCCCATGGTTGGCATCAGCATAATGTCGCCATAATCCGAACAGCCCGTCCCGTTTAAATGGGTATGAGAAAATCCATAAATGATGCTGTCGTCATAATGATAACCCGAACAGCCATCCCAACTTCCGTCAATTCTAGTATCAGGAGAAAGTTGCACCATGCCATAAGGTACGGTGGCTCCAGGAAACGTATGTCCATGTCCTCCAGTTCCTATAAATGGATTTACATATTTTGAAAATTGGGTTTGCTGCGCAGAAACTGCAAAAGCGAAAAGTAAAAAAAATATTGTTTTTTTCATGTTTAGTAGTTGTTTGCGTAAAATTCCACAAACCTTATGAAAAAAACAATATTTTTATGAATTAATTTGCAAGTATACCACGTTGATTCACAACGGGTAATTCAACTGTAGCTTTTTCGTTAATCGTATTGCTTCTAAACGTAAATTTTTTGTCGTATAACTTTCCATCAAGGAAATAGGTGAGCATAAATTCATTATTTAATTGCAACACATTATTCTCTAATAATTCAATTTTAACAGAAGAATTTGCTTCCACTTCATTAAAGGCATGTCGAAAAGTACCCGTTTTTCTTTCTTCCCCGTTAATGATTCCATAGGCTCTAGAAACAACAATGGCCATTTCTAATTTATATTCCGTTTCATTAATTAAATAAGCATACCAAGTTTTTTCCATAAAATCATCGTTCCATTCATGGATTGCTACTACATGAACACCCTCCGATTTTGGTATGATAATATCTTTCTTCATTATTTTTCTTTTTTATATAAAATTGCACTTTGAGTAAAAATTCGCAAGTCCACTTTAGGTTCGCCTAATAATTCAATTTCAGATTTTCCTGATGCTGAAATGGCTATGGTTTTAGTTGCGTTTACAGAAGCTTTTGTATAACTTTCTGTAGTAAGATCAATATCTTTTACGGTGAATTTACGAGCAGTTAATTGAGCATTATTGTCTAATCTAATTTTAGCTGATTGGGCATCACCTTCGATTTCAGCATTACCTTTTTGGTATAAATCGATTTTAGCATTTGATGAGTTGATTAAGGCTTTTAATTCGGCATCTTTAGTAAGTTCAATAGTAGAATTGTCTGCTTTAACATTAATTTCAGCCTCAGCTTTATCCGTTAATTGTAAGGTAAATTTTTCGGCTTTAACATTTAAAAAAGACTGAGATTTGTCAAAATTTTTCACAGTTATATCCTCTAAAGTTAATTCAGCCAACGCATGTAATTTACTTTCATTTCTACCTGTAATCGTTTTTAAACTGTCGTTGTAATTAATTCTAACAGCAAATTTTTTAGCAGAAGAAACTTCTTTTAAAGCGCTTATTTTTAAGGTGTTACCTAAAACATTATAACTTACAGCATCGTGTAGATTGTCATCTGCTTCAATTTCAAGAGATGTTTTTTCAGCTTTAACAAAATAAACTTCAAGATTATCTTCAACTTCTACATTTTGAAAAGATTCTAAATCTTTTATAGTTAGCGTTACAATTTTAGAACCTTTTATTTTTTCTTTCTTTTGAGCAAAACATGCTACAACACTTAAAAGTAGTGTGCAAATTAGGATAATTCTTTTCATATTATGGGTTAATAATTGGGACAAATATAAAAAAAAACATCAGCTATAGCTGATGTTTTTTATCTAAAATATGCTTTCTATAAATTGAACAACTAATTGTATAGTGTACTCAATTATTTTTACAATGAACTGTATCATACTTTAATTTTTATAGTTGTTTTATTTTTTCAAAATAATGAAGTGTAAATTTACAAAAAATTATTTTTCAATATTTAATCAAATAGATAAATATTTGTTAAAAAATTAATGTTTAGATTTGATTACTTCGGTATTGATGATTTCTTTACCATTTACCTTTACGGATACTTTTTCAATACTATCTTTAATAGTGGTTGTTTTAACTACATTTCCATTTCCTAACTCACTTGAAACAGTTTCAATTTCTGCCTCATTTTCGTTCTCATCTGGACAATTTAAACAATCTAATTCACCTTTACTTACTTTATATTTATAGCCTTCTGGGCCATAATAATATTCAAAGTCAGAATTGTAATCATTTAAGAAGTTCTCTACATTTTTATTTGGATAATAAGTTATGCCTTCAGGTAAATACAGGTAAACATGTACTTGTTGATTTCTAAATTTAGCACTGGATTCGGTAGTGAAATAATTGTCTAAGATTAATTGATTACCAACAAATTTAAAATTATATTTAATTTTTTCTGCTCTTGTATTTGCTTCGTCAAAATTGCGTCCTTGTGCCGTTTTTTCAACAATTACAAAAGGTTGTGCTTTGTCTGTTGTTTTTAAATGTAAGTATACATTATTAGAATAAATGATTTCATTTTTAGTAGAATCTTGCATTATTCTCAAATCTGAACGGTGATCCACTCTTTTAGAAAAATATTCGTTGTTTACAAATTTAACTTCTAAAGTATCATTTGTTGTTATTGGTAATACTTCTTTTTTCACTACTTTTCCATCATGACTCAATTCAGTAGCGTAACGAATGCCTACAACTGTTAAACTGATTAAAGAGAAAATCCAAATGGCTAACAAGCTAAATTTAGCGTAATTTCCAATAGAACGAGTATTAGGAATTAGTAACTTTAAACCTAATAAGACAAAAAAGAATAATGGAATTCCAAATGCGGATAAGAATAATAACCCTTGTGCCCATAGAGGAACATCAAAATTAAATGGTGTATGTATGTTGTCTTGTAATAAAACTTCCGGTAATGATGAAGAAAATACTAAAATTACAGATGCAACAATTACCCCTAAAAATGCTATCGTAGCAAATAATAAAATAAAGAATCCAACAGCTTTTCCTATTCCTTTAAAGAGTTCTGAAATGATATCACCAGCTGTTGAACCAATTTTTTGTGCACCATATTTGGCATTATCTGCAATTTTTTGATGGTCTAAATTATTGATTTTGTCTGTGATTTCATTAAAACCTTCCTTTACTTTTTTCTCAATATTTGAAATTGTAATGGGTTGGCCCTTCATTTCCAATTTTTGTGAAGTTGTAATGGCTTCTGGTAATAAAATCCAAAGTAAAAAATACACTACTACTGTTGTTCCAAAACTTAAGAACATGGATAGAATAAAAATAATACGTAACCATATTGCTTCAACACCAAAATAATGACTTAATCCTGCAATTACTCCTCCTAAAAGTGCATTGTCTTTATCACGATACAATTTTTTTGACGTATAATAGGTGTAATCCTGAGTTGATTGATAAGTTGCTTTTGTAGGTTCGTTATCATCAATTTTATAATCTTCAGGTTGCCCCATAATTGAAATAATTGCATCAACATCGGCTAAACTTATTACTTGTTTAGTAGTTCCCAATTTTTCTTGTGCTAATTCTGCAATCCTGCTTTCAATGTCTTTGATAATTTCATCTCTTCCTTCAGGAGATAATGAACGTTTAACAGCTTGTAAATAACTGCTTAACTTATTATAAGCGTCTTCATCAATGTGGAAGAAAAAACCGCCTAAATTTATACTCGTTGTCTTATTCATGATTCGTTAGTTTTGATTGGTGATTATGTTAACAGCGTCTGATAATTCTTTCCAGGTGCCGCTTAATTCTTGTAAAAAATCTTTTCCTTCTTCGGTTAAACCATAGTACTTTCTAGGTGGTCCCGATGTGGATTCTTCCCATCTGTAGGTAAGTAATCCGTCGTTTTTTAATCTAGTTAATAAAGGATAAACAGTACCCTCAACAACTAGTAATTTTGCGCTTTTTAAGGTGTCTAATATTTCAGAAGTGTAAGCATCTTTTTCTTTTAAAACTGATAAGATGCAAAACTCTAAAACACCTTTTCGCATTTGTGCTTTTGTGTTTTCAATGTTCATACATGATTTTTTTAAATTACTATTCGTTTTTGATTGATGATTGATGATCGAAAACAAGTTACTATCCTTAGTAAGTTATTTTCTTATGCAAATATATGGCTAAAAACAAGTACATTGTATTACATAGTACTAATATTTAACAAAAAATTAACAATTTGAAAAATGTATGTACGCATAATAAAATTTGTTTATCTTTACAAAAACAAAGGAATTATGAAGTTTACACCCTCAAAATTAAATTTATTTAACTTTTTTAAATTACCATCTGCGTATTGGTCAGGTGTTCGTGCAAAAGAAATTACTTCAGAAAAATGTGTGGCTACTGTTAAACACCGTTGGTTCAATCAAAATCCTTTTAATTCTATGTATTTTGCTGTTCAAGCAATGGCTGCAGAATTTACTACTGGTGCCTTAGTAATGTATCAAATACAAGAGAGCAAGGAAAATATTTCAATGTTAGTAGCGCAAAATAAAGCTGTATTTACAAAGAAAGCTACTGGAAGAATTACTTTTACCTGCAATCAAGGAAATATAATTAAAGACACTATTCAAAAAGCAATTGCTACAAATGAAGGCCAAACAATATGGTTAACATCTATTGGTGTTAATGAAAAAGGCGAACAAGTTTCTGAAATGCAATTTGAATGGACAATTAAAGTTAGGTCTAAAAGTAAATAAAGAACTAACAAATGTTAAGGTTAGTTAATAAATACATTACAAGCTTATATGTTTTGTAAATTTGAATAAAAAAGCTTGAAAATGACACTATTAATTACAGGAGCTACAGGATTAGTTGGGCAGGAGTTGATGCGTTTTGTACTTCAACAAGGACATAAGGTCAATTATTTAACTACTTCAAAATCTAAAGTTAAAAGTCAATCAAATGTGAATGGATTTTATTGGAATCCGGATACAGGTGAAATTGATTTAAAAGCTTTTGAAGCGGTAGAAGTTATTGTTCATTTAGCTGGCGCTACCATTTCAAAAAAATGGACACCATCTTATAAAGAAGAACTATTAAATAGTAGAGTTAAAACTTCTCAGTTATTGTTTTCTTCATTAGAAAAAATAAATCATGAAGTTAAACAAATAATTTCTGCTTCTGCTATTGGCGGTTATGAAAGTAGTTATGATAAAATATATCATGAAGATGATCCCATAAATGAACCAGAATTTTTAGGTGAAATTGTGAGGAAATGGGAGGAACATGTAGATGTATTTTCGAAATTAGGTGTTAAAGTAACAAAGGTGAGAATTGGGATTGTACTGTCAAAAAACGGTGGTGCTTTTGTTGAGTTAATTAAGCCAATTAAATTAGGAATTGGTTCTGCATTAGGAACTGGAAACCAATACCAAAGTTGGATCCATATTGATGATTTAATTTCAATTTTTTATTATTTAATTTCAAATCAACTAGAAGGTGTATTTAATGGTGTAGCACCTTATCCTGTTACAAACAAAGAAATGTTACGTACAATGGCAAAAGCGCTTCACAAGCCATTCTTTATGCCGAATGTCCCAACATTTGTTTTAAAATTAATTTTAGGCGAAATGCACCAAATAATTACTTCAAGTCAACATGTAAGTTGCATGAAATTACTAGATCGAGGATTTCAATTTAAGTACGCTTCACTTGATAAAGCACTACTAAAGTTGCTGCAATAAAAAAAAGTGCTATTCAATAAGGATAGCACTTTTCATTTTGTATTGTAATTAAGATGAAATAAATAAACTTAACTTTTCAAAATTACTCAATTGAAAAGCTAAAACTCTTAAAAAAATATTAAAATTATAGCTGACAATGTGTCATTTTAAAAATATTGGCAATACTTTTGCAAACTTATATTTCAAATAAAATTTAATAATATGAGCCAAGAAAATACTGAAAATATAGAAAAAGATAACATTCAGGATGAAAATATTGCAGATAACCAGGCAATAAATCAACCAGAAATGTCAGTTGAAGAACAGTTGCAAGAACAATTGGCACAAGAAAAAGATAAGTTTCTTAGATTGTTTGCTGAGTTTGAAAATTATAAAAAGCGAACTTCAAAAGAAAGAATTGAATTGTTTAAAACTGCTGGTCAAGAAGTATTACAAGCAATGTTACCTGTTTTAGATGATTTTGACAGAGCTTGGAATCAAATTTCAAAATCTGAAGATGAAGCTTTGGTTAAAGGTGTAGAATTAATTCACGATAAATTAAAATCGACATTAACAGCTAAAGGATTAGAATTAGTTGAAATTAAAGCGGGTGATGATTTTAATGCTGATTTTGCTGAAGCAATTACACAAATTCCCGCTCCAACAGAAGACTTGAAAGGTAAGATTGTTGATGTAATTGAAAAAGGATATAAATTAGGAGATAAAATAATTCGTTTCCCTAAAGTAGTAATTGGTAATTAAATTGTTTCAAGTTCCAAGTTTCAAGTATTAAAACCTGAAACAAGAAAGCTTGAAACCTGAAACAAAGGATATATGAGCAAAAAAGATTTTTACGAGATATTAGGAATTAGCAAGGGTGCTTCTCCAGAAGAAATCAAAAAAGCTTATCGAAAGAAAGCGATTCAATACCATCCGGATAAAAATCCAGGAGATAAAGAAGCTGAAGAGAATTTCAAATTATGTGCAGAAGCTTATGAAGTATTGAGTGATGCAGATAAGAAAGCAAGATACGATCAGTATGGTCATGCGGCTTTTGAAAATGGCGGTGGCTATGGTGGTCATCATATGAATATGGATGATATATTCAGCCAATTTGGAGATATTTTTGGAAGCGCATTCGGAGGAGGTTTCGGAGGAGGCTTCAGCGGAGGCGGCGGCGGTCAACGCAGAATGAAAGGAAGTAATTTGCGTATCAAAGTTAAGTTGACTTTAGAAGAAATTGCTAATGGTGTAGAGAAAAAAGTAAAAGTTAAACGCAAAGTTCAAGCTGCTGGAGTTACTTATAAAACATGTTCAACTTGTAATGGAAGTGGTCAGGTTTTAAAGGTGACTAATACTATTTTAGGTAGAATGCAAACGGCAACTACCTGTCATTCGTGTCATGGAGCAGGTCAAATGATTGATTCTAAACCTGCTAATGCAGATGCTCAAGGAATGATTACTGAGGAAGATACAGTGTCAATCAAAATTCCTGCAGGTGTTGTAGATGGAATGCAGTTAAAAGTTTCAGGTAAAGGAAATGACGCTCCTGGTAAAAACAGTATTCCTGGAGATTTAATTGTAGCCATTGAAGAAATTGAACATGAGTTTTTGAAGCGTGAAGGCGAAAATTTGCATTTCGATTTATACATTAGTTTTGCTGAAGCTGCACTTGGAGTTTCAAAAGAAATTGATACAGTTAATGGAAAAGTACGTATTAAATTAGAAGAAGGAATTCAATCAGGTAAAATTTTACGTTTAAAAGGGAAAGGTATACCTAGCTTAAATTCTTATGGGAATGGTGATTTATTAGTACACGTAAATGTTTGGACACCTAAAACATTGAACAAAGAACAAAAACAATTTTTTGAAAAAATGATTACAGATGAGAACTTTATTCCTAAGCCGGAGAAGTCTGAAAAATCATTTTTTGAAAAAGTTAAAGATATGTTTTCATAATTAATAAAAAATATATACATTTGAACTTCACTTTTTTAGGAAAGTGAATTTTCTTTTTCATAGCAATTTTTCCCATCCCTTAGCAATAAAGGATGGGTTTTTTATTGTAACAAATTTCGTAACTTGTCATCTAATTAGAAAAAACGATACTTTATATGAACAATATTTTAGAAGTTAAAAATGTTGTGAAACAATACGGTGATTATACTGCATTAAACAGTGTGTCATTAAATGTTCCTCAAGGTAGTATTTACGGATTGTTAGGGCCAAATGGGGCTGGAAAAACTTCCTTAATCCGAATCATAAATCAAATTACATTGCCTGATTCAGGTGAAATTTGGTTGGATGGAGAAAGATTAAACCCGAATCATGTTGCTATAATTGGATATATGCCTGAAGAAAGAGGGTTGTATAAAACCATGAAAGTAGGTGAACAATGTTTGTATTTGGCACAGTTAAAAGGCATGTCTAAAGCAGAAGCGAAAGCACAATTAAAATATTGGTTCGAAAAATTTGAAATTCAAGTATGGTGGGATAAAAAAATTCAAGAGTTGTCTAAAGGTATGGCACAAAAAGTGCAATTTATTGTTACCGTTTTACATAAACCAAAATTATTAATTTTAGACGAACCTTTTTCTGGTTTTGACCCAGTAAATGCCAATTTGATTAAGGATGAAATTATTGAATTAAACAAGCAAGGAACATCCATTATTTTTTCTACCCACCGTATGGAAAGTGTTGAAGAAATGTGTGATCATATTGCGCTGATTCATAAATCAAATAAACTTATTGAAGGAAAACTTTCCGAAGTGAAACGACAATTTAGAACAAATACGTTCCAAATTGGTATTATGACCAATAATATTGAAGGATTAATGTACCAATTGTCTCAAAAATTCACAATCGGACAAACGAGTTTTAAATCGCTTAATGATGATTTGAAATTAGAGGTAAATTTGGGTAGTCATCCAACGAATGATTTATTACAAACGCTTTTCCAATTTGGACAAGTAACGCATTTTGCTGAAAAAATTCCGAGTGTGAATGATATATTTATTCAAACAGTAAGCGGAGAATTAGCTATTTAATTTATTGTAAAAGCAATTTAGAAACATCAATTATGAACAAGTTAAACTTAATTATACAAAGAGAATTTTTTGCAAAAGTGCGTAATAAATCATTCATAGTAATGACTTTTTTAAGCCCTTTATTGTTTGTAGGAATGGCTTTTTTGATAGGCTATTTGTCAAACATGAATAAAGATTCGATAACAAAAATTGCAGTATACGACCAAGCGGGGCTGTTAAAAAATCACTTTAAAAATGATAAACATACATTATATATAGATTTATCGTCGTTACCTTTTAAAACAGCAAAAGATACTGCAAAAGCAAGTTATGAAGGGATGTTGTTTGTACCAAAGGTAAATAATATTCAAGAAATAAAAGATAAAGTAGAATACATTTCTGAAGACAGTCCAAGTATCGAATTTATTTCCAATATTGAAGATGTTATCGATTCGACTTTAACTCAAGAAAATTTTAAAGTTTCGGGAATAGACAGTAAAAAAATTGAAGATGCAAAGGTAAAATCAGATTTAAAGTTAGCTAAATACTCTGGAGATGAAAGTTTAAAGGGGTTGAATGAAATTAAAGTAGCTATTGGAGGTTTGTTTGGTTATTTAATCATGATGTTTATTATCATTTACGGAAACTTTGTAATGCGAAGTGTAATTGAAGAAAAAACCAATCGAATTATTGAAATAGTAATTTCATCTGTGAAACCTTTTCAATTAATGATGGGTAAAATTATTGGTACTTCTTTAGCGGGAATTTTACAATTTTTAATTTGGGCAATTGTTGGAGGTGTGTTGTTTTTTATGGCGTCTTCTTATTTGGGAATGGAAGCGGGTGGAAGTGCAGGACAAGTTGCAGAAGCTGCCAAACATGCAGAAAAAATGAATGACTTTAAAAGTTATTTATTGGAAATTCAAAATTTACCGATTGCAACTTTAATTACCTGTTTTATTATTTATTTCATAGGTGGTTATTTTTTATATAGTTCTTTTTATGCGGCTATTGGTGCGGCTGTTGATTCTGAGACCGACTCACAACAATTTTTATTGCCTATTATTATGCCTTTAATGTTAGGGGTTTACATTGGATTCTTTACAGTTATTAATGACCCACACGGAACTGTTGCAACGGTGTTTTCTATTATTCCTTTAACTTCACCGATTGTCATGTTAATGCGAATTCCATTTGGAGTGCCTGCATGGCAACTCATTTTGTCCATTGTATTATTATTTGGTACTTTTATGTTGGTCGTTTGGGCAGCTGCCAAAATTTATCGTGTCGGAATTCTTATGCATGGTAAAAAACCAACGTGGAAAGAATTGGTTAAATGGTTAAAGTATTAAGTTATGCTAGGAGAATATTCTTTTATTATTATTCCAATTTTAACATTTATACCGTTTTTTATTGGTAATTATATTTTAAACAAGGCAGAATTGAAATTAACTGAAAAAGAGAGAAATCAATACCAAAAAATAAAGAGTGAAATTAGTAAAAAGTACCTTTTTTTTCTGTTAATGTTTCCAATTTTAATGGTTTTAAAGGCTTCAATTGATTCAGAGATTGGAACATATATTTATTTAGTTCTTTTTCTAGTGTTGTTCATTTTTTCATTGTTTTTTTATTATAAATTTTACCTTAATGAGTTCAAAAAAAATGCATTAAATCCTGAATTTATTTTACGATTTAAACAAATTGAAGCCATGAAATTTATCTTTTTTTTATTCATTGGATTACTCATTTACTTAAGTTTTTAAAATGGCAAAGTATTTGTAATTCATGAATTGTATAACATTATAAAAAATAGTAAATGCCAAAAATTCTAATTATCGAAGATGAAGCACCAATTAGAAGAGTGCTTAACAAAATATTATCAGAAGAAAATGAGTCCTATGTTGTTGAAGAGGCTGAGGATGGATTGATGGGGATTGATAAAGTAAAAAATGAAGATTTTGATTTGATTCTATGCGATATCAAAATGCCAAAAATGGATGGTGTGGAAGTTCTTGAAGCTGTTAAGAAAATCAAACCCGAAATTCCAATGGTTATGATTTCTGGTCATGGTGATTTAGAAACGGCCGTGAATACCATGCGTTTAGGGGCTTTTGATTACATATCTAAACCACCAGATTTAAATCGTTTATTGAATACGGTTCGAAATGCCCTGGATAAAAAACAATTAGTTGTAGAAAATAAAATTCTTAAAAAGAAAGTTTCTAAAAACTATGAAATGATTGGGGAAAGTGAGGCTATTATGCACATTAAAACCATGATTGATAAAGTAGCCGCAACCGATGCTCGTGTTTTAATTACAGGTCCAAATGGAACTGGTAAAGAGTTAGTGGCGCATCAATTACATGAAAAAAGTAATCGTTCGTCTCAGCCTATTATTGAGGTGAATTGCGCCGCTATTCCATCTGAATTGATTGAAAGTGAGTTATTTGGACACGTAAAAGGGGCATTTACATCAGCAGTAAAAGATAGAGCTGGTAAGTTTGAAGCCGCTCATGGAGGTACCATTTTCTTAGACGAAATTGGCGATATGAGTTTGCCCGCTCAAGCTAAAGTTTTACGTGCTTTGCAAGAGAATTTAATTCAACGTGTAGGAGCCGATAAAGATATTAAAGTGGATGTACGTGTGGTTGCAGCGACCAATAAAGATTTGAAAAAAGAAATTGAAGAAGGTCGTTTTCGTGAAGATTTGTACCACCGTTTGGCCGTAATTTTAATTAAAGTACCAGCTTTAAATGATCGAAGAGAGGATATTCCGTCGTTATTAGAACATTTTGCAGCTAAAATTGCAGACGAGCAGGGGAGTGCTAAAAAGACATTTAGTGCTCAGGCTGTTAAAATGTTACAAGAGTATGATTGGACGGGGAATATTCGTGAATTAAGAAATGTAGTGGAACGTTTAATTATTCTAGGCGGACAAGAAATTTCAGAAACGGATGTTGCTTTGTTTGCAAGTAAATAAAAAATTGTCATGTTAAACTTGTTTCAGAATTTCTAATCCAGTAGAATTTTATTTTAGAACCTGAAACAAGTTCAGTTTGACAGATTAGATTTGTGTATCTTTGCACCAAATTATAGAATAAACCAATGCAGTTAAAAAAAATAAATCCGAATTTACAGAAAGCCTTGATTGAGAAAAATTTTCTTGAACCTACTGAAGTTCAAGAAAGTTGTTTTGGTCCAATTAAAAGTGGCATCGATTTAGTCATTCAATCGGAAGTAGGTTCGGGTAAAACCACTTTAATTGCTTTGTCGGTTATTCAAAAACTAGAAAAAGCCGTTCTAATTGCACCTAGAGCAGTTGTAATTACTGAAACCAAAGAAAAAGTTTTAGCATTAGAAGAACTTTTTAAAGAATTAGCAAAATATACCGATTTACGAGTTTATGCCGTTCATGATAAATCGGATTTAGACTACGATAAAAACATGATTTCTGTTGGGGTTGATATTTTAATTGGTACACCTATCCGAATGAATGACATGTTTGCGACAGCAGGTTATGATGTAAATCAATTAAAAATTTTTGTAGTTGATGATGCTGATATAATTTTTAGAGCACGATTAGATGCAAAAATTAAACGTTTAGCTGACAGTATTAAAACACAACAAGTATTGTTTTGTTCACAAATTACCGAACGTGTTGAGTCTATGGCCTTCCAAATGATGGAAGAGCCTACTTTTTATGAAATGGAATAAGTTATTTAAGAGCAATTTCAAAATCTATAGCAATACTATAAGTAATTTATTTACTTCTTAATTTTAATACTTTATTTTTCATTTCAATCCATCAATGTTTCTATCATTAGAATCAATTCAATTCTTTCTATAAAGATGATACAACATTATTAAAATTAAAACATGAAGTAAATTTTCTAGTTTCTAGTTTCTAACTTCTAATTTTAAATTATCTTTACGCCTTCAAAATCTTGAAGGTATAAGTCCTTAAAACTTTAAACTTTATCCTTTAAACTTTTATCTAAAAAAAATGATTACAGTTAATGATATTGCCGTAGAATTTGGCGGTACTACTTTGTTTAGCGAGGTAACTTTCGCAATAAATGAAAATGATAAAATTGCCTTAATGGGTAAAAATGGAGCAGGAAAATCTACTTTATTAAAAATTGTTGCAGGGGCAAATAAGCCAACACGTGGTGGAATTTCAGCGCCAAGTGATGCTGTAATTGCCTATTTACCGCAGCATTTATTAACAGAAGATAAGTGCACCGTTCGTGAAGAAACATCAAAAGCTTTTGCCGATGTGTTAAACATGAAAAAAGAAATGGATGAAATCAACGAACAATTAACGGTTCGTACGGATTATGAAAGTGATGAATACATGAAGTTAATCGAACGCGTTTCGGAACTTTCAGATAAATATTATTCTATTGAAGAGGTAAATTATGATGCTGAAGTTGAAAAAGTATTAAAAGGTTTAGGTTTTGAAAGAGAAGATTTTGACCGTTTAACTTCGGAATTTTCTGGAGGTTGGCGTATGCGTATTGAATTGGCTAAAATCTTATTGAAAAAACCTGATTTAATTTTACTAGATGAGCCAACAAATCACTTGGATATGGATAGTATTCAGTGGTTAGAGGAGTTTTTAATCAATCAAGCCAAAGCGGTTATGGTAATTTCCCACGATAGAGCTTTTGTTGATAATATTACCAATCGAACCATAGAAGTCACTATGGGTAGAATTTATGATTATAAAGCGAAGTATTCGGATTATTTAGTTTTGCGTCAAGATAGAAGAATTCACCAGCAAAAAGCCTACGACGAGCAACAAAAGTTCATTGCAGAAAACAAAGCTTTTATTGAACGATTTAGAGGAACGTTTTCAAAAACAGAACAAGTGCAATCTCGTGTCCGAATGTTAGAAAAATTGGTGTTAGTTGAGGTAGATGAAGTGGATACTTCGGCATTAAAATTGAAATTTCCTCCTTCACCGCGTTCTGGTCAATACCCTGTGGTGGTTTCAGAAATGACTAAGAAATATGGCGATCATGTGGTATTTAATGATGCCAATTTAGTAATTGAACGTGGACAAAAAGTGGCGTTTGTTGGTAAAAATGGAGAAGGTAAATCTACCATGATTAAAGCTATTATGGGCGAAATTGACTATGATGGGGGCAAAGTAGAAATAGGTCATAATGCTATGATTGGTTATTTTGCTCAAAATCAAGCGGCCTTATTAGATGGTGAAGCCACTGTTTTTGATACGATAGATCGAGTAGCCGTTGGTGATGTTCGTACGAAAATTAAAGACCTTTTAGGTGCATTCATGTTTAGCGGTGATGATATTCAGAAAAAAGTAAAAGTATTATCGGGAGGCGAACGAACGCGATTGGCTATGATTAAATTATTGTTAGAACCAGTAAATGTTTTAATTCTGGATGAGCCTACCAATCACTTAGATATGAAAACGAAAGATATCATTAAAGAGGCCTTAAAAGATTTTGATGGTACTTTAATTTTAGTATCGCATGACCGTGATTTCTTGGATGGATTAGCCGAAAAAGTATTTGAGTTTGGAAATAAACGTGTCAAAGAACATTTTGAAGATATTAAAGGGTTCTTAGCACATAAGAAAATGGAAAACTTAAAAGAAATTGAAAAATAAAAAATGATTTATAAAACATGAAAATTTTAAATTCAATACTGTTTTTGTTTATAAGCTTGAAATCTTTTTCACAGTGGGTAAATTTAAATACTGGAATTAATGATAACTTAAATGGTGTTGTTTTTTTTCAAGAAAATGGAATAGTTTCCGGTGAAAATGGTATTTATTACACTACTAATGGTGGCATTGGAAGTTCAAGTTGGACAGAGTTACATATGCCAACTAATCCATCTTCTACTATTTTTGAAGATACAAAGTTTACACATTGTTATGGTTCAAAAACAAATACTAGTAATACAGGAATTGTATATGCCTGTGGCCAAACTATTTCAGAAAATAAAGCTGTTATTTTTAAAATAAATATTCCAACCATGAATTATCAATTGATTTATCATGGCTCAAGTGGAACAAAATTAAATAAAATTGAATGTGTAAACAGTTATGATCAGAGTTATGCAGTTGGAAATAATGGTTTGATGTTGAGTTTTACAAGTACAGGTTCAGTGATTGAAGTTATTACAAATACAACTGAAGATCTACTATCCATTTCTAGTTATAATAGTAGAGTTGCATATGGAAGTAGTAATAAAGTTTGGACTGCAACTGTATTTGGGAATGGTCTTTCTGATTTTGGAGGTGTTCAAAATAGTTCTATTGAAGTTAAAGACATATGTGAAGTTTCATCATTAGCATATATAGCGGGGGGAAATAAATTTAATTATGTTGAATTTAATAGTAGTGGGATAAATGGATCAATTAATAATTTTAATTTACCATTAAATGCTAATGCCGTTACTTATAAAAATTCAATTTTTGTTGGCACTACAAATGGAATTTATAAATATGTAAATAATTGTTTAGAATGGCAACCAAGTTCTTCTAATTTTAGTATTAATGAATTTTGGTTTCAAACTGTAAATAATGAAGTTTATGCATGTGGTAATAATGGGTTATTATTAAAAACTTCAAATTATGGAGGTTCTACAAAGCCATACATAGCTATGAATGCAATTGGTACATGTGTCAATGGAACTGTTCAGTTTTCAGCAATTGTAGGATCAGGGAATAATTCCAAATGGTATATAGATAACGTATTACAAAGTACAAATTTAACAGGGTTTACTAAAGTGTTTAATTCACCAGGACAATATGAAATAAAATTAGAAGTAATTAATAATTTTAATGAAGTAAGTATTGTTACAAAAAATATTAACATTGTAAATATACCTGCTATAAATAAACCAATTACTGTTAGTAACACTATTTTGTGCAAAGCTGAAGCGATACAAATAATAATAAATGATTCTGAAACTAATGTAAAATATGTTTTAAGAAAAAATGGATTTCCAAGTTCAAATTTTGGCGAAAGCCCTGAAGGAAATGGTGGTGCCATAGTTCTAAATTCAAGTTTAATAGATCTTACAGGAGATTATTATATAGAGGCAGTTAGTACATTAGCAAATTGTATGAAACGATTTGATGCAAATTTTTTAATAACTGTTGAAGAAACTAATGCAGCTTTTCATTCAAACTTAATTAATGCTAACATTGCTGAAAATATTAATTTTATTAATCATAGTCAAGAGGCAAACAGCTATGATTGGCAATTTGAATTAAATTCACAAATTCAAAATTCAAATGCTGAAAATGTTCAAATTAGCTTTCCTAATATAGGACTTACAACAGTTTCATTAGAAGCAACTTCAATTAATGGGTGTATAGATGTAAAAACTGATGAAAGTGTACAAATTGTTGATAATAATAGTGTTAATGATACTAGTTTTATTTTAGGTTATACTATTACTGATTTTAATATTTCAAATAGAGAAATTTGGGATACTAAATTAACTTCAGATGGATATTTAAATTGTGGAGCTTATAAAAATTCTGTTTTTAAATCTCGTATTGGTAAAAATTTCATTTTAAATGGAAATGGAGGGTTTTTAGCAAAACATGATAAGAAAGGAATTTTAAAATGGATGGTATATACAAATATTACAACAGATGGTGATTTTTTTAAATCAATTGTTATTGATAATTTGAACAATATCTACATTTCAGGTATAGGAAGTGGTTATTTTTATGATAATAATGGAGATAAAATAAATTTAAATAATGGTTTAGGAAAATATTTTTTAATTAAACTAGACCCTAAAGGTAAATTAATTTGGATACTTCAAAATAATAATGTTCTTTTTGAAAGTTTACATATAAACACTAATCAATATTTTATTGCAACCACTAGAATCAAAGACCAATACACAAGTTATTCAAATATTCCTATTTATAAAAATGGTTTATTGTTGCAAAATATAGGTAATACTATTGCTGTAAATGATTCAAATTTTGGATTAATTAAATTTGATTTTAATGCAAATATAATTTGGGAAAATGAAATTAAAATTAATTTTACCAATGCTGCAATGATATATGATTTAGAGTTTGATTTAAATAATAATATATACTTAACAAACTCATCTGAATCTACAACAACATACTATTCTTTTAACGGCCTTAATAAACAAGTATTAGGAAATGGTACTTATGGTGGTAAGTCTGGCCTTGCAAAATACGATAGTAATGGTAATTGTATATGGGCAATAAGAACTAGAACTCAAAACACTGCAGTTTATGACCCAACTGATAGTACTATAATAAATGACTTAACTGTTGATGATTTTGGAAATATTTATGTTGTAGGTGAAAATGAATGTAAACCAAATCAAATTTATTCTTATACTCATATTTTTGATAATAGTGATGGTTCAACTACACAAACTATTAATGGATCGTTTTATTTTGCTAAAATTAATACTAATGGTATTTGTGAATGGATTAGAACTACCGATGTTAAAATAAATGGAAATGGCTCAAAAATAATTAGAGAAAATAATATATTATCTTTGATTGCATATTATACTTCTAGTTCTACAATAATTAATGTTCCATTACAAACAATAAATAATACTGTTCAAAATATTACTCATGATAAAAATAATTATTTAATTCTTAAATATAGTTTGGATGGTGAACTATTAAAAGTTGTTTCAAATTCTGGTTTAAATACGAATTCAAGCACTTCTGGACCAGTTAAATGCTTTAATAAAGATCAAGATGACTATTATTTTTTAACCAGACATTTAACTGCTTCAGCTAATCAAAATGTTGATTTTGGAATGATACATAACATTTCTAGCGGTGATAGTAATTATGCTTGTATTGTAAAATGTAAAGAAAATGATGGTGTTATATTATTTAATTCTAATATTTTAAAAATTGATGATTATACCTTAAATAATCTAAACATCTATCCAAATCCATCAAATGGAAAGTTTAAAATAGATTTTGAAAATCAATTAAGTACTTATACTATTAAGATATATAATACGCTTGGTAAACTAGTTTTTGAAAATAATTATTTTAATAGTAAAGAAGTAGAATTAAATTTGAATTTAATGTCTGGTATTTATTTTATAAAAATTCAAAGTGAAAACAAACAATTTTCAAGTAAAATAATTATTGATTAGTAAAGCTTAAAAAGTTAACAAGCTTAAAAGAAATAGAAAAATAAAAACAATAATTATTAAATATTTAAAGCTCCTTTTTCGGAGCTTTTTTTATGTTGTTTATATGATTATCTTGTATTTAGAATAAATAATAACAAAATAACAATACTAATTATAGAATTAGTTTGAAAAAAATCTATAATTTAGTTAAACCAATGAAAAAAAGTAAATTAATCGTTTTTTTGCTATTCGTCCTTCAAATTGTCTTTTCACAAGGTATCAGTGATAAAGATAAATTGGCACGTACTCTTTATACCAAAGCATTAAAAAATTTAAACGATTTTAAGTGTAGTGAATCATTATATTACTCTCAAAAGCTTTTAGATTATTCATTACAAAAAAACAGACCCGCTCTTGCTGCAGTAGCTTACAATATTATTGGACTTAATTTTGAAGAATTTGGCGATTTAAAAAAATCTGCTCAATATTATAATTCGGGTTTAAAGTATGCTAATATTGCTAAAAATGATACCTTACGCAATTACATTTATAATAATATGGGAAATCTCTATTATTTTAAATTTAAAGATGCTATAAAAGGGCTTTATTTCTATAAGAAGTGTTATGAAATTTCAAAACGAGTGGATACTCCTATAGATGTAGCATTCTCAGAAATTAACTTAGCAGATGTTTATCTTGAGCTCAAACAATATCAAGAAGCATTTAATTTTTTGACTTTAGTACAACAAAAAATTCAACCAACCGATTATGAAATCGGCATGTCCTTTTATTCCTTAATGGGCAATTATTATGAAATGAATCATGATTTTAAAAAAGCGGAATATTATTATTTGAAATGTATTAACGATTTTAAATATTTGAATTTAGCTATACATAAAGCTCATCAATCCGATATTTATTTATTAGTTTCTAAATTTTATGAAAAGAAAAATGACGCTGTTAAATCATTAAACTATTTAAAAAAGCACGATAGTTTACAAGATATTTTGTTCAATCAGGAACGAAAATTTGAATTTAGAAAAGCAGGTGGCGATTTGGAGGCATTAGAGAATAAATTGAAAGTACAGCAAATTGAAACAGACAAAAAAATTCAAGAGCAAAAGATAAGTGAAGCCCGACGATTTACTACAATAGTATTAATATTTTTGGCTATATTAATTGTGTTCTTAATATTTATTTTTAAAGGTTATGTAAATTATAAAGAACTTAATAGTAAACTATTTGAAAATAATGAGCAATTAAAGTTGGCACAAGAAAAAACAGAAGAAGCTACCAAATTAAAATCTCAATTTTTGTCGAATGTAAGTCATGAATTAAGAACACCCTTATATGGTGTAATTGGAATGGCGCAAATTTTAGAGTCTGAACATAAAGAAATCAAAGATAGCCCCTATTTTAATGCTTTGAAATTTTCATCTAATTATCTTTTAACCTTAATCAATGATGTATTAAATGTTTATAAAATTGAAGATAATGATATTGAATTTAATTATGAATTAATTGATATTCGAAAAGAAATTAATCATATTAATGATTCTATGAATGTCATAGCAAAATCTAATTGTAATGAATTAATAGTTTCAATATCTGAGGATTTTCCAAAATATATTAAAACCGATTTAACTCGTTTTTCTCAAATATTAATCAATCTAGTGAGTAATGCATTGAAATTTACACATCATGGAAAAGTTGAAATTAAACTTGATTTGATTGAGAAAAACACGAATCAATGCATTCAGTTGCAGGTAATTGACAATGGAATTGGAATTCCAAAAGAATTTTTAGATAAAATATTTGAAAAATTTGTACAAGTAGATGTGCATTTACAAGAACAATATAAAGGTACTGGTTTGGGCTTATCTATAGTGAAAAGATTGGTTGATTTGTTTAAAGGTAGTATTTCATTAACTAGTGAAATTAATAAAGGTAGTAATTTTACAATACTGCTTCCTTATTTAAATATAGATTCCAATCTAGAATTACATCAATTAAGTAATTACCATTTGGATCATCTAAAACCATTAAAAATTTTAGTAGCAGAAGATAACAAAATCAATCAAATGGTAACTAAGAAATTATTAGAAAAAAATCATCATTATTGTAAAATAGTGGAAAATGGAATTGAGGCAGTAAATTGTGCAACGAATGAAAAATTTGATTTAATTTTAATGGACATTAATATGCCAGAATTGAATGGAATTGATGCGACAACGAAGTTAAGAGCATTAGGTATTACAATTCCGATAATAGCACTTACAGCCTCTGATAAAGAAAATATTTTAAAAGATATAAAAGATAATAGTAATGGTTTAACCGATGTGTTAGTAAAACCTTTTGAATACCATGATTTACAATTAATCATCTCAAAATATATAAATTAACCCGGTCCATCTCCAAAAACCGGGTTAATTAAACTACCTACTTCAATGCCTCAACTAATCTAATAAATTCTGCTCGGTAGCCGTCTTTGTCAAACGCTTTTCCTTCATTTGCTAATCTAACGATAGCATCTGTGTTTTTATTGTCCAATAATTTAGAATCTCTAATTTTTAATCCAAACCACGCCACTGCAGTACTGAATTTGAAATCTTCACTACAGTTGTCTATGGGTAATTTGATGTTTTCAATAGTTTGAATGATTTCAATGCTTTTAGTACCATCTGGTTTTTTATATCTGAATTTTATGGTTGCCAATTCATTGGTATATTTTTCAGTTTTAGGTTCAAAGGCTTTATATTTTAAATCAATTGGAGTTTCATAAAATTTACTGGTTACACCCGTAGGTATTATTTCATACAAAGCAGTGACAGTATGTCCACTTCCTAATTCTCCGGCGTCAATAGCATCATTTGTGAAATCTTCGGCTTTTAATTTTCTGTTTTCATATCCAATCAGGCGATAACTTTGAACGTGTTTCGGATTAAATTCAATTTGAATTTTTACATCTTTTGCAATAGCGAACATACTTCCTTTAAATTCTTTAACTAAAAATCTGTTGGCCTCTTGTATATTGTCAATATATGCATAGTTTCCATTCCCTTTATCTGCTAAAGTTTCTAACTTACTGTCTTTGTAATTACCCATTCCATAGCCTAAACAAGTTAAGAAAACCCCACTTTTTCGTTTTTCTTCAATTAAAGTTTCCATATCTTGATTGGATGACATGCCCACATTGAAATCTCCATCTGTTGCAATAATTACCCGATTATTTCCGTTTTTAATAAAATTTTCTTCGGCAACTTTATAAGCTAATTTTATACCTTCACCACCGGCTGTGCTTCCACCAGCACTTAAAGTTTCCAATGAATTAATTATTTTTTCTTTTTCTTTCCCCGAAGTAGGAGGTAACACCAAACCAGCCGCTCCAGCATAAACTACAATACTTATTTTGTCTTCTTCACGTAACTGATGGGTTAATATTTTTAAAGATTCTTTTACTAAGGGTAATTTATTTTGATCACTCATAGATCCAGAAACATCAATAAGAAATACAAAGTTAGAATTAGGCAAACTTACCGTTGGAATGTCTTTTCCTTGTAATCCTATTTTAACCAATTGGTGTTTTTCATTCCAAGGGCAACTTCCATATTCAGTGTTGATAGAAAAAGGTGTCTCGCCTATTGGTTGTGGATATTGGTATTTAAAAAAGTTAATCATTTCTTCCACACGCACAGCATCTTTGGGTACTTTTTGTCCGTTATTGATAAAACGTCTGATATTAGTGTAAGAGGCATTGTCCACATCTATTGAAAAAGTTGAAAGTGGAGCGGTATTTGGGCTTTCAAATGGATTTTCAATAAATGCTTCATAATCTTCTGAATTGGGATCTAATGTTGAATTTATTTTATCCCATTTTATTTTTCCATTGCTTGAAATTTGTATAACGCCATTTTTACCTTTTTCTCCATACAATTTAATTGCATCTTGGTCTTTAATAACATTCACGTTAACAATGTCTTCTGGATTAATTAATTTAAATGTTTCTTCTTGAACGGTTTGATTATCAACTATAAATAGAGGTTTGTTGTTGCTAAATTTGTCTTGTATATTAGCAATTTCTTTAGGGTAATTACTGTCCATCACATTTCCAATTGGAGCATTAATACTTCTATTTCCTCTTAATACAATTCTTGTATCTGAATTTACACCATTAGTCGTTGTATTGATTTGTAAACCAGATACTTTTCCTGATAATGCCTGAATTGCATTAGGATTTGCAGCTTGGGTAATATCTTTTCTTTTAAAGGTTTCATAATCATTTTCATTTCTTTCAATCCCCATCCCAGTTACTACAACACATTCAATTAATTGCGAATTACCAGCCATAGTGAAGTTGATAAAGTTTTGGCTTCCTACCGTTGCACGTTGAGAGGTCATACCTATGAAACTACACTCTAATACATCACCAACTTTACACTTTAATGAATATTTTCCGTTCTCATCTGTGGTGGTGCCTTGTTTGGTTCCTACAATAACAATAGACGCCCCTGGTAAACCAGTTCCATCAGAAATAACCATTCCAGTTATGGTTTTTTCTTGTGAAAGATTGTAAGTTATTGAATTACTGTTTTTTGTGATGCTAAAACTTAGGTTGCATATAAGCATAGCAAGGACTAATGAAAAGGTTTGAATGTTTTTCATGATAAATAATTTTAAAAAGTTGGTTGATCTATTTTTTTACAGGCTTGCCGTTTTTAGTGGTAATAATTACAATACCTTTTTTCCCTTTTTCGCCGTATCTTGAAAGGGCTTCTGGAGCTTGTAAAACTTCTACTGATTTTATTTTTTGTTTGTCTAAAGGAGCGTACGGACTCGTTGGATTTTTACCAAATAATGATTCTTCTGAATATTCTACACCATTTATGATGTATAATGGTTCTTTTAATACCACAACAGTTTCAACTTCTTCATTTTCTTTCACTTGATCACTTGCTGCTTCTAGGTCATCATTAGAAAAATTATTTTTCACCGCTTTTCCATCAACTACTAAAAGAGGCGGGGTAACAAGTTCTGTTTTTTTATCCGCTTCTTTAAATTCATAATTGAAATTTCTAGTATTATTCACTCCAATAGCATCAAAAACTTTGCCTTTCATAACATAGTTGTTATTTGTGGAAGCCATATTGGAATAATTATAGATGTTATTTTTTAAATTCAAATTATCATCTTTAGTAGATTGAAAATTCATTTTTGGAACTTCAATTGCTTCTTCATTACTACTAGCACTTACTTCTAAATTTACATTGGGAGAACTAATTATAGTTGCATTGAATTTCGCTTTTTTAGTATTCTCAAATACAACATTTTCTTTTGCTTCATCAATTATATTTTGAACCGAATCTTTAGAAACAATACTTTCATTTGTTTTGTCAGGAGTTGAAATTGTAGGGTTAGAAACATTTTCTTCTTTTAAAGCAAATATGTAAAGTAGTGCACCAACTAATGCAATTGAAGCTGCTACGGCAATTTTTTGCCATGTGTTTTTCTTTTGAACAACTACTTGATTGTCTAGTTTTTCTTCTACACGGTTCCATAACTTATCCATGGCAGGAAAGTCTTTTTCACCATTTAAGGAAGCGTTTTGTATTTTTTTATATATTTTATCTTCTGTATTCATTTTAATTTTCGTTTCAAGTTCAATATTTATCACTTTACTCTTTACTAATTTCTATTCACTAGTTACTTGTATTCGCTCTTTGATAATATAATTTGTTTACTAGTTCTTTTAACTTAGTTTTAGCAACGTTTAATTGTGATTTTGAGGTGCCTTCTGAAATGTTTAATTGCTCTGCAATTTCTTTATGACCAAAACCTTCAATGACAAATAAACTGAAAACAGTTTTACAACCATCTGGTAAATAATTCAATAGATTTAATAAATCTTCTTCCTCTAAATCAGCCATTTCCTCTGTTAAAGGTTGGGCCTGAAATGCTACATCTTCTAAGTATAAATTGAAGTTTACTTTTTTCTTCAATTGCATTAAGCATTGATTAACCGCAATTTTTTTTGCCCAACCTTCAAATGCATTTTCTTCTTTTAATTGCTCTATCTTAGTGAAAATGGTAAAAAAAGCATCGGCCATGGCTTCCTCAATTTCTTCTTCCTTTTTTAAATACCTCGAGCAGGTGAAATACAATTTTTTGACTAGTAATTCATATACTTGTCGCTGCGCATCCCGCTGTTGCTTTTTACAGGCTTGTATAAGTTGTTTGTCTATCATTTAGTTGTTTCAAGTTTCGAGTTTCAGGTTGAAATGACCAATTCACTTCTCTTTATACTAAAGATGCCATTTTTTATTAAAAGGTTGGAACTAGATTTAATTTTTTTCAAAAAAAAATCGCAAGCGGTTAGACTTACGAGTATAAATATAGAAATAATATTAGCGTTTTGTTGTACGATAGAGCTTAATTCTTGATGATTAAATGGTATAGAACCGAATAATCTACTTCTTTATCTGTGTCTTCACAAAGTAAAAAGCTAATGGTATTTTCTTTTTGTTCAAATAATGTCAATCCTTCAAATTTTTGATGTTCTGAAAGTACAACCACGTCTTCCAATTCAAAAGTTTGGAAATTAATTTTTCCTATTATACTTCCCAATATTTCTCCATCTTCATAGGTTGATGTAGTATTTTCGGCTGTTGCTAAAAAATAAATATGATTATCCACCAAAATTGCGTCAGTAAATGTGGTTTCGATTCCGTCTAATGAAGGTAAGGTAACCGGGAAATATTGAATGGGACGTTCTTGACTATCGGGTACAATGAAAATTCCGTTTTTGCTGTTTTGTCCGTTACCGCGTTGAAATAAATACATGGTTTTGTCTGCACAAATAGCCCCTTCAATATTTAATTCGTCCGATTCTAATTTTGCAATTTCTCTTAAAAAAGTATACAGTTGCGACAAATCATTGGTTTGTAATTGGTCATTGGTTAAATCGAGTGTAAACATGGTATTGCGTTTATCTGTTGAACCAGAGCCCAATAAAAATAATTGATTCCCAAAGGAAGTAATGGCTTCTAAGTCGGGTTTATCCTTTTTAACGATGTTTTCTTTGGCATCTTTAACTAATGGAAATTTTAATACCAAATCTTTATCGATGACATACTGATACAAAAACGAACTGTTATCTGAAATTATAAAAATAACATCTTTACTAAATAATAATCCGGATGCGGCACTAATCCCTTTTATTTTTTTGAATTCGGTAAGTTGAATTTTTTCCATTATATTTACTTATGAAAATGAAGGCTCTAGCCCTGATGGAAGCGGCATCTTTTTTGATGACTGAGGCATACGAAGTCATTAAAAAAATACAGCGGACAGCAGGAAATAGCTTCAAATTAAAGTCGCAAAATTATGGAAAAATTCAGATTAGAAGATTATAAAATTACGAAACCAATAAAATTATCAGATTATGCAACCGAAATTGATTGGGATTGGGATGATGATAAAAAAGAAGAAGAACTTGATAAACTTCGTAACAAGTTAAGCGAATGGCAAGATGTGATGTATGCGCACAACCGCTATGGAGTTCTGATTGGTTTGCAAGGGATGGATACGAGTGGAAAAGACAGCTTAATTCGTGAAGTTTTTAAAGAATTTAATCCGCGTGGGGTAGTGGTACACAGTTTTAAAACGCCAAATTCTACCGAATTAGAACACGATTATTTGTGGCGTCATTATTTGGCTTTACCAGAAAAAGGGAAGTTTGCCGTTTTTAATAGAACGCATTATGAAAATTTGTTGGTTACCCGAGTGCATCCAGAATATATTTTGAATGAAAATTTACCGGGTATTGAAAAGGTAGAAGACATTACCCCGCAATTTTGGGAAAACCGATTCGAGCAAATAACTAATTTTGAAAAGCATATCGCTCAAAACGGAACTATTGTGTTGAAATTTTTCTTTTATATGAGTAAAGAGGAACAACGTAAGCGACTGTTAAAACGTTTAGAGCAAACCGAGCACCAATGGAAGTTTTCGGCAGGTGATTTAAAAGAGCGTGAGTGTTGGGACGATTACATGAAGTATTACGAAGAAATTTTGAATAGAACTTCCAATGAAACAGCGCCTTGGTTTGTAATACCGTCTGATGACAAAGAAATGGCACGTTATTTAGTGGCGAGAATTATGTGGGAAGAATTACAAAAATTTCCAGTTAAGGAACCCGAATTAACCGAAAAAGACAAAGCGAATTTTGAGTTGTATAAGCAGCAATTAGGTTAATGTGTTAATTCTTATTGTGTCAATATGTCAATAAAAATTAAAGGCGATTTCAAGTTGAAATCGCCTTTTGGTTTTTACTTAAACTTCATTGCTAATGTGACAATATGCGAACTTAATCCATTATTTCGATTATAATAACCATATCTAAGTTCTAAACTGTTGATTCTTTTTACATTGAATAAACCTTTATTATGATCCACGATTTTGTATCCTAAACCAATCATATTACTTGAAAAGGCCGATAAATCATAATCACTGGTAAAGTATTCATCCGCTAAATTATGTTGAAATATGGGCTGAAAGTAATCGGCTTTGGTTTGAACATAATAACGATAAGGGATCGATAATGATGAAAACGCCGATAGTTTAATCGTTGGTTCTAAACTTATGGTGTGTGAATTAATATTCCAATTGTCCCAATAATAACGATAAAAGGCTCTTAAGATGAGGTGGTCACCTAAGAAATAATTGGCACGCATTCCTATTGGTATTTTAAATCGTGTATCGGGTAAGTTTTCAGATTTTACAGTGGCTAATGCAGAATTCAAAGGACTATCATTAAAGTAGACGCGGTTGAATTTGGTAGCTAACAATCCTTCTTGATAGCCTAAATCCAACAAGAATGCCATTTGAAAATTACGATTCATGACTTGTGATAACGTGAAGCCTAAATTATAGGACGTTCGCGGTTTCATATCGCCTTGTTTGTAATTAGGATCGGGATTATTTCGTAATTCAATAGGTAATATCACTTTCCAAGTGTCAAAAAAGGCCATACCTTTTACATTGAACTCCGTGTTTTTATTTTTAGAATATTTGGTATAACCCAAATTAGCCCCTAAAGAGAAATAATCATATTCTGCTGATGCCGAAACTCCAGAAGAAAAGATTTGTCTTTTTTCTTCATTTTCTGAACTGAAATTTAATGAAGGATATACACGAACATCTTGATACGAAGCAGAAGTCACCGTGTTTGGATCAATTTTATCTGAAGAAGCAGAAGTATACGAATCTACTCCTAATTCAAATCCATACAATTGTTTTCTATTTTTCTTATCTCGTCTGGATACTTTTATGTCTAATGTAGTTGCAACATCTGTTAATTTTTCAGTTCCAACTCCACCTGTTACGGCAGAATTATTCCCGTCTTGCGTATAATAACTCGAGATGAAATTAACTTCTTCAATTTTTAATTTTGTTTTCTTATAAGCAGAAGAATCCGTTTTGGTTTCTTGTGCATTTGCTTTATTTCCAAAAATGAAGGCTAAAAAAGCAGCCGTAATTATTCTTTTTTTCATGCTTCATTTATTTAATTACATCCACAACCACCACCTGTTTTACCGCCGTTGGCACCTGAACTAGCTTCACGATACAACATAAAAGTATTTTCAAATTTTTCAGATTTACGAGCGCTTAACTCCATATCGGAGTCGTTAATTTTTGATTTTTGGTATTCTTTTACTTCGGAACAACTTGCCAAAGCAATTAAAGCGAATACGGCTACTAATTTTTTCATGATTAGGAAATTTTAATATTTTTTGAATGGTATATGTTGTCAAAATCGTCTATAATGATACATCCGATATTAGGCAATTGATTAATGAAGTCCAATCCCACCTCAATACCCATTACGGTTACTGGAGTAGCTAAGGCATCTGCGATTTCTGCATTTTCTGCAATAATTGTTACACTTTTAATTCCGGTTATTGGATACCCTGTTTTGGGATCTATGGTATGGGAATATTTTTTTCCTCCAATGAGGACAAACTTTTCATAGTTACCTGAGGTAGCCACGGAAGTGTTAGTAATCTTAAACGTTGAAAATAGTGCTTCTTTTTTATTTGGATCAGCAATTCCAATAGTCCATGCTTCACCATTTTCTTGATAGCCCCAAGTAGTTAAATCTCCTGCGGCATTGACAATTCCACTGGTAACCCCGTTTTCTTTTAAAATTATTTTTGCTCTTTCAGCGGCATAGCCTTTACCAATTCCTCCAAATCCAATGCGCATACCTTTTAATTTTAAGAATACACTAGAGTCGTTAGGATTTAATTTAATGTTTTGATAATTAATGAGTTCAACTGCTTTTTTTGCTTCTTCTTTATTGGGTAATTCTTTCATGTTGAGGTCGAAATTCCAAAATCGTTTATCAATACTTCCATAGCTAATATCGAATGCACCTTGTGTCATTTTAGAAAGCATTTGACAACGAAAAATTAAATCATAAACTTCTTTTGGAACTTGAACAGGTTGAATTCCAGCATTTTCGTTTATTTGATAAGTTACGCTTTCATTTGAAAATGTAGTGAGTAATTTTTCAATGCGTTGGATTTCAGTAATGGCTAAATCAATTTTTTCATAAGCCCAATTTTCATTATCACTTACAACAGAAATCTCAAATCGATTTCCCATCAATTTCAGATTCTTTTTATAAATCATTAGCTTTTCAATTTTTCAATGAATTCTTGAACCGTTTCTTTAGGATATTCTTCCCATTTTTTTACAATATTTCCATTTTCATCTAATAATAAAATTAACGGGAATTGTCCTCTGGAATTGTATTTTTCTGCTAAAGCTTCATTTTCCTTTTCAATTTCTTTGGCTAATTTATTTTTTGATTGTCTCGGAAAATCGGCATTATAAAGTACTAAATTTTCGGTAGCAAAGTTTTTAAATTCTTCGGTATTTACAATAAATTTTTTAAATTTTATACAAGGAGCACACCAATCCGAACCCGAAAAATAAAGTAAAACTTTTTTGTGTTCTGTTTTAGCTTTTTCTAGTTTTTGTGCAAAAGATTCCGTTTGTTGAGCAAATCCAAAACTAGATACTAATAGCAATAGCGCAATTAACTTTTTCATTGTTGTTCAATTTTAATGTAAACCTAACGTTTTTTTTAAAAGTTATTGTAACAAATATTACATAATGAATAGTTTGTAATAAATCTAAATATTGATTTATTCGAAGCTTTCAATTAATAACAAATTTCCTTTTTCATGTGTAATTGTTACAAGTCCATCTTTAGTTACATGATTGCTACTTCCAGTTCTTATGCCTAACTCTAATGTATGATTGTTTAAAGGGTAAAATAAATTTTCAGAATAAATACCTTCAACTTTTCCAATAGGTATTAATGAAATAATTGTGTTTTTATTGTACCATTTTTTGAATTGATTGGGTAAAAGAAAAATTTTAGAATAGTCATCAAAAAGGACAATTTTCAACTGTTCTTTATAGTTACAAATAGTAGTTAAATTAACTAATGTATGATCGGCTCTTTTTCCGGTTGCCCAAATCACATTAACAGCTTTATGTCCTTTTTCAATTAAAAAATCAAAGGCTTTTTCTAAGTCGGTTTTATTTTGGTCAGGCGCATAAACTATTTCTAAAGGATATTGTTTGTTTTTATAGTCATGAGCATCAAAAGCCCTGTCAAAATCCCCTAATAAAACATCTACTTTAATTCCTAATTCAAATACACGCTCAATGGCACTATCCAATACAATTACATAAGGTGACCATTCTAATAATTGTCCTAATAACTCTTCACTACAAGAAGCACCATTAGCTATAATTAATGCCGGTTCTTGATCGTCGCGTACAATGTGGTGTGATGACATTTTAAGATTTTTTTAGTTTCAGGTTTCAGGTTTCAAGAACGATGAAGCACTAAAGCCTATTTCTTGAAAATTGTTATCAAATGTAAACTATAAACCTGAAACTTGAAACAAAATTTTATTGAATCGTATAATTTCTAACATCCACTTCAGAAAGTCTGAAATAACCTAAAGGATAGTCTTCCTGATTGGTTTGATTGATAATGTTTCCTCTAACTGTGGCGGGTGGTGTGCTAAACGGTCCATTGCTTAAACCACCGGAAATACCAATAAGTATATTCATGTAATTATGATAGCCTTCAGATATTCCATGTAAAGTAAAAGTGATGTTTTGTCCCGCTTCAAAATCTTCATCAAAAATTAAAGAAAACATGTTATTTCCGTTGGTGAATTCATCATTAAAAACGCCATACAAAGGAAAAGGTCGAAATGGAACATTATATTGTTCTAAGTAGAAATTTTCTTCAGTTGCATTATCTTGAAAATTGAATTTAAGTTCAATATCTTCTCCCACAAAACCGCCATCATTTCGTTGTTCAACTGTTGTGATTTGTGGAACAGGATAGAGTTTGTCTGTTGCCGTATACGTTTGACCTAGCGCGGTAACATGTAGTGTGTAAGTTTCATTTAGAACAGGATTAAAATTAGTACATACATAATTTCCTGTTCCTGAATTTTCAATAAAAGTAAATACCACTCCATTAGAATCAGTAACAGTAACCACCGCTCCATTTACTACCGGTACCGTGTTTTGATAATAATCTCCTGTAGTGGTTAAACGGATTACTTGCTCGTTTCCTGCCGTTCCTTTTTGCCATTTAATAGAAGCGTCAATTACTAGTTTTGGAGCAGAATTATTTAAATCTACTTCAATTACGTCTTCACAACTTAAAAAAGTAAAACTTTGAAATATAAGTAGGTATTGAATTAGCTTTTGCATGATTTAAAATTTAAAGTTATACGTAACACTAGGAACAATTCCAAAAATAGACAATCGAACGGCTTCGTTGTTACCGCTGTCTTGATTTTGTCTAAAATTAATAGATGCGGCATTTTTTCTATTGTATAAATTATAAATGCTAAATACCCATTCTCCTTTCCAATTTCTATTGTTGTTTTTTCTTGGTGTTAAAGTAGCAGATACATCAAATCGGTGGTAGGTTGGTAATACATTTTCATTTCTATTACCATAAACAGGTACATTTATTCCTTGGTATTGGTATTGTCCTGTTGGAAATGTTACAGGTTGCCCTGTTTGTAAGGCAAAAATTCCTCCAAAGCTCCATTTCTCATTTAATTTGTAAGCTCCTGTAACCGACAAATTATGTGTTTTATTCCAACCCGTTTTGTACCATTCTCCATTATTAATTCCAATTTCACCGGGTGTCCTGCCTGGAGTTTGTTGTTCTGAGCGCGAAAGCGTATAGGAAGCCCATCCCGTTAATTTGCCTACATTCTTTTTGGCCATAAATTCAAAGCCATAAGCTCTTGATTTACTCGTTAATAAAACTTGTTCTATTGCTTCATTGGCAATTAAATCGGCACCATCAATATAATCTAATCGATTTTTAACTTTTTTATAAAAGGTTTCAACTTCTAAAGTATAGTCGCCATTTTTTATGTTTTTAAAATAACCAACAGCAAATTGATCCAGAAGTTGAGGTTTAAGGAAATTATCACTTGGAGTCCAAACATCAAGTGGTGTAGGAGATTGGGTATTTGAAATTAAATGCAAATATTGCGACATTCTATTATAGCTGGCTTTGATTGATGTGTTTGTATTGACAGTATAAGCAACAGCTATTCGTGGTTCCCAATTATTAAAATTGGCAATGACTTCATTTTTACCGTAGTATTTGGTGTCAATTGGGGTTGCTTTTTCATAAATCTTTAAATCTTCATTGTAAATTACGGCTTGATTGTTTTCGTAAATGTTAATGGTTTCTTGACCTAAACGATAAAATAAACTGTATCTAATTCCGTAATTTACAGCTAATTTGTCTGATATTTTTTGTTCAGCATCAATATAAAATGAAGGTTCAAAGGCATATTTTTTTGCTAACTGTTTAGGATTGATGCCCGATTCACTGTCGGTTGGTTCAATTTTTCCCGGGTTAAAATCGTAATAAATAGCATTTGTACCATAAAATAATTTAAACTTATCGGTTAAATAATGTTTAAAATCGTATTTAAAATTGTAGTTTTTGATGCCGCTATCCCAATTAAATCCGATAAAATCTAACGTTAAACCATAATAATAATCACTGTATATGAACGACATATTGGTAAATAGTTTTTCGGAATACAAGTGGTTCCAACGTAAATTCAAAACAGCATTTCCATAGGTGTTTATAAACTGCTTGTTAAGACTAAACACATCTCTACCAAAATACCCTGATAAATACAAGTTGTTGTTTTCATTTATTTTATAATTCAATTTAGTATTTAAATCATAAAAATAAGCAGAGTTTTTATTGTCAGTCAATTTTAAGAATAAATGAGCATAGCTACTTCTTCCAGCTATTAAAAAGGAGCTTTTGTCTTTAACAATAGGACCTTCAGCTAATAACCTACTTGAAATTAAACCAATTCCCCCATTCATGCTAAATTTATTGCTGTTTCCTTCTTTTTGGTAAATATCTAATACAGAAGCAACTCTACCACCATATCGGGCAGGAATACCACCTTTATACAACTTCAAATCTTTAATAGCATCGGCATTAAAAACAGAAAAGAAACCGAATAAGTGTGACGAATTGTAAATAGTAGCTTCGTCTAATAAAATTAAATTTTGATCCGCTGAACCACCTCGAACATTAAATCCCGATTGTCCTTCTCCTGCATTGGTTACACCAGGTAATGTTAATATTGAACGAATAACATCAACTTCACCCAATATAGCAGGCATCTGTTTAATTTGAGAAATGGTCAGTTTGTTGACACTCATTTCGGGTTTGTCTATTTTTAGACTCTTGCTGTTGGTTTGAACCACCACTTCTTCAATTTCCTTGCTTTTTTCTGCTAATAAAAAATCTTTTTTTAAATTAGATTGTAGACTTATTTTTTCAGAAATTGGTTCAAAGCCAAGAGTTTGAATTAGAATTTGATAATCACCTTTTGGAATTGAAATTGAATAATAGCCGTATTCATTAGTTTGAATAGTTCTGTTGAAATTGGAATTGCTAATTTGAATTGAAGCTCCAATTACGGTTTCATTTCCTTTAATTTCTCTAATCGTACCACTTAACGTATACTTTTCTTGAGCCAAAATGAATTGCGTGAAAAGAAGTAATACAAGTGTTTGTAAAAAATTATTTTGTGACATGTAAAGTTTTATTTTTTAGACGCAAATTTCAGACTTTTGTTACGAAACAACTGTTAAGAGTGGGTTAATAAAAAAGCGGTTCCTTTTAAGAACCGCTTCAATTTATTTAATAATAATTGATTATAATTTAGCTATAATTGCATTTAAAGTTGTACTTGGACGCATGGCATTAGTAGTTAAAACTTCATTAGGTTGGTAATATCCACCAATTTCTTGAGCTTTACCTTGAGCTGCGATTAATTCTGCGTCAATTTTAGCCTCATTAGAAGTCATCTCTTCAGCAATTGGACTAAAAATAGCTTTTAAATCAGCATCTTTTGATTGTTCAGCTAATGCTTGAGCCCAATATAAAGCCAAATAGAAGTGTGAACCTCTGTTGTCAATTTCGCCTACTTTACGAGCAGGTGATTTATCATTAGCTAAGAATTTAGCATTGGCTTCATCTAATGTATCGGCTAAAACTTGCGCTTTTGCATTATTTTGTGTTTGTGCCAAATGTTCTAAAGAAGCTTGTAAGGCTAAAAATTCCCCTAAAGAATCCCAACGTAAATACCCTTCTTCAACAAATTGTTCCACATGCTTTGGAGCAGAACCACCAGCCCCCGTTTCAAATAATCCACCTCCGTTCATTAATGGAACAATAGATAACATTTTTGCAGAAGTTCCTAATTCTAAAATAGGGAATAAATCGGTTAAGTAATCACGCAATACATTTCCAGAAACAGAAATTACATCTTTTCCTTCACGGATGATACGTAACGTTTCCGTCATAGCGTCTTTAACATCCATAATGCGAATGTCTAAACCTGTTGTATCGTGATCTTTTAAATATAATTCAACTTTTTTGATTATTTCTCTATCGTGTGCTCTGTCTTTGTCTAACCAGAAAATAGCTGGTGTGTTAGATAAACGCGCTCTATTTACCGCTAATTTTACCCAATCTTGAATAGGTGCATCTTTTGTTTGACACATTCTAAAAATATCGCCAGCTTCTACATTTTGTGCTAATAATACAGTTCCGTTTTCGTCTTCAACAGTTACAACACCATTTGCATTTAATTGGAATGTTTTGTCGTGTGAACCATATTCTTCTGCTTTTTGAGCCATTAAACCAACATTAGGAACTGAACCAATTTTAGTTGGATCTAATGCCCCATTTTTCTTCATATCATCGATACATGCGGAATAAAATCCGGCATAAGAACGATCTGGAATAATTGCAATAGTGTCTTCTTCTTTTCCTTCTGCATTCCACATTTTCCCACCACTTCTTGCTAATGCTGCCATTGACGCATCAACAATAACATCTGATGAAACATGGAAGTTCGTAATACCTTTATCAGAATTAACCATAGCTACTCTTGGCCCATTGGCTAATGCATCCGCAATAGCTTGTTTGATTTCTGCTTCTTGAGGAATACCTGAAATTTTATTGTATAAATCTTGTAAACCGTTATTTGGATTAATATCTAAAGATTTAAATAATTCTGCATATTTAGAGTAAACATCAGCAAAGAAAGTTTCAACAATTGCACCAAAAATTATTGGATCAGAAACTTTCATCATAGTTGCTTTTAAATGCGCAGAAAGCATTACGTTTTTTGCTTTTGCATCAGCAATAGTTGCGCTAACAAATTGTTTTAACGCCTTTAATTTCATAACTGAAGTATCGATAACTTCACCAGCTTTTAAGTCTGCGTAATCTTTTAATACAGTTTTTGAACCACTTATATCAGTAAAAACAATTTTATATTTACAGGCATTGGCTAAGGTTGTTGAATTTTCTGTGCCGTAGAAATCACCGGCATTCATATGGGCTACTTCAGTTTTGCTGTCATTTGCCCAAGTTCCCATTCTATGCGGATTAACTTTTGCATAGTTTTTAACAGCTTTAGGAGCTCTTCGGTCAGAGTTACCTTCTCGTAAAACTGGATTTACAGCTGAGCCTAAAACTTTAGAATATTTAGTTTTAATTTCTTTTTCAGTATCGTTTTGAGGTTCTTCTGGGTAATTGGGAACAGCAAAACCATGTTTTTGTAATTCAGCAATTGCTTCTTTTAATTGAATTACTGATGCTGAAATGTTTGGTAATTTAATAATATTTGCTTCAGGAGTAGTGGCTAATTGCCCAAGTTCAGCTAACGCATCATTAATTTTTTGTTCTTCTTTTAAATATTCTGAGAAGTTAGCTAAAATTCTTCCTGCTAATGAAATATCTCTTGTTTCAACTTTAATTCCAGCTGTTTTAGTATAAGCTTGAATGATTGGTAGTAACGAATGTGTGGCAAGCATAGGTGCTTCATCCGTAAGGGTATAAATTATTTTTGAATTAGACATGATGTATTTTGTTTGTTTGTGTTTGTTTAGCAAATATAATAAATTTAAGAAGTTTGTTAAAAAATTACTTCTTCAAAATTGATTATTAAGGAATTGATAAAATAATCTTGAAAAAAAATGATTTTCTTAAAATTTTAAGTTCAAAATTATGGATATAAAAAAATCCCGAGTATCTCGGGATTTTTTATTTCTTGAAAAAAGAGAATTAAGCTCTTCTTTGTTTGATTTTTGCTTTTTTACCAGTAAGTTCTCTGAAGTAGAAGATACGAGCTCTACGAACTTTACCTCTTTGGTTTACTTCAATCGATTGTAAAGCTGGCATGTTAACAGGGAAGATACGCTCTACACCTACAGCACCAGACATTTTTCTAATTGTAAAAGTTTCAGTTAAACCAGTTCCTCTTTTTTGGATTACTACACCTTTAAAGAACTGAGTTCTTGTTTTTTCACCCTCTTTAATTTCGTAGTATACAGTAATTGTATCACCAGCGTTGAATTGAGGGAAATCTTTTTTTGCAACAAATTCGTTTTGAACGAAATCAACTAAATTTGACATAGTTAAAAATATAAATAATTAAACCTGAGCAACATACACGTCTTTCGCCAGAGGTTGGTCAAATGTGGGTGCAAAATTATATCTTTTTTATGAAATCACAAAACATTGTTTGTATAAAATAAATTTCATCCGTTAATTTTATGGTAAATTTTCCAAAAACTTTCAAAATCGCACTTCTAACTTCTAACTTTTGAATTATATTTGCCCATTAATTTGAAAATATGAAGTTTGATTTACTAAAGAAAGATCCCAAAAGTAAAGCAAGAGCAGGTGTTGTAACAACAGATCACGGAGTTATTGAAACGCCTATTTTTATGCCTGTTGGAACAGTTGCTTCTGTTAAAGGAGTGCATCAAAGAGAATTAAAGCAAGATATAAATCCCGATATTATTTTAGGAAATACCTACCATTTATACTTAAGACCTCAAACCGATATTTTAGAAAAGGCAGGTGGTTTGCATAAATTCATGAATTGGGATAGAAATATCTTAACTGATTCTGGAGGCTATCAAGTATATTCATTGTCTTCTAATAGAAAAATTAAAGAAGAAGGAGTGAAGTTTAAATCGCATATTGATGGTTCGTATCATTTCTTTTCTCCTGAAAATGTAATGGAAATTCAAAGAACTATTGGAGCTGATATTATTATGGCTTTTGATGAGTGTACACCTTATCCTTGCGATTATCGTTATGCGAAAAGATCTATGCACATGACGCATCGTTGGTTGGATAGATGTATTGCGCATTTAGATAAATTGCCTTTTAAATACGGGTATTCACAAGCTTTTTTTCCTATTGTTCAAGGAAGTACCTATAAAGATTTACGTCAACAATCAGCTGAATATATTGCTAGTGTAGGGGCAGAAGGAAACGCTATTGGCGGTTTATCAGTTGGTGAACCTGCGGAAGAAATGTATGCCATGACAGAAGTAGTAACGGCTATTTTACCTGAAGATAAACCAAGGTATTTAATGGGGGTGGGAACGCCTATTAATATTTTAGAAAATATTGCTTTAGGAATTGATATGTTTGATTGTGTAATGCCAACTAGAAATGCTAGAAATGGAATGTTGTTTACTGCTAACGGTATTATCAACATTAAAAATAAAAAATGGGAAGCAGATTTTTCACCTATTGATGAAATGGGGCATACTTTTGTAGATTTAGAATATTCTAAAGCTTATTTAAGACACTTATTTGCGGCCAATGAATATTTAGGTAAACAAATTGCAACTATACATAATTTAGGATTTTATATGTGGTTGGTTCGTGAAGCCAGAAGACAAATTTTAGCGGGGACATTTAGAGAGTGGAAAGAAAAAATGGTAGTGCAAATGGCGCAACGCTTGTAATTTAAAAACTATTTGTTAATTGTTTTAATGATTAAATAAACAAATGAAAATAATAGATTGGTACATCTTAAAACGTTATTTGGTAACATTTACTGTGATGATTATCATGTTTATCCCTATTGGGATAATCATTGATGTCTCTGAAAAAATCAATCGTATGATTGAGCATAAAGTGGCATTAAAAGATGTAGCGGTATATTATGGTGGATTTACAGTATACTTTGCAAATTTATTATTTCCTATTTTTCTGTTTTTATCTATAATTTGGTTCACCTCAAAGCTAGCAAATAACACTGAAATTATTGCTATTTTAAGTTCGGGAATTTCTTTTACTCGTTTCTTAAGACCTTATTTAATAGGTGCATCTATTATTTCTTTTGTAGTTTTAGTTATGGGTTTTTTTATTTTACCTAAAGCAAGTGAAAAATATTGGAACTTTAGGTATACTTATTTAACTAAAAATAAAGAGAATGTTGAAAATACGGATATTTTTAAACAATTATCTAAAGATGAATATATTTATTTAGCGAACTTTAATGTATTGTCTAAGACAGGATTTGATTTTGTATATGAGAAATTTAAAGACAATAAGTTAGTATATAAAATTACAGCTAATAGAATGAAGTATAATGAAAGAACAAAAGATTATACATTATTCGGATATATAAAGAGAAATGTAGGTAAACATGATGATACTTTTGAAAAATATGAACAAAAGGTCGTAAAATATAATATAGAACCTAATGATTTAACTCCTACAATTTATGTAGGTGAAACTATGGATGTTTTTGAATTGTATAATTTTATTGAAAGAGAAAAAAGTAGGGGAAATTCAAAAGTAGATGTTTATTTAGTTGTATTGTATAAGCGTTTTAGCAATCCAATATCTGCATTTATATTAACTATTATTGCAGTTTCGGTTTCAGCCATGAAAAGAAGAGGTGGTATGGGAATAAATTTGGCAATTGGTATTTGTATTGCTTTTGCATTTATTTTCTTCGATAAAATTTTTGTTAATCTAGCTGAAAAATCTAGTATTCCTCCATTAGTAGCTGTTTGGTTACCTAATGTGTTATTCGGAATTTTAGCTTATTATCTATTAAAAAATGCCAAAAGGTAATTTAAAGCATTATTTACATCTGCATTTAATTGTATTTATTTGGGGATTTACAGCTATACTTGGTGCTTTAATATCCTTAGATGCTTTGCCATTAGTTTGGTGGAGGATGTTAATTGCTGTTGTTCTAATTTATTTTTATATTCAATTCAAGAAGGAATCTTTAAAATTATCCTATAAAGATATTTTTTTACTTTTATTGTCAGGGTTGATAATTGCGCTTCATTGGTTTACTTTTTTTAAAGCTATTAAAATTTCTAATATTTCAATCACATTAGCTTGTTTGTCTACAGGAGCTTTTTTTGCTTCCCTTTTGGAACCTATTATTTTTAGAACCAAAATGGTTTGGTACGAAATTCTTTTTGGTTTAGTCGTGTTAATTGGGTTGTACTTTGTAATTGATGCGTCAGAACCAGATTTTATTAAAAATAGTGTGAATTCAAATTTATCAGGAACAATGTTAGGTGTATTAACAGCTTTAACATCTGCATTTCTGTCGGCTTTGTTTTCGGTTATTAACGGTCAGTTTGCTAAAAGAATTCATTCAACAGTTATTTCTTTTTATGAACTGTTAGGCGGGGTATTGTTTTTTTCATTGATATTGCTGTTTAATGGTGACTTTAGCTTTAATTTTTTTAAATTATCGTTAAATGATTTGTTGTGGCTTTTTATTTTAGCTTCCATTTGTACCGCTTATGCATTTATTGCTTCTGTAGGAGTTATGAAATATCTGTCGCCCTACACGGTTATGTTAACTATTAATCTAGAACCTGTTTATGGAATTGCTTTGGCAATTTTATTATTTGAAGATAAAGAACAAATGGGAGTCGGATTTTATATAGGTGCAGCAATAATCCTTATTACCGTGATTTTGAATGGATTAATTAGGAATTCTAAAAAAAATACTTAGTTTGTTTTTTTAAAACTATACCAAATCATATTAAAATTATATCTTTGTCATACAAACGAATTAAACAATATAACTTTTATGGAATATTTAGATTTTGAATTACCAATAAAAGAGCTTGAAGATCAATTAGATAAATGTCAATTAATTGGACAAGAATCTGATGTTGACGTAAGTGATACTTGTAAACAGATTGAATTAAAATTAGAAGAGACAAAAAAACAAATTTACGGGAACTTAACTGCATGGCAAAGAGTTCAAATGTCTCGTCATCCTAATAGACCTTATACCTTAGAACACATAACAAATTTGACAGATGGTACTTTTTTAGAACTTTTTGGAGATAGAAGTTTTAAAGATGATAAAGCTATGGTTGGTGGTTTAGGTAAAATCAACGGTCAATCATTTATGATTATTGGTCAGCAAAAAGGAATTAATACTAAAATGCGTCAATTGAGAAATTTTGGTATGGCAAATCCAGAAGGTTATAGAAAAGCGCTGCGATTAATGAAAATGGCAGAAAAGTTTAATATTCCTGTATTAACATTGATCGATACTCCAGGGGCATATCCAGGTTTAGAAGCGGAAGAAAGAGGTCAAGGAGAAGCAATTGCTAGAAATATATTTGAAATGGCTCGCTTAAAAACGCCTATCATTTCTGTAATTATTGGAGAAGGTGCTTCAGGTGGAGCATTAGGAATTGGTGTTGGTAACAAGGTATTTATGTTAGAGAATACATGGTATTCAGTTATTTCGCCAGAATCATGTTCCTCTATTTTGTGGAGAAGTTGGGATTATAAAGCACAAGCTGCCGAAGCCTTAAAATTGACTTCTTTTGATATGAAAGAACAAAATTTAATTGATGATATTATTCCAGAACCACTTGGAGGTGCACATTTTGATAGAGATACAACTTTCAAAAATGTTAAAGAATACGTTATGAAAGCTTTTGAAGAATTAAAAGATTTATCAACAGCTGAATTAGTAGCACAAAGAATGGATAAATACAGTAAAATGGGTCAATTTCAAGAATAATTGAAATTACATATATTAACCGTCCTGTTGAAATCCTTTGACAGGACGGTTTTTTTTGACATATTAACATAATGCAATGAGTTGTCAACATTTGCGTTTAATAAAATAATCGACATTCATCTTTAAAAAAGTTTATCTTCGCTTTATGGAAAAATCATTAAATATTAACCCGATAAAAGTTGATAAAACTACCATAATTAATTTAGAAAAAGGAAAGTTACCACCTCAAGCTGTTGATGTTGAAGAAGCAGTTTTAGGTGCTATGATGATTGATAAAAAAGGTACAGATGAAGTAATTGATATTCTTCATCCAGAAGCTTTTTATAAAGATGCACATAAATATATTTTTGAAGCTATTGTGCAGTTGTTTCATAATTCACCTCCTCAACCTATTGATTTATTAACGGTTTCTGCTCAATTAAAAAGAAATGGTAAGTTAGAATTAGCTGGTGGTGATTTATATTTAATTCAACTAACCCAAAAAATTGCTTCATCCGCTCATATTAATTTTCACGCGCGTATTATTCTTCAAAAGTATATTCAGCGTACATTAATTGGAATTTCTAGCAATCTAATTGAAGATTGTTACGATGAAACCATGGATGTTTTTGATTTATTAGATAAAGCTGAAGCTAATCTTTATGAAGTAACTCAAGGAAATTTAAAGAAGGGATATGAAACGGCTCAAAGTTTGGTTACTCAAGCAAAACATAGAATTGAAGAAATTTCAAATCGAGAAGGTTTATCAGGTATACCAACAGGTTTTAGAAAATTAGACGAATTAACATCTGGTTGGCAACCGTCTGATTTAATTATTATTGCCGCACGTCCCGGTATGGGTAAAACGGCCTTTGTATTATCAATGGCCAGAAATATTGCTATTGATGGTAATGCCCCCGTGGCTTTATTTTCTCTTGAGATGTCTTCTGTACAGTTAATCACTCGTTTAATTTCAAGTGAAACAGGGCTTTCTTCAGAGAAATTGAGAAAAGGAAATTTAGAGCCGCATGAATGGGAACAGTTAAATGTTAAAGTTAAAGATCTTGAAAAAGCTCCTTTATATATAGACGATACTCCTTCTTTATCCATTTTCGATTTAAGAGCAAAAGCAAGACGTCTCGTTTCACAACATGGAATTAGACTGATTGTAATTGATTATCTTCAATTAATGTCAGCCGGTGGTGGTTCTAAAGGTGGTGGAAATCGTGAGCAAGAAATTTCAACTATTTCTAGAAACTTAAAAGCATTAGCTAAAGAGCTTGATGTACCTGTAATTGCACTTTCACAGTTGTCTCGTGCCGTGGAAACACGTGGTTCAAGTAAAAGGCCTCTATTGTCTGATTTACGTGAATCGGGTGCTATTGAACAAGATGCAGATATTGTATCGTTTATCTATCGACCAGAATATTATAAAATAGAACAATGGGACGATGAAGAAGGCTCACCAACAACAAATCAGGCTGAATTCATTGTGGCAAAACACAGAAATGGTAGTTTAGATAATATTCGATTAAAATTCTTAGGTCAATACGGTAAGTTTGATAATTTAGATGAATTTGGTTCTACATTTGATGAATTACCATCAAAAATGAATTTAGATTCTCAACCTAATCCTTTTGCAACACCTAATTTGCCTTCTCCAAATGACGCATTTGGAAGTGCAATGAACCAGAATTTTGATTTAGATAACGATGTTCCTTTTTAATTTTTAATTTTTTTATTACATTTATAAAAACCTAAAAAATAAAAAAATTATGCCTAATTACATTATTGATTTATCCGATGCTGAGAGTTGGGGACGCTCTTGGCAAACAGCACCACCGAAAGATTTAGCAAAAGCGCATCAAATTCCATTAGAAGTGTTAAATGGTTTAATTGAAACACCCGATATGGCTAGTATTAGAGCCTACATGGGAGTTGATTCTGGAGGTATACAACGTTTAATGATTGTAGCAGTTGATTCAAATGGAAATGATTTGATTGATAACAATAACAATCAATTTATTTATTCTGGAACAAGCCCTTGTCCAGAAAATTGTGATACATCAAGTCCTCTTTATAATCCATAAGCTATTGAAAACGAAGTACTATTTTTTTTTACTATCATTTATAGTAGCAGTATGTTATCTTATAAGCTCTAGGAATAGAAGTAGAGCTTATAAGATTTTTGCTTTATATCTTTTTGTTTTTGTTTTATTAGATTGGATTAGTACAGAGTTATATAAATGGTTTAGAATTTATAATCATTTTTTCATAAATATTATATTTCTTGTACAATTTAGTTTATTGAGTTTTTTTTATTCTAATTCATTTAAAGTAAATAAATGGAGAAATTTAGTAGATGTTATTTCTATTGTTGTTAATTTATTTTTACTCCTTAAATATCTGTTTTTTCCAGATGATTTTTTTAAATTTCATTATTTTGATATTTATTTGACCGTTTTTCCATTAATAGTATATTCAACTATTTATTTGTATAACGATTATGAAGAGCGGCAAGAGTTGTATTATGCAAATATTGGGATGCTTATATTTTTAATTTTTTCTTTTGTTGAAAATCTTACATGGCCACTACACAGTATTTCAATTGAAAATACATATATGTCTCAATTTAATAGGTTGTTAAATGTAATTTTTAAGTATGTAGGCAATACAACTGTGGTTGTATCTTCTGTTTTCTTTGTTGTTCAACTATATAAAGATAATAAACAATAATATGTATGTAACTCATTTAGCTGTAGAACAAATCATTCAAGCATTTTTGGCAATACTTTTTGCTTTTTTTAGTATTTTCATTACGCTTATTTTGTTCTTTTACTTTTCTAGAAAAAAAATAGTTAAAGTAGAAGTAGAAAAAAAGAGCTTAGAAGTTGAATATCAAAAATCTATTTTACAATCGATAATAGCAACACAGGAAGAAGAACGTAAAAGAATTGCTCAAGATTTGCATGACGATATTAGCTCAAAATTAAACATTGTTTCACTTAATACTCATTTATTAAGAACACCAAATTTAAGTGAAAGTTAAATAACTGAAATTACACAAAATATAATTGATTTAACTAAGAAAGCCCTAGAAAATTCAAGAAGAATTGCACATGATTTATTGCCACCTGTATTGGAAAAGTTTGGATTACACGCAGGAATTGAAGAACTTGTTTTCGAATGTAATACTTCAAAAAGTGTAAAAGTTTCTTATTCTAATAAATTAAAAAACTTGTCATTAAGTGATGTTAATATTGACAACCAATTACATATATTTAGAATCATTCAGGAACTCATAAATAATTCCATAAAACATGGTGAATCTAAAGAAATTTCTATTTTCTTTGCAGAAGAAAATAAAAATTTTATTATAGAATACTCTGATAATGGACGCGGAATTGATTTGAATAAAATTGGATTTAAAAAAAGGTATTGGACTTTCAAATATTGAAAGTAGAGTAACAATTATTAATGGAAAGTACAACATTATTTCAAGTCCTAATAAAGGAATGAAATTTAAATTAAGTTTTTCTCATGAATACTATGATTAAAATTGTTTTGGTCGATGATGAAGTTTTATTTAGAAAAGGGATTTCATTTATTTTGCAAAGAGAGCCTAATTTCCAAATCATTTTCGAAGCTTCAAATGGTCAGGAATTGATAAATTATCTTACTAATAATGGTGATAAACCAGATATTATTATGATGGATTTAAAAATGCCCTTATTAAATGGAGTGGAAACAACTAAAATAATTCATGAAAATCATTCAAATATTAAAGTTATAGCCTTAACTAGTTACAATACTCCTTCTTTTATTTCAAACATGATTCAAGTTGGAGCATGTTCCTATATTGTGAAAAATGCTTCACCTGAAGAGGTTGTTTTTACTATTAATGAAGTTGCAAATAAGGGTTTTTATTATAGTGATTATGTAATGAAAGTGATTCACACAGATATAGTGTCTGGAAAGCAACCCTTAAAAACAGATTTGGATGGAGAATTTTTAACACCTAGAGAAGTTGAAATTCTTCAATTAATTTGTCAACAATATACTTCGGCAGAAATTGCAGATATTTTATCTATTAGCTCAAGAACAGTCGAAGGGCATAGAAATAATTTATTAGAAAAGACAAAAACAAAAAATATAGCGGGTTTAGTTGTTTATGCAATTCAAAATAAAATATTTAATGTTGACGAATTGAATTTATAATAAAATAAATTCAACTATTGTAATTCAGAAAAAAAAATCGAAACAGAACATAAAAGAAACTAACCAAAAATGGTTGTAGTATTCATTTGGACGAGGCATAGATAAGTTTAAAATTGCAGTAAAAATCTAATGGCTAAAATTAGATAAACACATATTGTTGCAATTAATAGTATTATTCCAAATCTTCTTAATTGATTCATTTCTCTTTTCTCAAACATTGGATAAATATTCATAATATTATTTTTTACTAAATTATAAACTAATTTCTACCTACAGTAGAGTATATTTACCTGATTTTTTATATAGGTATTTTTACGTGTATTAATATTCTAAGCTTTTTTGTTTAAATTTGTTAGATATTATTTATTCCATGAATTTTTCAAAATCGAGTTGTAAAATTTTAATACTTTTTTTAGTAGCAATTAATTTTGTTAAGGCGTCTTCTGTTCTTATTCCTATGGAAGCTGAAGGGCAGCAAAATCATTTAAAAGCTTATGGTATAACATATTGGGCTTTAACAAAAGGATATAAAGTAAATTGGTTGTTAAACTATCGTGGCGGTGCTTTTCTTATGCCAGATGCAGATGAAGTTCGAAAAGAATGTCAAATTAGAAGTGTAACCTTTGAAGTTATTTCAGATGCAACAGCTACTTCAATTCTTGAAGAAATTGCTAGTCCGTCTCAAAATACTGAAACTGTATTACTTGAAAAAGCACCTAAAATCGCTGTATATACACCTAAAGGAAAACAACCTTGGGATGATGCAGTAACTATGGTCTTAACCTATGCTGAAATTCCCTATACAGAAATATATGATGAAGAAGTATTAAGTGACCAATTACTAATGTATGAATGGTTGCATTTACATCATGAAGATTTTACAGGTCAGTATGGGAAATTTTTTGGAGCTTACCGAAATGCACCTTGGTATATTGAACAAAAAAAAGAAGCAGAAGCTTTAGCTGCAAAACTTGGATTTTCTAAAGTAGCTGAAGAAAAACGAGCAGTTGCTATTAAAATAAGAGATTACGTAATTGGTGGTGGTTTCATGTTTGCCATGTGTTCAGCAACAGATAGTTTTGATATTGCTTTGTCCGCAGAAGGTGTAGATATTTGTGAACCTATGTTTGACGGAGATAATAGTGATGCCAATTATCAAAGTAAGATTGATTACAACAATACGTTTGCATTTAAAGATTATATTCTTGAAAGAAATCCAATGGTTTATGAGTTTTCAGACATAGACACGACAGAAGAACATGGTAAAGGCGCAATGAAAATGGAAAATGATTATTTTACGTTGATGGAATATTCTGCAAAATGGGACCCAATTCCCACAATGTTATGTCAAAATCATACACAATTAGTAAAAGGTTTTATGGGACAAACTACTGCTTTTAGAGCTGAAAAAATAAAATCGAATGTGCTAGTAATGGGTGAATGTAAAATTAATGGGGAAGCGCGATACATTCACGGGACAAAAGGAAAAGGTATGTTTACTTATTATGGAGGTCACGATCCAGAAGATTACCAACATAGAGTGGGAGATGCTCCTACTGTTCTAGACTTACATCCTAATTCACCAGGATACCGATTAATATTAAATAATGTTTTATTCCCTGCAGCTAAAAAGAAAAAATTAAAAACATAATGAACTATCGAACCGTTTTAGATAAAATATATATTAATTCTAAAGATTTTCCTAAAATGGGAGTGGTGTCAACTTCTATTCCAGAATTGGCAAAAGTACACCCAGATAAATTTGGAATACACTTAACAACAATAAATGGAGAAGAAATAGGTGTTGGGAATTCTAACGAAAAGTTTTCTATTCAATCGGTTTCAAAAGCATTAACTGTAGCACTAGCATTTTCTAAATGTGGTGAGGAAATATGGAATCGAGTTGGCGTAGAACCTTCGGGAAATCCATTTAATTCCTTAGTGCAATTAGAATTTGAAAAAGGAATTCCAAGAAATCCATTTATTAATGCCGGAGCTTTAGTAATTGCTGATATTTTAGTTACAGTACTTCAAAATCCTAAAGAAGATTTGTTGCATTTTATCAGAACCATTTCCGGATTTGAAACGATAGATTTTAATTTAAAAGTTGCTCAATCTGAAAAAGAAACTGGATTTAGAAATGCGGCATTAGCTAATTTCCTAAAATCATTTGGAAATATTCAAAATGAGGTAGATGTGGTGTTAGATTTTTATTTTCACCAATGCTCTATTGAAATGACCTGTAAAGAATTAGCCCATGCGTTTTTTATTTTTGCTAACGAAGGAAAAACAAAAAAAGGCAATCAAATACTAACAACAAGTCAAGTGAAACGATTAAATGCTTTAATGCAAACTTGCGGATTTTATGACGAATCGGGTGAGTTTACCTATCGTGTAGGATTGCCTGGTAAAAGTGGAATTGGTGGTGGAATTGCTGCCTTATTGCCAAAACAATTCGCTATTGCCTGTTGGTCTCCTCGATTAAATGAAAAAGGAAATTCAGAATTAGGCATGTTTGCCTTAGAACAATTAACTACCGAAACAGGTATGTCAATATTTTAATATAAGTCAATTCTTTACAAATTTCCATTCGTATACATTAAATTGCATTTAATCACAAAATAACTTTTCATCTTATTTATTTCAATACTTTTAATTACCCAAAATATAAGAAATAATCAAAATAGTATGAAAATGAAAACTACCCGACTTTTCATTATTATAGTTTTGGTAATTTTATGTGTAGTATTAAATGTAATTAATATTATGATGAATTAAAATTGCCATGCTAAAATACGTGTAATTTTATTCCCTTGATGCATTTCTATGGTTTCAAATTTCGCATCTAATTTTTTCAAAATACGAAAAAATTCTTTTAAGTGATCTTTTTTTGAAACCAATGTTGTAAACCATTTTATTTGATTTTTGAAGTGCTTACTTTCATAAATAAAGTTGGTAATAAATGCTTTTTCGCCACCTTCACACCATAATTCATTATTTTGTCCACCGAAATTAAGAACTGGTTTTTCTTCAACAGCTTGACCTAAATTTTTTAATTTTCGTTTAGTGCCTTGGGTTGCAGCTTCTCTAGAATCATGAAAGGGTGGATTGCATATAATACAATCAAATTTTTCATTTTCTTGAATGATGTTTTTTAATATATTTCGTTTATTGTCTTGAAAACGTATGGTGATGGCTTTTTGCAGTTCATTGGAATGTATAATTTTTTCTGCCGTGATTTTAGCAGGTTTATCAATTTCAGTACCAACAAATGTCCATCCATAGGTTTGATGTCCAATAATAGGGTAGATGCAATTTGCTCCTGTTCCAATGTCTAATATTTTTATTCCACTTCCAGTAGGTAAAGTTCCATTAATTCCTTTTGCTAATAAATCTGCAACATAATGAATGTAATCGGCTCTTCCGGGAATTGGCGGAACTAAATTTGTTTTGGGTAATTCGTAATGATTAATCTGGTAATCCTGTTTTAATATGGCTTTGTTTAAAGCTCTTACGGCCTCAGGATTTGCAAAATCAACACTTTCATTTCCATAGGAGTTGACAAAAACAAAAGATTTCAATTCAGGATAAACCTCAATTAATTTCTGAAAATCATAGGATGAATTGTGTTTGTTTCTAGGATGCAAGGTTTTTGTCATGATTTGATATTTGTTTTACAAAATTAAGTTATTCTAAAATATTTTTTTGAATAAAATCAACTACGCCATTTTCATCATTACTTTTGGTTTGATAAGAAGCTAAACCTTTAATAGCAGAGTGGGCATTTTCCATTGCCACCGAATAAGTTGCTTGTTTAAATAATTCTAAGTCATTTAAATAGTCACCAAAAACAAGAGTTTCCTCTTTTGAAATATGCCAAATAGTTTGCAGTTGTTCTAAAGCCGTACCTTTATTTATATTTAATTGCATAACATCTACCCAATAATAACCAGATACTTTAATTTGAAATGCTGTTTTAAACGGATTTAAAAAAGGATAAATATTTTCTTCAGCACCATTAGGATTGTATAAGGCAATTTTAAAAAAATCGTCTTCCATACATAAAACAGCATCAACAATTTGATAAGCGTTATAAAATTCTTTAAAGAAAGAAACAAAAGCGGCATCATGTTGTTCAATATAGGCTTGTTTTTTTCCACATAAAACGAGATATGTATTTGGTATAGTTCGGATAAATGAAATGATTGAATTTAATTTAGCTTTAGGGATTTTATGAACCGCAATTTCAGATGTATTTGATTTGATATAGGCACCATTTTCTGCAACTATAGTAATGTTATTAGTAAAATGTTCAAACTTGTCAATAATGCTGTAATATTGACGACCACTGGCTGCTACAAATTTGATGTTTTGGGCTTCTAAAAGTTTATAAATATCTTCAAAATTACTAGGTAACTGATGCTTTGAATTTAACAAAGTACCATCCATATCAGATACTATTAATTTAATGTTGTTCAATTTCATTTTAAATTTAAAATGGTAAATAAAAAATCCCGACTCTGTCGGGATTTCATATTATGGTAAGTAAGATAAATAAGTTAAACGTTTATTACTTCACTTGATTTACGATAGCAGCGAATGCTTCAGGGTGATTCATAGCTAAATCAGCTAAAACCTTACGGTTTAATTCGATATTATTAGCTTTTAATTTACCCATAAATTGAGAATAACTCATACCGTGTAAACGAGCACCAGCGTTAATACGCATAATCCATAATGCACGGAAATTTCTCTTTTTTTGCTTTCTGTCGCGGTAAGCATAGCTTAACGCTTTTTCAACTGCATTCTTAGCTACAGTCCAAACGTTTTTACGTCTTCCAAAGTATCCTTTGGCAAGTTTCAATACTTTTTTTCTACGAGCTCTTGAAGCTACATGATTTACTGATCTTGGCATTTCTTAATCTTTTTTTTGTAGTGAGGCGGTATTTCTACACTTTTTACTTTAATTTTTAGTAGCCTACTCCAGGGTTAATAAAATAATTTAAACCAAATAGTTATTCGTGTTATCCAAACAATGATTGTATGGCACTTTCACTATTTTAAACAATTACATCATTCTTAATTGTTCTTTTACACTTCTTTCGTCAGCACTATGTACTAATCCAGCATGTGTTAATGCTAATTTACGCTTTTTAGACTTCTTTGTTAAGATGTGACTTTTGTAAGCGTGCTTTCTTTTGATTTTTCCAGAACCTGTAACAACAAAGCGTTTTTTAGCTCCAGATTTAGTTTTCATTTTAGGCATCTTTTCCTAGGTATTTGTATTTATCTTACTTACTTTATTTTAAATACTAAGTGCTCTTTCAAGAACTTATTTTCCTTTTTTCTTAGGAGCAATATACATTATCATACGCTTTCCTTCCAAAACAGGTAAGGCTTCCACTTTACCATATTCTTCTAAATCTTGAGCTAAACGTAATAATAATATTTGTCCTTGTTCTTTATAAATAATAGAACGTCCTTTAAAGAATACAAAAGCTTTTAATTTAGCACCGTCTTGTAAAAACTTAACGGCATTTTTCTTTTTAAATTCATAATCATGCTCATCAGTTTGAGGACCAAAACGAATCTCTTTAACTGTGATTTGCGTTGATTTAGCTTTTAATTCTTTATCACGTCTCTTTTGTTCGTAAAGAAACTTTCCGTAATCAATAATTTTACAAACTGGTGGTTCAGCGTTAGGAGAAATCTCAACTAAATCTAATTCTAGTTCATCAGCCATTTTTAATGCTTCTGATGTCTTAAAAATTCCTGGTTCTACGTTGTCACCCACAAGACGTACTTCCGGCACACGAATATTATTGTTAATTCGGTGTGCATCCTTTTTCTCTACGCGAGGTTGATAACCTCTGTTGTTTCTTATTGCTATGGCTCTAAAATTTTATACCTATAAATAGGTGGTTAAACTTAAAATTGTTTTAATGTTTTATTTACTTCTTCATTAACTAAAGCAGCAAATTGTTCAATGGTCATGCTTTCATTTCCTTTACCGTCTTGACCGTGGCGACGTACAGAAATGGTTCCGTTTTTCTCTTCTTCTTCTCCTACAATCAACATAAACGGGAACTTTTTCACTTCCGCTTCTCTAATTTTCTTACCAATTGTTTCGTTTCGGTTGTCAATTAGGGCGCGAATTTCGTGATTTTCTAGCAAATCTAAAACTTTTTTTGCATAATTTTCATATTTCTCACTCAAAGACAGGATAATAGCCTGCTCAGGCATCAACCAAAGTGGGAAATTTCCACCAGTATGCTCTAATAAAATGGCAATAAATCGTTCCATAGAACCAAATGGGGCTCTATGAATCATAACTGGTCGGTGTAATTCGTTGTCACTTCCTTTGTATGTTAAGTCAAAACGCTCAGGTAAGTTGTAATCCACTTGAATAGTTCCTAATTGCCAACTTCTTCCTAATGCATCTTTTACCATGAAGTCTAATTTCGGACCATAAAATGCAGCCTCTCCATATTCTACAACGGTATTAAGACCTTTTTCTTTTGCAGCATTAATAATCGCATTTTCAGCTTTTTCCCAGTTTTCATCCGATCCAATGTATTTTTCTGGCTTCTCTGGATCTCTTAATGAAATTTGAGCAGTAAAATTCTCAAATCCTAATGAGCCAAACACATACAATACTAAATCAATTACGTTTTTAAATTCTTCGTCTAATTGATCGGGTGTACAAAATAAGTGTGCGTCATCTTGAGTAAAACCTCTTACACGTGTTAATCCATGTAGCTCTCCAGATTGTTCATATCGGTAAACTGTTCCAAATTCAGCATAACGTTTCGGTAAATCTTTGTATGACCAAGGTTTTGCGTTATAAATTTCGCAGTGATGCGGACAATTCATAGGTTTTAATAAAAACTCTTCTCCTTCAGCAGGTGTATGAATGGGCTGAAAACTATCGGCTCCATATTTAGCATAATGACCAGAAGTCACATACAATTCTTTTTGTCCTATATGTGGCGAAACAACTTGTTCATATCCTGCTTTTTTCTGAGCCTTTTTCAAAAATTGCTCTAAACGATCACGTAAAGCGGCACCTTTTGGTAACCATAGCGGTAAACCTTGACCCACACGTTGTGAAAAATGGAATAAATCTAATTCTTTTCCTAATTTTCTATGATCACGTCTTTTAGCTTCTTCTAATAATTCTAAGTAATCGGTTAAATCTTTTTGTTTTGGGAATGAAATACCATAAACACGAGTTAACTGTTTGTTTTTTTCATCACCTCTCCAATACGCACCCGCAACAGATAAAATTTTCATAGCTTTAATGATGCTTGTGTTTGGAATGTGACCGCCTCTACATAAATCAAAAAAGTTAGAATGATCACAAAAAGTAATTGTGCCATCTTCTAAGTTTGATATTAATTCTGTCTTATATTCATTGTCCTTGTAAATTGATAAAGCTTCGGCTTTAGAAACAGGACGCATTTTAAATTCGTGCTTTTCTCTAGAAATTTCTAAAACACGATCTTCAACTCTTTTAAAATCAGCTTCCGTTATTTTTTGATCACCAAAATCTACGTCATAATAAAAGCCATTATCAATAGCAGGTCCTAATGTTAATTTAATTCCTGGGTATAATTCTTCTAATGCTTGCGCCATTACGTGTGAAGTAGAATGCCAAAATGCTTTCTTACCCTCTTTATCATTCCAAGTGTATAAAACAAGATTACCATCCGTGGTCAACTCGGTCGATGTTTCAATTGTTACAGTATTGTAAGAAGCTGAAATTACATTTCGAGCCAAACCTTCGCTAATACTCTTAGCAACATCCATAGGAGTTACACCTGGTGCAAACTCCTTCACCGAACCATCGGGTAAAGTAATTTTAATCATTTTATATTTTTATTTAACAAAGTGCAAATATAGAACAAAGCGTTTTTACATACAATATATATATAGGTATAAAATTGCATATTATATATAGGTATTTTTTTTAGCAGCTCATCCTGTGTTCCACGCTAGTTGTTTACTTCTATAAAACAAAGCAATAAAATCCTGCAAGCGCTTCTTGGGTCGCGTTTCAGGATTTTTTGTTTGTAGTATATAGGAGTAAACAAGCTGTTGTTTCACCCAGGGCTATTTTGGTTCCTGCATTCAGAATTGATTTTTTTTGCATCCAACACCCAACATCTAACATCTAACATATAACCTCCGACCAAATGCAAAAAAAAACTTTGTATGGTAATGTGTTGGTTTTAAGGGTTTAGGAAAAAAGATTAAAAAAAAGGTTTAAAAAGGTTTGGAAGTATAGAATAAGTTACTACTTTTGCACCCGCTTACAACAAGCACGCTCATTGAAACGATACTAAAATAAATTAGAAAAAAGTTAAAAAAACTTTTGGATAATAGGAAATAAAGATTGTATCTTTGCGCCCCGCAAAAGTTGCTAGCGATAGCGAAGTTCTTTATAAAAAAAATGGTTTTAAAATAATTTAAAATTTCTTCAAAAAAAGTTTAAAATTATTTTGGTTGTTTAAAATAAAGTTTTTACTTTTGCACCCGCTAACTGAGATAGGTTAGTGATAAGAATAAGAGATTAAGTTCATAGACATATTGGATTGACAGCATACAAGAATAAGAGTAAGACTTTTTCGAGTATACGAAATTAGACCTAGCAAAAAATATATCGTCGAAAAATATTAAAAATCTACGATGAAGAGTTTGATCCTGGCTCAGGATGAACGCTAGCGGCAGGCCTAACACATGCAAGTCGAGGGGTAGAGTTAGCTTGCTAACTTGAGACCGGCGCACGGGTGCGTAACGCGTATGCAATCTACCTTGTACAGGGGGATAGCCCAGAGAAATTTGGATTAATACCCCATGGTGTTTAGAAGTGGCATCACTTTTTTACTAAAGTTCCAACGGTACAAGATGAGCATGCGTCCCATTAGCTAGTTGGTATGGTAACGGCATACCAAGGCTATGATGGGTAGGGGTCCTGAGAGGGAGATCCCCCACACTGGTACTGAGACACGGACCAGACTCCTACGGGAGGCAGCAGTGAGGAATATTGGTCAATGGTCGCAAGACTGAACCAGCCATGCCGCGTGCAGGAAGACGGTCCTATGGATTGTAAACTGCTTTTATACAGGAAGAAACCCTCTCACGTGTGGGAGCTTGACGGTACTGTATGAATAAGCATCGGCTAACTCCGTGCCAGCAGCCGCGGTAATACGGAGGATGCGAGCGTTATCCGGAATCATTGGGTTTAAAGGGTCCGTAGGCGGTTTAATAAGTCAGTGGTGAAATCTGGTCGCTCAACGATCAAACTGCCATTGATACTGTTAGACTTGAATAATTGTGAAGTAACTAGAATATGTAGTGTAGCGGTGAAATGCTTAGATATTACATGGAATACCAATTGCGAAGGCAGGTTACTAACAATTTATTGACGCTGATGGACGAAAGCGTGGGGAGCGAACAGGATTAGATACCCTGGTAGTCCACGCCGTAAACGATGGATACTAGCTGTTCGGAGCAATCTGAGTGGCTAAGCGAAAGTGATAAGTATCCCACCTGGGGAGTACGCACGCAAGTGTGAAACTCAAAGGAATTGACGGGGGCCCGCACAAGCGGTGGAGCATGTGGTTTAATTCGATGATACGCGAGGAACCTTACCAGGGCTTAAATGGGAGTGGACAGCTTAGGAAACTAGGCCTTCTTCGGACCACTTTCAAGGTGCTGCATGGTTGTCGTCAGCTCGTGCCGTGAGGTGTCAGGTTAAGTCCTATAACGAGCGCAACCCCTGTCGTTAGTTGCCAGCGAGTCATGTCGGGAACTCTAACGAGACTGCCGGTGTAAACCGTGAGGAAGGTGGGGATGACGTCAAATCATCACGGCCCTTACGTCCTGGGCCACACACGTGCTACAATGGCCAGTACAGAGAGCAGCCACTTAGCGATAAGGAGCGAATCTTCAAAACTGGTCTCAGTTCGGATTGGAGTCTGCAACTCGACTCTATGAAGCTGGAATCGCTAGTAATCGGATATCAGCCATGATCCGGTGAATACGTTCCCGGGCCTTGTACACACCGCCCGTCAAGCCATGGAAGCTGGGGGTACCTGAAGTCGGTGACCGTAAGGAGCTGCCTAGGGTAAAACTAGTAACTGGGGCTAAGTCGTAACAAGGTAGCCGTACCGGAAGGTGCGGCTGGAACACCTCCTTTCTAGAGACATAAGATATAGGTGTTAGGTTAAAAAGTAAAAAGATAGAGTATTACTCTTGCTGTTAGTTCAAAAAATTAGGTTAAATACAGAGTCTCGTAGCTCAGCTGGTTAGAGTACTACACTGATAATGTAGGGGTCGGCAGTTCGAGTCTGCCCGGGACTACTCATTTAACTAAAAAAAAGGAAATTCTAGAGGTAAGCTAACCGTTAAAGTTACTGTTAACTGATAACTGTTAACTGATACTACGAAAACGGGGGATTAGCTCAGCTGGCTAGAGCGCCTGCCTTGCACGCAGGAGGTCATCGGTTCGACTCCGATATTCTCCACCAAATAATTGATAATTATTAATTGATAATTATTAATTAATTAAAGTTCATTGACATATTGAGATAATATACAAACAAGTAGAAAGACACAGTTTTACTTAGTAATAAGTAAGACCAAAAGAAAACAATAAGCAAAATAAGGGCGTATGGGGGATGCCTAGGCTCTCAGAGGCGATGAAGGACGTGATAAGCTGCGATAAGTTGCGGGGATCGGCACATACGAATTGATCCGCAAATTTCCGAATGGGGCAACCCACTATGTTGAAGACATAGTACACCGATAGGTGAGCGAACCCGCTGAACTGAAACATCTAAGTAGGCGGAGGAAAAGAAAACAAAAGTGATTGCGTGAGTAGTGGCGAGCGAAAGCGCATTAGCCCAAACCAGAGTTGTTACGGCAATTCTGGGGTTGTAGGACCACGAGATTTGATGCTAACAGAACTAGAATAACCTGGAAAGGTTAACGATACAAGGTGATAGTCCTGTATAGGTAATGGAAGTTATTGATAGTGGTATCCTGAGTAGGGCGGGGCACGTGAAACCCTGTCTGAATCTGCCGGGACCATCCGGTAAGGCTAAATACTCCTGAGAGACCGATAGTGAACCAGTACTGTGAAGGAAAGGTGAAAAGAACCGTGAATAACGGAGTGAAATAGATCCTGAAACCATACGCTTACAAGCGGTCGGAGTTCGCCCAGGCGAATGACGGCGTGCCTTTTGCATAATGAGCCTACGAGTTACCGTTGCTGGCGAGGATAAGTGTTTAAGACATGGATCCGTAGCGAAAGCGAGTCTGAATAGGGCGCTATAGTCAGTAATGGTAGACGCGAAACCGTGTGATCTACCCATGGGCAGGATGAAGCTGTGGTAACACATAGTGGAGGTCCGAACCGGTTGACGTTGAAAAGTCTTCGGATGACCTGTGGGTAGGGGTGAAAGGCCAATCAAACTCGGAAATAGCTCGTACTCCCCGAAATGCCTTTAGGGGCAGCGTGTAGTTAAGTTTATTAGAGGTAGAGCTACTGATTGGATGCGGGGGCTTCACCGCCTACCAATTCCTGACAAACTCCGAATGCTAATAAATGTTTCTATACAGTGAGGGCATGGGTGCTAAGGTCCATGTCCGAGAGGGAAAGAACCCAGACCATCAGCTAAGGTCCCCAAATGTATGCTAAGTTGAAAAAACGAGGTTTGACTGCCCAGACAGCTAGGATGTTGGCTTGGAAGCAGCCATTCATTTAAAGAGTGCGTAACAGCTCACTAGTCGAGCGGTCGAGCATGGATAATAATCGGGCATAAGCATACTACCGAAGCTATGGATTGATAGTAATATCAGTGGTAGGGGAGCATTCTAACAGGGTTGAAGGTGTAGCGTGAGCTATGCTGGACTGGTTAGAAAAGCAAATGTAGGCATAAGTAACGATAATGCGGGCGAGAAACCCGCACACCGAAAAACTAAGGTTTCCTCAGCTATGCTAATCAGCTGAGGGTTAGTCGGGTCCTAAGGCATATCCGAAAGGAGCAGTCGATGGCCAACGGGTTAATATTCCCGTACTACTGTTAATTGTGATGGGGTGACGGAGTGATGAAAGTACCGCGAACTGACGGAATAGTTCGTTAAAGCACCTAGCTATAGGCTCTATAGGCAAATCCGTAGAGTTTGGTGAAATGCGATAGTACACGGAGGCTTCGGCTGAAGTGATAGTGTACCTAAGGGCTTCCAAGAAAAACCTCTAAACTTAGATTAACAGTACCCGTACCGTAAACCGACACAGGTAGTTGAGGAGAGAATCCTAAGGTGCTCGAGAGATTCATGGCTAAGGAATTAGGCAAAATAGACCTGTAACTTCGGGAGAAAGGTCGCCAGCGCAAGCTGGCCGCAGTGAAGAGGTCCAGGCGACTGTTTATCAAAAACACAGGGCTCTGCAAAATCGTAAGATGAAGTATAGGGCCTGACACCTGCCCGGTGCTGGAAGGTTAAGAGGAGATGTTATCTTCGGAGAAGCATTGAATTGAAGCCCCAGTAAACGGCGGCCGTAACTATAACGGTCCTAAGGTAGCGAAATTCCTTGTCGGGTAAGTTCCGACCTGCACGAATGGTGTAACGATCTGGACACTGTCTCAGCCATGAGCTCGGTGAAATTGTAGTATCGGTGAAGATGCCGATTACCCGCAGTGGGACGAAAAGACCCTGTGCACCTTTACTATAGCTTAGTATTGACCTTGGACACGTGATGTGTAGGATAGGTGGGAGACTATGAAGGGGCTTCGCTAGGAGTTCTGGAGTCATTGTTGAAATACCACCCTTTGCTTGTCTGAGGCCTAACCCCGCAGTGCGGGGGACATTGCTTGGTGGGTAGTTTGACTGGGGTGGTCGCCTCCAAAAGAGTAACGGAGGCTTCTAAAGGTTCCCTCAGCACGCTTGGTAACCGTGCGTAGAGTGCAATGGCATAAGGGAGCTTGACTGAGAGACATACAGGTCGATCAGGTACGAAAGTAGAGCATAGTGATCCGGTGGTTCCGCATGGAAGGGCCATCGCTCAAAGGATAAAAGGTACGCCGGGGATAACAGGCTGATCTCCCCCAAGAGCTCATATCGACGGGGGGGTTTGGCACCTCGATGTCGGCTCGTCACATCCTGGGGCTGGAGAAGGTCCCAAGGGTTGGGCTGTTCGCCCATTAAAGTGGCACGCGAGCTGGGTTCAGAACGTCGTGAGACAGTTCGGTCTCTATCTACTGTGGGCGTTAGAAATTTGAGTGGATCTGACTCTAGTACGAGAGGACCGAGTTGGACGAACCTCTAGTGTATCAGTTGTCTCGCCAGGGGCACTGCTGAGTAGCTACGTTCGGAAGGGATAAGCGCTGAAAGCATATAAGCGCGAAACCCACCACAAGATGAGATTTCTTTTAAGGGTCGTGGAAGATGACCACGTTGATAGGCTATAGGTGTAAAGGCAGTAATGTCATAGCCGAGTAGTACTAATAACCCGTAAGCTTATTGTACAACTTGCTCCGAGTAATCGGAGCAAGCAACTTCTTTTAAAAGTTTGAATTCTATCTCAATATGTTAAAATATTTGTTTCGTTCGTAGTAACGAGACTGTTATGGTTAACCAAACTAATGGAGTAAACATAACAAAACATTAAGGTGGTTATTGCGTCGGGGCTCACCTCTTCCCTTTCCGAACAGAGAAGTTAAGCCCGACTGCGCCAATGGTACTGCATTACTGTGGGAGAGTAGGTCGCCGCCTTCTTTAATCCAGACAAAAACTATATGTTTTTCGTCTGGATTTTTTTTTGTATCAATCTCAATCTTTTTAAATACTAACAAATACATTAAAGCTAAAGCTCTTGTAGCATAAATCTTCAATGCATGCTCTTTTGTGTTGTCAAATGTCAATGGTACTGTCTCGTCTCAAAGGACGAGATGAGAGAGTAGGTCGCCGCCTTCTTTAATCCAGACAAAAACTATATGTTTTTCGTCTGGATTTTTTTTTGGATTAATCTCAATCTTTTTAAATACGAACAAATACAATAGCGTAAAAGCTCTTGTAGCATAAATCTTCAAGGCATGCTCCTTGTATTGTCAAATGTCAATGGTACTGTCTCGTCTTAAAGGACGAGATGGGAGAGTAGGTCGCCGCCTTCTTTAAGAGATTATTCTAACAAGAGTGACCTCTTTTTTTTTGTATCAATCTCAAATAATCTAATCAAAACGTCATTTAAAATATCTTATTTCTGCCACGCGAATGCTAATTGTATCTCATACACATACACAACAAAAAGGGGCCAAATTAACTTAAATAAACAATAGAATAGTTGCATAAAAAAAGCCTGAACAGGGTTCAAGCTTATGGTTTTTATTATTGTATTTTTTATTAAATATCGTCGAAATCAACGTCCGTAAAACTAGTAGTAGATCTAGTTTCTTATGTTCTTTCTGTAAATACTTCTTTTTTTAAAAAAGTAGATTAAACTAAGTTTACTAATTTAAAAATGTTGTTATAAATGATAAAATTTCAAAAAAATGATAAAAAATGAATTTTACAATTTAAATTCTTTTTAATTGTTGCTTTAACATAACAATTTGATCTTTTAGCATATTATGTTTGTCTAATTTTTTAGCTTCATTAAGTAATTTTTCAGCTTCAATTTTTCTTCTTTTAGAAGCAGCAATTCCTGCTAATTGTAATTTTGCTAATGCTAAATCTTGATCCATACTTAATCCAAGTTCAATTGCTTTTTTGAAGTATTTTTCTGCTAAATTAAGGTTAGATTGTGATACTAAAATACCATTAAGATAATTAAAGTAGCCTTGTTGTTTTTTAATTAAAGCAGTTTCTGGATTTTTAATTTTATCTAAATATTTTTTTGCCCCTTCCATATTTTGCTTCCTTAATTGTAAAAAAGCTAGTACCAAAATTTCATTTTTAAAGTATAATAAAACGAATAGTGAGGATAAAAGAATTAAAAATATACCATTTCCGATATTATTTTCAGTAAATTGATATACAGCAAAAGCTATAATTGCAGCAGCAACAACTAATTTTATATTTTTATTAAACATAGGTTTGTTATTTAGTTTGCAAATGTACTAAATTCTATTAAAAATATTTTTAAAAAAGTACTTGTAAATGAAAAAAGTCTTTGTATATTTGCACTCGGTTTTCGGAATTAGAAAATCAAAAAAACAATTAAACTGATTTTATTTATAGAATTTAAAAATACAAGCAATGAGTAAGAGAACATTTCAACCATCAAAAAGAAAAAGAAGAAATAAGCACGGTTTCATGGATAGAATGGCTTCTGCTAACGGAAGAAAAGTGCTTGCTCGTAGAAGAGCTAAAGGAAGACACAAATTAACTGTATCTAGCGAACCTAGACATAAAAAATAATGTTCTTTTACCAAGCAAAATACCAAGGTGTTACTATTTTTTAAGTAACACCTTTTTTTTATATTTGAAAGACAATAATTTCCATAACATACAACAACACAACAACATGCCTAAAGACAATTCGATTAATTCCGTTTTAATTATCGGTTCAGGTCCAATTATTATTGGACAAGCTTGTGAGTTTGATTACTCTGGTTCTCAAGCTGCACGATCATTAAGAGAAGAAGGATTAGAAGTTATTTTAATTAATTCTAATCCAGCAACTATTATGACCGACCCAAGTATGGCGGATCATGTTTATTTAAAACCACTTACGACTAAATCAATTATTGAAATTCTTAAAGCTCATCCTACTATTGATGCTGTTTTACCAACAATGGGCGGACAAACTGCATTAAACTTATGTATTGAAGCAGATGAAAAGGGAATTTGGAAAGATTTTAATGTAAAGATTATAGGGGTAGATATTAATGCCATTCATATTACAGAAGATAGAGATAAATTTAAAGAACTTTTAAATACTATTGATATACCTCAAGCTCCAGCTAAAACAGCAAATTCCTTTTTAAAAGGGAAAGAAATTGCCCAAGAGTTTGGATTTCCTTTGGTTATTCGTCCTTCTTTTACTTTAGGAGGAACAGGAGCAGCTTTTGTTTACAAAAAAGAAGATTTTGATGAACTTTTAACTCGTGGTTTAGAAGCTTCGCCTATACATGAAGTTTTGATTGATAAAGCCTTATTGGGTTGGAAAGAATATGAATTAGAGTTGTTACGAGATAAAAATGACAATGTTGTTATTATCTGTACAATTGAAAATATGGATCCAATGGGAATTCATACAGGGGATAGTATTACTGTAGCACCTGCAATGACATTATCTGATACAACTTTCCAACGAATGCGTGATATGGCAATTAAAATGATGCGTAGTATTGGAAATTTTGCGGGTGGTTGTAATGTGCAATTTGCTGTTTCTCCCGATGAGAAAGAAGATATTGTTGCTATTGAAATTAATCCGCGTGTGTCGCGTTCTTCTGCTTTAGCATCGAAAGCAACAGGATATCCTATTGCAAAAATCGCATCTAAATTAGCTTTAGGCTATACTTTAGATGAATTATCTAATCAAATTACTAAATCTACTTCTGCATTATTTGAACCAACTCTAGACTATGTTATTGTTAAAATACCGCGTTGGAATTTTGATAAATTTGAAGGTGCGGATAGAACACTTGGGTTACAAATGAAATCTGTAGGAGAAGTAATGGGAATTGGACGTTCATTCCAAGAAGCTTTACATAAGGCTACACAATCATTAGAAATTAAAAGAAATGGTTTAGGAGCAGATGGTAAAGGGTATAAGAATTATGAACAGATTATTGAGAAATTAACTCACGCTAGCTGGGATAGAGTTTTTGTAATTTATGATGCTATTGCTATGGGTATTCCATTAAGTAGAATTCATGAAATCACAAGAATAGATATGTGGTTCTTAAAACAATACGAAGAATTATTCCACCTTGAAAAAGAAATTTCCAAATACACAGTTGCAACTTTACCTAAAGAGTTATTATTAGAAGCAAAACAAAAAGGATATGGCGATCGTCAAATTGCACATATGATGGGTTGTTTGGAAAGTCAGGTTCATAAATTACGCGACGAGCAAGGAATTAAAAGAGTATATAAATTAGTAGATACTTGTGCTGCTGAGTTTAAAGCGCAAACGCCGTACTATTATTCAACTTTTGAAGCTGAAATTGAAAAGGCAGATGGAACTAAATATACTGCTAATGAAAGTATTGTTTCAGATAAAAAGAAAATAGTTGTATTAGGCTCTGGTCCCAACAGAATTGGACAAGGAATTGAATTTGACTATTCTTGTGTTCATGGTGTTTTAGCAGCAAAAGAATGTGGCTATGAAACAATTATGATTAACTGTAATCCTGAAACTGTTTCAACCGATTTTGATACAGCAGACAAATTATATTTCGAACCTGTTTTTTGGGAGCACATTTATGATATTATTCAACATGAAAAACCTGAAGGGGTTATTGTTCAGTTAGGGGGACAAACAGCACTAAAATTGGCTGAAAAATTAGCTAAATATGGTATAAAAATTATTGGAACTTCTTATGACGCTCTAGATTTAGCTGAAGATAGAGGTCGTTTTTCAGAATTACTTACAGAATTAAATATTCCTTTCCCTAAATTTGGAGTAGCTGAGAATGCTGAGGAAGCAGTTGCTCTTGCCGATTCACTAGATTTTCCATTGTTAGTACGACCTTCTTATGTTTTAGGAGGCCAGGGAATGAAAATTGTGATTAATAAACAAGAATTAGAGGAGCATGTTATTGAAATATTAAAACATATACCAAATAATAAATTGTTATTGGATCATTATTTAGATGGTGCAATTGAAGCTGAAGCTGATGCAATATGTGATGCGGAAGGCAATGTTTATATAATTGGTATTATGGAGCATATTGAGCCGTGTGGTGTGCACTCAGGTGATAGTAATGCAACGTTGCCACCTTTCAATTTAGGCGAATTTGTAATGCAACAAATAAAAGAGCATACCAAAAAAATTGCAATTGCGCTTAAGACTGTTGGTCTAATTAATATTCAGTTCGCAATTAAAGATGATATTGTGTATATCATTGAAGCTAACCCAAGAGCATCTCGTACAGTTCCATTTATTGCAAAAGCGTATAATGAGCCGTATGTAAATTATGCTACTAAAGTGATGTTAGGTGAGAAGAAGGTAACTGATTTTACTTTTAATCCGCAATTAAAAGGATATGCCATTAAACAGCCTGTTTTCTCTTTTAATAAATTTCCAAATGTGAATAAAGCTTTAGGTCCAGAAATGAAATCAACAGGAGAAAGTATCTTGTTTATTGATGATCTAAAAGATGATCAATTCTATGATTTGTATTCTAGAAGGAAAATGTACTTAACAAAGTAATTAAAATAAAGCAAAAAATCCCGATGAATAATCGGGATTTTTTATTGTTATCAATTTAAAAAATTAGAAACCTCCTAATTCTTCTTGTAATTGCTCTTGAGTTACTTTTTTGTAATCTGCAGGAACTTCAAATGATCCAGCTGGAATTTCAGTTTTGAATTCTGTTGCTTTAACAATAGCTTTACCTTGCGGAGTTGTCATTGTCATTTCCATAGGGAATCCAACTAATTTTACTTTTGCATTTTCATTTGTTTTTTGCGCTTGAGAGATTAATTCAGTCACGTAAAATACATTTGTATTTCCGTCTTCCATTTTAATTTCTGCTTTGTGACATTTGTAACCTGCAATATCTTTTACATCGTTTTTGTCATAAGAAATTGAAACAGCATTTTCTAAATTATTAAAATTAGCACCCGGACTTTTTGTTAATTGTTCTTCTGGTAAATTAATAAGTTCAAATTTTTTACCCATCATATCCATTAACATTCTAGTATCTTTCGGACTATTAACAGGAGCAATAGTTTTAATATTCATCATTCCACCCATCATTTCAATTTGAGTAGCTTGAGTAGTTCCATCAAAAGCAATTTTTATAACACTAGTTCCCATTGCAGCAGCTTCTTCATTATCGGGTAGTTCCATTTCATAAGTAACTGTACCCTTAGTGATTGCTTTTGGAGCCAAAGTCTCTTTCTTAGGAGTAGTTTTTGAAGTTTTTCCTTTTTTTTGTGCTGTAGCTCCTAATGCAACAAATAATGATAATGCAAGAGCTATTCTTTTTAAGTTTTTCATGAAATATATTTTTATTACAATATTAGTAAATCATTTTAATAAAAAGTTACAATCTAATAAAACTTTTTTAGTAATTATTTACTTGAGTTTTAAGAGTAATTGTAAACGCTACTTATATTGATATCTTTATATGTTTTTTTTAATGAATAACTTAAAAAATAGTAGTTGAATGGCTAATTATTTATAATTTTACATTGCTCATAAGGGATTTTTTATATGGCAATATTTAAAAAAATAAATAAAAAAGCAAAGGCTGAAATTAATACTGGTTTTGGTGTTAATTCAAGTAGTTTTGGTGGCAGATTTGTTAATAAAAACGGCAATGCCAATGTTGAAAAAGTTGGTGTTGGTTTTTTTGAAAGTATTAGTTGGTACCACACCATGATTAATATTCCTAGATGGAAGTTCTTTTTTATCATTTTGTTGTTTTATTTTATTGTTAATTTGGTATTTGCAAGTATTTATTCTATTATCGGAGTTGAACATTTAGTTGGTGTAACTTCAACATCTTCAATAGATAAGTTTGGACAGGCTTTTTTCTTTAGCGTGCAAACATTCACAACTGTAGGATATGGGCATGTAAGTCCTTCTGGTTTTATTACAAGTTTTGTAGCAGCTGTCGAAGCTTTATTAGGTTTACTTAGTTTTGCTATTGCGACTGGATTATTTTATGGAAGATTTAGTCGGCCAAAGGCATTTTTGAAATTTGCTTCGAATGGATTAATTGCACCTTACAAAGAAGGAATGGCTTTAATGATTCGTTTGGCTCCATATAAAAATACTAATTTAATGGATGCAGAAGCTAAAATTATGTTGGCTTTAAATATTGAAGAAAATGGTATCTTAGTAAATAAATTTTATACTTTAGAATTAGAAATAGATAAAATTAATACGCTGCCATTAAGTTGGACTCTAGTTCATCCAATTACATCAGAAAGTCCACTTTTTAATTTGACTGAAGAAGATTATAAATCTATAACGGGAGAAATTTTAGTATTTTTTAAAGCTTTTGATGATATGTTTAGTACAACTGTAGTTAGACGTACTTCATATACTTTCAAAGAACTGATTTTTAATGCAAAATTTATTCCTATGTTTACTAGGAATAATCAAAACACAAAGACAATTTTAGACATAGAAAAGTTAAGCAATTACGAAAAATTTTAAAAAAGGAGTTGAATTTAAGAATTCGAGAATAGAATTGATCTCACTTGATTCTTTTAAACTAGGACTTTCAATAAGTTTATTTTTTTGAAAAGCTATAAAAAGAGTTTTAAGATTATAGGGAAACACAATCTTTTTAAATAGCTGAAAATATATTATGTGAATATGCTTCTTGATTTTTTATTGAATTTCAAGTCAACAAAAAAGTAGATAAGCAACTTATCCCGATGAAAGAGTAACTTTAGATTATTCCGAAAAGTTAAAAAGAAAGAAATAGATGTCTTTAATGGCACATCTAAACATAAAAATGAAAGCTACAGCAATCTACGTTAGAGTTTAATAGTTATAAATCAATAATAACATTATATTTTTTTAAGTTCTCTAGTGCTTCAGGAGTAGTGTAGTCAAAAGTTGTTTCATGTTCCTGCATATTTTTTCGTTGCTCATTTCTTTTAATACCTTCATAGAACCTTCTCACTTCTTCCATATTAGACAAAATTAAACGTGGAACTTTTACATTATTACCGTCTGCGTCTTTTGCAACCATAGTAAAATAACTGGAATTGGTATGTTTAATTTTACCCGTTTGAATATTTTGTGAAGTTACTCGGATGCCTACAATCATTGATGTACTTCCTACGTAGTTTACTGAAGCTTTTAGAGTCACTAATTCACCAATTTCAACCGGATTTAAAAAATTAACAGTATCTACAGAGGCTGTAACACAATAACATCCTGAGTATTTAGAGGCACAAGCAAAGGCAATTTGATCCATTAAACTCAATAAATAACCTCCATGAATTTTCCCACTGAAATTAGAATGTGATGGTAGCATTAACTCTGTTAATGTAATTTTTGAAGCCTTTACAGTATTTGTATGTTCCATTTATTTTGAATTAATATAAGGCGATTTCTCAGGTGTAACACTAATAATAAAATAATGAGTATCACCCCACCAAGGTAACGTTTTTATACGTTCTTTATATTCTAATTTAACATATTCACCTTGGTATTTCTTTAAATCTTCAATTACTTTTTCTTCACTATCTTGAACTGAAAATGGGAAAAAACGCGTGGCACCAAATCCTTCATTTAATTCACCTTCCCATGTTTTAAAAATAATTCCCTTATGACTAAATTTAGATAAAACGCCACTTCTAACGCCATTACTTAATGTAAAATTGTAAATAAATAAAGTATAACCAATTAAACTTAATGTGGTTAACAATAAGAAATAAATTAAAATTTTTCGAGCTATATTCATAGGTATATAAGTTTTTATATTATTTAATTGTTATCTGCTTTATTAACTATATTTTCTGGCAACGTTTTTTTCGCTTTAGCGCCCATTTTTTTTAATTTTTCAACACTGGATACTAAGTTTCCTTTTCCTTCTACCAACTTATTCATGGCGTTTCCATATTCATTTTTTGCTTCATCCATTTTCTTGCCAATTCTATGTAAATCGGAAATTAATCCTTCAAATTTATCGTACAATGCTCCTGCTTGACGGGCAATTTCAACTGCATTTTCTTGTTGCTTTTGATTGGTCCACATGCTGTCAATGGTTCGTAATGTAGCCAATAAGGTTGCTGGTGTTACAATAACAATATTCTTTTCAAAAGCTTTGTTGTAAAGTAAATTGTCTTCTTGTAAGGCCAATGCGAATGCAGGCTCTATTGGAATGAAAAGCAAAACAAAGTCCGGACTTTCCATGTGGTAAATATCGTAATAATTTTTTGAACTGAGTTGCTCGATATGTCTTTTTAATGAATTTAAATGTTCTTTTAAAAATTCATTTTTTTCTACATTATCTTCTGCATTGCAATATTTTTCATAAGCAGTTAGGGAAACTTTTGCATCAACAATCATTTTTTTACCATCGGGTAGATTAATAATTACATCGGGTTGCACACGATTTCCTTCTTCATTGGTAAAACTGGATTGAACCTCGTATTCTCGTCCTTTTTCTAATCCAGATTTTTCTAATACGCGTTCTAAAATTAATTCACCCCAATTGCCTTGCATTTTATTATCACCTTTTAAGGCTTTGGTTAAATTTTCGGTTTCTTTTGTGATTTTAAAATTCTGATCTTTTAAATGTTGTAATTGTTCTTTTAAAGCTGTATGATACCCGTAAGTTTCCTTTTGTGAATCATCAACTTTCTTTTCAAATAATTGAATTTTTTCTTGAAGTGGAGTTAGTATATTTTTAAGGTTTTCTTGGTTTTGTGCTGTGAACTTTGAAGTTTTCTCTTCTAAAATTTTTTGTGCTAAATTTTCAAACTCAAGGGTAAATTTTTCTTGTAAATCAGATATTTCTTTTTTTTGCTCTTTTGACCGTTCTAATAAATTGTCAAAATCATTTTCTTTTTTTGCTAATAAAATTGTGAGTTCTTCTTTTTCTAATTGTAGTGTTACCAGTTGTGATTTGGCATTAAGATGTTCTTTTTCATTGAGTTCAAGTTGTTTTTCTAAAACAGAAATACGTGTTTTACAAGATGATTGAAAAAGTTGCTTTCCAATAAAAATTCCTATTGCTAAAGCTAAAAATACGGCGAATACTAAAATTATTGTTGCTGACATCATTGATTTATTTGAAAGTAAATTTAATCAATTCTTCTCTATTTTATGGAATAAATGTAATTTTGTTTCATGGAAAAAATTCACCAACATTTTGCTTTACATAAGCCTCATGGCTATTTGAGTCAATTTATTTACGAAAAAAAACGAACTAAAAAGAAATTGGGTGAATTGTATGATTTTCCAGAAGGAACAATGGCAATAGGGCGTTTGGATGAAGATTCTGAAGGGTTATTGTTGCTCACAACAGATGGTAGGATGAGTGAATTAGTACGAAGTAAAACCATTGAAAAAGAATATTATGCTCAAGTGGATGGAACAATAACTGATGAAGCCGTCGAACAATTAAAACAAGGTGTTGAAATTGGTTTTAAGGGAATTCGCTATACTACTAAACCCTGCGAAGCAAGATTGATTTACAATTTACCTGATTACATTGGCGAAGGAAGAAGAATTCGAGATGAACGTCATGGACCAACCAGTTGGGTTTCTATTACTGTCACGGAAGGTAAATACCGCCAAATTCGAAAAATGACTGCAGCAGTAGGTTTTCCTACCTTGCGATTAGTTCGGGTTCGGGTTGGTGATTTTACTTTGGCCGGATTAAATTCAGGAGATGTAATTGAAATTTCTTTTGATTCTATTTCACAATAAACTTTCCATAAGTTTTATCAAAAACAATGTGTTCATCTTTAAATAACGAATCAAATACCCCTTTTTCAATTAAATTACACGGTTGATCTTGAACACAGAAATCTTCAGTCATGACAATCATTTCATCGCTTAATTGAATCGCCAAGTCAATATCATGGGTTGAAAATAAAATACATTTGTTGTTTTCATTCGCTAATTGTTTTAGTAATTTAAATACCGATACTTTATGAAATAAATCCAAATGTGTGGTGGGTTCATCTAAAATAATTAGTGGAGTATCTTGTGCTAAGGCTCTTGCTATCATTACTTTTTGTAACTGGCCATCACTAATTTCGCTGTATTTTTTATATTGTAAATGGCTAATATTCGTTGCGTTTATTGCATTTTGAATGTGGTTTAAATCGTTTTCTGTTAAATTTCCAATCCAGTTGGTATAGGGATGCCTGCCCAAGGCAATTAATTCAGAAACTGTTAAGTTACTTGCAGGTAGTTTTTCTGTGGTAACTATGCTTAAGTATTGCGATAATAATTCAGTTGAAAATGTTTCAATTTTTTTATCCGAAAGATATACTTCGCCAGATAAAGCTGGAATGATAGAAGTAATAGTTTTTAATAAGGTCGATTTACCAATGCCGTTTCCACCAATTAATGTAATCAATTTTCCAACTTCTAATTCAATATTAATATTAGAAGCAATATCGATTTTACCCTTTTTAGAAGCGTATCCGATGGTTAGATTTTTGGTTTTTAATATGAAGGTTTTCATTAGTTAGTTTTTTTAATTGAACCACATAGGTACATAGTTAATTTTATTTTTATAAAGGCGCTTCACTTTAAATAATAAACATAAGTTATTTTGGTAAGTTTTTAAAATGTTCGTTAACCAAAGTTTTTTGACCTTCACGAAAAATATTATTACTATTAAAATTAAGCAATAGTCCTTTTGGAGCAGATAATAATTTCATATAAGTTAATAGTTGTGCATCGTGTATTGGTAAAATTTCATTGACAGCTTTTAATTCTACTACAAGAATATTTTCAATAAATAAATCGCATCTAAAATCTAAATCTAAATTAACTCCTTTGTAATCAATTGGAATTTTAAATTCTGTTTTAAAATTTATCTTTCTCAATTTTAATTCTTCAATCATACATTTATGATAAACACTTTCAAATAAACCTTTACCGAGAATTTTATGAACTTCAATAGCTGCCCCTATTACATCATAAGTTAAATGATTAATATAATTTTGTGTTATCATATTTTTTGATTGTATTTACTATGTGATTTAATTTAAGTGAAGCACCTTTTATTTACAAAAATAAAACTATGTGCCTATGAGGTTAAAAAAAATATCGAACTCCTTTATTTATGATAAACACTTTCTAATAAATCTTTACCAAGAATATTATTAACTTCAATAGTTGTCTCTATTACATCAAAAGTTAATTGATTAATATAATTTTGTGTTATCATATTTTTTGATTGTATTTATTATGTGATTTATTTTAAGCGTAGCGCCTTTTATTTACAAAAATAAAACTATGTGCCTATGTGGTTTAAGAAAAATATCGAACTCCTTTATTTATTATAAACACTTTCTAATAAATCTTTACCAAGAATATTATTAACTTCAATAGTTGTCTCTATTACATCAAAAGTTAATTGATTAATATAATTTTGTGTTATCATATTTTTTGATTGTATTTATTGTGTGATTTATTTTAAGCGTAGCGCCTTTTATTTACAAAAATAAAACTATGTGCCTATGTGGTTTAAGAAAAATTATCTAATTCCTTTTTTTCTAATAATCAACCAAATAACTACCGGCGCTCCTAATATTGAAGTTATAGCATTGATTGGAATCGTAAAATTTTGATTCGGCATTTGTGATAGGGTATCACAAACCAACATGGTTATCGCTCCTAAAAGCAAGGTGGCAATAAACAAAGTTTTATGATTACTCGTTTGAAAAATTAGTTTTGAAACATGGGGTATAGCTAAACCAATAAAAGCAATGGGACCAACAAAAGCGGTAATGGTTCCGGCTAATATACTTGTTGCAATAATGCTTATATTTCTGGTTCTTTTAATTGATATTCCTAAACTTCGGGCATAATTTTCTCCTAATAATAATCCGTCTAAGGGTTTAATAATTGTGAAGCTTATTACAATGCCTAAGCCAATAATTGCAGATAATAAATATACTTGAAATGAAGTTAAATTTCCTAAACTACCTAAGGTCCAAAAGGTGAATTTTTGTAATTGTTCAGCGCTCGAAAAAGAAGTTAATACATTAATAATAGCACTAGTTAAACTACTAAACATTAATCCAACTATCAATATCGACATGGTATCTTTTATTTTGGAAGCCACAAAGAAAACCAGTAGTAAAACCAATAAGCTTCCTGAAAATGCGCCAATTAATATTCCAAAATCATTCACTATTAGTGGAGCAATAAAATCTGGAAGTAAAAAAGAACCCATAATAACCATCGCGACTCCTAAACTGGCTCCCGAACTTAAGCCCAACACATAAGGTCCGGCTAATGGATTACGAAACAAGGTTTGCATAATTAAACCGGATAAACTTAATCCCATTCCCGTTACTATGGCAACAAAGGCTTTTGGAAATCGATAATTAAGCACGATGTAACTCCAAGTTTGTTTTTCATGTGTTTGATTGAATAATATTTCGCACACATCACTCCATGGAATTAATACATTGCCTAATGCTAAATTGGCTAAAAAAGCAAACAGTAAAACCAAAAGTAATACAAGAAATAACGAGCTATTTTTATATGGTTTTTTCACTTAGTTAATTTTTGTAGCAAAAGTAAATTCATAATCTTTCATTAGTTCAGGATGAAGAATTTTGATAAAATCTTGTAAAACTAAATCAGGTCTCGACGGACTTTGTTCATAATAAATTACGCCACCTGTTTTTCCTTTTTTTACCTCAAAACTATACACTTCGCCTTTTTTAAATGCGTCAAATGCAGCATAATTTGGATTTGCGTTTTTCATTTCGTTTAAGGAAGAAAATCCACTTGTAATCCATTTATCTGCAGCATGGGCTACTTCAAGTACTTTTTCAAAACTTAAAGGTGTACTTCCTGTACCTTCTGTATGTTGCCATAAATAATTGCTTTTGGCGTCTTTCATGTAATAGGCCAACCAACTTTTTCCATTCGGAACAAACCATTGGTCTTGATACAAGGAGCCAAGTAAAATACTAGGTTTCTTTTTTTCGTTTTTTATGATAGATAAAGCTTTCTTATAATTTTTTTCAATTGAATTAAAAATGTCATTCGCTTCTTTTTCTTTGCTGAATAAAGCGCCATACAATTTAATCCACTCTGCTTTGCCTAGTGGCGTTTGTTCCATCCAATCGGCTTGAATAATAATTTTGATGCCGTTTTTTTCTAAATTCTTCAACGTCGGATTTACATTATCTACACAAAAGGATACGAGTACATCTGGATTTAATTCTATGATTTTTTCAATATTTAAATTTTCGTTTTGACCCACATTTGCAATTTTACCTTTTTCAATTAAGGTTCGGGTTTTTTCTGAAGAAATGTAATCGGTATGCGGAAATCCAATTAATTTTTCTTCTACACCCAATTGTTCTAAAAAAGGAATAATAGTTGTTGAAGTTACTATAGATGATTTTAAGGGTACATCAATAACTGGAAATTGTGAAAGATTAGACGGTATTTTACTTTTGTTTTTTCTTAATACATACGTAAAAGTTTCTTTAGCATTAGGCCAAGGATTGGTTACTTTTACTACTGTGAAATCTTCCCCTTCTTCAATGGATAAACTCTTGGCGTGGGTTATAGAATTTTTCTTTATACTATTTTCTAAAGTGGAATTATTTTCTTTGCAATTAAATAGTATAAAGCAAAAAAAGCTAAAAAATAAAAATCGAATGCTTTTCATTAATGGATGTTTTTGCAAATGTATAAAAAAAATGAGGCTTTAATTTTTGAAATTCTTAAAAACAGTATCTTTACAGGGTGAATTCAATTAGACTAAAATACTGCACGGTTTGTAATGAATCTTTTGGTTGTGGAAATGAATCTGAATCCCAAAAATGTTGGTGTAATGAGTTACCGCCAATTTTTACTTTAGATGGAATTTCAGATTGTTTGTGTCCGAGTTGTTTAAAAAAGGCTACCATTTCTAAAATTGAAGAATATGTGGCAACAATCACTCCAGAAAATGCTTTAGAAAACAAAGCTAAAGATTTACCTAAAACGACTCATTTCATAGAGAATATAGATTATTATATGGAAAATGAAAAGTATGTTTTTACCAAATGGTTTCATTTAAAACGAGGCTCGTGTTGCGGAAACGGTTGCAGACATTGTCCGTATAATTGATTAAGTAAAAAGAGCCAAGTAAAAAGTTGAATCACTTGATATTTGGCTTTTAATATTGACATTGAAATTTTAAAATATGATATATTTAGTAACAGGTGGCGAACGTTCAGGAAAAAGTAGTTATGCGCAAAATTTAGCCTTAGAACTTTCTCAAAACCCAATGTATGTGGCAACAGCCCGAAAATGGGATGGCGATTTTCAGAAAAGAATCGACCGACATCAGAATGAAAGAAAGGAAAATTGGATTAATGTTGAAGAAGAAAAAAACTTATCACAAATTGATTTTAAAGGAAAAGTTGCGGTTGTTGATTGTGTTACATTATGGTTGACGAACTTTTTTGTGGATACGAAAAATGATGTGGAACTTTCTTTAGATTTGGCTAAAGCCGAAATTGAAAAGCTTTCTTTAATTGAAGATTCTACAATTATTATCATTACCAATGAAATTGGAATGGGAGTGCATGCCGAAACGCATATCGGTAGAAAATTCGTGGAATTACAAGGTTGGGTGAATCAGTTTATCGCGAAAAAAGCAGAAAAAGTGACGTTTATGGTTTCTGGTTTACCAATGCAAGTAAAATAATGAAAGTTTTAAGTTCTTGGAGTGGTGGAAAAGACAGTTGTTATGCTTTAATGAAATCAGTAGAACAAGGTTTACAACCAACAGTTTTGTTGAATATGATGAATGAAAATGGAAAAGTTTCTCGTTCACATGGAATTCCATTATCAATATTACAACAACAGGCAAAACAAATGCAAGTTCCCTTAGTAGCAATTCCTGCAACTTGGTCTGAATATGAAAAAAACTATATTTCAACATTGCTTGATATCAAAGAAAAATATCAAATTGAAGGTGTTGTTTTTGGTGATATCGATTTAGAACCACATAGAGCTTGGGAGGAAAAAGTTTGTAATGCAGCTAATTTAAAAGCTTTTTTACCTTTATGGCAACAAGATAGAGTCGATCTGGTTTTTCAAATGATTGATGCAGGAATAGAAACCATGATTGTTTCGTGTAATTTAGAAATGGGCGAATCTTATTTAGGTCAAATCGTAACTAAAGAATTAGCACTCGAATTACAAAAAAAAGGAATCGATCCCTGTGGTGAAAATGGCGAATATCATACGTTAGTTGTCAATTGTCCAATTTTTAAAGAACAAATACAACTCCCAAAATACACCAAGAAAACGTACGATAAGTATTGTTTTTTAATTTGGGAAGATTAAACCATTTCATCACCCGAGCATGAAATGCGAATTGGTTAAGCAGTTCAAGTGTTCCGATGAAGTAGGAATCGGAATGTATCGAGAGCAATTAAAAGAATTAAAATAATGAAGTCATTATACGAAATTATTGATTCCAGAAGAGATACCCGTCATTTTACTAATGATGAGGTTCCTGTTGAAGTATTAGAAAAAGCGCTTCAAGCCGGACATAAAGCGCCTTCTGTTGGTTTAACAGATGCCACGCGTTATTATATTATCGAATCCTCAGATATTAAAAAACAAGTCAAAGAATTATTTACTTCGTATCATAAAAAATCGGCCGATCAAACGGATTCTGAATCGCAAAAAAAATCGTATTTAGCATTAAAATTAGAAGCCATAGAAGAAGCGCCAATTGGCTTGGTGATTGCTTATGATCGTTCGGTTTTAGATCAATTTACGATTGGAACGGTGGGCAGTAACGAAGCTGTTAAATTTAGTTCGGTTTGTGCGGCACAAAATATTTGGTTGTCATTAACCGAACAAGGTTATTCTATGGGTTGGGTTTCGATTATCAATTACCATCATTTTAAAAAGCTATTAAATTTACCTGATTATATCGAACCGCTTGGATATTTCTGTATCGGAAAACCGGCCACTGATTATGGTAAACAACCAATGTTGCAACAATTGAATTGGAAACAAAAATTAGAAAAACCATTTGTAACTACAATTAAAAATTTTACGCCTGTCAATCATTTAGAATTAGAGAATTTTGCGGTGTTGCATTCTAATTCATCTGATTTAAAAGAAAAATTGATTGATAAAATCAATCAGAAAACAAAACCATTAGGTTCATTGGGCATTTTAGAGAAATTAGCCTTGCAAATGGGTTTAGTGTTTCAATCGGAAGCGCCAAATATTATTAATCCAACAATTGTTGTTTTTGCTGCTGATCACGGAATTGCGAATCATGATGTGAGTGCCTATCCACAAGAAGTTACACGACAAATGGTGGAAACGTTTTTAAAAGGAGGTGCAGCAATTTCGGTTTTTTGTAAACAAAATAATCTCGATTTAAAAATTGTAGATGCTGGTGTAAATTACGATTTCCCAACGAATACATCTATCATCAATAAAAAAGTGGCTAAAGGAACACAGTCGTTTTTAATGACTTCCGCAATGAGTCAGGATGAACTAAATTTGTGTTTTCAATACGGTGCTGAGGTGGTTAATGAAATTTATAAAAGCGGTAGTAATTGTATTGGCTTTGGTGAAATGGGTATCGGAAATACATCAACTGCTTCGGTTTTAATGAGTGTGTTGACAAACATTCCAATTCAGGATTGTATTGGAAAAGGAACAGGAGTTATGGATGAGAAATTAAAAAATAAAATCGAAATTTTATCACAAGCGATTGCTACGTACAAGGGAGAAAATAATTTAGACAATTTAATTCGTTATTTCGGTGGTTTTGAAATTTTACAAATGTCAGGCGGAATGTTGCAAGCGTATCAAAATAAAATGCTGATTTTGGTCGATGGATTTATTTCTACAGTTGCATTTTTGATCGCCTATCAGAAGAATTCAGCCATTAAACAAAATGCTATTTTTTCACATTGTTCGGAAGAAAAAGCACATATCGATTTATTGAATTATTTACAAGTAGAACCCATTTTGTCTTTAAATATGCGATTGGGTGAGGGAAGTGGATGTGCTGTTGCATTCCCTATTATTCAATCGGCTTTGACTTTTATAAATGAAATGGCTACTTTTGAAAGTGCTGGAGTTAGTAATAAATAAAGAGTAAAGTAAAATGTAAAAAGAAATTTTAATGAATGTAAGTAAACTTAAAATTTTATTACCGATTGTAGTAGTGCTTGTTTTGTCATTTGTATCAACCGAAAACAAAAGAATGCTTCAAGACGAAACTATTTTGAAAGGTGATTCTGGTTTTGTTTCTTTTAAAGTTGGGAAAAAATATCTTTTGGAGGTAAAAAAGAATGATACAATCGATATTCCAATAGAATCTATAAATAAGAATGATACTTTGGGTAAATTTTACAAAAAAGAAAATAGCTCAAATTTTATTTTGTTTCTAAAAGATATATTAAACAAAACTTCTCCATGTCAATTTATTTTGGAAGTTGATTCAAATGGTAAAATTGTAAAAAGTGAAAGGTATGTAAATGGTTTTTATCTTTGCTGTTGGAATAATCACTTAGATGGTTTTGGCAAAATTAATGACTATTTTTATTTAAAAAGTTGTGGAACTGGTTCTGCTTTTTGTGCGACTCAATTATACATTTTTAAAGAAGTAATTCCTCAAGATGATTTAAATCCAATAATTAAAGGCTTATTCAATGGTACATGTTATTTTGCGAAAAATAAACTTAAAGCTTGTGTTTTAGATTCCAAAATTGAAACAAAACCAAATTCTTTACTATTTCATTATGAATACAAAAAAGGCATTTCTAGAAACGGAAAAAGATATAAAGAGATTGAGAATTTTGATGTAGAATACACATTAATAGACAAAAAATGGATTGCAAATGATACTTTAAAATTAAATAAAATTCAATATTAAAAGTAAAAAGAGCTAAGTAAAAAGTAAAAAAAACTTAATACTTTTCCCTTATTCCTAAAATAAACATGAAAAAACAACTCAACATATTTTTTACAGCTTTGATGTTTTACACAAGAATTCCTTGTCCGAAAAACATCACGCATGATCCAACGTATTTAAACAAAGCTACCAGATATTTTCCTTTGATTGGCTGGATTGTTGGTTTAATTGCTGCAGTAGTTTTTTTTGGAACTTATAAATTATTTGAATCAGAAGAATTAGCTGTTTTATTCTCTTTAGTTGCGAATGTTTTAACAACAGGTGCTTTTCATGAAGACGGTTTTGCTGATGTTTGTGACGGATTTGGTGGTGGTTGGACCAAAGAAAAAATCCTAAAAATAATGAAAGACAGCGCTATCGGTGCCTATGGTGCGATAGGATTAGTATTGTTGTTTGCAGTGAAGTTTTTTGCAATTAAAAAAGTTATTGATACAGATTTAAACGATACATTAATTCTTATAGAATGTTTGATGACTTTCATTATGGTTCATGCGTTAAGCCGATTAACAGCCATATCTATTATTTTTACCACAGATTATGTTCGTGAAGATGAATTATCGAAAAGTAAGCCTATTGCCAAGCAAAATACGTGGAAAGAAATTTTTGGAGCCTTTCTTTTTGGACTAGTACCGTTAATGTTTATAGCCTATTCAAATTGGAAATATATTTTTATCCTAATACCTTTAATTGTATTTCGTTTTTTCGCCATTCGTTATTTTAAAAAATGGATTGGCGGGTATACTGGCGATTGTTTGGGTGCGGTGCAACAAGTGGCAGAGGTGACCATTTACTTATCAATTATTGCTTTATGGAAGTGTATTTAGTCCGTCATACAGAAACGGTTTGTGATAAAGGAATATGCTACGGTCAGGCCGATGTAGATATTAGAGAGCCTTATTTAACTATTTTTGAGGAAATAAAAAAGCAACTTCCATCTGATGTCATCGTGTATTCAAGTCCGCTACTTCGGTGTAAAAAAATGGCTGAATTTATTTCAAATGCTATTATTTTTGATGAACGTCTAATGGAAATGAATTTTGGAAATTGGGAATTAAAAAATTGGGATGAGATTCCAACAGAAGAAATCAATCCTTGGATGAAAAATTTTGTTGAGGTTCAAGTTCCAAATGGCGAATCATTTCAAGAATTATATGCAAGAATACTTGATTTTATTCAAGATTTAAAGGTTACTTCACATTCAAAAATAGCTATTGTAACTCATGCAGGGGTTATTCGAAGTTTTTTATGTTATGAACAGCAATTACCATTGCAAAATGCCTTTTCAAACAATGTACATTACGGAGAAGTTATAAAAATTCAAATGTAACATACATTACAGTTCTTTTGAATATAATTTCAGAAATTTGAAATAAAACTCATGAGAGATTCTTCAAATACTTTTATCAATATTATTGCCGGAATCATTATTCTTCATTTTTTAATTGGATTTATTTGGTTAGCTATCAAATTGTCTAAAAAAGATAAAGATGAAGAAGAAAAGCAATAAAACTTGCGTTTTATTAAAAACTTTTTAATTTTGCACTCGAATTATGGTTCAAACTTCTGAATTTTTCAAAAGTTTGATTAAAAGGGAATCAGGTGTGAAACCTGAGCTGTACCCGCAACTGTAAGCTATTCAGCTTGTTATTACTACTAAGTCACTGTCTCTTTATTAACTACGAGATGGGAAGACCAATAACAAGACGCAAGCCAGGAAACCTGCCTATTTCAAACGAATATCAAACTTTCGGGAATAAAAGTTTGGGTATGGGTAAAATCTATACTTTTCTCCCTTTTTTATTTAATTATTTAATTTAAAAAATGAAAAAAAGAATTATTGCAATTTCTGTAATTGCAACTTTAATGTCTTGTATTGTATCTGCACAAGAACAAGAGTCTAAACAGATTGAAGAAGTGGTAATTACGGACACAAAGTTTTCTCAAAACAAGTCAAAGTCTGGTAGAAGTATTGAAAAAATCACTGAAAAAGAGTTAGAACAAAGAAAAGGACAAAGTGTTGCTACTGTTTTAAGTCAATTAGCAGGAGTTGAGGTGGTTGGAAATCAAGGAAATGCTGGGAAGAATATTGATTTATTTGTTAGAGGTGGAAGCACAAGTCAGGTTTTAATTTTAATTGATGGAAATCCCATTGTAGATGCATCCAGTATTACAACAACCTATGATTTAAGATTATTACCTGTAGATCAAGTGGAAAGCATTGAAATTTTAAAAGGTGCTTCTTCAGTATTATATGGTCCAAATGCAGCCGCAGCGGTTATAAATATATCGTTGAAAAAAGCTGATAAAGATAAAATCTCAGGTTCAGCTTATGTAAATTTAGGAACACAAAATACTGCTGAGACTAAAAAATACAGTGGACAAGAAGCTAATCAAGGATTTTCAATTAATGGAACAAAAGGAAAATTTTCTTTTTTAACTTCATTAAACAGTACTGAAGTTAAAGGTTTAAGTGAAGCAGTTGGTGCAGATTTTGAAGAGGATTCATTTTCGAGATTAAATTTAAATCAGCAATTTGGTTACAAAGTTTCGAGTCGATTACAGTTAGATTTTTTTGCAAATTATGATAAATTAAAATCAACCTATGATGATGGTTCTTTTACAGATAATTCATTAAATTTTCAAAAAAGTGAACAGTTCAGAGCCGGTTTTAGTTCTTTATATAAATATACAAAAGGAGAGTTTAAAATTAATTCCGCTTTTGGTTTGTTAGAACGAACGTTTCATTCATTTGATGCTTGGAATGGATTTTCTACTTCGGATTTTAAATCAAGAAATGTAAATGTTGACGCTTTCAATAAATATAGCATTTTAAATACTTTATATGTTGTTACAGGGGTTCAGTTTCAGTTTTTTGATATGAATCAATTTACACCTTATGGGGATATTACAGGAAATATTTCAAAATCAAACTCTATAGACCCTTATGTTACAGCTGTATATAATTCAGAATTTGGATTGAATTTAAATGCAGGTGTTAGATTTATGAATCATAGCGTATACAATAATTATTTAATTTGGAACTTTAATCCAAGCTTCACTTTTGAAAAAATTAATTTAAAATTATTTGGTTCTGTTGGTTCAGCTGTAGTTTCTCCTTCATTATATCAAGTATATTCTCCATACGGGAATTTAGCCTTAACTCCACAAGAGAATTTAACTTCTGAAGTTGGATTTGAAAAACGCTTTTTAAATAATAAAGTAATTCTTTCATCTGCTGCTTTTTTCAGAGAACAAGATAACTCTATTGTTTTTACCAACTTGTTTTTACCTCCATGGGGACAATATCAAAATGTGTCAGGTGTCAACAAATCTAAAGGATTTGAAACTAATATAACTTTTAAACCTTTAGAAAAATTATCTTTATCGGGTAATTATACTTTTGTTGAAAACGATGAAAAAATTGCATTATTTGTAGCTAAACACAGAGCTAATGCTAGTATAGCGTTTGATATTACAAAGAAAATTTCTTGGAATGCACAATACCAATTTATAAACCATAGAAATGTAGCTTTTTACGATAGTATTTCCTTTTCAACTGTAAATAAACAAATTCCGGCGTATTATTTATTCCATTCCGGAATTAATTTTCAACTTTTACCAAACCTAAACTTATTTGGTGCAGTTCAAAATATTTTTAACGAAGATTTTGTTGAGACTGTTGGTTTTACATCAAGAGGAAGAAATTTTAAAGTAGGTTTAAATTTAAAGTTCTAATTTATTTTTTCATACGTTTAAAAGGTTTTGAGATATTTATTTTTCAAAACCTTTTTTCTTTGTAACAAATTGTAATTTTGTAATACCAATATTTTGGAATAGAATTTGATTATTATACATAAATAGAAAATTAGTTACAGATGAAAAAAATTATTGTTTTTATAGCCTTATTTGTTTCTTCATTATTAATGGCTCAAAGTGAATTAGCCAAATATGATGGAAAAGACGGAATTGAAAGTATTACCGTTACCAAAAAAATGTTTGATTTAATGAGTAAAGTAAAAGTGGATGCTAAAGATGCAGAAGCACAACGTTACTTAAATTTATTAAAAAAATTAGACAATTTAGAAGCTTATTCTACAGCAAAACCAAAATTGTCAAATGATTTAAATGCTTCTGCAGCCTTAATAGCAAAAACTAATGGTTTAGCGCAAGTTGCGAGTACAACTTATGAAGGGAATGCTGTTAAAGTTTACGGTAAATCTGATGCAAGCGAAACTAATTTAAAAGAAGTTTTAATTACAGTTAATGGAAATTTTAATGGATATAAAACATCTGTCTTGTCAATTAAAGGAGATTTTCCATTATCAGAAATTGCTTTGATTGCTGAAAAATTAAAGTTACCTGTTAGTGATGCTTTAAATAAATTAGATAAAAAATAGAAGTGTATGAAAAAGATTTTTTTATCCTTAATTGCATTAGCATTTATTAGTTGTGGAGAAGAAAAGCAGTCACTTCAAAAGTATTTTGTTAAAAGTGCTGATAAGAAAGATTTTATGACTGTAGATGTTTCATCATCTATTTTAAATATTGATCAAAAACAATTGACAGCTTCTGAAAAGCAAGCTTTAGAATCTTTTGATAAAGTAAATATTTTGGCTTATAAAAAAGAGGGTAAATCTGAAGCGGCATACAATAAAGAAGTAGCAGAAGTAAAAGAAATATTAAAAGACTCAACATTTGAAACATTGGTTAAGTTAAATGGTAAAGGACATAATGCATCGATAATGTTAGTTGGCGATGAAAAGGAAATAGATGAATTGGTTTTGTTTGGAAACCAAAAGGAATTAGGTTTTACTGTTATAAGAGTTTTAGGGAATAATATGAAACCTGAACAGGCAATGGAATTTTTAAGTATACTTCAAAAATCAAAAATAGATACAGAACAATTAAAACCAGTATTGAATTTTGTGAATAAGAAATAAAAAAAGTGACTTAAAAAGTCACTTTTTTTATGCGTTTTTGTAATATTTTAGAGGAAATAATAACATGCCAAAACATTCGCCATCTTCTTTACCTACATGTTTATGATGCATTTTATGTGCTCTTCTTACGGCTCTTCCATATTTTGAATTGGCGTTTCTAAAAAGTTTAAAACGCTGATGGATGAAAATATCATGTACTAAAAAATAAGCTAAACCATAAGCAAATATACCTATACCTATAGCTAATCCGATTTCTAAAATATTATTTTGCCATAAAAAAAAGAATATCATACTTACAACGGCATAAAAAATGAAAAAAGCATCATTTCTTTCAAACCAAGAATCATGATCTTTCTTATGATGATCAGCATGTAAATACCATAAAAATCCGTGCATAACATATTTATGTGTAAACCATGCCATAAATTCCATAAGGCAAAAAGTTAAAACGAAAACCAAAATATATAATCCCATAATTTTTTTATAACAAATTTAAACGATATTTTACATAACAACGAGCTAAAAGTTCTATTTTTTGATAATCAGGAACTCTAATTCGGGTGTTTTTAATTTCTGTAGAAGGTGTGTTTTTTAACTTTTTCAAAAGACGTTTGTAATAGCGATACGCAGTGTAAACCCCAAAACGAGCTTCAATAGGTAATTTTTTAATGGACTCAAAAGCTACTTCAAAATCATTTTCAATGTCTTCTATGATTTCTTTTTTTGAATGTTCATTCAAATAATTCAAATCGGTATTTGGAAAATATGATCGGTTTAATTTTTCAAAATCATCTTTCAAATCACGTAAGAAATTTACTTTTTGAAAAGCCGAACCTAATCGCATAGCGCCTGCTTTTAATTCTTCATATTTCTTTTTATCGCCATTAACAAAAACTTGTAAACACATCAAGCCTACTACATCTGCACTTCCATAAATGTATGCTTCATAATCTTCACGAGTCTCATATTCATTTTGAATTAAATCTTGTTTCATGCTTTTCATGAATGCTTCAATTAATTCATAATCAATTTCATATTTATTTACAGTATGTTGAAAAGAATTTAAAATTGGATTTAAACTTATCTTATCGAATAAGGCTTCTTTTAAATCTCTTTCAAATTTTAATAATAGCTCTTCTTTATTGAAATCATGAAAGCTATCAACAATTTCATCAGCAAAACGAACAAATCCATATATATTATATATGTCTTGTCTAATTGATGGACCAAGCATTTTAACAGCCGTTGAAAACGAAGTACTGTAGGCTTTGGTTACTTTTGTACTGCAGTCAAAAGAAACAGAATCAAATAAGGCTTTCATAGTTCATATTTTTTTATCAGGTTAGCAACTAATTTTCCAGAAATTAATGATGGAGGTACGCCAGGTCCAGGAACCGTTAATTGTCCTGTAAAATACATTTTCTTAACTTTTTTACTTTTTAATTTTGGTCTTAAAAAAGCAGTTTGTAATAAAGTATTGGCCAATCCATAGGCATTTCCTTTGTATGAATTATATTGTTCTTTAAAATCATTTACACAAAATGATTCTTTAAAGATAATTTTATCTTTTATATTTTGCTCCGTTAAATTTTCAAAACGCGAAATAATTTTATTAAAATAGAGTTCTCTTAATTCAGGCGTGTCTTTTAAATCTGGCGCTAAGGGAATTAAAAATATACCAGCTTCTTTTCCTTCCGGAGCGGCTGAATTGTCTGTTTTTGACGGGAAGCTAGCATAAAATAATGGTTCATCAGGCCATTTTGGATTGTCATATATATCTTTTGCATGTACATCGAAATCAGTATCAAAAAACAATGTATGGTGCTCCACATTTTTTATCTTACAATCGAATCCAACATAAAACAATAGAGAAGAAGGAGCGTAAGTTTTAGAATCCCAATAGTCTTCAGAGTATTGTCTGTGTTGTTTTTCAAATAAGGTTTCTGTAAAATGATAATCAGCTCCGCTTACAACTACATCACAACTTTTACTTTCACCATTTACAACAATCCCTTTGGTTTGATTATGTTCTACAAGTATCTTTTCAACATTTTGATTGGTACGTATTGTAACGCCCAATTCTTCTGCGAGTTTTTGAATTCCTTCAATAACACTATACATACCGTTTTTCGGATGCCAAGTACCTAAGCCAAAATCGGCATAATTCATAAAACTATAGAATGAAGGTGTATTTGATGGTTTAGCGCCTAAAAATAGTACTGGAAATTCAAGTGTTTGAATTAATTTTTTGTTTTTAAACTTTTTTCTAACATCTTTAGAAATGGTGCTGAAAAATTGATTGACTCTCTTAGCTGTTTCTAGTGTTATTAATTCTGTTATTGTTTCACCTGGATTGTAAACTAAATCTTTAATAGCAATATCATAATTGGATTTTGCCGTATTCATAAAAGATTGTAATTGTTGTCCTGAACCTGTTTCAATATTTTCGAATGTAGTAATAATATCGTCTAAATTATCTGATATTGTTAGCGAATCATTTTTTCCAAAATATACTTGATAGGCGGGTTTAAGTTTAATTAAGGAATAATAATCGGATGGCTTTTTATTAAAGTCAGCAAAAAAACGTTCAAAAACATCGGGCATCCAATACCAAGTTGGACCAATATCAAACACAAAGCCTTCTTTCTTTAATTGTCGAGCTCGTCCTCCTATGGTGTCATTTTTTTCAAAAATAGTTACATCATGTCCTTGTTTTGCTAGATAGCAAGCCGCAGACAAAGATGAAAAACCTGAACCAATAATGTGAATTTTCTTTTTCATAGCAATTTAATTTTCTAGTTCAGAAATGAATGAAGATACGTTTTCATAAACTTTAATTTTTTCATCTTTTAAGTCTTTTATGGCTTCTGTTTTTCTTCCAAATAGTAAAAGTCTAGACTCATTGTTAGTTAATACTTTAGTTGAAAAGTGATTTAAATATTCTGGAATTTCATCTTCAGTTGGCGCTACTGTCCAATAGGAGATGTAGGTTATTTTTTCAAAATGATTGTTTAATTCAGCCACATCTTCAATAGGTAAATCTCTTCCCAAATAGATTACATGATTCCCTTTAGCTACAAGTATATATTGAAGAAACAGTAAACCTAAATCATGTACCTCGTTTGATGGTAGGTAAAGGACGTAGGTTTGTTTGTTTTCTTTCGAATTTAAAAAAAGATGTTTTTCGATTTGAACTAATATCTTTTGTTTAATCAAATACGCAATAAAATGTTCGTGTGCAGGTGTAATTGTGTTGGCTGTCCACAAAATACCAATCTCATTTAGTAAAGGTATGAAAGTTTCAATAAATACTTGCGAAAAATCTTTCTCTGCAATTAATTCATTGTAGGTTTTCATGAAAAGTGCTTGGTCAAAATGAAGCATTGCCATTTTAAGTGCACTTAATGCATGATCATTAATGGTTTTTTCGTTTTGAATTTTAACAACACTTTTTTCAATTTCCTCTATTGAAAGTTTACTTATCTTAGAAATTTTGTAACCAAATTGAGTTAACAGAACAACATTCAATAGTTTTTGTAAATTTTCTACATTGTACAAACGAATATTAGTATCTGTTCGCATGGGTTCCAATAAATTGTATCTTTTTTCCCAAATACGAATAGTATGTGCTTTGATTCCTGAAAGATTTTCTAAATCTTTAATACTAAAAACCGTTTTAATATTGTTCATTCTTTTTTGTAAAAGTTTAAACAAAAATACAAAATAAAATGAAATATTACTTAAAAATGATTTTTTTTTTAAAATGGGTAAGAATTAGGGAGATAAAAAATTTGAAGAAGTGACCATGATGGGACTCGAACCCATACGTCTTGCGACACCACCCCCTCAAGATGGCGAGTCTACCAATTCCTCCACATGGCCTAAAACAAAAAAAGTTAAGCGATTGCTTAACTTTTTTAGTGACCCCGCTGGGATTCGAACCCAGGACCCCATCATTAAAAGTGATGTGCTCTACCAGCTGAGCTACGGAGTCGTAGCAAAAGAAACTGAAAATTAAATTGTGACCCCGCTGGGATTCGAACCCAGGACCCCATCATTAAAAGTGATGTGCTCTACCAGCTGAGCTACGGAGTCTTTAAAAATCATTTCCTGATTGCGGGTGCAAATATACAACCTTAAATTTATTTTACAACCTATTTTTTAGAAATATTTTACTTTTTTTTAAATTAAAAATATAACCTGTTAGTTTTAAGTGATTTATTCTAAAAAGTTTTTTTTATTTTTTTTAAAAATTTCTAATGGAGTTATTTTTTTACCTTTGGTTGAAAAGAAAAGAGGCATGAGAAAGATTGTATTAATAGGTTATATGGGCTCTGGTAAATCAACTATTGGTTTAGAATTAGCAAATAAAATGAACCTATCATTTTATGATTTAGATCAACTGATTGAAGAAAATGTTGGGTTACCAATTAAAAGTATTTTTGATACTAAAGGTGAATTGTTTTTTAGAAAAAAAGAAAATGAGTTACTTCGTGAATTTATATCGAATCAGAATGACTTTGTTTTGGCATTAGGTGGAGGTACTCCATGCTATTATGATAATTATAAAATTTACCAAAAAGAGACTATAACATCTTTTTATTTGAAGGGGAGTATTAAAGAATTGGCTTCAAGATTAAATTTAGAAAAAGAAAACAGACCATTGTTAGCAAATAAAACCAATGAAGAGTTGGAGGAATTTATTGCTAAACATTTATTTGATAGAAGTTTTTATTATCATCAAGTCAATCACGTTGTTATTGTTGATAACAAAACAATTGACGACTTAGTTGATGAAATAGCAGCTAAATTAGCTTAAGTATGCGTAGGAGTCCTTTTCTTCAAAAACAACTTGAACATGTTCTTGTAAAGAAGTAGATAAGGATAATCCTTTGAAATCTGCTTTTACCGGATAATTTTTATGATTTCGGTCTATTAAAACTGCTGTTTTAAATTTTTTAATAGGAACATCCAGAAAGTGTTTAATTGTGTATATTAGAGTGCTACCTGATTTTAAAACATCGTCTACTAAAACCAAGTTAGCATTAGTGTATTCTTCTGGTTTTAAACTCGTTTTTATAGGTAAATTTGGGTGTTGCTTGTTTACTTCAACTTCACAAATTTTAATCTTTAAGTCGCTTATCAACGCTAATTGCGCTGCAATTTTTTGAGCAAAAATAAATCCGCTGTTTGAAATGCCGGCAATTACGATCTCATCTTCATTGGAAAAGGTTTCGTAAATTTGATAAGCAATTCTCTTTGTTTTATGTTGAATTTCTTGGTTATTTAGAATGATGTTGTGTGTCATGTTTAGGTTATTTAGCTTCAAAAATAAAAAACAATTCTCTATTTTCTCTTGGTTTAATTGAGTTATAACAATTTTCTAATGTTTTAATTTTAAATTGGCTTTTAAAAGTAGTGCTATATTCTTCTTCTGAGCCTCCAAATGGTGGGCCTTCATTTGTTAATGGAAAATTAAATAATAGTCCGGCAATTTTTCCATTTGTATTTAAAAGATTGTACATTTTAGTAGCATATTGATTCCTCAATTCGGGGTCTAACGCACAAAAGAAAGTTTGCTCTAAAATTAAATCGAATTTGTCATCTAATTCAAAAAAATCATTCTCAATTAGATGCGATTCATAATTTGGGTGTCGAAGTGCGATTTCTTTCAATGGTTGTGATGCTATATCAACGACATACACATTTTTAAATCCTTTTTCAATTAAATAATCAAATTCAAAGCCATTACCCGCGCCTGGAATTAATATTTTTAAGTTTTTATTTGATATTTGATCAATATATTCTTTAATCGGTGTTGAAATCTTTCCAATAGCCCAACCCGTTTCATTGTTCTCATATCTGTTTTCCCAATATTCTTTATTAAATTTCATCATAAAAATCTTCGTCGCTTACATAGTCGTCCAAATCTCTTCGGTCTTTTTTTGTTGGTCTACCTGTGCCTTTTGCACGATAATATTCTTTTGTCAATTTGAGCATTTCTAAATGTTCGAAAGCTTCTTTTGGTGTGGTGTCTTTTCTATAAATATCAACAAGTTTTGCTCCAACACGATTCGGTGGCAGATCTAAAACTTGCATTTCATAATTTATTTGATCTTTTCTTAATATAATTTTATCTGTAGCAAATACTTCTCTTGAGGCTTTCGCTACTTGTCCATTAACTGAAACATGCCCTTTTTTTATAGCATCAGCAGCTAATCCACGTGTTTTAAAATAGCGAACACACCATAAATATTTATCAATTCGCATAGAAATTAAAAATCAATGTTAATGTTTGTACAAAAATAAATGAAAATCGTATCTTGCACCCAATATTTATGAATAAAAAATTATGAAAATGAAATTTAATTATAAGTTACTTCTTGTATTACCAATATTGTTTTTATTAGTTGGTTGTCCTAAAGATGATCCAGCTGGTGAAGAAATTAGACCATTTAGTGATGTTTATGCAGAAGATATAGCAGAGATTGAACAATTTATGGATACTCATAAAATGAATGTTGATGCAAATTATAATGTAACTTTTGAAGAAATTACAAGTACAAATCCGGGGACACCTATTAGTGATAGAACAGATTTAGAATTTAAAATAATTAATCAAAATGATATAGCTTATAAGCTTTATTATATCAAACTTAGAGAAGGTGTTGGAGAACGTCCAACAAGATTAGATTCTGTTTATACTTCATACAAAGGTCATAAAACGAATTTAACTTCTTTTGATTCGGCTCCTAATCCAGTTTGGTTTGAATTAGAAGATTTAATTCAAGGTTGGAGAGAAATTATGCCCGAATTTAAAATTGGTACCTATGTTGCAAATGGCGACGGTACATTTACGTTTAATGATTTTGGAGCAGGTGTAATGTTTATCCCTTCTGGTTTAGCCTATTTTAATGCAAGTGCCGGTACTGTTGAAGCGTATACACCTATTATTTTTAATTTTAAATTAATGAATTTAAGATACAAAGATCATGATGCAGATAAGATTTTATCTAAAGATGAATATGGGCCAAATTATCCAAGCAGTTATTTAGATTCGGATGGGGATGGAGTAAAAGATTATTTAGATATTGATGATGATAATGATGGTGTACTAACAAAAGTTGAACTAGCTACAACGAGTGCTACGCTCATTACAGGAGTTAATTCAAGCCATTATGTATATTCAACTATTCCAGTTTGTCCTGGAAGTACAAATGGAAAACCGATACATTTGAATCCGGCTTGTCAAAATGATTAAAATAAAATAACAACTACTATATTTTAAGTCCTGAAATTTTCAGGACTTTTTTATTTCTAACGATAAAAATCTACAAGTTAATAGTATCTTTGCAAAAAAATAACAATACAAATGGATAATTTACAATCAATCATAGAACAAGCTTGGGATAATAGAGCTTTGTTACAAGAAGAAACTACTCAAAAGGTTATTAGAGAGGTTATTGAATTAATTGATAACGGGAAATTAAGAGTTGCTGAACCAACTGAATCAGGTTGGCAGGTGAATGAATGGGTAAAAAAGGCAGTTGTAATGTACTTCCCAATTCAAAAAATGGAAACATGGGAAGCAGGAATATTTGAATATCATGATAAAATGCCTTTGAAAAGAAATTATGCTGAAAAAGGTATTCGCGTTGTGCCAAATGCGGTTGCTCGTCATGGCGCTTATATTGCATCTGGTGTAATTATGATGCCTTCTTATGTAAATATTGGAGCTTACGTTGATTCGGGGACTATGGTTGACACTTGGGCAACAGTTGGAAGTTGTGCTCAAATTGGTAAAGATGTGCATTTAAGTGGAGGTGTAGGTATAGGAGGTGTTTTAGAACCTTTACAAGCTGCTCCTGTAATTATTGAAGATGGTGCTTTTATTGGTTCTAGATGTATTGTTGTAGAAGGAGTAAGAGTTGAGAAAGAAGCGGTTTTAGGTGCAAATGTAGTATTAACAGGTTCTACTAAAATTATTGATGTAACTGGTAATGAACCGATTGAATATAAAGGAGTTGTTCCTGCTCGTTCAGTAGTAATTCCGGGAAGTTATACAAAAAAATTTGCTGCAGGAGAATATCAAGTTCCATGTGCTTTAATCATCGGACAAAGAAAACCATCAACGGATTTAAAAACTTCTCTTAATGATGCGTTAAGAGAATATAATGTTGCAGTATAATCTATCTATATAATCTACAAACTTAATATGCAAAACTTTAATAAACTGGTATTACTTTTTTTTAAACGATTTTTTATTGTTCTATTTCTATATCAAGTTTGTAGATTATTATTTCTTTATTTTAACTACGGTTCGTTTAAAGAATTCAATTTTGTAACTTTTTTAGGGGGATTGCATTTTGATTTATCTGCTATTGCCTATATTAATTTGTTATTTGCACTTTTACACTTTTTACCAGGAAAATTTAAGTATTCAAAAAGATATCAATTAGCGCTTAAAAGAGGATTTTTTATTGTTAATTTTATTTTTATTTTAACAAATTTTGTTGATTTTGAGTATTTTAAGTTCACAGGAAGGCGAAGTACATTTGGATTAATTACGGCAAGTGGAATGGAAAATGAAATTGGAGGGCTTTTAATTTCATTTCTTAAGGAGTTTTGGTACCAACCATTATTAGCAATTGGATTAGGTTACATTTTTTGGAAAATTATTCCTGATGCAAAGCATTTTTCGAAAGATATTGAAACAACAAATCATATTGGGAAACAGTCTTTTTTGAGTGTATTTTTACTTGCTTTTGTTTTTTTATTCGCAAGAGGAGGGGTTCAAACAAAACCTTTAAAAATTGTAGACGCTGTAAAATATGGAAATACAACGCAATCTGCTTTAGTTTTAAATACTCCATTTTGTATTTTAAAAACAATTGGTAAAAAAGAAACTTTAGAAATTCCAAAATTTTATTCAGAAGAAGAATTGAACCGTGTTTTTAATCCTATAACAGTTTTAAAATCAGATTCTATCGCAAATAAGAAAAATGTAGTTGTTATAATTTTAGAAAGTTTTGGTAGAGAAAATGTACAGCACGGTCAAACACCATTTTTTGATTCATTAATCGAAAAATCATTGTTTTTTGAAAATGGATTTGCCAATGGTAAACTATCAATAGATGCGGTACCTTCCACATTATCCAGTATTCCAAGTTTAATGAACCATTCTTTAATAACGTCGAGTTACGCTGTTAATAAAGTTTACGGAATGCCAAAATTATTAAAAGAACACGGCTATTATACTGCTTTTTTTCATGGGGCATTTAATGGAAGTCAAAATTTTGATCAATATTGTAATGTTGCTGGTTTTGATAGTTATTTTGGAAAGAATGAATATGTAGGACCAGAAGCATTTGATGGTAGTTGGGGTATTTTTGATGAAGAATTTATGCAGTTTTTTTCAAAAAAAATGACCACATTTAAACAACCGTTTTTTACAACCATTTTTACAATTTCATCTCATAATCCTTATACAATACCAGCAAAGTACATAAATAAATTTCCAAAAGGTAAAACAAAAATTCAAGAAAGTATTGCTTATACAGATTATGCCTTACAGCAATTTTTTAAATCTGCTGAAAAACAACCTTGGTTTAAAAATACCGTTTTTGTACTTACTGCAGACCATACTTCTTCTGAACCAACAGAAGATAAATTTAGCACAAATGTTGGTAAATTTCGAATTCCTATTTTGCTATTTGATCCGTCTAATCCCTCAATAGTAAAAAAATCAATGAAAAATTTTCAACAGATTGACATCATGCCTTCTATTTTAGATTATTTGAATTTGCCTTCTAAAATGATTTCTTATGGCAAATCGTATAATGATAAAAGGGATTTTGTAGTTTATTATTTAGACAATATTTATCATTATATTAGTAATGATTACTATTTAGCTTTTGATGGAAAACAATCTATTGGATTGTATAATTTTAAAAAAGATGAATTATTGAAAAATAATTTAATCCAAAATGAAAGCGAAGTTAAGGTTAAATTAAAAATGGAACGATTTATAAAAGCTTATGTTCAATCGTTTAACGATAGAATGATCAACAATAAGTTAACGCTTCAATAATTTTTCTTCTCTTTGTAATTTCAATAATTTAGAATATTTCATGTGAGAAAAGAAACCTTGAATCAACGCAATAGTAATTCCATCTATTCCATTAAATATTCCTTTTTTGAAAAAATAGCATCGTATAAATGCTGTTAATCCGTTAATAACAGGTTTAAAACTATTTACTCTTTTACCTTGGTCAAAAAGTTGTTGGGCGTGCCATGTAGAGTACTGATTTTTCTTTGCTATAATTTGTTCAAAAGAATCCCAACCATAATGTAAAATATGAACAGCTACTTTTTTTTCATTAGTTGTTTCTATTTTTTGATGAACTTTTGCAGCAGATGGTTTCGCAGTTTTTTTATTAAAAAATCGAACTTTATGGTCTGGATACCAGCCTGAAAAATCGATTAACTCGTCTTTTAAATAATTTTTCACTCTAAATGAAAATGCATCGTAATTTCCTTGAAGGTATTTTTCTTGTTTAATAAATGCTTCAGCGTCTTTATCTAAAAATTCGTCTGCATCTAAATTTAGAATCCAATCATTTTTACAATAAGGCAAGCCGTGTGTGCGTTGAGGACCGTCACCTAAAAATTTTTGTAAAATAACTTTAGCACCTTTTTCTTCTGCTATTTTAACAGTATTGTCACTACTTAATGAATCAACAATAATTACTTCATCGCAAACTTTGAACAAAGCATCAATACATTTCCCAATATTTTTTTCCTCATTAAAAGTGATGACTAAACCGCTAATTGCCATAATTGTTATTTTTTACAAAAGTAATTATTTTATTTAATCTTAAAATGTAAATAAATAAAATGAGTTATGTATTTTCGCAACATATAAGAGTAATTAAATGGAAAAAATCTTAGTTATACAACAAAAAAGAATTGGCGATGTTTTAACATCAACAATTTTATCAAATAATTTAAAAAAAGAGTTTCCTAATGCACAAATAGATTACATGTGTTATTCTAATTGTGTTGATGTATTAAAAAACAATCCAAATATTTCTAATGTTATTGTATTAGAGGAAAAAGTAAGGAAAAATTATTTTTCTTTATTTCAATTTATTTTTAAGATTAGAGCTGCTAAATATGATGTTGTAATTGATGCTTACAGTAAATTAGAAACAAATTTAATTACTTTTTTTTCAGGTGCAAACTATAAAATATCGTATAAAAAAGGGTATTCGAGTTTGTTTTATAATTATAATATTGAACGATTAAAAAACGGTACGCAATCTGATATAGGTTTAGCTATTATCAACAGGTTAAGATTATTATCTCCATTAATTAAACATGAAATAAAGGATTATAAACCTGTAATTTTTTTAGCTGATGATGAAGTTGTAGCAGCTCAAGAATTAGTATCTAAATTTCCACTAAAAAAAGACAAACCGGTTTACATGATTGGTATTTTAGGAAGTGAATGGTATAAAACTTATCCATTTGAGAAAATGGCTGAATTATTAGATTTTGTTGTGAAAGAAACAGATGCAAATTTACTGTTTAATTACATCCCAAAGCAGATCAATGATGCCAAAAGAATTTATGATTTATGTAATCCTGAAACTCAAAAGCGTATTTATTTTGATTTATATGCGCAAGATTTACGATCGTTTTTAGGATTACTGTCGCAATGTGATGCATTAATTGGTAATGAGGGTGGTGCGGTAAATATGGCAAAAGCATTGGCAGTTCCAACATTTTCATTGTTTTCGCCTAGTGTAGATAAAGAAACTTGGCAAATTTTTGAAGATGAAAAAAATGTGTCAATTCATTTGAAAGATTTAAAGCCTGAAATTTATGAAGAGCACGATGAAAAATATATTAAAGAACATACTTTTAAATATTTTGATGCCTATCCTATTGATTTAATAAAAGAAAAATTAAAGGACTTTATAAATAAGATTAGTTAATGAGTTAAAGGTATTGAGAAATACCTTTTTCTATTTTAGTTATTTTATGTTTTTGATTATAATTTCTGATTTCGTTATTTTTTTTCCAATTTTCAATTGAAGCATAAATTCGTTCATGTTCTAAATGGATACAAATGGCACTGTAACGAATTTGTTTAGATTTTAAACCATTATTAAGTAATCGTTCACCAAGTTCTCTATCTAAACCTCCATATTGCATTTCTTCATTAAATCCATTAACCGCTAATATATCTTCTTTGTAGCAAGAAGTATTGTGTCCATTAAAAGTTTTTTTGGTAGGTGTTATACAATTCATAAGTTTTGCAAATAAAATATTTCGCGTTAACTTAGTTAGCTTAAAACTTTTTGAAACATTATTTTTAATAAGCCATGAAATTGAAAAACAATTTTGATTTTTTATATCATTTAATGAAATTTTTTCTGAGACACTCATTGGCAACTTAAAATAGCCACCAGATAAGAAATATCCCTTTTCTTTATTTTTTAAATGTTGAGCAACAAAATCGAATCGTGGTATACAATCACCGTCAGTGAATAAAAGATAATCGGTTGTTGATTTTAAGATGGCTTTATTTAAAATTTTACATTTTTGAAAACCATTATCTTCTTGCCAAATATGTTGAATAGGATGTATGAATCTATTCTGAAAAGAATCAATTATATGTTTTGTATTTGAATTTGATCCATCGTCTGCAATAATTACTTCAAAGTTTTGCTCACTTTGATTAGCATAACCTTCAAGAACTTTTTGAAGCCAGATTTCTTTGTTATAGGTAGTTATAATTACAGATAATTCCATTCAATAATTTAAGGTGTGAAAATACTATTTTTTCCAGAATTTTAATTTCTTTTTTATTCTTTTTTTTCTGTGAAAATAGGATTGGAAATCAGCTGTAAATTTCCACATAGTTTCATATATTACTTTTTCATCTTCACCAGTTATTAGTGCATATTCGTTACTCATTGTTACAATCATGTCTTTTTTATGAGTAATCTTTGAAAGATTTTTCATTCTAGTAGTAAAATCTAATGATTTATGAAACTTCATTCGATTTAAATCAACTAAGAAAAAAGAATAGGTATTGTCATCATTTTTTTTAATTAGTGTATTTCCAGGCGAATGGTCTAAAAATTCTACTCCTTGTTCATGCATATTACATGTAAATCTTGTAAATTGACGAATGATTTCATCTCTATTTTCAAAGTTTTCATTTTCTACAATTTCCCTAAATTCAACTACATTATTTAAATGTTTGCACACGTAATAACTGTCTTTCAAACCAAAAAAGGATGTATTTTCATAAAAGGCAATTGGAGTGGGCGTTCCTATGTGGTATTTTTCTAATAAAGTTGCATATTCAAATGAACGTTGTGCTTTTGATTTTCTTAAATAACGGTAAACGATTTGGTTTAGTAAATTCGGTTTTTTAAAAGATTTAATATTTAAAGTAACAGTATCAAATTCAAAAATTTTAATTTTATTTCGTTTCCCATCCGATAGCATTTTTCCGGTAGTAAAAAAATTTAAAATGCAACTATTGATAGTGTCTTTATAAGAAATAAAATTAGGATTAAATTTGTTGTTCATTTTTCTTTTTAATCAAAATTAGGTATAGTTTTTTATAATTCCAATTTATTGGATAATTTTACAAAAAAAACAATGGTAAAAGTATTTTTAGAATCTCATAATATAAAAAATAGAGCAGGTGGTTTAGGCACTTTTAATTATGAATTAATTAAAGCAATTGCTAATCAAAATTTATCAAATTTAACTATTACGCTTAATACACCAAATCCTTCTGAGTTAGAAAATGAGTTTCCATCTATTTTTACGTACAAAAAATATACTAGTTTACAACGTCATAAATTATTTAGGATAAGAACTAAGTATGATGTATGGCATAGTCTGAATCAAAATACTAAAATTGAACCGGGTACGAAGCCAAAAAAATATATTCTTACTATACATGATGTGAATTTTGTTGAGGAGCATTCCTCTGATATGAGTCATCCGAAAAATAAATTATTTATTGAAAAATTAAATAGAGCTGATGTAATAACCTATATATCTAATTTTGCTAAGGAACAAACGCATCAGTATTTTAATGTGCCTAAAGTAGATGAGAAAATAATTTACAATGGTAATCCTATTATTACTGATCTGGATTGTTCAAATTTTGTTTCAAGTATTCCCGTAGATAAACCATTTTTCTTTAGTTTAGGTGATTTTATTGAGAGAAAAAATTTTCATTCAATTGTATTAATGATGAAATATATGCCAGAGTATAATTTAATTATTTCAGGCAATAATGATAAAGAATACGGTAATTTTATTCGAAACCTAATTGAAAAAGAACATCTTTCGAATGTTTTTTTAACGGGAAAAATTTCAGATACAGCAAAACAATTTTATATGAAAAATTGTGAAGCTTTTTTATTTCCTTCTATTCGTGAAGGTTTTGGTTTACCTCCAATTGAAGCCATGTATTTTGGAAAACCTGTTTTTTTATCAACAAAAACTTCATTACCAGAAGTGGGTGGTGATGCTGCTTTTTATTGGGATAATTTTTCTCCAGAATATATGAAAAATGAAGTTTTGAGTCAATTGAATTATTATAACTTAAACAAGTCTGCTTTGGAATTAAAAATAAAAGAAAGAGCTGCCTTTTTCGATTGGAATAAAGCAGCTCGTGAATATTTGAAATTGTATACTATTTAATGTAATCTTCAAAATTTAAATTTTGTTTTTTAGGTTTTGTAAATTTATATTTAAACCATTGTCCAAAATTTTTAAAAAATAAATATAGTGGAGTAATCTGTTGGATATCAATTTTTTTGATGTTTTTGTTTACTTCAAAAAAATCTTTGGTAGGTAAATAACCTAATGATTTCCATTGTTTTGGATTTAAATAAAATACATTTTTAATTTCTTTGTAATTATCTTTTGATGCTGATTTCCATTTCGTTAAAAATTCTGTGTTCAGTTCATGATTGTGCCCCCAGTTTTTTAATTTAAATTGTAACTCTTCTTCAGTTCTAGCTAATGATTCATGAAATACTAAAGTATTTACATATATAACACGCTCATAACTTTGTCGAGCTAATTTATAATTAGGGTAGTTAGTAGCTAATAATACTTTACAGGTATTAGTAACATACAATAAACCATCATCAAGATATTTATAAATATCAACATGAAATCCTGAAATTTGAACAGGTGTTTTTTTAGGATTATCTAAATAGTGATCGTATTTTCTTAATTGGTTTACGAAACCTTTAAAGTCGGGTATGTATTCGTCACTATCGATTTGAATTAACCAATTTCCAATTCCCATTTTCATAGATAACATGTGTCTTTCGCGAGTATCATTTTGAATGGCAGTCAGTTCAGGAATATAAAAATTGTCTTTATATAGTTCAATTTTATTTTTTGTATCAATTTGTTTTAGCCATAGAAAGAAATCGTCTTCAACTTGAAATTTATTACCATTCCAAGTAGTAAAATTTTCATCTTGTGCAATGAAAATTCTATCGGCATATTCATAAACTAGAGGAATAGCTATTTTTAGTTTTAAATAATCGTATGAAAGTAAGAAACCTACGTGTATTTTTTTCATTTTTTCATTTTTGGAGTAAACAATAGAAACAAACTTATAGTCCATTTCATCAATTTCCAAATTAATGGTGATTTTTGTATATGAATTACTTGTTGTATTCTTTTAGAATTTAAAAGTGCAACCTGTTGATAGTCCTCTACAAAAGCGGGAAAGTACTTTTCAAGAGTTTCTTTTTTTTCTGAATCTGTAATAGCTTGATATTTCCCATTAGATGACATACCTGTAAAATCATATACACAAATAGTTTCATTGATGTATTGGTAGGGTAAATTTTCTTTACATATGCCCACAATAAATAATTCCCAATCGGCCACTATTTTTTTATTTTCATCATATAAAAATAATTCTGTAAAAGCCTTTTTACTTATAAAAGTAGCTTGATGGTTTAATGAACTTGTATAAAAAAAAGAAAAGTTTAATTTTTCAGGATAGGTTTTTAATCTTTTTGAATTTTCTTTTTTCTTAAAATTATTACCGTAGATAAAATAGGCATTAGTGTCAAATTTTGGAACAACTGATTTTAAAACATTTTCATCGTTAAAAACATCTCCACTATTCATAAAAATAATGTAATCTCCAGATGCTTTTAAAATACCTTTGTTCATTGCTGAATAAACTCCTTTGTCTGATTCAGAAACCCAATACGTTATTTTGTCTTCGTATTCTTTAATTATATTATAGGAATTGTCTTTACTTCCTCCGTCAATAATTAAAAATTCAAAATTATTGTACGTTTGAGAAATTACACTATCAATGGTTTCTTTTAAACCAAGATCGTTGTTATAATTAACAGTTATTACCGAAATTTTACTCATTTTAAGAATTGAATTTGGTTTTATATACGTTTTCAATTCCTTCTTTTAAAGAAATTTTATATTCCCAACCTAAATTTTTTAATTTGGAAACATCCATTAATTTTCTTGGAGTACCATCTGGTTTTTCAGTATTAAAATAAATAGTGCCTTTAAAACCTACTATATCTTTAACTAGAAGTGCTAAATCTTTAATTGAAATTTCTTTTCCTGAACCAATATTGACAAATCCACGGTCATTATAATTTTCCATTAAAAACACGCAGGCATCGGCCATATCGGTTGCATGTAAAAATTCTCTCAAAGGCGTTCCAGTTCCCCAAACTTCTACTTTTTCTTCATTGTTCAATTTGGCTTCATGAAATTTTCTTAATAACGCTGGAAGTACATGCGAATTTTGTAGATCATAATTATCATTGAAACCATACAAATTCGTTGGCATTACAGAAATGAAATTGCAACCATATTGATCTCTGTACGCATCGCACATTTTTATACCTGCAATTTTTGCAATCGCATAAGGTTCATTAGTTTCTTCAAGTAAACCTGTTAAAAGATATTCTTCTTTTAAAGGTTGTGGCGCCAATTTTGGATAGATACACGAAGAACCTAAAAACATTAATTTTTTAACATTATTCAAATAACTGTGATGAATTACATTATTCTGAATCATCATGTTTTCATAAATAAATTGGGCTCTATAGGTATTATTTGCTACAATTCCACCCACTTTGGCTGCTGCAAGAAAAACATATTCAGGTTGTTCATCAGCAAAGAAATTTGCAACGGCAATCTGATTTGTTAAATCTAACTCATTTGAAGTTTTGGTAATAATATTTGTAAAACCTTTTTCAATTAAATTAGCAACAATAGCACTTCCTACCATACCTCTATGGCCAGCAACATATATTTTTGAATCTTTATTCATTAGTTGAAATTCTTAATCAGTTTTTCTTTTTTAAATAAATCAACATCTGCAGCCATCATTTCTTTTACTAACATTTCAAGTGTATATTTTGGTGACCACCCTAATTTAGTTTTAGCTTTTGTATTATCACCAATAAGCAAATCAACTTCAGTTGGTCTAAAATACGTTGGATCAATTTGAATTACTTTTTGCCCCACTTTAAACTCAAATTCTGAATTTGAAATAGATTTTACGATTCCTACTTCATCAACACCTTCGCCTTTAAATTCCAGTTCTACACCTACTTCTTTAAAAGCCATAATTATAAAATCGCGAACAGTAGTAGTAACTCCAGTTGATATTACAAAATCCTCAGGTTTATCTTGTTGTAAGATGAGCCACATGGCTTCAACATAATCTTTAGCATGTCCCCAGTCACGTTTAGCATCGATATTACCCATAAATAAGGAATCTTGTAATCCTAATGCCATTTGAGCAATTCCTCTTGTTATTTTTCTAGTAACAAAGGTTTCACCTCTCAACGGACTTTCATGATTAAATAATATTCCATTACAAGCAAACATATCATAGGCTTCTCTATAATTTACGGTTATCCAATAAGCGTACATTTTTGCAACAGCATAGGGAGAACGCGGGTAAAAAGGCGTTGTTTCTTTTTGAGGAACTTCCTGAACTAAACCATACAATTCAGAAGTAGAAGCTTGATAAATTTTAGTTTTTTTGGTTAATCCTAAAAGACGTACTGCTTCTAAAATACGTAATGTTCCAATTCCATCTGCGTTTGCGGTGTATTCAGGTGTGTCAAAGCTCACTTTTACATGACTCATGGCACCTAAATTATAAATTTCATCTGGTTGTGTTTCTTGAATAATTCTAATAAGATTGGTAGAATCACTCAAATCTCCATAATGTAATTTAAAATGTTGATTTTCAATATGTGGATCTTCGTATATGTGATCAATTCTTTGTGTATTGAATAATGAACTTCTTCTTTTAATTCCATGAACCATGTATCCTTTTGAAAGTAAAAGTTCAGCTAAATAAGCTCCGTCTTGACCAGTAACTCCTGTGATTAATGCTGTTTTCATTTTAATTTGTTTAATTGTTAAAAAAACAATTTATTTTTTCTATTACGCGTTCTGCCTCTTCGATTGTTGTGGCATATGATATTGGTAAACTTAATGTAGTTTTATGAATCTCCTCACTTATTGGAAATTTCATTCCCTTAAAATAGTTTTGATATCCTTCTTGATGATTTGGTGAAACCGGGTAATGAATTTCAGTATGAATGTTATTTTCTACTAAATATTCTTTTAATTCATCTCTTTTGTTAGTTCTAATGTTGTAGATATGATAAACATGATATCCATTTGTAATTTCTACGGGTTTGATTACTTTATCAGTTAATTTGTTTTGATAAATTTCAGCAATTTTTCTTTTATGTAATGTAATTTTATCTAAATGAGGAAGTTTAACATTTAAAAAAGCAGCTTGAATTTCGTCTAATCTTGAATTTAAACCGGTGTATTTATTGTAATATTTTTTTTCAGACCCGTAATTTCTTAATGCTTTTAATTTTTCAAATAAAACTTCATTAGAAGTAATTATGGCACCAGCATCACCTAGAGCACCTAGATTTTTTGTTGGGTAAAAACTAAAAGCTCCAATATTACCAAATGTTCCTGCTTTTTTACCTTTAAACGATGCACCGTGTGCCTGAGCACAGTCTTCAATTATTTCTAAATTATAGTTTTCAGCAATAGCTTCGATAGCATCCATTTGAGCGATTTGTCCGTATAAATGAACCACCATTATTGCTTTTGTTTTTGAAGTAATTTTTTCTTCAATTAGTTTTTCATCAATATTGTAAGTATTACTGTTAGGTTCAACTAAAACAGGAATATGTCCCGCATTAATTATCGCTAATATACTGGCAATATACGTGTTGGAAGGTACTAAAATTTCAGAACCTGGAGGAAAATCAAAGGCAACTAAACCTAACTGAAGTGCATCTAATCCATTAGCTACTCCTACACAATATTTAGCACCACAATATGAGGCAAAATTGTCTTCAAAAGTTTTTACTTCATTTCCTAATACATACCAACCACTTGCTAAGAATGAATGGAACTTTTCTTTAAATTCCAATTCAAATTCTTTATTCAGTTTATTTAGATTTTCGTAAGCAATTTTATCTGTATGGTTCATAAATATAGTCTTTAGGGTCATAATATTCAGATGCTAAAACTAATAATACCGCATCTTTTGAGAATTCATACATCCAATGATAATCTTCAGGATATAAAAACAAACATTTTTCTGGATGATCTAATACAAATTCTTCAATTTCATTGCCATTGTCATTTCCTATTTTACATGAACCATGTATACATATTGCTGCTTGAATTGTTTTATGATGTCTATGTTTTCCTCTAACGGAGTCATCAACATTATAAATGTAAAACACTCTTTTTATATCAAAAGGAATGTTTTTTTCTAAAACACTTAATGAGCCTCTTTTTTCATGAAAGGAATGGATATGTATAAGCTTAGGCATATATTTTTATTATTAATTTTCGAATAAACTTAGGTATAAAACCATAGTTGATTTTTTTAATCCTATTTTCATTTACTCTATTAAATACTATTTTTTCTTTTAATAAAGTAGCTACCAATGAATTTGATTTGTATCGTGTGGAATTGTCTTGATTGATTCCTAAATTATTGTTTTTGTTTTCAATTAAGTTCCAATAATACAAATATAATAAATCAAGATTAGATTGAGAATTTACTTTATATTCATTAAATCCATTTGTAGCCCATTTTTTTGATAATATCTTGAAATGATGAAAATGATAAAATATTATTTTTTCATTATTGGAGTAAAATTCATCATTTTTTTTGGAAATAGTATAATTATTTATATTCCAAGGTGCTAAACCGGTTGTGTTATCATTTAAACTGTATAATTCATTTGGAAATAAATTACTCCATTTATCTAAGTATTTTTGATCTGCAAAACGGTCATTCTTTTCGTCAAATTCATCACCACACCAATTGATACAATCTTTTTTCCACTCATTTAGACATTCTAATCCGATTGAATTATTTTTAAATATTTGAAAACTTACATTGAAAATACCGTATTTTTCTAAATGTAATAACTCTTTTGAAAATTTATGTGGTGTAACAATTATAGAGTAATCGTTTAATTTGTCAAATATTTTTTTAGGGTCATCTAAAAATAATATATCAGCATCTAATGAACAAATATGGGGTAGGTTGTACTTTTTTAATAAAAAAAGTGGTAAACAAGGACTTAGAGTAAAATAATATTCAATTCTACTTCTATTAGATTTAGCTTCTTTCAAATGAACATCATTTTCTTCTATTTCATTTAATTTAAGCAATTTAATTTCTTTGTAGGTGTTTTTATTTTTTAAGAAATAATCATGTGTAAAATCGTCTAAACACAAAATGTACAATTCAAATTCTTGATTGTATTTTTTTAATGAATTATAAAGAACAAGACCTCTAGATAAATAATTTTTATCAAAATATGTAGTTAAATATAGCATTGAAATCTTATTTTTTAGGTTTGTTTTTCTTGAAAAAAGCTACAATTCCATAAGGAAGAGGGAACAAAAGTACTGATTTTAAAATTTTTTTTGTTTTCTTTTTGAGATACTTTTTACTAAGCTTTCCAAAATAGTCACCTTTACCTGAGTAGCCTAATTGCATGGCTTCGGTTACATTTTTAAGTTCTTTTATTTCAATGGTTTCAAATGTAGGTTCATTATTTTGTAACGGTGGAACCATATTAATTTTTGCATGAGTAGCATTAATTGACTCAATATGATTTGAATAAGATGGGTTAGGGTACAAGCAAAGCCAATTATTTAAAACCATCACTGCTTGCCATCTTATAGCCCAAGAATCTACTTTTCCAAAAATTTGATCTTTCAACATGCCTTCCATGTCATAAGCACCATAAGTGTTAAATGCGTGCATTTTATTGTTTTTTTCTAATTCTTTGTATAAAAATACCGCATCTTCATTAAATTTATTCCAACGGTCTTTCCAGGTTCCCCATCCCCAAGTATCGGGCATATTTGTGAAAAAATAAGTAGGAAATTCTTTTCCACAGGCAAAGAAATTACATGAACCAATTTCTCCTACATTTTTAAAATCTTTGTACCTGTTTAATGAATCATTCATATAAGCTAAAAAGAAGGGCGAAAGAATTAAATCATCTTCAAGTACAATTAATTTTTCATGTTCCAAGAAAACAGTATTTAAACCATCAATTATTGAACGGGCTAAACCTTTGTTTTTTGTTTGTATTGTTATTTTAACTTCTTTAAATCGGTTTTCCGATGAAATAATTTGTTGAACTAATTTGTTTTTACTTTTATTCTCTTCAGAACTATTCTCTTTTAAGCCATCACAAAAAATATACAAAACACTATCAATAGCTTCTTTATTTTTTGACAAAGAATCTAAAACCGCTTGGGTGTGCTCGGGACGATTGTAAGTGAATAAAAGAATGGGTGCTAAACTCATAAAATTAGTTCTTTGTTAAGTTATATCCATTTAAATAACTAGCAAATAATTCAGAATAATTAAAATTATTTGATTTTAAATGAGTTAAGTAGTTATCATTATAAGTAGCTCCATTAAATGAATGTAAAAGTTTCATAATTTCAGTGTCATCAAACGTAGCCAATTTATCTAAATACGCCTGGTAGTAAAAACTATAAATTTGATTTTTATCGAAATTAATAGAAGTTTCTTTTTCTCCTTTTACAATGGCATAATATTCTTCAATACTATTACAGGTATGTACAAAATTAAAATTAACATACATATTATCATTTAAAGCTACTGTTGGAATATTGAAATAGGCCATTTCTAGCCCCACTGTTCCTCTATAAGTACAAATTAAGTCTGGTTTTAAATCAATAATATTGTTGTTTGAAACAGTTTCATCTAAGATATGAAAGTGTGCAACATTAAAACTTTTCACTAAATCTATTGTTTTTTCTTTCGTTCCTTCGATACCATTTGGATGTGGTTTAATAAAAACAGAAGTATTTTCGATTGAAATTAAATTTTGTAAAAGTTGTTCTAAATATTGATATAAATTTGGATAAAGTAATTGTCTATTAATGTGTTGAGAATCATAAAAACAATGCGGATAAATAATGATATTACGTTTATTTATCTCAAATAATTTTTTAACATCTTCATTTAAAGCTTGAATTTTAAAGGCTGATGCTCTCATATAACTTGTAGCAGCATCAATTTTACCTGTAAATCGTGATGTAATAATGTTTTCAGCTGTTTTAAGTTGAGCTGATTTAATATCTTTATTGGGTGAAAATAAAGTATGATTGATTTGATGATAGGGAAAATCTTTAGTGATTTTTTGAATACGATAGGAAAAGGAACCTACAGTATAAACATCAATACCTTCCTCTAAACAAATTCTTGCGGTGATGCCATGTTCTATATAGGTAGTATAGGTATTTACTAATGCTTTAATAGGATGTTTACTCAGGGTCTCTTTAAAATTATAATAGATATTAAGCGCAATTTCTATGATTTTTTCGATTTCATTATTTATTTCTTTTACATCAACTTGATGAAAATATCTCAAATAAGTATCGTAAATTAAATCGCCAACTTCTATTGATTCAAATTTTAATTTTAGTAAATCTTCCGGTGAATTTAAATTTTTTAATATTTCAGTTAATTTACTTTTTATTAAATTTTGATTTTCAAATACATCTTCACAATAAAAAATAACTTCGGAGTTTAATTTCCCTATTACTTTTTCTAATACAGGTTTTGATTTAAAAAATGAGGTTTTTTTTCTAAATTTTCCCCATCCAATATGCGCCGTCCAAGAAACATCATAAAAATTTATTTTAAGATTTTTATCCTCGGCAATTGCTTTTGCAGAAGCTAATAACTTGACTAAATATTCATAATCTTTAACTAATTGAATTAAAACAATCCCTGTATTTTCATTAGGTGTATTAGGAATAAAATAAGTTAAGTCATTTGCAAACTGTTTTTTTGCAGATGTAAAGTTTCGTTGTTGGTATTTTGCCTTTTTTTTGGCTATTTTCTTTTTAATATAATTTATCATATTCATTTATTATAATGAAAATCGGTCGCCTTTTGAGTAATTTTTTGTTGCTTTTGTCCCTAATATTTCAGGTAAAAATTTAGGATGAAGCCCAAATCCAGGTCGAACAGAGCGTATGTTTTTTTCTGTGAATAGTTCTCCAATTTGGATGTCTTCAGCAACATAAAGCGATCTGGCAAATGCTTTACCACTGGCTTGTTTTTCGGTTAATTCATAGTTGACCGTTCCAATTGCTTTTTCAGCATTTCTAACCGCTTGTACCATTTCTGTAAATTCCATTTCATTCATTGAAAAAGAAGCATCTGGACCTCCAATACTTCGATCTAAAATAAAATGTTTTTCGATAATTTTAGCACCTAAAGCAGTAGCAACAACAGGTACTGTAGCGCCTATAGTATGATCGGAAAGGCCAGGGATAACATTGAATAGTTTTGAAAAATCTTGTATCATGATCAAATTCGCTTCTTCAATAGGCGCTGGATAACTAGAAGTACATTTTAATAATGCAATATCGTTATTACCTACTTTTCGGCAGGTTTCTATGGCTAATTCAATATCTTCTTTTTCTGCAATTCCTGTAGAAATTATTATTGGTTTTCCTTTTGAGGCAACATATTCAATTAAAGGAATATCAGTTATTTCAAAAGAGGCAATTTTATAGGCAGGTGTATTTAAATCTTCTAAAAAATCGACTGCTGATTTATCAAAAGGGGAGGAAAAGCAGATTAAACCTTCTTTTTTAGCTTCATCAAAAATTGCCTGATGCCAATCCCAAGGTGTGTAAGCTTCTTGATACAAATCATGTAATTTTCTACCTTCCCAAATAGTTCCATTGATAATAAAATCGGGTTTGTTTGAGTCTAAAGTAATAGTGTCTGCAGTATAGGTTTGTAATTTAATACAATCAGCCCCCGCTCTTTTGGCTGCTCTTACTGTTTCAAGAGCAGTTTCTAAACTCCCATTGTGATTGGCAGATAATTCAGCAATGATGAAAACCGGTGAGTTTTGATTTATTTGGAAATTATTTATTTTCATTTGATAACGTATAAAGGTAACTTTCTATGTTCTGATACATCAATTTTTCTTTAAATGAATATCCCGCTTTTTCAAAAGCAGCTACAGAACTTTTATTATTTGTTTTAATATAGGCTTCTATAGGGCAATCTGGATTTTCAATTAAAAAATTTTCAGAAGCTAATTTAATCATTTTATAGGCATAATTTTTTCCTCTGTGATTTTTATCAATCGAAATTCCTATTACAGCTTGATTGTTATTTTTTTGAATTCTAATTTGTCCAATATTTTGTTTGATATCATTTTCAAAAATAAACAAGTAACAATTACTATCATTTAATTTTGATGTAAACCAATTTACATGAGATTCATACGAAATGGTTGCTGTTTGGTATGAAAAATTTCGAACCAATTCATCATTGGCCCATTCAAAATATTGGTCGACATCTAAATCCGTTGCTTTTCTAAAGTAGATAGTATCATTTATTTTGGAATGAAAAACAACATCATAATAGTTCCCATTAAACAAGCAATGTTCTTTTAATCTCGCTTCTTCCTTAAATTTTGCTTGTTCTAAAGCAGTATATAAATGAGGCCTCAAGTCAAAAGCATAAGTGAAAATTTTATGTAAACGCAGTTCATTAAATGCTACTTTTTCAATTAAGTGTAAATAATTAATCCAAAATATGGAGAAATAGTCTTTTTCCAACTCCGTTTTCATGATAAAAGATATTTCTGCATTTTTATCAATCCAGTTGATGTGAACTAAACCACCGTATCCAACAAATTCCTTTTTATAAAAAAATGAAAACAATAATTGATTGGGATAATCTTGTTCAAATAATTTAGCAACTACATTAGAAAAATAATTTTCTTGATCTACTACCGTTAGTGGTTTTGGTTGACGTAAATGAAAAATTTGTTCGTTTCTAATTTTCAAAATTGCATACTTGTCTTCCTCTCGAATTGGTTCAATATGAAAGTCTGAATTTTGAAAAGTCTGAATTGAAAGGCATTTATAATTCCTCATTTAAAAAAAACATTTTATATTTTAATTCGGCTAATTTCCAGTCGATTATATTGTCTATATCCTGAGTCAAATGTTCTTCTATTTCAATACCTAGTGTATTTTTAGTTCTGAGAGATTTTGTGATTTTAAATGTTTTAATATTAAATGTATAAAACATACCCGCATCATGAAATGCAGCTGTTAAATCCTGAGTTCGCACACTATTATTTTCCTCAAAATAAGGAGCAATTAATTCATTAGTTACTTTTAAAGCCCTTTGAATTGGATGTCCGTATTTTACAATTGGAAAAACACAATCTAATTTTGAATTTTCAATTTTTTTAAAACTTTCTATTAACAAGTCCTCTGTTAAAAATGGACTACAGGGATACACACAGATGGCGTTATCAAATACTTGTCCGTTTTCTTCTAATTTTTCTATAACTTCGAGTAAAACATCTGCAGTTGTAGCAAAATCATCACTGTTTTTATTCGAACGAAGAAAAGGTACTTTAGCCCCATATTCAATTGCTATTTTTGCAATTTCTTCATCATCAGTTGAAATAATTATTTCATCGAATAAATTACTTCTTTTTAAAATTTCAATGGGGTAAGCGATGATAGGTTTACCTAGAAAGTTTTTGATGTTTTTTCTTGGGATTCTCTTACTTCCTCCACGAGCTGGAATAATAGCAATATTTTTGGACATCTATTCAAAAATAAAATTTGAAGAATAATAGGAATTGTTTTTACAAAACTCTTTGAACTCTGGGGTGTAATTTTTCATTATGAATTTATCATAATTTGCACCAAATAAAGAAGTTGTGTATTCAAATTCTAAAACAAGTCTAACTCCTTCTTTTAAAGGTGTTCCTTTGTGCCAGCATTTTGTATCTCCTGCAAAAATTGAGCCTGCAGGAGCACATATAGTTTTAAATTTATCTTTAGGATAATATTTTTCTAGTTCTTCATCCTGAATTCTAGCATATCCTTTTTTAAGTATTTCTTTCGGTTTTGTTCCTGAAATATGAGAACCTTCAATATAACAATGCGGACCTGTATTTTCGTTTACATCTGTAATGTAAAAAAATATTTTAAGCCATTTTATTCGGTCTAAATCAAAATGATATAATTGTGCAGCTTCAGCCGATGCTTCTTTTAAAAATGAAGTACTCCACCACATGGCAGGGAAGTCGAAAATAGGCTCACTTTTTAAATATTTTCTAGCTACATCAATTAAAAATGGATCCATGATTAATTCTTGGATTTCAATTGAATTTGCTAAATCATTTGCATCAAATCGATATATTTCAGATTGAAAATTGGTTGGGTCAAATAGCACTTTTTTATCATAATTTGGTGCCATTCTCGTTTCGTTTTTTAAAGCGAAATTGTAAATTTTATCAACCAATTCTTTTGGCAAAGACTCTTTAAAATCTACATATCCATTTTTTTCCAATTTATTATTTAATTCATTTGAATAATTAAGGTCAATTGAATTCCACAATTTACTTGTACTAGTTGGATTTGTTTTTGGAGCTGATTTAATAATTTTATTATTAATTGTATCATTAAATTTGCCGTTTGTTCTACAAAATAAATCAATTAATGCAGTATGGCCCTCTTGTGGCGTAACTCCAGTTTGCATGAATTCTTCAAATGTTTTATTGAAAACTTTTGTAGATCGTCTAATTTTTTTATTAAAAAAAGATAGCATATTAGATTGATTTATTTATTGTTGAAAAAATTAAATATTGAATCAATTATAAAATTTTGTTCATCCTCTGTTAACGTTGGAAACATTGGTAAGCTAATACATTTTTTATAATACGCTTCAGCATTAATAAAATCGCCTTCTTTGTAACCTTGTTCTTTGTAATAAGGCATTAAATGACAGGGAATATAATGTATTTGGCAATAAATGTTTTTTTCTCTTAAAAAATTGTATAATGCTAATCGGTCTTCCACCTCAATAATATACAAATGATAAGCATGTCCTTCAATTAAATTAGAGAAACCTTTAATAAATGATTGTTCTTTAAACGCAGTGGTATAACGTTCCGCAATGGCTCTTCTTTTACTTATTCCTTCTTCAGCTCGAGATAATTGAGAAATTCCTAGAGCAGCTTGAAAGTCAGTAAATCTATAATTATAACCTAAACTTTGCATTTCCATATACCAACCAGGATACGTTCCATTATGATTGGTAGTTCCATTGGCAAAATCCAATGAGTTGGTGAAAATTTCTGAATTTCGGGTAATTCCATGACTTCTTAATTCTAGAAGCTTGTGGTATAATTCTTTGTTATTTGTTGTAATCATACCCCCTTCACCCGTAGCAATATGTTTTACCGGATGAAAAGAAAAAATTGCTAAATCAGCAAATTTTCCATTACCACATAATTGTTTTTGATTATTACTATCAATAAAAAAGCCACCAGGTGCATGACAAGCATCTTCTATAATCCATAAATCATGCTCATCTGCAATTTTTTTTAATTCTTCAAGATTGACAGCTCTTCCAGCAAAATCAACAGGGATAATACCAGAAAAAGTGCCTTTTGGATTGCTTTCAATTAATTGTTTAACTTTTTCAATAGCAATCAAATAAGTTTCAGCATCGATATCTGAAAAAACAACTTCACCACCACAATATTTGATGCAATTTGCAGAAGCAGCAAACGTAATAGGAGTGGTGATTACTTTAGAAGAATTATTTACTCCTAAAGCCATTGCGCATAAATGAAGAGCAGCTGTTCCATTAGAAACAGCTACTGCATATTTTGCTTCAACATAACTTGCAAATTTTTCTTCAAACTCAAGAATTGTTGGTCCTTGAGTTAAATAATCGCCTTTTAAAGCTTTGGTAACCGCAAGTATGTCTTCGTCAGTTATATTTTGTTTTCCGTATGGAATCATACTAAATTTTGAAATCTGGATATAAATGTTCTTTAATTAAGCCTCTTAATGATTCCACTGTTTCCCATTCTGTATTATCACCTGAATTGTAATAAAAGCCTACAGGAACTTTGGTAGCATTAAATTCTTTGATATATTCTTCTAATTTCCAATTAGTCACTTGTGGAAGAATTACATAGTACTTACCTAGATCATACGTTGTAAATGAATCGGATGCAGTAATCATTTCTTCATGAATTTTTTCTCCCGGTCTAATTCCCACAATTTCTTGTTTACAATTAGGTCCAATTGCTTCAGCCACATCCGTAATTTTATAAGATGGGATTTTAGGAACGAATAATTCACCACCCCAAGCTTTGTCTAAAGCATGTAATACCATGTCAACTCCGCCTTGAAGAGAAATGTTGAATCGTGTCATGTTAGGATCAGTAATAGGTAATACCCCTTCATTTCTTTTATTCATGAAGAAAGGGATTACAGAACCATTTGACCCCATAACATTTCCATATCGAACTACTGAAAACTTAATGTTTTGTTTTCCTTTAATATTGTTTGCAGCAATAAATAATTTATCTGAAGTAAGTTTTGTTGCACCATATAAATTAATTGGAGCACAAGCTTTGTCCGTTGAAAGCGCTACAACTTTAGTTACATTTGATGATAAACAAGCTTTGATGACATTTTCAGCCCCACCAATGTTTGTTTTAACACATTCATCCGGATTGTATTCTGCAATGTGAACATGTTTCATTGCCGCTGCATGAATTACATAGTCAACATCATTTAATGCTCTTTTTAATCGATCTAAATCTCTAACATCTCCAATGAAATATCTAATTGCAGGATATTTACTTTCAGGAAATTCTTGAGCCATTTGGAATTGTTTTTGTTCGTCTCTAGAGTAGATAACTAAACGTTTTACATCTGGCCAATTTTTTTAAAATTGTTTTTGTTAATTCTTTACCAAGTGATCCAGTTCCACCGGTTATTAATATCGATTTATTATTTAACATGATTTAAATTTTGTAAATGCAAATATAATAACTATTTGTAAAAAAGTGTTTGTATTCTTGTACTTAAATATTGTATAAAGTATTTTTGTAAAAATTATTGATATGGACATTAACACAGAAGTACATAACGCCTTTGAAGTCATTAAAAATGGAGGAATTATTTTGTACCCTACAGATACAGTTTGGGGAATAGGTTGTGATGCATCAAATCCTGAAGCTGTACAAAAAATATATGCCTTAAAACAGAGAGAAGAATCTAAAAGCATGATATGTTTAGTAAATGGCGAAAAAATGTTGTATAATATGTTCAAAGACATCCCTGAAACTGCTTGGCAACTCTGGGATTTTGCTACTAAACCAACTACATTAATTTTAGACAATCCTAAAGGAATTGCTCCAAATATTATTGCCTCAGATCATTCCATTGGTGTTCGGTTAGTTAAAGAACCCTTTTGTTATAAACTAATGGAACGAATGAAAAAACCTTTAGTTTCAACATCTGCTAATATTTCTGGTGAACCCACTCCAAAATCTTTTAAAGAAATTAGTCCTGAAATTATAAAGGGTGTGGACTATGTTGTAAATTTGCACCACGAAAAAATATGTGATAAACCTTCTACGATTATTAAATTAACCTTAGATAGTCAAGTGAAGATTATCCGAAAATAAGACCGAGAGTCAATAGGTCTTAAACTATTTTTAATTATTGGCGCATTGGTACATTGACCAATTTAAATATGAATTATAAAAAACATTTAGAGCATAAAATATTTACAATCATCTCTCAAGCCGCGCAAGAATTAAACTTGGAGTGCTATGTAATTGGTGGTTTTGTTCGTGATATATTACTTCAAAGAGACCATAAAAAAGATATTGATATCGTGGCAGTTGGAAGTGGTATTGAGTTGGCATTGAAAGTTTCTCAATTAATTCCTCATCAACCTAAAGTGCAAGTTTTTAAGAATTATGGGACGGCCATGCTTCGTTATGATGATATGGATATTGAATTCGTAGGAGCACGTAAAGAAAGTTACAACTTTGAAAGTAGAAAGCCGGTTGTAGAAAATGGTACATTGAAAGATGATCAAGAGCGCAGAGATTTTACCATCAATGCGATGGCTTTTTCTTTGAATCAAGAGAAGTTTGGTGAATTGGTTGATCCTTTTAATGGGGTGGAGGATTTACAAAATAAGATCATTAAAACACCGTTAGACGCTGATATTACGTATTCAGATGACCCACTTCGAATGATGCGAGCCATTCGTTTTGCAACACAATTGAATTTTAAAATTGAGACTGATTCTCTCGCTGCTATTACTAGAAATAAAGACCGAATTAAAATTATTTCAGGGGAACGCATTGTTGATGAATTAAATAAAATTTTAGCATCGAGTCAACCTTCTATAGGTTTTTTACATTTATTTAACACGGGGTTACTAGAATTATTACTTCCTGAATTAACGGCTTTAAATAATGTAGAGGAAGTAGAAGGACATACGCATAAAAATAATTTTTACCACACCTTAGAAGTGGTTGATAATATTTGTCCAAACACAACGAACCTATGGTTGCGATGGGCCGCTTTATTGCATGATATTGGTAAAGCTCCCACTAAAAAATTTCATAAAAAGCAAGGTTGGACATTCCACGGACATGAATTTTTAGGTGGTAAAATGGTTAAGAAAATTTTTGAACGATTGCATATGCCATTGAATCAAAAAATGAAATTTGTGCAAAAAATGGTTATGATGAGTTCAAGACCCATTGTACTTGCGCAAGATATTGTTACGGATTCGGCCGTTCGTCGTTTGGTTTTTGATGCTGGTGAAGATGTTGAAGAATTAATGATTTTATGTGAAGCTGACATCACCACTAAAAACCCTAAAAAGTTTCAGAAATACCACAATAACTTTAAAATTGTAAGAGAAAAAATTATTGAGGTAGAGGAAAAGGATAGGGTAAGAGTATTTCAACCTCCTATTTCTGGGGAAGAAATTATGGAATTGTTTGGATTGAAACCTTGTAGAGAAATTGGTGTTCTTAAAGAAGCGGTAAAAGAAGCCATTTTAGAAGGCGAAATACCCAATGAATATCAATCGGCCTATGATTTTGTTTTGGCTAAAGCAAAAAAAATGGGTTTAGAAAAAATATAAATTTATAATTTGTTGAAGTAAAAGAATCAAGTTCGCTATGTAATTTTGCAACATCAAAGAAAACGATACAAATGAAAACAAATACCTCTATTATTATTTGGCTACTTTCTGGTTGTGCCTTATTGTTCATCATGGTAACCGTGGGTGGCATTACGCGCTTAACAAATTCGGGATTATCCATGACGGATTGGCATTTAATTCATGATACTTTTCCTCCTACCAGTGAAGAGAAATGGATGGAAGCATTTAATGAATATAAAAAGTATCCTGAATACATTAAAATAAATCAATTTAAAGAAGGCGGATTTACATTAGAAGATTATAAATCGATTTTCTTTTGGGAATGGTTTCACCGTTTCATCGGTAGAATAATTGGTGTGGTATTTATCATTCCCTTTATGTATTTTTTAATTCGAAAAAAATTAGATAAGCCAACTATTAATAAAAGTCTAATTTTACTTGGAATGGGGGCTTTTCAAGGATTTTTAGGTTGGTTTATGGTTGCTAGTGGATTGAAAGATAATCCAGATGTAAGTCATTTTAGATTGGCCATTCACTTAACTTTTGCCTTTATAACTTTTGCTTACACACTATGGGTGGCGCTAGACTTAATTTATCCTGAACGCAACCAACCTATAGTTGAATTAAGAAAAATTGCTCGAATTGCATTAGTTGTTTTACTTATCCAAATTATTTATGGTGGATTTGTTGCTGGATTAAACGCCGGATTAGTTCATAATCATTGGCCTTTAATGAGCGATGGACAATTTTTTCATGAAAGTATTACATTAGAGCAATCCACATTATTCAAGTCATTTACTGAAGGAAAAAGTGGTGTCCAATTTATTCACAGAACTTTTGCTTATGTAGTAGTTGGAATGATTATTTTGTTATTTGTAAAAAGTAGAAAGTTTGTGTTACATACCACGCAAAGCAATGGAGTTAAAATTCTTTTAGCCTTTGTTTTTGTTCAATTTCTTTTAGGGGTATTTACCCTATTGTATGCTGTGCCAATTTGGTTAGGATTAGCACATCAAATTATGGCATTCTTTTTATTGTCGGCAACAGTGTTTACTTTACATCGATTGAGTAAATAATAGATAAAAAAAAACGGAAACTTAAGTTTCCGTTTTTTTTATTTCTTAACTTTTATTGAACATCCAATCGCTTTTGTTGTACTCGGATTCGGTTCTTGACCTTTTTCTAGTGCTGCAATGGCATTTTCTAAATAATGTTCTTTAACTGCTTTGGCATCTTCCACATTGTCGTCAATGGCTCCAATATATTTTACAACTCTATTTTTATCCAATAAAAAAACATGTGGTGTTTTTGTTGCTCCGTATTGTGGATAAATTTTTTGTCCCTCATCAAATAAATACGGGAAACTAAATTTTTTCTCTTTGGCACGCACTTGCATTTTTTCAAAACTATCGTCGGGTTGGGCAACTGGATCATTCGGGTTTATTGCTAGAAGAACATAACCTTTTGATTTGTATTTTTTAGCTAGGTCAATAATTCGGTCTTCATATTTTACTGCAAACGGACAATGGTTGCAAGTGAAAACCACAATAAATCCTTTGGCATCTTTATAATCAGCCATACTATAATACTTATTGTCTACCGATTTTAATTTGAAATCAGTCGCCGTATCGCCCACTTGATACCCTGAGCTAGGTTTGTCAAAACTCATTAAAGCCCCAACAAATAATACTAAAAATCCAATTTTCTTTAACATAATTTAATTATTTATAGTTTGATTTACATACTTATTTAACTCATCAAAAGAAGCAAATTCTTGTTCAATGAATGTGCGTTTGTTCTTGTTAATAATTAAGGTAGCCGGAATAGACCCCGACCAATTAGGATCAATTAAATGTAACCAATTATTATAATCATGGTCTGCCATATAAGTTGTTATAAAAGTATATTTCTTTTTCTTTAAAAAAGGAATCAGTTTGCTCTCTACTTGCTTTTCAAAGTCAAGACTCACCGTTATTACAGTTACTTCACTGTTTTTTTGGTGCAATTCCTCAAAATAAGGTAATTCTTTAACACAAGGCGCACACCAAGTTGCCCAAAAGTTTACGACAAGAGGTTTGTCTTTTGGTTCTGATAAATATTGATTTAATTCTTCATAAGTTTTAAAAGTTTTTAATTCTTGTGCCTCACTTGTAGTGCATATAAACAAAGAAAAAAATACCGTATAAATAAAATATCTCATCACCTTTTTTTTCAAAGTTAATGAGATATTTTTTTGAAGTGTTATTTTTAACAATACTTTAAATTACCCAATCCAATCTTTAAAGTCACTCACTCGTTCACGAGCTACAATAACTTCGTCTTCTTTATAGGTAGGTAAAATTATTTTTAATCGTGAATTGGTATACACCTGAATCTCTTTAATAGCAGTAAGTGGAATAATGTATTTTCGGCTAATTCTAAAAAAATCTTTCGGATTCAATTCATTTTCAATAACCTCTAACGAAGTATCTAATAAATAATTCCTGTTTTCTTTAGTGTGTAGGTAAGTCCCTTTGTTTTCACTATATATACACTCAATTTCTTCAATCGGAATAACTTTTAATTGTTGTCCAATTTTAACCGAAAATCGTTTTTTATATTCTTTTTCGGATTGTGGGACCAACATTTTTTTTATCAGTTCTAAATCTAATGATGCAGTGGTATTTTTTTGAACTTGTTTTTTAAATTTTGAAATGGCAGTTTCTAATTCGTCTTCATCTATTGGTTTTAATAAATAATCAATACTGTTTAATTTAAATGCGCGCAAGGCATATTCATCATAAGCTGTGGTAAAAATGATGGCACTATTTATAGAAATAGTTTCAAAAATTTCAAATGACAAACCATCTGATAATTGAATATCGAGAAAAATTAAATCGGGATGTGTATTGTTTTGAAACCATTCTACAGCTTCTTCAACAGAATGGAGCATGCAAGTGATTGCTAATCCCAATTTTTCAACTTTACGTTGTAACAATCGTGCGGCTGGTTTTTCGTCTTCAATGATGATTATATTCATTTATGTAAATTTTTATTTTTAGCAGTCATATAGGTTATCGCTTTTATTTATTGGTGTTTGCTTACGCAAACTTGTTGTTTATGGCGATTTCATAGATTCTATATTCCAAATTTAAAATTAGTTAAATTATTCCCACTTGTTTGCCTTTTCTTTTTCCATTAATTCTTTAATTTTTCGTTCTTCCCAGTTTTTTCCCAGCATGAAATCAGGTAAGAAAACAGATAAACCATGTGCTATTAATCCCATTCCCCAAAACAATAGGGTATAGAAATTTTTCAATTGAAAATAGCTTTCACCTTCTTTTAATTCATTAATATTCGCAATAATTATAAAAATGTTAATCACCACAAATACAATTGCGTGGGTATAAAAACCTTTAATACGCTTTACTTTTTTTAAGGCTTCATAGTATTTTAATTCTTCATCATTTGATGGAACAAATCGTCTAAATTCGCGTTTATTTAAACTGTTTAATTTATCTACAGTATTATTCATTTTGATTGTTTTTTGTTTGGTTCATATATTCTTGAATCTTTTTTTCTTCCCATTTTTTATCTAAGAAAGGAAAGAAATTAAATACTTTACTTGCATGAAAGAAAAGTCCAATTCCCCATCCTAACATCGGCCAATAAAACCAAATATGTTGAGGTGAATAGGTAAGGTTTAGATAAATGAAATAGAGTGTTAAAGCCAAATAGAAAAAAAGATGAATATAAAATCCTTTTAATTCTTGAACTTGTTTTTTGGCTTCTCTATATTTTTCATGATCATTAAATTTTGTCGGTTCCATAGTTACTTCCAATTTTGATTCTTAACTTCTTTATTTAATAGTGTTTTAATCTTTTTTTCTTCCCATTTAGAGGAAAAAATGTACCGTTTAAATACAAAGTCTAATACTTCCAATCCCATAATAAAACTCCAAATTAAAAGTACCGTTTCTGTCAACCAATTTAATGGCCAAAAATTTAAAGGAGCTTCCGTATAATTTTTTAAAAAATAGAGGATAACAGCCGCACAATAAACGATAATCTTTATATAAAATCTTTTTAGCGATTTTACTTTAGAAACAGCTTCTGCATAGGTTGAATTATTTTCTTGTGTTTCCATGTTACTTCCAATTTTGATTGTCATATTTACTAAGATACTCTTGAATTTTTTTCTCTTCCCATCTTTTGCCAAATCCAAAGGTTTCAAAAGCATGAAAAGTTAATCCTAATCCCCAGCCTAATAAAGGAAACCAAAACCATTGAAAATCTGAGGTTATTACATTGATTATTATTAATACAGGAATCACAATACAATAGGATAATAAATTACCATAAAAACCTTTTAATTGTGTTACACGCTCTTTTGCTTTTTCGTAAGCAACTTTTTCATTATATATAAATTGTGTTTCCATTTTTGTTATTTGTTTAGTTAAAATAGGTAGAAATACATGAAATGAGGTTTCATTTTCCTCCACTAAAACATGACGTTTAGTTAGTATGGCGTATCTATTGACAATATTTTGTAAACCAACTCCTTTTCTATCAGACAAGGTTTCTTTCTTTTGTAAATTATTTGAAACTACAAGTTGATTGTCTTCTACCTTTATTTTTATATGTAGTGGTTTTTGTTCACTAACCACATTGTGTTTAATACAATTTTCTAAAAGTAATTGAAGCGATAAGGGCACTACTTTTGCTTCCTCGTTTTCAAAATTTGAAGGCAATTCAAAAGTGATGCTGTTTTCAAATCGCATTTTCAGTAAATTCATGTACGTTTTTGCAAAATTTAATTCTTCTTCTACCGATACTAATTCTTTATCTTTTTGTTCTAACACATAACGATAAACTTTCGATAGGGAAGTAGTAAACTTCTGAGCCGCATCTGGATTTTCTTCTATCAAGGAACTTAAAACATTTAAGCTGTTGAAAAGAAAATGGGGGTCGATTTGATTTTTTAAGCTTTCAAACTGTGCTGAAGCAGTGCCTGCAATTATCTTTTGTTCTTTAACCCGATTTTCTTGATACGATTTATAAAAGTAAACAGCATGAATAATTAATGATATAAAGAGTGTAAAAATAGAGGCTACTAAATAATTCGCTGGTTTTTCATTTTGAATATAGTCTTCAAAAGATTTTCCTTCTACACCTATATCTTCAAACATTCTTAATAAGAAAATAACAAATAGCGATAATAAAAAAGAAAGAACAAAACCTATTAGAATTCTTTTTTTTGAAAATCGGTCTTCATTAAAGTAATGATCGAGTTGAATAAATAAGAACGTATTGGCATAATATAAAGCATATCCATAAAGCATGGTAAATAAGAATTGATACAATAATTTAGCATTCAATTCAAGGGGTGTACCTGTTATAAATTGTATGATTAGAATCACACCAAATACACTTAAACTGATGTATGTTGCTTTTGGAAATTCTTTACTGTATACGTTCATGATTATAATAATATTAGTTGCAATTCGCTGCTTCTTGTTTAGCTCTTTCTACACCCCATGTTGGATGAAATGGTGTTTCTGGTTTAAAAGTAGCAAATAATTCAATAGACTTTTTCATTTTTTCACACATGGGTGTTGTATCTGTGCCAAAATATTCAGCTCCACCTTTTTCAAAACTAGCTTTATTAAACACAACTCTTGGATTAGTAGGCGCTATGGCTGCAGCTTTTTCATATAGTCCAATAACTTCACCATACAATTGTTGCCCATAAGTCATTGGATCAAAAACAATCCAAGCAGTATGAATCATAGCTTGAGAAACTAATACTTCCGGATTATTTGGTTCCAAAGCATTTAGAATATTTTGAGTTTTTTGTGCAGCTTCAAGTAACGATTTCATTTTGTTCTTATCTTGTTCGCCAAATGCCGAAAAAGTAGTAATAATTGTAATGTAATAGTTGGGTAACCAGTTGTTTTTTTCAACAGAAGCAATGCGTTCAAATTGCGCAATCGCTTCCGCGTTTTTACCCGCTTTCCATAAAGTTAAACCATTTGCCATTCCTTTTTCATAAGAAGATTGTGCATGAGCCACTAAAGTAGCTACAAAGAATACGAAAGTTGAAATTAATTTTGTCATAGTGTTGATTTTTTAAGTTATAAATTATCAGTTGTTTTATTTTGATGAAACAAAGTTGCAGCATCAACACGTATAAAAAAATCATTTACTACCGAACTGTAATTTTTTAAGGATGAATTGTAGAGATGTTACCTTATTTGAATAAAATCCTTTAAATAATTGTAAAATTTCAACAATACGATAGACTAGGGGAATCTTTGAAAAGAATTAGAAGCGTTTTGTTTTTAGTAGATTTAACATTCAAAATGCTAGTGCGTTTTGTAAAAATCAACTTCAATGATTTTTCAAATGATTTCGATTAAGATAAACTTTCTTGCGAATTGTAAACGAGTATTTACTATAGAATTTGTAATAGTGCTCAATGTGTGTTGGGAGATGTATTAATTTTTTATTATCTTTTCTATTAATACTCCATGTTCTGAATCGATTAATGTAAGATATACGCCCGGACTTAGTGATGCTATATCCAATTCTACCATGTTTTCTTCGATATAACTTATTTTTGTGAATACCAACTGTCCGACAGTATTGTAAATTTTGACAGATTTAATTGAATTGTGTGAATTAGTGTTTATATTAAGAATGTCTTGAGTTGGATTAGGGAATATTTCAAATGTTAATGTCATATTAACTGAATTTACACTAAGAGTACAATTCGGATTTATAAGTACATTAGGGTATCCGCAAATTGACACTTGAGACGTCATTTGATTTATTTCTTCCAAATTGTTATCAATACAAACGTTGTTTAAATTTGGATTTCCACATATTCCATACGAAGTTTCATTTGAATTATTTTTTACATTTATATTGGTTAATTGATTATTTTGACAATCTAATATATCTAGAGATGAGCAGGTTGAGGCATCTATAGATACTAAATTATTATTTGCGCTAAATAGATTTTTTAAACTTGTACACCCTGAAATATTTATTGTGTTTAATTGGTTATCAAAACAATAAATACTATTTAATAATGTTAAATTACTAAAGTTTAATTGAGTTAATAAATTGTTTGAACAATTTACTATTAAAATATTTGGACAATTATTAAATGTTAATGTAGTTAATACATTATTGTTGAAATATACATAATTCAAATTTTGAAAATTGGATAAGTTAACATTTGCTAGTTGATTATTGTTTAAATTTAAGTTGAACAGCGTTGGTAAGTTTGCTATATTTATAGAGGTAAGATTGTTATTGGAACAATTAAGTTCCCATAAATTACTGCAATTGGATACAACTGTACTAGTAAGATTATTATTAGCAAGTAGAATTGTATCAATAGTGTTGTGATTATTTATTGATAATGAAGTTATAAGATTATCATTTCCTTTAAAATATAAGAGATTTGGAAATAAATTAAAATTAAAACTTGTAATATTATTAGTACTACAATTTAAATCAATCATATTGTTGAAAGATTCTAACCCATTTAAATTATTAATATTACTATTCGAAATATTAAGAGCGTAAACTAATAATGCTTCATTAATTTCAATTTCATTATTATTATTTACATCAATTTTGATTTGATTGTAATTTACATCGTATGCTATTGAACTATTTACGCTGGCTTGTAATAGTTTAGTTTTTAGATTTATATCAGAAAAATTAATAATTTGAGAGCTTGATAATAATGGAAAAATTAGGAGTATTAAGAAATATTTTCTCATTTTTGATTATTAGAATTTTTAAAAATATTTAAATGAATTGTTGTTATTTTTGTTTCTACTAATCGTTTGATTTTTAAATATTTCGTCTTAAGTTACGGCACTTAGAAAGCTTGCGAAATTCGAAACAGCTTTTTTTTTGCTAAGATACTATTTCTTATTAAAATTAAATATAAATTTTACTACAAAATGTATAATTATGAAAAAAGCTGCTAGCTGCAGTATTTTCAATTTTTTGCTGGAAAAGGATCTTTCTGTCCTTTCCATTTTTTACCGTTGATGATATCTAAAATTTCTTTATTTGAAAACATATTTTCATATACTTTGAGTAGAAATTTATCTTCTTTATCTTGTTTTTCGTGTGGAACGTTATATAGAATGTCGTATTGTTCAGTTTTAATTTGGTAAATAAAAAATGAGAAGCCGTAGTCAGTATAATAAGGTTCTTGCTTAACTACAATTTTTAAGTTTAAAGAATTATTTACATATATATGATGAGTAGACCATTTCTCATTATTAATATAATGTGTAGTAATTTCTTTTAAACTATAGCCAAAATCATCAATTAATATTTTAAAAATATTTGGAGCTATATCGTTAAAATTATCAATTTTATCGGTCATTTTTAATGAAGTTAGTTTTAGTATTGCCGTTAACGATTTGCCTTTAGTTTGCATTATTAAATAAACAACTAATTTTCCTAAAGGGAACACATTATTTCTTGCTAAGATAAGATTTTTCAGAGAAAAATGTAACGTGATTATATATTGGTTTTAAGCACAGTTTTTTGTTATAGGCAGTTTCTTTAGGCGTAAAAATTTGCCAGCAAACTTTTCAGTTCCTTTTCGGTTTTAAATCCTCCATTAATTTCTGGATCGGCAACTTTAAAAATAATATCTTGAACCTGTTCATTTTGGAATTCTATATTTTCCGCTAGCGTTAAGCAATCACAGATGTAAGCTAACTCAATATTCGTTAGATTTCCAGAAATTGTTTCTTCAAGTAACTTTACCACGGTACTATTTTCCAAGTAAACTTTTTCCAAATCGTCATAATACAAGTTAATTGTCGCTCCTTTCTTTTTCAGCAAACTTTCATAATCTGAAACTTCTCCACGAATTCCATTTTTGAATATGTCAATAGTTATTCTTTCGTTTAGATAATCGTTTAGTTCTTTTGAAATCATGGTTTAAGAAATTGTCTACAACGTCAGACTGTGAAAAACTTCACCGTCTTCAAAACAAATATAGTAAAAAGCTTGCAAATAAGTTGTGCTTTTTGGATATTTATATAGGCTACCTATCCAAGGAATTTCGCGTTATCAGCTTCAACTAATTCGTTTATAAAGCGAAAATAATACTTGGTGAAACTTGTTTTTTTGAAAAAAAGAGTTTTTCTTACAGTCTATAAAAACTCGATGGTAAGCTATTCAAATTCTAGAATTTTGAACTACAACTAAAAAATAAACCTCGCTTAAAAGTGTTGAAACGAGGTCGGAATTTTATGTTTTTGAAATTTTATTTTATAAAATGGTAGTTGTGCAACAGTTACCGTTGTTTGCAACAGTAATTATTTCACAATATATTTTGTTTGGTTTAAATTACCAACACTTTCAAACATATTGAGTTCAATTCCCTTTTTTAAATCTCTACTAGCAGTTGCTGATGACAATTCTTTGAATATGTTCATATAATCTTTTCTATTAAACTCTTTAATTCCTAAGTTCAAAAAATACTCTAGCCGATCAATATCTTTCAAAACTCTATTGTTGTAGTTAAGCAAGCTTTCAAGTGACTTTTCGATAACACCAAGCATATATTCAATAAAATATGTTGACTTTCCTAACTTATCGCTTATAGCCAATGATTTATAATATTCATCCTGGGTTTTATTAATTAATGTTTCGAATGGCAAAAACTCAAAAACTGGATATTCAGTCATTAGAATCAGAGTTTGCCATAATCTTCCCATTCTTCCATTTCCATCTAAAAAAGGATGAATAAATTCCATTTCGTAATGAAATACACAACTTTTTATTAATGTTAATTCATCCGAATCCTTAAGATATTCAAATAAATTTTTCATTAAATGAGGTACATTCTCATAAGGTGGCGCGATGTGTTCAACTTTTGTTCCTTTAACTATTCCAACGCCTTGTTTTCTATATTTTCCAGCACTTTCAATTAACCCATTCATTAATTGAAGATGCGCTTTTAAAAAACTTTTATCAGATGAAAATTTGTATTCATCTAATTTTTCATAAACTTTAATTGCATTTAAAACTTCTAATACATCTTTTTCTGGTCCGATTACTCTTTTGTTTTCAATTAAAGCTGTAATCTGTTCTTCAGTTAATGTATTACCTTCAATTTGTAGCGAAGAATATATTGTTTTAATTCTATTCTGTTTTCGGAGTTCCGGAGACTGTTTACTTAGATAATTAGCGTTTACTTCTCCAATTTTTTCTGAAATTGAGCTTATCAGTTTTAGAATTTTCGGGGTAATGTCGTAAGGCGGTTTCATTGATACTATCATTTGATATTATCAAAGATAGTTTTTTTTCGTAAACGTTCAAAATTATTGGTGCTAACGTCAGACTGTGAAAAAACTTCACCGTCTTCAAAACAAATATAGTAAAAAGCTTGCAAATAAGAGTTGTTTTTTTAGCGATTTATACATTCCACCTATCCAAGGAATTTCGCGTTATCAGCTTCAACTAATTCGTTTATAAAACGAAAATAATGCTTGGTGAAAACTTGTTTTTTTGAAAAAAATAGTTTTTTTTACAGTCTATAAAAACTCGAATGTAAGCTATTCAAATTCTAGAATTTTGAACTACAACTTAAAAATTAACCTCGCTTAAAAGTGCTTAAACGAGTTTGAAATTTTATGCTTTTGATACTATTTTTTATTCATTGCAACATTTCTTGTTTTTCCATTTCCATTTTTCCGCAAATTTAAATTCCTTTTCAACATCAAATAAATTATTCATTGCATCTTTATCTTCTTTTTTCAGTTTTCTTATTGATAAATAGTTTTCAGAATATTTATTTTCAAAATAATTAAGCTCTGGATATTTTTTTAACTTTTCAATAACTACAATTATTTTTTCAATGTTTTCTACAACATCTTTTGGATTATTCATTTTAATTCCAATCAGCTTTCCAATATTACTTTCCGAACCGATATCAATTGAATATCCAATTCCTATGGTTTTATGACAATTATATGTAGTAAATGAATAACCATTTATTTCTGAAATTCGAATACTTTTTGGATATTGATTAACATCTTTGCTTAAACCAACTAAAACTATTTCAAATTTATTTTTTATTTTTAATCTTGCAGAAATTTCTTCAAGATTTACATCATCACTTCCCCAAACATTTAAAACTTCTACATTCTCAATTTCTTTCAATTGACTTTTAATTTCTCTTAATTCTTTGTAATAGAAAAAATAATAGATTCTAATAATAATTGCTATAAAACATATTGAAAAAAGGAAAAATGCAAATAGTTTTTTTAATGATTCTCTCATTTAAGTTATATTTTCTGTTCGTTCTCCGTCGCACGAAAGTGACGCACAACGGTCTCGGCTATGAGTAATTGCGAGGATTTTCAGAAGTAGCCGAGAACAAGCAATTACTTTTGCCATTGTTGCCAGCAGTTTTTATTTCTTTTAATTCAGTTTTTTATATTCAAAATCAGGTTCTTTTTCGTTGTCAATGAATGGTATTACTACAAATCCAGTTCCCCAAGCTAATTGCTTATAGTCAGTTGTCAAATTATCATTTTCTAATAATCCAATCCTAAATTTAGTCGTTCTAAAAACGTTTAAATAAATAGTTGGGATAAAGAATACTCTTCGTTTCATTTCAAAGTAACCATTCTTTATTTTTCCTTTCAAAACTTTGGACATTATTATACTATCGTTTTTCATTATAGTCACGTTCAAATGTCTTACGTCAATTACTTTTAATTCTACAGCGCACAAACTGTCTGCTCCAACATTATATTCTCTCGTATAGAAATTCCAAAATAAATCTCCTTTCCATTTTTCAGATTGGTTTATAGGATTTCGAGTATATATTCCGTTTATTAAATTCAGATTTTGTTTTGTTAATTCAATTTGTCCGTCAACAAATTTGTCCGATTTTAAACTCGCACAAGAAGTAAAAATGCTAATTATTAGCAAAAAATATAATGATTTCACGATTTTTTTCAAATTACTGGCAACGTCAGACTGTGAAAAAACCCACAATTTTCAAAACAAATATAGTATAATATTTGTATGATAAGTTGGTTTTTCTTATGTTTATTCATGCACCTATTCAAGGAATTTCATGTCATCAGCTTCAAATGAGTAGCTAAGAAGATGAAATCATTGATTGAATATCCAAGAAGTAAACACCCTAAAAAACCAATGAATATACTTCAAAGAAAAAAGAGAAAACTAAATTCTCTTGTAAATCTTTATAAAATCATATCAAAATCCCCATAGTGGATAGACAGTAATCGGTTCCGTTCAACAGGAGTTTCATTGTTGGCTTTGCAAGCCCAACGAAACTCTAGCTATTAGCAGTAGCTTTTATTTTAAGTGATTATTTTTTGGACACTTTCCTGCATTTTTTTGTCAAAAATCTTAAAATTTATGTCTTTTGAGTTTTCTTTTTCGATAATTTGTAGACAATCAAATTTATTCCAAAGCCTAGTGTTTTTGATGTAATTTATACTAGTTATATTTTGTTTATCTATTCTAATTTTCCTTTCTTTTAAGAAAGAATCAAAGTACTCTAATTCAATTATCTCTTCATCCATTTTTAAGTTTGAGAGATATTTTTTTTTCTCCGAAAGCGATTCATAAAGCCAAAGTAAAGCAACAATTATAAAAAACTGAACAAAATTATTTTTTCCAGTCAGCAGATATTTGAAAACTGATGAAAGAGCAAAAGCTATAAGATATATGTAGTAATTGTCAAATAAGATTCTGTTCTTCATTTCTACGGTTCTTTAAAGTTACTGCTAACGTTTGGCAGCTACAAGAAGTTGCGTACTTCATTCACTGACAATTACTAATATAGTCAAAACTTTGTTTCAACAATTATCATTTCTGATAAATCCCATGCTTAGCAATTTCTTGTAACTGCTGTTAGTGGCGGTTTTGTTTTAGACTGTCGATTTATTTATCAAAGTTATAACATAGAAATTTTTTACTCTTGCATTATTAATAACTTCAATTGTGACTGTATTTTTTCCATCACTGTAAATTGTTTCAGAGGATTTTTTTAAAATTGGTTTATAATTTAGTTCTCTAAGTCTTTTTACAAGATTTTTATAATTTTTTTTTGATCCAGTTTTATAATTAATTTTATCTACATGTGATTTTAGAGTAAAATGATATTCTACAAAAGATTCATTTGTGGAAAAATCCATATTTTTATCTTTCCATTCGTTTTTTACGGCGAAGACAAATATTCCAGATTCATTTTTGGTCGGCTGTAATTCAGAAAAAACAAACCAACCTTTTTTGGTTAGTAAATTCCTAACGCTGTCTAAGTTTTCGCTTTTCATAAAGAGAATTTCATCCAAACTGATATTTTGAGAATATCCTGTGTATTGGAGAAAAAGTAATATAATAAATATGTTCTTCATATCGTTTTTGTGAAAATCGCCACTAACGTTCCGCCTTTAGTTTGCATTAATAAATAAATAGCTAATTTTCCGAATAGGAAACAGGTGAACTAAAACGTTTCTTAGGGTAATGACCTATAAGCCGCATAAGACCTGTTTCCCTCTTCGGACTTGCAAGTACTACTTGGAATGTTGGGTTTTTAGACCCGTTAAAGGCGATAGCACAGCAAGGATTTATTTAACTTAAAAACAAATGTATGAAAAAAGTAACAGAAACCATTGGTATTGATGTATCAAAATTAACCTTGGATGTCATGGTAAGAACTACCAATATTCATAAGCAGTTTAGTAATGATACAAAAGGATTTAAACAAATTATTACTTGGCTAATGAAACAGAAAATCAATTTAGATCAAAGTCTATTTTGCTTTGAGCATACTGGATGGTATTGTTTAATGTTGAGTTATTTTCTTTATGAAAACAAGCATGCTTATTGTTGTATTAACGCTATAGAAATCAAGAGGTCTATGGGTTTAAAACGAGGCAAAAGCGACAAAGCTGATGCATGGGAAATAGCTAATTATGCATGGCTTAGACGTGATGAGTTAATTCCGTCGGTTCCACCAGCCAAAAAATTAATAGAGTTACAACGTATGATGAGTTTACGGGAACAATTAATAAAACAACAAACGGCAAGTAAAAATCTTTTGAAAGGTATGATTGACATAGTTTTAGACCAAGTAAATGATGTTTCAGTTGGGATCTTAAAAGAGAATATAGCTTATTTAGAAAAGCAAATTACATCAACAGAAAAAGCCATGAATGAGCTTATAAAACAAGATAACACAATGATTACCAGTTATAAACTTTCTAAAACTGTTAAAGGTGTAGGAATGGTTCTAGCTGTTCAGATGTTGTTACATACACACAACTATACACGGTTTGAGAGCTCACGGCAGTTTGCAGCCTATTGCGGTTTGGTTCCTTATCCATACCAATCTGGAACGAGCATACATGGAAGAAATAAAATCCATCCCATAAGTGATCGAAAGATGAAGAGTTTGTTGTCTATGTCAGCTATAAGTGCCATTCAGCACGATAAAGAGCTTAAAATATATTACCAAAAAAGAGTAGAAGAAGGGAAACCAAAAATGGTAGTTTTAAACATAATTAGAAACAAAATAGTATCGAGAATATTCGCAACTGTTAACAGAAGAACGCCTTATGTAGAAATGAATAAATTTTTAGCTTAAAAATTTGGATTTGATCTTGGACGTTCCGGCGCTTGGCGAGGTTGCGAGCTACGGAACCGATTATTTTCTGTTAAAGATAAAATTTCTTGCGAAATGTAAACGTGATTTTACTTCAAAATTCGCAATCTTGCCAAACGCCTGTTAGGCGACGTTCTAATCCATTATCAATATATTCGTTTTAAAATAATTTAAATCATCTACGAGAATTAAATAGTCGTTATAAAATTCAAATAAAATTCTGTTTCCACCAGATGATTTTTTCTCTCTCGCTTTTTCGAGCCAATCTTTTGAAAGGTACTCAATCTCACAAAAGTCTTGTATGTTCAAAACTTTTCCCGGATTCAATTCAATGTCAAATTCTGAAGTTCGATGAAAAAATTTATAAAGTATTTCAAAAATGAATTCTTCAGGTATTACTATCGTCTTTTCATTTTCATTCATCTCAATACTAAGTAAGTTTTTAGATTTTTTTTCCTCTCGGATTCTAATTACTTGCTTATAATTTGTCAAAACCAAATCTTCTTTTTGATAAACCACATTGTAGTTGAACCTTTCAGCAAATTTATTTATTCTATTCTTAAGGTTTTTCTCCATAACGTTTTTCTGAATGACGCCTAACGTTTTGCCGCTTGCCGCAGTGGGGGATTTCGGAGCACTTCACTGTCAACCAAGTACAAATGTTGATAGAAGCACTGCACTTGGATTAACCACGTCAGCCCCCATTGCGGCAAACGGCTGTTGGCAGAAGTTTTTCTTCCTTTCGTCATCTGTATGATACTTTGTCAAGTTGTCCACCTGTTACAGTGAATGATAGAACTTGATAGCAATCTACATTTTCTCCGTTTTTAGTTGCGGATTTCCAATTTTGCGGCATACTGTTTACTCTCTCTAAAACCTGGTTTGCAAAAGTTTCTGCAAGTCCTTTCCCTTTTGTTATAATCATAAAATTTCCCGCTTTACCATTACAGTCAACAACAAATGCAATAGCAACTCTAAAAACTGCATCTTTAACTCGTTCATCTGGCAATGGCTTGTCAGCAAAATATTTTTTCAATTCTTCAAGTCCGCCTTCAAAGATTGGATTTGTATCGGGTTCTGGTTTTTCTCCAATTTTTTCTTTTAGTAAGAACTCTTTTCCTACTGCATATTGTGTCTGTGCATTGCAAAAGCTAACTTTCAATATACTGTCCGCTGGAAAAATTGTTGGTTTTTCTATTTTGTCAGCTGTGACAAATGTAAAACCAAAAGGTGCTTTTGGACTTTCATAGTCATATCCGTTAACGTATAAAATACTCGGCTCTTTAAGTCCTTGATAATAAACTTCATATTTGTCCAATAGTCCTTTACCAAAAGCCGCTGATTTGCTTTTGAATTCACAACAACTTGACACACGTCTAAATTGAACAGCTTCACCATTAGGTCCACGTAATGCTTTCAAATAGGCTTGTTCATTTTCAATTTTTCCTACTTTAATCGAGGTCTTATGATTAGGTTCGTAACCATATTTTTTGTCGGTAGAAACTTCTGTTAGTTTCATACTTCCATCTTCAAAAAAATCTTGTCCGTTTACGGTTGTCGTCCATAAAGTCAGAACGAATAAAATGCTTGTTAGTCTTGTCATTATTTTCATTATTGTCTGTTTTTTAAAACTACTGCCAACGTTCCGGCGCTTGGCGAGGTTGCGAACTTCGGAACCGATTATTTTCTATCAAAGATAAAATTTCTTGCGAAATGTAAACGTGAATTTACTACAAAATTCGCAATCTTGCCAAACGCCTGTTAGCAGTAGCCTTTAATTTTCGATTTCGACTATTTTATAATTTTCGACAATACTGTCTTTCGTCAATTTTATTTCCAAAATTTTAATATATACTGGGTCAATATCATTTCCATATTCGGTTACAATATTATATGACAATGTGTTGAATTTTTCATCGGAATAATTTTCAGGCAAGCCTAGTAAATCAATTACTTTTGAATATGATATTCCTTTTAGTTTGTGGTTGTTAGTTAAGTCTTCAAGCATATTTTCTCTATTCTTGTAACTATTTAAATCACCTTTTTGATTCCAACCTGATTTTTCAAATTTCATATCGTTTTTGCAAGAAAACAACACAAAACACAAACTAAGTAAAGTAAATTTTAATTTCTCCATTTTACACAATGTTGGAATAAGGTTACTGCTAACGATTTGCGGCTTGGCGCAGTAGCGGCTGCGTGAACGTATATTTTCTTGCTAAGATAAGATTTTCCAGCGAAAATCGAACGTTGTTGTAAAGATGAATGTAGCTATTGTGCCAAACCGCCTTAAGTTTACAATTTATAAATTTAAAGAATAAATCAGAAAGAACAAAAGAGAGGAGTAAGGTTTACGATAACCGCAGGAACTTTAGATTCCGTCAACAGTGATAATCCCCTCTCTTTTCTACTTATATTTCGAACAGTTCTGTGAGATTTAATCTCGATTTTAAGGTGATGAAACACAAGTAGTTTGTCCTTTCTCAAAACATTTTCTTATGAGTAAAGATAAAAAAACATTTGGTATTGACATCAGTAAAGACACATTTGATGTTGTAGATTGTTCTGGTAATTATTATCAATTCTCTAACAATTTAAAAGACTTTTTAAAGTTTTTGAAATTGTTGGATGCCACTTCACATTGTGTGATGGAAGCTACGGGTTATTATCATTATCAATTGGCATATTTTTTAGTAGATCATCATATTGCTGTGTCGGTAGAAAATCCGTTATCGATAAAGCGCTTTATTCAAATGAAGCTGAGTAGAGTAAAGACAGATAAATCAGATGCTAAGATGATTTGTTTGTATGGTCAGCAACAAGAGCTTTCCTTATGGTTTGGTTATTCAAAATACCAGACGCAATGTTTACAGATGTTACGATTATTAGATACTTATACTAAGCAAAGTGCTGCTTTAAAGAATAAAATACAAGCAGAGGGGGTATTGGGTAATCCTTGTAAAATAGTGGTTAGTTCTTTGAAGAAGAGTCTAAAACATTTACAAAAAGAGATTGGTTTACTAGAAGCAGAGTTGTTGGTTTTGGTCAAATCAGAACAACAAGAGATGTTGACTAAAGTTGAGAGTATTCCAGGTATTGGTCGTAAGACTGCAATGATGCTATTAGTTTTAACAGATGGATTTAAACGCTTTGAGGATAGTTCTCAATTGTGTTCATTTTGTGGGTTAACACCAGTGATTAGGCAATCAGGAAGTAGTATAAAAGGTAAGGTTAGGATAAGTAAAGTGGGTAATTCCAAGCTAAGAAATTTATTATTTATGTGTAGTTTTACGGCTTGTAAATGTAACAAAGCATGTAGAGAACTTTATGAGCGCATAGTTAACAAAGGTAAAAGCAAGAAATTGGCCTTAATAGCAGTATGCAATAAGCTTTTAAAACAAGCCTTTGCTATTGCAAAATCTGGAGTAGAGTACAATGAAAACTACAGAAGTAAACTAATAGTTAAAAACTAAAATTAAATCATTTTTTATTTGTTTTTAAGCACAGTTCTTTGTTATGTGCAGGCATTAATCAACTTTTTCAAAACAAGATTCCAAATCGAAGTCAAAAACTAATTTCGGTTGCAAAGAGGAATTTCTGCGAACTCCCATTTGATATGAAGCTTTTCCTAATTCATAATTGTAATTGATAGTAATTGAAGATCCTTCTAGTTTGTAAGTGCCCTTTCCCCAAGTTTGACTTCTAAAGGTATTATTTTCAAGAAGTATTAAAGTATCACCTTTATTCGGTCCGTCAATTCTAGCATTGTCGTTACTAACATAAGTGCCGACAATCATGGATTTGGTAAAAAAGTGGTTTAAAAAATAAAATATTAAAAGAACTGAAATTACTACGGCTATGATTTTTTTCATTTAATGTTTATGAGATTGGTTTTACGCAATTTTGGTATGCTTGCACATAACGTTTTGCAGCTACCTGAAGGGCGGGACTTTTACCACAAAACTTGTTTTGAAAAATTAAACTTTCTTTGATTACAAAACTTTCTTTGGAATACGACACCCCGCCTTTTGGGTAGGTGCTGTTATGTGCTGCCCTTCTGTCCGTCACCATATTTTCCACCAAGGTTTTTTGTTCTCAAACGAATAGTAACTTCCTCCAGTCAATGTTTTTGAGTCAAGGTCATATTTGAATTCAACCCATTCGTCAGAATCGTGCATAGGATTATATGCAAGTCCTGATACCAAATTATTCTCAACTTTTATTTCGGATAATCCGTCCCACGAAATTCTTTCAGTATCCCAATGATTTCCATCAGGCTCAATAATTGTCAGGTCGGTTTGGTCTTGCAATACAAATCTGTCATTGCTTGCTTTAAAAACTTCAGAATAACCAACCCCGAAAACTTCAATTGGCTTTGTGTCGTCTGGGTTCATTAAATAACAAGTTCCACAAGCTATTACTAATAGTTTTTCTGAGTTTTCAAATTCAATTATTTCTTTTAAGTCTGTCCAACCTGGTTTAAAATTAGCAACCCAGTCTGTTCCGTCAGATTTGTAAAAGCGAACTGGAAAACCTTCTGAATAAAATGTCTCGTCATTTTCAGTCACAGGAATATACATTGGTACGTAAGTCGGCAATGCTTCCAATATTTCATATTTTTTTGTGTCTGTCAATGTTAGTAGTGTCGTCTGTTAGGGTTGCACATAACGTTCCGGCGCTTGGCGAGGTTGCGAGCTACGGAACCGATTATTTTCTGCTAAAGATAAAATTTCTTGCGAAATATAAACTTGAATTTACTACAAAATTCGCAATCTTGCCAAACGCCTGTTAGCGGAAGTTTTTATTTTTCGATATCAATTAAAACTATTTTGTAGCCAAATTTTATTGCCGCTAAATCGTAAATTACAGCATTTTCTATGTCAGCCTTAATCAGAATTGAATCATTTTTTATATACAGACTGTCAGTTCCTGCTCCCCAATCAGCTTCATAAATTCTTTCTGTTTTGTTCCATCGTTTATTAGTAATATCACAAAATCTATGACCACTTGTAATTGTACTTATTGTGTAACGTTCAATTTTGATATCTTTATTTTCAGTTACTTTTATTTTCAACTTTTCGTCACAGGAAGAAAATAATATCATGATAATAATCAAAGGAATATAAATTTTTAGTTTCATAGTATTTTCTTTTTTCAGAAGTGTCTCTTAAAATTACCGCTAACGGTTTCGGGCTTTGCGTTGGTGGGCTTTTGAAACCGTAAACTGTTTGCCAGCACTAACGTTTATTAATTGCTTAAATGTTTATATTCGCACTGTCCGCCCACTAACGCAAAGCCCGTGTTAGGCGTAGTAATTATGTCCCTGATTTTTTAAGTCCCTTTTCAGTCAAATAGTCAATTACCTGTTGATGTTGATAGAATATTGCGAAGTCAAGAGCATTTTGTCCGCCATTTTTAGGTTCCAGCTCGCATCCTTGGTCGACCAAATATTTTACTGTCAATAAATTGCCCTCTGCTGATGCGTGAATTAATGCTGAGCTATTATTCATATCAACTCCGTTGATGTCTGCACCTGCTTTTAGTAAAAGTGCGATTTCCTCAATGTTACCTGTTATTGATGCCAAAATTAGTGGCGTCTGACCATTACTGTCTTTGTAATTTACATTTGCTCCTTTTTCAATAAGTAATTTTACCGCTTTAGAGTTTCCGATGAAGCAAGCATAACAAAGCGGTGTCCAGTAATTGGTGGTTTGAGCCACCCGTTCAGTCTTGATTTTTTTGTCAATTGATTTGTTCTTAGCAAAATCATCAATTATTGCAGAGACTTTAAATTCATGATGATAAGTCAGCGCTTCGATAAATTCGTTGTCGTCTTGACTTCTAACGGATTCGTCTGATTTGTCTGAACAACTGATTGTCGTCAATACCAGAAAAATTGCTATTACTATTTGTCTTGTCATTTTATTACGCCTAACGTTCCGGCGCTTGGCGAAGAAGCGGATTTCGAAGCACAAAACTGTCTGTAAGCAATGCAATTGATACGAAGCACATAACTTCATATAAGCACTGAACCCGCTTTTTTGCCAAGCGCCTGTTACCTGCTGCCTTTTCTTCTGTGTTTTTCATTATGTCATTTTTGTCTAACTGTCCAAAATGTATAAAACCACAAATTGTAGGGTTCCCATTTGTCAAACTCTAAATCTCTTTTATATAAACAGAATTTGTCTGCAAGCGTTTTATTGCATTTTACTTCTACAAATAAGTCTGAACTTGAACCGCCTCTGCCTTCAAGTTCAAATTCTTCACCAGGATATTTTAATTTTATTTCTTCCGTCAATTTTTTTAGCAACTTCTCTTCATTGTCAAGACAGTCTTTACTTCCTTTTGGACAGACATAAGTGAATTCAAACGTCCCTTCATATTTTGTCCAAGTGGGAGTGGGTGTCAATATAAGGGTAGTGTCGTTCAGTATATTTTTCCTGTAATTTCTCGCATCTGTCAGCGAAGTGAATTTTTCTTGTTTTCTAAAAGGTTTCTTGAAACTGTCTTTAAACATTCTCAGCTGTCGAGTTTCAAAATAGAAATAGCCGTTGTCGCTTACTATTTCGTTACAATTCAGGTTGATTGAAAAACTCTCTAATTCTAATCCATTTTTGCAAATTACCACTTCATAATGATAACCGCAGGCATATTTCGGACTTGGTTTTTTAAATGTCCATTCCTTTTTTATTGCGTTCAAAATCCTAATGTCGTCAGTGTAAAATTCACCTAGGCTGTCTGCAAGACCATTGCGGTCACTTTCAGAACGAACACCAATTAGATAGTAACCTCCTTTGTCAAAGTCATACTTTTTAAGTAGTTGAGTTTGTCCAAAAGAAATAGATGTCATTAAAAGGAAAATTATTGTTGCTATGTGTTTTTTAAACTTCATTTTTATATTTTGTTTGCCTTAATGTGCAGTTGTCTAAGGTTGCAGGTAACGTCCCAGCGCTTGGCGAGGTTGCGAACTTTGGAACCGATTATTTTCTATCAAAGATAAAATTTCTTGCGAGAAATAAACGTGTATTTACTACAAAATTCGCAATCTTGCCAAACGCCTGTTAGGCACAGGTTTTTTTCTAAGAATTGTTGATTTTTAATATAATTTGATTAAAAAGTTTGTTTTTCTCTTGTTGAAATTTAATCAATGAATTTTTTGAAGTAGAAGATAAATTTAATTTTTCATCATTAAACTGATTGTTGAAATCTTCATTGTCTGTTAATAAATCTCTTAATTCATTTTGATAAGGACCTAAGGTGTCTTTATCTATTTTATAGATACTGTTGATTTCTTCCATAATATCAGTAACCTTTATATTCATAAGTTTAAACCAAGGAATAATGTTCTTAGGTGAAACTTTACAATTATACAGATTTGTTAAATATGTTTTGTAATCATTTTTTAACTCTTTAATTTCATTAATATAATGATCTTTTAAAATTCTTTTATTGTTTGATCTATCTTGAATCACAAATACAATCCAAACTGTGAGTATCACATTAACTATTATTGCAATAATATCAATATAATTTGCAGTATCAAACATTGGTTCAGTTACACAACAACAGGTGATTCCCATACATCTTTTATTAAATTATTTTCAACTAAACGATACCAAGGTTTGTGTGTTAAAGTAACTACAGGATTTACTTTTTGTAATCTTCTGTTTTCCCATTCTTTAAATGTCTTGTCTAAAATCATATCTTTCCAATGAGGTTCTTGAGTTGATATGATTTCTATCTTATTTTTTACTTTTTCCAAAGTAAAATCAAATACAAGATTTCCAAATGCTTCGTCAAGAAATGAAGAAGCATAACCACCTGTATTATCTAAATCAACAATTAATTTTTCATCATTTGAAAACACTTCATAAAATTTCTCATTTAAGACTGAATGATAAAATTCTTCACCTGATTTATCACTTATTTTACAATGCCTTAAACCAGGATATTCACTAAAATTTTCTAATATACTAATTTCCATTTCTTATGTTTTATAAATATTTTTAACACAATCCAAATCCATTTCCCACTGATAAAAAGTCCCTTTATAGCGAGGTGTACCTTTTTTGAATGTTTTTGAATTTAACTGATTATCATAGTGCAAAATTACATCATTTGTTAATACTATTAGTTTCTTGATATTACCAATTTCATAGTTCAATCTCACTGAAGGTAAGCCTTTATTTCTATTCTCTTCCATAGTACTTGAATTATATTTTTTTTGAAATGCTCCTATCAATATTTCCATAGGACTTTTGAATGTAAAAGCATCATTAATTTTCTGAAAGTTCTTTTTTCTTAGGGTTTTTAAAATTCCTAAACCAACATCAGTTACTGTAAAAATAACTTTGTTTTCATCATATTTTAAACCAAATAGCCATTGTTTTTTTGAAGTATTTCCCCATTCTATTGAGTTTCCACATATTTCCAATATTAAAGTTTTTACGGGAAGGCAATGTTTTGATTCACCTGTTAAATGTAAAATAGCACTTTTAACCATTTCACTTATTTTCTTATTGTCTTTTTCTAATAGTTTACCTGAACCTTTTTCAAAAAAAATCAAATCAGATTTAGACTTAACTGTAATTTTATTACCACGTGAATCAAACATATGATTTAAAAATCCAGATTCGATTACAAATTCTCTACTTTTTTCGTTTGGTGGCAAATTTCCCCTAAAATTGATGTTTTTATATTTTAAATCATCACTAATGGCAGTTAAAATACTAATTGTACCATAGTCGATTTCAATAACTTTTTCTAATGTAAATTCAACTGATTTTTCCCCTTTTATATTGGTTAAAAACTCTTTGCTTCTAATATCTCTAAAGAATTTTAAACATTTTTCAGTATTTTCTATAAGTCTAAAGTCTTCAGGAGCTACAACTTTATCTTTAATATTTGATATTGCATCCTTATAGGAAGTATAGTTAGGTCTATATACTTTTTTCCTTTTTTTTACCCCTTTTCGGCTCTTGGTTAAATTATATCGTCTATATTTTTCTGTTGTGTAAATTTTTTTCATTCAAAATTTTCTTTTTATATATGAATGTATTTCAGTCGTCAAGTAAACTTGTGCCTAACGTTCCGGCGCTTGGCGAGGTTGCGAGCTTCGGAACTGATTATTTTCTGTTAAAGATAAAATTTCTTGCGAAATGTAAACGTGTATTTACTACAAAAATTCGCAATCTTGCCAAACGCCTGTTGTGTGCTGTAGCAATTTAGAGTAACTTTTTACGGTTATTATCCCAATACATTGCTTCGCGACTATCATTTTCAAATTCCAATTCAGCGTTTTCAATTTCGTTAAATCTGCTTTTATCAGTTTTTCTAATTTCAACAATGATATATTTTTTATCGTCAATATTTTCTGCATTGATTATTTTTAAATATTCTTCAATGCAATTTTTATCAAGCATTATTTTTCCGCCACCAGCCCAATGTCTATCTTCTCCATTTTTCTTAACTCCAGAAATCCAATATTCTTCTCCAGTTTCTATGTTATAGTGATTTCCACTAATTCCTGTTGTTTTGAGCTTTTTTAATGCTTTATTGTCAAAGTAAACTGTCTGTCCAGATTTTGAAAATTCAGCAATACCAATCCATGCTAAACCACTATGTCTTTCAGTTTTATTTTCTATATACATTATTTTTGGTTTCATAATTCTGGATTTTATTTCTGCAGTTTCGGAAGCTATTGCACACAACGGTTGGCGTGTTGCCGCAGTGCGGGATTTTCAGCACAAATGTTCAATCGAAGCACTACGGTTCAAATATACGATTTCCTGTCCTACGAAGCACGTCACCCCGCATTGCGGCAACACGCTGTTACCAGCTGGCGTTCTGTCGTCCGTGTCTTATAAGTCAGGTCTGTAAAGGGTTTCGCTGTCGTTGTTAGGTCTGAGTTTATTTCTTTATGTGTCGGTTGTGCGGTAGCGGTTTTAAAAAATTTTAGAAGGGAAGGAAGAAAAAAAATTGAAGTTTTTGTCAAGGTGGAAAAGGGGCAAGCTCTTTTGCAATTTTTGGTCTGTGCGTTGGCTTGTGCGAATTGCAAATGTGCTTGACCCTGTGCGGTTGCTATTCTTTTTTCCTATGATTATTTCCATTCTTATTTATCCACCAATACAATGGCGGTATTAGTATCGGTGCAAAAATTAAGGTGCTTGTCAGTCCTCCAATAATAACAGTTGCCAAAGGTCTTTGGACGTCAGAGCCAATACCACTTGAGATAGCAGCAGGAACAAGTCCTAAAATGGCTAAAACAAGGATAGAAAGTATTGCTCGTAATTGTTCCTTAGATGTCTGGTTGATGAGCGTCTGTGAAATTAAATTGCTAAATGTTGCCCTGTTTAATGCAGATACTAATAATACTCCAGCCATTACTGAAATTCCGAAAATGGAAACAAAACCAACTCCTGCGGAAACATTGAAATAATATCCACGAATGAGTAAAGCAATAATTCCACCTGCAAGAGCAAACAATACACAGCTTGTTGTTATCAATGTATGCTTGAAATTTTTGTAAAGCATAAAGAGAAAAACAAAAACCATTATCAAAGTCAGCGGAATTGTCAATGCCAATTGCTTTCCTGCTCTTTCAAGATTTTCATACTGCCCGCCATATACTATTTCATACCCTTTCGGAATGCGAATTTCATTTTCAATCTTCTTTTGCAGTTCTTTCACAAAACCGCCTTGGTCTCTGCCTCTTATGTTCGTTCTTACCGTTACCATTCTTTTGTTGTTGTAACGGTAAATATTGGTTTGTCCTTCCACAAAATTAATTTCGGCTAATTGTTCCATTGGAATTAATGCACCATTGGCAGAAGAAACTAATAGTTTTTTAATTTCATCAATGTTATTTCTAAACTGTGGTAAGTAGCGAATAACAATATCATAACGTTTTGTTCCGTCATACAACACCGAAATATTTTTACCACCAATAGCTGCTTCAATCATATTCTGAATGTCAGAAACATTAATGCCGTAACGAGCGGCATATTCACGGTTTATTTTTATGGCAAGTTGCTCTTGTGTTCCTTCCTGTTCAATATTCACGCCTTCGCTTCCCTGCATTGCTTTTACAATGTTGGCAATACTGTCAGCCTTGCTTCGCATCATTACCAAATCATCGCCTACAATAGAAACAGCAAGGTCGGCAGCACTTCCTGTTACGATTTCCATTACCTGGTCAATGATGGGTTGCCCCGATGTAAATTTTACACTCGGCAATTCTTTTTCTAATTCTGTTCGTATTTGTTTTACCAATTCCTTTTTTGAAATAGTATCACTCCACAAATGATAATCTTTCAACCCGATTAAAATTTCATTTCGATTGGCAGGAAATGGATCTGTGCCGTCATCATTTCGTCCTGTTTGTGTAATGACAAAAGCAATTTGAGGATATTTGGAAATAATGCTTCTGATTTTTGGTGCATACTTGGCATTTTCCTGAATGGTAATTCCCGCTGGGAAATTGCCTCGAAGAAAGATAGAACCCTCATCTAATTCGGGCAAAAACTCTGTTCCTAATTTCAAACCGAATGAAATAAGCAACAATACTATTCCAAACCCGATAAAAACAGTTTTTTTATAGTGTTTTAAAATTCTTGAAATTAGTTTACCATAAATGTTTTCTACAAATTCAAGGACTTTATTTCGATGTTCTTTAAAAGGTTTGTCTGGGTTTGAAATTGCTTTGTTGTAAACAAATGAAATCAAAACTGGAATAAAAGTTAAAGCAGCAATCATTGAACCGATAACTGCAAACGCCAATGTCAAAGCCATAGGCGAAAACAGTTTGCCTTCCACTCTTGTCATTAAAAGAATGGGCATATATGCCAAAATGATAATCGTTACCGAAAAGAAAATTTCCCTCCCTACTTCCTGTGCAGAAAGCAAGGTAATATGAACAATTCCATTTTCCTTTTCTTCGGGTGTTGCCGTTCGGTATTTCCGAATGAGATGTTCAGCCATTACTACCGCACCATCCACGATGATACCAAAATCAATCGCACCTAATGAAAGTAGATTAGCAGGAATACCTGTAAATCGCATAATGATAAAGGCAAAAAGCAATGAGAAAGGAATAGTCAAAGCCACGACCAAGGCACTTCTTGCACTTCCTAAAAAGAAAATCAGAATGATAATCACAATGCTAACGCCTTCAAACAAAGTTTTTCCTACTGTGTGTAAAGAATGGTCAATCAAAAAACTTCGGTCGTAAAGTGTTCTGATTTTTACACCTTCGGGCAATTCGTGTTCCTGTAAATCTTCAATACGTTGTTTAAGTTCTGCTAAAACTTCGCTTGGGTTTTCGTATCTGCGAAGCAAAATAATTCCTTCTACTCCGTTGTTAACATTTACGCTGTCATCTGTAACAGTGTAACCCAAAACTCCGCTTGGCTGTGGCGGTGCAATTTCAACGCTTGCCACATCACGGATAAAAACTGGAACTCCGTTTTCAGATTTTAATACAATGTTTTCAATGTCGGTTTCATTTTTTATTGCACCTAAACCACGCACGGCAAAACCTTGTCCACCTCTCTCAATGATGTTTCCGCCTGTGTTTTGATTGTTCGCAACTATCGCATTTTCTACATCAGAAAGTGTAAGATTGTATTTGCGTAATTTGTCGGGATAAGTGAGAATATGAAATTGTTTGAGCGGTCCGCCAAAAGTGGTAATATCGGCAATACCTGCTGTTTGCAACAAATAAGGTTTAATTACCCAGTCTTGTAAATCTCTTAACTGAATGGGCGAAAAGTTTGGCGGTGCTTCCACCACATAACGGAAAATTTCGCCAACGGCTGTTGAAAGTGGAGCCAATTCAGGCGATACGCCATCGGGCAGTTCGGCTGTTGCCAAACGCTCCATCACTTGTTGGCGAGCGAAATAATCGTCTGTTCCGTCTTTGAACGTGAGTTGCACAACCGATAAACCAAAAATCGTTCTGCTTCTTCTGTCTAAAACATTAGGTGTGTTTTGTAAAGCTCTTTCAATAGGAACGGTCACTTGTTGTTCCACTTCTTCGGCTGCACGACCTTGATATTGAGCAACGATAATTACATTGGTATCTGCTATGTCAGGATATGCTTCAATTTTTAGTTGTGTAAAACAATAATAGCCGACTGCCATTAATGCAAAACTAATCGCCACGACCAACCAGCGATTTTTGAGAGAAAATATGAGAAGATTTTTAATCATAATTTACCATTGCTCAACAATGTGAGTTACTATAAACCCACCTCTGTATTGCTTTCTTAATTCGGTTAATGCTACTTTTACTTTTTTGTCTTCATCTATAAATACGATGAGCATTGGTGTTTCATCAAATGAAAATTGTTGTGCAGGTTGTTTCAAACGATGATGTCTGCCAAAACCTGAATGACCGACAAATGAAGTTGCTCCCGCAATTCCATTATCAATCAGCAATTGCATAATGAACTGATGCAAGGGTTTTGTCCCTTTCAGTTCGTCTTTGTCAATGTAGATTTGTGCTTGTATCATTGAAATAAATTTTAGTAACCGAATGATAATCCTTTTAATTGCATTACTCCTTCAATGGCGATTTCTTCTCCATTATTAAGTCCGCTAAACACAATTATTTTATCGCCAATCTGTTGCCCTGTTTGGATTTCTTTCCTTTCAAATTCAGTAGATGATTTTTTTACGAACACATAATTTTTACCCTGAACAGTTACCAACGAATTTTCGCTAATACTGATAAAGTTTCCTTCACTCAAACCAAAAGAAATATTAGCAAACATTCCCGATTTCAATTTACTTGTTGCGTTGTTTACTGAAATTCTCACTTTTACCATTCGTGTGGCATTGTCCACCATATCGGCAATAGCATCAATTTTTCCAGTAAATTTTTCGTTTGGAAATGCTGTAAAAGTGATGTTGCAAGATTGTCCTTCTTTGATTTTACTGATTTGATTTTCGGGAATATCACAAATGATAAAAGCAGTTCCTGCTTTTGCCTTGCGTAAAACTTCAGGATTAAATCCTCCTGATTTCAATTTGGTTTCGTGCTCAATTAAAGCGGCTTTCTCGTTGGCAAGATTGGTTTGCTCCATTGATAAAGCGGTTTGAGCATTCAGTAAATCCTGCCCTGTAGCTGCACCGTGCAAGTGTAAATCTTTGGTTCGCCCTAATTCCAATTGTTTTTGTTTGATGTTGATATTCTGAATTTGACTGATATTGATTTGATGTTGTATTAACTGCGTGTAATTTCCAGCCAGTTCAGAATTATCAAACAAAATAATGTTTTGCGAAGCACCTTCGCCCGATGGTAAAACTGTCGCTGCAATCTTACCCGGAGCGTTTAATTCTGCTTCGATGTTTCTGCTGCTGATTTTTTCGGTTTTGAAAAACGCAATACTTTCAGCATCAGGAAAAGAAATTGTTGTTCCGTTATTGCTAACAGTCGGGGTAGTTTGTTTTTCCGATACTTTCTTTTCTTTTCCTCCACAAGCGGAGAGCAAAAAGAGAAATGAGAATATGTAAACTAAATTTTTCATCATAATGCCAATTGATTGATTAAACCTGTTGCGTAAAGCAATTGAATGTAGCTTTGTCTGTATGCTTGCATTGCATCATAGTATTGTTGTTGTGTTTCCAACCAACTGCGTTGTGCTTCCAGAAAATCTATGATTGTAGTTCCACCCTTTAAATAAGCGTATTTTACATTATCCAAAATGGTTTGCGATTGTTGCAAAAGCATATTAAAACTTTCAAGGTTTTGCTGTTGTAGTTGGTAGTTAGCGAAAGCAACCGAAATTTCCGTTTGGATTTGTGTCTGAATGGTAAACAATTGTGTTTCGGCTTGGTCTTTCAACAGATAGGATTTTTTGATTTCTCCCTGATTGCGGTTGAAAAAGGGCAAATCAACGGTGGCATAAATTCCGAAATAGGGAATGGTATTTTGCGGGTTCCAAATAAAACCTAATTCAGGTTGTGGAAAGGCAAGCGATTTTTGCAATTTTATATTGCTGTTTGAAACATCAATCAAAGATTTCACAGTTTGTATATCGCTTCTGTTTTGTAATGATTGTTTGAGCAAACTGTCAATGCTTTGATGCATTGTAAACAAAAAATTATCATTCGCATCAATACTTAAATCTTCCTGAACACCTAACAAGAATTTCAATTCATTTTGGCGGTTGATAACCTCTTGCAAAGCTGTTTTGTATTGAATGGCATATTGCTTTGATAAAAGTTCGGTGCGGAACAAATCGGTTTGTGTAATGACCTGATTTTTGTAACGGATTTGGTTTGTTAAAACCAAGCTATCAATGTTGCTTTTAGCAATTTGGATAATTTCCAATTGCTTTTGTGCCGTCCATACTTCCAGCCATTTTGAGGCTACTTCCGAAAAAATATGTCTTTCGGTTTCTGAATAATTTTTTTCAGCAAACGAAACATTCTTGTTGGCAACATCAATTTTGTATTTTCGTTGTCCTGCTACTTGAAAGGGTTTGGTCAATTGCCACCAAACCTGCCTGTTTTGTCCGTTATACCAATCCGTGCTTGCAGGAAATTGCGAAGGTTGCATTAACTGCAAAGATTGATTGTTCAAAATCGGGTTTGGGCGAAGTTTAGCAGTAATAATATCAGTTTGAGCAATACCGATGTTTAATTGTTCGGTTTTAAGGTAGGGATTGTTCGCCCTTGCAGTTTGCAGTGCCTTTTGCAAAGTGTAATTGGTCTGTGCATATACAGGATTGTATAGCAAAGAATATAAAAGAACACCGAAAACGAATTTTAAAATACACTTCATTACACCGAATTGAAATCATTATTCGGGTGCAAAAGTCCACTAACTTATTAAAGATGACTGTTAGAGAACCGATAGAAAAAAATTAGAATTTTATTAGAGTGAGTTAAACGGTCTGTAACTCAACGGTAAATGTTGTTCCCTGGTGTTGTTTGGATTGAACGGAAATACTGCCTTTATGTAAATAAATTATCTTTTGAGTTAGTGAAAGTCCAATACCGTTTCCGTCTGCAAATTGTTTGTTTTCGCCACGATAGAAGGGAGTGAAAATGTTTTTTAAATCATCTTCTGAAATACCTATTCCTTTGTCGCTAAATTGAAGTTGGATTTTTTCTTTTTCAAAGCCAATGGAAACACTGCTTTGTTTATCCTTAGAAAATTTACAACCGTTTTCAAACAAATTGGCAAAAGCCACTTTCAAAAGATATTCGTTTCCATTTACCGTAATCTGATTGTCGTTTTCAAACTCGTTTTCAAATACAATGTCAATTTTGTAATCAGGATTTACTTGTTGAACTTGTTGTCTCGCATCCAATAAAATTTCATCAATGCGAATTTGTTTAAATGAAATTTCAGTTGGGTCATAACTGGCTTTTGCCAAATCCAACAAACTGTTTGAAAGGCGGACTAATTTTTTTGCATCACCTAAAGCGTTTTGAATAGTAGATTTATATTCTATTATATTCTTTTCTTTGTTGATGGATAGTTCCAATTCGGTAATAATTGCCGCAAGCGGTGTCCGTAATTCGTGGGAAATGTTGGAAACAAAATTCTTTTGAGCATCAAATGAATTTTCCAATCGGCTCAACATTTCATTGAATGTGTTTGCCAGTTCTGAAAGTTCGTCTTTACTGCCGTTGCTGTTCAAACGGAAGTCCAAATTGGTAGCTGAAATTACCTTTGCTTTCTCGGTCATTTCCTTTACGGGGTCAAAAGCTCTTTTGGAAAAAAAACGTCCTGCTATGTAGATGAATAAAATAGAAATGACAAAAACAATAATGCTGTTTTTCAGCAAGCTGTCTAATTTATTATAGCCGTATTGGTCTATGGCAGTTGCAGTAATAATGTAGTTTTTGTTTTCATATTCATAACGCAAACCAATTACCTGCCATTTTTCCTGATAAAATTGCTTTTCTCCCTTATGATAAATCTCGTCTATCATTTCAGGTGTTTCCTTTACATAGTCAATATCAACTGCATCGTGATAAAGCAAATTGAAACTGCTGTCGTAAATGGCAACTTCAACTTCATTTAAAATCTGCCGATTGTTTTTATAAATGTCTTGAAGGGTTTTGGTTTCTACCTTTGCATCGAAAAACAGGTTTGCTTTCGTCAGTGCTTCTTTTTTTAGCAATGAGTAAAATTCTTTTTCACGGTTTTCCTTTGCCGAAATATAAATTACAGAAGCAAATGCTAATAATATAGTAGCAGTAATGAGTGTGAATAATATGGTAAGCCGTGTTCTGATTTTCATTATTCCACTTTCAAAATAAAGCCCATACCCGATTTGGTATGAATGAGTTTTTTGTCAAAATCCTTTTCAATTTTCTTTCTTAAATAATTGATGTAAACATCAATGAAATTAGTGCCAGTGTCAAAATGTGTGTCCCAAACCTTTTCGGCAATTTCTACTCTTGATAAAACCCTCTCTGGATTTTGCAGCATATATTCCAAAAGATTAAATTCCTTTGGAGTAAGATTAATTTCAAGGCCATTTCGCCTTACAATTTTTGTATGCAAATTCATTTCAAGGTCGGCATATTTAAGTGTATTGCCTGTATTGTTTGTTGTTTTGCTTTGTCGCTTCAGCAATGCACGGATTCGAACTAATAATTCACGCATTTCAAAAGGTTTTACAAGGTAGTCGTCTGCTCCTGCATCAAAACCTTCCACTTTGTCATCCGTTGTGCCAAGAGCGGTCAGCATAATAATTGGCGTGTCAGGTTTGGTTTGCCGTATTTCTTTGCACAAATCAAGTCCATCCATTTTCGGCAAAATGATGTCGGTAATTATTAAGTCATAGTCGTTTTGTAAAGCCAGTTTCTTTCCCGAAAGTCCGTCATACGCCAATGTCGGAACAAAACCTTGTTCTTGCAGTCCTCTTTGGATAAGTTCAGCAATTCTTGTATCGTCTTCTATAATTAAAACATTCATCATTACAAAGTTACATTTTCAATCTTAACGGTCATTATGTGCGTTGGCAAAATTGGCTCTTTTGGTTTTGCCTGTGTGTCGGCTTGTGGGTAGGGGCAAAACCAAATGTGCCAATGCGGGCTGGCATAAAAACTTCATTTTTTTTGTGCGGTGGGAAAAATTTTTAAAACCATTTGTGTCGGCTTGAGTGTCGATAAAGTCAAGTCGGTTTGTGTCAGATTACAGCGAAATTGTCAGCCGTGTTTTAGGCGTTTATTTCGGTTCGTGTCGGTCGTTCTACGCTTGCTGGTAACGTTTTGCGGCTTTGCGAAGGCGGGGATTTTACGCACTACCGTTCAGTCGGAGAACCGCACTTCAATTATACGAAAAAACTGTCAACCGAAGCACTGCACCCCCGCTTTTGCAAAACCGCCTTAAGTTTACAATTTATAAATTTAAAGAATAAATCAGAAAGAACAAAAGAGAGGAGTAAGGTTTACGATAACCGCAGGAACTTTAGATTCCGTCAACAGTGATAATCCCCTCTCTTTTCTACTTATATTTCGAACAGTTCTGTGAGATTTAATCTCGATTTTAAGGTGATGAAACACAAGTAGTTTGTCCTTTCTCAAAACATTTTCTTATGAGTAAAGATAAAAAAACATTTGGTATTGACATCAGTAAAGACACATTTGATGTTGTAGATTGTTCTGGTAATTATTATCAATTCTCTAACAATTTAAAAGACTTTTTAAAGTTTTTGAAATTGTTGGATGCCACTTCACATTGTGTGATGGAAGCTACGGGTTATTATCATTATCAATTGGCATATTTTTTAGTAGATCATCATATTGCTGTGTCGGTAGAAAATCCGTTATCGATAAAGCGCTTTATTCAAATGAAGCTGAGTAGAGTAAAGACAGATAAATCAGATGCTAAGATGATTTGTTTGTATGGTCAGCAACAAGAGCTTTCCTTATGGTTTGGTTATTCAAAATACCAGACGCAATGTTTACAGATGTTACGATTATTAGATACTTATACTAAGCAAAGTGCTGCTTTAAAGAATAAAATACAAGCAGAGGGGGTATTGGGTAATCCTTGTAAAATAGTGGTTAGTTCTTTGAAGAAGAGTCTAAAACATTTACAAAAAGAGATTGGTTTACTAGAAGCAGAGTTGTTGGTTTTGGTCAAATCAGAACAACAAGAGATGTTGACTAAAGTTGAGAGTATTCCAGGTATTGGTCGTAAGACTGCAATGATGCTATTAGTTTTAACAGATGGATTTAAACGCTTTGAGGATAGTTCTCAATTGTGTTCATTTTGTGGGTTAACACCAGTGATTAGGCAATCAGGAAGTAGTATAAAAGGTAAGGTTAGGATAAGTAAAGTGGGTAATTCCAAGCTAAGAAATTTATTATTTATGTGTAGTTTTACGGCTTGTAAATGTAACAAAGCATGTAGAGAACTTTATGAGCGCATAGTTAACAAAGGTAAAAGCAAGAAATTGGCCTTAATAGCAGTATGCAATAAGCTTTTAAAACAAGCCTTTGCTATTGCAAAATCTGGAGTAGAGTACAATGAAAACTACAGAAGTAAACTAATAGTTAAAAACTAAAATTAAATCATTTTTTATTTGTTTTTAAGCACAGTTCTTTGTTATGTGCTGCCCTTTTTTTTGTCATTTTGTTATTATTTGTTTTCGTGCTTTTATTTTAATGTCAAAATGAGTATTCCTGCAATAATTAAAAGTCCACCAACTGCAATTTTCCAAGTAAATTGTTCATTTAGAAATATAAATGAAAGAGCAATTGTTATTATAATGCTTCCTTTATCAATCAATGCTATTTCTGAAACGTTACCGACTTTCATTGCTCTGTAATAAAATATCCAAGAAATGGTTGTTGTAAATCCTGAAACTGCGAGTAAGGCTATATCTCTTTTTGTAAGGTTTGCAAAATCGTTGGTGTTGTTGAATACTAAAATGTTGAGCCAAATAAGGAAAAAAACAAAAGATGTTCTGACAGCCAAACCTGTATCGGAAGCAACATTTTTCAGTCCTGCTTTTGCGATTACGGAAGTTAAACCTGCGAATATCATTGATATTATTGCGAAAATTTGATATTGTTTCATTAAAGCTGTTTGAAAGGTTTAATTTTTAAAAGTACAAATCGCATTAAAAAGCCGTAAGAAATACCCAACAACATTGCTACAATTACATCAGACGGATAATGAACACCATTGTAAATTCTGCTATACGCAACCAAAAACGCCCAAAAAATTAAGACAAATTTTAACCAATTGTATTTTGATGGTAAAAGCAAAATAAGAAATGTGGCTAATCCAAAAGCGTTTGCAGAATGGGAAGAAATAAACCCATATTCGCCACCTTTTCCTGCTTGGCTCAAATGTATAAATGGCTCTAAATTAGGTTCGTGAGATGGACGAAGTCTTTTCACTAAGTTTTTAATCAAATTTGAGGCTGTTTGGTCGCAAATTGTAATTAATAAAGCGATAGCACTAAATATGTAAACACTTTTCTTTTTGTATTCACGAATAATAACAATTGCAATAAATAAATAAAATGGTAACCAAAATAGTTTATCACTTGCCCAATACATAATTGGGTCAAAAAAAGTGTTGTGTTTTCCGTTAAGAAAAAGGAACAATTCGGTATCTATGTTTTTTAATTGTTCTAACATTTTATTATTTCATTATTAGAGTTAAGCACAATTATTTTCACTTCTTTTAGATTTTCTTGGTTTTGTTCAATAAACGATTTCAGTTTTTCGTGTTGGTCTATAAGTTCTAAACAAACAGGGTTTTTGCTTGGTGGAATTTCTGAAATATTATAACTTATTTTTTCGTTGTCTAAATAACCTGCTTTTGCTGTGAAAATATTGGCTTGTTTAATATTCATTTCTTTTGCTTTTTTTAGCAATTGTTGCCCTAAATTGTTGTTCCACAGTTTTTGCCAAAAACTTAAATTTTTTGCTTTTTGTCCATAGCGAAAATAAATTTTCAACACACTGATATTTTCAACATTCATATTGTTCATTTTAAAGTTCATTTAATCGTTTTCCTTCGTGATTTGCGTATCGTTGATGTTTGGCTTCTCCAATCATTTGTCTTCCGTAAATACTGTTATGTCCTGAAAGTAAGTAAGAAACCACACAAGCAATTGCAACATAAACGCCACATTCTGCACCAAAAAGTTCAATCGCCATAATGCTACACGCAATAGGCGTATTGGTCGCTCCTGCAAATACCGCTACAAATCCCATTCCTGCCAAAAGCCCAGTTGGCAATGGAATAAAAAGACTTAATGCGTTACCTAATGTTGCACCAATAAAAAATAACGGTGTAACTTCTCCACCTTTAAAACCTGCCGAAAGCGTGATGATAGTTAAAGCCATTTTTATAGCAAAGTCATAAGCTGGTAATTGCTGGTCAAAAGATTGAACAATGGTAGGAATACCTAAACCAATATATTTTGTTGTTCCGATTGCCCAAACCGCAAAAGCTACAATAATACCTCCCACAAAAGGTCGCAATGGTGGATAAGAAATATTTGATTTGAAAATGTTACCTGTCTTATGAATGACTTTGCTAAAAGTGGAAGCACACAAGCCAAAAAATATTCCAGTAACAATAGCATAAATAATATTGATAAAAGAAATATCGGGAATTGAATTGATGTGATAATGTGTGTGTGGCGTTTGCCAAAGTTTGGTTACAATATCGGCAATGATAGCAGTTATGAATGCTGGGAAAAGTGCATTGTATCTAATACGACCGATAAGAAAAAACTCAATAGCAAAAACTGCACCTGCAAGCGGTGTCCCAAATACAGAACCAAAACCACCTGCAACTGCTGAAATAATTAAAATCTTTCTGTCAGATGCCGAAAGTTTAAACGGTTTACTGAATTGGTCGGCAATAGAACCTGCCATTTGTAAGGCTGTTCCTTCACGTCCTGCCGAACCGCCAAAAAAATGCGTTGCAATCGTACCAATATAAACAAACGGAGCCATTCGTAACGGAATAACTTGTTTAGGTTCGTGAATGGTATCAATCAGTAAATTATTTCCAGCTTCCGCATCTTTACCATAGTAATAATAAAGTAATCCGATAAAAAAACCACCAATTGGTAATAATGCAATGAGCCATAAATGATTTTCTCTAAAATCGGTTGCCCAATTTAATGATTGTAAAAATCCTGCCGAAGCAGAACCAATTAAAACGCCAATAAAAGAACAAATTAATGTCCATTTAAGAATATACGGAAGTGAAGGATAATTTCTAAAAAAAAATTTAGCTTGAAAAACTAATTTATTACTGATAGACTTTTGTTTATTTTTAGACATAATTTACCTGATTAAATTGTTACACTTAAATTAATCAGGCGTCATCAGCTTTTTAAAGCGGTTGGGTAAGGAAGAACACCATTTCCTTTTTTGTCTGTCGCAAAGATATAAATTTATTTTCAATTTCAGTCTATTAATTGTCGGTTTTTTGTGTTAGCGGTCAGTTTGGTAGGGTTGCACATAACGTTCTGCGGCTTGCTCTCAGTGGCGTTGCACAAACACCAAGCCATTACAAATATAACAAAACATTCCATTCAGCAGCGGATTTTCCGTAGGAAAATCCGGAAGGTAGCCATTGAAGCAAACCGCTGTTAGTAGAAGGCTTTATTTTTTTAAAATTGCTTTTCCATTAAATAGTTTATGCTCTGAATAAATTGTAATTCCGAGTATTTTCCATTCCATAATTCCATTCACGATGTAATTACAATAGTTTTTGTCTTTCTCTTTATCGATATCAATATTCTCAACATTCCAATTAGTTCCACTTATGAATCCAGCTCTACTACAATTTGCATTTAGAATTATAAGTTCATTTTCTTTTTCACCAACAAGAATTGATAATCCTATATCTGAAGTTAAATTATCCTCTAATTTAATTTCTTGAAAAAAAGAATTACCATCAAAAGCTTTTTTAGGATTTGATTGGTTAAGAAAATCAATATTTTTATCGGCTAAATTTTTTTCATTTGGTTTTGACATAAATGATAATAAGCCTATAACAAAAATCAGGGATGCAAAGACTCCAATCTTTTCTTTAATTATTTTTACTGATTTAAAGCATATTACAATAAAATAAATAAGTAAAAAGCCATTAAATATTCCCCAAATTAATTCAAACATAATTTTTGTTTTTAAATGATTCTTCTTTGTTATCCCAAGCTTTCTACTAACGTTTCGCGGCTTCAAGAAGTGGCGATTAACCAAGACCAACCCTTCACAAATATAACCAAAACTTTAAATTAAATACCTTTCCGATTTCAAATAAATCCCGTGCCTCGCCATTTCTTGAAACCGCCTTAAGTTTACAATTTATAAATTTAAAGAATAAATCAGAAAGAACAAAAGAGAGGAGTAAGGTTTACGATAACCGCAGGAACTTTAGATTCCGTCAACAGTGATAATCCCCTCTCTTTTCTACTTATATTTCGAACAGTTCTGTGAGATTTAATCTCGATTTTAAGGTGATGAAACACAAGTAGTTTGTCCTTTCTCAAAACATTTTCTTATGAGTAAAGATAAAAAAACATTTGGTATTGACATCAGTAAAGACACATTTGATGTTGTAGATTGTTCTGGTAATTATTATCAATTCTCTAACAATTTAAAAGACTTTTTAAAGTTTTTGAAATTGTTGGATGCCACTTCACATTGTGTGATGGAAGCTACGGGTTATTATCATTATCAATTGGCATATTTTTTAGTAGATCATCATATTGCTGTGTCGGTAGAAAATCCGTTATCGATAAAGCGCTTTATTCAAATGAAGCTGAGTAGAGTAAAGACAGATAAATCAGATGCTAAGATGATTTGTTTGTATGGTCAGCAACAAGAGCTTTCCTTATGGTTTGGTTATTCAAAATACCAGACGCAATGTTTACAGATGTTACGATTATTAGATACTTATACTAAGCAAAGTGCTGCTTTAAAGAATAAAATACAAGCAGAGGGGGTATTGGGTAATCCTTGTAAAATAGTGGTTAGTTCTTTGAAGAAGAGTCTAAAACATTTACAAAAAGAGATTGGTTTACTAGAAGCAGAGTTGTTGGTTTTGGTCAAATCAGAACAACAAGAGATGTTGACTAAAGTTGAGAGTATTCCAGGTATTGGTCGTAAGACTGCAATGATGCTATTAGTTTTAACAGATGGATTTAAACGCTTTGAGGATAGTTCTCAATTGTGTTCATTTTGTGGGTTAACACCAGTGATTAGGCAATCAGGAAGTAGTATAAAAGGTAAGGTTAGGATAAGTAAAGTGGGTAATTCCAAGCTAAGAAATTTATTATTTATGTGTAGTTTTACGGCTTGTAAATGTAACAAAGCATGTAGAGAACTTTATGAGCGCATAGTTAACAAAGGTAAAAGCAAGAAATTGGCCTTAATAGCAGTATGCAATAAGCTTTTAAAACAAGCCTTTGCTATTGCAAAATCTGGAGTAGAGTACAATGAAAACTACAGAAGTAAACTAATAGTTAAAAACTAAAATTAAATCATTTTTTATTTGTTTTTAAGCACAGTTCTTTGTTGGCAGTAGTTATTTTTTTATGATTATTGGTTTTAGTTTGTAATTTTTCGGCAAGTTTATAAAATCTTTTTCAGTTAATATGTATTCATCTTTAAAATCCTCACTAAAATTTATTCTATATCTAATTCTTGAATATGAAAAGCCAATTTCTCCATATTTTGAATTTTCGGGTGTTAAGGTTTCGCTTGACGTATTCAAATCGTCAAGTTCGATACTTCTTTTAATTTCTTCATTCAGCTTTGCAAATTCAAAATTATCAGGAGCTAAACCTCCTAAATAAGTTGTCATTTCGCCAAATTCATTTCGTTCAGTTTTTGCTATATTTTTAACTAATTGTTCTATAACAATATATTTTTGACCATTAAGCTCTGCAATTCTAACCATTAAGCTTTCCTCAAGTACAATTTTAGGCTGAACATTAATCTCAATTTGGTTTGTAACATATTTTTTTCCGTTAAATTCAAATTCAAATGGACCAACTTTATTTAAACCAACTTTATTAAATACTATTACTCTTTCAAAATCATCAGATTGCATACCGTGAACAGAAGTCGAACGTGTCAATTCTATTTCGGAACCTAATTTTTCTTGTATGTTGTCTTTTAAAAAATCAATATTTATTGAAAACAGAACACTTTCTCCAACTCTTGGTTCTGGATTGTCAATTTCTATTTTTAGATTGTTCTGACAAAATGCGTTAAGATTAAAAATAATAAATATTAAAAACGTAAATTTCTTCATTTTCGGGATTTTATAATTACTGCCAACGTTCCGGCGCTTGGCGAGGTTGCGAGCTTCGGGACCGATTATTTTCTGTTAAAGATAAAATTTCTTGCGAGAAATAAATGTGTATTTACTACAAAATTCGCAATCTTGCCAAACGCTTGTTACCAGCAGTTATTTTTGTTTAGCTTTTCTTTTCTCTTTGATTATTTTTTTTCTTTCACTTACTGATTTTAAGTCAAAAATTGGTTTCCATTCAATATTAGCGTCGCTTTTTAACCATTCGTTATATTTTGCTTGAAACTTTTCAATTCCGTCACTCTTTATAAAATCTACATAATATTCTATGAAGTTCATATTCTTTTCGCAAAATGTAGCTAAACAATTTTGTATTCCAGTGATTTGCGCATAAGGCATTCCTTCAATTCTGTCGGCTAAGATTATTGCAATTTCACCTTTAGTTAAGTTTCGGCCAACACATTCCGACTTCACATTAGTTTCGGTTTTGTCAGTAAAAAATTCAGATAATTTCGGCAATAATTTCCAGCCATATCCAATAATTTTTTTTCCTTCGTTCGTATTGATGATTTCTTTCGAGTTTTCGATTTTTGCAATTTCATTCAGCAATGAATCAATTTCTACATTGGTTTGTGATAAACCAAAGTTGAAAGTAAAAATTAATATTATTAGATGCAGTTTTTTCATAATTGCTGGTAACGTTCCGGCGCTTGGCGAGGTTGCGGACTTCGGAACCGAATATTTTCTATCAAAAATAAAATTTCTTGCGAAATGTAAACGTGAATTTACTACAAAATTCGCAATCTTGCCAAACGCCTGTTGTGCGACGTTTTTTTATTTAAATTGTTGCATATCTGTAAATTCATTACCATCATAATCAAATTTATAGATTCGATTTTCCCAATCTTTAGCAATTATATATTTTTCGGTAATTTCCAAGTTGTCTTTTTCGTTCATATTTGTAAATATATCTGCGCCACTTTTTTGCCAAAGAATTTCACCCTCATTATTTAATTTCGTGATTTCTATTTCTCCGTGAACTATATAGAAATCTTCTTTCTTAAAAATTTCAAAGCAAGTTATTTCATCTGCTACCGTTTTCCATAATAGTTTTAACTCTGGTTTTGACAAACAAAAAATTGTATTTGAACAGCAAATTAAAATTCTATTTTCTTCAATTATTGTTGAATTCTTGTTAACTGTTGTTGCTCCACAATCTGAACCGACTATCGCGCTATATTTGATATTCCCGTTTTCATATAATTTAATTCCAATTTGAGTAGTTAATTGATTTTCAGTTTCATTAAAATATTCAAAATTGTATGTATTTAAGTTGTCAGTCGAACCGCTTCTATAAGTTTCGTCCAAATATATTTCGATTTGATATTTTTCGAGAAATTCCATTTTTGTTTATTTACGTTTCGCTCGGCTAAAATGACGCACAACGTTCCGGCGCTTGGCGAGGTTGCGAAGTTCGGAACCGATTATTTTCTGTTAAAGATAAAATTTCTTGCGAGAAATAAACGTGAATTTACTACAAAATTCGCAATCTTGCCAAACGCCTGTTAACTGCTGGCTTTATAATTCGGCTCTAATTTTTTCTTTTTCAAGCCAAATAATTAATTCCTTTCTGATGTCATTTTTTTCAGAGATAAGCATTTCGGTATTATTTGGTAGCGACCATTTATTTAAAGAATCAAAATAAATAAGTATGTCGAATTGACTCACTCCAGAAATTTCGAATTCAATTTCACATAATCTTTCTTTTTCAACGTAATAAATTGTTCCAGATCGTCCATCTGGCTTAATAATGAAGCCTTCTTTTTTTGAGAATTTCTGTGACTTTATTTTTTTTCCACCGTTGAACTTTCCATTCGTCTATATGCTTTTGTGGAATATGAGTTACATATAGATTTTCTGAAATTTTTGTTTCAGTCCAACCTTCAGGAAGTTTATGATTTTCGTTATCCATATTTAATAATTCGATTGGTTTAAGCGCAAAGATTGTAGCTTGCAGTTAACGTTTTGCGGCTACAAGTAGTGGCGAAAACCATTACCAAGCCATAACAAATATAAACTTATTTTAGAAAATTCGGAGAATTTTCGGAATATTCCTGAACTAGCCATTACTTGTAACCGCTGTTATGTGCTGCTTTTATTATCATTTATAATAATAATACCAATTACTTTCATAATTTTTATCAAAGTTTTCTTTACTATCTAAGAGAATATTGAACTTTTCTCTTTTGAAATACCCAAACTCATTATAAGTTTCTAATATATCAAAATATTTGTCAGCCCAAACTTTTATAGTTTCACTGTTTTCGTAACTTTTGACTTGTTCGTCTGTGTATAAAAAGAAAGTAGTTCCTGAAAAGCATTTTGAAATTTCCCAAAGGTCTTCACAATTTAATTCTGCCTTAAGTTGCTCAATTTGGTCTTGTGTAATGTTTTGATTTGCTTCATTTTTTGCAATCGGCTCAAATGCACTAAAATAGACTAATATTTTGTCCGTTTGATATTTACTTTTTTCGGATTTAGTCCATAAATCAAAAAGTCTTTTATTTTTAATAAGACCTTGCTCGTTAATTGACTGCTTGAATTTATCCGCAATTAACTTCTGTTTCTTGCTGTCAAAATTCACATGACCATTGTTTTCGTTGAAGCTTTGCTTTTCGTGATAATGTTCAAAATAAATTCCAATTCTTGGTCTTGTCCCTCTATCAATTGTGTCATACACAATATTGATTGTCCTAACTCCAAATGTTTTATCAATAAAGTCAGCAAGAGGTTTGAATTCTGGATTCAAATTCTCTTTTCCAAGCATAATTTGTTTCGTTTGTCTATATTCTTTGTCAGAAGGACTTATCATTTTGTTTCTGTCGTTTTAAAGTAGCACATAACGTTCCGGCGCTTGGCGAGGTTGCGAAGTTCGGAACCGATTATTTTCTGTTAAAGATAAAATTTCTTGCGAGAAATAAACGTGAATTTACTACAAAATTCGCAATCTTGCCAAACGCCTGTTAACTGCTGGCTTTATAATTCGGCTCTAATTTTTTCTTTTTCAAGCCAAATAATTAATTCCTTTCTGATGTCATTTTTTTCAGAGATAAGCATTTCGGTATTATTTGGTAGCGACCATTTATTTAAAGAATCAAAATAAATAAGTATGTCGAATTGACTCACTCCAGAAATTTCGAATTCAATTTCACATAATCTTTCTTTTTCAACGTAATAAATTGTTCCAGATCGTCCATCTGGCTTAATAATGAAGCCTTCTTTTTTTGAGAATTTCTGTGACTTTATTTTTTTTCCACCGTTGAACTTTCCATTCGTCTATATGCTTTTGTGGAATATGAGTTACATATAGATTTTCTGAAATTTTTGTTTCAGTCCAACCTTCAGGAAGTTTATGATTTTCGTTATCCATATTTAATAATTCGATTGGTTTAAGCGCAAAGATTGTAGCTTGCAGTTAACGTTCCGGCGCTTGGCGAGGTTGCGAGCTTCGGGACCGATTATTTTCTGTTAAAGATAAAATTTCTTGCGAGAAATAAATGTGTATTTACTACAAAATTCGCAATCTTGCCAAACGCTTGTTACCAGCAGTTATTTTTGTTTAGCTTTTCTTTTCTCTTTGATTATTTTTTTTCTTTCACTTACTGATTTTAAGTCAAAAATTGGTTTCCATTCAATATTAGCGTCGCTTTTTAACCATTCGTTATATTTTGCTTGAAACTTTTCAATTCCGTCACTCTTTATAAAATCTACATAATATTCTATGAAGTTCATATTCTTTTCGCAAAATGTAGCTAAACAATTTTGTATTCCAGTGATTTGCGCATAAGGCATTCCTTCAATTCTGTCGGCTAAGATTATTGCAATTTCACCTTTAGTTAAGTTTCGGCCAACACATTCCGACTTCACATTAGTTTCGGTTTTGTCAGTAAAAAATTCAGATAATTTCGGCAATAATTTCCAGCCATATCCAATAATTTTTTTTCCTTCGTTCGTATTGATGATTTCTTTCGAGTTTTCGATTTTTGCAATTTCATTCAGCAATGAATCAATTTCTACATTGGTTTGTGATAAACCAAAGTTGAAAGTAAAAATTAATATTATTAGATGCAGTTTTTTCATAATTGCTGGTAACGTTTTGCGGCTTGGCGTAGTGGCGGATTTTTAGCACAAAAGTTCAATCGAAGAACTGCACTTGAACCTACCACAAAACTGTCATACGAAGCACTGAACCCGCCATTACGCCAAATCGCTGTTAGCACCAGTTGTTCTTTTTCTGTCGTCATTACATCATTGTTATTAGGTCAACTGTCCGTTTAATTTTTTCTTGGTGTTTGAAAATAATTGTCAAGTCATTTCGGTATTCGTCTTTAAATGCTAAAATACTTTTACCCTTTACAAACTCTTGAAGGAAGCCTTGTCCTTGTTCACTTTTCATAAGGTTTTCAAAAATCTTGTCCATTGTCCACGATTTCTTGATTTCAAATCCTGCTTTTTCTGCTGTCTCTTTAAGTTCTCCTTTACTTGTGATTTCGGGTATAGCGTTAATGTCATTTACGCTGTCAAAAATCCCTAATTCTGAAATTTTCTTTACGCTGTCTAACTCGTTAATACCGAAACTTCTTGTTTTGTAAGAACTGTCACCATTCCAAAATTTTCTATAAGAATAAACAGTTGCAAAGTCGAAGAAGTGAAGTCTTTCTCCTGCGTTAATTTGTTTGAGTTTTTTTTCTAAACCGTTTGTTGTTTCAAGTTTGTATTCGTTTTGTAGTTCTTCTATTTTGTAGTTTTTATAATCTTTCCAAAACTCAACGTCTTTTCGCATTTCACGCAGAAATTTATTTGCTTTCTTAATCAGAGGCTCAAATGAGTTTGGAACTATTTCAAAAGAATAGACACTTAAAATTTTGCAAAGCAATTCAGCTTCTTTGTCTTCTGCTATCCAAAATTCTCTGTTAAAGTCGTCAATGCCACGTTTAAGAATAAAAAACGCTTGAATTTCAAAAATTGCTTGTTCATCAATGTTGCTGAATAATGCTTTAAAATTTTTGGTCAAAAACTTTTCAAATGTCTTTTTGAGTTCTTGCTCGCTGTATGTGTCGCTGTCCTTGCCTAAATAATACTCTTTTACAAATGCGTAAAGAGAGTTGTAGTCTTTCGCTTTGAGTTGCTCAATTACCCAACCTGAAAAGTCTGTGTAAGGCATTCCTGAAGTTACTGCGTACTCTTTTCTTAAAAGTGGATATTCAGCGTGTCCTTTTGAGCCTAACTCAGATAAAAGTGTTTTTAATTTTGAATTGTTACTTGTAACGGTAGGCTTTGGACTATTTTGAATTGTTGAAGCGGATTGTGTTTTTTGTCTTTGGGAAGGTGGTAAAAATTGTTGTGGATATTCAAGTCCATAGTATGCTCTAAATTCGTCATATTCTTTTCTGATTGTTTGCAAATGGTCATCAAAGATTCCGTTTTCTGTTACATTCTGTTGTCTGATACTCTCAATAAGTTTTGCGTAAGAAAGGTTTGCAAGGTCTAAGTCATTATTTGCAAGTCCTTTGTCAATTGCTTTAATGTGCCAAACAATTGCGTCTATTCTGTCGGGAAATGGTAGGTCTGAAATTTTAGATTGGAATTTTTGTCGAGTTGAATTTGTCTGACCGCTTGGAGTTGAAGTGTTAGAACTTTGTTTGTTGTCAATAAAAGTCTGTTCGGATTTTTTTCTTGTCCCGAAGTAAATTAGTAGTCCAACTACTGCTATGATTATGATTACTGTCATTGGTTACGGTGTCGTTTTACAATTGGTGCTAACGTTCCGGCGCTTGGCGAGGTTGCGAAGTTCGGAACCGATTATTTTCTGTTAAAGATAAAATTTCTTGCGAGAAATAAACGTGAATTTACTACAAAATTCGCAATCTTGCCAAACGCCTGTTAACTGCTGGCTTTATAATTCGGCTCTAATTTTTTCTTTTTCAAGCCAAATAATTAATTCCTTTCTGATGTCATTTTTTTCAGAGATAAGCATTTCGGTATTATTTGGTAGCGACCATTTATTTAAAGAATCAAAATAAATAAGTATGTCGAATTGACTCACTCCAGAAATTTCGAATTCAATTTCACATAATCTTTCTTTTTCAACGTAATAAATTGTTCCAGATCGTCCATCTGGCTTAATAATGAAGCCTTCTTTTTTTGAGAATTTCTGTGACTTTATTTTTTTTCCACCGTTGAACTTTCCATTCGTCTATATGCTTTTGTGGAATATGAGTTACATATAGATTTTCTGAAATTTTTGTTTCAGTCCAACCTTCAGGAAGTTTATGATTTTCGTTATCCATATTTAATAATTCGATTGGTTTAAGCGCAAAGATTGTAGCTTGCAGTTAACGTTCCGGCGCTTGGCGAGGTTGCGAACTTCGGAACCGATTATTTTCTGTTAAAGATAAAATTTCTTGCGAAATGTAAACGTGAATTTACTACAAAATTCGCAATCTTGCCAAACGCTTGTTATGCGACGTAATAATTTACCATCGGCAATTTGAACCTTCGCAATATATTCCACGACTTTTAGTTTTAATAAATCCATCGTTACTAATTTTTATTTCAACAGATTCTTTTCGGATTGGAAATTCATGATATTTCATAAGACGCAGTTCGAAACCATTTTGCAAATTCCTGTATTGGCTTCCTCTAATATCATCATCTAATATATAACCATAAGTTCTTGCTAAAAGCATTGCTTCTTCAAGATTGTCAATTGTCCCTAAAAAATCACGAAATTCTTCTTCGGTTTTTAAGTTGCTTATTTTGCCTTTATCAATTATCACAACATAATTACAACGAAAATTTGGATGCCCACCAAAGAAAATTCCAGAGTTATAGTTTGGTCTTGGCTTTTCATTTATTCTTTTTCTTAACAAAGAATCTCCGCCTTCTTTTAAAACAGTATATGTTTCAGAATTTGAGCTTTGATGATACGCAACGTATTGCCAATATTGATATTTTCGATTCGGGTTAATGTTTTTTGCTAAGCTGTCAAAATAATTTTCTTTTAAACTATAATCAATTTTCTGAAAATTCGGAGTTCCTGCTACGTCTTCAGTTTTCATTCCGACTTCTAATTTTTTTAGATTTTCACCTTCTTTTTTTTCGCACGAAATAAATAGGAGCAGAGTTAGGATGATTATATTTCTCATTTTAAACGGGTTTGAAATTATGACGCATAACGTTCCGGCGCTTGGCGAAGAAGCGGATTTCGAAGCACAAAACTGTCTGTAAGCAATGCAATTGATACGAAGCACATAACTTCATATAAGCACTGAACCCGCTTTTTTGCCAAGCGCCTGTTACCTGCTGCCTTTTCTTCTGTGTTTTTCATTATGTCATTTTTGTCTAACTGTCCAAAATGTATAAAACCACAAATTGTAGGGTTCCCATTTGTCAAACTCTAAATCTCTTTTATATAAACAGAATTTGTCTGCAAGCGTTTTATTGCATTTTACTTCTACAAATAAGTCTGAACTTGAACCGCCTCTGCCTTCAAGTTCAAATTCTTCACCAGGATATTTTAATTTTATTTCTTCCGTCAATTTTTTTAGCAACTTCTCTTCATTGTCAAGACAGTCTTTACTTCCTTTTGGACAGACATAAGTGAATTCAAACGTCCCTTCATATTTTGTCCAAGTGGGAGTGGGTGTCAATATAAGGGTAGTGTCGTTCAGTATATTTTTCCTGTAATTTCTCGCATCTGTCAGCGAAGTGAATTTTTCTTGTTTTCTAAAAGGTTTCTTGAAACTGTCTTTAAACATTCTCAGCTGTCGAGTTTCAAAATAGAAATAGCCGTTGTCGCTTACTATTTCGTTACAATTCAGGTTGATTGAAAAACTCTCTAATTCTAATCCATTTTTGCAAATTACCACTTCATAATGATAACCGCAGGCATATTTCGGACTTGGTTTTTTAAATGTCCATTCCTTTTTTATTGCGTTCAAAATCCTAATGTCGTCAGTGTAAAATTCACCTAGGCTGTCTGCAAGACCATTGCGGTCACTTTCAGAACGAACACCAATTAGATAGTAACCTCCTTTGTCAAAGTCATACTTTTTAAGTAGTTGAGTTTGTCCAAAAGAAATAGATGTCATTAAAAGGAAAATTATTGTTGCTATGTGTTTTTTAAACTTCATTTTTATATTTTGTTTGCCTTAATGTGCAGTTGTCTAAGGTTGCAGGTAACGTTCCGGCGCTTGGCGAGGTTGCGAACTACGGAACTGATTATTTTCTGTTAAAGATAAAATTTCTTGCGAAATGTAAACGTGTAATTACCACAAAATTCGCAATCTTGCCAAACGCCTGTTAGCAGTAGTACTTTTATTCAATTTCAATCTTTTCAATTGTGTCGGCTTCAATTTTAGTTTCTCCGTTAAAGTTCATTACTTTGTGTTTATATTGAACTTGATTATTAATAATCTTTAAGTCACTTTTGTCAGATTCCAATTGTCCGTCTAGTTTAATTTTACCATAATACTTTTCAAATATAAACAGTTTGTTTTCTGTTATTTCATATTCGCAACAAGCTGCAAAAAATCCATTAAAAGATGAGTAAACTTTTAAATTTTCTTTCTGATATTTAATTTCTTTTGGATAAATAGGTTTTAGAAATAGTGAAGATAATATTGCTAAAAATATTCCACCAAAAATCCAAAATAAAATTCCTATTAGAATTGATAGTAAGTAATAGAAATAGTATACTGAGATTTTTTTAAATGGATTTCTGTTGAGAAAAAATAATATACTTCCGCTAACATAAATCAGTATTTTCAAAATGAAAATTAAGTTTCTATTTATTCCGAAATTCGTTATTAATTGCAATAAATAATTTAAGATGACAAAGCTCAAAATGTAAAAATGTATTTTGAATATGATTCTATTAGTAATTGTCATTCTTTTATAATTTTTATTTTTTTTGCGATCCGAGAGAGTATTACTGCTAACGTTCCGGCGCTTGGCGAGGTTGCGAACTTCGGAACCGATTATTTTCTATCAAAGATAAAATTTCTTGCGAGAGATAAACGTGAATTTACCACAAAATTCGCAATCTTGCCAAACGCCTGTTACCAGCAGTATTTATTTTCTTTCAATTTTCACCAATCCTTGTCGAGTTGCTAAAAATAGGTTTCCATTTTTGTCGAAAGTCATAGTAGAGATATAAGATGTTGGGATTTCAGAATTTTCATTATGATAATTCTCCCAATTATTATTTAAGTCATATCTTACCAAACCAGCTCTGTCGGTTGATATCCATAGAACTTTTTCAATTTTGTCGTAAAGAACACAATTGGTATGATTAAAAGGCATTCCTGAATTTGATGTTGTAAATTGTTTGAAAGCTCCATTTGTATAATATATTGCAATACCTTCATCCCTGTTTACTTGTCCCGCATTTTTATCTCCAAATTCATAAAGAGAAAAATAAATATTTCCATTTTCATCTTCATCCATTGAAGTTATACATTTTCCTTTCAGTACCGTTGATGTATTTTCGAAGTTTGTTGCTTTACCTTTTTCATCAATCATTATTGATCCACTAAATGTTCCAATCCAGATTCTATTTTTTGAGTCTTTTTTAGCATAGTACACCCTATTTGAAGGCAATTCTTTTACTATTTCTTTATTTATAGTTTTCCATTTTCCTTTTGAGAAAATAGTTAATCCTTTGTCTGAACAAAAGAAGAGTTCTTCTGTTTTTGGGTTATTAATTATGTCATATGCACCATCAATTCCAATTTCATTGATATCATGTTTATTCCAAGTTTTATCATAACTATAAATACTTTGTAATCCGTCAAACCATTTTGTATTGTTATTATCTACTCCAATAGCGAAATAACTTTCTGTAACTTTAGTATTTGTGTTGTTTGCTTCAAGATTGATAAATTCGGAACCATTAAATGATTGAACGCCTTTATCTACGACCAACCAAAGTAATCCGTCTTTGTCAAAAGAAATATTATCAAGTGAATTGTCTGAAAGTTTAGAATTCTTGGTATTCCAAACGGTCATTTTATAATTTTTTATATTTTCATTTTTGTAGGTGTAGTCTTTGTTAAATATTTCTGGGCTATTTGGTTTGTCAAATGATTTTTCAAAGGCTTCCATGTCAACTCTTTCAATTTTACCAGATAATTTATTATCCTTTACGGTAAAAATTAAATTAATTGATACTTTCTCCTCTTTCTTATTTTTGGTTATTGCCGGAACCCATTTATTGAAATTATTTAACTCTTCTATGATTCTTAAAGAAATTTGGCTTTTTGATTTATCATTATAACTAAGTACACAACCTTTACCTTTTGAATCAACCAAAACTTGAAACTTAACTGTACCACTAACACCTTTAAGGTTTAGTGATTCGTTTAATCGTTCTTGTAATTTTTCAAAATCTTTCTCTTTATATGTTGCTTTAGTATCACCGCAGTCAAGACAAAATTTGTCTGCTTTGCAGTTTTCCAATTTTATAGGAAACAAATTTTGAGCATTTAAATTGAAAGAGAAATAGGTAGTCAATAAAATTAAGATTGTTTTTTTCACTTGATAATTATTTTTTAAAGTTTCTGTTGAGATAATATTGCTGGTAACGTTCCGCCGCTTCTCGTCAGTTGCGAACTTCGGAACGAATTATTTTCTGTTAAAGATAAAAATTCTTGCGAAACGTGAACGTGTACTTACCACAAAATTCGCAATTGCGAGAAACGGCTGTTACAGGCAGTATTTAATTCTCAAACTCTCTTTCAGTTTTAGAGTAACCAATTTTGTGTTTAATATTCAAAAACTCTTCAAAAATCAGCGTGTCTTTGGAAACTTTTAAAATTCTATTTTTCGAAACCTTTTTGGGATTGTCAGACCAAGTTATTAAAGTATCATGTGAAAGTCTAAATTTTAAAAAGAAAACACTATCGATATGATTATCAACATAAATGCTATGCTCATTAAAAACTAAAGTATGGTAATAAGTCCATTTATTCAAGTACCACTTTCCAGCTAACTGTTCAGCGCTAATATTTTTCTGTTCTTTTTTCTCGTTTTGGGTTTTCAAATCTCCATTTGAGTTTCTACATGAGATTAATAGAATTCCAAAGGCTAAAAATGCAAAAGTTCTCATTTTAACGTGGGTTTTAATATTGCCTGTAACGTTCCGGCGCTTGGCGAGGTTGCGAAGTTCGGAACCGATTATTTTCTGTTAAAGATAAAATTTCTTGCGAGAAATAAACGTGAATTTACTACAAAATTCGCAATCTTGCCAAACGCCTGTTAACTGCTGGCTTTATAATTCGGCTCTAATTTTTTCTTTTTCAAGCCAAATAATTAATTCCTTTCTGATGTCATTTTTTTCAGAGATAAGCATTTCGGTATTATTTGGTAGCGACCATTTATTTAAAGAATCAAAATAAATAAGTATGTCGAATTGACTCACTCCAGAAATTTCGAATTCAATTTCACATAATCTTTCTTTTTCAACGTAATAAATTGTTCCAGATCGTCCATCTGGCTTAATAATGAAGCCTTCTTTTTTTGAGAATTTCTGTGACTTTATTTTTTTTCCACCGTTGAACTTTCCATTCGTCTATATGCTTTTGTGGAATATGAGTTACATATAGATTTTCTGAAATTTTTGTTTCAGTCCAACCTTCAGGAAGTTTATGATTTTCGTTATCCATATTTAATAATTCGATTGGTTTAAGCGCAAAGATTGTAGCTTGCAGTTAACGTTCCGGCGCTTGGCGAGGTTGCGAGCTACGGAACCGATTATTTTCTGCTAAAGATAAAATTTCTTGCGAAATATAAACTTGAATTTACTACAAAATTCGCAATCTTGCCAAACGCCTGTTAGCGGAAGTTTTTATTTTTCGATATCAATTAAAACTATTTTGTAGCCAAATTTTATTGCCGCTAAATCGTAAATTACAGCATTTTCTATGTCAGCCTTAATCAGAATTGAATCATTTTTTATATACAGACTGTCAGTTCCTGCTCCCCAATCAGCTTCATAAATTCTTTCTGTTTTGTTCCATCGTTTATTAGTAATATCACAAAATCTATGACCACTTGTAATTGTACTTATTGTGTAACGTTCAATTTTGATATCTTTATTTTCAGTTACTTTTATTTTCAACTTTTCGTCACAGGAAGAAAATAATATCATGATAATAATCAAAGGAATATAAATTTTTAGTTTCATAGTATTTTCTTTTTTCAGAAGTGTCTCTTAAAATTACCGCTAACGTTCCGGCGCTTGGCGAGGTTGCGAAGTTCGGAACCGATTATTTTCTATCAAAGATAAAATTTCTTGCGAGAAATTAACGTGAATTTACTACAAAATTCGCAATCTTGCCAAACGCCTGTTACCTGCCGTTTTTTATTTTCACTTCTCCAAATTTGAGTATATCTTCATTAAATAACTCTCTATAATACCAAATTTTATTATTTACAATTTTCCATTTTGCTTCAACAAATTCCATACATATTATGTTCGAATCCCACCAACTCATTCTTGTGTTATATTTTGGTGGTGATATTGGATTAAGTCTAAAAAATAATTGGTAAGTTTGGTTGAAATCATAGTCATAGATATAATCAAATTTTTCGGCAAGAGTATCAAAAAAAGACTCATTTAATTTGTCGGAAAACTCATTTGTAGAACTAATAATTATAGGTTGTTCCATTTCAGCACCTTTTTCTACAACTTCTCTTTCAGAAGGTATTTTAAAAAACCACATAATTGTTACTTTTTCTCCAATTTTTTTACATAATTCGTCATCTAATAAATTTGAAGGAATCAACTCTGTATAATTTTTAGTTTCAAAAAATTCAATTTCCATATTTTCGAGCGTTTTTGTCAAATGGCAGGTAACGGTTTGCAGCTTGGCGAAGTGGCGGATTTTTAGCACAAATGTTCAGTTTATCACAAAAGTTCAATAAAAGAACTGCCGTTGAATTTAGCACTGAACCCGCCATTTTGCCAAACTGCTGTTAGGTGCTGGTATTTTTTTCTTTTTCGTTCAAGTCAACTTTTATTATTTCCGAACTGTCCTTTTTCTTAATTACTATTGTAGCAACTGACCATTTGTCTGTTTTCCCATTTTCATATTTTATTCGTTCAACGTTTCGTTCTCCAAATAGATAATATCCTTTTTCTTCAAGGTCGCCTAACAGTTTTTTAAGTGAAAATCCCATTTGAACTTTATAGTAAGTTTCAACCATTCCACTTATGTCACCATAGTCTACCAAATCTTGTAAAACGCCTCCGATATATTTTGCATCTTCTTCATTATCCACTTCATCATAGTCAGTCCTATAACCGTGTGAGTCAGCAATAATGTTCAGTAGTTCTTTTCCCGAAGTAATTCGAGTTAAGAACTTGGGTTTTGTTTTTTTGTCTGAATTTATTGCGTTGTTAATTGTGGATTGCACCCAATTTTCGTGATTGAGTTTAATATATCTTAAAAGTTCTTCCGTGTAAGTGTCTGTTAGTTCGTCAATTTCACGATGATGGTTTCGACACAATAGAATAAGATTGTCAAATAAGTCGTAGTCTTCGATATTTGGTTTATGTCTTGGACCATTTGTCTTACTACTGATTATGTGACATTCTTCACCTATATTAAATTCTTCGGTGTCTTGTTTGCTAGAAAACAACTCGGTCTTACAGATGGAACACCTGTTACCTGATTTTGCCCATAAGCTTTTTCTTGTTCTGTCCGATATTGCCATTTTCTACTGTCGTCTTAACGTTTCGCTATACTTGCACCTAACTAGTATATATGCGAAGCTTTCTGACTACTTTTGTACCATATTGGCAAGATAGGCGAAAGTTTTTGCATTTTTTTGTACTCAAATATACAAATCATTTTATTTGTTTTGTAAGAATTAATTATTTTTTTTCTAAGTAATAGCATAAAAAAAAGACTACCTCAGTAGTCTTTTTTTATTATGCTAAATTGTTTAGTTTTTTTAGTTTTTCTTTCCAAAGTTTTAATTCTTCTTTATTTCTATCAATGCTTTTGTGAACTTCTTTTATAAATGGATTGTCACTTTTCGCATTGCTGATGAACTGAATGTTATTTTCTAACTGAATGATTTCACTTTGTAGTTCGTCAATTTTTCTTCGAATAAATAATTGCTCATTTACTAAAGCTCGTTGGTCATTACCTTCTGAAAGTTGGTCTAAGCGATTGGCAAATTTCATCATTTCTGAATCTTTTTTCGATAGACTTAGTTTTTCAAATAAAGCATCTAGTATTTTATTAAACTTGCCTTCAATATGACGTCTGTTTTGTGGTACTTTACCCAATTCTTTCCAAGCGGCAATATGTCCTTTTATAGCATCTAAGTCGGTTTTGTGTTCACCAACTAATTCGAAAGTTTTTAAGTTTTCTAAATACTCTTTTTTTCTTTCAAATGCTGCCACTTCTGCTTCAATTTCACCTTTTCTTGAATCGTGTAATCGATCAAAGTAGGCGTTACATATTTGTTTGAATTCTGCCCAAATCTCATCTGAATTTTTACGAGGTACGTGCCCAATTTTTTTCCAGTCCTCTTGAATTTGTTTCATTATTGGAGTGGCTGTCTCAAAATCATTGGTCTCTGTAAAAGATTTTGCTTTTTCAATTAACGCCAATTTGCGTTCTAAATTATGTTGTTGCTCGTTTTTTATGTCTTTGTAGAATGAATTCTTAGTAGCATTAAAATTACGAACGGCTAATTTAAAGTTGTTCCAAGTTTCTTCTGTGGCTTCAGCAGGAACTCTGCCTGTGTTGAAAAAATCTTGTCGAAAAGCTTCCATTTTAGCTATTTGTTTTTGCCAATCGGAATGTGTTGATACCGTTTCTTGACTTAATTGATATATTTGAGCAATGATAGTGTTTTTTTGTGCTAAATTTTGTAATTCTCTTTCTCTAGCTTGTGCTAACATTTGTTCACGTTTGTCGTGCATTTGTTTTGTTACTTCGCTAAATTCTGCCCAAATTCGTTCTCTATGTTCTTTATCAACAGGTCCAATTTCTTCTTTCCAAACACGGTGCAATAATTGTAATTCACGGAAGGCTTTGGTTAAATCGGTTTCCTGTAAAAGTTGTTTTGATTTAGCAATAATATTTAATTTTTGTTCTAAGTTATTTTTAAAATCAGCATCTCGAACTTCTTTGTCTAAATGTACTAATTCGTAAAAACGATCGGTATGAAAATGAAAGTTGTTCCAAATTAAATTGTATTTGTCTTTTGGAATGGCACCCGCTTTTTTCCAACGATCACGAATGTCATTGAATTTTTTGAACATATCCGACATGTTGCTTTCACCATTGTCAATCAACGCTTTTAATTCTTCAATTAAATTTGTACGTTCTACAAAATTTGCTTTTAATTGGTTTTGAATTTGATTGAAATGCTTTGTTCTACGTGCTTTATATTCGTCAAAAATATGGTCAAATTTTACTTTTAATGGAGAATGATATTCAAATTCTGCAGTACCATCATTCTGTTCATAAAATTCCTTACGTTTTTCATCAATAAAATGATGAAATTTATCCATGAAAGATTTACGTACTTCTTCTACGTGATTTTTAATTGCAGCTATTTTATCGTGTGCTAATAAAGTAGAAAGTTCGTCAACTAATTCTTCCATTGAAAGCGCCTCATAATTTTTGGCAGGAATTTCAATATTTTCATGAATTGAGCCATTTTCACTAGCTTCTGCTAAGTGATTTTCCATTGCTTCTTCAGCAGAAATTTCTACAACATTTTCAATTGGCTCGATACTGTTTTGTCCGTCTGCTTGCGGCAGGTTATCATTCATTTCTTCTAACATTTTTGGGATGTTTAAGGTTTATTAATGCTTCGAAGATACTAAAGCGTATTGAAAATTCAAAGAGTTTACTAGAATTTAGCGATAAAATGTTATTTATTCCAGATTTCCCAGCCTTTTTCTGCCTGAAAAACAAGCATTTCGTATCCGTTTTTAATGGTAGCACCATGTGCTTTTGCTTTCTTTAGGAAGGTTGTTTTTTCAGGGTTGTAAATTAAATCAAAAGCTATATGTTGTGCAGTAAATAATGTATAATCTAATGATGGACAATCGTTTATGTTTGGATAAGTGCCTACAGGTGTGGTATTAACGATGATAGTGTATTCTGAAAATACTTCTGCATTTAAATCCTCATAACTGAACTCATATTCGTTAGGATTTCTGGATACAAAATCGAATTCAATATTTAGTTTTTTCAGTGCAAAAGCCACGGCTTTACTGGCACCACCTGTTCCTAAAATGAGCGCTTTTGTGTGGTGTTTTTTTAGTAATGGTTGTAAGGATTTTTTAAATCCATAATAATCGGTGTTGTATCCTTTTAATTTTTTCTTTTTTGAAACCGTAATGCAATTTACTGCTCCAATTTTTTTTGCCTTTTTAGAAATTTTATCCAAATAGGGCAGTATTGCTTCTTTATAAGGAATGGTTACATTTAAACCCACTAACCCTTTTGTATTTTCTATTAATTTTGGAAATTCACGTAGCGATTCTAAATCGTAATTTGCATAGTTACAATTGTCAAAAAAGTTTTGTTCAAACTTATCTGTAAAATATTTTTTTGAAAAAGAATAGCTGATGTTTCTACCAATCAGTCCAAATTGTCTTTGTTTTTTGATTTTCTTTTTCTTCATAATATGCAAATAAAAATAGTTGTAATTTTATTCAAATAGTATTTTGCATGAAGGAATGTCTACCTTCAATTGTTTCTCAAAATTAACTAAAAATTCGTTAGGAATTGAAGTGTTAAAAAGGATTAATTCTTTTAATTTTTTCAAATTTAGTAGGGAAGAAGGTAAACTTTTAATTGTTGTTCCAGAAAAACTTATACTTTTTAATTCTCTTAAATTACCTATGAAATCGGGTATTTCGGTGATTTCAAAATCGGTAAAATAAAGAATTTCTAGGTTTGTCATTTTTTCAATTTCTTTCGGGAAATCACTGATTTCTTCCTCAGTTAAATAACTGTTTAATTGCAATGATTTAACTTTCAACGGTTCTTTTGTTGCTTCTTCTAATGAAGTACATTTTACACATTGTGCAAAAGATAAAGAGCTGAAGGATAGTAGGAGTAAGAAAATAAGTTGTTTCATCCCTTTTTTAGTTTTGCCTGAAACATTTTTATAAAAATGGGAGCAATGGAAACTATTACAATCCCTAATACAACTTTTTCAAAATTATTTTTAACAAGGTCGATTTGTCCTAAAAAATACCCTAGAAATGTGATAGAAATTACCCAGATAAATGCACCAGCGATACAGTTTACAATGTAGGTTTTGTATTTCATGCTTCCAGCACCTGCAACGAAAGGAGCAATGGTTCTGACTATAGGAACAAATCGAGCTAAAATAACTGCTTTTCCTCCGTTTTTTTCAAAGAATTCTTCTGTTTTAGTAATGTATTCTTTTTTAAGAAAAAGGATTTTCTTTTTTTCTTTTATAAATTCACCAAATTTATGCCCTACAAAATAGTTTAAATTATCGCCTAATAGCGCTGCAATTATTAGTAAAGGAATAATGATGGCAATACTTAATTTTCCTGTTGTAGCTGCAATAACTCCAATAGCAAAAAGCATGGAATCTCCTGGTAATAGCGGCATGATAACAAAGCCTGTTTCTACAAATACAACTAAAAATAAGATGACGTAAATTAAGGTGTTATACTGATCAATTAATTGGTTAATAACGGTTAAAGGGTCTTTTAAAAAATGCAATAAAAAATCGATAATTTCCATTTTGAGGCTTATAGGTTATTGTTATTTATGGTGCGTTGAATCAATTCATTATCCCAAACATAAGGAAATAAATCTTTCAAAATATAATTTTTTTGTGGTTCGTAGGATAAGGCAATTTGTAAAAAGTGTAAAGCTATGTCTGTTTCAGAAAGTGTCATGTGTAGCCCTACCAATCTATAGTAGATTTCAGTTTCTTTCACATGAGTTTCACTTCCTTTATTTAAAATTTCAATGGCTGCTTCAGTTTCTCCTAAAAGGTATAAAACATCACTCCAACATAAAAAATTATCCAATTCATCATTACCTAATTCAAAAGCTTTTCGATAACCAACTTCAGCTTCTTCAAAGAAATTTAGGAACTGATTAATAGTAGCATAACGTCTCCAATATAATGCATTTTCATTGTCAATTCCCAAGGCTTTATTAGCGTAATATAGGGCTTTTTGATAATTTTTTTGGCGCAGATAAAAATCGGTTAATGCAATCCAAGCTTTATCTAAAAGTGGGTCTTCATGTACTGTTTTTAAATAGAAGTTTAGTGCTTCTTCATTGTTACCTAACCTTTCATAGCATTTTCCAATTCGCAATAACGCAAATGATGTTGGGTCATCAAGTTCCATTGTAATGGTATAACAATCAATAGCTCCTTGATAGTTACCTAGTTTTTCTAATGATTTTGCTTTTTCTAAAAAGGCACCTAAAAATCCTTCGTCAATTAAACAAGCATAGTCAAATGCCCAAACCGCTTTTTCGTAATTTTTTAATGCATAATATTGACGTCCTAATTGATGCCAAGCTACTTCACTATAAGGGTTTTTATCAATAAACTTATCTAAATACTTAATGGCTTCTTCATTTTGATCTAGGAAATCAAAACAATAAACCACATTGTAAAGTGCAGAATAGTCTTCTTCATCTAATTCTAAACATTTGATGAAGTTTTCTTTGGCTAATTCTAAATTGTCCATGAAAAGATATTCCATTCCAATCATGGAATAAACATCTGCTTCATCTTCAGTATATTTTAAGGCTAAAAATAAGTTTTCAATGGCTTTATCGTGCTGATCTCTTTTTGAACAAATATTGGCACGCTGAATGTATATTTCTTCATTGGTTGGCTCAATGGCATATAATTCATTCAACAATTTTTCGGCATGTTCTAATTTATCTTCATAAACCAACATTTCAACCTGAACGAGCTTTAAACCTGTAGATTTTGGATGTTGTTCTAAACCTAATTTAAGTGCTCTTTTGGCTAAATTCATTCGGCCTGTATCCATATAATGCAGGATAATGTCTTCAAATTCTTCTGAATCAAAGAAAAAAACTTTGTTGGTTTTTAACATGGATTCGAATTTAGACAAGGATAGGCTGTTATCTTCTTCATCATGACTCATATTCATAGCAATGAGTTTATTAGTTTACATTAATAAAATTACGCATTAATAACAGTACAATTTCCTTGCCAACTAATTGTTTTGAACAATTTAATTAACAAATTGAGGGATAGTATAAAACTTTTTTAAAAAAATAAAAGTTGGGTTGAAATATTGATTTTGTTTTAATTACAATCGGTATTCTTTTTGCACTTCATCCATTACCTCAAGCAATAGTTGACATCCTTCTTCTATTTCCTGATTTGAAACAGTAAGAGGAGGAGTAATGCGAATGGCTTTTCCTTCAAACAATAACCAAAATAGAATTAGACCTCGATGATGACAACGCAAAATAATTTCAGTAGTAATATCCGGACTTTCTGTCATAGCGGCTAACATTAATCCTTTTCCTCGAACTTCTGTAATTAACGGATGAACTAATAATTCTCTGAATAACTTTTCTTTTTCTAAAGTTTCAGCCATTAAGGTAGTTTCTAAAACTTCTTGTAGTGTTGCTAAACACGCTGCTGCAATTACGGGATGTCCACCAAATGTTGTAATATGTCCTAGTTTAGGGTCGTGGCTTAATAAATCCATCATTTCTGCCGATGCCGTAAAAGCACCAACGGGCATTCCTCCGCCCATTCCTTTTCCCATAATAACAATATCGGGTACAATTCCGTAATTTTCAAAGCCAAATAATTTACCAGTTCGACCAAATCCGGGTTGAATTTCATCAATAATAAGTAAGGCACCCACTTCATTGCAACGCTTTCTGACTTTGATTAAAAAATCGTTTTCAGGTTGAATAAATCCGGCTCCTCCTTGAATTGATTCAAGAATAATTCCGGCAGTTTTGGTCGTGATTTTTTCTAAATCGGCTTCATTGTTAAAGGTAATAAAGTCCACATCGGGAATTAACGGTCGGAATATTTGTTTTCGTTCTTCAAATCCCATGACACTCATGCTTCCCATTGTATTACCGTGATAAGCATTGAAACATGAAATTAATTGACTTCTTCCTGTTACTCTACGCGCCAATTTTAAAGCTCCTTCTGTTGCTTCCGTTCCTGAATTAACCAAATAAGTTTTGTTCAGTGTTGAAGGCATATTTTGAGCCAATAATTTACATAATTCTGTTGCCGGATGTTGGGCATATTCTCCATACACCATGACATGTGCATATTTGTCTAACTGATTTTTTATAGCATCATTAACTCTTGGGTGTTGGTGTCCTAAAGTACATGCTGAAACACCTGCAACAAAATCTAAATACTTTGTGCCTTTTGTATCATAAATGTAACTTCCTTTTGCATGAGAAATTTCCATGGCTAACGGATGAGGTGAAGTTTGTGCTTGGTATTTAAAAAAATCGGTTAACATGAAAAATAAGGTATTATTGTTTTTTAAGTAAAGTAAATTTATTTTTTCACTTTCTTAGTCGTTTCTTTTTTAGTTGATTGTTTTTCAGAAACTTTTTTATCGTCTTTCTTCTTGTTTTTATCGTAGTTCAATGTTTCCTTAAGAACATCCATAGGTTTAGCTTCTGCTTTTTCATTTTTCTTTTTGTCTTCCTGGACTTTTTCATCAAGTGCTAATTCCTCTGGTGGAAAAATATCTTCTTTCGATTTTATTTTTTCGTCATTTCTCCAAATAAAACCTCTTAATTTTCGAGCATTTTCTGGATATTTTTCTTCTGGATAGGTTTCGCTTTCGGGATTTACAAAAGAGGTAATTTCTACTATTTGGTTGTTTTCTAATTTCATATTAATTTTACTAGAAACGCCTTTGTCTATACCTACTAAATCATTGTTTTCATCATACATATAATAGATTTTTTCGGTGTTTTTAACCAAATCTACTTCGTAGAGTTTATTATCTTTCAATTTACCATACAAGAATTGCCCTTTTACCTGATTAAAGCCATTACCTATGGTGTCTTTTTGTATTAAAAAAGCATTGTTTAATACTTTTAAAGAGTCTAATTGTTCGGTTTTATTATTTCCAATTAAATGAATTTCATCGCCTGTCATTTGGCTATCTTGACTCCAAATTACAGGTCTGCCAATTAATTTAGTTAGAGCATTTTTATTGTTTGAATGAATGGAATCACATTTTCCACTCATGTCAGATTTTATAAATCGAACGTTGTTAAAAGCTCTAATAGTTCGATCTTCAGGCGCTCCGGTTACTAATATTCTTTTACCGTGTAAATGTAAACTATCATTCGTTTTTTTATCTACTAATGTAGAAACTAAAGCTTTTTTAGTAATAAACATTGAATCTTTTTTTGTACCACCAATGTTCCTGTATATTTCAGCATAATGTCCGCGCGCAATCATGTTATTGACTGTATCGGTTATTTTGACATTATTTTTTGCAAAAGCAAAATTTTTCTTTCGGTCGTAGTCAATCAAATCACCTTCAATCGTTCTATTGTTGTATTTGATATTCGATTTTCCTTTGAGTTTGGCTACATGATTTTTAGTGTCGTAAAATCCATTGGTTGTATTAATTGTATCGGTCTTGCTAATAATTGTTGAAGGACCATATACGTAGGCATGGCCTGAATTGTCATAAAAATCTAAGTTATTCGTTTTAATAGTACTTTTTGGATTTACTACCGTTACTGCAGTTTTAAAAGCGTATTTTTTTTGGTTAATATAATAACGCCCCGATTTACTTTTTAAAATATTATCTTTATTTGTAATCGTTCCATAACTGTTGTAATAGGCTTGTTGTATTTTTCTATCTAATCTTATAGTATCTGTTACCAATTGAGAATCGGGTGAAGACATTTGCACATTTCCTGTTGCAAAAGCCCTTTCTGTTTTTCCGTCATATTCTGCATATTGGCTAGTCATATTGATTGTATCGCCCTGAGTAATTCGAACATTTCCAAAAGCTTTTATGTATTCTTCTTCGTGAAAATAATAGGCTTTGTTACAAAAAATGTTTGCACCATTATGTTCCACTTGAATGTTACCAGCATAAACGATTGCACCCGGTACTTCTGTTTCATTTCGATCAATAAAATCAGAATGAATAAGGTTAATTTTTCCTTTTTGATTGGTTGAATTTGAATTGGTATTCAACATATCTTTTTCAAGAATTTTACCTTGAGCAAATGAAAAGCTTAAAATTAAACAGCTTACAAATGATAGTATATATTTTTTCAATTTTTCGAATTTTCGTCAAATTTAAGTAAAATGTAGCATACCTGAATGTTGTTAAGATTTTTTTATAAAATAAAAATCCCAACCGAAGTTGGGATAGATAATTTAATTTTTAATGAATTGTGTAGTAGAATATCCCGAGCTTGTATTGATTTTTATGAAATAATTACCTGTTTTTAAATTAGAAACATCCACTTTTGATGCATTTCCAGTTTGAACTTGCACAAATTGACCGATTGTGTTGTATATCTGAATAGAATTGATTTCAATAGCTTGTTTTAAATGAATAGTCAATTCATTTGAAGTTGGGTTTGGATATAAATTAAAATAGTTATCAAATTCAAAACTTGGATTACTTAATGCAGCAATTGTTGTTGTGTAGGTATTGGTTGTAATAGGGAAGTTATAATCAAAATAAATATTTGCTGAATTACTAAAAGTGTCTCCAAGAACTAAAGTTGGTTTTGTTTTAATCTTGAAAGCAATATACCCATCATTGTTAGCATCATTAAAAGGTAAATTGATGTTTTCAAAAATGAATTCTACTTTATTTCCTGAAATTCTTGTAAAAAAATTGTGGCTAGCGGTCAATGGTACCAAAGTTGAAACATCAAATTTAGAAGTATCAATCATGTCTTTAACCACAATATTTTGTGCAGGATAAGTTCCTGTATTTTCGAAACGAATTGTATAATGTACATATTCTCCAATTTTATCTGGACCTACAAAATTCCCTTGTAGACACGTTTTATCATTAGGATCATAAGAATTTACAACCAATTGTTTTAATCCGAAACTATTATCACTGATCATTTCATCAGTACCTAGTTGTGTAATTTGAGCCGTATAGATTAAGAAATCACCTGCGTTTACAGCGGGAGTTTCTAAAGGAGAATTAACATTAAATGTTACAATTATTTCTCTGGTTTCAAAAGGCTGTAAGTTGCTATATGTCCAATTTAAATTATTTAAAGTTTGTGTTGAAAATGTTGGATTTACAGAAACTAAATCTAATACAGTATCATCAAACTGTAGATTTACAGTTCCACTTTCCGTTTGATTACCTTTGTTTTTAAAGATAATTTTATATTTCACATCAAAACCAGGTCTTGCAGGATTTATTGGGATAATTGAAACTTCTACATCGTGTTTTATTCCATTTGGTGTTATACAAAAATCTTGAGTATATGGACTCGATTGTGTTGGGAAATTTACCACAACATTTGATGGAGATGCGTTAAAATAAGTTGGGTTATCTAAAACAGGTGTAATTGTATGATTACCAGCTTGAACTGGAATACTATAAATACCACTATAATTTGAAATAATCGAACCAGAAGTTGTTCCATCAGAAATATTAAATTTTAAATTAGGAATAAAGACATCATTATTATCACAACCATTATTTTCATCATCAAATTTATGCTGACCTTGAATGGTGTAAAATTGTCCCCCTGGTGTAAAAGTACAATAGGAGTTAACTTGACAATTTGGATAATTTATAGAAACTTGTATTTGAATAAAACTAATTTGATTTTCTCCAGTACATATATATTCTAAGTTAGGTAAATTAGATAAAGTCAAAGAAACATTTCTGCCATTTTTGATAAAAATTGATTGTAACATGCTATTACTACTACAATCCAAAGAAGTAAGACTAGTTGTATTATTTAAATCTAAACTTATAAAGTTATTATTTCTACATTTCAAATCTACAATTTTATTGTTATCTGAAAAAATAATACTATTCAATAAATTAAAATTACAATTCAAAGTTATCAGATTGTTTAGCGTATTTAAATTAAGCGTAGTCAATGAATTATTATTACAATATAATGTTTGTAATTGTGGCATATTATTTAGCAATAATTGGCTTAAATTATTAAAACTACAATCAAAATGAACTAAATTGGTATTGTTTAAAAAACTAATATTATTAATTACATTATTATTTAAGTAACAATATTGTAACCCACTACAATTATTTAAACTAACATTTGTCAATTGATTATTTTGTAAACTCAAATAAGTTAGAATAGACAATCCGCTAATATTGATAGAATTTAATGAATTATTACTACCATAAATATATTTTAAATTACCGAGGCTAGAAAAATCCACAAAGGTAATAGTATTGTTTTCAAAATTAAATTCTGATAAATTACTAAAATTATAAACTCCCGTTAAGTTAGAAATTGAAGAATTTGATACATTTAACTTATACACTTGTTGAGCTTCACTGACTTCAATTTCTCCATTATTATTAGCATCAATTTTAAAATTTACATAATTTGAATTTTGAGCTATTGAATTACTTGAGCTAGATGCTAATAACTTCGCTTTAAAATTGGCGTCTGTAAAATTAATAATTTGAGCTTTTCCAATAAGTCCAAGTACTAACATTACAATTAAATAGTAGTTTTTCATAAATTATATTTCTTTCAAGATGATTATACACGCAAAAGGTTGCGTGAGAAAATTATTGTTTTTTTAAAAATAAAAAATAACTACTGTAAATCAAGAAAAAAATTAAGAAAAAAAAATCCCAACCGAAGTTGGGATTTTAAATTTTATCTTGTAATAGTTTGTGTTCGGTCTGGGCCAACAGAAACTACTTTAATAGGTACTTCTACTTCTTTTTCGATGAATTCAATGTAGGCTTTTAATTCTGATGGTAGTTCTTCATATGTTGTCATACCTGTTAAATCGGCTTGCCAACCTTTCATTTCTGTATAAATAGGTTCCACATTTTCTGGCTCAATGTTATACGGGAAGTGGTTTAATATTTCGCCTTTGTATTTATAAGCCGAACAAACTTGTAATGTTGAGAAGCCAGAAAGTACATCGCCTTTCATCATGTATAATTCGGTAACGCCATTGATTTGTACAGCATATTTTAAAGCTACTAAATCTAACCAGCCACAACGACGTGCTCTTCCTGTAACCGAACCAAATTCGTTTCCTACTTTAGCCATGGTTGCGCCATCTTCGTCAAATAATTCAGTAGGGAAGGGGCCACTACCTACACGAGTAGTATAGGCTTTGAAAATTCCGAATACTTCTTTCACGCGGTTGGGTGCAATTCCTAAACCTGTACAAGCACCAGCAGCAGTCGTGTTAGACGAGGTTACAAATGGATACGTTCCAAAGTCAACATCTAATAAAGATCCTTGTGCGCCTTCGGCTAAAATTGTTTTTCCTTCTTTTAAGGCTTTATTTAAAAATTCTTCCGAATCAATAAACTGTAATTTTTTTAGGTTTTCTATAGCAGTGAAGAATTCCTCTTCCATTTCGGGTAAGTTGTATTGCAACTCTACGTCATAGAATTTAATCATTTCTTCATGCTTATCGGCTAATGCACGGTATCTATCTTGAAAATCTGCTAATTCAATGTCGCCAATACGTAAACCATTTCTACCTGTTTTGTCCATATACGTTGGACCAATCCCTTTCAAAGTAGAACCAATTTTTGCTTTTCCTTTAGCTGCTTCTGAAGCGGCATCTAACAAACGGTGTGTGGGTAAAATTAAATGGGCTTTTCTAGACAATAATAATTTAGATTTGATGTCTAAATTGAATTTAGCTAAACCTTCAATTTCTTTTTGAAAAACTACAGGGTCCATTACCACACCATTTCCGATGATGTTAACATTGTTTTTGTGAAAAATTCCAGAAGGAATGGTTCTTAAAACATGTTTAATTCCGTCAAATTCAAGTGTGTGTCCAGCATTAGGTCCGCCTTGAAAACGGGCAATAATATCGTATTTAGAAGTTAGTACATCGACGATTTTTCCTTTTCCTTCATCGCCCCATTGTAATCCAAGTAGTAAGTCTACAGCCATTGTTGTTGTGTTGTTGTTATTATTTTAGTTGTTTTTTGTTCCGTAAAAATATAGGGAGTGATTGTCAATTTTAATCCCAAACATTTCTTCCATCGTTTGTTTTATTTGTTGAATACGTGGGTCGCAAAATTCAATTACTTCACCCGTATCCGTTAAAATAATATGGTCGTGTTGTTTGTCGAAATAAGATTTTTCGTAGTGCGCTTGATTTTGACCAAATTGATGTCTTCTAACCAATTTACATTCTAACAATAATTCAATTGTATTGTATAATGTTGCTCTACTGACACGGTAGTTTTTATTTTTCATTTTGATATACAAAGATTCGATATCAAAATGCTCTTGATTTTCATAAATTTCTTGAAGAATTGCATAACGTTCAGGCGTTTTACGATGCCCTTTTTCTTCTAAGTATTTAGTGAATACGTTTTTAACTATTTCTTGATTTTTTTCGTTATCCATCTGGAATTAAAATGAAATAAGTGCAAAGATAGTTTTTTGTTGCTACTTTACACTTACTAAAATTAGTTTTTTTAACTATTTTATAAACATCGAATTATTAAGCATTGTAAACACGCGTCACTTTATCTACGCCGTCTACTTTTTTAATACTTTCGATTAATTTTTTAAGAATATTGTTGTTTTGTACTACGACCGTTACTTGTCCGTAAAAAATTCCTGCTTCAGAACTCAAACTAATACTTTGTATGTTTACATGCATAATGTTGGAAATAACTTTGGTCAATTCATTGGTTAATCCAAGTATATCCATGCCAGTAATTTTTAATGTAGCTTTAAATTCTTCTTGACTCGAATCAATCCATTTGGCAGGAATAATTCGATAAGCAAAATTAGATTGCATGCTTATAGCATTAGGACAATCGGTTCGATGCACTTTTATGCCTTCATTTATGGTAACAAAGCCAAATACATGGTCGCCTGGTATTGGATTACAACAAGGTGATAATTTATAATCTAATTTATTTTGCTCCACTCCAAAAACTAATAAATCGTATTTTTTACTGATTTCATGTTTTTGAATTTTTTCTTCATCAAGATTTTGTTTTCGCGTAATGGTTTTTTTGAAGAAATTTACCAGTGTATTACTTTTTTGAGCGGCAAAATCTTTTAGTTGTTGGTTTTCAATGGCACCAACACCTACTCTATAAAATAAGTCTAAGCTTGTTTGCAGTTTAAAGAAATTAACAAGTTCATTTAATGTGTTTTCGTTGAAATTGATTTTTAAATGGCGTAATTTTCGAATTAAGACTTCTTTTCCATCCTCGGCAATTTTCTTAATGTTTTCATTTAAAACATTTTTGATTTTATTTTTTGCTCGAGATGTAGTCACATAATCCAACCATTGTGCATTTGGTTTTTGATTGGCCGAAGTGATAATTTCTACTTGATCACCACTATTTAAAACATGATTTAAAGGTACTAATTTGCCATTAACTCGTGTTCCTCTTGTTTTTACACCAATTTCAGAATGAATACTAAACGCAAAGTCTAAAGTTGTTGCTCCTTTTGGAAGCGATTTGATTTCGCCTTTTGGGGTAAAGACATAAATTTCTTTGGCATATAAATTTAATTTAAAGTCTTCAACAAAATCAACTGCATTAGTATTGGCATTTTCAAGAGCTTCTTTCAATTGGTTTAACCAAATCTCAAGTCCATGTTCCTCAGCATCAGCATTATTTTTGTATTTGTAGTGAGCAGCATAGCCTTTTTCAGCAATTTCATCCATACGCTCACTGCGCACCTGAATTTCAACCCATCTTCCTAGTGGTCCCATGACAGTAACGTGAAGGGCTTCGTAACCGGATGATTTTGGTGAAGAAATCCAATCGCGTAGTCGGCTTGGACTTGGGCGGTAATGGTCTGTGATCACGGAATATATTTTCCAAGCCAAGAACTTTTCATCATGTTCATTTGATTTGTAAATAATTCGAAGCGCAAATTTATCGTACACTTCATCAAAAGTTACCCCTTGAGCTTTCATTTTTCTACGAATAGAATAAATGGATTTAGGGCGCCCTTTAATGATGAAATCAATTCCTTCTTCTTTTAATGAATTACTTAATATATCGGAAATTGATTTTATATAAGCGTCTTGTTCTTCTTTGGTTTCTTTAATTTTACTAACAATGTCGTTGTAAACTTCGGGTTCAGTATATTTTAAGCCTAAGTCTTCTAATTTCGTTTTAATGTTATACAGTCCTAATCGATGGGCTAATGGCGCATAAATATATAAGGTTTCTGAGGCGATTTTGGCTTGTTTATAATCGGCCATTCCATCCATGGTTTGCATGTTGTGAAGTCGGTCTGCAATTTTTATTAGAATTACACGCACATCATCATGTAACGTGAGAAGCATTTTACGGAAATTTTCCGCTTGTAAGGATATTTCTTGGTCTTGTTTTACTTTTGGAATTTTGGTTAATCCTTCAACAATTTGAGCAATTTTAGGATTAAACATTTTCTCAATGTCTTGAACCGTAATTTCGGTATCTTCCACTACATCATGCATTAAGGCAGCTGCAATAGCTGTTGAGCCAAGTCCAATGTCACGAGCTACAATTTTTGCAACCGCAATAGGGTGAAAAATGTAGGCTTCTCCTGATTTTCTTCTTTGCTCTTTATGGGCATCTACAGCCACATCAAATGCTTTTCGAATTATTTTTTTGTCATCATCGGTTAAGGTTTGATAACTAATTCGAAGTAATTCTTTATATTCTTGTGCAATGGCTTTATTTTCAGCTTCTAAATCGATCTCTGTCATACCTTCTACTTTCAAAAACCTAAATATACTACATATTACGAAAATTTAAAAATTAATCCATAAAAAAAAAGTGTCCTGAGACACTTTGTAAATTTATTTTCTGAAGAAATCTAAGTCATGAAAATCATAACTAAAATCGGTTAATGGTGATATGGCTTTCATTTTCAAATTATTAGCCTTTCCACTGCTGTCGAAAGTTACTTCAATGAAAGCATCTGCATGAAAATAACGATTATCCCATTTTACCGCATAGGTATTGTTTTTTACATAGAAAACTTCGCCTTTAAGCTGTGGAGAACGAACCGATTGAAAAATGAGTTTTTTCTTTTCTAGTTTTAATGTTATAGCTCCCAACCAAGCATCTTCATAGGAACCTTCTAATTGATCAAAACGTGGGTTGATTTTTTTATCTTTTAAATTGGATGCTACGGTTTTCCAAACTTCCTCTGTAGTCGTATCGGCCTCTGCTTGTTGGTTTTTTTCTCTTTCTCCATATTTTGACACATAATCAATATAGGGTAGTTGTAAATAGCTGTTTTTTATAGTATTGGTAATGGCTGAAAACGCTGATCCCGATTGTTGATTGGTCAGTACAATTATTCCTAGATTTAATTCGGGAATTAAAGTAACCTGTGTTACCATACCTTCTAATCCTCCAGTATGGGTAACTTGTTTGTAGCCTTTAACATCTGATAAAAACCAACCCAATCCATATCCGGAAAAATGGGTGTTATAGGGTGGAGTAGTGGTTGCCGGAATTATGGTTTGTAACGACCACATTTCTTTGTGTTGTTTTTCACTAAAAAGTGATTTGTCGTTAATTTTTCCATTATTTAATTGTAATAAAACCCATTGACTTAAATCGTGAACAGAAGTATAAATTCCTCCAGCAGCATCCATTATGGTGTTTTTATATCGTACGATGGGTTTTAATTTCCCATCGATTGGAACATGTGGCGTTACTAAATTAGTAGTGTCTTTTAATCGGACAAAAGAACCTGCACTTCGGTTCATGTTTAACGGTTTCATGATTCTTGTTTCTACAAATTCACTCCAACTTAATCCTGATATTTCTTTAATGATTTCACCCGCCACAATGTAAAGTAAATTATCATAGTCAAACTGTGTTCTAAATGAAGATACGGGTTTTAAGTATCTTAGGTTATGAATGATGTCTTTAGGTGTAAAATTATTTCCTTCGGGCCATATCATTAAATCACCAGCACCAAGTCCTAATCCACTTCTATGCGTTAATAAGTCTTTGATAGTAAATTCATTAGTTACATAGTCGTTATACATTTTAAAATCAGGCAAGTACTTAATTACTTTATCCTCCCAATTTAGTTTTCCTTCATCGATTAACATTGCTAAAGCGGTTGCAGTGAACGCTTTACTGTTGGAAGCTACACCAAATAATGTATGTTCGTTTACTTTTTGTTTTGTAACTATTGAACTTTCACCATAGCCTTTTTCATGAATTATTTTTCCATCTTTTATTACGGCAATAGCAATTCCAGGCACATTAAATGTTGTTCTTGCTTTTTCAGCTAAGGCATCAATTTCAGATGAATTTATTTGGCTGAATCCAATTTGATTCAAAGTTAATAGAATACCTAATAATATTTTTTTCATAATTAAATAGTTTATTATGTTAGGGAACAGATTTATCTACTTGCAATTAAAAACCTCGTTGTCTTTTGGCTTCAAATAATAAAATGGCGGCAGCTACAGAAACATTCATAGAGTCAATGACACCTTGCATGGGGATAATAATATTTTGTGTGCTGTTTTTACGCCAAATTTCAGTGATTCCCGTTGCTTCTGTTCCCACCACTAATGCAGTTGGTTCGTTGTAATTCTGCGTGTGGTACTGGGTTGAGTCTTGAAGCGTAGCACAATAAATGTTTATTCCTTTTTCTTTTAAAAAAGAAATGGCTTCTTCTGAAGAAGTGACAGCAATTTGACGGGTGAATAAACAACCTACACTAGAACGAACAATATTGGGATTGTATAGATCACTTTTTGGATTGGCTATGATAACGGCGTCAATATTTGCCGCATCGGCAGTTCGTAAAACGGCACCTAAATTACCCGGCTTTTCTAAACCTTCAGCCACTAAGATTAATGGATTTTTTGATAATTTTAAATCAGAAATCTGTAAAGATTTAGTCTTTGCTACAGCCAATACACCTTCAGTAGTATCTCGATAGGCAAGTTTTTGATAAACTTCTTTTGAAATTTCAATACGTTCTACGGTTGGAGTAATGAAATGACTAATTTCATTTTCAGAGATTTTTTCGGGTAAATACAAAACGGTTTCAATTTCATAGCCACCTTTGACAGCCAAATCAATTTCACGTTGTCCTTCAATTAAAAAAGTACCCGATTGTTTTCTAGTTTTAGCTTTTTCTTGAAGTAAAACTAAATGTTTGATAAATGGATTTTGAATGGAAGTGATTTGTTTCATTTGGCATTATTTAGTACAAAGGTATTGAATTGATTGGAATAAAAAAGCCGCAAGTTTTTGATTCTTGCGGCTTGTTTTTAATTTTGTTCGTATTTCTTTTTATATCGTTGGTATAATTCTGTTTGATGTGATTCTAAACTAATTTCTCTTCCGTCAATAAAAGCATGAATCAATAGGTTTGATTTCATATCTAACGCATCACCTTCCGAAATAAACAAAGTAGCACTTTTTCCTGCTTCTAATGTGCCATAATTGGCGTCAATTCCCAAAATTTTTGCTGTATTTGAAGTAATTAATTGTAAGGCTTGCTCTTTAGATAATCCCCATGCTGCACAAGTTCCGGCATAAAAAGGTAAATTACGAGTTTGCATTCGTTCCATGTCTCCCGCATTTTCAAGTCCGACTAAAATTCCTTTATCAACTAATAATTTAGCGTTTTTATAGGGCAAGTTTACATCTTCATCTTCAGAATTTGGTAAATCATGCACCCTTCTTAATAAAACAGAAACATTATTTTCTTTAATTAAATCGGCTACTTTAAAGGCGTAGTATCCGCCCACAATAACTAATTTTTGGATGTTGTTTTTCTTTTTAAATAAAATAGCATCTGTAATTTCTTTTTGACCATTTGCTTGAATGTATAAAGTTTTAGTCCCTTCTTGTATTCCTTTCATGGCTTCATAAGGAATGTCTTTGATAGCAGGTTTTGCAGATAAATAGGCAAATGAATTGGTAAAAAAATCTTGAATCTCTTTTACTTGTTCGTCGTATTTTTTGTTGGGTTCAATGCCACCTGGTTCTGCCCACCAGCCACTTCTTGAGTACGAATTAGGCCAACGCATATGAATTCCATCATTTTCTTTAACTAGGGCATCTTCCCAATTCCAAGCATCTAATTGAACAATAGAGGAAGTACCTGAAATTCGACCACCACGCGGTGTTATTTGTGCTAATAGAACTCCGTTTGGACGAGCTGTTTCTGTAATTTTAGATTCTGTATTATAGGCAATAATACTTCTGATATGCGGATTAAAAGTACCTACTTCGCTTTCATCATCGGATGCTCTTACGGCATCAATTTCCACTAATCCTAAGGTAGAATTAGGAGCGATAAACCCTGGATAAATATGTTTTCCTGATGCATCAATCATGAGGTCATGTTTGGCAGGCTTTGCAAGTTTACCATCACTAATACTCGCAATCTTCCCGTCTTGAATAGAGATAAGTGCTTGTTCTTGAATTTTTCCATTACCCAGATGTGCAATCCCGCCGTAAATTAAAATTGACTTTGTTTGTTTAGGTGCAGGGGTTTGTTGCGCAAAACTCACTAATGAAGTTATAGCTAAAATATATGTTAGTTTTTTCATTTTTTTAAATTTAAACATGTAAGTCATATAAGTTTTTAATTAATTTTTATTGTAATTTAATTTGAAGAATAAATATGATTTAAAATAGTTTTCAAATTTTTATATGAATTACAAAATTTTAATTCGTGTATTTAGCATGGAACACTCTACATTTTTCACCTAATGTATCACAATGATAATGTCCGGTTGATTTTTTCTTTGGTTCTTGTGTTTTCATTCCTTTGTTTTTGGCATCAAGAAGCAAATTAATTAGTTCATTTCTTTCTTTTTGAACGGCTTCATTTTTTTGATTTTCTTTTTCTAAATCATAAAAAAGAATACCATCAACCATGGTTTTCTCTACTTTGGCATAAACAGATAATGGATTTTCTGACCAAAGTACAACATCGGCATCTTTACCCACTTTTATACTTCCTACTTTATCATCTACTTGAAGTAATTTTGCCGGATTTAAGGTTACAAAGTTCCAAGCTGTTTCTTCAGAAATGTTACCATATTTTGTTGTTTTGGCTGCCTCCTGATTTAAACGTCTCGACATTTCAGCATCATCTGAATTGATGGAAACAGTAACACCTTCTTTATTCATTAAAGCAGCATTATGTGGAATAGCATCATTAACTTCATACTTGTAGGCCCACCAATCTGCAAATGTAGAGCCTCCAACACCATGAGCAGCCATTTTATCAGCCAATTTGTATCCTTCTAAGATGTGAGTAAAAGTCTGAATTTTAAAGCCGTACTTATTTGCTACTTTCATCAACATATTGATTTCTGACTGAACGTAAGAGTGACACGTTATGAAACGTTTCTTTTCTAAGATTTGATTCAAAACTTCTAATTCAATATCATATCTCGGTTTAATTTTTGATTTTGATTTATTTGTAGTATACTCGTTCCATTCTTTTTTATAAGCTAATGCTCTGGAAAAATAGTCTTCATAAACTTGTTCTACTCCCATTCTTGATTGTGGAAAGCGTAATCTTGAATAATCACCCCAATTGGATTGTTTAACATTTTCACCTAAGGCAAATTTGATGTATTTTGGTGCGTCTTTTACTAACATTTCTTCTGGTGAATATCCCCATTTTAATTTAATAAATGCCGCTCTTCCTCCAATTGGATTGGCAGAACCATGTAATAAATTGGCAGAAGTAACCCCTCCGGCTAAATTTCTATAGATATTAATATCTTCCGAATTAACTACATCTTCTATGGTAACTTCAGCTGATGAATTTTGCCCCCCTTCATTCACACCATTTGAAATAGCAATATGCGAGTGTTCATCAATTATTCCTGCTGTTAAATGTTTACCTGTAGCATCAATTGTTTTACCGCTATACGATAAATTCTTTCCAATTTTGGCAATTTTACCATTCTCAATAAGTACATCGGTTTCTTTTAAAATACCTTCTTTTTCTCCTGTCCAAACCGTAGCATTTTTGAAAAGGATAGACTCTTGTTTTGGTTTTTCAATATTACCGAAAGCAATATTAGGAAAAGTAACAACCGACATTGGAGTTGTTTTTTTAATGTCTTCTTTTTTAGAATCGTCTTGTTTTTTTACTTCCTCGTTTTTCTTAGATGCACTCCAAGTAATTTCAGTTCCATTTTCATTAAAGCCATTTCCACTAATTACTTGGTCTTTTAAAATACCATTCAGTCTAATAAAAGTTGTTTTTGTTGTATCTTTTGAACGAATAACTAAATTAAGCCAAGGCTCATTATAAGTTGTTTTTGTAGCAAATTCTAAATTTCCTTGTTTTATTTTAACTTCGGGTTTTAACGCTTCGCCTTCAATAGATAAATCATATTTTTCACTAGCGATAGTTAAATCATAAGTTCCTTTTAATGAAGTTGGGTTTAATTTTTCAATACTGTATCGGTTTCCTTGAACCCAATTTTCAATAATAGTTGTTTTTTCATCAAATAAATCTCCAGAAGTTATGATAAAATTGGCTAAATTATTTTTCTTAAGGCTTCCAATATTCGTTTGCTTTAGAATAGCAGCCGGTAATTCTGTAAGTGAAGCTAATGCTTTTTCTTTTGAAAAACCTAATGCAACCGCCTTTCTTAGGTTGGCTAATAAATCTTTCGGGTTTTTTAATTCATTGGCAGTTAATACAAATGAGATGTTGTTATCCGCTAAAATTTTAAGATTATAGGGCGCTTGAGTCCAAAAACGCATATCACCCAAGCTTACTTGATTGGCTAATAGCGGATCTGAAACATCATAGGCATCTGGAAATTTAACTGGAATAATTAAAGTTGCCTTAGTTTTTTTAATATCATCAATACGTTCAAATTCATTTCCACTTCCTTTGATTAGGTAATTTATAGAAAATTCATCTCCAATTTTATCAGCGCGTAAGACATTTAATTTGTCACCCGCATTAAATATTTGAATCAAATTTTTATTTTCATTGAAAGCTTCTAAAGTTAAATCTTTTGTTTTTGATCCGCCTTGAGCATACCAATTGGCGTCATGATAAAACTGACGGATTGTAGCCATACTTCCCATTAAAGAGGATGGGTACGACTGATTGGAAAAAGCACTTCTATTAAATGTGAAATGTTGTGAGATTTTTTTATTTAATATACGTGTAGCATTTGATTCATTGTCATTTAAAGTCCAAAGTACCCCTGTACCCGCAACTAGACCATCATTTAAATGACTAATTACTGTTCCAAAACCTGCTTCGCGTAAATCTTTAGCGGTTTTATCGTCGTAATTTAAGTTTTGAAAAGCATTAAAATCGGCGCGAATGTGATCATTCCAATAGTATCCATTTCTCTCTGAGTTGTATTGTGGAGCAGGGTTAAAACCTCCTTTTTTCTGTGGTTTATTAATTCCAAATTCCGTGAAAACATCAATAAATGAGGCGTAAATTGTTTTGCCGGTAGCATCAATTTTAGTAGCTTCTTTTGGGATAGGAATTCCAGCTCCAATATCTACGATTTTATCTTCTTTAATCAGTATTGATGCATTGTCAATTTTTTGAGTTGAAGAAATGTAAATGGTAGCATTTGTTATAGCTACATAGTTTTTGTAGGTTTGTTTTATACTTTCATTGTTAGGAAAGTACTCTTGAGAAATACTCCATTGAGTAATTAACAAAAATGTAATAATTTTAAAAAGTTTCATAGTTTTTGATTAGTGTGCTAAATTTAGTAATTCTATTCGTATTTCTAAATTTTAAAGATGTTTTTTAACGTTATTATATTTAAAGGGAATTCTAATATAACATGTGTTAAGCTTAATAAATACAACCAATACAAACCTAGTTGGTAATTTAAAAGGTAGAGGAAAATTGATGTAATCCAAATTACTATAAGAGCAATACTTCTAATTTTTGAAGTTTTATGCCATTGAATAACAGAAGTTTTAGAGAACCAATTGAAATAATGATAGGTGTATGTAAATGCAATAAACTGCATAATTCTCCTTCCTAAATCTGAAAAATAAATATCTTGACTATCAATTATTTCATTATTACAAATAGAGAATAAGGCAATGTTTAGTTTTTCAAACGAATGATAAATTGGTTTTATTTCGTCAAATAATAAAGAGGTATTAAAATGAGTTGTGCTTACGATGAGACTCATTATCATAAAGACAATTAAGGTACTAAACGACCATTTGCTTTTTGATTTTAGAAAACCACTAAGTAAAAATAACCCCGTAAAAATAAAAACATGAATTAAGGTGGGTAGAAATAAGGAGAAAATTAATTTAAATTTATTTTCAAAAATGAAATTTAAACTAAATCCAATCAACAATAGTATAATAAATATAAATCGTACTTTTTTTGATTGGTTTTTATTGGTACCATAAATGGCAGACAAAAAAGCAGTATAAATTAAAAAAGGAATCCACAATTTTAATACATTAAAATAATGAGTATACGTTGCCAATCCAATTCCAATAATTGGAAGTACTAACCAAACAATTTCTTTTTTTGAATGTAGATAAAAATGCCTATCCTGTAACCAATTAATTTCCGTTACATAGTGAAGTGGACCTAAAAAAGCATAAACAAATAGGAAAAGTTCAAAAGGCGCTAAGATTGATAATATTCCAGCAATGAGTAGTAATACAATATTAAGTATTTCAATATTTTTTAAATTCATCTTAATATTTTACCTCTAAATATCCTGTTAACGGTTCTGTATAATCTGGATCATTTAAATGAAGTATATAATAGTAGGTACCTCCTGGAACCAACTCATTATTAATTGCATTTTCTGCTTTACAATCCCAATCGGGTTTATTATTGTTTCCTGACCAAAGTAATCTTCCCCAACGGTTATATACTTCTAAATTAAAATTCATGAAAATATTTCGTAAACCTTTAATAAAAAAAGTATCGTTTAAACCATCGTTATTAGGAGAAACGGCATTGTAAACTACAGGAGGGCAGTTTCTTGTTAGTAATAAAAAAGAAGTTACAGAATAGCATCCATTTTCGTTTTCAATACGCACCCAAATAGTTTTAGGAGTTGTGATTGCTTCATAATTTGAAGTGTTTACAATTGAGTTGCTATTGGTAATGGCATCACTTTCATTTTCATAAAAAGTTACAACATGAATTGGATTGGTTTTTATAGAATTTTCATAATTTGAAAAATCAAAAATACCTTTAGTTAAACCTAGATTGCAACTTACATTGTTTTCTGGTTGATTAAAAGAAGGCGATGATATAAGTGAAACGCTCATTGAGAACGTGTTATTTGTTTCAAGAATTTCGGTTACAGTTCCGGTACCGTTACCTGAGTCATCAATTACAGCAAGTAATGTAAATAATAAGGGGATTGAAGCTGGAATAGTTAACGTAATACTTCCTGTTTCCGATCCTCCAATTGGAATTGTATTTTGCGTGTAAGTGGTACCAACTGGAATTCCATCCGCATAAAAAGTAATCGGAGTGTTAGGGTCTAAATCATCAGTAGAATTTAAATTAAACGCTTCAAAATCAATAGTAATTGTCCTTGAATTACAAGAGACCGGTTCTATATTAAGAATTTCTATAGTTGCATCTGGCAATTGACTATTTAGTTTAGTCACTATGGTATTTACCATTACATAATCTTGTCCGGACGTTAATTGTATTAGTGCAGAAGTATCTCCAATTTGAATATTATTTTGAATATTATAAATATCCAAATCCATATTGTAAAGTTGATTGGAGTTCGTTACAGAATTAGTACCATTAAATGCATTAGTAACAGGATTCAATGGAGGATTACTTATAATATTACCATTGATGCGTAATGTTTCATTTACGTCTATTCCAGAATCTCCTTCCCAAGCCACAAAACCAATTTTGGCATCGGCATTATCTATCACATTCAATGCATTTAGGGGAATATCTAAAAAATTTTGCAAAATAGATACCACTTGTAATCCATCATAAATATTTAATTGATTTAAGGGTAGGGCATTATTTTTATAAACAACAACAATTGCCCAACCAGCAAAATTTGTTCTATTTTGAAAATGGTGATTAATAAATGAAGAGACATCTAAATCTGAAATGGTATAGGTTCCATTACCTTGAGTTTGAACGATACTTGTTACATCTGCAAAAGCACTAAAAAAATTAAAATCAATGCCTTGAGATAAAATATTAGAAAAAGTACGCGTTGCAGTTATTGGTGTACCGTTTAATTGCACATCAAAATCTCCAGTACCACAACCCGCCCAATATAAATAAGCACTTTCTATAACATCTGAAGAATTTAAATTGAGTGTAGCGCTAGAAGATGTTAAAATTGCTGGAAATGTTTGAAATGAATTTTCTTCTAAGTTTAAAGTGTTTCCAACAAAAGTAAAGTCATAACGACCATTAAATTGATTGTATAATGTAATGTTTTGCTGGCACCAAATAAGTTGAACAAACAAAATAAGGAAAAGTAGTTTTATACGCATCTTGATATTTCCCAAATATTATTTTACCAAAGTAATAAATTTTACTAATTTTCCAAAGTTTTAATTTATGGAAAAATACAAAGTAATACAATATCAATCAGAATATTATTCTCAATGGAATGATTTTGTTGCAAAAGCAAAAAACGCAACATTTTTATTTCATCGTGATTTTATGGAATATCACAAGGAGAGGTTTCAAGATTTTTCATTAATTATAGTTGATAATAAAAATAGAATAAGAGCATTATTACCTGCAAATATTGTTGGTAATCAATTGTTTTCACACCAAGGGTTATCGTATGGTGGAATAATAATAGACGATACACTTAAGTTAGATAAATATATTATTTTATTTCAATCTCTATTGCAATTTCTGGAGCGTCAATCTATATCGGAATTAATTTTAAAACCGATTCCCAATTTTTATTGTTCCAATCCGTCTGAGGAAATAAATTATCTTTTGCATTTAGTAAAAGCTAATTTATTTAGGGTAGATTCTACAGCAACTATCGCTTTAAAATCCAGTTTTCAAATTGATAAAAGTAGATTAGAAGGGGTAAAGAAAGCTCAAATCTTGGGATTAAAACTGGAAAAAGTTGAAGATTGTACTCATTTTTGGAATGATATTTTAATACCAAATTTAAAAGAAAGACATGGTTTAAATCCTGTACATACATTAGATGAAATTCATCATTTGAAGCAAAAATTTCCAAAAAACATTTTACAATTTAATGTTTATCAAAAAGAGGAACTTTTAGCAGGAGCTACTGTTTTTGTAAATGGGAATGTTGTGCATGTTCAATATATTTCGGGTATTGGTAATAAAAATCAACACGGAGCTCTAGATTTTTTATTTTACCATTTACTACAAGAAGAATTTAAAGATTATGCTTATTTTGATTTTGGAAATTCGAATGAGGAGTATGGGACAAAATTAAATCAAGGGTTACATTTTTGGAAAGAAGGATTCGGTGCTCGAACTTATGTGCATAATTTTTATTCTGTAGTACCTAAAAACGAATACTTGTTAAATCATGTAATTTTTAAAAAATAATTTTGTTGTATAAACTTTCAGACATAAAAAACAATTATTTATTCAAGATTTTCTCATTGAATAGTATTCATGTTTTTTTAAAATTACTATTTGGATTTTTTACTTCAAAAGCTATTGCATTGTATGTAGGGCCTAGTGGCATGGGTTTGTTAGGTAACTTTAGAAGTTTTTTAGGGTTAATTGAAAATATAGCACTACTCGGTTTTCAAAATGGAATAGTAAAGTACATTTCTGAGCACAAAGACCATCCAATTGAATATAGAAAAATAGTTTTTACTTCTGGAATTATTGTATTGTTTAGTACCTTACTACTCAGTTTATTCTTGATTTTTGCTGTTGATTTTTTGACACATTCTATTTTGAAAGATCAAGATTTCTACCAATATATATTTTATTTAATGGCGCTTCTTTTACCTTTTTACATTGGGAGTGTTTATATAATTTCGATAGTAAATGGTTTGCACCATTATAAAAGCGTAATTCTTGTTCAGCTAATTTCAGGAGTACTGACACTTGGTATTTCCCTTTGGTTAATTATCTTTTTTAACACTATTGGTGCCTTATTGTCTTTACTCATTGGTCAAGTTGTTTTATGTTTTATTCTGATTTTTTATTCTACTAAAAATCATCTTTTTAAAGGTGTTTTTTCCTTTCAAAATTTTGATGTTAAATTGATAAAAAACTTTTCTGAATACGCATTTATGGCGCTAATTTCTGGAGTAATTGGTTCTTTTATTCTATTACAGATACGTAATGAAATTATCAATCAAGAAGGCCTTTTTGTAAGTGGTGTTTATGAAGGATTGCAGCGTATTTCTTCGTACTATTTGTTGTTTATTTCAACAATTATTTCTTTGTATTTTTTGCCTAAATTAGCTCAACAGAATTCAATTAAAGAAGAAAAAGAAATTGTTAGAACCTATTTGTATTACATAATTCCCATTTTTGGTCTGGGTTTAATTGCTTTGTTTTTTATTCGTGATTTTGTCATTCAAATACTATTTTCTCCTGAATTTAAGTCTATGGAGCATTTGTTTTTTTGGCAATTATTAGGAGATTTTTTAAAAGCAATTTCTTTATTATTTGGTTATATCTTGATTGCTAAAAAACAAACCAAAATATTCATAATCACAGAGATCAGTTCACTGTTAATTTTATACTTTTCAACGCACTTTTTATTGCAAAAAAATACTATTATAGGCGTTGTTCAAGCGTATTCTTTAACTTATTTTATATACTTAATTGTTTTGATTTTTTATTTTAGGAAATTACTTTTTTCTTCTTCAGATAAAATGCAATAAGTAGCAAAGAAATTGGATAAAAAACAATGTGAAAGCGGTCGCCTTGAGCACACGACATTCCTGAAGTCATAACAATATAGAGTATATAAATCCCGGAAATAGAGATTAATTTATTTCGTGTATTATTAATAAAAAGGTAATACAAACTAAGGCATACCCCGATAATTGTAAAAAAAATATTTTGGAATCGACTTATCCAAATGCCTATCAAATATAAGCTTGATTTGTTATTATTTAAATCTTTTATTGCCATTGATTCGTCAATAGTGTTGTGATAAATGTCATCTATATAAGCTTTGATTAAATTAAAAGTATTGTTTTGTATTTGCTCTTTTAAGTCGAGAGTAGCAATTTTTTTTTGGTCAGGATAATCTAAACTATAAATGTATAGTGTTCGAGGATTGTCTAATTGATTATAGGGCGTGTTGTTTTTTAAAAGTTCGGCCTTACTTCCTAAATAACTATAATACGTAATAGCGTCCACATAACTTATAGTGAAGTTGCCAAATTGATATTTAATTCCAGCCATTTGAATACAAATGATGCTCCAACACAGCATTAATGTAAAATTCCAATTGTTCTTTAGGTTAAAATAGATTTCTTTTCTAAAGAGAAAAATGAAAAATAGGGCTAAAATTTGAATACCGGGTCTAATTAATATACTTAAACTTAACGTACTGAGAAAAAGGATAAGAAATGAATATTTCTTTTTAATTTGGTATTGATTTAAAAAATAAAAGCTTAATAAAATAAAAAAAATAAAGATAGTTTCTGAAAGCATGTGAAATACATTACTAATAATTCCCAATGCTAAAAAGTGAATACAACTTATCCAAAATGCCAATTTATTGTTTAGATAGGAACTTAAGATTTTGTATATTAGAATTCCAGAAAGAATGAAACAAAAATAATTAGTTAAAATATTGAACTGAATCAACTCTTGTTTTGTTGAAGTAAACAAGAATGGGAAACCATGAATTGCGGCTAAAACTAATGGTCTTAAATTATGACCTCTCGCATGAAAATACAAACTATCCGCCGCTGAAATATAGCTCTCGGTGTCAGGATAAATAAGGTGTTGATTGTAAATTTCAAAAGCAAAATAATAGAACAATAGTAACAAAGTTCCAATTAGAACCAGTAAGAATTCAAATTTATTTTTTACTATATATTTTCTCATTGAACAAATATAATTTTTTAAAGTAATTTATTTAAACTTAATTTGTCCTACCAAAGCAATTAGCCGAATGACATTATCAATTATAATTCCCGTTTATAATGAAGCAGCTACTATTTATCAGATTTTAGATAAAATTAGAGCAGTTGTGTTACCCAATCAAATGACTAAAGAAATAATTTTGGTTGATGATGGTTCTTCTGATCATTCGATTGAAGTTATAGCGGATTACATTCAAATGCATACAAATGAAAATATGCGTTTAATTCGACAAGGCATAAATCAAGGGAAAGGAAAAGCGTTACGAGTGGGAATACAAGAAGCTACAGGTGATTATATCGTTATACAAGATGCAGATTTAGAATACGACCCTCATGAATATGAAATTTTATTGAAACCTGTTTTAGAGGGTTATGCAGATGTGGTTTATGGTTCCCGTTTTATGGGTGGTAATGCACATCGAGTTTTGTTTTTTTGGCATACCATTGGAAATAAAATATTAACTTTTTTATGTAATATGTTTTCCAACTTGAATTTAACAGATATGGAAACTTGTTATAAATTGTTTGATGCAAAAATTTTGAAATCTATAGCTTTAAAAGAAAACCGCTTTGGTTTTGAACCTGAAGTAACTATTAAAATTGCTCGTGTTCCAAAAATTAGAATTTATGAAGTAGGGATTTCCTATTACGGAAGAACCTATGAAGAAGGAAAAAAAATTAATTGGAAAGACGGATTTAGAGCTATCTATTGTATTTTAAAATATGGAATATTTAAATAAATTGCTTTAAAATGGAAAAACACCGGCTAAAAAAGAACCAGTGTTTTTCGTTACAAACCAGAATTAAAATAATTCTATTTTTCAGGTATAAATTTTATGGAGACTGAATTTGTACAATATCGCATTCCCGTAGTTTTACTTGGTCCGTCATCAAAAACATGACCTAAATGTCCACCACATTTCGCACACATCACTTCCACACGTTGCATACCATAACTTGTGTCTTTTTCATAAATTACAGAACCTTTAATGGCAGCATCAAAAGAAGGCCAACCACAGTGCGAATCAAATTTAGTTTCAGAGGTAAATAAGGGATTTTCACAAGCAGCACAAACATAATGTCCTTTTTCAAAATGCTTATCGTATTCACCAGTATACGGACGTTCCGTTCCTTTTTCTCTTAAAACAGCATATTCATCTGCCGATAATTGTTTTTTCCAATCTTCTTCAGATTTTGTAATTTCAAATTTCATAGTTTGAATATCTTTGTTTAAATCACTTTCTTTAAGTGCTTCTGTTTTAAATGGTTGTTTTGAATTTGATTGTTCTATTTTTTTGGTTTGCGATTCACAAGAGAAAAATGTAAACATCAAACAACTTAACAAAATCTTTTTCATAGCATTTGTTTTATTAAAGTTACGAAAAAAATACGTTCATGGTTTTTAACCTTTATTTTTTAGCAAAATTATAACAGTTGTTAATAAAAAAACCACGACTGAATCGTGGTTTTATTTTTATTTGGCTGAACTAAATTATTTTCTAGTTATAACTTTTTTAGCTTTTTCAATTATTGAAGCACTATTTAAACCATATTTTTCCATTAATTGGTCTGGTGTTCCACTTTCTCCAAAACTATCATTTACTGCTACAAATTCTTGAGGTACTAAATGATTAGCAACTAAAGTTCTAGAAACGCTTTCTCCTAAACCACCAATTATGTTATGTTCTTCAGCAGTTACCACACAACCTGTTTTTTTCACAGATTTTAAAATCGCTTCTTCATCTAAAGGTTTAATAGTGTGAATGTTGATTACTTCTGCTGAAATGCCTTCTGCTTCTAATTTTTCTGCTGCAATTAAAGCTTCCCAAACTAAATGCCCAGTTGCAATAATAGTCACATCTGAACCTTCATTTAATACAATTGCTTTTCCAATTACAAAAGGTTCATCAGCAGGTGTAAAATTAGGTACTACTGGACGACCAAAACGTAAGTAAGCCGGACCATGATGATTGGCTAATGCAATTGTAGCCGCTTTTGTTTGGTTGTAATCACAAGTATTAATAACAGTCATACCCGGTAACATTTTCATTAAACCGATGTCTTCTAAAATTTGATGTGTTGCACCATCTTCACCTAAAGTCAGTCCTGCGTGAGAAGCACATATTTTTACATTTTTATCAGAATAGGCAACAGATTGACGAATTTGGTCGTATACTCTTCCAGTTGAAAAGTTGGCAAAAGTACCTGTAAACGGAATTTTGCCACCAATAGTTAATCCGGCTGCAATTCCAATCATGTTAGCTTCAGCAATTCCAATTTGGAAAAAACGCTCTGGATGATTTTTTTTGAAATCATCAAATTTTAATGAACCAATTAAGTCCGCACAAAGTGCTACTACATTTTCATTTTTTTGTCCTAATTCGGTCATTCCAGCACCAAATCCTGAACGTGTATCTTTACTACCTTGATTTTCGTATTTTTTCATTTTGTTGTATTGTCAAAATTAATTAAATAAATTACTTTAATTAATCTATTAATAATCACCTAAAGTTTCTGGATTTTGAGCTAAACCATTTGCTAATTGCTCATCATTTGGAGCTTTACCATGCCAAGCGTGTGTATGCATCATAAAGTCAACGCCATTACCCATCATTGTATGTAACAAAACGCAAATAGGTTTTTTATTACCGGTTTTTGCTTTAGCTTCATTCATGCCAGAAATAATTGCTTCAATGTTATTTCCTTCTTTAATTTCTAAAACATCCCAATCAAAAGCTTCAAATTTTGCTTTTAAATTTCCTAAAGACAATACATCATTAGTAGAACCATCAATTTGTTGGCCATTATAATCTACTACAGCAATTAAATTATCTACATTTTTTGCAGAAGCATACATAATCGCTTCCCAGTTTTGACCTTCTTGTAATTCTCCATCACCAGTTAATACATAAACTAAATTAGAATCGTTATTTAACTTTTTAGCCTGAGCTGCTCCAATGGCTACAGAAAGTCCTTGTCCTAAAGATCCAGAAGCCATACGAATTCCTTCTAATCCTTCATGAGTGGTAGGGTGACCTTGTAATCTTGAATTTAATTTTCTAAAAGTACTTAATTCTGAAACTGGAAAATAACCACTTCTTGCTAATACACTGTAAAAAACAGGTGAAATATGTCCGTTTGATAAAAAGAAAAGGTCTTCATTGATACCATTCATATCAAATCCTTCGTTTCTTTTCATTAAATTTTGGTAAAGAACTACTAAAAATTCAGCACATCCTAGTGAACCTCCTGGGTGACCAGAATTTACTGCATGTACCATTCTTAAAATATCCCTTCTAACTTGAGTTGTAAAGTCTTCTAAATAAGAAATTTGTTGTGTCATAAAAAAAATTTTTGCAAAAATAATTCGAATTAATTGGAAAAACTAATTTGATTAAAAATTATTTACGGAGTAAAAATGAAAGTAATGCATGGATAACACTTTTATCGCCTAAAATTTTTCTATGCCCTAATTCATTAGTTATGATTAATTCATGATTTGTTAAATTTTCAGCAATAGCATGTGCTGCATGTACAGGTACATCATAATCTTGGTTGTCGTGTATAACTAAAATTGGAATGTGTACATCTTTTGCAGCAATATAAGCGGATAAGCTTTCCATTTCAAATTTATATTGACTTTCAAATGATTGTTTCATTTTTTCTGCAATTGATTTTGGAAGCCCAATTCTATGTACAAACTCATCTAAAATTTCTAACACGCTATTTCCACTTCCAATGATTACACCTTTCTTTATTTGTAATCCTCTTTTAACGGCATTCAATAAGGCCATAGCTCCTAAAGAATGTGCTATACCAAATTCAAAAGGCCCGAATTTTTTTTCTAATTCTAAGATGCACTCAATGAATTCAATCATAATTGTGGTTTTTGAACCTGATTTGCCATGAGCAGGTGCATCAAAGCTTATAGTTGAATAGCCGTTTTCTAATAACTCATCAGCAATTTTTACCAATTGAGTTCCTCTTCCAGACCAACCATGTATTAAAAGTACCTTTTTGTTTGATTGCCCATATTCATAAACTACGATGTCTTTTTTAATGTTTGGAATATGAATTGTTGATTGTATAGAAGCTTCTTCCATGTGAATTTCACGTTTTGGAATGGGATACTTTATAGGTGTAATAAATAATTTTCGAGCAAATTTTTCTGCTAATGCTGGAGAAATTAAATGTAAAATTTTAGCAATTCTAATTATTGACTTCGGAATTCTAGCATCAATTTGTTTTTTCTTATTGGGCATGATTTTTTTTTGACAAAATTAAGAATTAATGCTAAGTAATTGGTATAAGTTTTGTAAGGATATTTTAAAATTATATAACTATTACAGCTCTAAATGTTGTATATTTGTATCAATAAATTAAAATCTGTTTTCAATGAATAAAGTTTTAAAAATTAGTGCCGCTTTGGGATTATTAGTTGTTGCTTGTGCAAAGAATCCGTTTACAGGTAAAAATACTATGGCATTAGTGCCAAATAGTCAAATTTTTCCATCTTCTTTTCAGCAATATAGTCAATTTTTGTCTGAAAATAAAGTGATTACTGGAACTGCTGATGCTAAACGTATTGAAAATGTTGGAATGAAAATTAAGACTGCAGCAGAACGATATTTAACGGCTAATGGTAATGCTGATTATTTAAAAGATTATGCTTGGGAATACAAATTAGTTGACAGTAAAGAATTAAATGCTTGGTGTATGCCAGGAGGAAAAATAGTTTTTTACACTGGAATTTTACCCGTTTGTAAAGATGATGCTGGAATTGCAGCAGTAATGGGACATGAAGTTGCTCACGCATTGGCAAACCATGGTCAACAAAGAATGAGTGCCGGTTTATTACAACAATTAGGCGCTGCTGGGACAGCAATTGCAGTAGGAGGGCAAAGTGAACAAACGCAACAGTTAATAATGCAAGCTTATGGTGTTGGTTCTAATGTTGGTGCTATGTTGCCATTTAGTAGAGCACACGAAAGTGAAGCTGATATGATTGGCTTAACATTAATGGCTATTGCTGGTTATAATCCTGAAAATGCTGTAAAATTGTGGGAAAGAATGTCGGCAATGGGAAGTAGTTCAACGCCTGAAATTTTGAGTACACATCCTAGTAATGAAACACGTATTAAGGATTTACAAGCTTTAATCCCTCAAGCTAAAGCTGAAGCTGCAAAATATGGAGTTACATTTAAGTAATTTTTAATAAAAATAGTATATTTGAATCCCGATTTCTATCGGGATTTTTTTATTTTACACTATGCAAAAACTTAAAAAAGGAAGTCGTAAACTGCTTAATGCGTGGGCTTTTTATGATTGGGCAAACTCAGTATATGCCTTAGTTATTTCATCTTCAATTTTCCCCCTGTTTTTTGGACAATTATTCAGACAAAGTGGTTCCGAAACCATTTCATTCTTTGGTATGGATAAAACTGGAGAAACCATAATTAGTTATATTACTTCATTTGGATTTTTAATTATTGCTTTTACATCACCTATATTATCAGGAATTGCTGATTATTTAGGAAATAAAAAATTTTTCATGAAGTTCTTTTGTTATATGGGAAGTATTTCATGTATGTTGTTGTATTTCTTTAATCTAGAATATTTATATTTTGGATTAACGTGTTATGTATTAGCCCTAATAGGTTTTTGGGGAAGTTTAGTTTTTTATAATTCTTATCTGCCAGATATTGCTTTTCCCGAGCAACAAGATGCTATCAGTGCTAAAGGTTTTAGCATGGGGTATATCGGTAGTGTTGTACTACTTGTTATAAATTTAGCTATGGTTATGCTTGCACCAGATACACTGAAAATGCAAATGATGCGTTATTCTTTTTTGATGGTAGGTATATGGTGGTTAGGTTTTAGTCAGTACACCTATAACTATTTACCCAATGTATTGACTGGGAAAAAAATGCATAAAGATGTTGTTTTTAAAGGATTTAGAGAATTAAAAAAAGTTTGGAGTCAAATTAAAACCTTAACACAATTAAAAAGATATTTAGGGGCTTTTTTTATCTATAGTATGGCCGTACAAACAGTGATGATTATAGCAGCCTATTTTGGAGAAAAAGAAGTGCAATGGGGTAGTGATTCTGAACGAACAACAGGTTTGATTATCAGTATATTATTAATTCAACTCATTGCAGTAGTTGGTGCTTTTTTAACTAGTAAAGCGTCAGCTAAATTTGGAAATATTAAAGTTCTAATGGTTATTAATTTTCTTTGGATTTTAATTTGTATCGATGCTTATTTTGTGGTCACCCCCGTTGATTTTTATATAGCTGCTAGTTTGGTTGGTATTGTAATGGGGGGTATACAGTCTTTATCAAGATCTACGTATTCAAAATTAATACCACAAGATGTAGTCGATACCACTTCTTTTTTTAGTTTCTACGATGTGGCAGAAAAAATAGGAATTGTAATTGGTATGTTTACCTACGGTTTTATTGCAGATATAACTGGAAAAATGCAAAATGCTATTTTATTCTTAATTGTATTTTTTGCAATAGGATTTTTATTACTCTATCGAATGGATGTAAAAAAATAAGTATATTTGGCATTCAAAACTTAAATAAAAAAATGAAAAATTTTAAAAATCTAATTTCACTATTTTTAGTAATAGTTTCTTTTTCGTTTATTTCTTGCGAAAATGAACCTCTAGATTCATCTTTATTAGGGGCTAATTCAACGAATAATAATTCTGGCGGAGGCGGTAATTCTGGCGGAGGTGGTAATTCTGGCGGAGGCGGAAACACTTCTTCAGGTGATTATTGGCCTGCAGCTCTAAATAATACTTGGTCTTTTTCTACTAATGGGGCGGCTTCTCAACAAATGAAAATTGTTTCTACTTCTTCACTTAATGGTTACACATATTATAATTTTAATAGTATTTTAGGACAAGGAACTCAAGTTTCTGGAACTGCTGCTATGGGTATGAGAAAAGGTTCTGGAGATTATTATATTAAAGTATATTCTTCTTCAGCAAATATTGGTGGTGGAATTACAGCCAATCAAAGTGACTTCGAATTTTTAGTATTAAAAGATTATTTATCAGTGGGTCAAACTTGGAATGGAAGTTATACGCAAACAACTAGTTATTCTGGAGGTGGTATTTCCTTACCAAGTGCTACCACGAATTCTAATTATGTTGGAACAATTTTGGGTACAGGATTAACAGAAATTGTTGATGGTGAAACTTTTACAAATGTAATTAAATTGTCAATTGCTCAAACTGTAGTTATTACAGGTAATCCAACAGCAACAAATCTTACAACAACCTATTGGTTTGCAAAAAACGTAGGGATAATAAAAAGTGAAACGGTTAATGCTGGAACAACAAGTACATCTGTTTTAACAGATTATATTTTGAATTAATCTTTCAATTATAAATTACACAATAAAAAGTCAAACTATTGAGTTTGACTTTTTTTATGGCATAAATCTTGACTTATTAATATGTAATTTTTACTTGAAAGGTTGATTTTATTGACTTTAACAGTAATTAACAATTATATTAAGTAACTTTACAAAATTGTATTAATGACATAATGACTTATATATTCACATGCCAAATCATAAAATTCTAACGCTTGACAATTTGTCACTTCAAGAAATGGATCATGAAGCAGATTTAATTCCTTTAATGACGCCAGAAGATGAAGAAGAAATGAACAATGAAGCTTTACCAGCCGACTTACCTATTTTACCATTACGAAACACTGTTTTGTTTCCAGGAGTTGTAATACCAATTACTGCTGGAAGAGATAAATCTATTAAATTATTAAATGATGCCAATGCTGGTTCTAAAGTAATTGGGGTAGTTGCTCAAAAAGATGAAACAGTAGAAGATCCCAAAAACAATGAAATTCATCATATTGGAACTGTTGCACGAATCATGCGTGTTTTAAAAATGCCAGATGGAAATATTACCGTTATTCTACAAGGTAAAAAACGTTTCGAAATTGATGAATTTACACAAGAAGATCCTTATTTTAAAGCAACAATCAAATCATATGAAGAGGTAAGACCTGAAAAAAAAGATTCAGAATTCGAAACTATTGTTGAATCAATAAAAGAGATGTCTCTTCAAATCATTAAGGAAAGTCCAAATATTCCAACTGAAGCTTCTTTTGCAATAAAGAATATTGAAAGTAGTGCCTTTTTAATCAATTTTGTGTCTTCTAACATGAATTTAAATGTAGAAGAAAAACAACAATTACTTTCAATTGTAGATTTAAAAGAGCGTGCATTAGAAACGTTGCGTTACATGAATCTAGAATTGCAAAAACTTGAATTGCGTAACGATATTCAATCTAAAGTTCGCTTTGATTTAGATCAACAACAACGCGAATATTTCTTGCAACAACAAATGAAACAAATCCAAGAAGAATTGGGTGGTGTTTCTCATGAAGCGGAAATCGAAGAAATGCGTAAAAAGGCGAAATCTAAAAAATGGGATGCTAAAACCGCGGAACATTACGATAAAGAAATTTCTAAATTACAACGTACCAATCCAAATTCGCCAGATTTTGGTATTCAACGAAATTATTTAGAATTGTTTCTTGAATTGCCTTGGAATGAATTTTCTAAAGATAATTTCGATTTAAAACGAGCGAAACAAATTTTAGATCGCGATCATTTCGGATTAGAAGATGTAAAAAAGCGTATCATTGAACATTTAGCTGTTTTGAAACTTCGAAATGATATGAAATCTCCTATTCTGTGTTTGTATGGTCCTCCTGGAGTTGGTAAAACATCCATTGGAAAGTCTATAGCTGAAGCCTTAGGTAGAGAGTATGTACGTATATCTTTAGGTGGATTACGAGACGAGGCTGAAATTCGTGGGCATAGAAAGACCTACATTGGGGCAATGCCAGGTAGAATTATTCAATCGATAAAAAAAGCAAAAACATCAAATCCGGTTTTTGTATTAGATGAAATTGATAAATTATCTGTAAGTCATAATGGAGATCCTTCTTCTGCTTTGTTAGAAGTGTTGGATCCAGAACAAAATAATGATTTTCATGATAATTTCTTAGAATTAGGATATGATTTATCAAAAGTAATGTTCATCGCCACTTCTAATAGTTTGTCTACTATTCAACCTGCTCTGCGCGATAGAATGGAAATTATTAACATGACGGGGTATACCATTGAAGAAAAAATTGAAATCGCTAAAAATTATTTAGTGCCAAAACAATTAAAAGAACATGGTTTAACGAACAAAGATTTGCAAATTGGAAAAAAACAATTAGAAAAAATTGTTGTTGGATATACGCGTGAATCAGGGGTGCGTGGTTTAGATAAAAAAATAGCAGAAATGGTTCGACATGCAGCAAAATCAGTTGCTATGGATGAACCGTATAATGTAAAAGTTACGGATGCTGATATTTTAGAAGTATTAAAAGCGCCTCGAATGGAACGCGATAAATATGAAAATAACGATACTGCAGGTGTAGTTACAGGTTTAGCTTGGACTTCAGTTGGAGGTGATATCTTATTTATTGAATCATTGATTTCTAAAGGAAAAGGCGGAATGACAATGACAGGAAACTTAGGTACTGTTATGAAAGAGTCGGTTACTATTGCTTTAGAATATATCAAAGCAAATGCCACTTCTTTAGGAATTGATTCGGAGGTTTTATCCAATTACAATATTCATATTCACGTACCTGAAGGTGCTACTCCTAAAGACGGACCAAGTGCTGGTATTGCGATGTTGACATCAATGGTGTCTAGTTTTACACAAAAACGTGTCAAAAAATCAATTGCCATGACTGGAGAAATTACACTAAGAGGTAAAGTATTACCTGTGGGTGGAATTAAAGAGAAAATTTTAGCAGCAAAAAGAGCCAATATTAAAGAAATTATTCTTTGTAAAGAAAACAAACGCGATATAGAAGAAATTAATCCAAATTATATTGAAGGGTTAACGTTTCATTACGTTGATTCTATGAAAGAAGTAATTGATATTGCTATAACCAATCAAAAAGTAAAAAATCCAGTTCTTTTTGAAGTTAAAAAAGAATCTAAATAACAGATGAAAAGACCAACTTCATAGTTGGTCTTTTTGTTTATAAATAATTTGAAACTCAAAAACTAAATTTTTTCAATCAGATTTATAATTTTATCTTCGCATTTGCGTTGTATTACGTATATAAAAATATGCTAAGAAAAATTACATGGTTATTGATTGTTATTGCAACACCTGTTTATGCACAAATAGGCGGTCAATCAGTATATCAATTTTTAAACTTAGTGCAATCTCCCAGACAAGCTGCAATGGGAGGTAAAACAGTTACTATTGTGGATTATGATGTTAATCAAGCTATGTATAATCCAGCTACAATAAATCCAAAAATGGATAATCATCTTTCTACTAATTACAGTAATTATTATGGTGAAGTTTCCTATGGTACAGCGGCTTATGCCTATACTTGGGACAGGCATGTTCAAACTTTACATGTTGGAGCAAATTTTATAAATTATGGTAATTTTGATGGCTATGATGAATTGGGTAACAAAACAGGTTCTTTTACTGGAACTGAAGGAGCTTTGTCTCTTGGTTATTCTTATAATGTGCCTTGGACTAATTTGTACGTTGGTGCAAATGTAAAATTTATTACCTCTGCTTTAGAGAGTTATAATTCATTTGGAGTAGCTTCAGATATTGGATTTTTGTATATAGATGAAAAAAATGATATCAATTTTGGATTATCACTTCGTAATATGGGTTATCAAATAAAACCTTATGAGTCAACTAGAGAAAAATTACCCTTTGAAATAGATGCGGGAATTTCTCAATTGATGGAAAATGTACCTATTCGATGGCATGTTACGTTAGAAAATTTGCAACAATGGAACATCGCTTTTTCCAATCCTAATAGAGCAGAATCGTCACTCGATGGCACTACTACAGAAGAAAAAGTATCCTTTTTTAATAATGCGTTGCGACATGTAATTATGGGGGCGGAATTGTTTCCGGAAAAAGCATTTAATATTCGATTGGGTTATAATTTTAGAAGAGGTCAAGAGTTAAATATCATTGACCAACGAAATTTTTCGGGTATTTCTGCTGGTTTTAGTTTACGATTTAATACCGTTCGAATTGATTATTCTTATGCACGATACACGGTTGCAGCCAATTCAAGTATATTTGGAGTAACAATCAATCTTCAATAGAATCGTTGAAGTTTATTATATTATAGAATTTTATTTTTTATGAAAAAAATTACCATTGCGTTAGATGGATTTTCGTCTACAGGAAAAAGTACATTAGCAAAGCAACTAGCTAAAGAATTAGGTTATGTTTATGTTGATACGGGAGCTATGTATAGAGGGATAACTTATTATGCTATGCAACATGATTTGGTTTCTGAAAATCATTTAAATAAAGAAGGATTGATTAAAGAATTACCGTTAATTTCACTAAAATTTAATTTTAATGAGGGATTAGGTTTTGCAGAAATGTATGTTAATGGTGAAAATGTTGAACAACAAATTCGTACAATTGAAGTTTCTCGATTAGTAAGTAAAGTGGCCGAAATTTCAGAAGTCCGAGCAAAATTAGTCGAACAACAGCAGGCAATGGGAAAAGACAAAGGAGTTGTTATGGATGGGAGGGATATTGGAACAGTTGTTTTTCCTGATGCTGAATTGAAATTATTCATGACGGCTTCATCTGTAACCCGAGCACAACGACGTTATGATGAATTAATTGAAAAAGGACAACAAGTGTCGTTTGAAGAAGTGTTGCAAAATGTAGAAGAACGCGATTATATTGACACACATCGTGATGATTCTCCCTTAGTAAAAGCTGATGATGCTATTGAAATAGACAATTCTTCTATGTCTAAACAAGAACAATTTGATGTGGTAATTACATTGGTTAAAGAAAAACTAGGTAAGTAATCGCAGATTTTAATCGTTGTTACCCTTAATTTATACTGTACTTTTTACTTAAAAAAATGTTTGCAAATCACAAAAAATGATTATCTTTGCACACCTTTTGACAGAGTAGCGTTTTCAATTGGGAATCAAATAATTAAGTAAAAACACTGCTGATGTTTTAATCTGTATTTCAAAAACGCAAACAAACACAGCATACAAATTTATTATCAGCATGGCTGAAATTAACAAAGAACAACAAGAGTTCTTAAATTCATTTAACTGGCATAATTACGCAGAAGGAATTGATGCTATTGACGAAAAAAATCTTCAAGAATTTGAAGAATTAGTAACTAAAACTTTCATTTCTACAGGTGATGAAGAAGTGGTAGAAGGTGTAGTGGTAAGATTAACAGATAGAGATGCTATCGTTGATATTAACGCTAAATCTGAAGGTGCTATTTCTTTAAATGAGTTCCGTTACAACCCGAACTTAAAAGTGGGTGACAAAGTAGAAGTATTAATCGACGTTAGAGAAGATAAATCAGGTCAATTAGTATTATCTCACAAAAAAGCTAGAACAATCAAAGCATGGGATAGAGTTATTGCTGCTAACGAGTCTGGAGAAATCGTTAATGGTTTCGTTAAATGCAGAACTAAAGGCGGTATGATCGTTGACGTATTTGGTATTGAAGCATTCTTACCAGGTTCTCAAATCGATGTTAAACCTATCCGTGATTACGATCAATATGTGAACAAAACTATGGAATTCAAAGTGGTTAAAATTAACCATGAGTTCAAAAACGTAGTAGTATCTCACAAAGCGTTAATCGAAGCTGATATCGAAGTTCAGAAAAAAGAAATTATCGGTCAGTTAGAAAAAGGTCAAGTATTAGAAGGTGTTGTTAAAAACATTACTTCTTATGGTGTATTCATTGACTTAGGAGGTGTTGACGGATTAATCCACATCACTGACTTATCTTGGTCAAGAATTAACCACCCATCTGAAGTTTTAGAATTAGACCAAAAATTAAACGTAGTAATCTTAGACTTTGATGATGAGAAAACTCGTATTCAATTAGGTTTAAAACAATTAAATGCTCATCCTTGGGATGCTTTAGATGCTAACTTAAAAGTTGGAGATAAAGTAAAAGGTAAAGTAGTTGTTTTAGCTGATTACGGTGCTTTCATTGAAGTAGCTGAAGGTGTTGAAGGATTAATCCACGTTTCTGAAATGTCATGGTCAACTCACTTAAGAAGTGCTCAAGACTTCGTAAAAGTTGGTGATGAGGTAGAAGCGGTTATCTTAACTTTAGATAGAGAAGAAAGAAAAATGTCTTTAGGTATCAAACAAATGACTACTGATCCTTGGACAGATATCACTGCTAAATATCCTGTAGGTTCTAAACACACAGGTATCGTTAGAAACTTTACTAACTTCGGAATTTTCGTTGAGTTAGAAGAAGGAATTGACGGTTTAGTGTACATCTCTGATTTATCTTGGACTAAGAAAATCAAACACCCATCTGAATTTGTAAATGTAGGTGATAAGTTAGATGTTGTTGTATTAGAATTAGATGTTGAAGGTAGAAAATTATCTTTAGGTCATAAACAAACTACTGAAAACCCTTGGGATAAAGTAGAAGCTAACTTCGGATTAGGAACTGTTCATAATGGTACTGTTACTGAAATGGTTGACAAAGGTGCAACTGTTGATTTTGGTGATAATGTACAAGGTTTTGTTCCAACACGTCACTTAGAGAAAGAAGATGGTAAAAAATTGAAAAAAGGTGATACTGCAGAATTCAAAGTAATTGAGTTCAATAAAGAATTCAAAAGAATTGTTGCTTCTCACACAGCTATCTTCAGAGAAGAAGAGGAAAAAGTAGTTAAAGAGGCTGAGGCTAAAGTTACTACTTCAACTCAAGCTGAGAAATCTACATTAGGAGATATCGATGCTTTAGCTGAATTAAAAGCTAAAATGGAAAAAGGAGAAAAATAATTTTCCAATTTTCTTAATAAACTAAAATCCCAATCATTTTTGATTGGGATTTTTTTTTATTTTATAAAACCAACTCATAAACTTTTCCGTAAGTAAAAATATAATCAATAAAATAATAGTATTATGAAAACAAGAAAATTTGTATCAGTTGTAGCTTTAGCATTCACATTATTTGCTAGTACAGAAGCATTTGCTCAAAAAGAAAAAACAGTAACTGTTGGTGGAGCACCAATGTATCCCTCAAAAAACATTGTTGAAAATGCTGTCAATTCTAAAGATCATACCACTTTAGTTGCTGCAGTAAAAGCTGCTGATTTAGTTGCTACACTTCAATCTGACGGGCCTTTTACTGTGTTTGCTCCAGTTAATTCAGCCTTCGAAAAGTTACCTGCTGGTACGGTTGAAACTTTATTAAAACCAGAAAATAAAAAATTATTACAAACTATTTTGACGTATCATGTTGTAGCTGGTAAAATGAATGCAAAAGATTTAATGGCAGCAATAAAAAAAGGAAATGGTAAAGCAGAATTGAAAACGGTAAGTGGTGGTAAATTAACAGCTTGGATGAAAGGAAATGATGTTTATGTGACGGATGAAAATGGTTCTTCAGCAAAAGTTACTATTGCTGACGTGAATCAAAAAAATGGGGTTATTCATGTTGTGGATACTGTTTTAACTCCTAAATCGTAAACCTCTTCTTAACCATACAATAAAAAACCACGTTCTAGTTTTGAACGTGGTTTTTTATTGTATATAGTTTAAAAATTAACTTCTTAATAGTGCACCTAATTGCGATTCGAAATTACTTTGTAATTTACTCATAATTTTATCAATTTGGGTATCAGTTAATGTTTTTGAAGGGTCTTGAAGTATAAAACTTAAGGCATACGATTTTTTTCCTTCAGGTAGGTTTTTACCTTCGTACACATCAAATAAATTAATTTCTTTTAATAACGATTTTTCCGTTTGTTTTGAAATAGCATATAATTGTTCAAATGTAATATTTTGATCAACTAACAAAGCTAAGTCTCTTCTAACTTCTGGAAATTTAGGTATTTCGGTTAATTTAATTTTATTTGAAACGTATTTTTGAATGGCTTCCCAATTCAAATCGGCAAAATAAACTTCCTGTTTTACATCAAAATGTTTTAAAACTGATTTTTTAATTGTACCAATTTCACCAATAATTTCGGCACCGATTGCTAAAGCTATTCCTTCTGCAAAAACGTCGTGAGTAACTGGAATTGTTTTTACTTTTTTATCCAAATTTAATTTAGATAACACACTCATTACATAGCCTTTGAATAAGAAGAAATCACTTGGTTTTTGCGTAAAATTCCAATTTTCAGCTTGTGCATTTCCAGTAATTGTAAGGGTTAAGTGTTTTTTCTCAACAAACGCTCCTTCAATTTTATGATACGTTTTACCAAATTCATACAGTTTTAAATCCGTATTTCTTCTGTTTATGTTATAAGATACCGCTTCTAATGAAGAAAACAACATCGATTGACGCATAACAGATAAATCGTTACTTAATGGGTTTAACATGGCAACAGTTTCCTCTTCTTTGACTTGCTCAGAAATACCGATGTAAGATGAAGTCGTTAATGAATTAGCCATCATTTCATTAAATCCTAAAGCACACAATTGATTTGAAATGATATTTTGTACTTTAAATTCTTCTGTCCTAGAAGAGTTTGCTACTGAAGCATTTATTTTACTTGGTATTTTAATGCTATTATAGCCATATACACGTAAAATTTCCTCAATTACATCTACTTCTCTTTGTACGTCTACTCTGTAAGATGGAATCACTAAACCCAAACCTGCATCAGAAATACTATTAACTTTTATATCTAAAGAAGCTAATATTTTCTTAATTGTTTCTTTTTTTAATTCTTCTCCAATTAATTTATTTACTTTATCAAAAGTTAAGAACACATTAAAATCTTCCATTTTCTTTGGATAAATATCAATGATGTCAGAGGTGATTTCTCCACCCGCAACTTCTTGAATTAATAGAGCAGCTCTTTTTAAGGCGTAAGCAGTAATTTCTGGATCAATTCCTCTTTCAAATCGGAAAGAAGCATCGGTGCTTAAGCCATGTCTTTTTGCAGTTTTACGAATAGATACTGGATTAAAATAAGCACTTTCTAAAAATACATTTGTAGTGCTTTCAGAAACACTAGAATGCAGTCCTCCAAAAACACCTGCAATACACATTGGTCCAGATTCATCGCAAATCATCAAGTCTTCTTCATGTAAAGTACGTTCAACTTCATCTAAAGTAGTGAATTTAGTACCCGCTTCTACAGTCTTAACTATAACCTTATTTCCTTTAATTTTATTCGCATCAAATGCATGTAACGGCTGACCTAATTCATGTAATACATAATTAGTTACGTCTACAATATTATTTTTTGGAGTTAATCCAATTGCTTTTAAACGATTTTGAAGCCAATTGGGAGAAGGTTTTACATTAACACCAGAAATAGTTACACCTACATATCTTGGAGCTAATTTAGAATCTTCAACTTTTACATCAATTTTTAAAGTTCTTTTATCGACCTTAAATTTGCTCACAGATGGTGTGATTAATTCAGTGTTAAAATTACTTTGTATTAATCCTGCTCTTAAATCACGTGCAACACCCATATGACTCATTGCATCAGCACGATTGGGAGTTAAGCCAATTTCAAAAACTTCATCAACTTCAATATTGAAAACTTTACTCGCTGGAGTTCCAGGAGCTAAATCATCGGCTAGTACCATAATACCGTCATGACTATCGCCTAGACCTATTTCATCTTCGGCGCAAATCATTCCATGACTTTCTTGTCCTCTGATTTTTCCTTTTTTTATTTCAAACGCGTTGCCATCTTTGTCAAATAATTTCGTACCAATAGTGGCAACAGGTACTTTTTGACCCGCTGCTACATTACTTGCACCACAAACAATTTGAACAGGAGCATTACCATCACCTAAATCAACAGTTGTAATTTTTAATTTATCTGCATCAGGATGTTTTTCACATGTTAATACATGACCAACAACTATTCCTTGAAGACCGCCTTTAACACTTTCAAAGGGTTCAACAGCTTCAACTTCTAAACCTAAATCTGTTAATAAGGCTGATACTTCTTCTGATTTCCAGTCGATTTTAATAAATTGTTTTAACCAATTGTATGAAATACGCATTTTTATTCGTTTTTTAAAGATTGCAAAGATATGGATTATACTTAAATTTGATTCTTTTTTTTTGGTTTAAAAGTTAGGAAAAAACAGTTGAAACAATTTTTTTAGGATTTATTTAACAACCAATCTTTGCATTTTGTAACTTTGTATTTCGTTTATTAAATTTTGAAATGGAAAAAAATGGTCATTCACTGCATAAATTGTCTGCAGCTGGATTATTAGTTACACTTGGAATTATTTACGGAGATATTGGTACTTCTCCACTTTATGTACTAAATGCAATTATTGGTTCTCATGCTATAGATGCTGATGTGATTAAAGGTGCGATCTCTTGTATTTTCTGGACACTTACTTTACAAACAACCGTAAAATATGTTATTTTAACGCTACAAGCGGATAATAATGGAGAAGGTGGAATTTTTTCTCTTTATGCTTTAATCCGAAAAGCAAAAATAAAATGGTTGTTATTTCCTGCAATTATTGGTGGTAGTACGTTATTAGCGGATGGAATTATTACACCACCCATCTCGGTTTCTTCTGCTATTGAAGGATTGAAAACATTAAATCCAGAAATAGAAACAATGCCTATAGTTTTGGTAATTTTAACGTTATTGTTTGCTATTCAACAATTTGGGACTAAATTTATTGGTAAATTTTTTGGTCCAGTAATGTTGTTATGGTTTGGGATGTTAGCTGTTTTAGGATTTATTAAAATGTTTGAAAATTTAGATATTTTATCTTCTTTAAATCCTTATTATGCTTATAAATTATTATCAACAAAAGGAGGTATTGTTTATTTAGGTGCAGTATTTTTATGTACAACAGGTGCTGAAGCTTTATATTCTGATTTAGGACATTGTGGAAAACAAAACATAAGAATTAGCTGGATTTTTGTTAAATTAGCTTTAATCTTAAACTATTTAGGTCAAGGTGCATGGTTAATTAATCATGAAGGTAGTACTTTGGCGGAAGCAGGTATTAACAATCCATTTTTTGGTATTATGCCACAATGGTTTGTTCCAATAGGTATTGGTATTGCAACAACTGCTGCTGTTGTAGCTTCTCAGGCATTAATTAGTGGTTCATTTACATTAATAAATGAGGCAATTCGATTGAATTTTTGGCCAAAAGTTAAAATTAAATATCCTACTGATTTAAAAGGTCAAATTTATATTCCTTCTATTAACTGGTTGTTATGGGCTGGATGTATTTTTATCGTTTTATATTTTGAAGAAGCAAAATACATGGAGGCTGCTTATGGTTTAGCTATTGTTTTAACCATGTTAATGACAACTACTTTGTTGAATTATTACATGATAATTAAAAGGTATAATAAGTTTTTAATTTTATTGGTAATTTCAACTTATGTAGTAATTGAATCAGCATTCTTATATTCTAGTTTAGGTAAATTCCATGAAGGAGGTTTCATTACTTTGATAATTGCTTCCATCTTATTCTCTATTATGATGGTTTGGTATTTTGCTAGAAAAATTAGAAATCGTTATGTTGTTTTTGAGAAATTAGATAATTATTTACCTGTTCTGGAAGATTTAAGTAAAGATTTAACGGTTCCTAAATATGCAACTAATTTGGTATATTTAACAAGCGCAGATAATCGTTACGAAATTGAATCTAAAATTTTATATTCTATTTTAAATAACCAACCTAAACGTGCCGATGTGTATTGGTTTGTTCATGTTCATGTAGTTGATGAACCTTATACTATGGAATATAGAGTTTGTGAATTTATCCACGACGACGTTATTCGTATAGACTTTAGACTGGGATTTAGGGTGGCACCAAAAATAAGTGCTATGTTTAAAATGGTAGTTAAAGATATGGTTGATAAAGGTGAAGTAGATGTTATTAGTAGGTATACTTCATTACATAAAAATAACATAATTGGAGATTTTAGATTTGTTATGATTGAGAAATTTATCTCTTATGACAATGTATTGCCATTCTATGAAAAACTAATTTTAGATGCTTATAATGTATTGAAAAAAATGGGACTTTCAGAAGAAAAAGCATTTGGATTGGATCCAAGTTCGGTTACAATTGAGACTTTCCCATTAATGATTTCTGAAAGTAAAAAAATAAAATTAAGAAGAATAGACTAATGTTTCTATTTATAAAATCACAAAAGCAGCTTAAAGGCTGCTTTTTTTATGGTATTTGGCTTATTTTGTTGCTGATATTGTAAATAAAAATAAGTTTTTTTTTGTTTAATATAATTAAACTGTGTTAAAAATATTGAATTGATAAAATTGTGCTATTAGTTGAAATAATTGTGCTACTATTTACCGAATTGAACTCCTAATTTTGAGTAAAACAAATAAACTAAATAAATTATGAGTAATTTAATTCAACGTCCACAGCTAAAGGATAAATACGACAACTATATTAACGGTAAATGGGTTGCACCATCAACAGGTCAATATTTTGAAGTGTTGTCTCCAGTTGATGGAAAACTTATGGCAAAAGCAGGACATTCTGCAAAATTAGATATTGAAATGGCTGTAGATGCGGCTTATGAAGCATTTAAGTCTTGGAGTCAGACGTCAAAAACGGAGCGTAGTATTTTATTAAATAAAATTGCAGATCGAATTGAAGCAAATTTAGAATATATTGCAGCTGTAGAAACATTAGATAATGGGAAAGCTATTCGTGAAACAATGGCTGCTGACATTCCATTAGCGATTGATCATTTTAGGTATTTTGCAAGTGTGATTAGAGCTGAAGAAGGTTCTATAAGTGAATTAGATAAAGATACAGTTTCTATTATTGTACACGAACCTATCGGTGTTGTCGCTCAAATTATTCCTTGGAATTTTCCTATTTTAATGGCTGTTTGGAAATTAGCCCCAGCTTTAGCCGCTGGTAATTGTGTGGTATTAAAGCCAGCTGAAAGTACTCCAATCTCTGTTATGGTTTTAATGGAATTAATTGAAGATTTACTTCCGGCAGGAGTTATAAATATTGTGAATGGTTTCGGTGCAGAGTTAGGTAGAACTTTAGTCACGAATCCAAAAGTAGCGAAAGCCGCTTTTACAGGTTCAACGGCTACAGGAAGAATGGTTATGCAGTATGCTACTGAAAATATTATTCCGGTAACTTTAGAATTAGGCGGTAAATCACCAAATATTTTCTTTCCTTCAGTCATGGATGCGGATGACGAATTCTTAGACAAAGCCCTTGAAGGAGTTGCTTTATTTGCTTTAAATCAAGGTGAAGTTTGTACTTGTCCGTCTCGTTTATTAATTCATGAATCTATTTATGATAAATTTATTGAAAGAGTAGTTGAACGAGTTAAATCGATTAAAACAGGTAATCCATTTGATCCAACGGTAATGATGGGTGCACAAGCTTCTCAAATTCAAAAAGATAAAATTCTTTCATATATAAAATTAGGTAAAGAAGAAGGTGCGGAACTTTTATGTGGTGGTGATGTAAATCATTTAGGTGGTGATTTAGAAGGGGGTTACTACATTCAACCTACTTTATTCAAAGGACACAACAAGATGCGTATTTTCCAAGAAGAAATTTTTGGTCCAGTTTTAGCAGTTACTACTTTTAAAACTACAGAAGAAGCTATTGCAATTGCTAATGATACTATGTATGGTTTAGGTGCAGGCGTTTGGACGCGAGATGCACATGAATTGTACCAAGTTCCAAGAGCAATTCATGCCGGTAGAGTTTGGGTAAATCAATACCACGCTTATCCAGCAGGTGCTCCTTTTGGAGGATATAAACAATCGGGTATTGGAAGAGAAAATCATAAAATGATGTTAGATCATTACCGTCAAACAAAAAACATGTTGATTTCTTATAATAAAAATAAGTTAGGATTCTTTTAAAATTGTTCATTTAAAGGGGTAGTTTTCAACCGCAGATTTTCTTTAATTAGGAAATTTGCGGTTTGTGTTTAATCAAATTATTTTTTATGAAAAGATTGAGTAGTACACCAAAGGCATTAGAAGTAGTAACTATGCTTGAAGATAAATTTGGAAGGTTGATGTTTTATCAAGCAGGAGGATGTTGTGAAGGTACGCAACCACAATGTTTTGAAGAGGGAGGTTTTTATTTAAGAACGGGAGATGTTTGTATCGGACAAATAAAAGATTTTAAATTTTGGATTGATAAAGATTTATTCGAGTATTGGAAATTTTCACATTTTGAATTAGATGTAGTCGACGGTTTTGGACCAGGTGGTTTTTCATTGGAAACCCCTTATGGAAAGACATTTAAAGTAAATTATACGTTGTTTTCTCCTGATGAATTAGACCAATTAGAGCCAATTTCTCGATTTGGAGAAGATTAACTCGTGTAATTCATTAATTGGTATTGTTTTGGTGTTACACCTTCGTATTTTTTGAAAATTCGAATAAAATAATTGCAGTCTTCAAATCCAGTTGCATACGAAACTTCATTAATTTGAATAGTTGGATTACTCAATAATTTTTTAGCGTATTTTATTTTTTCATTTAAAATATATTCTATTGGACTCATACCCATTTCACGTTTAAAATAACGATAAAAGGAGGTGGTACTCATACACGCTTTGTCGCTTAAATCTTTTAGGTTAATTGATTCTCTAATGTTTTCTCTAATGAAATTAATAGATGGTGTTATGGGGCTGTTAGAATCAATGACATGGTTAGTGTCAAATCGTTTTACGGTTTGTGTTTGAATGATTCTAATAATTAATTCTTGAAGTGTTAAATCGGCAATAACATCTTTCGTTAAAGAACTGCCCATACATTCTTTAATCAATTTATTAATAGTAGAAGCTAATTCAACATTGTTATAGAAAAAATAATTTTCATGGTCTAATTTCCAAAGATTATCTTTCCCTACTTTAGGGTATTTTTCATTTAAAAAATCTAAGGTATCTGTTATAATTTTGTTGTCAATCGCTAAAGCAATACACTGAGTAGGATTGTCTTTTGAGGCTTCAGGAAAATCGATTTTCATTTCCGTATTTTGAGGAACAATTACGGTTTCTCCCGGTAAATAGTCAAAACTTGGATCTTCAAATAAATGCATTACTTTTTTACCACGCAACATACTTGTAACCACTAAATCATTAAATTTTAAAGGAACTAATTCAGATTCTTGATACGTTTCAAAAATATTAAGTTCACAATGATTTAATGAAAAAATGGTTCTGTTTTCAACTAATGTTTTTAGTGATTTTTCATGAGTTAATTGTGGAGTAAATAAGAGTGCTTTATTAGGCATATTAATAACAGATTTTCAAAGCAATATACAAAAAAAGCAACTATTTCTAGTTGCTTTTAACTTATTTTTTCAAGAATGAAAGTAATCCTTTAAAATAGGTTTTCTGATCGTCATAAAAAGCCATATGACTACCTTTTGGACAATATAAATAGGTTCCTTTTTGAACTAATTTAGCTATTTCTTCCATGTGTTTTGGATCCATTGTATCGTGTTTTGCTCCAATACTTAATGTCGGAATTTTAATTTTTTTCAAATCATTTTTACGGTCCCATTTTTCTAATTTTCCTGAAATTCCAAATTCACTTGGTCCTTGCATGGTTACATATAAAGACTGATTCATTTTTGCAAACGAACGCGTTACGGGTTCTGGCCAATCTTTTGAAGGAAAACGTAAAACATGTTTTTCATAAAAATGGGGAGTTAATAATTCCATGTATCTTGGATTAGAAAAATCTTTTTTCGATTCAATGGCTCTTATTTCTTTTAAAACTTCTGGATTGAATTGTTTTGCCAAAACATGTTCGGCATACTTACCATATTCAGGACAACTGGCCATCATATTTGAAATGACCAATCCTTTCATATGGTCTTGGTATTTTAGGGCATATTCCATCGCTAAAATACCACCCCAAGAATGACCTAATAAATAAAAGTTAGTATTATCTAAGTGTAAGGCTTTTCGAACTTGTTCCACTTCTTCTACATATCGTGCTAAATCCCACATAGCCGTATCTTTTGGATTGTCGGAATTACCACAACCCAATTGGTCATAATAAATAAATTCGATGCCTTCTGCCGGTAAATAGTTTTCAAAACATTCAAAATATTCATGTGTAGCACCTGGACCACCATTTAAAAGTAAGACTTTAATTTTTGGATTATTTCCAATTCGTTTGGTCCAAACATTAAAAGTTCCTTTAGGGGTTTGAATAGGAATTACTTTTACACCACCATTTTGAATGCTATCCGAAGTCTGCGCGAAATAGTCTTTCGTTGAAGTTGAATTATTCTCTTTGATGCAACTTTGTAGACCAAATGCTATAAGTACTAGTAAAGCAATTTTTTTCATAAATAAAGTTTTAGAATTTCTAAATTACAAAATCTCTTCCACATGTTTCTTAATATTAGAAGCAATTTTGGCCGTAGGTAAATCATTTTCATCACCACCAAAAGGATCTTCAATTTCTTCTGCAATAAGTTCTAAACTGGCTAAGACATAAAAAATAAAGACTACTACAGGTATTACATAATAGCCTAAACTAAAAACAAAACTAAAGGGTAACGTCATAATGTAAAAGAAAATGAATTTCTTAATGAATGCACTATAAGAATAGGGAATAGGGGTGTTTTTTATGCGTTCACAGGCGCCACATACTTCAGTAAATGATTGAATTTCAGAGTTAATGATGATCAATTGGTCTCCTGTAATTTTATTACTTTTATACAAATCATTCACCTTGCTAAATAACATTTTTGCAATTTGATTGGGTTTGTGTTTGGTTTGATCAATTTCCAAGTCTAAACCTTCAAAAAGCATTTTACTTACTTCTTCATTCGATAAATGTTTAGAAAGAACAGAAGCATAACTCGGAATTAATTTTCTAAAATAGTTTTTATCATTTTCATGTTCTAAAATACTTGTAAGTTTTAGGGCTAGATTTCTGCTATTATTAACTAAACTTCCCCATAATTTTCTTCCTTCCCACCAACGGTCATAAGCTGTATTGGTTCGGTAAGCTAATAATAAAGACAATACAAAGCCTACTGTGGTATGCATGATAGAAATATTCTTAATAGGACTGGTTTCTCCTAATTTAAAATAGTGTATTTCAAAATAACAGATTGCGCCCGAATATATCCCAATTAAGAACATCATTGGTAATAATTGTCGGAAAGTATCTGACTTATGAAATTTAAAAATGAATGTTATCCAGTCTTTTGGGTTGTATTGTACCATTGATTTAATTATGAATTATGAATTACGAATTACGAATTACGAATTATGAATTATGAATTACGAATTATGAATTATGAATTATGAATTATGAATTACGAATTATGAATTATGAATTATGAATTATGAATTATGAATTATGAATTATGAATTATGAATTATGAATTATGAATTATGAATTAAATTATATTAAACACTTAAGCTACTATTTAACTTATGTAATTCCAAATGTTTTTCTTTTTACTCAGCTCTAGAAAGACTTCTTTTAATTTAGCATGTTCTGGTTTGCTCATGCTTGGGTCTTCTTTTAATAACCGAACGGCAATATGTCGTGCAACTTGCAAAAGTTCTCTATCTTTAACTAAATCGGCAATTTGTAAATTCAAAACACCACTTTGTTGGGTTCCCATAATGTCTCCAGGACCACGCAATTTCAAATCAACTTCAGCAATTTCAAATCCGTCATTGGTTCGAACCATCGTTTCCATTCTTGTTTTACTATCTTCGCTCAATTTAAATCCGGTCATTAAAATACAATAACTTTGTTCGGCACCACGACCTACACGACCGCGTAATTGATGCAATTGCGATAAACCAAATCGTTCCGCACTTTCAATAACCATTACCGAAGCATTGGGCACATTGACACCTACTTCAATCACCGTAGTTGCTATCATAATGTTGGTTTTTCCTTCCACAAAACGTTTCATTTCTTCTTCTTTGTCGGCCGGTTTCATTTTCCCATGAACAATAGAAATGGAATACTGTGGTAATGGAAAATCTCTAGAAATACTTTCATAACCATCCATTAGATCTTTATAATCCATTTTTTCGGATTCTTGTATTAATGGATAAACGATGTAAACCTGACGACCTTTGGCTATTTCATCTTTTAAAAATTTCCAAACTTTTAGTCGATTGGCGTCATAACGATGTACCGTTTGTATTGGTTTTCTACCTGGGGGTAATTCATCAATTACAGAAATATCTAAATCTCCATACAAACTCATAGCTAATGTTCTTGGAATTGGTGTAGCTGTCATAACTAAAACATGAGGAGGAATAGCCCCTCCAACCTCCCCAGAAGGGAGGCTTTCCAAGATTGTGGTTATTTTTTTTAGTGTATTTTCGGTAGTATTAATTACTTCTTCATTAGTAAAACGAATTACCTTAAAACCAATTTCATTTAGTATTTGAGTTCGTAATTCGTCAGCTTCTCTTTGTTCTAAAGTATTGTGGTAACCACCGTCAACCTCAATGATTAGATTTTTTTCTAAACAAACAAAGTCAGCAATGAAAATATCTATGACATGCTGTCTTCTGAATTTGTACTTGAGATTTTTATTTCTTAAACATTCCCAAAGAACATTTTCCGCTTGGGTGCTTTTTTTTTTATTTTCAGTCTTTAGTTCTTTTAAAAGCGCATAGGTTGAAGGACGTGCTGTTCGGTATTTTTGTATTACTCGTTCCGTTTCCCCTCTTCTGGAGGGGTTAGGGGAGGCCTTTCCCCATAGTTTGCTTCTTTGTTCTACCCCAAATCGGTGTTGTTCATCAATAATGGCTAAACCTAAGTTTTGAAATTGAACTTTGTCTTCTAATAAAGCATGCGTTCCGATAATAATATCCAAAGAACCATTTTCAAGTTCTTCATGAATGATTTTTCGTTCGGCAGTTTTAGTAGAACCTGTTAACAACTTAATATTTAAATTAAGTGCAGTTGCTAATTCTGTAATACCTTGAAAATGTTGGTTGGCTAAGATTTCTGTTGGGGCCATTAAACAACTTTGAAAACCATTGTCTTTTGCTAAAAGCATACACATCAATGCAACGATGGTTTTTCCTGAACCCACGTCACCTTGTAACAAACGATTCATTTGCGCATGACTACCCAAATCATTTCGTATTTCTTTTAAAACACGTTTTTGAGCATTGGTTAAGTCGAAAGGCAGGTGATGATTGTAAAAATTAGTAAAATTTTCACCTACTTTTTCAAAGGGATGTCCTTTGATTTTATGTTTTCGGATTAAGTTTTTTGTGATTAATTGTAATTGAATGAAAAATAATTCTTCAAATTTTAATCGGAATTGTGCTTTTGCTAATAAATCCTGACTCTTTGGAAAATGCACATTAAAAAGCGCAGCATTTTTCGGAATTAAGTGCAATTCATTGATTATTGAATCAAGTAATGTTTCTGAAAATAATGCTTGTGTTTCAATAAATAATTGTTGCATTAATTTGGAAATCACTTTACTATTAATGCCTTTATTATTTAATTTTTCAGTACTCGGATACACCGGTTGCATGGCACTTCGTAAACTGGCTTTGTGGGTATCTAATGTCTCCAATTCAGGATGAGCCATATTAAAAGTACCATTGAAATTGGTAATCTTACCAAAAATTACATAGACAACATTCAATTGTAAACTTTCTTTAATCCACTTTTGGCCTTGAAACCAAACCAATTCCATTTGTCCTGTATCATCAACAAAAGTAGCAACTAATCTCGATTTCCCTTTTCCTTGTTCAACCGTTTTTATATGGATTATTTTACCCACTAGTTGAACTTCTGAATTACTATTAACGAGTTGATTGATTTTATAATATCTGGTTCTATCAATATATCGATTGGGATACAGATTTAGTAAATCACCATATTTATGAATGTTCAATTCCTTACGAAGTAAGTCACCTCGTTGTGGGCCAACACCTTTTAAATATTCTATGGGAGTTTCTAGTAGATTCAACGTTTTTTAAAATTCGATTTAAAATAGTTTAGATTTCAAATTTAGAACTTTAATTCTTAAGATAAATTATATTTTATAAATTTTAAATAGGTATCAAATCACAAAAATAAAATCCATATTCATTGGGCGTTTCGGTACAACTGTCTTCTGTCTTTGGTTTTGGATAGGTTTTATATACAATTTCACCAATTTCAAAAGTTACGGGTTCATCAAAAATTGGACCATCAAAAATAAAAGTATGAAATTCTCCGTTTTCCCCACATGGATCGACATTTGGAGGTAAATCGGCTAAAAACTGTTCGTCTATTACTCTTCCCACAAAACTTTGGTCTAAAAATTGTTCATTTACACAAACCACAATTGTTTTAAAGCCTAATTGTAAAAAATCAAGAATCATTTCTTTAGTATCTTTTTTCCAAAGTGGAAAATGAGCGGTGATTCCTAAAGAATGTAATTTGTCTTCTCTATATTTACGTAAATCTTCTAAAAATATATCCCCAAAAAGAGTATCTTGAATTCCTTTTTCTTTAAAAAAGAGCAATTTTTCTAGCATTATTTTTTCATAGTCTTCCATACTAGGCATTTCTGGAAGTTCCATTTTAATTAATGGAATGCCTATTTTTTTAGCTTGTTGTTCTACTAACTCTGTTCGAACACCATGCATTGAAACTCGATTAAATGCTCCATTAATACTAGTGAACAAATATTGTATGTTAAACTCATTTGATTGTAGCGCATAATTAAGCGCTAAAGCAGAATCTTTTCCACTGCTCCAATTAAAATAGGCGTTCTTTTTCAAATTAGTTGGTTTTTACATTAAAACTTATTTTTGGCTAAAATGCGAAGATACTTCATAATTCATGAATATCTACTGCAAAAAAGTTGAAATTGATTATATTCGTGACAGATTTTTACCCATTATGAGAGTTATATTTTTTCTTTTATTTTCTGTACTATCATTTTCACAACAAACAAAATTTGTCGATTTTGTTCAATGTGAGGCTAAAGTTATGCCCGATTTTAATTCAAAATCAATTTCTGGAGCAATACGTTACCAATTTAAAGTCAAAAATGAAATCGATTCGATTCGAATTGATGCCAAAAATATGGACATTAATGGTGAATTGAAAATCAATGGAAAACGAGTTAATTTTAAGTACAACTCCAAAGAGATTATTCTGTTTGAAGGGTATAAAAAAGGGAAAAATACGCTTGAATTTACTTATGAATGTACACCAAAACAGACGTTGTATTTTGTGGGTTCTGTTGATGACTTTCAAATTTGGACACAAGGACAAGGCCGATATACCAGTCATTGGTTGCCCAGTTTTGATGATGTGAATGAGAAAGTAATCTTTAATATTGAATTTGAAATTGATTATCGATGGTCTTTTTACACTGGCTTTTCAAACGGAAAACAAATTCGAGAAAAAAAGAAACAACGAATGCCTGGTTATGCATTTGTTTATGAACCAAAAAATTCTGTATTGAAGTTCAAAATGAAAAAACCGATGTCTTCTTATTTAGTGATGTTAGCCATTGGAAAATTTGATAAGAAAGAATTTAAAAGCAAATCAGGAACACCAATAGAGTTATGGTATGATACTAGGGATGAAGCTAAATTTGAACCTACTTACCGTTATTCTAAAGAAATATTTGATTTTTTAGAACAAGAAATTCAATTTAAGTATCCTTGGCAAATTTACCGACAAGTACCGGTTCGGGATTTTTTATATGCTGGTATGGAGAACACCACTTCTACCATTTTTGCACAAGATTTTGTAGTGGATTCCATTGGATTTAATGATCGAAATTATGTTAATGTCAACGCACATGAATTAGCTCATCAATGGTTTGGTGATGTGGTAACGGCAACTTCAGGTAAACACCATTGGTTACAAGAAGGATTTGCCACTTATTATGCCTTATTGGCCGAACAGCATGTGTTTGGTGACGATTATTTCTATAATGAATTGTATGATTATGCTTTGCAATTGAAAAAAGCAGCAAAAACCGATACGATTCCGGTTTTAAATGAAAAAGCCAGTTCGTTATCATTTTATAAAAAAGGAGCTTGGGCATTACATACCATGCGAGAAGATATTGGGCGTGATAATTTTCAAAAAATTGTTAAAAATTATTTGAGAAAATACCAATTTAAAAATGTTTCTACCGAGGAATTTTTGAATGAAGTGGTTCGAGTTGTTCCTACTTATGATGTACAAAAATTTAAAAAGAGTTGGTTAGAATCTTCTGATTTTGATATGAATTTAGCTGAAACGTATCTGAAAAAAAACAAAGCGGTTGCTGATTATATAGCTATTGTAAAAAAGAAAGCCGATGTTTCGACTTACAAAGAAATTTTAAATTCTAATGCCTATTTTTCAATCAAACAATATTTGTTTTATCGAATGGCTTCGGTTCCTTTTGAAAAGAAAAAGGAATTAATTGAAATTGGCATGAAGCAAAATTTATATGTTCGACAAGCAATTGCAGAAACCATAGCGGAAATTCCGGTCGAATTTAAATCAGATTACGAAACGTTTTTAAATGATGCATCGTATAAAACCAAAGAAATTGCATTAGTGCATTTATGTAATAATTTTCCAGAACAGGCCAACGATTATTTAGAAAAAACGAAAACGATTGTTGGAAATAATGATTTTAGCTTTAAAATAACCTGGTTGAAATTGGGTTTTCTTTATGGTGAATTAACTGAATATGAAAGGAATACAATACTAACCGAATTGTTAGCTTTAACACATGTAAACTTTGAAAGTTCTGTTAGACAAAATGCCTTAGAAGTTTTACTTGAGTTAGAACCTTTCAATGAAAAAGTGATTGAAGGTTTGTTTTTGGCTACACAACATCATAAGTGGCAATTTACCTCATTTGCTCGAAATACTATTCGTAAATTATTAAAAGACATAACCTATAGACAAAAAGTCGAACAACTGGTTTTAAATTCCGATGAATCGATGAAGAATTTATATTTAAAATTTTTAAATGAGAAACAGTAAACAAAAAACCTGATAGTTGCATATCAGGTTTTTGTTTTTATTATGAAAGTAAATTGCACTTAAAATACGTGCTTTAATTCTTCTTTAATAAAACTGATAGCTACACCGCTTAATGATTCCGATTGTGAAGCATCAATCAAAAATTTATTTCGTAGTTCTTCACCTGTTTGCACTTCTCCACCAATAGAAACCGTTCTTAATTGAGCTACAATACTATTTTTAGTTTTCATGATTACTTCCCAACATTCACCGGTTAAGTAAATTTGTTGGGTTAAATTATGTTCGTATTCGGTTTGAATGTTATGAATTAATAAAGTTGCATAACTTGGAGCATCTAATGTTCCTGGCTCTACACGCATCATTAAATTAACTGGATTGATTCGTTCTAAAAACAAAACCATTCTTTCATAGGCTTGCAAACGAATGGGTAAAGATTGCTTTTGATTTTCACGTAAAAGTTCAAATTTTCTACGGTTTTCTTCTGCCGTAAAAAAGCGTTGTGACATTACAAATGCAACTCCTCCTGTAATTAAAGCCGGAATAGTGTAAGCGGCAATTTCTAATAATTTATCTTCAATAACCATAATTTCAGTTTTTTTACAAAAATATACTTTTTGATGCGACTATTGAATAAGATTTTTTATATTTTTGAAAGAGCCTCAAAATCACTGTAATAAAACAATTTTTTTATGAATAGACTTTTTTATTTATTGTTTTTTACATTTTCTTTTCTCTTTTCACAAAAGGGTGAAAAAAAAGATTTTGTCCTTATTATAAAAGATAAAGATACCGATAAAGTGATTTCTAATGCTTCGGTTTCAATAAACAAATACAATCAAGATTATTTTAGTAATGAAGAAGGTATAGTGAAATTTGAATTGGCAAAACCGTCAAAAATTACGATTACTCATCCCGATTATAAAGTTTTAATTTTGCAATCCATCCAAATTAAAGAAAATCCAATGGTTGTTTATTTACAGCCTTTTTCACAAGAAATTGAAGAATTAATCATTACGAATAAACATCCACAAACCATATTAAAAAAGCTTGTTGAAGTATCAGAAGAAAATTTGACTCTTCCGGTTCGATTGAAGATATATTCTAGAGAATTTTATAAAAGCAACGGGAATTTTACATCTTATAACGACGGATTGGTTAATTTTTGTTTGAATGGAAAACCGAATAATGTTCAAATTGATTTATTGATTGAACAAAACCGAACCATTGGTTTACCCGACAATGATTTTTTTGATAGAACGACCTTGGGTTATAATTTAAATGATATAGTTAAAAATTATTATGAATTTAATTATTTAAAAAAGGTATTGGATGCTAAAGCCAAGAAAAAATTTGATTATGAAATAAAGACCCATAAGCAAAATCCCGATTGGTACATTATGGTTATTCGGCCAAAACCAGAAGTCGAAGAATTTCTTCCTGAATACAAAATTGTTTATGATTTTAAGAAAAATATCATTTTTGAAATGGGATATGAGGTACCCTTAGAAAAAATATATTTTGCTGATGTGACCAATTTTAAAGTCATAAAGGGAAGTATTTTCAAATCAAATTTTACAGCAACCTATAAACAAGATAACGGATATTATTTTTTATTGTCTTCTAAAGAAGAAATCGGATTTAAAGCTGAAAACAAAAAGGGTTTAAAAAAAGATATTGAAATAACGAATTATCTCATCACCACCGAGCATAGTAAAAAATTAGTGCCTTATGATCCTATTGACGTATTTAAAGATAAATCGTTAATCAATAAGAAAGATAAAATTATTACCGAATATTGGGAAGAAAACTCGGGTTTAGTCTTGACTACTGAAGAGAAAAAAATTATTCAAGAAATTAATCAATCCCAACCAAAAAATATGGATTAAACCGCCCTTTTATGTATTTTTGCATGACCTGATGAAAAAGAAAATTTATGCAGCATTACATTGACCAATTAAATGAAGCACAACGCGCACCTGTTTTACAAAAAGACGGCGCTATGATTGTAATTGCCGGAGCGGGTTCTGGTAAAACTAGGGTGTTAACCATGCGTATTGCTTATTTAATGCACCAAGGCGTAGATGCGTTTAATATTTTGGCCTTAACATTTACAAACAAGGCGGCTCGTGAAATGAAAAATCGTATTGCGAGTATTGTAGGAAATAATGAAGCCAAAAATCTATGGATGGGAACTTTCCATTCCGTTTTTGCAAAAATACTTCGTATAGAATCTGAGAAATTGGGATATCCTTCAAATTTCACTATTTATGATACACAGGATTCGGTTCGATTAATTGGGCAAATCATTAAGGAAATGCAATTGGATAAAGATGTGTACAAACCTAAGCAGGTGTTGGGGCGCATCTCACAATATAAAAACTCACTCATAACCGTAAGAGCGTATTTCAATAATCCTGAGTTACAAGAAGCGGATGCTATGAGTAAGAAACCGCGAATGGGGGAAATTTACCAGAATTATGTGGAGCGTTGTTTTAAATCGGGCGCCATGGATTTTGATGATTTATTGTTGAAAACCAATGAATTATTGAATCGTTTTCCCGATGTGTTGGCTAAATACCAAGACCGTTTTCGTTACATTTTAGTGGATGAGTACCAAGATACCAACCATTCGCAATACTTGATTGTAAAAGCTTTGTCGGATCGATTCCAAAATATTTGTGTAGTAGGAGACGATGCTCAAAGTATCTATGCATTCCGCGGTGCGAATATCAACAATATTTTAAATTTCCAAAAAGATTATGACGGAGTAAAAATGTTTCGTTTGGAGCAGAATTACCGTTCCTCTCGAAATATTGTGGAAGCGGCCAATAATGTTATTGATAAAAATAAAACCAAATTAGATAAAGTTGTTTGGACCGATAACGAAGACGGTCCGCCTATAAAAGTACATCGCAGTTTAACCGATAGTGAGGAAGGTCGTTTTGTGGCTTCCACTATTTTTGAACAAAAGATGCAAAAACAATTGCCAAATAATCATTTTGCAGTGTTGTATCGAACAAATGCACAATCGCGTTCCATTGAAGATGCTTTGCGTAAGCGCGATATTCCTTATCGTATTTATGGAGGATTATCGTTCTATCAACGTAAAGAAATTAAGGATGTTTTGGCGTATTTACGATTGGTTATTAATCCGAAAGATGAAGAGGCTTTAGTACGTGTTATCAATTATCCAGCCCGAGGAATTGGAGATACCACAGTTGAAAAATTAACGGTAGCAGCCAATCATTATAAGCGTTCGATTTTTGAAGTGATGCAACACATCGATAAAATCGATTTAAAACTAAATTCAGGTACCAAACAAAAGTTGCAAGATTTTGTTACGATGATTCAGAGTTTTCAAGTAATCAATGAAAATCAGGATGCGTTTTATTTAACTGATCATGTGACCAAGAAAACCGGTTTGGTACAAGAATTGAAAAAAGACGGAACACCTGAAGGTATTGCACGTATTGAAAATATTGAAGAGTTATTAAACGGTATTAAAGATTTTACAGAAGGACAAAAAGAAATTGATGGTGCACGTGGTTCTTTGGCTGAATTTTTAGAAGATGTAGCACTAGCAACCGATTTAGATAACGATACAGGCGATGACGATCGCGTGGCTTTAATGACCATTCACTTAGCAAAAGGATTAGAATTTCCGCATGTGTTCATTGTAGGATTAGAGGAAGATTTATTTCCAAGTGCTATGAGTTTAAATACCCGAAGTGAGTTAGAAGAAGAACGTCGTTTGTTTTATGTTGCACTAACGCGTGCCGAACACCAAGCCTATTTAACCTATGCGCAATCGCGTTACCGTTGGGGTAAATTAGTTGACAGTGAACCATCTCGATTTATAGAAGAAATTGACGATCGATATTTAGATTATTTGAATCCGATGGATACCAATTATCGTTACAAACCCATGATGGATATTGACATTTTTGGGGATGTAGATAAATCAAAATTACGTTTAAATAAACCAGTTGCAGGAACACCACCCGCTTATATTACGAGTCAAGAACCAATTTCTACAGCTAATATTAGAAGATTAAAACCGGTTAATGCCAGTAGCTCATCTTCAAAAAGTACTACTATAGACAGTAATTTAAAAATTGGAGCTATTGTTATGCACGAACGCTTTGGTAAAGGTGAAATTGTAAATTTAGAAGGCGTGGGTGCCGATAAAAAAGCAGAAATTCGTTTTGATGTGGGTGGGTTAAAGAAGTTATTGTTACGTTTTGCAAAGCTTGACGTGATTGGGTAAATTAGAATTTTAAAAATCAAAAATTAAATAAAAAGTAATGAAAAGAATAAAATTTATAATGCCTGTAGCATTATTTTTAACGGTTTTTTTAATAAATTCATGTGCATTAAAGCCAATGCAATCTTCAAGAAAATATATCCAATTAGATAATGTTGATATTTCAGATTTAGGAAATGGAAAAGTTCTATTTCATAATTCTGGTTATTATTGCCCAGTTGCGACATGTGGTTGGGCAACAAAAATGAATATCGTGGCTAATAATATTAATTTAGGTCAAATAAATTATGGAGAATTTTTTATAGTAGATTTAGCGTTAGGTGATTATGAGATTCAAACGATATATAAGGATGTTTTTAAATTTAAACCAAAGCACAAGGTTAAAATTGATAGTGATACTAAAGTTATTTCAGTTTCAGTTAATAGTTTTTCAAAAAAATTGAAAGTGACAAATGTTTTACCTAATGATATTAATAGTTTAAACCAACTTTCAAATTAATAAGACAAGAAAGATTTTAAATTAGAGAAAATTTAACTATGGCTGAATTTATAAAAATATACGAAGACAAACCCAGTGAAGCGGCTATAAAAAAAGTAGTTGAGGTATTGCGTAACGGAGGTTTAGTTATTTATCCTACCGATACGGTTTATGGCATTGGTTGTGATATTACCAATTCTCGTGCTTTAGAACGATTGGCTAAATTAAAAGATATCAAATTAGAAAAAGCGAATTTTTCTTTTGTTTGTTCCAGTTTAAGTAATTTATCAGATTACGTGCGACAAATTGATACGTCGACATTTAAAATTTTAAAGCGAGCTTTACCTGGTCCATACACGTTTATTCTTCCTGGAAATAATGATTTGCCTAAAGAATTCCGTAAGAAAAAAACGGTGGGTATTCGTGTGCCAGATAATAATATAGCCCGACAAATAGTAGAAGTACTTGGGAATCCAATTGTTTCCTCTTCCATTCACGATGAAGATGAGGTGATTGAGTATTCAACCGACCCAGAATTAATCTTCGAAAAATGGCAAAATAAAGTCGATTTAGTGATTGATGGGGGCTATGGTGAAAATGTTCCTTCAACGATTATCGATTTAACGGGTTATGAACCAGTTGTGGTTAGAGAAGGGAAGGGAGATGTGGATATTTTTTAATTCACAATCAAAAATCAACCATTCACTCTATTAATTTTTTTTTCGCCTCTATAAAATATGACTTTTGACTTGAATTTTAAATCTATTTGTATGAATGCAAAGTTGAAGTCATTTTTTGGTTATTGGTTAATTCCTTGTTTAGTTTTTTTAATTTTCGATTTAGTTCAAATTGAATCGTATTCCAAAATAAATTTTAAAGCCTACCTGTATATTGGATTATTGATGTCCATTATTTCCTTTAATTTAATTTTTCAACTTCCAAAATTAGAAGCGAGAATTAAAATTAAATGGAAGTCCATAGTAGGTATTCTACTTTTGAATTTTATATCAACATTTATTTTTTCATTTTTTTATATGATATTTTTATTTGATACATTTCTAAAAGATTATGATTTGAATAGTTTTCAAATAAATGTTTATCAATCACTTTTTAGTTGTTTTATTTTATTGATTTATTTGTTAATAAGTGAATTATGGTTTAAGAAAGAATTGACTTTTCAGTTTTATTATTCTTTAAAAACTAATGTACTATTGTTTAGTTTATCATTTCTTTTTTTAGCACTAATTCAGTTTTTATCGGTTAAAGATATTTACAAGGTTTTCAATAGTGAAACCTATTTGGAAATGATACTAAAAGATTTTTTTAACATGTTTTGTTGGACTTTAATTGTTCATGTTCTAGTAGTAGCTTTTGAAAAAATAAAATTGAAATTTACGATTAATATCATTTTAGTTTTTTTTATTTCTTTTGTTTTATTTTTTGTAACGTTTCTAAAAACGGACTTTATACATACAAGAATCATTAGTTCAATTTTTTTTAATTTTTTCTTTTTCTTTCTAGTTTTAGGTATTTTTTATTTTTATAAACTTATTCATGATAATCGAAAATTAAATATTGAAAAACTTATCGTTTCTCAAGAATATTTAAACTTAAAAAATCAAATCAATCCACATTTTTTGTTTAATAATTTGAATACTTTGATAGGTTTTATTGAAGAAAACCCCAAAAAAGCAATTGATTTTGGCCATCATTTATCTTCTGTTTACAGGTATTACCTAGAAGTAAACAAAGAAGATTTTATTGCGTTGGAAAAAGAAATTGAATTTATTTCACATTATTTAAATGTTAACAAAGCCAAGTTTCATGAAAATTTAAATTATACAATATCACTTTCAGATGGTTTACATGGCTATATTTTGAATCATTCATTACAAGAAGTTATTGATAATGTGTTTAAACATAATATTATTGATGATCAACATTCTGTTCATCTAGAAATTAAAGTTCAAAATGATTATTTGGTAATAAAAAATAACAAACACATTAAAGATAATGTTCAATCAAATCACGCTGGACTAAATAATATTAAAAAGAGGTATTTTCTCTTAACACAAAAAGAAGTGATTGTAATTCAGACGGATAAATATTTTGAAATTCATTTACCTATTTTAACTTATGAAGCTTAAAACGGCATTAATAATTGAAGATGAAATACCTGCTTCGGAACGATTGAAACGATTGTTAGAAGCAGAAAATATTACAGTTTTAAATCAAATTCAGTCGGTTAAAAAAAGTATTGAATGGTTAAATACTAATTCTCATCCCGATTTTATTTTCTCTGATATTCGATTATCAGACGGAGAAGCATTTGAAATTTTTAATGTAGTAAAAACAAATTCAAAACTTATTTTTACTACAGCATATGATACTTATGCAATAAAAGCATTTGAAGTAAAAGGATTAGCCTATTTATTGAAACCAATACATACAGAACATCTTAAAAATGCAATAGTCAATTTAAATGAAATGGCTTTAATTTTTCAAAATGATATAAAGGATACTTCTACTTTTGAATCCAGTTTTTTGGTGAGTTTTGGTGGGAAAATAAAAAAAGTGTCGTGTGAAGATATTGTTTGTTTTTTTAGTGAAACTAATACAACTTATTTGATGACTAAAGAAGGCCGAAAATACCCAATTTCAAAATCACTTGAAAAGCTTGAAACAATGCTTAATTCAAAGCTGTTTTTTAGAATCAATAGAAGTAAGATTGTCAATAAGGAATTTATTGCTTTGGTAAATAAAGATACTATTGAATTAAAATATGAATTACAACTAAATGATGCTAAAATTAGTCGAGCAAGGTTTAAAGATTTTAAAGAATGGTTTTGAAACCATATAAGTCATATAAGTTTTTATTTCACTTATATGACTTATATGTTTAATCTTTAATCTATTTCGGGCTAATAATTTCTACATTACTAAATGCAATGGCACCTCTCACAACCCCCTGAATTGTAGTTCTAAGAGCTTCAATGATGTGAATTTTTAATTCATTTTTAGGGAAAATTAAACTGACTTCACGTGCGGGTTTTGGATCAACAAATGGTTTTAGTTTAGACTTACTTTTTTCATTCAAATCCATCGTATGTAAATAGGGTAGAAGTGTGGTACCTAAACCTTCATCACTCAATTTGATAAGGGTTTCAAAACTGCCACTTTCTAAATGAAAATGATGGTCTTTGTTTAATTGTGATGCTTTACATAAATTCAAAATGCTATTTCTAAAACAATGTCCGTCTTGTAATAACAATATTTTTTCCACATCTAAATCGCTGACTTCAATTTCTTTTTTACCAATATTCTGACTGCTTTCCGGTACATAGGCTACAAATGGTTCGTAATACAATACAATTTCCTTCAATTTTTCTTCATCTAAAGGAGTGGCAGCAATGGCACAGTCCAAATGACCATTTTTTAGTTTATTGATGATTTCATTGGTCGTTAACTCTTCAATAATTACATTTACTTTTGGATATTTCTTTATGAAATTATTCAAAAACATAGGAAGTAAAGTAGGCATAATCGTTGGAATAATACCAATTTTGAAATCGCCTCCAATGAATCCTTTTTGTTGGTCTACAATGTCTTTGATACGATTGGCTTCATTAACAATGTTTTTGGCTTGTACCACAATTTTTTCACCTACATCGGTTAATCCAATTGGCTTTTTAGAACGATCGAAAATTTGAATTTCCAATTGTTCTTCCAATTTCTGAATCTGCATACTCAAGGTCGGTTGTGTTACAAAACATTTTTCTGCTGCTAAAGTGAAATTCTTGTGCTCCGCTACGGCTAAAACATAAATTAATTGCGTAATCGTCATGGTATCAGTTTTTTTGATAAAGATATTGAAAAGTATTCTTATAATCTATACTTAAGTGTTAAAAAACAATTAAAAATGAATCGATTTTAAATTGAGTACCAATAAAAAAAGCCCCGATTTCTCGAGGCTCTATTTCTATGTAATTTTATTAAGAAGTAATTGTGTACTAGATTAATACACTTCACTTTCTTTTAATTTTTCTGTATTAGCCACTAATTGTAATTCGTCAATGAATTTTTGGATTTTACCATTCATTACACCATCCATATCAAAAATATCCATTCCAATTCGGTGATCGGTTACACGTCCTTGTGGGAAGTTATACGTTCTAATTTTTGCTGAACGATCCCCTGAACTTACTTGCGAATTACGTTTTTTAGCATCTTCTTCTTGCTTTTTCGCTAATTCCATTTCATATAAACGTGAACGTAAAACGGTTAAGGCTTTGTCTTTGTTTTTATGTTGCGATTTCTCATCCTGACATTGCGCGACTAAACCAGTTGGAATGTGCGTCATACGTACAGCCGATTTTGTTGTATTTACCGACTGACCTCCAGGTCCTGACGAACAGAAGAAGTCAATACGCACATCATTCATGTCGATTTGAACGTCAAACTCTTCCGCTTCAGGTAAAACCATCACCGTTGCTGCCGAAGTATGTACACGTCCTTGTGTTTCCGTTTGAGGTACACGTTGCACACGATGAACACCAGCTTCAAATTTTAAAGTGCCATAAACATCTTCACCTGTTACTTCAAAAATTACCTCTTTGTAACCACCTGCAGTTCCATCATTTACGTCAACAACCGAAGTTCTCCAACCTCTTGATTCGCAATAACGTGTATACATTTTGTATAAATCTCCAGCAAATAATGACGCTTCATCACCACCAGTACCAGCACGGATTTCCACCATAACGTTTTTAGCATCTTCTGGATCTTTAGGAATCAACATAAATTTGATTTCATCTTCCAATTGTGGTAAACGTTCTTGTGCTTCACTCAATTGCATTTTAGCCATTTCAACCATTTCAGCATCCGAACCATCTTCAATGATTTCTTTGGCTTCTTGGATGTTTCCAACAACATTAATATACTCCTCACGTTTTTCAACTAAGGCTTTTAAGTCTTTGTATTCTTTATTTAATTGTACATAACGTTTTTGATCAGCAATAACATCGGGTTGAATAATCAAATCCGATACTTCATCAAAACGTTGTTTTACATATTGTAATCTCTCTAACATAAGATTTTATTTTGGAGTGCAAAGATAAGTTATTTTGTTTATTTTTTCAAGAGGGAAATTTGCCTTCTTTTGGTATTAGAAAAGATGTGCGCTAAAATGTGATTTGCGCTCCAAAGCCGTAGTCTTTTCCATTGAAATAAGGGAGTATACTTCCATTTAGATTGGATTCTTTTTTAAAAAGTAAATTTTTAATATGCGGTTGAAGCCAATAAGCAATTTTTGTACTTAAAATTCCAATTCCTGCTCCGGTAGCAATATCGCTAAACCAATGTCGGTCGTTGTACATTCTAAAAAAACCAGTACCTGTAGCCACAGCATAACCCGTAATTCCATACCAAATTGAATTTTCCTTGTATTCCTGGTATAAAAATTCAGCGCCCATAAAAGCAGTTGCCGTATGTCCCGAAGGAAACGAATTATAGGAACTCCCATCGGGTCTTAATTCATGACTAGTATGTTTAATGGCGTTGACTGTTATTCCCATAATTAAATAAGCGGTTCCCAACACTATTGTTCGGTCTTTAAATGAATTTTTGCCTTGAATACCCAAAGCGTTTAATGCATATACAGATACAAAAGGACTGTATTGAGAAAAGTCATCAATTGTAAATTTATTATCAATATGTTCTTTTAATTCAGTTTTAGTTGAGCTATTGATGTCTTGAACGGTGTGACTTTCCAAACCAATTATTCCATAACTAATCAAAGCTGTTGGAATAATTAAAGGGGCGATTTTGAATTTATTTTTTACATTTTTAGGAGCAATAGAATCTCTTTCAAGTATTTGAGAATGTAGTTGAAAACACATGAAAAATGCAAGTAAGAAAATGCTATTTTTAGACATGAAAATAAATTATTTTACAAATGTAAAAGTAAGAGAAATTAGTTTTAGCATCAAGTAAATTTATTATTGAAATAAAAAAGAAACTTATTTTTCTTTTGAAAGTAGTAATTGGTGGCATGGTTTTTCAAAAACAAACCTCTCTAAAATTGCTTTTCAAATGTCTTTCCGTTAAACTTAAATATATTACCGTCTGCTATTCCAAAAAGTAAATTGTTTTTGTTGTCTTTATAAATAGTCCAAATCATTGGGTTAGATAGTTTTTCACTAATTGAATAGTTTGTCAAAGTTTTACCGTCATATTTCCAAGCTCCTGTATATAAATCTCCAAACCATATATTGCCTTCTGAATCTTCTTCAATAGCAAAAGGATGTTCCAATGTGCCTGGTTCTGACTTATTTCCATTTCTTTTACTTGTTGGATGAATTAAGTGATGCTTTTCAGAAAAATTAATTGTTGAAGTACCTTCCATAAGTAAAACACCAATTCCATTATTTCCTATCCAAATTCGCCCTTTTGAATCTGCTAATACACTTCTTATATGCAGACGCTCATTATCTTTTAGGTTTAATTTTCCTTTATCAAAGATATTTAACATTTTACCATCATAGCTAAATAGTGCTGCATAAGTCGCAATCCAAACTTTACCGTCTTTATCTTTTGAGATACCCGTAACACCGAACGTATTGTCAGCAGTATCAGCATTTTTATTTTGGGGTTTTGGGAAAATCAAATAGTTCATATTTATTCCATCAAAACGATTTATTCCGTCTTCCGCACCCGCATTAAACCATAAATCTCCATTGGTTTTATTCCAATCAAATAATGGGTTGTTATTCATATACGGATAATTAGTAAACTTTCCTTTGTCATACACACTGACACCTCTTGCTGTTCCAAACCAAATTTTCCCATTCTTGTCTTCTTGGATTGAACGGATTTGATTGTCTGATAAACCTTCATTTACTGTAAAGTATTCAAATGATTTTCCATTATAAAAACTTACGCCTTCATTATGACTGCCAAACCAATAATTGCCTTTACTGTCTTGAAAAATAGCACGAATTCCAGAAGTAAATTTTAAGGTATCGGTTTTTGAAGTGGTTACCAATTCAGGTTGATTAATTGCTTTTTCTGTTGATTTCTTTTCAGCACAAGAAAAGTTCAAGATCAATATGAAGATTAGGTAAATCAATTTTACTTTTTTTATTTTGGGTTTCTCTAATGTGAAGTACAGCGTTTCGTTGCTATCCGACTGTAGCGATTCCAGCGAACTGCGTACTGTCTGCTAAGATAAGATTTTCCAACGTAAAGTCGAACGTTGTGGTTAAAAGTAAAATTAAATCATTTTTTATTTGTTTTTAAGCAAAGTTCTTTATTAGCTGCAGGCTTTTTTTACATTGAATTTATATTTGCTAAGACGTAAAATACAGAAAAATATTAAGAGAGCAATTTGGAGATTGTAATCCGAAAACACCATAAACGAATGTGCTACATTATTTCTTATATTCCTTCCCTTGTTTGTAAATGTATTTTTGAATAATTCAATGTCTTTGACAGAAAAATATTCTTTAATTTTTGGATTATCTAACAGTTCATCAAGAAGTTGTTCTTTTAACTCTCCTTGATTATCCTTTGTGGTATTTCCTCCTGATAATCTTATAAAATCTCTCAATGCTCCCTCAAATTTTAAAGTTAGCGAATCAATTGCAAGTATAAAATTGTTAATTTTATTTGTATTCATTAATATTGATAATTCAAATTGCGAAAATAAATTATGAATTCCTGGAGCTAACATTGATAACCATGTAGAATCATCATCAAGATCAGTTGAAATACTTCTTTTGAATTTTTCGCCAAACCAAGTATGCTCTTCTAGATACTCATAGATTTTATAGTAATTTATTTTTCCACAAATTACGCCATTAACAAATACTTTTAGGAATAACGAATAACAATGGATATTGTGAGATATGATGTAATTGTCTATTTTTTGTTTTTCTAATTTTTCCTTATCATTCAGATTTTTGTGATTTGAGTTTATATCAAAAGTTGTAGTTGAAAATAAATGATAAACAGACTTTTTTATTGAATCTTCAGCTATTTTAGTATTATGAATTGGATCTACTAATATGTCTTCATTAACGGAAAAATATGCTAGTATTGATTCGTTTGGAAGTTTTAAAATACTTTCAGATTTGATTTTTAAATAATCATTAAAGAGCTTTGTTCCTTTGTCATCTAAAGGAATACTGATTTTTTTTAATTTTACCTTTTGTTTTAACCTATTATATTCTTTAAGTACAATTTCAAGGTTTTTTTTATCCTTAGCTTTTTTTAAATAACTAGCTTTATTTCCAATAGTTGTTATTTTTACAAAATCCTCATCATTTGGATGTTGATTTAATATCAAATCTTCATTTTTAGCTAGAAGTTTATATATAGGTTCTTTTGGTTTTTGTATTTTATCAAAAAGTTTTACAGCTATTTCTAAATTATTTTTATTGGTGAAATGAGAATTTGGATTGTCTAATTCTATCCAATTAATTATTTTTTCTGAAATGTTAACTAGCTCGTTTTTTGTAAAATAGTTTTGAGTAAGTATTTCATTTACGATTATACCTTTTAACCAATAAGGCAATTCATTAATTAGTTCAGATGCTAATTCTTTAGATTCATCAATTTTTATTTTTGATTTTCTGGATATATAAAATATTGCAGATACTAGAATTGACAATTCTCTGACTTCATTTGCTTTTATAGTCTTAATAGTTTCAATATAATTGTCAATAGCTTTTTCTGCAAACTCCTTATGTTTTGTAATTTGCCATAAAATATGTGAATATCTTGATTTTAGCCAAAAGTTTAAAGTTGTATTTAGGCGATTTTTTAGATATATAATTTCAATTTCAGAAAAATGAATATTGTTAATTATTTTTCCATTTAAATCTGTTATTTGTGAGTTTGAAAGAAGTTGTCCATTATTTAAGTTAAAGGAGAGAACCTTTCGTTCAATTATTACTTTATCATCCCAATTTTCTATTCTTTCAGAATTTTTTAATTCTTTTTGAATGTTCCAAATATTTAAAGATTGTAAGTTTTCTAATGAATTATAAAAATCAGTAATTTCATTTGGTATATCATTCATAGAATTTAATTTATAGTGAGTTTCAATAAACTTGTAGCTAACGTTCCGGCGCTTGGCGAGGTTGCGGACTTCGGAACCGAATATTTTCTATCAAAAATAAAATTTCTTGCGAAATGTAAACGTGAATTTACTACAAAATTCGCAATCTTGCCAAACGCCTGTTGTGCGACGTTTTTTTATTTAAATTGTTGCATATCTGTAAATTCATTACCATCATAATCAAATTTATAGATTCGATTTTCCCAATCTTTAGCAATTATATATTTTTCGGTAATTTCCAAGTTGTCTTTTTCGTTCATATTTGTAAATATATCTGCGCCACTTTTTTGCCAAAGAATTTCACCCTCATTATTTAATTTCGTGATTTCTATTTCTCCGTGAACTATATAGAAATCTTCTTTCTTAAAAATTTCAAAGCAAGTTATTTCATCTGCTACCGTTTTCCATAATAGTTTTAACTCTGGTTTTGACAAACAAAAAATTGTATTTGAACAGCAAATTAAAATTCTATTTTCTTCAATTATTGTTGAATTCTTGTTAACTGTTGTTGCTCCACAATCTGAACCGACTATCGCGCTATATTTGATATTCCCGTTTTCATATAATTTAATTCCAATTTGAGTAGTTAATTGATTTTCAGTTTCATTAAAATATTCAAAATTGTATGTATTTAAGTTGTCAGTCGAACCGCTTCTATAAGTTTCGTCCAAATATATTTCGATTTGATATTTTTCGAGAAATTCCATTTTTGTTTATTTACGTTTCGCTCGGCTAAAATGACGCACAACTAGTGTATATGCGAAACTCTCTAGCAACTTTTATTTATACTAAGCATTATTTGCGAAAGTTTCTTAGTTTCAAATATACCACTTTTTACTACAAGATAATTATTTTTTGTAATTTTTTTCTAACTTAAATTAGTTTCATAAAAAAAGCCTGCTCCAAAAATGAAACAGGCTTTCTAATGAATTTAATTTTTATTATTTTACTGGAATGTTCTTCAATATTTCCAATACAAATTTCCAATATTTTTGAGCAGAAGAAATACTAGCTCTTTCGTCTGGACTGTGGGCTCCTTTGATGGTAGGTCCAAATGAAATCATGTCCATTCCTGGGTAATTGGTTCCTAAAATCCCACATTCTAATCCGGCATGGCAAGCTACTACATGGGCTTTGCTTCCGTTTTGTTTTTCGTATAACGAAGTTAATACATCTAAAATTTCTGATTTAGGATTTGGTGTCCAACCTGGGTAACTTCCTGAGAAGGTTACTTCGCAACCCATTAATTCATAAGCCGCACGCAAAGCATTGGCTAAATCAAATTTAGACGTTTCCACTGAAGAACGGGTTAAGTTTTCAATGCGAACGTTGCCACCTCCAACAGTTACTTTGGCAATGTTGTTTGATGTTTCTACTAAATTATCAAAATCGGCACTCATTCTATACACACCATTGTGCGCAGTGTATAAAGCACGAGTTAAGAAAAATTGCGCTGCAGCTGGCATTACCTTTGCTGGTAAGTCTGCTTTTTCAATGATGATTTGTAAGTTTTGCTCGGTTGTAGCGAACTCTTTTTTGATTTCTTCAATCGTTTGTTGTAAGTCTACATTAAAAGCGGCATCATACATTTCAGCAACGGCAACATGTGCCACGCTTTCTCTTGGAATAGCATTTCGTAAACTACCTCCGTTAATTGTACTTATTTGTAAACCAAAATCTTCATAAGCATTAAATAACAAACGGTTCATGATTTTATTTGCATTTCCTAAACCTTTGTCGATGTCCATTCCACTATGACCACCGTTTAAGCCTTTTACCGTGATTTTATATCCTAATGAATTATCTGCAACGGCTTCTTCGTCGTATTCGGCAACCGCAGTAACGTCTACACCACCGGCACAACCGATATCAATTTCATCGTCTTCTTCAGTATCTAGATTTAAAAGAATTTGACCTTCTAATAACCCTCCTTTTAAACCCATAGCGCCAGTCATTCCAGTTTCTTCATCGATTGTGAATAAGGCTTCAATGGCCGGGTGAGGAATATCGTTACTTTCTAAAATGGCCATAATTGTAGCTACACCTAAACCGTTGTCAGCCCCTAGAGTTGTACCTTTTGCACGAACCCAGTCACCATCCACGTACATTTCAATCCCTTGTGTATCAAAATCAAAAACGGTATCGTTATTTTTTTGGTGTACCATATCTAAATGCGATTGCATAACGATGGTTTTACGATTTTCCATTCCAGCTGTTGCTGGTTTTTTAATGATTACGTTGCCTACTTCGTCTTTTAGGGTTTCTAATCCTAATTTTTGACCAAATTCTAACATAAAAGCAATAACACGTTCTTCTTTTTTTGAAGGGCGAGGTACGGCATTTAAATCGGCAAATTTATTCCAAAGTGCTTTGGGTTCTAAATTTCTAACTTCTTGACTCATATTTAGTCTATTTTATTTGGTGATTGTTGTATTTGATTGCCAAAGTTACAAAGTTTAATTTCTTTACTAAATGAATTTCTAATTATATTTACATTTTTAAAATTGTTTCGTGAAAAGGAAGTATTTTTTGCCCGTTTTTTTATTGTTTCAAATTCTATTGGTAAAGATTCTCGCTTTCTTTCCAGGTTTTATTGAAAACTATTACAGTAGGGGTTTGTATCCTGTACTTTCAAGAAGTTTTCGATTTTTACTGGGATGGATTCCTTTTTCTGTTGGGGATTTGCTTTATTTTCTTCTGATATTTTTTATCTTAAAATGGATTTGGAAATCGAGACAAGGTTTTTTTACAAATTGGAAAGCCAACGGATTAACCATACTTCGTTTTTTGTCGGTGTTGTATTTTTTGTTTCATGTTTTGTGGGGATTCAATTATTACCGAACACCGTTGCATGAAAAATTACAAATTGATAAAGAATACAGTTACCAGCAATTGCTTCAACTCACACATCAGTTAGTGGTTAAAACCAATGCCTTGCAAAAACAAATTGAGAAGGATACCACAAAAGCCGTTTTTTATGCCTATTCTGAAGCAGAAATGTATGCCTTAGCTCCAAAAGGATATAATAAATTAACTACTCGTTTTCCTGATTTTAAGTATTCTAATTCGAGTATAAAATCGTCTTTATTGAGTTTACCATTGAGTTATATGGGATTTGGAGGATATTTAAACCCGTTTACCAATGAAGCTCAGGTCAATGATCGAAAACCAAAATATACTTCACCTTTAACGATTTCACATGAAATGGGGCATCAAATGGGTATTGCTTCAGAAAGTGAATGTAATTTTATTGGATTTATGGCGGCTATTTCGCACGACGATTTGTACTTTCAATATTCGGCCTACAGTTTTGCTCTAAATTATTGTTTGTATAATTTAGAAATGATGAAAGAGGGAAGTAGTCTGTCGTTTAAATCGTTAATCAACAAAGGTGTTTTACAGAATTTTAAAGAAAGTAAAAGATTTTGGCAACAACATCAAACTCCAATCAATGATTTTTTTGAGTATTTTTACGACCACTTTTTAAAGTTGAATCAACAAAAAGATGGAATGGAAAGTTACAGTAAGTTTGTTGGGCTTTTGCTTAATTATAATTTAAAAAAGCAGGTAATTTAAAATGGAAATTAACCCTTCTACATTTGGTTGGATTGAAAAATTTAACAATCAGTATTCAGAATCGATTACAGATTACGAAACTGATTTTGCATTTTATCAAGCATGCCAAAGAAGTGGATTGATTTATGGTTATGTAGTAAGTTATCATTTAGATTCAAAAATTAATGATGCTCAATGGGATGAAGAAGAAAAAACCAAAGTAGCTTTTTTTACTACTTTGTATTCAATGTTTCGATTGAGAAATAAAAATAGCGATTGTAATTTGTTTGTTGAAGAGGTATTGGCATTTTACAACTCCATTTCAAAAGCCAAATTTAGTTTCATTAATAAATTACTTCCAGAAAGTACTTCTGCACAAAAATTAGAGGCATTAATCAACGAACGTATTCAAACCAATATTAATATTGTTTCTAAAAATTTCACGCATTTGGTTACCAATGCCATGTTATTTGTAGATGTTTTAGCCTTTGATTTTTATTTGAGAAACGGAATAATTGATTTGAAATTTTTTAAGAATGTAGAGCAAAAATGCATGTCATTAATAACTTTAGCTTTACATATAAAATCAAATAGAACAGAATACGATGAATTGCTTTTGAAATTATTTGAAAATTCATTGCGGTATTCAAAATTATCTAATGAAGTAGACGATCAATTTTTGCTTCATTTAGCGCAGGAAGACTTAGATGAATTGCAAAAATTATATTTGCTTGATATTACAGAGATGGCCTTGTGGAGTGATGGAGTAAAAACTGATTTTGAAATAGAATTTACAACTGAAATAATTTCAATTTTAAAATTAAATAAAAGTATTCAAAATACTGGTTTAGAAATAGATAAGTTTATTGAAAAATATCGAATAAATATTCCTTATTTTAATTCAAAACACCCAGTGAAGCATTTATATACGAATGCACAAGATACTATTTCAAAATTGATTTTTAGAAATAAAAAACGGTTGGTTAAGGAATTGTCTGAAAGTAAAGAGTTGGTAAAATTATTAAGTAAATCTACTACTTCAGAATTGAGTACTGAAGAAAAAAAGAAAGTAAAAAAACAGCTCTTAGACATTTGTAAATCGGTGCCTTCATTAACTATTTTTTTACTTCCAGGTGGAGGCTTGTTATTGCCCCTATTAATTAAGTTTATACCTCAATTGTTACCTTCTGCTTTTAATGAAAATTTAGAAGATTAAATATCTAATTTAAAGACTCCTTTTAATTCTTCATTTGAACTAAAATTTACACCTAAATCAGTTACATATCCTGAGTTTAAACCATAAACCCATCCATGTAAATGCAAATTTTGTCCATTAGCCCAAGCATTTTGTACAATTGATGTTTTAGCTAAGTTAAATACTTGTTCTTTCACGTTTATTTCCACCAATTTATTAAAACGATCTTCTTCATTTGTAATGGCATCTAATTCATTTTGATAAAATCGGTAAGTATCTTTAATATTTCGTAACCAGTTGTCGATAATACCTACAGATGAATTTCCCATAGCCGCTTTAACACCACCACATCCATAATGTCCGCAAACTATAACATGCGATACTTTTAACACATTTACTGCATAGTCTAAAACGGAGAGCATATTCATATCGGTATGAACCACTAAGTTGGCAATATTTCTGTGAATAAAAACTTCACCAGCTTTGGTGCCTGTAATTTCATTTGGTGGTACTCGACTGTCGGAACAACCAATCCAAAGCAAAGGAGGATTTTGACCTTTAGCTAAATCGTTAAAAAAATCAGGATCAACTTGCAATTGATCTTCCACCCATTTTTTGTTATTTTCTAATATTTTTTTATAAAATTCGGTCATTTTTAATAATTTAAATTTTTAAGCGAGAAGTTTTTATTTTCTTCATCGTTAATAAAAGTTACATCATCATAAAAGTTTACTTGTCCAGTATCAATATTGTGAATGGCACCTACAATTCCAATCTGTCCACTCTCTATTAACTGTTCTAAGACAAAACTTCTTTCGATGATGTTTTTAACATTTCGTTTTACATTTATTTCAGCTACATTTTCAACAAAAGTTGAATTAGAAGCATTTCTATTCTCTAGGGTTGTTTTTTCTTGATAAACCGCGGGTTGTATTTTTGATAGAAGTTCTGTTAAATTACCCATTTCTACATGATCACAAGCACCCTTTATAGCACCACATTTTGTGTGACCTAACACTACAATTAGTTTAGAACCTGCCACTTTACAGGCAAATTCCATACTGCCTAAAATATCTGTATTTACTATGTTTCCCGCTATTCTTACAGAAAATATATCTCCTAAACCTTGATCGAAAATTAATTCAGCAGAAGTTCTACTATCGATACAACTTAATATTGTTGCAAAGGGCCACTGTCCGTCTCTAGTATCGTTGACTTGCTCCAATAAATCTCTATGAGCTTTTAGATTATTTATGAAACGATTATTGCCTTCTTTTAGTAAATCTAAAGCTTTTCTAGGTGTTATTGAGGACTGTAATTCTTTGTTTAGTGTTTTCATATTAGTAAATATAAAATATTTAGGTCTTTATTTTTTATGTTTTATAGTGAAATTATTGTATTCTTTTTGGTTTGATTTGAGTTTAAAATTTTCATCTATACCTTTTAAAATTACCGTGATGTTTTTATCAACGGATTGAATTTTTATAAAGTCTTCAATAATTTCAAGTACATCTAAATCAATGTGTTCTGTTTCTTTAGCATCTACAATTACCGTCGTATTTTCTGGAATATTCATCAACGATTCTTTAATAGAGGCTTTGTTTAAAAAAGATACTTCTTGCGCTAAATGTAATTTTATTATTGTTCCATCTTCTAATTTTTCATTATTGTAAATATACGCTTTTCTTAAGTTTTCACGTAAAATAAAAATAATTGAAGAACCTAAACCAAGTAATACACCTTTTAATAAATCAATTCCAACCACTCCAACTACAGTTATAATAAACGGTAAAAATTGATTCCATCCGTAACTATAAAACTTTTTAAATAATTTAGGGGAAGCTAATTTATATCCTATTAGCAATAGTACTGCAGCTAAAGTAGCATAAGGAATTAAGTTTAAAATTGTAGGTATTGTAACTACACAAATTAAAAGTAATAAACCATGAATTATAGCTGATAATTTAGTTTTTGCACCGGCATTTACATTTGCAGAAGTTCTTACAACAACAGATGTCATGGGTAATCCACCAATTAATCCACTTAAGATATTTCCAATTCCTTGTGCTTTTAGTTCTAAATTAGGATTGGTGTATCTTTTTTGTGGGTCTAATTTATCTGCAGCTTCCACACATAATAACGTTTCAATTGATGCTACAATTGCGATGGTAAATGCTACGGTCCACATTTTTAAATTCAAAAAAGCTGAAAAATCAGGCGAACTTAAGCCCTTTGTTATTTCCTCAATACTTGTAGGAAGTTTTACAAGGTGTTCCTGATTTATTTCAAAAGAAGTGCCTGTAAATAAACTACTAAGTACAATACTTACAATTACTGCAACTAATGCGCCAGGTAAAAATTTTACTTTGTTTTGTAATTTATATTTGTCCCATACAAGTAATAGCACTACTGAAACTATACAAACTAAAATTGCACCTAAACTCACATAATCTAAGGCTTTAAAAATTTCAGAAAATGTAGTTTCGCCATCAGGTTGCATAAAAGTTTCGTCGCCTTCAAAATCTTTATCGTATCCCACGGCATGGGGTAGTTGTTTTAAAAAGATGGTTATGCCTATTCCGGCTAACATACCTTCAATTACACTATTTGGGATGAAATTTGCTAAGCTGCCTGATTTTAAATACCCTAGAATTAATTGAATAACTCCAGCTAAAACGACAGCTAATAAAAAGATTTGAAAAGAACCTAGCGTTTCAATAGAAGTAACTACTATGGCAATTAATCCAGCGGCGGGTCCACTAACGGAAACATTTGAGTTACTGATAAAACCAATAACAATACCTCCAATAATTCCTGAAATGATTCCTGAAATAGGGTCTACTTTTGAACCCAAAGCAATACCTAAACATAGAGGTAATGCAACTAAAAATACTACTAAACCGGATATGGCATCTGATTTAATATCTCTTGTTGATAACATAAATTTTATTTTTAAATTAAAAAGAAATTAATTCTGTAAAAATTATGTTAACTCGGGAGGTGGTGAAAAATGATCTAAATAATTAGAAATAAAAAATAATGGAGTTTCAAGATTGAATTTAAATTTTTTAAATTCAATTGTTATAATTGCATTAAGATTGTTAATTCTGTTGAATAATTGTAAATCATGGGATTTAATTTCTTCTTCAAAAAAATTATTGGTATTTACATCGGTGTATTGCTCTACATCTTCGTCAATCATAATGATTCCAAACACAGGAGGTGTGAATAGAGCCGTTACAAATAACAGAATAATGATATGTTTGAAAAACTGATTCAACGATATAAATTTGCGCAAATCTAATTAAAATTGTCTGGAAAACATGCTATGTGTGTACAAATTTTTGTTAAAAAAATATAGTATGATTTTTTATGGTTTTCCTACCTTTGCAAACTAAACAAAAGACATGACAACACAACAACTTATTGATCAAATTAAAATTAAAAAATCATTCTTGTGTATTGGTTTAGACGTTGATTTAAACAAAATTCCTGATTTTTTACTTGCTACTGAAGATCCTATATTTGAATTTAACAAAGCTATTATTGATGCCACACATGATTTATGTGTTTCTTATAAACCTAATACGGCATTTTATGAGGCCTATGGAATTAAAGGTTGGCAATCTCTTGAAAAAACAATCAATTACATAAACAAAAATTACCCAGAAATATTTACAATTGCTGATGCTAAAAGAGGAGATATAGGAAATACCTCTTCTATGTATGCACGTGCTTTTTTTAATGATTTAAATTTTGATTCAGTAACCGTAGCGCCCTACATGGGAAAAGATTCCGTTGAACCCTTTTTAGCTTTTGAAAATAAACATACGATTATGTTAGCTTTAACTTCTAATGAGGGCGCATTTGATTTTCAAACAAAAAGTATAGACGGTAAGGAGCTTTATAAAGTTGTTTTAGCTACTTCAAAAACTTGGAAAAATAGTCAAAACTTGATGTATGTGGTTGGTGCAACTAAGGCGGAATATTTTACTGAAATAAGAAAAATTGTTCCAGATAGTTTCTTGTTAGTGCCTGGAGTAGGTGCACAAGGCGGTAGCCTTTCTGAAGTATGCCAATATGGTATGAATGAAAATGTAGGTTTGTTGATTAATTCTTCACGAGGGATTATTTATGCTTCGAACGGTAGTGATTTTGCTGAAAAGGCGAGGGAAGAAGCTTTGAAGTTACAACAAGAAATGGAAGTTATAATGAGTCTAAAGTCTAAAGTCTAAAGTCTAAAGTCTAAAGTTAAAAGTCGAAAGTCGAAAGTCGAAAGTCGAAAGTCGAAAGTTAAAAGTTAATTGCCATTATTAATTAAGAAATATAACAATATGAAACAATTTATAGATCAATTAGGAACCGTACATGTTTTTGAAAATACGCCTAAGCGAATTGTTTCATTAGTGCCTTCTCAAACGGAATTATTATATGATTTGGGTTTGGAAGATCAAATTGCGGGTATTACTAAATTTTGTTTTCACCCATTTCATTTTAAATCTACTAAAACAATAGTTGGAGGAACGAAGCAAGTTAAATTGGATAAAATTATAGCCTTACAACCGGATATAATTATTGCCAATAAAGAGGAAAATACGCTTGAAATTGTAAAGGAATTAGAACGAATTTGTCCAGTTTGGGTGACTGATATAGTAACAATTGAAGATAATCTAAAAATGATTGAAGATTTTGGATTAATTTTTAATAAACGAACCAATGCACAGAAATGGATAGATAAAATTGTTTTTGCTTGGGAAGATTTTAAAATTTTTATAGAAAATAAACCCACTTTTAAAGTAGCTTATTTTATATGGGCTAATCCCTACATGGTAGCAGGAGGTGGTACTTTTATAAATGAGTTATTGAAATTAAATCACTTTGAAAACATTTATGATAATAATCCCAAATATGAAGGGCGTTACCCCGAAATAGTGTTTCAAAAAATGCGTATTCAAGGCGATCCTGAGATTTTATTCTTGTCTTCAGAACCTTTTCCTTTTAAAGACGAACACGCTTTTGAATTAGGAAGGCATACCCATCATGCAAAAACCATTTTTGTTGATGGTGAAATGTTTTCATGGTACGGTACTAGATTGTTAAAAGCTTTTGAGTATTTCAAATTATTGCACAGTAAGTTATAAAAAAAAACAACTGGACAGAAATCCAGTTGTTTTTTAACTAAAACTAACCCTAACCAAACGAGAAAACTATTAATTATCTCAGTGCAAATATCGAACTATTTTAAGTAGGATTGTGTTAATTAATTGTTATATATATGTTATTGATTGCTAATTTTTTAGATTTATTTTAAGTCTTGTAATGCAAATACTTTTTTCAATAAATCTGAAGTTCGAGAACTAAGATTATTCCTAATGTCTTTTTCTTCTACAGCAATCATTTTAAATACTCCTTCCATAGCCTTATTAGTAGTGTAATCCGTTAAATCTGGATTGACTTTTTTAACTAATGGAATACTGTTGTATTTAGTTATAATTTGGTTCCAAATTTTATCAGCACCTACTTTTGCAAATGAATTTTTGATAACGGGATTGAATTTTGTGTATAAAGCACTTGAAGTGGTGTTTTGTAAATACGAAGTAGCCGAATTATCTGCCCCCATTAAGATGTTTTTTGCATCTGTGAACGTCATTTGTTTTACGGCATCAACAAAAATAGGAGTAGCTTCTTTAACCGCATCTTCTGCTGCTCTATTGATCATTTTTAATCCGTCATCTGCTAAACTTGAAAGTCCAATTTGTCTTAATTTAGTATCAACTTTTTGTAATTCTTCTGGTAATAAAATTTTAACTGCTTGATTTTTGAAAAAACCATCAGTAGCCGTTAATTTGCTAACTTGTTTGGTGATTCCATTGTTTAAAGCTTCTTTTAATCCGTTTCCAATTTCAGCCTGACTTAAAACGCCATTGGTTCCTTGTGGTAATTGGTCTATTACTTGTTGCATTTCTGCACAACTTGATAACGTACAAACTATTGCTAAACTTGCAAATACTTTTCTCATTTTTTTTTTACTTTTACGAAGTAAATATATAAATTAATAACTTAGTAGAAGTTAAAAATGAGTGAAGATTTTTATTCTTTTTCGGCTGAAAATATTCAGGGAAAAACAATCTCAATGCAAGATTATAAAGGTAAATTTGTATTAATTGTAAATACCGCCAGTCAATGTGGTTTAACACCTCAGTATGAAGGGTTAGAAAAATTATATTTAAAATATAAAGATAAAGGACTTGTTGTTTTAGGATTTCCTTGTAATCAATTTGGCGGTCAAGAGCCTGGAGATGAAAAATCGATTCAAGAAGGTTGTTTACTTAATTATGGTGTTTCTTTTTCTATGTTTTCAAAAGTTGATGTAAATGGTTCAAATGCCCATCCATTATTTGTTTATTTAAAGAAAAAATTAGGTAGTTTTTTTGGCAACAGCATAAAATGGAATTTTACCAAGTTTTTAATTAATCCCTCGGGAAAACCTTTAAAACGATTTTCTCCCATTACTAAACCTGAAACCATTGATAACTATTTATCAAAGTATTTAAAATAAAAAAATCCCATTATGGGATTTTTTTATAATTCTTCGGCAAATGTATTGTGCTTTTTAAAGTCGCCACTTTCAAATCCACGTCTAAACCATTTTTTTCTCTGTTCTGAAGTTCCGTGAGTAAATTTTTCAGGTTGCACATGGCCTTGCATTTTAGATTGTATAGCATCATCGCCTACAGCATGAGCAGCATCAATAGCTTCTTCATAATCGCCCATATATAAACGATCTTTGATGTAATGTGCCCATAAGCCAGCATAAAAGTCGGCTTGTAATTCTAAACAAACTGAAAATTTATTTCCTTCTTCTTCACTAAGTTCTTGTTGTTTTTGTCGCACTTGAGCAGAGGTACCCAAAAGTGTTTGAACATGATGTCCAACTTCATGAGCAATAACATAAGCAATAGCAAAGTCGCCACCTTTAGCTCCAAATCTTGATTTTAATTCTTCAAAAAAATCTAAATCCATATATACTTTTTTATCTCCAGGACAGTAAAATGGTCCTGAAGCGGAAGTAGCATTTCCACATGCCGTTTCAACGCTTCCTGAGAATAAAACCATTCGCGGTTTTTCAAAAGTACCCAGACCTTGTTCTTCAAAAATTTTGGTCCATACATCTTCATTCATAGCAAATACAGCATTTGCAAATTCTCCTAATTCTTTTTGCTCAGGTGTCAGTTCTTTTGCTGGTGCACTTTGTTCTGTGGGTTGCATTTGTTTGATTATGGTACCAATTTGTTGACCTTGTTCCCCACCAAAAGTCATTAATAAAAAAGCAATAATTCCTATTAATCCACCACCGCCAAGAATTGCTTTGCCCGTTCCACCCATTCCTCTTCGGTCTTCAACGTTGTCACTTTTTCTATAATCTTCCCATTTCATATTTATAATAATTGTTTAGTTAGAAATTAAAGTCCTATTCTTGCACCTATATACACATCCGCTTGTTTTGAATTGTTTAATAAAGCCGTTACGATAGAGCTTGAACCAATAAAAAATCCAGATAATCGGAATCCTAATCCACTTGAATATCCTGAAATTTCATTTATTGTTTGAGGTGCATATACATCTACTAATTTAGTTGAAAATTTTGGTGTCAAGGTATAGGTATTTTGTGTAGTTGCAAAATTAAATTTAGAATCATCTACAATTTTTTGCATTATAGAACCAGATATATACCATTTATTCCAAATATTATAATCAGCATAAAGGTTTAAAGTAGTTGGTAATTTTACTTTAAAATTTTGTGATGATTTTGTTTTTTGAAAATATTGTGCATTTTGAGGTTCCGAAAGTATGCCCTCTAATTGTTCTAAACTGGTAACATTTTCAAATTGATTTAAATCTAAACTTTCACCATTTTGAACATTTAAATTGTAATTTATAGATGTATTGCTGTCAGATTTAAAAGTCATGCTTCCAAAATTTCTAACGGATAAACCGGCATTAAATTTATATTCATTGGAATCAGTTTTTTTTAAAGTATATGTTAGTCCAAAATCTGTTCCAATTCCATTAATTCCTTGAGAAAAGAAATCTGAAAAATTACCATTTTGATTGAAGTCTTTGCCTAAAATACCTGAATATGCTAGATTTACGTTAGCAGTTGCATTTGTAAGTTCTAAATTTCCTAATGTATTAACGATTGTACCTTTAAGATTATCTGCTGAAAAATTCGCATAGGCTCCGGGGAATAAAAGTTTTATGGTAAATCCACCACTTAATCTATGGTTTCCAATTTCAATTATTTTTCTAGCGGAAGATAAATTTATTTCACCCCAAGTAGTTGCATTAATCCTTTGATTTTCTATGGAATAAATAGAGTTTGAAGAAATTATATTACTTAAATTTCCATTCTGTATTGCATCACCAAGAGCAACATCTATATTGATTAAATTGGCTTTTATATTTGCAACTGAAGTTAATCCAAAGGCCCAACTACCTCTTTTATATGCTAATCCAGGTCCTAGAATTATTCCATCGATTCTAACATTAGCAGCCTCAGAACCCGTAAAAAATTTATTCTCTAAATTTTCACCTTTTAGTAAATCATTAAAAGTTAATTTATTATTTGAAAAATTCACACTCGTATTTAAAATTGAAATATCAAATTTCAGGTCCATATTTGCTAGTTCGGCCGGATTTAAATTACCATTTAATAAACCATTTCTTTTAGAGGTGTTAATTCCTGTAAAATGTTCTTGTGCAATACTTTGGATAATGACAAAAAATAAAATTAGAATAAGTCCCTTTTTCATATTTAATAATATTTTATTGCAAATTTCGTATTAAAGTTACAAAACTGAATCATAATGAAGTGAATTATTTTAAAATTATTGATTAATTTTTTTAAATATACCTTGCTAAAATAAATAATAGCCTTATCTTTGATACAGAATTCACAAATAATTTCCGGAAAACATGTTTGAATTTCAACAGTATTTAGGTTTCATTCTTTTCTTAACCATTTTAACTATTGGTTTTTGGTTAATGTTCTTTTTGGTAGGTTTCGTTCAATATTGGGTTGGAGGAGCTATCATGGAACTATTAAAAGAGAGAAGAGAGAAAAGATTAGCTGAAGAAGAGAAATAGTTTTTTTTCAGTTTTTTAAAAAAAAATCCCGATTGAGTACTAATCGGGATTTTTTATTTTTAGAATTCGCCTCCGTTTTCATCAGAGTCACGCTTAGGTTGTTTTTCTTTTTCGTTTTTCTGTTTATTAAATCGATAAGTAAACGATAATGTAATTTGTCTTCTTCTCCATTGCATTTCTGAATCTGATTCAATTTGTCCAGGAATATAGGTTTCCATACGTCTAACTCTTGAATTGAATACATCATTTGCATTTAAAGCAATGGTTGCTTTATCTTTCAATACATCTTTGCTAAATCCTAAATTCATTGCAAAAATTCCTTTTACTCTACCTTGAGCATTATTTTGAGGACCGTTATAAGTAACGTTTGTTTGCCAATCAATTTTAGCAGGCAAAGTGATTTTTGAATTAATTCGAGCAAACCAACTAGACGCAGTATTGTCAAAGTTTTGAGTTTTTTCAATTAAGTTATTCAATGCATCAAAATAAGAATAATTAAAATCACCTTTAGTTTGAACTCTAAATACATTAAAGTTACTGTTTAAACGCCACCATTTGTAGGGAGTATAATTTAATGTAAATTCAAAACCTGTTCTGTTTTCTTGTCCGATATTTACAAAACTTGTTGTAGTAATAGGTACTCCATCCGGATTTAATCCTTCTACAAAACGAACCATTTGGAACGAATTTTTAGTGTAATTGTAATATGCTGAAGTACTTAATGTAAATTTACCTAATTTAGTTAAAAACCCTAAATCAACTGCATCAGTTAAATTTGGATTTAAATCAGGATTACCTCTGAATATATTAATGTTACTTGAGAAAGTATTAAAAGGATTTAATTGTCTTCCTCTTGGTCGGTTAATTCTTTTGCTATAATTTAAGGATAAATTTGTGTTATCTGTTAACTCATAAGTAAAGAAAGCACTTGGGAAAAAGTTGTTGTATTTTTTATTTTTATAAATATTGCTTGTAACTTGATTTACTTCAATATCAGAATCTTCAAAACGTAAACCATATAACATACTTAATTTGTTTAATTTTATTCCAAATTGAGTATATAAAGCATTAACATTTTCAACGTATTCTAAAACATTTGTAAATGCATTATTAACCACACCATCATTTAAAACAGCATAATCGGTGTTTTGGTTTACAAAATTTCCACGGTAACCAGCTTCAAATTGAAATTTTTCGCCTATAGGTAATACATAATCTGCTTGGATTAAATTTCTTCTTTGTTTTTGATTGTTTTTGGTTAAGTCAATACTTGTAATTGGACTTAAAGTTGAATTATCAAAAATAGTTGAATTATTGTAGTTTTTACTTTCTGAAAATGAACCATCAACCGTTAATTTGTGTCCAGATTTGCTGAAGTTTTTTACTAAATTTGAATTGAATTCAATGTTTTCTTCTTTTTGATCTTCTTTATTTAAACGATTTCTATAGAATGTGAAATTTCTATTTGCATCATAATTATTAAAGTCTACATCTTCTTCATTGTCGCCAATATTTCTTCTATAATTTACACTATTTGTCCAAGTTGTAGATTTATCTAAATACCAATCAAAACCAAAACCACCATTATAACCTTTATTAATTCTAGAGTTATCTCTATCTTCATCGATATAGCTATTTGTTGAATTATCACTATTTAAATAGCGAGTGTTAACTTTACTGTATCCTGGATTACTTCTATAATTATAGCCTTGTGTAGTAAATAAATTGAATTTATCTGTTTTGTAGTTTAACGTTCCATTGATGCCATGATTATCTGGATTACCAGTGGTTGCCATTAAAGAGCCATTAAAACCATTTGTTTTTCCTTTTTTTAATACAATATTAAGGATTCCAGCACCACCTTCCGCGTCGTATCTCGCAGATGGATTAGTGATAACTTCAACCTTATCAACAGCGTCTGCAGGTAACATTTTCAAAGCATCGTTTACACTTACTGCATTTGAAGGTTTTCCGTCAATTAATACTTTTACATTTTCATTTCCTCTTAAACTAATAGTTCCTTCAGCATCTACTGTTACCGATGGAATATTATCTAAGACATCACTAACAGTACCACCTTTAACCATTAAATCTTTTCCAAGATTATAAACTTTTTTATCTAATTTAATTTCTACAGTGGTTTTTTCAGCTCTAACTTCTACCACTTCAATTTCTTTAGCATCTTCTTCAATTTGAATGTTGCCTAAATTGCTGTCAGTAGTTAAATTTTGTTGGGTTAATTCAATAGTTTTATAACCCATATACTCAAATTTAAAATTGTAAATGCCAGCGTTTAATTCGAAATTAAAATTTCCGTTTTTATCTGTTGAAATTCCATTTACAATTTTATTATTATCAGTTTTGATAACAGTTACAGTAACATATTCCATGGGTTGTGAAGTAATTTTATCAATTACTTTTCCTGAAACCATTACTTTTTTTAAAGAAGCTTGAGCAAAAATGCTCGTACAAAACAATAATGCGGTAATACTTAATAAATTTCTAAGTGACATATAATTATTTAATTTACGATACAAAAGTATTTCGACTACAAAGAATAATATGCCAAAAGAATGTTAAAGAATTAAAGAATTTCATTAATTCGTTCTGTTGGTCGTGCAATTATTGCTTTATTGCCGTTTACAACAATTGGTCTTTCAATTAATTTAGGAAAATCGACCATGGCTTGAATAATTTCAGTATCAGTCCATTCTTTCCCTTTAAAATTTTCTATCCAATCTTTTTCTTTGACCCTAACTAATTCAATAGGTTTAATGCCTAGTTTGTTAATTAAATGTGAAAGTTTGTTAAAGTCAAAATGCTCTTCTAGATAAAGAACAACTTCAAATGGCTGATTTAAATTCTCTAAGAAACATAAACCCTCTCTTGATTTTGAACATCTATTGTTATGGTAAATTGTAATCATAGTTCAACTATTTTTTTACAAAAATAATAATTGTAATTTAGTCTTCTAAAAAAAAGACATGTATATAGAACAATTACAGAAATATAAATTACAAGCTTGGACTTATTTTCCATTACCCATTTTATTTGGTATTTTAATGTTTATTAATTATTGGTCGTCCAGAGGTATTGATACCGATGCAATGATTAAAGATTATATAAATTTATTAGGGGTTAACATGACTTTTGTTGCTTTGGTAAGTCCGTTAGCATTTTTACTTTTAGTAGTATTGTTGTATAATCGATATTTTCAAAATAATTCCATCCGATTATTAACTACTTCTAGAGCTAAAATAGATTGGAATAGAATTTTATTTTCATTTTTTTTATGGTCAGGAATTACGGTTTTAACAACTTTAATTTCATATTATGCAGCTCCACATGATTTTGTTTGGAATTTTAATTTAGAAAAATTTGTTCCCTTCTTTTTTTTAGCACTTGTATTGATTCCAATGCAGACTTCTTTTGAAGAATATTTATTTAGAGGTCATATGCTACAAGGATTAGGTTTAGCTACTAAAACAAAATGGATCCCTTTTTTAGTTACTTCTTTTTTATTTGGAATCATGCATATTGCCAATCCTGAAGTAGATAAACTAGGTTTGGTTGTAATGATTTATTATATTGGAACAGGTTTATTCTTAGGGATAGTAACTTTAATGGATGAAGGTTTAGAATTAGCATTAGGTTTTCATGCGGCTAATAATTTAGTTGGTGCTTTGTTAGTTACTTCAGATTGGACTGCTTTTCAAACGAATTCCATTCTTAAAGATGTTTCAGAACCCGCAGCTGGTGTACAAATTATAGTGCCAGTTTTCATTGTATTTCCATTGTTACTTTTCATTTTTGCTAAAAAGTACAAATGGAATAATTGGAAAGATAAATTGTTCGGTGCAGTTAAACCACTTGAAAATAATTAATAATGGAACATTTTATTCATCCAGATTTTCAATTGAATGGCAAAAATTTTGATTATATTGATTTAATTGCTGAAGCTAATAATTTGTATAAAAACGGAACACTTTTTGAAAAAGGTATTGGAAGTTTTTTACTTAAATGGTTAAATAACGAAGAGTATATTTTTGTTCAAACGTCTGGTTCAACAGGTGCACCCAAGCAAATTTACATACCAAAATCAGCCATGATAGCCTCAGCAAAAGCAACGGGGAGTTTTTTTAATCTTCAAGCCCAATCTTCTGCATTGTTATGTTTATCTGCTGATTATATTGCGGGTAAAATGATGCTTGTTCGTGCAATGGTATTAGGTTTAAAGTTAGATTACGTGGAGCCGTCGAGTCAGCCTTTGGCAGGAATTTATAAGCAGTATAATTTTGTTGCCATGGTTCCCATGCAAATTGAAGCTTCTTTTGAACAATTAAATCAAATTACTATTTTAATTATTGGAGGCGCAAAATTAAATTCAAAATTAGCAGCTAAACTAAAAGATGTTTCCACTAATGTTTATGAGACCTATGGTATGACTGAGACCGTTTCTCATATTGCTTTAAAGAAAATTTCAGAAGATTATTTCAGTGTATTGCCAAATATTAAAATTGGTATTGATGAAAGACAATGTTTAGTAATTGAGGCACCCTTATTGTATGCTGAAAAAATTATAACAAATGATAGTGTAGAGATTATTAACGACAATCAATTTATTTTGAAAGGAAGAATTGATAATATAATAAACTCTGGCGGAATTAAAATTTTCCCCGAAGAATTAGAAGAAAAATTGAGTCTGAAAATAGATCAACGATTTTTCTTTACTTCTCAATTAGATGAAAGGCTAGGAGAGCAACTCATTTTAATAGTAGAAGGAACTCCTTTTGCTATTTCAAATAATGTGTTTGATGATTTTTCTAAATATCAAATTCCAAAAGCGATTTATTTTGTTGACCAATTCGTAGAAACGGGCAATGGTAAGATTAATAGGAATTTGACAAAAGCTAAATTATTTCCATAAAAAAAGTCATTCTAACAAAAATCCTAATTAATGGTATTCTTTTTTTTTGGATTTTTTTACTAGAATGACTTCAAATTAATTCCTTTATAAAAGGAGACTTATTATAAGTTGTTGTCGAAAAGAGTTATAAATTTATATAAAATTATTTAATAAGCAAAATTAAATATAAAAAATTAACATTTTATTTAAGTTATTGTTCCATTTTAAAGTTGTAATCTGCTGAATGTTTACCTCCGCCAAAATAGACAAAGAATAAGCAAAGTAATAAACAAATTCCACTTTGTAGGGTGTTTGACCAATTGAATGTTTCGATAAAGTTAAGTAGAAAAGCATAGCCTAGTATAGGTATTTGAATGAGTACAGATCTTCTCGTAAAAAGTCCAAAAACAATTAGAATACCACCAACCATGTGTGCAAAAGCGACAATGTGTATAATTAACATTTCAGAACCAAAGTTCTTAAAATGACTAAAGATTTCGTGTAAATAATTTTTTTGTGTTACAAATTGGTAACCTTTAAAAATTAAAAATGCGCCTAACGCTATTCTTACAATATCTGTAAAAATAGTCGTGTGCGCATTTGCCCATTTGTTTAATTCCCTAACTGTAGCCATAGTAATAAAGATTTAAATTTATCTAAATTACTAAAAATAAATGAGTTATGGTTAAAAATTAACGTTTCTATTTTTCAACTTTAATAAAAAACTGTTTTGTTGCTACTTCAATTTCTTCAATTTTTATTTTTTTATCAACTTTTAGTTCTTGTAAAGTAGTTGTAGGATAGATTCTGGTTTCTGTACCTTTGATAAAAATATCTACTGGCATATTAAAATTATTTACACAATTTATCCATTGATAAGAAAGTTTTTTACCTTCTTTACTTAATTTTAATTTTGGAATTTGAGTTGTAGTTAAATATTGTTCAAATACTTTTGATAAATCTAATCCTGTTTCTTTATTGAAATAATCTAAAACTGTTTTGGTGTCAATAATTTGTTTTTTAAAAGTTTCAGAGTAAGAATATAAAAGTTTCCACCATTTTGAATCATCATTAATTATATGTCTGATAGTATTTAGCATTAATGCGCCTTTATAATACATATCGCCACTGCCTTCTCTATTTACTCCAAATTGTCCAATAATGGGTTTGTCGTTGCTTACACTTTTAGACTGTCCATTTATATATTTTTGTGCTTCTTCATACCCTTTAATGCACTCTATAAAAACGGTTTCTGTATACGTAGTAAAACCTTCATGAATCCACATATCAGCAATGTCTTTGCTTGTAATGCTATTTCCAAACCATTCATGACCCGTTTCATGTATGGTAATGTAATCAAAAAATAGTCCGGCTCCTGTACCTGAAATATCATAACCCATATAGCCTTTTTTATATTTATTTCCATAGGCTACGGCACTTTGATGTTCCATTCCTAAATATGGAGTTTCTACTAATTTGTAACCATCCTCCCAAAATGGATATTTTCCAAATTTAGATTGAAAACAGTCCATCATAGGTTTTACATCATTATCAAAATGTTTTTTGGCTTTTTCTTCATTTTCGCGCAATACATAGTAATCCAAATCCAATCCTTGATGATGGTCGTGTATATGAACATAATCGGCTACATTCACTGTGATGTCATAATTGTTAATTGGGTTTTTAACTTCCCAATCCCAACGTGTATACCCATCTTTTAAATCTGTAGACCCCATAAATCGTCCGTTAGAAACATTCATTAAACCGTTCGGAACCGCTACTTTTATACTTGCTCCATTGTCAGGTTCATCGGTTTGTGAATCTTTGCAAGGATACCATAAGCTCGCTCCAGTGCCTTGAACAGCTACTCCAATCCATGGATTCCCTTTTGTATCTTTTTTAAAAACAAATCCTCCATCCCAAGGGGCATTTTTTGCAATTTTAGGCTTACCACTGTAATTAAACTGAATTGATTGTATTGTTCCTTTTTTTAATTCTTCAGGAAATTCTATGAATACTGCATCAAATTCTCTTTTATAGTTTAATTTTTTTGTGTTCCATACTATTGATTCAATTTGCATGTTTTCAAATAAATCCACTTGAATCTTAGAAGTTGCATCATCAATTTTAAATACAATTTCATTAAAACCTTTAATACTTTTCTCTGAAGGATTGATCGTTAGGTCTAAATTATATCTAAGTACATCATAACAAGTTCTTTCCTCTCGTAATCCACCTTGTAAAGTGTCTTTTCTTGTTGTTTGAGCTTCAATTTGTTGAAAACCTACTACAAGTAATGTAGTTAAAAGTATTTTTTTCATATTTTCAAATATCTAATATCTTAAGAATTAGTAGACTTTTTCAGATTTTTGTTACTAATGTCCAAAAAAAAACGAGGAAATTTATCCTCGTTTTTTAGTTATTTACTTTTTTATTTTTTAATTATTTTAATCAACTTTGATAATCCACCTGTTTTTATTTTTATAAAATAGGTTGCACTTGGAAGTGAAGTTACATCAAGTTGTAGTTCATTTGTTGTGTTTTTCAATTGAATTACTTGTTGACCAATCATGTTAATAACTTCAATATCTTCAATCACTTGATTATTTTTTAAATATAAAATATCAGATGTTGGATTTGGATAAAAACTTAAATTAGAATTTACAAAATTATCAATACTTAAACTTGTAACTGTTACACAAGTTGAAAAAGTTGAACATCCACCCAATGTTATTTCTACTTTATAGTCTCCAACAACAGTTGGTGTGAATGTTTGATTCGTTTCTCCAGTTAAAATAGTATTTGGACATTGATACCATTGATAACTCGCACCAGATAAATTGGCTTGTAAAACTCCTGAATTTAATGTTACTGAATTATCAAGAGGAGCTGGTTCTGTGATTGTAAAGTTTACTGAAGTTGTACAGCCATTGGCATCAGTAATAGTACATGTCCAAGTTCCAGCAGTTAAGCCCGTAACAGAAGTTGTTCCGTCTCCTGTTGGATTACCTGGTGTCCAATTGTAAGTATAACCACCTGCACCTCCAGTTGGAATATTGATTGAAGCCGCACCGTTGCTACCACCATTACAAGAAACATTGGTTTGTGACAGAGCCGTTGCAATTAACGCAGTGGGTTGTGTAATGGTAAAGTTCACTGAAGTTGTACAAGAATTAGCATCAGTAATAGTACATGTCCAAGTTCCAGCAGTTAAGCCTGTAACAGAAGTTGTTCCGTCTCCTGTTGGATTACCTGGTGTCCAATCGTAAGTATAACCACCCGCACCTCCAGTTGGAATATTGATTGAAGCCGCACCGTTGCTACCACCATTACAAGAAATATTGGTTTGTGACAGAGCCGTTGCAATTAACGCAGTGGGTTGTGTAATGGTAAAGTTCACAGAAGTTGTACAAGAATTAGCATCAGTAATAGTACATGTCCAAGTTCCAGCAGTTAAGCCCGTAACAGAAGTTGTTCCGTCTCCTGTTGGATTACCTGGTGTCCAATCGTAAGTATAACCACCGGCACCTCCAGTTGGAATATTGATTGAAGCCGCACCGTTGCTACCACCATTACAAGAAATATTGGTTTGCGACTGAGCCGATGCAATTAACGCAGTGGGTTGTGTAATGGTAAAGTTCACAGAAGTTGTACAGCCATTGGCATCAGTAACGGTACACGTCCAAGTTCCAGCAGTTAAGCCTGTAACAGAAGTTGTTCCGTCTCCTGTTGGATTACCAGGAGTCCAATTGTAAGTATAACCACCTGCACCTCCAGTTGGAATATTGATTGAAGCCGCACCGTTGCTACCACCATTACAAGAAATATTGGTTTGTGACAGAGCCGTTGCGTTTAACGCAGTGGGTTGTGTAATGGTAAAGTTCACAGAAGTTGTACAAGAATTAGCATCAGTAATAGTACATGTCCAAGTTCCAGCAGTTAAGCCCGTAACAGAAGTTGTTCCGTCTCCTGTTGGATTACCTGGTGTCCAGTTATAGGTATAACCACCGGCACCTCCAGTTGGAATATTGATTGAAGCCGCACCGTTGCTACCTCCATTACAAGAAACATTGGTTTGTGACAGAGCCGTTGCAATTAACGCAGTGGGTTGTGTAATTGTAAAGTTCACTGAAGTTGTACAAGAATTAGCATCAGTAATAGTACATGTCCAAGTTCCAGCAGTTAAGCCTGTAACAGAAGTTGTTCCGTCTCCCGTAGGGTTACCTGGCGTCCAATCATAAGTATAACCACCAGCACCTCCAGTTGGAGTATTAATTGAAGCAGCACCATTCGAACCTCCATTACAAGAAACATTATTTTGAAATAGAGCAGTTACACTTAATGCAGGTGGTTGCGTAATAGTGAAATTTGTTGATTTTGTACAACCATTGGCATCAGTAACGGTACACGTCCAGGTACCTGCAGTTAAACCGGTAACAGTAGTTGTTCCGTCTCCTGAAGGATTACCTGGAGTCCAATTGTAAGTATAACCTCCGGTACCACCAGTAGGAGTATTTATTGAAGCCGCACCATTGCTACCACCATTACAAGAAACATTGGTTTGAGAAGCTGGGTTTACATTAATTGTTGATGGTTGAGTAATCGTAAAGTTTCTTGTCGTCGTACATCCATTGGCATCTGTAACGGTACATGTCCAGAGACCTGCAGTTAAACCGGTAACAGAAGTTGTTCCGTCACCTGTAGGGTTGCCCGGAGTCCAGTTATACGTATAACCACCCGCACCTCCAGTTGGAGTATTAATTGAAGCAGCACCATTCGCACCTCCATTACAAGAAACATTGGTTTGCGACTGAGCCGTTGCATTTAATACTGTTGGTTGTGTTATTGTAAAATTATATGATGCAGTACATCCACTTGAGTCGGTAACGGTACATGTCCAAGTTCCAGCAGTTAAGCCTGTAACAGATGTTGTTCCGTCTCCTGATGGATTGCCAGGAGTCCAATTATAGGTATACCCTCCTGAACCACCTGTGGCATTATTTACCATTGCTGCACCTGAAGCACCTCCATTACATGCGACATTAGTTTGCGATAAAGGATTTAATACAATATCACATAGATTTATAATTGTAATTGTAAATTGTTTTTCAAAAAATAATCCGCCTTGATCCGTTGTTCTAACTCTAATTGAATAACTGTTTTGCAATTCAAAATCTGGACTTAGATTAATTCGCAATGCATTACTTGAAATATTAAATGCTGCATTATCAGTACTTCCAGTTCCAGATACTAAAGAATAGGTAAAAGTATTTCCTGCATCGGGATCGGTAGAACTAAAGTTTCCAATTGTAGTATTAGCAGGAACATTTTCATTTGTTGAACTTGAACTTAATGTAATATCAGTTGGTGAATTATTAGGAGTTGATATAGTGAAAACTGGATTTGAACCTGGGAAATTTGAACCGCCTGGATTTAAATCATAGGTTGTTGTTTCATTTCTATTCCAATTTGATATAGTTGATATTGCAGAAATTAAACTACTTTTTGTTCCTGTTTTTGGACCTATATAAACATTATTGTCTCCATGATAACCACTTAAACTAGGATCGTAACTAAGTGAGATAGCATTTGTACCTAAGGTTAAAGAGGGTGGAAGGTATGAATTTCCATTGTTATTAACTCCTGAGCCAGAAACTAAAAATTGTCCTGCAATCTGAGGTACACCGTTGTGTGTTGTTGCAAATGGATTACACCAAGCAAAAACATAAGTTGTGACGTTTGTTGGACTTGAGCCTTGGAAAATAAACCAATTGTCTCCTCCGGCAGGTGAAGGGCAAGCAGTTGTTAATGTATTTGTCCAACCTGTAACAGATACAGTACCTGGAAGGCCAGTAATTACAGGTGTTCCAGAAGCTGCATTAATTGTAAATTTGGTAACAGTACCAGCAGCCATTGCTGATGTTAATGTCCATTGAATTGATCCTTCCGAAGTATTTGCAGTTGAAACAGTACTAAAAGTTCCAGTTGCTTCATCAAATGCATAATCAGTTATACGAACAACAGTTCCTGCACTTAATGGAACTAAATTTACAATGGCCATCTCATAGGGAACGGCGTCATAATTTATTCCAACTATGGCCATGTCACCAGCAGTTAAAGTTGTTTGAGCTTTTATTGTGGTAAGATAGCTCATTAAAAATCCAAAGAAAAGTAATTTTTTAAACATAGTTACTATTTTTAATTAGTATAAATTTATAAAAAAATTCGGATTATTTTTTAAAATAATCCGAATTTAGTTTAAGGTCTTGTAGGATAAACACCTTGCCAACATATTATATATTGCATTGCAACAAAATTGGGAACCGTAGGAATAGGAACTGGACCTGAACCCCAAGGAGATAATGTTAATCCTGTTGGATCAAAATTTAAATTACTATTTACTGTTGAACTAATACCATTTAGGTTTTGACTAGGAGCACTATTAGTATATAATTTAGGTGCTTCACCACCATTTGCATCTACTGTTGTTCCTAATGCATTATTGGTATTAGACGGGGTAGCATTTTGACCATTTCCTGTACTCGCTTGTAAAACGGTATTTACTGATATACTTCCAGAAATATTTGATCCACTACCTTTAATAATGCTATGCGTATGCGGTGGCATATTAGCAGCAGTAATTGTTGTAGATTGATTTCCACCAACTTGGCCTAATGAATAGGTACCACCTGGATGCGCACCTGAAATATTTGTACATTGAGTAGGAAACGCACCTCTTAAATCAGGAAGCTTAAATGTGGTAATACCATCGCCTCCATAAGTTGTTCCTAGAATAGAAAATAATGCAGTATACTGACTAATTGGAAGAGTTTGTCCCTCACATGTAAAGTAACCTTGAGGTGCAAAATTTCCTGCAAATAATTTAATTGTTCCTAATAATTCTTCCATAATTTATACATTTAATTTGGTTAATAACTTTAGGTTAAAATTAAATTTTATTGTAAGTTAATTTTTTTTAATATCCATTAAGAAGTTAATTTTAGGTATGAAACATATTTTTCTTTGGATTAAAATAAAAAAACCATTACAGGTATAGTAATGGTTAAATTAAAATTTTATTATTAACGAATAATTATACTTGAATTACCCCTAAATTAAACTTTTTCTCAATAGGTGCATGGTTCGCTGCTTCAATACCCATTGAAATCCAAGTTCTTGTTTCAAGTGGATCAATTATTGCATCAGTCCATAAGCGAGAAGCAGCATAATAAGGAGAAACTTGAGCGTCGTATTTTGCCTTTATTTTATCAAATAATTCCTTTTCTTTTACTTCATCAACAATTTCACCTTTTGCTTTTAATGAAGCCGCCTCAATTTGCATTAATACTTTTGCTGCTTGCGCTCCACCCATAACGGCTAATTCGGCACTTGGCCATGCAAAAATTAATCTAGGATCATAAGCTTTTCCACACATAGCATAATTTCCAGCGCCATAAGAATTACCAATAACAACGGTGAATTTAGGAACAACAGAATTAGAAACAGCATTTACCATTTTTGCGCCATCTTTGATAATTCCTCCGTGTTCCGATTTACTTCCTACCATAAATCCGGTAACATCTTGTAAAAATACTAATGGTATTTTCTTTTGATTACAATTCGCTATAAAACGTGTAGCTTTATCTGCCGAATCGGAATAAATAACCCCGCCAAATTGAATTTCTCCTTTTTTTGTTTTAGAAACTAATCGTTGATTAGCCACTATCCCAACAGCCCAACCATCTATTCTTGCATAACCCGTAATGATAGATTGACCATAACCTGCTTTGTATTCATCAAATTCAGAATTATCAACTAATCGTTTGATGATTTCCATCATATCATATTGTTCCGCTCTTGATTTTGGTAAAATTCCGTAAATGTCTTTTTGTTCTAAAGCTGGTTTTACAGGTTTTTCACGATTGAAGCCTGCCTTATCAAAATCGCCCATTTTGCTCACGATATTTTTAATTCTATCTAAAGCGTCTTTATCATTTTTAGCTTTAAAATCAGTTACGCCCGAAATTTCGCAATGAGTAGTTGCACCACCTAACGTTTCATTGTCAATGTTTTCTCCAATAGCAGCTTTTACTAAATAACTTCCTGCTAAAAAAATACTTCCTGTTTTGTCGACAATTAAGGCTTCATCGCTCATAATTGGTAAGTAAGCACCACCCGCCACACAACTTCCCATAACAGCAGCAATTTGGGTAATTCCCATACTACTCATGATGGCATTGTTTCTAAAAATACGTCCAAAATGTTCTTTGTCAGGGAAAATTTCGTCTTGCAATGGTAAATAAACTCCAGCAGAATCAACCAAATATATGATAGGTAATCTGTTTTCAATTGCAATTTCTTGAGCTCTTAAGTTCTTTTTACCTGTAATAGGAAACCAAGCTCCAGCTTTAACAGTTGCATCGTTTGCAACAACGATACACTGTTTACCTTTAATGTATCCAATTTTAACTACTACACCACCTGAAGGACAACCCCCATGTTCTTCATACATTCCGTCTCCAACAAAACCACCAATTTCAATGCTTTTTGCTTTTTCGTCTAACAAATAGTCAATTCGTTCACGAGCAGTCATTTTTCCTTCTGCATGTAATTTATCAATACGTTTTTGTCCGCCTCCTAATTTTACTTTAGCAAATTTTTGAAGCATCTCTGAAACCAATAGTTTGTTGTGGTCTTCGTTTTTGTTAAAATTAATATCCATAGTTGTTTGTTAGTTTGTTTTATATATCTAATTCAAATAGATTCCTAAATTGTTCAATTGTAGGATTTAATTCTTTAAAATGATTGAATTTATCTTCGTTAGTGTAATGTACTTTAGGTTTAAAAGTTTCGATTACGGTGATTTTTATTTTTATATCAAAATTTTTTAATTTGGTTTTTAAATAAGAAATCACTTCGGCATATTTGCTTTCAAAATCTTCCTTGGAACCTTGATTAGGGAATTCTAATAGAATATTGTGTCCCATTTTAATGGGTTTACTTAAGGTCATGTAAGACATTAGTATCTTTTTACCTTTTTGGTCTAGAAGGTTAACATAATCATTCCAATGTTGTTCTAAATCTTCTTGAGAAAACTCTTCTACAGGATGTTCTCCAATTTCCTCTTCATTCGCTTTTTGTTGTAATTCTATTTCTTTTATAGATTTTAAACCTGAAATAGAGAGGGGAGAAATTCTTTTTTTATCAGAAGGAATGGTTGATTTTTGAACGATTTGTTCTACCTTCTCTTCAATTTTTTGAATTGGCTGTATGGTTTCAGTCTTTTCATTTTGTGGGGCTGAAGATGTAACTTTTACAGGAATTTCAACTCTATTTCCATTTACAATGGAAGATGGAATTATATAGAATTTAGCTTTTTTTTTTCGGCATCATGTGTTAATGAAGCCAGTTGCATTAAAGTTAATTCAACAAATAATCGTTGGTTTTGACTCACTTTAAATTTCAAATCACATTCATTGGCAATTTCTATTCCTTGCAATAAAAATTCTTGACTTGCTTTTTGAGCCTGATTTTTGAATAAATCTTGTACTTGTTCGCTAACTTCCAAAAGGGATAGCGTTGCAGGATTTTTACACACTAATAAATCTCTGAAGTGTGAAGCCAATCCCGCTATAAAATGATGTCCATCAAAACCTTTAGCTAAAATGTCGTTATACGTTAGAAGTAATTCCGGAATTTTGTTTTCCAAAATTAAATCAGTCACTTTAATATAATAATCGTAATCAAGTACATTTAAGTTTTCAGCTACTGCTTGACGTGTTAAATTGTTGCCACAAAAAGAAACCACACGATCAAAAATAGATAAGGCATCACGCATGGCACCATCAGCTTTTTGAGCGATGATACGCAAGGCCTCTTCTTCATATTGTACATTTTGATTTTGCGCAATATCCATTAAATATTCTTTGGTGTCATTAACAGTGATTCTTTTAAAATCGAAAATTTGACATCGAGAAAGAATAGTGGGTAATATTTTGTGTTTTTCAGTAGTAGCTAATATAAAAATAGCATGTCGAGGCGGTTCTTCTAATGTCTTTAAGAAAGCATTAAAAGCGGCTTGAGAAAGCATGTGTACCTCGTCAATAATATATACTTTATAATTTCCAGTTTGTGGAGGTATTCTAACTTGATCAATAATACTACGAATATCATCCACTCCATTATTAGAAGCAGCATCTAATTCGAATACATTGAAGGAGAAATCTTCATTTGGATTATCGTATCCTACCTGATTAATTTTTCGAGCTAAAATACGCGCACAAGTGGTTTTACCAACGCCTCTAGGGCCAGTGAAAAGTAATGCTTGTGCTAAGTGGTTGTTTTCTATGGCGTTCAATAAAGTATTTGTAATAGCTTGTTGCCCAATAACATCCTTGAATGTTTGGGGTCTGTATTTACGGGCTGATACAATAAATTGTTCCATAGTATATTCTCGATAGCAAATATAGATTTAAAAAAGTTAAAAGTCAAAAGTTTTAAAAAGTAAATTTATATTCATTTGAATTGTCTATTTTTGCAGTGCAGACCGCCTTATCGTCCCGCCTTGGCGGGGAGGAAAGTCCGGACACCACAGAGTAGCATAGCGGGTAACGCCCGTCATCTCGTTTTTCGGGACGAGAGAGGACAAGTGCAACAGAAAGTATGTACAGGTAATGCTGTAGTGAAACCAGGTAAACTCTATGCGGTGAAATGCCATGTATATCAGCAGTTAAGGGCTACTCGTTCGTTGCTGAGGGGTAGGCAGATAGAGCTAATTGGTAACAATTAGTCCAGATAAATGATAAGGATTCCATCTTATTGGAATACAGAATCCGGCTTACAGGTCTGCATTTTTTATTTACTTTTTGTTAATAATTCTTTAACAATTAATTTTCTTTTGTTGTTTGCTTAACATTAACTTAACATTAACAAACTAATTTTGCCTCGAAATTTTAATAACTAAGAAAATGGCTTTAAAAAACATTTTAAATTTTTTCTCTCCTAAGGACAAAACTTTCTTTCCTTTATTTGAACAAGCAACAAATAAATTAACAAAACTTTCGGAATCATTACATGATGCATTAAATGCACCAAAAGATGAAAGAGAATCGTATTATAAAAAAGTGGATGAGTTAGCAGAAGCTATTGAAAATATTTCACATAAAATGAATATTGAATTGAGTAAAAACTTTATTACTCCATTAGATAGAGAAGATATTCATGCTTTAATGACTACTATTGAAGATGTATCGGGTAATTTACAAGAAGCTTCTAATAGAATTAGAATGTATCAAGTTGAAAAAATTACTAAATCGATTAGAAAATTAACAGAAATAAATTTAGAAGCTTGTCATCATATTTCAAGATCGGTAAAAGAATTGAAAGAGATGAAAAATTTTAAAGGTATTTTTGATTCAGTTAAAAAAATCAACAAATTGGATAGAAAATCTGATTCAGTTTTTGAAAAAGCAGTAACTGATATTTTTGAAAATGAAACAGATGCAAAAAATATTATTAGATATAAAGATGTTTTGGCTTCTTTAGATAAAGTTTCTGATAAATGTAAATCTGTTGCTAGAGTATTAGAAGCAGTAGCAGTAAAACATTCTTAATCGATTTAATAAGATATTATGTTTACATTATTAATAGTAATTATAGTAATTGCTTTGTTATTTGATTTGGTAAATGGTTTTCACGATGCTGCCAATTCAATTGCAACCGTAGTTTCTACTAAAGTTTTATCTCCAACCCAAGCGGTTATTTGGGCTGCATTTTTCAATTTTGTTGCCTATTGGGTTTTCGACATGAGTGTTGGGAATACTGTAGCGAAAACAGTTGACAGCTCAGTAATTAATCTTTGGGTTATTTTGGCTGGTTTGTTAGCGGCTACAGCTTGGAATTTATTAACATGGTGGTTAGGGATTCCGTCTTCTTCTTCACATACATTAATTGGTGGATTTGGAGGTGCAGCAGTTGCGCATGCAGGATTTGGAGTTTTAAATTCAGAAGAAATTTTAAAGACAGTAATGTTTATTTTCTTAGCTCCTGTAATTGGTGGTATTATATCTTTCTTTATTGCAATGGTTACCATACAAAGAAGTTTTATTAAGAAAATAACCATTTCAATTTTAGCTTCTATTGCTACAGTTTACACAACGTACAGATTGAAAGATTCTTTAGATATTAAACCAATCATGATTTGGATTATTGGAGTTCTTTTAGCATTATTTATTTTGGTTTATATTATTTATCAAATTATAAATGGGAAAAGACCTTCGCATACTAAAGAAGGTAATATGTACAAAAAGTTACAATTATTATCTTCTGCTGCTTTTTCATTAGGGCATGGTGGGGCTGATTCGCAGAAAGTAATGGGTATTATTTGTGCAGCTTGTATTGTATATGCAAATACACATAGAAGTGGAAATGATTCAGAAACACCGGTAGTAATTAAAGATTACCTAAAAGTAACTGAAATACTTCAAATTAAATATACGAATCAAGAAGGTAAAGTTAAGAAGTTTAAACCGGCTGTTGGTCATTTCGCTAATGATACCGTTTATTTAGATGGCAAAAACATTGTTGATGTAACATCAGGAGCAAAAATATTTGATGATGAAAAATTAAATGCTTCAATTGCAAAGACAAATCCTTTTATTCAACACTTAGCAAAAGAAGGAGTTGATATTAATGATTTTGATAAAGTTTCAAAAGAGTTAACTACACTGGAAGTTTATTCAGATAAAAAAATGGTTAAAGATGTGGTTACTAACGAAGTGATTTTTAATGATAAAGCTATAAATCCGAAATATAGATATTCTAAAATATTCAAAAAATATTTAGATGAAAAAGGAGATTTATTGAAAAAACATAAAATTGAAACAAAAGTAACGCATAACACGATGCCAACTTGGATTGCCTTTGGATGTTATTTAATGATTGGTTTAGGAACATTAATGGGAGGTTGGAAAATTGTAAAAACAATGGGTTCTAAAATTACAAAGGTAACCCCATTAGAAGGTGTTTGTTCAGAAACGGCAGGTGCGTTAACTTTATTTACAGTTTCTCAAATGGGTGTACCTGTTTCTACAACACATACAATAACAGGTTCAATCATTGGTGTAGGTGCTACTAAAAGATTAAGTGCAGTAAGATGGGGAGTAACCATAAACTTGCTTTGGGCTTGGATTTTAACAATCCCAGTTTCAGCTGTAATAGCATCTCTATTCTATTATATATTTAAATTGTTTATTTAATCAGAATAAACCAGTATAAAATCCCGACTTAAGTCGGGATTTTTTTATGTTATAATGTTAAGAAATAGTTAATAGAATTTTAAAAGCATAAAGATTACTTAATACAAAATGTTGTTTTCTTGATTTTGTTAACATTAATTTTGCGCTAACTAAATAATAACACAACTCAAACTTAACAAACACAACGCAACAAAATGAAAAAAATTATTTACCTTAATTTATTTGTTTTTTTTACAATCTTTTCGGTTTTTGGGCAAGACAATGCAACAAAACAGATTTTACCTTATTTTACTTTTAAAAAAGGTCTTGGTTTAACTGCTCCAGATAGTTTATATCAAGTTAATATTAGATTCAGAATGCAATCAAGAATGACTGGATTTAAAAATGAAGATGAAAATTTTGCCTATGATGGGCAAATTAGACGTTTACGTTTACGATTTGATGGTTTTTTATTGAATCCTAAATTTTTATATGGTATTCAACTTTCTTTTGCCCCTGGTGATGTTGGGGAAACTAAAGTGGGTGAGAATCTAAATGTTATTAGAGATGCCTTCGTTGCTTATAAACCAACTAAATCGTTAAGTTTTATTTTTGGTCAAACTAAATTACCAGGAAATAGACAACGTGTGAATTCTTCTGGAGCACTTCAGTTAACAGATCGAACAATTAACAATGCTCGTTTTACCATTGATAGAGATTTTGGTTTTCAAGTTCATTATATTAAAGATCGAAAAGAAAAATTTAGTTATTCACTGAAAGGAGCATTTTCAGGTGGAGAAGGAAGAAATAGTACGCAAAAAGCAGACGATGGGGTTTCATTAACTGGTAAACTAGAACTATTTCCACTTGGGGTTTTTGAAAAAGACGGTACTTATTTTGAAGGAGATATTGTAAGAGAGAAAAAGCCAAAATTAATGTTGTCGGGTGCTTTTAATCAAAATAACCATGCCCGTAGAACGAACGGACAATTAGGCGATTTTTTGTTTGAAAAAAGAACAATGAAATCGGTATTGTTAGATGCGATGTTTAAATATAATGGTTGGGCAGCAATGTCTAGTTATATGAGTAGAACAGCTAATGATCCTATTACATATAGTACAGATGGTACGAAATCAAATTATGTGTTTACTGGAAGTGGTTTCGATTATCAATTGAGTTATATGACTAAATCAAAATATGAGTTTATTGGAAGATTTTCAACTCAAAAAGCCCATAGAGATATTGAACAATTGACTCCTAATACTAAAGAATATTCTTTAGGTTTAACAAAATACATTTGGGATCATAATGTTAAATTACAGACCGAATTTAATTATGATACTTTGAACTTCTATAATGGGGATACAAAAGGTAATTGGTATATACGCTTTCAAATAGAAGTTGGAATTTAATATACAAAAAGGCACCATTTGGTGCCTTTTTTTATTCTTCTTCGCGTTGTCCCATCATCATTAGATACGCTTTTAGAAAACCATCTATTTCCCCATTAAGAACTCCATCTGTATCGGTCGATTCATAACTGGTACGTACATCTTTAATTAATTTGTAAGGATGTAAGACATAGTTTCTAATTTGTGATCCCCACTCAATTTTCATTTTATTGGCTTCAATATCAGCACGCATTTCCATTTTCTTCTTTAATTCAATTTCATATAATTGCGAACGTAACATTTGCATGGCTCTTTCACGGTTGTCGTGTTGTGAACGTGTTTCAGAACATTGAATTTGAATACCTGTTGGTTTGTGAAATAACTGAACCTTAGTTTCTACTTTATTTACATTTTGCCCACCGGCACCACTAGAACGGGCTGTAGTGATTTCAATGTCAGATGGATTAATCTCAATTTCAATGGTATCGTCTACCAATGGATAGACATAGACAGAAACAAAAGATGTATGACGTTTTGCATTACTGTCAAACGGTGAAATTCGAACCAATCGATGTACCCCATTTTCTCCTTTTAAGTAACCAAATGCAAAATCGCCTTCAATTTCTAAAGTTACGGTTTTAACACCAGCGACATCTCCTTCTTGAAAGTTCAATTCTTTTACTTTATATCCTTGTTTTTCGGCCCACATTAAATACATACGCATTAACATACTTGCCCAATCACAACTCTCAGTACCACCAGCACCAGCTGTAATTTGAAGTACAGCACTTAGATTATCACCTTCTTCTGAAAGCATGTTTCTAAATTCAATATCTTCAATATGAGAAATAGTTGAATCGTAAATAGCATCAACTTCCTCTTCAGTGGTTTCTCCTTCCTTGAAAAATTCAAAAGTTAATTGTAATTCTTCCGCTAAATCAACGCACTTATTGTAATCGTCAACCCATTTTTTCTTCGAGCGAAGATTTTTTACCACAATTTCAGCCTGCTTTGGATTATTCCAAAAGTCTGGTGCAAAGGTTTTTTCCTCTTCGTTAGTAATCTCAATTAGTTTGGCATCAACGTCAAAGATACCTCCTTAACGCAACCAGGCGATCATTAATGACCTTAATTTGTTCAATATTTACCATTTTTTCTTAATTTTACACCCACAAAAGTACTCTATTCATTCGATTTATGGAAATTAATTTATTTAGTGATACCGTAACTAAGCCAACAGCAGAAATGTTGCAACATATGTTTCATGCAAAAGTTGGTGATGATGTGTTTAAACAAGATCCTAGTGTTAATGAATTAGAGGAAACGTTGGCCGATTTATTTGGAAAAGAGGCCGCTTTGTTTTTTCCATCAGGAACTATGGCCAATCAAGTGGCTATTAAATTAAATACCCAACCTGGTGATGAAGTAATTTGTGATAAATGGTCGCATATTTATTTATACGAAGGAGGAGGCGCTGCGGTTAATAGTGGGGTGTCTTTTGCTTTATTAGATGGAAATAGAGGAATGATAACTGCTGAACAAGTGGAGGCAGCTGTGAATGATCCAGAAAATATTCATTTAGCCAAATCGTCTTTGGTGTCTATTGAAAATACAACAAATAAAGGTGGTGGTGCTTGTTATGATTACGATGAGTTAGTAAAAATTAAAGCCGTGTGCCAAAAACATAAATTGCGTTATCATTTAGATGGTGCTCGTTTATGGAATGCCTTAGTAGCTAAAAAGCAACATCCAAAAATTTATGGTGACTTGTTTGATACAATATCCGTTTGTTTGTCCAAAGGATTAGGTGCACCGGTAGGTAGTGTTTTAATTGGTTCAAAAGAAGATATTAAACGCGCACTTCGTATTCGAAAAATATTTGGTGGTGGAATGCGTCAGTCGGGTTACTTGGCGGCTGCGGGTATGTATGCCTTACAAAATAATATTTCAAGATTAGAAGAAGATCATAAAAAAGCGAAAGAAATTGCACAAGTTCTTATGACTAAATCTTGGGTTAATAAAGTAGAATTCGTAGAAACGAATATTGTGATTTTTACAGTACGAGAACCTTTTACAACGTCTCAGGTCATGAATAAATTAAAAGAAAAAAATATTTATATCAGTGATATGGGGCAAGGGAAACTTCGATTTGTAACGCATTTAGATTACAAACAAGTGATGCACGATTATGTATTAGAAGTAATTCAGAAAATTGAATTGTAAATCACAGGTTCTATTTTGTTTTTTTGTTCAAAATGGTATTGATTTAGAGTTGTATTTCTAAGACATAACATATCTTTTCGTTTTTTGTGATTGAAAAATCAATAGTAGTATCTTTTTTTCTAGAATGTAGTTGAACAATATCTAATAAATTAACTTCTTTTAAAAAATTGATATCTATTGATTTAATTTTTTGATTAAGAATGATTTCGGGTTCTAATGTGTCTAAACACCATTCTAGATATTTAACATTATTAACATGATTAATAATATCAATATCAGATAGTTTAACCACTTTTTCTGCTACAATTTCAGTATGTAATGGAAGGTTTATTTTAGTTGTTCCTTTATTAGTTGCGTCAATAGCAAATTTTTCAAAATGTTCGTGTGGAGAGGCTAAGTTTTCTGGACGTCTTGTTTTAGTATTGATTACTACCCAAAAAGTTTCACATCCTGCAATTTTTTCATCATTAACGTACATTTCTAAACATCGAATGGAACGTGAATTTTCTAACGATTTTATCCAAGTTTTTACCATAACTTCATCTTGCCATTTGGGGAGTTTAGAAATTTCAACACGCATTCTACTCAAAACCCAGGCTTGATGATGTTCTTGCATATCAGCATAGCTAATTCCTCCCAATTCAGCATGTGTGCCCGCAGTGAGTTGAAAGAAATTGCATAAATCCGTGTATTTTAAATAAGCAGTTGGGGTGCAGTTTAAAAATGTGATTTTATGTGTTTCTTCAAATAGTGAAGTAAAGTTGGGTGATACAGGCATTATTTTAATTTAGAAGTTATATAGTCAATGATAGTTTTTCGATCACAAAGATAATCAAACCAAGTGGTATTTTCTGTTCGTTTGAACCAAGTCATTTGACGTTTTGCAAAGCGACGGGTATTCATTTTTATTTGTTCTATTGCTTCATTTAATGATGTTTTTTGGTCGAAATAATCAAAAAGTTCTCTGTATCCAACGGTTTGTAAGGCATTTAAATTTTGATGAGGAAGTAGGTTTTTTACTTCTTCAATCAAACCATCAGCTACCATTAAATCGACACGTTGATTTATTCGGTCATACATTATTTCTCTTTCTGCTTCTATACCAATTATAACAGGTGTGAAATTACGTTTGTTGGTGCGTTTACCAATAAAACTGGAATAGGGAAGACCACTACCCATACAAACTTCTACAAAACGTTTCATTCGTTGTGGATTTTGAAGTGTTTGTGGATTCTCAATAGTTATTTTTTGATAATAGGCTGGGTCTAATTCTTTCAATTTTTCTTGTAGAAATTCGATTCCTAAATCTTCGTATTTTTGATTGATTTCTTCTCTAACAGAAGCAGCAATAGCTGGAAATTCATCAAATCCTTTTAAGACAGCATCTACATATAAACCGGAACCACCCACCATGATTTGGATATTATTTTGTAGAAATAATTCGTCTAATTTTGTCAAGGCTTCTTGCTCAAAATCACCCACAGAATACGATTCAAAAATCGATTTGTTTTGAATGAAATAATGTGGTGCAGCGGCTAATTCTTCTTCGGAAGGAACTGCGGTACCAATTTTCATTTCTTTGAAAAATTGACGGCTATCACAAGAAAGTATAGAACAACCAAAATGTTGTGCCAAAGTAATGCTTAAAGCTGTTTTGCCAATAGCTGTTGGACCAATGATGGTTATAAGATAATTTTTAATTTCTGGTTTCAAGTTTCAGATATTTAGTTTCAGGATTCAGATGTTGTTTCAAGTTTTAGCTTTTTCTTGCATTAAAACTTCTGAATACGTAATACTTTATTTTTTCTTAAGTACAACTGAATAATCGTTTTAGTATCGCGATTACTTTGCATCGGAATTATAATATTCTTTAGTACCTCTACATTGGTTATTTGGTAATTTAAATCGAAAAAACAATACCCTTTATAAACCCCATTTTCAATTAAAACGGCACTACGTTCTTCAATACTTCTGCCTTTATCAACAATAACCATATTGTCGTTTTCAAATTGCATGTTTTTCATGAATTCTTCCACTCTGCAATTATAGTCTTCTACCGGTTCTTTTTCAACACAGGCTCCTTTACATTCTTTAATCTTGTATTGAAAACAAGCGGCTTTAGATTCATACAAACCATTTAGTTTTTGACATAATTGGTATTTTTCCGTAATTCGGAATAAAGCATTTTTACCTTCCATTAATGAGGTAAAGGAAGTCAGTTCTTTTTTCCGACCATCTGCTTTTTCAACACTTAATCGAAGATAACCCAATGCATCTTTCGAAGCATAAAGTGCCCATTGAAATATACTTTTTCGTTGTGCTCTGTTGTAAACGGGTTTGTTTATTTTTATTTCTTCACTTTCTTTTAACAACGCAATCAGTTCACTTCCTGTTTCTTCAAAAGTAACCGCAAAAACATCGCGTTGTATTTTTTTACTTTTAGAAGAAGTTCCAGTAAAATGTTGGTTGACTCTTTTTTTAATATTTTTACTTTTTCCAATATAAATTAAATCCCCTTTTTCATTATGAATGTAGTAAATCCCCGTTTTGGAAGGTAAATTTTCTACAATATCTAATAATTTGGGCGACATACCGGCTTTGATTTCGGTCTTAACAAAACTCTTCACGATTTCTTTTTCTACGTCCTTAGCCAACAACATTTTAAAGAGTTTTACTGTTGCCATGGCATCACCACTTGCACGGTGTCTGTCGGCCATTGGAATTCCTAAAGAGCGTACCAATTTTCCTAAACTATACGATGGTAAATCAGGAATGATTTTTTTAGATAATTCAACCGTACAAAGCGTTGGTTTTTTGAAATCATACCCTAAACGACGAAATTCTGTTTGTAAAATGCGGTAATCAAAAGAAGCATTATGAGCAACAACTACACAACCTTCAGTAATTTCAATAATACGTTTGGCGACTTCATAAAACTTAGGCGCACTTCGTAACATGGCATTATTAATACCAGTTAGTTTTACCACAAAGGGTTGAATAGGTATTTCAGGATTGACTAAACTGATAAATTGATCTACCACATCATGGCCATCAAATTTATAAATAGCAATTTCGGTAATACCTTCTTGATTGTATTGCCCACCAGTGGTTTCTATGTCGAGTATTGCGTACAAGGCCCCCTAGCCCCCAAAGGGGGAATATTTAAAATTAATACTAGAATTTTGTGAAATCATAATAATTCAATTATTTCTATGTGTATGAAATCATTTTATTGGTACAAATATATAAACAAAAAAAGTCACCATTTCTAATTTCCCCCTTTGGGGGTTAGGGGGCTTCTATTGCCAAAGATACTACTTCCAATTCGAACCATGGTACTTCCACATGAAATAGCCAATTGATAATCGCCACTCATACCCATGGATAACGATTGAAGTTTAATGTTCATCGTATCAATTTGTTTGTATTTATCGAAAATCGTTTTCAGCTGTTTAAATTCTTTTTCAATCTGGTTTAGATTATCAGTGAAGGTAGCCATTCCCATTAAACCTACGATTCGGATATTTTTAAAGTTCTCATTGTCATTCTGAACTTGTTTCAGAATCTCATCTAATTCTTGTTCATTTAATCCAAATTTACTTTCTTCTTCTGCAATATGCACTTGAAGCAAACAATCAACAATTCGATTGTTTTTTTGGGCTTGTTTGTTGATTTCTTCTAACAATTTCAAACTATCCACACCATGAATGAGACTTACAAATGGTGCGATTAATTTCGCTTTACGCGATTGTAAATGCCCAATAAAATGCCATTCAATATCTTTAGGCATTTGTTCGTGTTTATCTACTAATTCTTGTACATAATTTTCACCAAAAATTCGTTGACCTGCATTATAGGCTTCCATTAAATCGGAAATTGGTTTCGTTTTAGAAACGGCAACTAAGGTAACACCTTCTGGGAGTTGGGATTTTATGTTAGTTAGGTTTTGAGTTATTGACATTTTTTTTGTCGTAAAAATATTTAACAATTAGTTGAATAAAAAATATAATAATTATAAAAATAAAGCAAATAATAATTAATCCAAAAACAGCTAACATTGGGTTGTAACATCTTATTTCTCTTTTTTGAATTAAATTATTATTATAAACAATTAAAATTATACTTAATAGAATTTGAAGTATTAAATTTAATAATGTTAGCTTGTTTAGTGAAATAAATTTATTTTTTATTATTACAATTGAACCCAATATTATTTGAATTATAATGGGTAATAAAATAATAATATTTATCATTTTTTACAACTCATACACTACCAATCCACTTCTGAATTTTGGTTCAATATAAGTTGATTTGGGAGGCATAATTAAATTATTGTCAGCTAGAGTTTTGATTTCATTAATATCGGAAGGGTAGAGCATAAACCCAACTTCAAATTCACCTTCATCTATCAAATCTTTAATTACAGAAACCGATTGCTTTCCTGAGATATAATCAATTCGTTCGTCGTTTCGTAAATCTTCAATACCTAATAAAGGATGCAATACTTTATCATACAGAATTTGTGCATCTAAATTTTCTAATAAACTCGTATCACTATTGCTTTCATGTTTATAAAATAAAGCATAAAAACGTCCCTCTAAATACATGCCAAATTCAAATTTATTTTGGGGTTTCCAAAGTTCTTGGTCTTTAACTTTTATAATGAAATTTTCCGCTAATTTCTGAATAAAAACTTCTTTACTTAAGCCATTTAAATCGCGAATTAACCGATTAAATTCATAAATTTTCACATTACTTTCTGCAATTAAAAAACTCATGAAAAAATTTAAATTTGGATTGCCTAGATGTTGGTCTTCTTGAAATAATAATTCAGCAGATGCCGAACGATGATGTCCATCAGCAATGTATAAATTCGGAATTTTTTCAAAATGTTCGGTTAACCAATCGATTTCACTTTGAGTATCAATTTTCCAGAGTATATGTCGCTCTTTATTTGTGGTAGAAAAATCATAAATTGGTTTACTTTGTTTTCGTAACGCAATAAAGGTATTGATTTCAGTACTATCAGGATAGGTAATTAAAACCGGTTCAGTATTGAAATGGGTTTGATGTAAATAATCCTTAAAAAGTTCTACACGGTATTGCAACGTATCTTCGTGTTTTTTTATCACATTATTTTGGTAATCAATCACTGAAGTACCGGCAATAATACCTGTAAATTTTTGATTTTTGGACTGAATTTCATACAGATAAAATACCGCTTTATCTTCTTCAATTAATATTTCGTCCGATTTAAAATCTTGGTATTTATGTGCAACTCCTTTAAAACGTTTGTCGAGTGTAATTTTTTGAGAATACACATAAGCCGGATTAATCACATGTAAAAACGAATACGGATTAAAACTCAACCAAGCGGCAAGCTCTGCTGAACTGTAATCATCATAAGTTCTACATGTAACTAATGCTACTTTATCGGCTGTTGGTCGGACCGCTTTAAAAGGAATGATTTTTGCCATTTAATTGAGTGATTAGTAATTAGTGATTAGTAACTAGCTATTCACTAATTACTAATCACTTTTCACTTTATTTTGAAAATTGTTTTGAAACTTTTTCAGCTTTTTTACTTTCTGAATAATCATAGAAGCCTTCACCAGATTTAACCCCTAGTTTACCAGCCATAACCATATTAACTAACAAAGGACATGGGGCATACTTTGGATTTTTAAATCCGTCATACATTACGTTTAAGATAGATAAACATACGTCCAATCCAATAAAATCAGCTAATTGTAACGGACCCATTGGATGCGCCATTCCTAATTTCATAACTGTATCAATCTCATAAACGCCACCTACACCGTTGTAAAGTGTTTCAATAGCTTCGTTAATCATTGGCATTAAAATTCGGTTTGCTACAAATCCAGGATAGTCGTTAACTTCGGTTGGTATTTTACCTAATTTACAAGACAATTCCATGATGATTTTAGTTACTTCATCAGAAGTGTTGTACCCTCTAATGACTTCCACTAATTTCATAATTGGCACCGGATTCATAAAGTGCATCCCAATTACTCGCTCTGGATGCACTACATTTGCAGCAATTTGAGTAATCGAAATTGAAGAAGTATTGGTTGCTAAAATCGTATTATGGTCGCAAACTTCACTTAATTGCTTAAAAATATTAAATTTTAATTGTACATTTTCAGTGGCAGCTTCAATAACTAAATCACATCCAACTACGCCATCTTTAATGTCTGTGTAGGTAATAATGTTGCCAATAGTTTTATGTTTGTCTTCTTCTGTTATGCTACCTTTTGCAACCATACGGTCTAAGTTAGTAGCTATAGTTGCCATTCCTTTTTCTAAAGATTTTTCAGAAATATCAATTAATTTTACTGGAAATCCACATTGTGCAAAAGTGTGCGCAATTCCATTTCCCATGGTTCCAGCTCCAATTACTGCGATTGTTTTCATATCGTGTTTATGTGTTTGTTTTAAATATTTATTTCTCCATTGAATCGATAATCATGTACGCTACTCTTAACGCTTCTGTTCCATCCTCTAAGGTTACAATAGGTGATGTATTCGTTTGGATGGCGTCTGCAAAAGTTTCCAATTCGTCTAAAATAGCATTGTTTAATTGCACTCCAGGATTATCAAAATAGATTTGTTTTTTTATTCCTTCTGCATTTTGTAAAATCATATCAAAATCACCCGGAACTTCAGGGGCGTCTTTCATTCGAACAACTTCACATACTTTATCTAAATAGTCTACAGAAATATAGGCGTCTTTTTGAAAGAAACGAGATTTTCTCATGTTTTTCATTGAAATTCGACTGGATGTAATGTTGGCCACACAGCCGTTTTCAAATTCGATACGGGCATTGGTAATATCAGGAGAATCCGAAATTACGGCAACACTACTCGCATTTACCGATTTCACTTTCGAACGCACCACACTCAAAATAGCATCGATATCGTGAATCATTAAATCCAATACCACAGGTACATCGGTTCCTCTTGGATTAAATTCAGCTAATCGATGGGTTTCAATAAACATTGGATTTTTAATTTTATCCTTAACGGCAGTAAATGCAGGATTGAATCGCTCTACATGACCTACTTGTCCTTTTACACCATGTTTATTTGCTAAGGCTATAATTGCTTCAGCTTCCTCAACTGTATTGGCAATTGGTTTTTCAATAAAAATATGTTTACCAGCTTCAATAGCTAATTTGGCACATTCAAAATGTTGCAAGGTAGGCGTTACAATATCAACGACATCTACAGCTGCAATTAAAGCCTCCATCGTATCGAATTTAGTGTAACCAAACTCAGCAGCAACTTTTAGGGCATTTTCTTCAAAGGGATCAAAAAAGCCAACTAATTCATATTTTTCAGATTGATTTAATAATCGTAAATGTATTTTTCCTAAGTGACCTGCACCTAAAACACCAACTTTCAGCATATAAAAATTAATTTGAACAAAAATACAATTAAAGTTGAAAGTTTGAAGTGTAAAACTTTAAAAGTTTTTAGAAAATCGTACTTGGATTTTGTTTATTAAGCTTTAATTTTACCAAACTAAAAATGCCTGCAAATTGAAAGATACAAATAAACATCAAGGACTAAGAAATCAATTGGTTAAACAATTACAAGACAAAGGTATTACCGATGTGAATGTATTGGAAGCCATAAGAAAGATTCCTCGACATTTATTTTTGAATTCGAGTTTTGAAGATTTTGCTTATCAAGATAAAGCGTTTCCTATTGGGGCGGGACAAACGATTTCTCAACCTTATACGGTAGCTTTTCAAAGTCAGTTGTTAGAAGTAAAAAAGGGAGATAATGTATTGGAAATTGGAACTGGAAGTGGGTACCAAACGGCTGTTTTAGTTACCATGGGTGCAAAAGTTTATTCTGTAGAACGTCAGAATGAATTGTTTAAATCGACGTCCTTGTTACTTCCCAAATTAAATATTCGTCCGAAACATTTATCATTTGGAGATGGCTATAAAGGCTTGCCACAATTTGCTCCTTTTGATAGTATAATTGTAACGGCGGGTGCACCAATCATTCCGCAACCTTTAATGGCTCAATTAAAAATAGGAGGTAGGTTGGTAATTCCATTAGGAGATAAAGAACAAATCATGACACTATTGATACGTAAGAATGAAACGCAATTTGAAAAACATGAATTTGGGGAATTTCGATTTGTTCCTTTATTAGAAAATAAAAACTAAAAATATAATGATATTAGAGATGCGAAATATTGCAATTGCCTCATTGTTTACTGTTTTAGGATTTGCACAAGAACGACCAAAATTGGTAGTAGGTATTGTAGTAGATCAAATGAAAATGGAATATTTATATCGATTTTCAAATGATTTTTCAGAAAATGGTTTTAAACGTTTAATGAACCAAGGGTATACTTTTCACAATGCCCATTATAATTATATGCCGACGTATACTGCGCCTGGGCATGCTTCTGTTTTTACTGGAACTACACCAGCTGTTCATGGCATCGTAGGTAATGAATGGTTCAATAAAGAAACCAGTAAAGAAGTATATTGTACTGAAGATGAATCTGTAACATTGTTAGGTAATGGAACGGAAAGTGAAGGGAAAATGTCACCTAAAAATTTACAAGCTACAACAATAACTGATGAGTTGAAATTGGCTACTAATTTTAAAGGAAAAGTCATAGGGATGAGTATTAAAGATCGAGGGGCTATTCTTCCGGCTGGGCATTTTGCCAATTGGGCTTTTTGGTACAGTAAAACAGGTGAATTTGTTTCTAGTACTTTTTATGGAAAAGAATTACCGAGTTGGGCTACTCAATTCAATGCAGAAAAAAACTATTTGACTTATATTGAAAAAGGTTGGGATTTATTTAAACCCAAAGAAACATACAATGAAAGTTTAACAGATAATAGCCCTTACGAAGGTAAATTATTTAAAAAGACACCTTTCTTTCCCTATAATTTGAAAGATATGTTTGAAGCAAATGATGCTGGGGTATTAAGAACAAGTCCGTATGGGAATAATTTATTAGTAGATTTTGCAAAACGTGCCATTGTAGCTGAAGAGTTAGGTAAAGATGAGACAACTGATTTTTTAACGGTTAGTTTTTCTTCAACGGATTACATTGGACATGTTTTAGGGCCTCGTTCTGTTGAATTACAGGATACCTATTTACGTTTAGATGCAACTATTGCAGATTTTTTAAATTATTTAGATGCAACTGTTGGAAAAGGAAAGTATTTAGTGTTTTTAACTGCAGATCATGCCGGTGCAGAAAATGTAACTTATTTGAAAGACAACAAATATGATGTGAATAATTTGAACTCTAAAAATATTCAACAAGACATTAAAGAATATATTGAAAAAACTTTTGGAGACAATTATTTATTAGATTATTCTAACTATAATGTGTTTCTAGACAAAGCCAAATTAAAGCTTAAGAATATTGATCTTGAAAAAGTAAAAAGTTCGGTTAGAGAATTTTTACTGGCTCAAAAGTACATTAAAAATGTATATACTGAAGAACAAATTCAACTTTCTTCAACAACAGATTATTATTTACAGGCCATTAATAAAGGGTATGATCCAAAACAAAATGGAGAATTAATTTTATTGTTAAAACCTGCATATGTTGAATATTCGGCAACAGGAACTACTCATGGATCACCGTATTCTTACGATACACATGTACCAGTTTTATTTTATGGATGGAAAATAAAGAAAGGCGAAAGTTATGCTAAGAAATACATTACTCAAATTGCTCCAACATTGGCACAAAAGTTAAAAATTACGATGCCAAATGGAACACAGTCAGAGGTATTAGAAGAAATATTAAAATAATAAAAGCGCATCAATGAGATGCGCTTTTTTTGTAAACAACTAAACAAAAAAAGTATAGAAATTAGATTTCTAATACAACTTGATTTCTTAAAATATCTTCAAAAGTTTCTCGTTCACGTATTAAATGGCCTTTTCCATTATACCATAATACTTCTGCAGGTTTGGTTCTTGAATTATAATTGGAACTCATAGAAAAACAATAGGCTCCAGCATTTTTAAAACATAAAATATCGCCCTCATGAATTTCTTGAATTCTTCTGTTATTGGCAAAAGTATCGGTTTCACAAATGTAACCCACTACAGAATAATAGCGTTCTTTTCCTTTAGGATTAGAAATGTTTTCAATGAAATGTTCTGAACCATACAACATGGGTCTGATTAAATGATTAAATCCTGTGTCGATACCAGCAAAAACAGTAGAAGTTGTTTGTTTTACAACATTTACTTTTGCTAAGAAAAATCCAGCCTCACTCACTAAGAATTTTCCAGGTTCAAAAGCTAATGTCAACGTTCGACCGTATTCTTTTTCAAAAGCTAAAAAACGTTTGGTTAATTTTCTTCCAAATTCTTCTACATTGGTTTCAATATCCCCTTTTTTATAAGGAACTTTAAATCCACTACCAAAATCAATAAAATCTAATGATTTGAAATGTTTAGCGGTTTCAAATAAAATTTCAGCGGCATATAAAAACACATCTACATCTAATATATCAGAACCTGTATGCATATGGATGCCATTGATATGCATTTTTGTGTTTTCAATAATTCGTAAAATATGAGGTAATTGATGAATTGAAATTCCAAATTTACTGTCAATATGACCAACAGAAATATTAGCGTTTCCACCTGCCATTACATGCGGATTAATACGAATACAAACCGGAATTTCAGGATGTTTTGTTCCAAATTGTTCTAAAATAGATAGATTGTCTATATTAATTTGAACTCCTAATGCAGCAACAGTTTCTAATTCCTGCATTGAAACTCCATTGGGTGTGTAAATTATGTCTTTGGGTTGAAAGCCAGCATGTAAACCCAGTTGTACTTCTTGTATAGAAACTGTATCTAATCCACTTCCAAGATTTTTAAGAAATTTTAGAATGGATACATTGGAAAGTGCTTTAACCGCATAATGTATTTTAAAATTTTCTACCTTACTAAAAGCTTTGGTTAAGCGGTGGTATTGACTACTAATTTTTTCTGCATCATACACATACAAAGGTGTGCCAAATTCTTGTCCTAAGTTTACTAAATCCTGATAAAGCATAATTTTTTTTTGCAAATATATTGCCTAACATTTTATTTATATAAAAAAACAACAAAATATAACAAAAAATAACAAAATGTTATATAAAATTATTTTATATCAAATAAAAACTATACCAAATTACCTAAATTTATCATTAAATATTAGTCAATTATAAATTAGTTTGTTATTTTTGTGCCACTTTATAAACAAGATTAACTCATACATATTATGAACTTACACGAATATCAAGGTAAAAGTATATTAGCTAGCTATGGAGTACGTGTGCAACGTGGTCATGTAGCAAACAATGCTGAAGAAGCAGTTGAAAAGGCTAAACAATTAACTGCTGAAACTGGTACAGGTTGGCATGTAATCAAAGCACAAATTCACGCAGGTGGAAGAGGAAAAGGTGGTGGAGTTAAGTTAGCAAAAAACTTAGACCAAGTTAGAGAAATTGCTGGACAAATTATTGGAATGGATTTGATTACACCTCAAACACCTCCAACTGGTAAAAGAGTACACAAAGTGTTAGTTGCTGAAGATGTATACTATCCAGGAGAATCTGAAACAAAAGAGTTCTATATGTCTGTTTTATTAAACAGAGGAACAGGTCGTAATATGATTATGTATTCTACTGAAGGTGGAATGGATATTGAAGAAGTGGCAGAACATACTCCAGATAAAATTTTTACTGAAGAAATTGATCCAGCTTATGGATTACAAGGTTTCCAAGCTAGAAGAATTGCTTTCAACTTAGGTTTATCTGGTGAAGCTTTTAAAGAAATGACAAAATTTGTTGATGCTTTATACAAAGCTTATATTGGTTCTGATTCTTCAATGTTTGAAATTAATCCAGTATTAAAAACTTCAGATAATAAAATTATGGCTGTTGATGCTAAAGTTACTTTAGACGACAACGCTTTATACCGTCATGCTGACTTAGCTGAAATGCGTGATATTACAGAAGAAAGACCAATTGAAGTAGAAGCTAAAGAAGCTGGATTAAATTATGTTGATTTAGATGGTACTGTAGGTTGTATGGTTAATGGTGCTGGTTTAGCAATGGCTACGATGGACTTAATTAAATATGCAGGTTTTGAACCAGCAAACTTCTTAGACGTAGGAGGAACAGCAGATGCAAAACGTGTTGAAACAGCATTCCGTATCATTTTAAAAGATCCAAATGTAAAAGCAATTTTAATTAACATCTTTGGTGGTATTGTTCGTTGTGACCGTGTTGCACAAGGTGTTGTTGATGCTTATAAAAATATGGGTGATGCAATTAAAGTGCCAATCATTGTTCGTTTACAAGGAACAAATGCTGAGGTAGCAAAAGAATTAATTGATAATTCAGGTATGCCAATTTTATCTGCGGTTCAATTCCAAGAAGCAGCAGATCAAGTAAAAGCAGCTTTATCTTAATAAGACAAGTTATTTATAAATAGGAATCCCGACAATTGTCGGGATTTTTTATTTTTAGTATTAATTTAAAAAAAATAATTATATTTGAACTGTTTTGGGGGATTAGCTCATTTGGCTAGAGCGCTACGCTGGCAGCGTAGAGGCGACCGGTTCGAATCCGGTATTCTCCACTAAATTTACTTTTTACGATTAAAACCCTTCAAAAACGCCTAATCCAAATAAGGCAAAATCGTATTTCACGGGGTCGTTTTTATCTAATTTTCTCAGATTTTCATCCAATTCTTGTAGTGCTTTTGCATCGTTTTGTTTTCGATTTAATATTCCTAACTTACGTGCTACATTCCCTGAATGTACGTCTAACGGACAGGATAAGGCCGACATAGGTATGCTTTTCCATATTCCAAAATCGACTCCAGCTGCATCTTGTCGGGCCATCCAACGTAAAAACATGTTGATTCGCTTTGCAGCAGAGCCGTTTAACGGATCAGATACATGTTTTGTAGTTCTTGGTAAATGTTGCTTTTCAAAAAAAACGTGTTTGAACTTTGATATGGCTTCTTGTGTAGAAGTTGTTGTTGTATTTTTTGCAAATACGGCTTCTAATCCGTTGTGATGTAGGTAAATATTTTTTAAACTCTTAATAAAGTATTTGACATCTTCATGATTAAAAGTACGATGAACAAATGTATCTAAACGATTTAAATCGTGATCGTGATGGCTCAGTACAAAATCATAAGGACTGTTGCCTAGGGCTTCCATTAATTTATGGGCACTATTAATAATCATTTTACGATTCCCCCAAGCTATGGTAGCAGCCAAAAAACCAGCTATTTCTCTATCTTCTTTTAATGTATAGCGATGCGGAATTTGAATGGGATCCGATTCAATAAAAGTAGGATGGTTGTAAAGGTCTACTTTTTCATCTAAAAATTCTTTTAATTCGGATGGCGTCATAGAATAAATAAAAGTCTTATATAGCCCAGATGGAAGCAAACTACCGTGTAGTGCAAACAGCTGGAAGAAAATATGTTATGAAAACTAAATGGTCTGCTCCTGATTTTGTAAAATGCCATCCATCATGACTAATTTTCTATCGGCCATATTGGCTAATTCTTCGTTGTGAGTGACAATTACAAATGTTTGTCCAAACTCATTACGCAATTGAAAAAACAATTGGTGTAAGTTTTCTGCAGACGTATGATCTAAATTACCTGAAGGTTCATCAGCAAAAATGACGGCCGGATTATTTATTAAGGCTCTTGCCACCGCCACACGTTGTTGTTGACCACCAGAAAGTTCACCTGGTTTGTGATGCATACGGTCTTCCAGTCCTAAGTATTTTAATAAACGAATGGCTTCTTTTTCGACTTCCTCCTTAGATTTATTTGCAATAAAGGCAGGGATGCAAACATTTTCTAGAGCTGTAAACTCAGGTAATAATTGATGAAATTGAAAGATGAATCCTAAATTTAAATTTCTAAATTTAGACAATTCTTTGTCTTTAAGTTTAAAAATATCGTGGTTATGTATGTTTAAATGACTGTTAAGTTTGTCGTTTTTACTGGGTAAATCTAAAGTGCCTAAAATTTGAAGCAAAGTAGTTTTTCCAGCTCCAGAAGGACCAACAATAGCAACGATTTCGCCTTTATTGATTTGTAAACTTACATTTTTTAAAACATGTAAATCACCATAGTGTTTGTTGATATTTGTTGCTCTAATCATAATTTCAATTTGTACAAAGTAACGAAGAAAAAATAAATTAAGAAACAAATCTAAAACATTAGTTAAAACGTAATTAAAATTAAAATGTTTATGCTAATTTTGAAAGAAAAGCGATGAAAATAGTATTATCAATTAGTGCATTTGTTTTGTTTTTTTCCTGTGGAAATAAAGAGGTAAAGGCACAAAATGTAAAATCAAAAAATAAAGAAAGTAAAGTTATTATGAATGATTCCGTTCAGGTTGCCACATTTGCGGGTGGTTGTTTTTGGTGTACAGAAGCGATATTTTTAGAAGTTAAAGGAGTACAAAAAGTAGTTTCGGGTTATACCGGTGGATTTATTAAGAATCCGGCTTACAGAGAAGTGTGTAATGGAACGACTGGTCATGCAGAAGCCATTCAAATTACTTTTAATCCTAAAGAAGTGGCTTATGAAGATTTACTAGAAATATTTTTTGCTACACATGATCCTACAACATTAAATAGGCAAGGGGCAGATGAAGGAACACAATACAGAAGTGCTATTTTTTATCATAATGATGAGCAAAAGAAACAGGCGGAAAATTACATACAACTAATTGAAAAAGAAAAGTTATATTCCAATCCAATAGTTACTCAATTAGAACCTGCAGCACCGTTTTATTTAGCTGAAGACTACCATCAAAACTATTACAACCAAAATCAAGAACAAGGTTATTGTAGAATGGTAATTTCGCCAAAATTAGATAAGTTACGAAAATACTATGCTAGTAAATTGAAATAAAAAATCCGACGTTAATGTCGGAATTTTTTATTCATTTGCAGGTTCCCATAATTGGATTTTATTGCCTTCTAAATCAAGAATATGGACAAATTTTCCATAATCGTAGGTTGCAATTTCATCCAATACAGTTACTTGTTCTTTTTTAAGTTCTTCAACAAGAGCAACTAAATTTTCAACTCTATAGTTAATCATGAAATCTTTGGAAGAAGGTTCAAAATACTTAGTTGATTCAGCGAAAGGAGACCATTGCGTGGTTCCTTTTACAGCCGAGTTCTCTTTGTCAAGCCATTCAAAACTTACTCCGTAAGGGGTGGTATCTAATCCTAAATGATTTTTATACCATTCATTTACAGCATTTGTATCTTTACATTTAAAGAAAATACCACCAATACCAGTTACTTTTTTCATTTATTATAATTTAAGTTTTAAATATAATAATTTTTTATTAGAAAGTAACTTTTACAGTCATGGGTTTACCGTTTCTTATAAAATTCACTTCTTTAACATCACCAAGATTGATTTTTCCTAAACAATCCATATAAGAATAGACTTCTTTTATTTCGCAGTCACCAATTTTGGTAATTACATCGCCTTCTTTTATTCCTGCTAATTGAGCAGGTCTTCCTTCGGTAACACCATCTACATGTAAACCATCTCCATGGTCAGTATAATCAGGCATAATTCCTAAAGTTACTTTATATTTAGGCATTTTCTTTTCAGAAGTAATTTTGGTTTTAGTAAATTCTACCTTGTCATATTCAGCAATGGCATCAACCAATCTGTTTACATAACTAACAATATTAGTTACACCATAGTAATTTATTTTATCTTCGTCATCACTTGGTTTATGATAATCTTGATGGGTACCTGTGAATAAAAATAAAACCGGTATATCTTTTAAATAAAATGAAGTATGATCAGATGGACCAATCCCCGTAGTTTCTTGAGTAATTCCAAATCCGGCAGGCTTATTTTTTTCTACTAAATCTGGAAATAAAGGTGAAGTCCCTGTTCCACCCACGATTAAACTTTTTTTATCATCTAAACGTCCAATCATATCCATATTAATCATGGTTATTACATTTGGAAAATAATTTTTTAACGTTTCTGCCATGTCTTTAGAACCAATCAATCCGTCTTCTTCACCCGAAAATAGCGCAAAAATTAGATTTACTTTTTCTTTTCTTTTATTTTGAGAATACAGACGTGCTAATTCTAAAACTCCCGCTACTCCCGAACTATTATCGTCTGCGCCATTATGAATTTCACCTTTAGAATTTGGCTTTGTTGAATTATTATGTTCATTAAACCCTAAATGGTCATAATGTGCTCCAATTACAATCGTATTTTTAGCTCCATTATCAATATAAGCCATTACATTATGTCCTTTAATTTCAACTCCTTTTGAAATTGTATCGTGTGGATTAGTTCTATAAGAATATGTAAAAGGATGGATGTATTTGTTGTTATACGGTTTAAGCTTTAACTTTTTAAATTCTTGTTCAATATAAGTTGCGGCTAATTTTTCTCCTTTTGAACCCACTAATCTACCTTCTAAGGCATCTGAAGCTAAATAAGTAATGTGTTTCTTTAGGTTAGGTGTTTGAATATTTTCAGCTTCATCAGTATCAACCCAATCAGCAATAAAAACGTTGGTTTCTCTTGGTGCGCCTTGTCTGTTACTTGAAAATACTAATTTTTTTCCATCGGGTGAAAACATGGGAAAAGCATTAAATTCACTTTCCCAAGTAATCTGTTTTAAACCAGTACCATCAATATTTATCATGTACAATTGGAAGTCATAACCTCTTACCGCATGATGATTGGACGAAAAAATGATTTTTTTATCAGAAGGGTGGAAGAAAGGTGCCCAATTGGCCTTTCCTAAATTAGTGATTTGTTTTAAATCGCTTCCATCAACATTACAGGTATATATTTCCATGTTTGTAGGAGCAACTAAATTTTCAGCTAATAAATCTTTATATTCTTTAATTTCTTCTGCTGTTTTAGGACGAGAAGAACGAAAAACTAATTTTTTACTATCATGAGAGAAAAAACACCCACCGTCATAGCCTAATCCAGATGTAACTTGTTTTAAATTGGTTCCATCAATGTCCATTGTCCAGATTTCTAAGTCGCCACTTCGAATACTGGTAAAAGCAATTTTTTTTCCATCAGGAGAAACTACCGCTTCTGCATCGTATCCCGGAGAATTGGTTAATTGCTTAACAATTTGGCCTTTATTATCGGCCATGTATATTTCAAATTCAGAATATATAGGCCATAAATATTTACCATCTTTCGGTTTTGGTGGTGCAGGACAAGCTTGATTCGCCGCGTGTGTGGAAGCATAAATGATGTGTTTTCCATCGGGCATAAAATAGGAACAAGTAGTTCTTCCTTTTCCTGTTGAAACCAATTTTAGATTATTGAAATCGGTAATCGGTTGGGTTAGGTCTAACGAGTAAATTTGGTCACACTGTACTCCAAATTGTTTATTGGTAACTTGTAGTGTTAGGTTTTTACTATCAGGACTAAAATAGGCTTCAGCATTATCACCTCCAAAAGTTAATTTTTTAATGTTTTTTAAATTTCTTTCTTGAGCAACACTTACAATAGCAAAAGAAAGTAATGATATGAATGCAATTTTTTTTACGAACATTGGTAGTAGATTTTAATAAATTAATAAAAATTAACCATGAATTGTTTCTTTTTTTCCATATTTAGCGATAACAGATGCTTCAAAATCCAGCCACTCTTGCCAACGTTTTTCAACATCTATTTTTTCAGCATATTTTCGAGCAAAGCCTATAAAAGTAGTGTAATGACTTGCTTCGCTTTCCATTAAATCTCTGTAAAATTGGGCCAGTTTTTCATCATTGATATTCTCTGAAAGTACTTTAAAACGTTCGCAACTTCTGGCTTCAATCATGGCTGCAAATAACAACCTTTCGATTAAACCTGCTTCCCGACTTCCATCTAAATGGTCTTTCATGTATCGAGCCAATTCATTAACATAGTCGTCTTTACGTTCTCTTTCAAATTCCAATCCACGTTCTTTGATTAAATCATGAACCATTTTAAAATGTTCCATTTCTTCAATAGAGATTTCCAACATGGCCGAAACCAAATCTTCTTTTTCTGAATTGTTAATTATCAGATTAATTGCATTGGTAGCTGCTTTTTGCTCACACCAAGCATGATCACTTAATATTTCACCGATATTGCTTTCTACAATATTTACCCATCTTGGGTCGGTAGGTAATTGTAAACGTAACATTGACATATATTTTGCTTAAAAAAGGTTTAATGTTTCCTGAGAAAGCATTAAACCTTTGATTAAATTATCTATTTTAAGTAGAAATTAAAAAGTAAACATTGGTCTTTCAGCCATCAATTCATTTACTTCTTCTGCTACTTGTTCTAAAACATTTTCATCAGAGATGTTCATTAACACTTTATCAATTAAAGCAACAACTGTTTCCATATCTTCTTCAACTAAACCTCTAGTAGTTATAGCAGGTGTTCCAACACGTATTCCAGAAGTTACAAATGGCGATTTATCATCGAAAGGAACCATGTTTTTGTTCACAGTAATTTCAGCTTTTACTAAGGCATTTTCTGCTTCTTTTCCTGAAATTCCTTTATTTCTTAAATCAATTAACATCATGTGATTATCTGTACCACCTGAAATGATGTTATATCCTCTTTTTACAAATGCAGCCGCCATTGCTTGGGCGTTTTTCTTCACTTGCATAGCATATTGGAAAAACTCATCGGTTAAACATTCTCCAAAAGCCACCGCTTTAGCCGCAATAACATGCATTAAAGGTCCGCCTTGGTTTCCAGGGAAAACCGACATGTCTAACACATGAGACATCATTCTAATTTCACCTTTTGGTGTAGTTAATCCCCACGGATTAGGAAAATCTTTCCCCATCATAATCATACCACCTCTTGGACCACGTAATGTTTTATGAGTCGTTGTGGTAACGATATGACAATGAGGAATAGGGTCGTTCATCAAACCTTTGGCGATTAATCCAGCCGGATGTGAAATATCTGCCAATAAAAGTGCTCCTACTGAATCAGCAATTTCTCTGAAACGTTTAAAATCCATATCACGTGAATAAGCCGAAGCCCCTGCGATTATAATTTTAGGTTGCTCTTTTGTTGCTATTTCTTGAATTTTATCATAGTTAAGAACACCAGTTTCTTGATCTACACCATAGAAAACAGGATGGTATAATTTTCCTGAAAAATTAACTGGAGAACCATGAGTTAAGTGTCCACCATGCGATAAATCAAATCCTAATATTTTATCACCAGGTTTTAAACAAGCAGCAAATACAGCAGTATTAGCTTGCGAACCAGAATGCGGCTGTACATTTACATATTCTGCTCCAAATAATGCTTTTGCTCTATCGATTGCAATTTGTTCAACAATATCAACTACTTCACAGCCACCATAATATCTTTTACCAGGATATCCTTCAGCATATTTATTAGTTAAACATGAACCTTGAGCTTCCATTACTTGGTCGCTTACAAAGTTTTCAGAGGCAATTAATTCAATACCATGAATTTGTCTGTCTTGTTCATCTAAGATAAGGTCAAAAATTTGTTCGTCGCGTTGCATTTCAGTATTTTTATTAAAATTTGCCCAAAAATACAAAAAATGTTTGGTAAATAGAATGTATAGTTTAATTTTGATTGCTTAATATTAATTAAAAAAAACAAACCACATATTTATGCCAAATTATGCTAATGATCCAAGTAGAAAATCTTGGTTAGATGTACCACATAACAGCGATTTTCCTATTCAAAATATTCCTTTTGGGGTTTTTATTACTAAAGATGATGTAATTACCATTGGAACTAGAATTGGAAATTATGCTATTGATATGGGGGCCTTACAACAGTTAGGCTATTTTGAAGGAATTGAATTAACGGATGATATGTTCATGCAAGATTCCTTAAATGATTTTATTTCGGATGGAAAAAAAACATGGCGTTTAGTTCGCAACCGATTATCTGATATTTTTTTAGATTCCAACCCAAAATTACGCGATAATGCTTCTCACAAAGAAGTGGTGATTTTTGATATTAATGAAGTTGAGATGTTGCTTCCAGTACAAATTGGGGATTATACGGATTTTTACAGCAGTAAAGAACATGCTACTAATGTTGGGAAAATGTTCCGTGATCCTGAGAATGCCTTGTTGCCGAATTGGTTGCATATTCCAGTAGGCTACCACGGAAGAAGTTCAACTATTGTACCTAGTGGTATTCCAGTTCATAGACCATACGGACAAACGTTACCTAATGGGGAAACACAACCCGTTTTTGGACCTTCAAGATTGGTTGATTTTGAGTTGGAGACAGCTTTTATTACAACAGATGCCAATTTAATGGGTGAACCCGTATCGGTTAAAGATGCGGAAGAGTATATTTTTGGAATGGTTTTGTTTAATGATTGGTCTGCTCGTGATATTCAGAAATGGGAATATGTGCCACTTGGACCTTTTTTAGCTAAAAACTTTGCTTCAAGCATATCTCCATGGATTGTAACTTTGGATGCTTTAGAAGAATTTAGATGTGATTCTCCAGAGCAAAATCCAACGCCATTACCTTATTTACAACAAACTGGTAAACATGCTTTTGATATTAATTTAGAAGTTTCTATTCAACCTGAAAATTCTGAAGAAACAGTAGTTTCTAGAAGTAATTTTAAATACATGTATTGGACTATGAGTCAGCAATTAGCTCATCATACAATTAATGGTTGTAGAGTCAACTCAGGAGATATGATGGGTAGTGGAACAATATCAGGTCCAACAGAAGATTCATTTGGATCTATGTTAGAGTTAACTTGGGGAGGTCAAAAACCATTGAAAATGAAAGACGGAACGGAGCGAAAGTTTATCAATGATAATGATACAGTAATTATTCGTGGTTATTGTCAAAACGATCAAGTGAGAATCGGTTTTGGAGAAGTTTCTAGTAAATTACTTCCTGCCTACGAATTAAAATTTTAATAAAAAATAAATGAGTACTTTTAGAGTACTCATTTTAATTTGAACAATCTATGAAAAAAATTACAATACTATTTTTTACTTTTTTATTTATTTCTTGCGGTGTAAAACAAACACAATCGTTGTTAAGTAATGGTGACTACGATGGTGCTATTAATAGAGCATTAGATGGTTTGCGTACGAATAAAAATTCAAAAGGTAACCAAGAATATGTATATCTATTAGAGGAAGCATTTGCCAAAGCAAAGGAACGCGACTTAAATAATTTGAAGTTGTTGATTAAAGAAAACAATCCGTCTAATTTAGAACGTATTTATAATTTATACACACAATTACATTCTAGACAAGAGCGAGTAAAAGCTATTTTACCTTTGAAATTAATTAATGAAAATAGAAATGCCTATTTTCCATTTGACGATTATTCAGATTCAATTATTGCAAGTAAAAATGATTTATCAGTCTATTTATATGCTAATGCAAAAAAATTAATGACTTCTAGAAATAAATTAGATGCCCGAGATGCTTTTGATGATTTAGCCTATTTAGATCAGTTAAATCCAAATTACAAAGATGTTCGTACACTGATGGATGAAGCCAAATTTAAAGGGACTGATTTTGTATTTGTATCAACTAAAAATGATACCCAAATGATTATTCCTGCTCGTTTACAAGAAGATTTATTAGACTTTAGTACATTCGGAATTAACGATAAATGGACGGTTTATCATAATAAAAAACAAAAAGATATTTATTACGATTATGGATTGGTTGTTACTTTTAGAACTATCGTAGTTTCACCTGAGCAAGTTCGTGAAAAACAATTTGTAAAAGAAAAACAAGTTAAAGATGGGACAAAAGTTTTATTAGATGCAAACGGAAATCCTGTGAAAGATCAAAATGGGAATAATGTGATGGTGGATAATATGAAAACTGTTACCGCAAGTATTTATGAATTTACACAAAATAAAGTTTGTCAAGTTACAGCTAAAGTCGAGTTTTTAGATAACAGAAGTTCACAACTTATTGATACTTACCCATTGAGTTCCGAGTTTGTCTTTAACTATGTTTATGCAACATTTAATGGTGATAAAAGAGCTTGTGAGCAAGATTACTTTCAATTCTTTGATCGTAGAGCCGTTCCATTCCCAACAAATGAACAAATGGTATACGATTCAGGAGAAGATTTAAAAGCAAAATTAAAAGCAATTATAACTGGAAATAAATTCAGAAGATAAAATAAATATTTTCTTAATAAAAATTTAAAACGCAATTGTTTATCAATTGCGTTTTTTTTGTAATTTGTGCGTAGTTATTTAATTTTTAAATAATTACATTATATTTACGAAAATTAATCTATAAACATATTAATATGAAAAAAATTTTACTATTTATTTTGTTTATTTCTAGTTCTGAAACTGTTTTTTCTCAAAAAGTAGAAAATATGAGAAGGGTAGAAGTAGACGGGTTTTTTACCAATCCATTAGTTTCTCCAGATGGAACCAAAGTACTATTAACCGGCCATCATTTAAAAGGAGTTTACATTTTAAATTTAGTTACTAATGAAACGATTCAAGTTACAGATCGAGATGGTAGTGGCTACGGATATTCATGGGATTTAAACAATGATGTAGTTTATTTTAAACAAAAAGAAGAAAAAGAATTTCTTTATCAAGCAAAATCCTATGCGTATACCCTATCTTCTAAACAATTGATTGCAAGACCTGATTTAGAAGCTAATGCATTAGTAGCGTATCATGGTCAAACTTCATCAGATAAAAGTAACATTGTAGTGTCAACCAATTTAACTACGTTAAAAATAGAAGCACAGGACTTGGTTTCAAATCGTAAATGGATTGTAACAAATGATGAAGGACAATTCTACAATGCGCTACTTTCACCAGATGGAACAAAAGTGGCTGTTCATAAGGGAGCAGATCTTTATATCTATCCGATTGAAGGTGCAACTAGTGGTAAGAAAATAGGCGTTGGTTTAGCAACATCTTGGACCAAAGATGGGAAAAATTTAATTGGTTTTATTGATGAAAGTGAAGACGGACATACCGTTTCTAATTCCGATTTATTATGGTTTGATGTTGAAAAAGGAAGTGTAAAAAAAATTACTTCAACTGAAGTTTTTCTGGAAATGTATCCCACATTTATAAACGAAAATAAGATTTTATTTGCTGAAGATAAATCGGGTGCTTTATATATTGCTAATTTAAAAATGTAATGAAGATGAAAAAGTTAGTATTATTCGTTGCAGTTTTAGTTGCAACATTAAATGTAAAAGCCCAAATTATTGTTGTAGATCCAGGTCATGGTTACGGCGCAACAACTAGTGATAATCCAGATGGAAGAACGGCAACTGAAATTGAAACGGCCTTGGAAGTTGGATTGAGAACGAGAAATTTAATTCAAGCCAGTTGTACTTGGACGGTTTACATGACTAGAACAACCAATCTAAATAGTTGGATATCGGTTACACAAAGAGCAACTATGGCCAACAATTGGAATGCGGATCGTATTTTAAGTATACATTGTAATGCAGGAGGTGGAACAGGTACAGAAACTTTTTATTGTACTCAAGACGATACAAATACGGCTCCAGATATTGCTTTTGCTCAAAAGATTCAAACCGATATGTCAACAAACGGACAATGGAATAATAGAAGATGTGTTGAAGATAATTCGTTTTTAGCTTATCATTTAGGTGTATTACGATATTCTTCTGCAACGGGTTGTCTTAATGAAATAGGATTTGTTGATTCTTCTGATGCTACAAAATTAACTAGTTCAACTTGGAGAGATACCTTTGCATTATCTTATTTTAATTCGTTAAAATCTAATTTAAATCAAACCTGTGCAACAACTCCTGCTCCAGGAACTTTTACTTTAACAGCTACTCCTGAGTGTAACGGAACAACAACACAAGTTAAGTTAACATGGACAGCTTCTTCTAATGCTACTTCTTATGATTTGTATAGAAATGGAAACGTGTATGCTGCAGGATTAACGGGTACTACTTATACTAATACAGCTGTAACAGCAGGAACTGCCTATTCGTATTATGTAAAAGCTAAAAATGCAGGTGCAACTCAAACTACTAATTCAAATGGTACCTTGAATGTAACTGCATTAAATTGTTCACTTCCAGGAAGTTTTAGTTTAACGGCCACACCTGAATGTAACGGTACAACTTCAAGGGTAAGTCTTTCATGGACAGCTGCCGCGAATGCCACTTCTTATGATTTATATCGAAATGGAACTGTATATGCTGCAAATTTAACGGGTACTACTTATTCAAACACTGCCGTTACAGCAGGAACAACTTACACCTATTATGTAAAAGCTAAAAATGCAAACGGCGCAACAAATAATTCAAATGGAACTCTTTCTGTTACTGCGGTAAATTGTTCAGTTCCAGGAGCATTTACGTTATCAGCAGTTGCTGAATGTAATGCAAATGTTAGTAGAGTTAATCTAACATGGACGGTAGCTGCAAATGCAACGACATATGATATTTTTAGAAATGGAAGCTTGTATGCAGCTGATGTAACGGGGACACAGTTTTTAAATACTTATATTACTCCTGGAACAACTTATACGTATTCAATTACTGCAAAAAATACTATTGGATCAACCAACAATTCTAATGGTACTTTAACAGTAACTGCAATTACTTGTCCACCAGGGGCGTTTACTTTAACAGCTTCTCCAACCTGTAGTGGAACTACCAGCGCTATAAATTTAACTTGGACTGCATCTCCAAATGCAACGTCCTATGATATTTATAGAAACGGAAATTTATATGCCTCAGATGTTACGGGTACTAGCTTTTTAAATACTTATTTAATTACAGCAGGTACTACTTATACGTATTATGTAAAAGCTAAAAATACTGCAGGAACTTTGAATAATTCAAATGGTACGCTTTCAGTAACTGCAACAAGTTGTAGTGCTAGGATTAATTCAGAAGATGTTAATTCAGAAGATATTTTAACTTTAAGCTTGTATCCTAATCCTACAGATGGTGTTTTAAACTTAGAATTGAATCATAATGATATAAAATCAATACAATACTCTATCTATGATTCAAATGGTAGATTAGTAAAAGAAGCAACATTAAATGAAGAAAGAAGTATTGATGTTTCTAGTTTGCCATCTGCTTTGTATTGGTTACGCGTACAAATTAACGGTCAAGAGTTTGTAAAACAAATTATGAAAAAATAAACCAGAATTAAAAAAGCACTTTTGAAATCCAAAAGTGCTTTTTTTTATACGAAAGCTTTTAAATGATTTGCATTGATACCATCATGTGAATTATGATAAATGCATTTACCTTCACTTATAACCAATATTTGTGGTGATTGATGGGTTACGGCATAGCGTTCAGCTATTTCATTTGAAATATGCCTGTGATTTAAAAGGTCTAATAAATATAAATCCATTTTATCAGAAGATATACTATGTTGCTTTTCAAATTCCTTTAAAGCCATCTTACTGATAATACAACGTGTACTATGTTTAAATAATACAACGGGTTTCTTAAATGAAGTTTCATCAATTTGATTTAAATCTGTTTCTTCAAGGTAATTCCAATTTAAAGAAGAATTGCTCTTTAAATTGTCATTTTTTCCAAATAAATCATCAAATAATCCCATAATAAGTGCTTTTTTTAAGACATTTTGTCGTTATTAATACTTGTAATTTGGGGTAAAATGACTTTTTGTCTTGTTTTTGCGTTTGGAATACAAATTGCCAACAATTAAACAAAGTTACTATTTTTTATTAAAAATCGACACTAAAGAAAAAAATAATATGAATTTCAAAAATCTAACTATTAAATCACAAGAAGCTCTTCAGCAAGCACAACAAATTGCACAGAGCTTTGGACATCAACAACTAGAAAATGAACACATTTTCAAAGGTATATTAGAAGTTGATGAAAATGTAATTCCGTTTATATTGAAAAAAGTCAATGTAAATGTGGATATTTTTAAAAAGGTATTAGACAGTACCTTAGAAAGTTTTCCAAAAGTTTCAGGAGGTGATATTATGTTGTCTCGTGATGCAGGTACAACGTTAAATGAAGCAGAACTAATTGCTAAAAAGATGAGCGATGAATTTGTTTCAATTGAACATTTGGTTTTAGCCATTTTTAAATCGAAAAGTAAAGTTGCACAAGTTTTAAAAGATCAAGGGGTAACAGAGAAAGGCTTAGAAAGTGCTATTAAAGAAATAAGAAAGGGAGAACGAGTTACCTCAGCTTCTGCTGAAGAGACTTATAATTCGTTAAACAAATATGCCAAAAATTTAAATGAATTAGCCCGTACAGGTAAATTAGACCCTGTTATTGGGAGAGATGAAGAAATTCGACGTGTATTACAAATTTTAACACGTAGAAGTAAAAATAATCCCATGTTAATTGGGGAGCCAGGAGTAGGTAAAACTGCAATTGCAGAGGGATTAGCACACCGAATTGTGGATGGCGATGTACCTGAAAATTTGAAAGATAAAATTGTGTATTCATTAGATATGGGTGCATTGATTGCAGGTGCTAAATACAAAGGTGAATTTGAAGAGCGTTTAAAATCGGTTGTAAAAGAAGTTACAGCGGCAGAAGGTGAAATTGTTTTATTCATTGATGAGATACATACACTTGTTGGTGCAGGTGGTGGTGAAGGAGCTATGGATGCGGCTAATATTTTAAAACCTGCTTTAGCGCGTGGTGAATTAAGAGCAATTGGTGCTACAACTTTAGACGAATACCAAAAATATTTTGAAAAAGATAAAGCGTTAGAACGTCGTTTTCAAAAAGTAATGGTGGAAGAGCCTGATACCGAAAGTGCTATATCTATTCTTCGTGGAATTAAGGAAAAATATGAAACACACCATAAAGTTCGAATTAAAGACGATGCTATTATAGCTGCTGTTGAGTTGTCGCAACGTTATATTACCAATCGTTTTTTACCCGATAAAGCCATTGATTTAATGGACGAAGCGGCGTCTAAATTGCGTATGGAAATTAATTCAAAACCAGAAGAATTGGATGTTTTGGATCGAAAAATTATGCAGTTGGAAATTGAAATAGAAGCTATTAAAAGAGAAAATGATGAAACAAAATTAAAAGTATTGAATCTGGATTTAGCCAATTTGAAAGAAGAACGCAATGAAATTTTTGCCAAATGGAAATCGGAAAAAGATGTTGTTGAAGGAATTCAGAGTGTAAAACAACAGATTGAAGATTTTAAACTGGAAGCAGAACGTGCAGAACGTGAAGGTGATTATGGTAAAGTGGCTGAGATTCGCTATGGAAAAATTAAAGAAGCACAAGAAAAATTAGATGTGTTGCAAGTCCAATTGCAAGAAAATCAAAAAGGACAGTCTTTAATTAAAGAAGAAGTAACTCATGATGATATTGCTGAAGTGGTAGCAAAATGGACGGGTATACCGGTTACAAAAATGCTGCAAAGTGAGCGCGAAAAGTTATTGAAGTTAGAAGATGAATTACACAAACGTGTAGTAGGTCAAGAAGAAGCAATTGAAGCGATTTCAGACGCCGTACGTAGAAGTAGAGCGGGATTACAAGACGCAAAAAAACCTATAGGTTCGTTCTTGTTCTTAGGTACAACTGGTGTGGGAAAAACGGAATTAGCCAAAGCTCTAGCGGAATATTTATTTGACGATGAAAATGCCATTACACGTATTGATATGAGTGAATATCAAGAGCGTCATAGTGTAAGTCGTTTAGTTGGTGCGCCTCCGGGATACGTTGGTTATGATGAAGGTGGTCAATTAACAGAAGCGGTGAGAAGAAGACCGTATTCGGTAGTTTTATTAGATGAAATTGAAAAAGCACATCCAGATACCTTTAATATTTTATTACAAGTATTAGATGAAGGCCGACTTACAGATAATAAAGGTCGTTTGGCTGATTTTAAAAACACCATTATTATTATGACCTCTAATATGGGAAGTCATATTATTCAAGAAAAATTTGAAAATCTAAAAGGTGGTCTTGAAGCGGCAACAGAAGCAGCTAAAACTGAAGTTTTGGGTATGTTAAAACAAACCGTACGACCAGAGTTTATTAATCGTATTGATGAAATTGTAATGTTCACGCCATTGACCAATGATAACATTAAACAAATTGTTGGTTTACAATTGAAAAGTGTAATTAAAATGTTAGAGCAGCAACACATCACTATGGAAGCAACTCCTGAAGCATTGGATTATTTATCGATGAAAGGATTTGATCCAGAATTTGGAGCACGACCGGTAAAACGTGTCATTCAAAGAGAAGTGTTGAATCAATTGTCTAAAGAAATTTTAGCCGGAAATGTGAAAACAGACAGCTTCATTATCTTAGATTGTTTTGATAATAAATTGGTTTTTAGAAATCAAGAATAAAAATATGAAAGTATAATAAATAGTTTGATTAGTTTTTAGTTTTGAAAACCTAGTTTGCAGCAATGTAATCTAGGTTTTTTTATATATTTGAAAAAAATTAAGTATGTATAAAACTCTTTTTATTATTTTATTTTCAAGTACACTTCTTGCTCAAAAATCGGAGGATTTTTCCAAATATTTAAAAACGGAATCTCAAAAAAATAATTTTTCAAATTACAATAGTAAGGTTAATGAAATTCAAGAATTCATTGTTCAAAATTCAAAATTTGAAATAGAAAAAGATTCTGTAATTGAAGTTTCAAATACATCTAATATTGATTTTTACAATGGAATAAAAGCATTATTTTCTGATTTAAATAAAGTTCAAAATGACTTTTATTTAAGTTTTGATTATAATAAAGACAAAAAAATACTAGAAAAATTAAATCAGTATTTCTCAGATACTAAAAGTAAAATTAACGATGCTTATTTAAAAAGAAATTGGTATCTAAAAGTTAGTATTGATAGAATAAGTAGTCCAAATTCAGTTGATGCACTACCTTCTGAAGTCTGTGAACGTTATACCGAGAATAGTGATATTTTATTACCAACACATCAAAATTGTAAAGACAAAGGTTTAAGTGGTTCTGAGGAGAATAAATGTTTTGAAAATTTTTTAAGAGAACGATTTTCTAATGTTATTAGAGATTATATTTCAGATTTGTATTTAGAAAACACCTTAAGTTTATCAGTTATGATTACTTTTATTATTGATAAAGAAGGACGTTTGGATTTTATAAGATTTCCAAGATCAACAGGTAGTTTGTACTATGATTTGTTAATTTATAAAGCCTTTCAAAGAATCCAGAAAACTACAATTTTTTGCCCTGCCCGAAAAGATAATACATCAGTTTCAATTTATTATAATTTACCAATTAAAATGGTTATTACAGGTGAAAATTAAATAAAAATTTAAAAATATGAACAAAACTATTTTAAAATTCGGCGTATTAGGGGGCATAATTGTTTCAGCATTTATGTGTTTAGTCACCTATTTTATGAAACAAAATCCAGAACAACAACCTAGTATGATTCTTGGATTTACAAGTATGGTTTTCGCATTTGGAACCATGATTTATGGTGTGTTTCAAATAAGAAAAAACAATGCCAATCAAATTTCTTTTGGAGCGGCTTTTAAAGCAGGTTTTTTAATGACAGTAATCATTTCAACCATTTATGTTGCGGTTTGGTTGGTTATATTTTACAATTTCTTTCCAAATTTTATGGAAATTTATGGAGATATGATGCTTAAAAATGCCAAACCTGAAGACGTTGCAAAAGTTACTGAAGAGGTTAAATGGATGAAAGAAGTGTATCAATCTCCAATTGGAATTATTGGAATGACGTATGTAGAAATTTTACCTTTTGGAACGGTTGTAGCTTTACTAAACGCATTGGTCCAAAATAGAATGTCTAGTAAAAGTTAAGAATGGATCTTCTTGAACTTTTTGCACAACATGATCCCATAGTCCTAATTACGTTAGGACTATTGTCGTTATTAGCCGGTTTTATCGATGCCGTAGTTGGAGGAGGTGGACTCATTCAATTTCCTGCTTTAATGATTACTTATCCCAATACGGCTGTTCCTACTGTTTTTGGAACCAATAAAATAGCAGGTTTATCGGGAACAAGTATTGCAGCCATTCAATATTCAAAAAGAATTAAATTTAATTGGAAACTTTTACTTATAACCGCAACTAGTTCGTTTATAGCTTCTTTCATTGGAGCAAAATTGGTAAGTACGATTAATGTTAATTTTTTAAAACCTTTCATCTTTTTTATGTTAATTGGTATTGCTATTTATACCTATACCAAAAAAGACTTTGGTAGTTTTTCAACAAAGAATTTAACAGCTAATAAAAAATATTTTTACGGCTTTTTATTGGGTATCTTAATCGGATTTTATGATGGATTCCTAGGACCGGGCACGGGTAGTTTTTTAGTACTAGGATTTGTAGCTCTTTTGGGATTCGAATTTTTAGAAGCATCTGCCTATGCTAAAGTAATAAATTGCGTAACTAATGTATCGGCGCTTTATGTGTTTATATCACAAGGAAATTACATAATTGAAATAGCTTTAATTATGGCAGTTGCCAATGTTTCGGGTAGTATTTTAGGAACTAAAATGGCTATCTTAAGAGGAAATCAATTTATTAGGAAAGTGTTTTTAGCGGTGGTTTGTATTATGATACTCCGTTATGGATATGATGTTTTTTATAGTTAATTTTTGTAAGTTATTTTATTCATCAATTTATTTACCTAGATTTGTTAGATAATACAACTTACATGAAAATTTTCAATTCAATTCTACTTTCTAGTTTTCTACTTTCTTTTTCTTGTCAATCGATTCAAGAATATAATGCATCTTTACAAAAGCCAATTCAACCGGATCAATTAAGAAAAGACATTGATTATGGATATACTAAATTAAAGAAACTGCATCCTAAATTGTATTGGTATATTTCAAAAGAGAAGTTAGATTATAAATTTGATAGTTTAAAAAAGTCTATTCAACAACCCATGACGGGAAAAGAATTTTATTTTAAATTTAGTGAAGTTACTCGAGTTATTGGTCAAGGTCATTTAGGGATTTCACCATCATTAAATAAACTAACCAAAACAGAAAATCTTGCTTTAAAGAAGAAAGGAAAGGGACCATTTAGTCAATTAGAATTTGAAATATTTGACCATAAACTATTTTTAATTAAAGATAAATCCAGAAACCAATGGTCCTCGGTTAATGAAGTAATTGAAATTAACAATCAACCGGCATCAGAACTTATTTCTAAATTCACAAAGCGATTAGCTTCAGATGGATACAATACTACTTTTTTTCCACATTTTGTAGGCAAACAATTTGGAACTTTTTATACGTATGAAAATGGAATTAAGGATAGTATTCAATTAAAATTGAAACTTAAGGAGAAAGACACTCTATTGGTGGTGAGAAGAGATACGTTTGGAACAAATGAGAAAAAAGTACTACTTTCTAAAAAAGAAAAAAGAAAAGAAGAACTAGAAAAAAGAAAAGTTGGTTTCGATAAAGATTTGAAAAGTAATATGCGAGAATTAACTTTTTTAAAACAAGATAGTTCCGTTGCGTTGTTAACTATAAGAGGATTTAGAAATGGGGATTTTACTAGCTTTTATAATGAAACGTTCGATTCTTTAAAAAAACAAAATACAAAAACTTTAATAATTGATTTACGTAATAATCCAGGTGGAAGGTTGATGGAAATTGATTACTTATATAGTTTCTTGGTAGATAAACCGTATAAATTTGTTGAAGATTATGAAGTAGTATCAAGAACAAGTAAATTACATGTCGATTATTTTAAAGGTGGTGGTATTATTTTTAAAACATTAAAAATCATTGCCGCTCCATTTTATTATTCAATAAACTATTTAAAGGTTAGAAAAGAAGAGGATAAATATTTATATGCTACCCGTTTTTCCAAAGAACGTCAACCCAAACCCAATCATTTTGATGGTAAACTATATGTTTTAATTAATGGGGGAAGTTTTTCGGCATCCAGTATTATTTCTTCAAAATTGAAAGGAACAAATCGTGCTTATTTTGTAGGTGAAGAAACAGGAGGAGCGTATAATGGCACAGTAGCTGCACAAATGCCGTTGGTTACTTTACCTAATTCTAAAGTGAATATGCGAGTAGGTCTTGCTTTGGTCGCTGCATTTGAAAAATCAGATGTTGAAGGAAGAGGCGTTTTTCCAGATAAAGTAATAATTCCTACTGTGGAAGATCGTATAAAAAAAGTAGATCCCGAGTTAAATTGGATCATTGACGATATCAAAAGAGAAAAAGAAGTAAAACAATTATTGCAAGAAAATTTTAATAAGTAATTTCAAAAACACAAGTAATGAAACCAATATCAATTTTTATAGTTCTTTTTTTCTTCGGATTGGTGCTGTCTGGAATTCACCCCAAAGAATATTTTACTTGGTTTTTAGAAGTTGTACCGGCTTTACTTGGTTTTCTAATTTTACTGATTACTTTTAAAAAGTTTTCGTTTACCAATTTTACCTATTTCTTTATTTTACTTCATTGCTATGTTTTGTTTTTAGGCGGACATTACACCTATGCAGAAGTACCACTGTTTGATTGGATTAAAGATACATTTCATCAAACCAGAAACAATTATGATAAAGTGGGACATTTTTTTCAAGGATTTGTTCCAGCTATGATTGTTAGAGAATTATTTATTCGCAAAGAAGTTATTTCTAATAAAAGTTATTTTAACTTTATTATTGTATCCATTTGCTTGGCTATTAGCGCTGCTTATGAATGGATAGAATGGTGGGTTTCTATTTGTACAGGTGAAGGCGGTGATGCATTTCTAGGTACTCAAGGGTATATTTGGGATACTCAATCGGATATGTTGTTAGCTACTGTTGGAGCAATTTCAATGCTCGTTTTTTTTAGTAAATTTCAAGATAAAGCAATTTCAGCTTTCTTAAATAAAAAGTAAGTATATATGTTAACTATAAATTTTAATCCATTTCCTGTTTTAAATTCAGCACGTTTGCATTTTCGACAATTAATGGATTCTGATGCACCAGAGGTGTTTCGATTGCGAAGTGACAAGGAACGAATGAAATACATTCCTCGACCTATTTTAGAAAATGAAGAACAAGCACTTGCAATGATTCATTTTATGAATCAAAAAATAACAGAGAATACCGATATTAATTGGGCTGTTGAAGAAAAAGAAACAGGTAAATTTATTGGTTTTATGGGGTTTTATCGTACTCAACCTGAGAATCATCGAACTGAAATTGGTTATATGGTTCTTCCTGAATTTGAAGGAAAAGGTTTTGTAACCGAAGCGATAAATACGATGCTAGAATATGCTTTTTCGGTTCAAAATTTTCATTCTATTGATGCAGTTATTGATCCTGAAAATATTGGTTCTGCTCGAGTTTTAGAAAAAAATGGTTTTGTGAAAGAAGCTCATTTTAAAGAAAATGAATTTTATAATGGTATATTTATTGATTCCGTTCATTATGGGATTTTAAAAAGAGATTTTTTAAGTAAAAAGTAATAGTTTAATTAATGAATTTATTTCAACAACAATTTAATGAAGTTCAAGAGTTACTACAACTCAATGATTTTCAACAAGTAATTAAAAGAATAATCGATTTTACCCTAGATACGGAAGCTATTCAGTTTTATAAACAGACTACTGCCTTTCTAAATTGGTTCGACCATAACTCCAATTCAGTAGAAGTGAAAGAAAAATTGAACCAACTTCTACAAGACCTGTATAAAGTTTTAATTGTTAAAACAATACAACCACACCAAACCATAATTTCCATTGAAAATTTACAAAAGAATTACAATTCAAATTTTAATCTAGGTCCAATTCAATTAGAAATTAAATCGGGTGAAATTATTGGTTTAGTTGGAGAAAATGGTAATGGAAAAACCACATTGTTGCGAAGTATTTGTAGAGAATTAGAACCTTCATCAGGTAAAATCAACTATCAATTTTCTTATGATGATGGGTATGATTTACGAACTAAATTAGTTTATATACCTCAACGAACAGAAACTTGGCGCGGTTCTATGTATGAAAATTTAGAATTTGCAGCAAGTTGTTACGGCTATTCTGCTGAAGAAAATAATTTAATAGTCGATTTAGTGATTACTCGTTTAGGGCTCAGAAAATATAGAAATTATAATTGGTCGGGTTTATCCTCAGGGTATAAGATGCGCTTCGAATTGGCTCGAATGTTACTCCGAAAACCAAAAATTTTATTAATTGATGAACCCTTGGCAAATTTGGATATTTTAGCCCAACAAACCATATTAGATGATTTTAGAAATATTGCCAATTCTCCGTTTCGTCCAATAGCTATTGTGTTGAGTTCCCAACAATTGTATGAGGTTGAAAAAACATCAAATCAAGTGGTGTTTTTAAAACAAGGAAAACAACGCAATTTGAAATCAGAAGATGCTATAGAGCAACATTTTATAGTTGAATTTGAATCGGATGAACCGCTTTTAAGTATCAAACAAAAATTAGAAGGTTTAGGCATCGAAAACATAGAACAAAATGGTGGGACATTAATTGCAACTTTTCCATTAACAGTTGATATCAATCAATTTATGAAAGCATTAATTGACCAACAAATTACCATTAAATATTTAAGAGATATTACCCATTCAACCCGACGTTTCTTTATTAAATAAGTCCTTATTATGTTATCAAATTTACAGAAAAATATATTATTAAAATACCCATTACTATGGAATACAAAGTTTATTCCAATGGCGGCATTAGGAATTCTGCTTCATATATTTTGTTTTTTTACGGGCTATTTTGATGGAACAATTGATTTTACAAAAAAATACGACTCTTTATTAGAAGCTCCTTTTTTTATAATAATTACATTAATTATTATAGTTGTTTTTATTGTTTGGTTAATTCAGTATTTCAAGAATAATGCTTTTAAATCGTTTTACCCCAAAAGTAAAAATGCACTTTTTTATGAGTGGTTACAAATTTTTATAATAGTAGTTGTATTTTCTACCTTTTATGTCTCTGTTTTGGTTGGACAAACGCTTAAGAAAAGAAGTTATTTTTCTGAAGATGAAGTTAAACGAAGAGTTGAAATACTCTCAAAGGCCGATATGTTTATTAACGGAAGTTTTGAGTCTCCAGAAATTGATTCTACGAAATCCGTATTTACAGATACAACAATTAATGGTCAAATTCAATACAGAAAGATAGTCTATAAAGAGTATGTAAAATATTTTGGCAAACAGTATGAACCTACTGCTCTTATAAATAGAAAAGTATTCAATTTTAAGTACGATGATAGAGCAAAAGATTCACTAAATACATTAGCAATTCGAAAGTGGTTATCAAATAACAATCAGACTGAGGTTAAGAAATTAATGAGTGAATATTTAGCTATTCACAATGATGCAAAATTATATACCAATATTACTGTAGAAAAATGGTTTAAAGAAGTATATGATTATCCAAATTTTAAAAAATATAAGATAATTAATTATGCTAATCCTAATACAAAAGATTATGATTCGACCTATGTAGATTACAACGATTACGAGTCTGCATCTCCTGATGAGTATTACGAATTTAAAAACGATGGTGTTTACTCGGATTATTTTGTGGAAAAAAATATTTTAAATCATAATTATTTAATTCTATTAAATAGTTATGCTTCCATTTGGGAAGCATTGGAATTTACTATAGGTATTTTATATTTCGCATTCGGATTTTCATTATTGTTATTGTCATTCAAAGTTACATCTGGCAAAAGCTGGTTAATTGCTATAGTAGTTACCGTTTTACTAAATATTGTCTTCGGTTTAATTTCAACCATAGGTAGGGAAGAATTGACTTATTTGTACCTTTCTGTTTTAACTATTATTGGTATATTACTAACGCTGATTAATCTTATTGTTTCGAAAACTAATATTCGTTTTAGTAAGGTTGTTGTAAATTTAGCACTATGGTTTTTTTCTGCGATACTTCCAATTATTTATTTCATATATATGGAGCACTATAAAAACAAATTGATGAATCAATATGCTTCGATTGAAAATTATGATTATTACTTAGATCCTTTCTATAAATTTTTAAATGATAATATATTCAACATGTTTATCATTAATTTAATAGTTTGTATCATTGCATTATTTTTCTTTTCAAGAGGAATTAGAACTTGGAAAGGTATACCAGAAGAATAGCTTATGTTAATTACTATAACTAATAAATTTTTAACTGCTACTATAAATACTTTAGGAGCAGAGTTAGTATCGTTAGAAAAAAACCAGGTAAATTATATTTGGGAAGTGGATGAAAACTATTGGAATAAAACTTCTCCTGTTTTGTTTCCTATAGTGGGGCGTTTAAAAAATGATGTTTATACGCTAAATGGAAAAGAATATACGTTGCCTCGTCATGGTTTTGCTCGTAATTATGAATTTCAATATGAATTAAAAGCGGAACATCAAGTCGTTTTTGAGTTGGAGTCTAATGCGGAAACAAAATATAATTTTCCTTTCGACTTTAAGTTGTTCTTAGCTTATACTTTAATCGATAGTGAACTGATTATTGAATATTTTGTTCGAAATTTATCTGAAGAAACCCTGCCATTCTCTATTGGTGCTCATCCTGCTTTTGCGATTGAAGGTGATATTGCAGATTACAGTTTACAATTTAATAAACCGGATGTTTTAATTACGCATCATCTTGAGAATGAAAATTTTAATTTTGAAACATCTGTGGTAGAAAGTCATTCAGGAAAATTAGATTTAAAATACGATTTATTTAAAAACGATGCCTTGGTCTTTGAATCGTTAGAATCAGATGAAGTAATCTTGCAGCATTTAGATGTACCCGTTTTAAAAGTCACCTACGAATATTTTCCGTATTTAGGAATTTGGACAAAACCAAATGCTCCATTTCTTTGTATTGAGCCCTGGTGTGGTGTTGCCGATAATACGATTCATGATGGAAATATTCTAGAAAAAGAAGGTATTCAGCTTTTGCCTGCGGGAGAGGATTTTTTACGAGCAATAAGAATTGAGATTTTAAGATAAAAAAACTCCGACTCAAAGTCGGAGATTTTTTTAATTACTACTTTGTAAATCTGTATTTTGTCAATCTGAACTTGTTTCAGATTCTAAATCATGTCAATTGGTAATTTGTCAATCTGATCTTGTTTCAGATTCTAATTCACGGCAATTGGTAATTTTTGTCAATCTGAACTTTTTTCAGATTCTAAATCATGTCAATTGGTAATTTGTCAATCTGAACTTTTTTCAGATTCTAATTCATGTCAATTGGTAATTTGTCAATCTGAACTTGTTTCAGATTCTAATTCAAGTCAATCGGTAATTTTTGTCAATTTGAACTTGTTTCAGATTCTAAATCACGGCAATTGGTAATTTGTCAATTTAAACTTGTTTCAGATTCTAAATCATGTCAATTGGTAATTTGTCAATCTGAACTTGTTTCAGATTCTAAATTACAATTTCTATTCACTCATTTTCTGTAACATGTTCTTATTTACAAGAATGATTTTTTTGCCACTTAATTCAATTAATCCTTCTTTGTTAAATTCAGACAAAAGTCGAATACAACTTTCAGTAGCAGTTCCAATCATACCCGCAATTTCTTCTCGTGATAATTGTATTTTTAAACTTCCATCTTCATTAGTGCCAAAATCTTTTTCTAAATGTAACAATGTGTGCGCCAAACGTTGTTTTACTGTTTTTTGTGCCATATCTACCATATGATCGTCTGCTTCACGCAAATCACCACAAACCGATTTCATCATGTTCAACGAAAATTGATTATTTTCATTAAAGAATTTTAATACTTCGGCTTTTGGAATAAAACAAACTTGCATGTCTTCTATTGCTACAGCACTTAAGTTAGCCGCTTCTTCACTAATTAAAGAACGCTGACCCAAAAGTTCTCCTTTTTTTACAAGTTTAACAATTTGGTCCTTGCCATTGGCGCTTAATTTCGACATTTTAGCCACACCATCTTTTACGCAATAAATTCCATTAAGCATTTCTCCTTCTTCAAATAAAGGATCTCCTTTTTTTACTTCGTAAGATGATTTACATTCAGCCATTCGTAAAAGCTCCTCTTTATTTAAAGCTTTTAATGAACTTAATTCTCTAACGATACATTGCTCACATTTAGCACTCATAATTATATATTGTGTTGCAAAATTAACTATTTAATCAAAATATAAATTTTAATTTTTGAAAAAAAAACAATATTTTTATTACTAAACCATAAAGGTACAAAAGGTATGACAAATATCATATTTTATTTTTTTGTAGAGTGTGACCTTTGTTACAGGTAAAAAATGAGCATTAAATGGACGATAAAAATTGCTTTCACTGTGGTAAAGAATATACTGCTAGTGAAAAAATAACGTATGATGAAAAATCATTTTGTTGTGTAGGTTGTAAAACTGTGTATGAAATTTTTAGTCAAAATGACTTAACATGTTATTACGACTATGCAACTTCACCAGGAGCAACACCACCAGAGATTAATGGTAAATATGAATTTTTAGACGATGAAAAAATTAGTTCGAAACTATTGGAATTTGAAGAAACTACAACACATATTGTTTCATTGTACATACCTCATATTCATTGTAGCTCGTGTATTTGGATTTTGGAAAATCTCCAAAAGCTTCAAAAAGGTATAATTGCATCGCAAGTAAATTTTACTCAGAAAAAAGTCCGTATAACTTATCAGCCAGAACAAACTAATTTAAAAGAAATTGTTTACTTATTAGCTTCTATAGGTTATGAGCCTTACATTAGTTTAGAAAACTATGAAACAGGATTAAATAACATTGATAGAACGTTAATCTATAAGTTAGGTGTAGCTTTCTTTTGTTTTGGAAATATTATGTTATTATCTTTTCCGGAATATTTTGAAGTTGATGAATTTTGGATTGAAAAATATAAACCTTTTTTCCGTTGGTTAATTTTCTTTTTATCCCTACCTTCTTTTCTTTATTCAGCAAGTGGTTATTACGTTTCAGCCTATAAAAGTATTCGTTCAAGCGTATTAAATATTGATATTCCTATAGCACTTGGTATTATTGTAATGTTTATACGAAGTACAGTTGACATCGTATTTGATTACGGTCAAGGTTTTTTTGATAGTCTAACAGGATTGGTTTTTTTCATGTTGTTAGGTAAGTTGTTTCAACAAAAAACGTATGATTTTTTATCTTTTGAACGTGATTATAAATCGTATTTCCCTATTGCAGTGACTAAAATACTTTCAGATGGTTCAGAAGTTCCGTGTCAAGTGTATGATATTGAGAAAGGAGACCGATTGTTAATCCGCAATCAAGAGCTCATACCCGTTGATGGAATTCTTATTTCGCCTAAAACATCGTTAGATTATAGTTTTGTTACTGGAGAAGCGGATCCAATTGAAAAAAAGTCGGGAGATAAAGTATTTGCAGGAGGAAAACAAATAGGAGGAGTAATTGAAATGGAAGTGTTGTTTTCTGTATCACAAAGTTATTTAACTCAATTATGGAGTAATGATGTGTTTCAAAAGAAAATTGATCAAAAACATAAATCCATAACAGATAAAGTAAGTCAGTATTTCACCCCCGCATTATTGTTGTTGGCATTTGGAGCGTTACTTTTTTGGCTATTCATTGATACTTATATTGCATTTAATGTTTTTACAGCTGTTTTAATTGTGGCCTGTCCTTGCGCATTGGCATTAACAGCGCCATTTACACTAGGTAATGTATTGCGAATTATGGGTAACAACAAAATGTATTTGAAAAATTCGTTAGTTGTTGAGCAATTAGCTAAAGTAGATACGGTTGTTTTTGATAAAACAGGAACAATTACATCTGCAAATAAGATGCAAATAGAATTTGTGGGTACTTCTTTAACTTCAGAAGAGGAACAATGGGTTAAAAACTGTATTAGAAATTCAAACCACCCTTTAAGTAGAAAGTTATATGATTTTTTACCAAATACTGAAAAACAGAACTTAACAGAGTTTGAAGAAATCATTGGTAAAGGAATTATTGCAATAATTCAAAATCATAAAATTGAAATTGGTTCCGATGCTTTGATGGGGGAAACTTTAACCAAAGATAATTTAAAACAAACCAAGGTTAATATTAAAATCGATGACCATTATAAAGGGTATTATTTGTTTAATCATCAATATAGAGAAGGTTTAGAACAATTATTTAAAGATTTGACCAAAAATCATTATCAAGTAAAAGTATTGAGTGGAGATAATGATGGAGAGAAAGCTTATCTGCAATCTATTTTACCCGAAAATACAGAGCTTATTTTTAATCAAAAACCAGAACAAAAGTTAGCCTATATTGAAAAATTACAGCAAGAAGGAAAAAATGTAATGATGATTGGGGATGGACTTAACGATGCGGGTGCATTAGCTCAAAGTAATGTTGGTATTGCTATTTCTGAAAATGTAAATGTATTTTCGCCGGCTTGTGATGGTATTATGGATTCTTTGGAGTTTTCAAAACTTTTCTTATATTTACGATATGCAAAAGACTCAATGAAAACGATTTACATGAGTTTTGGTCTTTCGCTTTTGTATAATGCAATCGGTTTAACTTTTGCGTTAGCTGGAAAATTGTCCCCACTATTTGCCGCAATTATAATGCCTATGAGTGCCATCACAATTGTAAGTTTTGTTACAATTATGAGCAAGTTTTATGGTCGTAAAATCAACAAAAATTAACCATTTTTAACAAAAATTAAAGAGTATGACAAAAGTCATATTTATCCTGATAGAGTAAGTCTAACTTTGTTTAAAATTTAAGGTATGAGTGTTATTTATTTTCTAATTTCAGTAAGTATTGTTATTGCAATAGCTTTCTTAATCATCTTCATTTTAGCAGTGAAAAACGGTCAATACGACGATGACTACACCCCATCGGTGCGTATGTTATTTGACGACGAAGTGAAAAATAATTCTAATAAAAACAAAAACTAAATATTAACTAACTATGGAAGTACAACAATTTCGTTATGACAATAAGATAGTTCGTAACTTTATCTATGCTTCATTACTTTTTGGAGTAGTGGGTATGTTGGTGGGTCTTATTGTTGCTTTATTTTACTTATTTCCTAATTTAACTGATGGTATCCCTTGGTTAAGTTACGGTAGACTAAGACCATTGCATACTAATGCAGTAATTTTTGCATTTGTTGGGAATGCAGTATTTGCTGGAGTTTACTACTCTTTGCAACGTTTATTAAAAGCGAGAATGTTCAGTGATTTTTTAAGTCAAGTGAACTTCTGGGGTTGGCAGTTAATCATTGTAGGAGCAGCCATTTCCTTACCATTAGGTATTACTACATCAAAAGAATATGCCGAATTAGAATGGCCGTTTGATATTGCCATTGCCCTAGTATGGGTAGCTTTTGGTATCAACATGATTGGTACAATTATAAAAAGAAGAGAGCGTCATATTTATGTGGCGGTTTGGTTCTACATTGCAACATTTGTAGCGGTGGCTTTATTACACATTGTAAACAGTTTAGAAATTCCAGTGTCTTTAACAAAAAGTTATTCTGCTTATGCAGGTGTTCAAGATGCCTTGGTACAATGGTGGTACGGACACAATGCGGTAGCGTTCTTCTTAACTACTCCGTTCTTAGGATTAATGTATTATTATTTACCAAAAGCAGCAAACCGTCCGGTTTACTCTTATAGATTGTCAATTATTCACTTTTGGTCATTAATTTTCTTATATATCTGGGCTGGACCTCACCACTTATTGTATTCTACATTACCTGATTGGGCTCAAAATTTAGGAGTTGTGTTTTCTGTAATGTTAATTGCTCCATCTTGGGGTGGTATGATTAATGGATTGTTAACATTAAGAGGTGTTTGGGATAAAGTAAGAACAGATGCTATTTTAAAATTCTTTGTAGTAGGTATTACAGGTTATGGAATGGCAACTTTTGAAGGTCCTATGTTATCATTGAAAAATGTTAATGCTATTGCTCACTTTACTGATTGGGTTGTAGCTCACGTTCACGTAGGTGCTTTAGCTTGGAATGGATTCATGACATTTGGTATGATTTATTGGATTATTCCTAGAATAACAAAAACACAATTATTCTCTCAAAAATTAGCTAATTTCCACTTCTGGATTGGTACGTTAGGTATTGTATTGTATGCTTTACCAATGTATGTAGCTGGGTTTACTCAAGCAGAAATGTGGAAACAATTTAATGAAGATGGTACATTAGTATATCCTCAATTCATGGAAACTGTAACACAAATTTTACCAATGTATGCCATGCGTGCTGTTGGTGGTGTGTTATACTTAACAGGAGTTTTAGTTGGGGTTTATAACATCATTAAAACAGTTTCAGTTGGATCTAAAGTTGAAGATGAATTAGCAGAAGCACCGGCTTTAGTTACAATATCTAAATACAGATTACGTAATGAAAAATGGCACTCTTGGTTAGAAAGAAAACCAGTTCAGTTTATCGTATTGACTACTATTGCAGTTGCTATTGGGGGAATTATTCAAATTGTTCCTATGTTAATTGTAAAATCAAATATTCCAACTATTACAAGTGTAAAACCATATACGCCACTTGAATTAGAAGGTAGAGATTTATATATCCGTGAAGGTTGTAACAACTGTCACTCTCAATTAGTTAGACCTTTCCGTTCTGAAGTTAAACGTTATGGTGAATATTCAAAATCAGGAGAATATGTATACGATCATCCATTCTTATGGGGTTCTAAACGTACAGGTCCAGATTTAATGAGAGTTGGAGGAAAATACAATCACAATTGGCATTTTAACCACATGTGGAGCCCTCAAGCAACTTCAACAGGATCAATTATGCCAGCGTATAAGTGGTTATTTGACAACAAAGCAATGAGTCATGATGATGTACAAAAGAAAATGGCGGTAATGGCTAAATTAGGAGTACCTTATACTCAAGAAGATATTGATGGAGCATTAGCAAGTATTGAAAAACAATCAGCCGAAATTGAAGAAGGTTTGAAAGGTGATCCAAAATTTGTGAAAGCGTATGATGCAAGCAAAGAAAAAGCAAGGTTAACAGGTGAAAAATTTGTTCCAATGAAAGATAGAGAAATTGTAGCTTTAATTGCTTACTTACAACGATTAGGAACAGACATTAAAGTTAAAAAATAAACATCATGTTAAAGTTCGTAAAACATAATTTTGATGGGATTAATGGGGTTGATATTTTTCCTATTATCTCTCTAGTAATTTTCATTACCATCTTTGTAGGGTATACCGTTTATGCATTAACGTATAGCAAAGAACGAGTAAAAGAAATGAGCGAATTACCTTTTAACGATTAAAATTTATTATAATGAGAAAATTAATCCCAGTATATATTAGAATTCCATTACTTTATGTAATCATGTTTGGAGTATTGGAGTATTTTATTGATTCAGGAGACCGACCAGCTTTGGTGAAATATCCTGTAGTAGCATTATTTCATGTGGTATTTATCTTTTTGCTAATTGCCATTGAAGTAGTTCTTAACTCAGTAGATAAAGTTTCTTATCAATTACTTTCTGAAGAAGAGAAAGCGAAATTAGAGGCAGATAAAAACAAACCATTAGCGCAACAACAAGCGTTTAAAAATTGGATGCGTAAATTAACAGCTTCTCGTTCGATTAATGAAGAAAAGGATATGTTGTTAGACCATGATTATGATGGTATAAAAGAGTTAGACAATGTGTTGCCACCGTGGTGGGTAGGTCTTTTTTATGCAACTGTTGTTTTTGCTTTAGTTTATTTAGTTCGTTTCCATATTATGGGCGACTATACTCAGGATGAAGAGTTTACTACAGAAATGAAAATTGCTGATGCAAAAGTAGAAGAATACAAAAAAACGGCTCCAGATTTAATGGATAAAGAAAAAGTAACGCTTTTAACGGATGCAGGTGCTATTGCTGCTGGTAAAACTTTATTTGATGCAAACTGTGTAGCGTGTCACAGAGCAGATGCTGGTGGTGCAATTGGACCTAATTTAACTGATAATAAATGGATATTAGGTGGTGGAATTAAAAATGTTTTCAACACCATTATGGAAGGTGGTCGTCCTGGAAAAGGAATGGTGCCTTGGAAAGAATCGATCAAACCATCCGATATTCAAAAAATAGCAAGTTATGTGTTGTCTTTACAAGGAACAAATCCTAAAGACCCAAAACCAACAGAACCTGAAGCTAAAGAATGGAAAGAAGAAGGAGCTGCTGCACCTGCAACAGAAACTCCTGCTCCAACAGCTGTAGATTCTACTGCAAAAAAATAAAAAATAAAAAAAGGTTTTGGTAGCTTTACCAAAACCTTTTTTAAACCAAAAACAACTGAATTACTTTTGGTTTAAATAAAAAAATATTGTTATGTCAAATTTACCAGACGAAAGTTTTAGAGATACCATCGCAACGATTGATAAAGAAGGAAAACGAAATTTTATTTTTCCTAAAAAGCCCGTTGGAAAATTCTACGACAAAAGAAAGTTAGTGAGCTATGTGTTGTTAATTTTTTTAATTGCAAGTCCTTTTATTAAAATTAATGGTAACCAGTTTTTACTTTTTAATGTTTTAGAAAGAAGATTTAACATCTTCGGATTTCCATTTTGGCCGCAAGATTTTTATCTTTTCGTTGTCATGATGATTGCTGGAGTAGTGGGGTTAACGCTATTTACAGTAGCATTCGGACGCATATTTTGTGGTTGGTTTTGTCCACAAACCATTTTTATGGAAATGGTTTTCCGTAGAATTGAATATTGGATTGATGGGGATAGAGGTGCCCAAATTAAATTAAATAATCAAGAATGGAATGCTGAAAAAATTAGAAAAAGACTCTTAAAGTGGTTCATTTTTTTCTTAATTTCATTTGGAATTGCTAATGTGTTTTTAGCGTATTTAATAGGGAGTGATACATTAATTCAAATGGTGGAGGAAGGTCCATTATCAAATTTAAGTACGTTAATTGCTTTATTATTATTTACGGGTGTATTCTATTTTGTATTCACTTGGTTTAGAGAGCAAGTTTGTATCATTGCCTGTCCTTATGGAAGATTACAAGGCGTACTTTTAGATAATAAAACTATTGTTGTAGCTTATGATCATGTCAGAGGTGAAGGGGATAAAGGAAGAGCTAAGTTTAAAAAGAATGAGGACCGTCAAAGTGCGGGTTGGGGTGATTGTATTGATTGTCACCAATGTGTAAATGTTTGTCCTACTGCTATTGATATTCGTAATGGTACACAATTAGAGTGTGTAAATTGTACGGCTTGTATTGATGAATGTGACAGCATGATGGAAAAAGTTGGATTACCTAAAGGTTTAATTCGATATGCAAGTGAAGATGAGATTGTTAAAAAAGAAAAGTTCAAAATAACAACTCGTATGAAAGGATATATTGCTGTTTTAAGTATTCTTTTAATCCTAATGTTTTCTATGATTTTACTGCGTACAGATGTGGATACAACCATTTTACGATTACCAGGTCAATTGTATGAAGAAAAAGGTAAAAACATCAGTAATGTGTACACTTTTAAAGTAATCAATAAGTCAACTGAAGCATTGGAACACATTACATTTAAAGTGGTGAATCCTAAACAAGGAATATTGAAATTAGTAGGTAATCAAGAGATTCATGTAAAAAAAGCTGATTTAGCACAAGGAACTTTGTTTGTAGAAATTCCAGCTGCTTTGTTAGAAAGCGATAACACAAAAATTAATATTGAAGTACGTCAAGGTAATAAAGTAATTGAAACGGTTACAACCAATTTCTTAGGACCTCGCGCTTTCAATTAAACTAACCAAAAAAAACAAGAACATGAAATTTAACTGGGGAACAGGAGTAGTAGTAGGCTTTGCTGGATTTATAGGCTTCATACTATTCTTCATTATTAAACTGCAAACTAATCCAGCTTACGACCATGAATTGGTGGCAGATGATTATTATAAACAAGAACGTAATGTTCAAGATAATATAGAAAAGCAGAACAATTCTAATGAGTTAAAAGAAAAGTTAACGGTTACTAAATCGTCAGAAGGAATAATAGTAACTTTTCCACCTCATTTTAATTTTAAACAAATAAACGGTACTATTTCCCTATATAGACCGTCCAGCCAGAAGTTGGATTTTGACACAAAGATATCTTTATCAAGTCCAATAATGCTCATACCTAAAAACAAACTGACTGGCGGTCTTTGGGAAATTTCTATAGATTGGAATTACGAAGGTAAAAATTATTTAAATAAAGAAACAGTCTATTTTTAATGAATGATTATTTTTGTAAGTGTAGATAGGGAGCAAAATTGTTTAAAAACTTTGTTTTAATCATAGGGTATTTTTTTCTTCCTCTCTATCTTCACTTATCTATCTTCACCTATTTTAAATGCTATGTTATATTCTGCTCTAATATTCGGATTAATCAGTAGTTTGCACTGCGTAGGTATGTGTGGTCCTATTGCTATGATGATTCCTATTGATCGAAATAATCCAGCAAAAAAGGTGATTCAAATTATGACTTATCAGTTGGGTAGAATAACAGCCTATGCTTCTTTAGGACTTGTTTTCGGATTGTTAGGAAAAGGTTTCTTTTTAGCAGGATGGCAACAACAATTATCTATATTAGTAGGTGTATTAATGATTGTTATTGCTTTAGTACCAGAAAAAAAACTGGCAGCCTATAATTTTTCTAAACCAATTTATTTGTTCGTTTCAAAAGTTAAACAACAATTAGGACAACAATTCAAAAGAAAAAGTTTTAAATCACTTTATTTAATCGGACTTTTTAATGGGTATTTACCTTGTGGAATGGTATATGCCGCTTTGTTTGGTGCCATTGCAATGCACTCAATTTCATTAAGTATTTTATACATGATATTATTTGGAATGGGTACAATTCCACTAATGGTTGTTGTTATTCATGTAGCCCAATTTTCAAAATTTAAATTCAAAAGCCAAATTCAACGCATTATTCCAATAATAATTGTTTGTATAGGAATCTTATTTATTTTAAGGGGACTTGGATTAGATATTCCTTATATGTCTCCAAGTACTTTAGATTTGCATGTACAAGCAGACGCTAATTGTCATTAATGTTTCATAATAACTACTAATATTATAGTATCTTCATATTATTTTTTTGATAAGATGTAATTTAAATAGATCAAATTTGAATTTGTTTTTTCTATTTCCATTTGCACTATTTTCTTATGTAAATTTGCAAATTCAATCGAGGTTTTCTTTAGATAAGGATCGTTTGATATAGCTTCTATTAATTTTAGTATCTTCTTTTCTAGAGCATTTATTTTAAATGTTTTGGTATATTTCTTTTTAAATGAATTTAAATTATGAAGTACGAGTTTGTAATTTTTTAATTCAAAATGAATGATAATATTTAAAATCTCTGCTTTTATAAACGTATTCGGTCGGTCATTGAAATCAAATTCATTTAAAATATAATTAATATGTTTTAACGACTGTGATAAATTCTTAGTGATTAAGGTAATACATGCAAACTGATAATACATACCAATATAATAGTAAGGTTCAATATTAAATTTGTTGGTATTAATTTGTTTGACAATATGTTGCATCATTTGTAATCCTTCTTGAAACTGATTGTTATAAACTAAATGTTCCAATTCAGCAAGATAGGTGTGAAAAAATATGCGTTCTAAAGCTACATTTTTTTGGAAATCAAGAATAGAGTCAAATTGTCGTAAGCCTTCAATTTTGTTGTAAAAAGTTGCATCGTCACTTTTTTTGTAAATATCAATTATTCGTGTGTAAACCGAAATATAATCCAATGGATTTTCTTGTTTATAAAAAACTTGCTCATCATAAATTTCTATTGCCTTTTCTAAATGTTTTAATTCATTTGCCGTTTGTTGTAAAACATGAAAGTAATTAGCAAAAATTAACTCTTTAAAAATACGAGGCTGTGTTGAGGTTAATAGTTCCTTATGGTCTACTATTAAAGGGTGTTGTATTATTTGTTCAAACTCAGAAATAATTTTTTCTAAAGCAATTTTACCGGTACTGTTTTTAAGGTAATAACTGTGATAGTATAAGTCTACTATTGTTCGGTTTCTTTTAATCGAATTAAAATATTCGTCAATTTTCTTATTAACAGACATGGCTCCTTGAAATCCTTTAGAATAGCCCATACATTTTTTCTCCCAATTCAAAAGTTCTAACATCAAAATTTCATTTTCATTTTTACTGTTAAGCTTTTTTGCTTTTTGAATGATGCGAAGACATTCTTCATAAAGTCCTTTGTAAAATAAAATTTCAACTGATTTAATTAAATTTTGAAGTTTCAAACTCACTGTTTTCTCATAATGGAATTCATTTAAAGAACGAAGTATTAGTTTGTTTAAATAATTTAAATCATAAGAAACGTTTTTATCAGAAAATTGATGTTCATTGATGTGTTTTTTTAACAATTGTTCATCTATATCTGTGAAATTATTAAAAATATCGAAAAGCATTAAGTATTTATTCTGATTCCCAAAAATATTTTTGTTAACAAAAAGCTTAAAATAGCGTTTCTCATTCATAGATAATGATTCTATGATTTTTTTAGTCTCTTCTATAATCATAAGATGAATATTCTGAAATCCAAATTTAATCGTTTTTTATGAAAAAAAGTCATTACTGAATCAATATTTTTGAAATGTAATTAAGAAATGATTAAATAATTATTAGGTAATCAATAAGATAAGGCTATGAAACAACACTACATTAAAGTCAAACTAAATGCTTTTATTCATAGTATCGCTATGTTTTTTGCTTCATTTGCATTCAGTGCTACAATTTATGTAAATAATGCTGATGTTACTTTAGCTGGAGATATCTATTGTGGTGCTATAGGAAATGATGCCAATAGTGGTCTTGCATCAAATTTACCAAAATTAACACTTAATGCTGCATTAGCAATTGCAAATAATGGGGATATCATCTATGTCGATACGGGTTCTTACAGTGGTGCGTTGAATCGTTCATTGGCTATTAATAAAGAAGTTCAAATTATTGGTGCTGGTGAAGGGAATACTGTTTTTGATAATGCCTTAAATACGCAACGTTGGGCTACCATTACCGCAAATAACGTTAAAATATCGAAATTAACAGTAACTCGTTTTGCACTTGCAACTGACGGAATAGCATTAGCAATTACTAGTGGAACTAATATAGAACTAAATCGAGTGTTAATCTATGCTAATGTGGGAAGTGCAGGTCAGGGTGCTGTATTTATTAGTGGTACTACAACTAGTGTAACGATTAAAAATTCGGGTAGTCCTTGTAACCGTGTAGCAGCAGCAAATTATGGAGGTGGTTATAAAATTGACGGTTCAACAGTACTTTTTGATAATTGTAGTATCAATAATAATATTGTCTCGGCTATTCAAGGTGGTGGAATATTAATTATAGGGAATACTGCAAATGTAACCATCAATAATACAACCTTTGATGATAATGAAGCGGCAGCTGGGGGAGCTATCTGTATTCAAAATGGAACGGTTAACATAAATAATTGTTGTTTCAATGGGAATACAACTAATGCTGGGGCAGGGAATAATTTAGGAGGAGGTGCCATTTTAGTGCAAGCTTCTACTAATGGTACAACAACCAATATTAATGTAAATAATTGTAGTTTCACTAATAATTCAACCGGACCTGCAAGTTCAGATGGAGGTGCAGTTAGTGTTGTTAATTTAAATAGTCCAACTTGTAATTTAACTTTTCTAACCTGTTCTTTCGCAAATAATAATGCGCAAGATAAAGGTGAAGATGTGTTTTTTGATCTAATTAATGCTCCAGTTTTTAATGTGATTTTTAGAAATAATTCGTTTTTATCAGTTTATAGCGGTACGCAAGTAAATTTGTATAATCAAGATTTTTCTGCAGCATTTATTAAGTTTGAACAACAAGCCGGTTTGGGGGCAAATGGCGATATTGTAGCTGACGGTAGCGGTGTGAGTATTTCTAAACCTGAAATGACTGGAGTTTATACCGAATCTTCTACAGTTTTACCTGTTGGTTTACCTGTAACAAGATGTTATGATCGATTTGACGGGGCTTGTGGAACAACTTCGGCAACAATGGCATGTATAACAGAGAATAGTTGGAATGGTGCTACTTGGTCAAGAGGAACAGCTCCTACAGTTTACGAACATGTTATTTTGAATGCTAATTATAATACGTTAACTCACGGTAATATTAACGCCTGTCAAATGACTGTAAAATCGGGGGTTACTTTAGATATTGTAGATGGTACAAATGGAACTTATGTGTACGTTGTGAATTCTATTTTTAATTCAGGTACTATCAATGTTTCTTCTAAAGGAAATTTGGTTCAAGTAAATCATCCTAATGATTTGAATAACGAGCCAATCGTAACTCCATCTATCAATTTTACAAAAAATACGGGTAATAAAATAAGATGGGATTATATATATTGGAGTAAGCCTATCGCAAATGCAGTATTATCTAATTATGCTACCAATTTCGACTTAAAATATTTTTGGGATCCCGATTTTTGTATCGCAGGTATAGATCATAGCTATTTGGGTTGGCAATTTTTATCAAGCGAACCATCAGTTGGAACCGGATTTATTACACGAGTGAAAACGGCAGCGGGATTAACACCTACAAATATTCAATTAAATTATTCCGGACTTTCAAATAATGGAGATTATTCAGCTACTATTAAGTATTATGATACGAATGATAATGCTTTCAGAAATTTTACATTGTTAGGTAATCCATATCCTGGTGCCATTAAATTTGAAAATTTTTATAACGATAATAGAGATAAAATATACGGTACTGTTTACTTGTGGTCGGCTAATACACCCTATCCTGGTAGTGGAGAGTACCAACAAGCAGATTATGCTTCTTTCAACTTAACTGGTGGAGTGGGTGTAGCTGGAGCTTCAACACAATCTCCAAATGGAATTTTACCTAATGGTTATATCGCTTCTGCACAAGGTTTTATGGTTCGTCCAAAAGTAAACGGAACGGTTACGTTTAAAAATTCACAACGAACTAAAGATATTCCAAGTAATAATCAATTTTATCGTTCTCAGGCTGTAACAAGCACAAATTCTACAAAAGATCGTTATTGGTTGAGAATAACAGATGAAAGTGGTCGATATAACGAACAATTAATTGGTTATTTACCCGAATCATCTTTGGATTTTGATGAAGCTTATGACGGTCCAATTAATTCTTTAGCTACTTTGAAGTTTTATTCTAAATTAGGTCAAGAAAAATTGGTAATCCAAAGCCGTGGAGCATTTTCTGAAACGGATACCCTTTCAATTGCTTATGAGTCTTCTATTCAAAAAAGTCACTATCAAATTAGTATGACTCAAAAAGAAGGTGTCTTTGAAAATCAAGCAGTTTATATTCACGATAAATTACTTAATTTTTACCAAAACTTACAAGATGGTGCTTATATTTTTTGTCCAACATCCGATGATAAAAACAGATTTGAAATCATTTATAAAACAAAACAGAGGGAAATTGTAAACCAAGTAAATGAAGGTATAAATATTTTGGCTTACCAAAATCAACTCGAAGTAACATCATTCGCACCTATTTCTTCTGTAAAGGTGTTTGATTTGCAAGGTAAATTAGTTTTAGAAAAATACCCTCAAACCAATACAACTCATGTACAATCTGCACTTGTTTTAACACAAGGGGTATATCTTGTAACTGTTGATACCCATAATAAAACCAATAAAACTACCAAAATACTAATTCAATAACAATGAAACTAAAAACTACATTACTTTTAATTTTTGTTTGTTGTTTTTTCAGCAAAAGCTGGTCGCAACTTACAATCAATAACACGCTATATACTCCCACGCAGTTGGTAAATGGAGTGTTAGTACCAACAGGAAGTGGAACAACGATTTCAAATGTACAATTTTCTGGGGTGTATAATAATACTGGTCGGTACCAAGTTGGGTATTTTACTACTGCCGGACCTACTTTAACTCAAATGGGGTTTACCAGTGGAGTGGTTCTAACAACGGGTACTACTTCTACTATTCCTTTAACTTTAGGTGCTGATCCCGGTGCTACTCAAATGGCTACGGCTTATACTTCTTGTACTCCTGGTGAAATTAGACAAGGCGGAACTTGTCCCACAGTGAGTAATGATTTAGATATTTTGGCTGGAGCTCAAAACTTTTTTAATGCCGCTATATTAGAATTTGATTTTGTACCTGTCCAAAATGCTGTTACCTTTAGGTATATTTTCGGTTCTGAAGAGTATAATGATAGTAGTACTTCGGCTGGGGATATTAATTATAATTGTTCTTCTTATAATGATAAGTTCGGATTTTTAATTAGTGGTCCTGGAATTGCCGGAGGTCAAGGCTATACAAATAATGCAAGAAACATTGCACGATTAGCTAATGGTGCTGAAGTTTCAATTAATTCTGTTAATGATGGTGTGGTGGGTTCAAGTGCCTCTCCTCAAAATGCCTCGTATTGTGTAGCAGCTAATGGAGCATGGGTTCAAAATACACCCACTCCTGAATTTTTAGGTACTATTAATGGAACACAATTAAATGGTAATACTCGTATTCTATCGGCAACACAAACAGGTTTAACTCCTGGTCAGACCTATCATATTCGTTTGATTATAACTGATGTGAATGATGCTACTTACGATAGTGTGGTTTATCTTGAAGCGGGAAGTTTTACAACGGAATTAACATGTAATGCCGGACCGGATCAAAGTTTATGTAATGTAACATCTACTTCATTGGCAGCAACATCTCCCGCAACAGGGACTTGGTCTGTTGTTTCAGGAACAGGTACTTTTTCCAATGTGAATAGTCCAACGGCAACTGTTTCTGGTCTGTCATTAGGGGCTAATACTTTTAGATGGACAGCATCTGATTTGTCTTGTTTTGATGAGGTAACAATTACTGTTTTAGCTACACCAGCGGTTCCAACAATAAACACTGTTGCGGCAACTTGTTCGGCAGCAGGAAGTTCAAGCATCGCAAATTATGTAGTAGGTCAAACCTATGTGTTCACGCCAGCAGGTCCAACTGTAGGCGCAGGAGGTGCTATCTCAGGCATGATTACAGGTACATCTTATACAGTAACGGCAAGTAACGGAAGTTGTACTTCAGCGAGTTCAGCGTCTTTTAGTAACGCAGCACAGTTGGCTACACCAGCGGTTCCAACAATAAACACTGTTGCGGCAACTTGTTCGGCAGCAGGAAGTTCAAGCATCGCGAATTATGTAGCGGGTCAAACCTATGTTTTTACACCAGTAGGTCCAACCGTAGGAGCAGGTGGTGCTATTACCAGCATGATAACAGGTACATCTTATACAGTAACGGCAAGTAACGGCAGTTGTACTTCAGCGAGTTCAGTGCCTTTTAGTAACGCAGCACAGTTGGCTACACCAGCGGTTCCAACAATAAACACTGTTGCAGCAACATGTTCGGCAGCAGGAAGTTCAAGCATTGCGAATTATGTAGCGGGTCAAACCTATGTGTTCACGCCAGCAGGTCCAATCGTAGGCGCAGGGGGTGCTATCTCTGGAATGATTACGGGTACTTCTTATACAGTAACGGCAAGTAATGGCAGTTGTACCTCAGCAAGTTCAGCGTCTTTTAGTAACGCAGCACAATTAGCTACACCAGCGGTTCCAACAATAAACAGTGTAGCAGCAACTTGTTCGGCAGCAGGAAGTTCAAGCATTGCGAATTATGTAGTGGGTCAGACCTATGTGTTCACGCCAGCAGGTCCAACCGTAGGCGCAGGAGGTGCGATTTCAGGTATGATAACAGGTACTTCTTATACAGTAACAGCTAGCAACGGAAGTTGTACTTCAGCGAGTTCAGTGCCTTTTAGTAACGCAGCACAGTTGGCTACACCAGCAGTTCCAACAATAAACACTGTTGCGGCAACATGTTCGGCAGCAGGAAGTTCAAGTATTGCGAATTATGTAGTAGGTCAGACCTATGTATTCACACCAGTAGGTCCAACCGTAGGCGCGGGTGGTGCTATCTCTGGAATGATTACGGGTACTTCTTATACAGTAACGGCAAGTAACGGAAGTTGTACTTCAACCAGTTCAGTGCCTTTTAGTAACGCAGCACAGTTGGCTACACCAGCAGTTCCAACAATAAACACTGTTGCGGCAACATGTTCGGCAGCAGGAAGTTCAAGCATTGCGAATTATGTAGTAGGTCAGACCTATGTATTCACACCAGTAGGTCCAACCGTAGGCGCAGGAGGTGCTATCTCTGGAATGATAACAGGTACTTCTTATACAGTAACAGCAAGTAATGGCAGTTGTACTTCAACCAGTTCAGTGCCTTTTAGTAACGCAGCACAATTGGCTACACCAGCGGTTCCAACAATAAACACTGTTGCGGCAACTTGTTCGTCAGCAGGAAGTTCAAGCATCGCGAATTATGTAGTGGGTCAAACCTATGTATTCACACCAGTAGGTCCTACTGTAGGCGCAGGAGGTGCTATTTCAGGTATGATAGCTGGTACTTCTTATACAGTAACGGCAAGTAACGGAAGTTGTACTTCAACCAGTTCAGTGCCTTTTAGTAACGCAGCACAGTTGGCTACACCAGCAGTTCCAACAATAAACACTGTTGCGGCAACATGTTCGGCAGCAGGAAGTTCAAGTATTGCGAATTATGTAGTAGGTCAGACCTATGTATTCACACCAGTAGGTCCAACCGTAGGCGCGGGTGGTGCTATCTCTGGAATGATTACGGGTACTTCTTATACAGTAACGGCAAGTAACGGAAGTTGTACTTCAACCAGTTCAGTGCCTTTTAGTAACGCAGCACAGTTGGCTACACCAGCAGTTCCAACAATAAACACTGTTGCGGCAACATGTTCGGCAGCAGGAAGTTCAAGCATTGCGAATTATGTAGTAGGTCAGACCTATGTATTCACACCAGTAGGTCCAACCGTAGGCGCAGGAGGTGCTATCTCTGGAATGATAACAGGTACTTCTTATACAGTAACAGCAAGTAATGGCAGTTGTACTTCAACCAGTTCAGTGCCTTTTAGTAACGCAGCACAATTGGCTACACCAGCGGTTCCAACAATAAACACTGTTGCGGCAACTTGTTCGTCAGCAGGAAGTTCAAGCATCGCGAATTATGTAGTGGGTCAAACCTATGTATTCACACCAGTAGGTCCAACCGTAGGCGCAGGAGGTGCTATCTCAGGCATGATAACAGGTACATCTTATACAGTAACGGCAAGTAACGGCAGTTGTACCTCAGCAAGTTCAGCGTCATTTAGTAACGCAGCGCAATTGGCTACACCAGCGGTTCCAACAATAAACACTGTTGCGGCAACTTGTTCGGCAGCAGGAAGTTCAAGCATCGCGAATTATGTAGCGGGTCAAACCTATGTGTTCACACCAGTAGGTCCAACCGTAGGCGCAGGAGGTGCGATCTCAGGAATGATAACAGGTACTTCTTATATAGTAACGGCAAGTAACGGCAGTTGTACTTCAGCGAGTTCAGCCTCTTTTAGTAACGCAGCGCAATTGGCTTTACCTGCTACTCCAACAGCTACAGTAACGGTTCAACCTACTTGTGCTAATCCTACAGGTACGATTGTAGTGACTAATCCAATAGGTGCCAATTTTGAATATTCGTTAAACGGCGGTGCTTTTCAATCGTCTACTACTTTTGATAATTTAACTCCTGGAACTTATACAATAGAAGTTATAAATACTTCAACAACTTGTGTGTCTAATGTTTCTGTTGTTTATACAATATCGGCAGTTCCATCACTTCCAACAATAACAATTGACGCTGGTTGTGAAGATGAAAAATACATTTTAAACGCAAATACCTCGGCATCAAATGCAACATATACATGGTACGACAGTTTGAATAATGTAATAGGTAATCAAGCAACATTACAAGTAACAGAAGAAGGAAGTTATGAAGTTGAAGTAAATGTTAATGGATGTGTAAACAGTATGCAAATTTTAGTTGATGATATTAATTGTATCATTCCTAAAGGGGTATCTCCTAATGATGATGGTAAAAATGATTTTTGGGATTTGAGTAATTTGAATGTTGAAAAAGCAGAAATTTTTAATCGTTACGGCACTTTAGTGTACCAGAAGTTAAATTATTTGAATGAATGGAATGGTCAATCAGACCAAGGACATCAATTACCAACAGCCACTTATTATTATGTTATTTTCTTTAAAAATGGAAAAACAAAAACGGGTTGGGTATATTTAAACAGACAAAATTAATAAAGTAGTACAGTAAGCTACCCTTTTGAATAGGGGGTAGCTTATTTTATAAGAGAATAAGTTATGAGAAAAATATATTTAGTAGTATTACTATTAACGGTTTTTGGTTCTGATTTGTTTGCTCAGCAGGATCCTCATTATACGCAGTATATGTATAATATGAGTGTTATGAATCCGGCTTATGCAGGTAGTAAGGAGTCATTATCTATGGGTTTGTTGTATAGAAAGCAGTGGGTTGAGATAGAGGATGCACCTACGACTGCGACTTTATTTGGTCATGCTCCAGTTGGGAAGAATGTAGGTATGGGTTTATCGGTTATTAACGATAAGATTGGTCCTGTTGAGGAGAACAATATTTATGGTGATTTCAGTTATACATTGAATTTAGGAGGAGATCATAAATTAGCCTTAGGTTTAAAGGCTGGTTTAACGTTGCATAATGTTGATTATTTTACGGAGATTGCGCCTACTTTACCAGATCCTAACGATGATTCATTTGCTAAGAATGTTAGTAATAGTTATTTTAATTTTGGTACGGGATTATTTTATTATACGAATAAGTACTACTTGGCTTTGTCTGTTCCTAATATGGTTAAGGCTCAGCATTTAGATTTTAATGGCAGGAGTTATGGTAGTGAGGTGAGTCATTATTTTTTAACAGGGGGTTATGTTTTTGATTTGAATGAGAGTTTAAAGTTCAAGCCTTTTTTCATGTTGAAGAGTGCGTTTGATGCGCCTACTTCGTTGGATGTATCGACAAATTTTTTATTTAAGGAGAAGTTTGAGATTGGCGCGACGTATCGTTTAGACGACAGTTTTGGAGCGATGGTGAATTATGCTATTACACCGAGTTTAAAATTAGGATATGCCTACGATCATATTGTATCGGATTTAAAGGTGACTACCCCGGCATCACACGAGGTTATCTTGTTGTTTGATGTTAATTTCAGCAAGAAGGTATCACGTTCACCGCGTTATTTTTAATCTATTCAAAGAAGAACAGACATGAGAAGACTATATATATCAGCCGTTGCATTATTGCTTACAACAAGTATTTATGCACAGAATAAGGACACAAAAGACGCGGATAAGCTATTTGATCGTTTAGAATATGTTGATGCAGCCCAAGCTTATTCCAAATTAGTAGAGAAAGGCAAAGCGGATGCTTATGTTTACAAACAGCTTGGCGATTGTTACTACAATGTTTTTAACACTAAGGAAGCGGTTACGTGGTATGCTAAGGCCGTGGAGCGCCCACAAGAGGCGGAGGTGTATTACCGTTATGCCCAAATGTTAAAAGCAGAAGGGAACATGCAGGAGAGTAACAAACAAATGGCCCAATTTGCCAAGATGCAGCCAAACGATGCTCGAGCTAAAGCGTTTACCAATAACCCTAATGTGGTGCAACAACTCCAACAACAAAGTAAGTTATACAACATCAAGAAATCGGATGTGAGTAGTGATAAGGCCGACTTTGGTGCGCAGTTAACCAATAACAATGAGGTTTATTTTGCGAGTGCTAGAAACACCGCAAGAAAGAAAAACGGTATGGATGAACAACCGTACTTAGACCTTTATAAGGCAACAAGAAACACAGACGGAAGTTTGAGTCAAGCTACGGAAGTAGTGGAGTTGAATACCAAATGGCACGATGGCCCTGCGGCTATTACCTCTGATGGTAGTACGATTTACTACGGTAGTGAGAGCTTCAACCAAAGTGAATTCCAAAAGGATAAAACAAAGAAATTAAAATACGGACAAATCTACTTATACAAAGCCACAAAAGGGGAAGGGGATAAGTGGACAAATGCCAAAGCATTACCTATTAACAGTAAAGAATACTCGGTTAGAAACCCAAGTATCAGCAAAGACGGTAAGACGTTGTATTTTTCATCAGACATGCCAGGCGGTATGGGTGGCGAAGACATCTGGAAAGTAAGTGTTGATGGCGATAGCTATGGTACACCAGAGAACCTTGGAAGTGGAGTCAACTCAGAAGGGAACGAGAGTTTTCCTTATATCACGGATGACCATGTGCTATTCTTTGCGTCAAACGGTAAACCAGGATTTGGTGGCTATGATGTGTTTACATACAACACCACTACAAAAGAAACCAAGAATGTTGGTGCTCCGGTAAATACGGAGAAAGACGACTTTGCGTTTAGCTACAATAAAGAGAAAAAGGTAGGTTACTTCTCAAGTAATAGAGAAGGGAACGACGATATTTTCCAAGCCGATCCGATTTGTGGTGTGGATGCTTTAGTGAAAGTTATGGATGCAGAAACAGGTAAATTATTAGCTGGAGCACAAGTAACGGTAACAGATGCTAAAAACAAAGCTGTTGGCACACAAGAAACGGATGAATCAGGAGCAACGAAATACGGATTAGCTTGTGAACAAAGCTATGGCGTAACAGCAACAAGAAGTGGATACGAGCCAGGAAGTGCTACGATGAAACAGAGTGAAGGCGGAAGCGAAGTGATAGAAGTAAATCTAACCCCAATCAAGCCAATCATCACCGAGAGAGAAGTTATATTACAACCGATTTACTTTGAGTACGACAAGTCGAACATCACAGCACAAGGCGCTGAGGAGTTAGACAAGTTAGTACAAGTAATGAACGAGTATCCGAATATGGTGATTTATGCAAAATCGCACACCGATAGCAGAGGAAGCGACAGCTACAATTTGAGATTATCCGACCGAAGAGCTAAGGCTACGGTACAATACATCATCTCAAAAGGTATTGCAAAAGAACGTATCTCAGGCAAAGGTATGGGAGAAACTGAACCGAAAGTTTCTTGCACAAACTGTTCTGAAGAAGAACATGCACAAAACAGACGTTCAGAGTTCTTAATTGTAAAAAAATAAATTAGTTAAGTTAAGCACAGTAAAACCAAAGTTGAACTTTACAACTTTGGTTTTTTTTGAATTTACTATCTAAATCTGAAATCAAAAAAAATGATATTTTTTTATTTTTTGAATAGAGAAATAATTGTAGTTTTGACCTGATGATAAAATAGAGAGAGTAGTTTTTTTTCATTGTTAATTCACAATAGTTAGTTATAGTAGTTTGGTTATTACTATTGTGTTATAGTTACTTAAGGTATTGCAAAAAAATGCAATACCTTTTTTGTTTTCAATAGCTTACAACTGTAGTATAGATGTCTAAACTGAAATACAAAAAACATCGTTTTTTTTTATTTTTTATAATGCTAACTCATCTAAATTTGGAAGTATAAATAATTCTAAAATGAATAGTAAATCAATCTTTGTTTCTATCCTATTATTAGGTTTCGTAATCAATATAAAAGCTCAAAATATTTTAATAAGCCAATCAGGTACGGTTAATGTGGTGGGTGGTGAAATATTTTATGATGCAGGTGGTGCCGCCGGTAATGACGGAAACACGAGTTACACGATTACCTTGATGCCTCCAGCTGGGAAAAGTGTATGTGTTGATTTTACTTCTTTTAGTTCATTTGAAGCCTTAGATATTTTTGATGGCACTACTACAGCTGCTACAAATATAGGAACCTTAAAAGGGAATTATAGTACAGCGTATAATGCTGCTGGAACTCCATATAATACAGGACAGCCTGCTTTAGGAGGTGTGGTTCAAGCAGAACTAAAGCCTGGTATTTTTTGTGCAAATAATTCCACAGGAGCATTGACTTTCCGATTTACTAATGCATCTGCTTCTCAATCTTCGGGTTGGGTAGGAAATGTATCTACTTATACTAATGCCTCATTAGGTTGTACTGTTGATATAACTGCTAGTCCAACAACAATATGTTCGGGTAATAGTGTCACATTGACTGCTACTGGAGCTATCGGTACAGGTTTATTGTCAAATACTTTTAACTCAGGAACCATCGGAACAGGATGGAACGCAACTCCAGGCGGAATTATTTTTACTAATGTTTTAAGTTGTGAACCAAATGGTTTGTATACCACAAAAAAAACTGATAATTCAACGTATGCTTGGATGCAAAATGTAGCGGCGCCTCGTGTCCTTGAATCGTTAAACTTTGATGTGAGTAATGGAGGAGTGTTAAGTTTTGATTTTAGAGCGGCATCGGATGATAATGGAGGAAATGGCTGTGAGGCAAATGATGATAAGGAAGGTGTATATGTGCAATATTCAACAAATAATGGCGCTACTTGGGTAAACATGAAATTAATGTTTCCTAGCTTAGAAAGTAATGTTGGAGCATCTGCCAATATTGGAGCAGGTACTTATGTGTATAATTGGAACAGAACTACTGTACCCATCCCTGCAGCCGCTCAAACAACTGCTACAAAATTTCGCTGGTACCAACATCAATCAACAACAGGTTCACAAGACAGTTGGGGAATTGATGATGTGAGTATTATCAAATACAATCCAACTACGTTAACCATAACGGATTTATCTTCTGGAACGGTAGTAGCTACTTCTGCTTCATTGTCTACTTCAGCTACGGTAACTCCAACTTCTACACGTACTTATCGTGCGACTATATCTGATGGTACAACGAGTTGTACTAAGGATATTACGATCACTGTAAATGGGAGTACTCCAACAACTATTGCGTACAGTGCTCCTTCCTACAGCAATTCAAATACAACAATTCAAAATGTAACGGTTACAAACGGACCTGTAACTGGAACTTATACAGCAACACCAACAGGTTTATCAATTAACGCTACTACTGGTGCAATTAATCCAAGTTTAAGTAGTGTAGGAATCTATACTATAACTGTTCCAACTTCTTGTGGTACAGCTACTACTACCATTGAAATTGTTAATTCTTCTTGTGCTTCCTGTACAACAGCTACATGCCCTGTTTCATCAATTACAGTACCAACGGTTACTCTAGGCCAAACGAATATTACAACAACACTTAACGCAGCGGGTGATCAATTAGGAAATCCAGCTTTGAATCCAGGTCAAAATATTACGATTTGTGTGCCTGTTACAGTGCCTGTTGGATCAACAGTATTAGGATTTAAACAATTATCTTCTTCAAGTCCTGGTGGTTGTGCTACTCCATCGGAAGAAGTTATAACCTATCAATTAAAACCAGCAGCTGCGTGTGCGGGTGCTCCAATTATCCCTAATAGAACAAATGCTTCTCCTGTAGCTAGTGGATTTAATCCAGAATGGGATAATTTAACACCAGGTAATTATGTGTTGTGTTTTACATTACAAGTAACGAATACGGCACTTTGTTCTAGTGTCGATTTACAAGGTTTAGGGTATTACAATGTAATTCCTGTTTGTACTCCACCAGCGGTTCCAACAATAAACAGTGTAGCAGCAACTTGTTCGGCAGCAGGAAGTTCAAGCATTGCGAATTATGTAGTGGGTCAGACCTATGTGTTCACGCCAGCAGGTCCAACCGTAGGCGCAGGAGGTGCGATTTCAGGTATGATAACAGGTACTTCTTATACAGTAACAGCTAGCAACGGAAGTTGTACTTCAGCGAGTTCAGCCTCTTTTAGTAATGCAGCGCAATTGGCTACACCAGCGGTTCCAACAATAAACAGTGTAGCAGCAACTTGTTCGGCAGCAGGAAGTTCAAGCATTGCGAATTATGTAGTGGGTCAGACCTATGTGTTCACGCCAGTAGGTCCAACCGTAGGCGCGGGTGGTGCTATTACCGGCATGATAACAGGTACATCTTATACAGTAACGGCAAGCAACGGCAGTTGTACCTCAGCGAGTTCAGCGTCTTTTAGTAACGCAGCACAGTTGGCTACACCAGCAGTTCCAACAATAAACACTGTTGCGGCAACTTGTTCGGCAGCAGGAAGTTCAAGCATCGCGAATTATGTAGCGGGTCAGACCTATGTATTCACACCAGCAGGTCCAACCGTAGGAGCGGGTGGTGCTATTACCGGCATGATAACAGGTACATCTTATACAGTAACGGCAAGTAACGGAAGTTGTACTTCAGCGAGTTCAGCGTCATTTAGTAATGCAGCGCAATTGGCTACACCAGCGATTCCAACAATAAACACTGTTGCGGCAACTTGTTCGGCAGTAGGAAGTTCAAGCATCGCGAATTATGTAGTGGGTCAAACCTATGTATTCACACCAGCAGGTCCAACCGTAGGCGCGGGTGGTGCTATTACCGGCATGATAACAGGTACATCTTATACAGTGACGGCAAGTAACGGCAGTTGTACTTCAACTAGTTCAGTGCCTTTTAGTAACGCAGCGCAATTAGCTACACCAGCGGTTCCAACAATAAACACTGTTGCAGCAACTTGTTCGGCAGCAGGAAGTTCAAGCATCGCGAATTATGTAGCAGGTCAAGCCTATGTATTCACACCAGTAGGTCCAACCGTAGGCGCAGGAGGTGCTATTTCAGGTATGATAGCTGGTACTTCTTATACAGTAACGGCAAGTAACGGAAGTTGTACTTCAACCAGTTCAGTGCCTTTTAGTAACGCAGCGCAATTGGCTACACCAGCGGTTCCAACAATAAACAGTGTAGCAGCAACTTGTTCGGCAGCAGGAAGTTCAAGCATTGCGAATTATGTAGTGGGTCAGACCTATGTATTCACACCAGCAGGTCCAACCGTAGGCGCAGGGGGTGCTATTTTAGGAATGATTACAGGTACTTCTTATACAGTGACGGCAAGTAATGGTAGTTGTACCTCAGCAAGTTCAGCGTCTTTTAGTAACGCAGCACAATTAGTTACACCAGCGGTTCCAACAATAAACACTGTTGCGGCAACATGTTCGGCAGCAGGAAGTTCAAGCATTGCGAATTATGTAGTGGGTCAAACCTATGTATTCACTCCAGTAGGTCCAACCGTAGGCGCAGGGGGTGCTATTTCAGGCATGATAACAGGTACATCTTATACAGTAACGGCAAGTAACGGAAGTTGTACTTCAGCAAGTTCAGCGTCTTTTAGTAACGCAGCACAGTTGGCTACACCAGCAGTTCCAACAATAAACACTGCAGCAGCAACATGTTCGGCAGTAGGAAGTTCAAGCATTGCGAATTATGTAGTGGGTCAGACCTATGTGTTCACGCCAGTAGGTCCAACCGTAGGAGCGGGTGGTGCTATTACCGGCATGATAACAGGTACATCTTATACAGTAACGGCAAGTAACGGCAGTTGTACCTCAGCAAGTTCAGTGCCTTTTAGTAACGCAGCACAGTTGGCTACACCAGCAGTTCCAACAATAAACAGTGTAACAGCAACTTGTTCGGCAGCAGGAAGTTCAAGTATAACGAATTATGTAGCAGGTCAAACCTATGTATTTACACCAGTAGGTCCAACCGTAGGCGCAGGAGGTGCTATCTCAGGCATGGTTACAGGTACATCTTATACAGTAACGGCAAGTAATGGCAGTTGTACTTCAGCGAGTTCAGCGTCTTTTAGTAACGCAGCGCAATTACCTTTAGTTACACCTACATTTACAACAGTAGCACCTATATGTTCTGGAGGAAGTTTATCGGCATTACCTACAACATCGACAAATGGATTCACAGGAACATGGTCTCCAGCTTTAAATAATACAGCAACAACGACGTACACGTTTACACCAACAGCAGGGCAATGTGCTTCATCAACTACTATGACTGTTCAAGTATATGCACCGCCAACTGTAATATTTACTGGTGCAACAAACTATTGTGACGGTAGTAGTACGTTACTTAACTTAACAAGTAATGTTCCAGGAGCAACTTTTACATGGAACGTAGTTGCATCAAATTGTACTTCTGGAATTGGATTTGTTGAATCGGGAAGTGGAACTACAATAGTTCAACAGTTAGATTTAATCAATGGTCTACAAACCGGATATGTAACGTATTTAGTAACCCCAATGGCCAATGGTTGTTATGGTATGCCTGTTCAAATTTCGATTACAATAAATCCAGTTCCTGTCGTAACGGCTACCATTTTGAACAATCCTATTTGTTCTGGTGAAATGACCAATATAACTATGACAAGTTCTATTGCTTCAACTACTTATACCTGGATAGTTTCTTCTCAAGTAGGAGTTTCAGGAGCGTTACCGGGTTCTGGTACTACCATTAATCAAATACTGACGACCACAGGTCCGGTAGCTGGTACGGTTACGTATTCCATTACTCCTGTATATAATGGTTGTTTAGGTACACCAGTTTCAATTAGTGTAACCGTGAATCCAAAACCAGAGATTATAGGTACATTGGTACCGCAATATATTTGTAGTGGAGGAATGACAAATATTACAGTTGCTGCCTCTTTAGCAGGAACGCAATTCAGTTGGACAGTGGTTTCACATAATAATGTTACTGGTTTTAGTAACGGTAATGGGTCTTTAATTCAACAAACGTTAACCACGCTTACAAATGCCCAAGGCTATGTTATTTATGAAGTTACACCTCAATTAAATGGTTGTTCCGGTGTCCCACGACAATACATCGTGTATGTTAATCCGTTACCAGCTCCAGATTTAATTGACGGACATATATGTGTAAATCAAACAACAGGAGTAACTTATCAAGGGTATTGGTTACTGAGTGGTGTTCCAGCCAGTGGTTATATTTTTGAATGGTATTATAACGGTAGTACTACTCCAATAGCGGGTGCAACAGGCCCCAATTATTTAGCACAATTAGCAGGAACTTATAAAGTAGTGGTTAAAAATGTAGCTACTGGTTGTATTGGAAGTGATACAGCAACTGTTATTGAAGTATATCCAGCTACTTCCTTTACGGTATCAGTTTCAGAAGCCTTTACAGATAATGCAACTATTACGGTTGTTGTAAATCAATTGGGTACGGGTTCTTTGTTGTATCAATTAGATGAAGGAGCTTATCAAACATCCAATGTGTTTGAAGGAGTTGAACCGGGTGTACATGTGGTTACTGTAGTAGATGAAGAAGGTTGTACTTTTTTAACAGAGGAAGTAATAGTGATTGATTATCCTAAATTCTTTACTCCAAATGGTGACGGTTACAATGACACTTGGAATATTATAGGTTTTGAATCAGAACATCAACCGGTGCTTTATATTTTCGATCGTTATGGAAAGTTATTGAAACAGATCAATCCTTTAGATCGAAATGGTGGATGGGACGGAACGTATAATGGAGCTCAAATGCCTTCAACAGATTATTGGTTTACCGTAGAATTTACAGAAAAAGAACAAAGAAAAGTATTTAAATCACACTTCTCAATGAAGCGATAAAAGGAAAAGATTATGCATAATAAACAAAACACAATTACTATCATTTTAATAATAATAAATACATTATTTTCTATTGGGTTACTTGTATTTGTAATGCAATTGAATTAATCTAAAGTCTTGAAAAACAATTTTATAATATAATAAATAAAAAGATAAAACTTACCTATATGGCAACAAGAATTCGTAGTATCATTGAGATTTTTATTCGTACTAATTGACGAGTTAGGTAGCTATATATAAAAACAACACACCTTTCTCGAACGCATTGAGAAAGGTTTTTTTTTAACTAGTAAACATACACATACCATGTATTACAACGAAAACACAATTATTTTTTTAGATGGGGCTTATGTACCTGCCCAACAGGCAACAGCAAGTTTGTATAATCAAACCATGCATTATGGTAATGGCGTTTTTGAAGGGATTAGAGCTTATGATACGCCAGATGGAGTGCGCATTTTTAAAGCTAAAGAACATTATGAAAGATTGCAGTATTCGGCTCAAGTCATGCATATTGATTTGCCTTATACGGCTAAAGAATTGGAGTTGATTACGTATAAAGTATTGGAATTAAATGGCTTAAAAGATGCCTACATCAGACCCTTAGTCTATCTTGGGGATAACATGTCATTAACTCCAACGGCACAAGTACATGTGGTTATTATGGCTTGGGAATGGGGGAATTATTTAGGAGATAAATTATTAAAAGTTAGAACGTCTTCATTTCAACGTCCCAATCCCAAATCTTGTTTTGTGGAAGCAAAAGTAGTCGGACATTATACGAATAGTATTCTTGCAACCACAGAAGCTAAAAATAATGGTTTTGACGAAGCGTTACTTACCGATGCAGCCGGATTTGTTGCTGAAGGCCCAGGAGCGAACTTTTTTATGGAAAAAGACGGAGTGTTATACACCGCTCCTCTAGGTAATATTTTAGCAGGAATTACTAGAGCAACCGTTTTAGAGCTTGCCAAAGAATTAGATTATCAAGTACTAGAACGTTTGTTTACAATAGAAGAAGTAAAACAAGCCGATAGTGCTTTTTTCTGTGGTACGGCAGCTGAAGTTATCGGTATAGCTCAATTGGACGACTTTGTTTTTCCAATGGAATGGGAGGATAGCATAGGAGCAGTAATTCAAAAGAAATACAAAAGAAGAGTGGCCCATAATGAATACCAAAATGTATATATATAATGAATCATTACAGTAAAATCATCACGCAAGATCCAACCCAACCAGCGGCTCAAGCCATGTTGTATGGCATTGGACTTACAGAGGAACAATTGAACCAACCTTTTGTCGGGGTGGCTTCTATGGGCTATGACGGCAATACGTGTAATATGCATCTGAACCATTTGGCGCATATTGTAAAGAAAGAACTCATGGCGCAAAATATGGTCGGACTTCAATTCAACACCATTGGTATAAGCGACGGGATAACCAACGGAACAGCCGGTATGCGTTATTCATTGGTAAGTCGTGAAATCATTGCAGATAGTATTGAAAGTGTCGTGGCGGGTCATTATTATGACGGAATTGTAGCGCTTCCCGGATGCGATAAAAATATGCCCGGATCTATTATTGCTATGGGGCGCCTCAATAGACCAGCCATAATGGTATATGGGGGAACCATTGCACCAGGTAAATATAAAGACCAAGAATTAAATATTGTGTCTGCTTTTGAAGCCCTAGGAGAAAAAATTGCAGGTACTATTTCTGATAACGATTATAAAGGAATCATCAAAAATGCTTGTCCTGGAGCAGGGGCATGTGGTGGAATGTATACCGCTAATACTATGGCAATAGCCGTGGAAGCATTGGGAATGAGTTTGCCATTTTCCAGTTCTAATCCTGCGGTAAGTGAAGCTAAAATCAAGGAATGTCAATCGGTGGCGCATTACATGAAACTCTTGTTGGAACAGAACATTAAACCTAGTGATATTATGACATTTAATGCTTTTGAAAATGCCATTACGGTTTTAATAGCTTTGGGGGGAAGTACGAATGCAGTCCTGCATATTATTGCCATGGCGCATAGTGTGGGGGTTAAAATCACGCCTGATGATTTTCAGCGCATCAGCGCACAAACGCCTTTGATTGCCGATTTTAAACCGGGCGGACATTACCTGATGCAAAATCTTCATGAAATGGGTGGGGTGCCGTTGGTGTTGAAATATTTGTTAGAAGAGGGACGCTTGCACGGGGAATGTTTAACAGTGACCGGTAAAACACTAGCAGAGAACGTTCAATCTCTTCCTTCTTTGGATTTTACTACTCAAAAAATCATTTATCCTTTGCATCAACCTCTAAAAAAGAATGGACACATACAAATTTTATATGGCAATTTAGCCCAAAAGGGTTCTGTGGCTAAAATAACGGGTAAAGAAGGAGAACATTTTACCGGACCTGCTCGGGTTTTTGATGGGGAAAACGAATTAATTAAAGGGATTGAAGAGAAAAAAATTAAACCCGGAGATGTAGTCGTCATTCGTTATGTAGGTCCTAAAGGGGGACCAGGGATGCCCGAAATGTTAAAGCCGACTTCCGCATTAATGGGCGCAGGATTAGGTAAAAGTGTTGCTTTAATTACTGATGGTCGATTCAGTGGAGGTACACACGGGTTTGTGGTGGGACATATCTCTCCAGAAGCCTTTGACGGGGGACTCATCGCTTTGGTAGAAGACGACGATATCATTGCCATTGATGCCGTTGCAAATACCATCGATTTAAAGGTTGATGCCGCGGTAATCGAAAAGAGAAGAGAACAATTTATTGCCCCTGCTTGTAAAGTAAAACAAGGGGTTCTATATAAATATGCATTATGTGTAAGTGATGCGTCAAAAGGATGTATAACCGATTTACTTTAAACCTATGAATACACAAGTACAAACAATAGAAGAGAATAAAACAACGGTTCGAACGCTTTCAGGCAGTCAAGCGGTAATGGATGCACTACTTCAGGAGGGCGTTGCTACTATTTTTGGTTATCCAGGTGGCGCAATTATGCCAATATATGATGCGTTGTACGACTGTAAATCGGAAGTAGAACATGTCTTAGTTCGTCACGAACAAGGGGCCATACATGCCGCTCAAGGATTGGCTCGGGTAAGTGGTAAAACGGGTGTGGTATTTGCAACGAGTGGACCAGGGGCTACTAATCTTGTAACGGGCTTAGCGGATGCAATGATCGATTCTACTCCGTTAGTATGTATAACCGGACAGGTATTTGCCCATTTATTAGGAACCGATGCTTTTCAAGAAACTGATATTGTTAACATTACTACACCCATCACCAAATGGAACTACCAAGTCACAGATGCTACTGAAATTCCATCGGTTTTAGCTAAAGCTTTTTATATAGCTAAAAGTGGTCGTCCCGGTCCCGTTTTAATCGATATTACAAAAAATGCTCAATTACAATCTTTTGAATATAAAGGCTATCAACCATGTTCGTACATCCGAAGTTATAAACCAGAACCTACAATTCGACTTGAAGCTATCGAACAAGCAGCCCAACTCATCAATCAAGCTCAAAAACCCTTAGTTATTTTTGGACAAGGGGTGTTGCTTGGTAAAGCGGAAACTGAATTTCGAACTTTCATTGAAAAATTGGGTGCTCCTGTCGCTTGGACCATTATGGGAATGGGCGGTATACCTACGCAGCACGAGTTAGCGGTAGGTATGCTCGGTATGCACGGCAATGTGGCCCCCAATTATTTAACCAATTCGTGCGATGTACTCATTGCCGTTGGGATGCGGTTTGACGACCGAGTAACAGGGCGATTGGATAAATATGCCAAACAAGCTAAAATTATTCATTTGGATATTGATCCGGCAGAAATTGATAAAAATGTAGCCACAACAGTTGCCGTTTGGGGCGATTGTAAAGCGACCTTACCGTTACTCACTGAAGCTATTGAGGCACGTAGTTTTGGTGCTTGGTTGGAAGAATTTGAAGCTAAAAAAGCGCAAGAATACGACACCCTCATTCATAAAGAATTGTTTCCGACAGAAGGAGGAATCACGATGGGGGAAGTGATTCAACTTTTGAATGAACTGACCAAAGGCGAGGCGGTTTTGGTAACAGATGTAGGCCAACACCAAATGGTCACTTGTCGCTATGCGCACTATACGCAAACGAGGAGTAATATTACCAGTGGTGGTTTAGGAACTATGGGTTTTGCTTTACCTGCTGCTATTGGTGCGAGTTATGGTGCGCCCGAACGAACGGTAATTGCAATCATGGGCGATGGTGGAGCGCAAATGAATATACAAGAGTTAGGAACGATTATGCAATTCAAATCTAAAGTGAAAATAATCATTTTAAACAATCAATTCTTAGGTATGGTCCGACAATGGCAAGAATTGTTTCATGAAAAACGCTATTCTTTTACCGATATAAAAAGCCCCGATTTTGTTCAAGTGGCAAAAGGGTATGGTATAGCTGGAAAGAGCATTCAAGACAGGAAAGAATTACGTAAAAGTATTCAAGAGCTTTTGGCTTATCCGGAATCTTTTTTATTAGAAATTGGCGTAGTGCATGAAGACAATGTGTTTCCAATGGTTCCTCAAGGAAAAGGGGTTTCTGAAATTGTACTCACCAAAGAAGAAATAGAATCCTAAAATGAGCCAACCTAGTTTCATAAATAGGTCTTGTATGGACCAACCAACTTAAAAGAATTTATATGAAAAAAGAATATACATTAACCATTTATACGGAAAACCACATCGGACTGATTAATAAAATTGCCATCTTGTTCTCTAGGAGAAAAATTAGTCTTGAGAGTTTAAATTCTTCGCCCAGTGAAGTGGAACACATTTATTGTTTTACGATTGTGGTGAAAGAAACGGAAGCCGTGGTAAAAAATTTGGTCAAGCAATTACAAAAAATAGTCGATGTTTTTCAAGTTTTTTGTAACACAAATGACGAAATCGTTTGGCAACAATTGGCCTTATTCAAAGTGCCTACCGAAGTGGTCATGAAAGAAGTTAAAGTAGAACGATTAGTAAGTGCTTTTGGTGCTAAAGCGATCGTTATTCGTCAGGATTATACCATTTTCGAAGTAACGGGTCAAGCCGAGGAAATTCAAAATTTTTTAATTGAATTGGAGCCTTACGGACTCATCGAATTTGTACAAAGTTCTAGAGTAGCCATTATAAAAGAGGCTAAGGGAATACATAATTTAATAAAGGAAATGGAAGCGCAACATCCAGCGCCTCCTCAAGTAAGTAATAAGTATTTAAATCAAAAAGAAGCAATATTTCAAATGTAAAAATTACACGTTATGGCAAAAATTAATTTTGGAGGTATAGAAGAACAAGTTATCACAAGAGAGGAGTTCCCATTAGAAAAAGCACTAGATGCGCTAAAGTACGAAACCATTGCCGTTATTGGTTATGGTGTGCAAGGTCCTGGACAATCATTAAACCTAAGAGATAATGGGTTCAATGTGATTGTAGGACAACGTAAAGGAAGTGCCAGTTGGAAAAAAGCACTACAAGACGGTTGGGTAGAAAATGAAAATTTATTTGATATCGAAGAGGCGTGTGATAATGCAACAATTATTCAATATTTATTGTCGGATGCTGGACAAATTGAGGCTTGGAATAAAGTGAAAAAATACCTAACGGCAGGTAAAACACTTTATTTTTCTCACGGTTTCGGCATTACATTTAACGAGCAAACGGGTATAGTTCCACCAGAAGATATTGATGTTATTTTAGTAGCACCTAAAGGATCGGGGACATCATTACGTCGTTTGTTTTTGAAAGGAGAAGGCATCAATTCAAGTATTGCGGTGTATCAAGATGCTACGGGTAGGGCTTTAGAAAAAGCCATTGCTCTTGGAATTGGTGTGGGTTCGGGTTATTTATTTGAGACGGATTTCAAAAAAGAAGTTTTCTCTGATTTAACAGGGGAACGTGGAATCTTAATGGGGGCCTTAGCCGGATTGTTTGAAGCACAATATGAAGTACTGCGTAAAAACGGACATTCTCCTTCGGAAGCGTTTAATGAAACGGTGGAAGAATTGACACAAAGTTTAATGCCGTTGGTAGCAGAAAAAGGGATGGACTGGATGTTTGCCAATACTTCAGTAACTGCTCAACGCGGAGCATTGGATTGGAAAAACAAATTTAAAGTCGCCTCATTGCCAGTTTTTGAAGAATTATATGAAGAAGTGGCTTCAGGAAGAGAAGCTGCTCGTGTAATACAAGAAGGCAGTAGAAAAGACTACCGAGAAAAATTAGAAATGGAATTAACAGAAATACGTGAATCTGAATTATGGAAAGCTGGAGCAGCCGTACGCACCCTACGTCCCCGACTGTAGTTGCTCTCGAAGGTTTTAAGGAAGCCCAACACCGCCTCGCTGCGGTGTTGCAACCCACCCCTTTGCAATTGAATTTGAATTTATCAGCACACTATAAGGCTTCGGTATATTTAAAAAGAGAGGATTTGCAGTTGGTCCGCTCCTATAAAATTAGGGGTGCTTACAACAAGATGGCTACTTTATCTACGGAGGAATGTCAACGTGGCATTGTATGTGCCAGTGCCGGAAATCATGCACAAGGGGTCGCTTATTCCTGTCATTTGTTAGGGATAGTAGGTAAAATTGTGATGCCCAAAACCACACCCAAGCAAAAGATAAAACAGGTGCAGCTTTTTGGAAAGGAATGGATAGACATTATCTTGGCTGGGGATACCTTTGACGATGCATTTCAGGAAGCGCAACGCATACAAAAAGAGCAACAGTTGGTTTTTGTGCATCCGTTTGACGATCCTAAGGTAATAGAAGGGCAAGGGACAACGGCCTTAGAAATTCTGAGTCAGTCTGTTGTACCTATTGATTATGTGTTTTTACCTATCGGCGGCGGCGGATTAGCAGCTGGTATTGCCTCGGTATTTCAAGTGCTGAGTCCCAAAACGAAATTGATAGGAGTAGAGCCTCAAGGGGCTCCCTCCATGACGCAAGCTTTGCAAGCCAAAGGCCCTGTGCGTGTTGCTCAGATTGATAAATTTGTGGATGGTGCGGCGGTTCAACAAGTAGGGCGACTCAATTATGAGATTTGCCAAGATAAATTATCGGATGTGGTATTGGTACCGGAAGGCAAAGTGTGTTCTACCATTTTAAAATTATATAATGAAGAAGCTTTAGTAGTAGAACCAGCGGGAGCTCTTTCCATTGCCGCATTGGATTTTTACCAAGAGGAAATTCAAGGGAAAACCATCGTTTGTGTGGTTAGTGGTAGCAATAACGACATCGAACGTACTGAGGAAATCAAAGAACGTTCTTTATTGTATGAGGGCTTAAAACACTATTTTATTATTCAATTTCCTCAACGACCAGGTGCCTTGAAAGCGTTTGTAAATCAGGTGTTAGGTGAAGAAGATGATATTTCGTATTTCCAATTCATTAAGAAAAATAATAGAGAAATTGGTCCTGTCGTAGTGGGTCTTGAAATGAAGAAACCAAGCGATTTAGAACCTTTAATGCACAACATGAATCAATTGGGATTCGCCTACCAATACCTCAATGAAAAAGAAGCTTTATTGCGGTTACTGATTTGATTTTCTGTTTTGATGTGCTTGTAGTTTTTGGTTGTTGGTTGTTGGTTGGTGGTTGGTGGTTGGTGGTTGATGGTTGGTGGTTGGTGGTTGTTGGTTGGTGGTTGATGGTTGTTGGTTGGTGGTTGTTGGTTGGTGGTTGTGGGTTGATGGTTGGTGGTTGATGGTTGGTGGTTGATGGTTGGTGGTTGGTGGTTGATGGTTGTTGGTTGGTGGTTGATGGTTGATGGTTGGTGGTTGATGGTTGATGGTTGGTGGTTGATGGTTGTTGGTTGGTGGTTGTTGGTTGGTGGTTTAATTTTATCAAATATCAAATATCAATTATCAAATATCAAATATCAATTATCAAATATCAATTATCAATTATCAAATATCAAATATCAATTATCAATTATCAAATATCAAATATCTATTATCAATTATCAATTATCAAATATCAAATATCAAATATCAAATATCAATTATCAATTATCAATTATCAATTATCAATTATCAATTATCAATTATCAATTATCAATTATCAATTATCAATTATCAATTATCAATTATCAATTATCAATTATCAATTATCAATTATCAATTATCAATTATCAATTATCAATTATCAATTATCAATTATCAAATATCAATTATCAAATATCAATTATCAAATATCAATTATCAATTATCAAATATCAAATATCAATTATCAATTATCAATTATCAATTATCAATTATCAATTATCAATTATCAATTATCAATTATCAATTATCAATTATCAATTATCAATTATCAATTATCAATTATCAATTATCAATTATCAATTATCAATTATCAATTATCAATTATCAATTATCAATTATCAATTATCAATTATCAATTACCCCTAAATCGTCATAGAGAACAATTCGGTTTCGGGTTTATTGCGAAGCAAACGTAAATCAAAAGCCATACAACAATTGCGAACAAATGCTTTTCCTTTTTCTGTTACATATAAGGTTTTATTGTTTAACTCTAACAAACCGTCTTCTCTCATTTCTTGTAAACTTTCTAAAACTTCGTCTATTTCAGGAAACTGAAGTTCAGGAGTGTCCCAAGAAGTTTCAAAATGACACATTAAATTTAAAATGTGTTTTCTAATGATTAAATCTTCTTTGGTTAAATGATGGCCTCTAAATACGGGTAGTTTATTGGCTTCAATTAGCGTGTAATATTCTTCTAATGTTTTGACATTTTGAGCAAAACTGGTCCAACTATCGCTAATGGATGATACGCCTAACCCAATCATTAAATCGGTTTTAGAAGCTGTATATCCCATAAAATTTCGATGCAAGGTTTTGTTTTTAAATGAAGTATACATCGAATCGCTTACTAAGGCAAAATGATCCATACCAATTTCATGGTAGCCATTTTCAATCAGTAATTTTTTACCCTCTTCATACAATGCTCTTTTTTCGTCGTCTTGAGGTAAGTCTTCATCATTAAATCCTCGCTGTCCGTTGCCTTTAATCCAAGGCACATGGGCATAACTGTAAAATGAAATGCGATCGGGTAATAAGGATTTGGTTTTTAATATGGTGTCTTTAACATCGTTTAAGGTTTGAAAAGGCAATCCAAAAATTAAATCATGCCCCACTGAAGTATAGCCAATTTCTTTGGCCCAAAACGTTACTTTAGCTACATTATGAAAAGGTTGTACGCGATGAATGGCCGCTTGAACCGTTGCACTATAATCTTGTACCCCAAACGATACGCGTCTAAACCCTAAATCATACAGCGTTTGTAAATGTTCTTTAGTGGTATTGTTAGGGTGTCCTTCAAAACTAAATTCATAGTCGTCTGCTACATCGGCTAATTCAAATAAACCATTCAGTAACGTGCTTAAATTTTTAGTCGAAAAAAAGGTAGGCGTACCACCACCTAAATGAATTTCTTTAATAACCGGACGTTCTGTAAATACATCGCAGTACATTTTCCATTCTTTAAGTAAAGCTATAATATAAGGTTCTTCTACTTCATGACGTTTAGTAATTCTTTTGTTGCATCCACAAAAAGTACACAAACTTTCACAAAAAGGCAAGTGCAAATACAAACTTATTCCTTCAGTTTTATTGGTTGCAAAAAAGGTTTGTTGCACCTCTCGTTTCCATTGCGCTTCAGAAAAATTTGATTCTTCCCAATAAGGAACGGTTGGATAACTCGTATAGCGAGGCCCAGGAACATTATATTTTTGAATTAACGACGTTTTCATACCTAAAATTTGAACAAAATTAAAAGGGAAGGACTACATAAAAAATGATAATTGTCATGAAGAGTTAATGGTTGGTCTGCAAGTGTTTATTAGGATGGATGTTTTTCTTTTATTTTGTATTTCGCGTGAGTACAATTTTTGATAAAATAAATGAAAGGAACGCACAACGATTTCTTAAAGTACTCATTGAAACTGAATTTCTTGCTTACTCGTATCTTTCTTTTAGTATTGCACCTAAGAAAGTAGGTAGACAGAAAACAATGGCTAGTGAGGTAAAGTTAAGTGAGGTTGCCAGGGATGAAAACCGCGTTAAAAGTCAAAAAAATGTATAACAGACAATTTTCTATATAAAGAAGAGGAACAGAAGCACCAGTAACCCAATGGTTTACTGTAACGATTACTTGACTTGTTTCTAAAAACTATCAGCAACTTATTTTATTATTACTGAATTAAAATATAAAAAGCCCTAATTAAAGGGCTTTTCATTTACTTCTTCACAATTTTGTGAATCAATTTTTGATTATTAGTATCAGTCAACTCTAAAAGGAAAATTCCAGAGGCTAAATTACTGATATTAATTTGAGATGGAGATTGTAAATAGTTTTTAGCTACTATTTTATTACCTAAAAGATCATAAATTACCAATGATTGTATTGTTTGATTGTTAAGTAATTCTATATTTAAAATATCGGAAGTTGGGTTAGGATATATTCGAATGGAATCCGTATCAAATGCTGGCGAAGCCAAAAACGCAACAAATTCAGTCGTAAACGTATTGGTTACAATCGCCGGATTATAATCAAAATAAATCGAAGCCGCATTCGGAATAATATCTCCAACAGCATATCCCGCTTTAGGCTTAATTTTAAAAGTGATATAGCCTTTTCCAATCATCGTGTTGGCAACAGAAACGGGTAATTGAATATTGTTGAAATTCCAAGTTAAATTAGTACTAATACGGTCTAATACATAAGGATGGCTTGAGCTAATCATTTGTAACGTGGTTTCGTCCAATTGACTGTTCAATACATCATTCACACGAATATTAATGGCAGATGCATTTCCTGTATTTTCAAAACGAATGGTGTAATACAAGTAATCGTTTGATGTAAAAGTCGAATGAACAATTTGCGGACCGTGCGATTCCATTTTGTCGTTCGGGTCGTACGCATTCACCACAATTTGATTAACCGTACTGGTGTTGTTCGATGGCACTAAATCTCCCGCTAAAGGTTCAATAGAGGCACTACTCACCAAATAATCATTGGCATTCACTGTAGGAATAGGAGGAACCGACATCGTAACATCGATAGTACGCACTTCAAACGGCGCTAAATTCGTAAAGTTATAGGTAAATCCAGTGGCATTAGCAGTGGTTGCAGGTGTAGTAGCAGTAACACTCACCGCTCCCGGTTTAGTAAACGTAACTGTTCCATTCGTCACAGTTTGCGTACTTAAATTAGTATACACAACTTTGTTGAAATAATTAAAACCGGGTCTTGGTAAATTCATGGGAACAACCGTAACAGCTAAATCATTATACGTTGATGTAGCCGTAACTGGGAAATAATAGGTAACCATACTAGCACCAGGGTTGATGCCTGTATAGGAAGCCGGATTTACATTGTAATTAGTTGCATAAACAGGATTTACGGTAAAGTTAACATTGTACAAGTTTGTAGCAACATTGTCATATACATAAGTAGTCCCAGTTGGAGAAGTAATATTATGAATAACGCCATCATTATTTTTTTCATAATGGAAATCACCTAATGGGAAATTAAGCTCTCCACTGTCTTTAATTCCATTATTATTACCGTCTAAAAAGGCATTAAAAGTAAATCCAGTACAATTGATCACCCCAGTAGAAGTGGGTAAACTATTGATGGTAATAAAACCGGCTTGGTTCGAAAAATTAGTAACCATCATTAAATAATACTGTCCAACTTGTGCATTGGTAATGGTAGGATATTCCACTGGAGCCGCCGAATAACTACAACTCACGATGTTAGCAGGACCATACGAAGCACAACCTGTTGTTGGACTGGTAAAGGGACCATAAATGATGTAATCTACATCTAAATTATTATATGTTGGTGCATTATTTCCTTGTGAAACTTGTAAATTGATGTTTCCAGATTGGCTGATAGGTAAGTAAAACCAAGTAGCATTAGGTGTAGATCCTAAACAGCCTGCAGAACCTGATGTTGGTAAATTTATGGTATTTACAAACGGTACACCTATTGAGTTACATAATGAATTAGCATTTATACAACTGGTTGCTAAATTACAATTTGCTTGTGTGAAAAGTATTCTACTGTAAATAGGATCACAACCAGTTCCAGAATGTTCTCTAATGAATACTGTTGACGAACTTGAAGAAGTAAATACTATAAAATTGTTAGGAAAAGCAATCGGATTGATATTGTAAGTAGCATCGGATAAGCTTCCATGATACGAAAGTGTATTGGTGGTGCTTAATAACGCTTGGGTAGTGGTTAAATCAAAACTAATTTGACCGTCATTGTTATCGTCACATTGCGTCATGTGTGGCAATTCCCCTAATACTTCATAATTGGTAGCTTGAATAGTAAAAGCACTGATTTGTTCAGCAGCTCCTGTTGAGTTATTCGTGATACGAACAAAAATAGTATAGCTACCTAGTGCAACACAATACGGACTTGGTAATGGATTGGTATTGGCAACTGCATCTGCTTGAGTGGCATGATAGCTCACTGTATATTGAGAGGAATCGGCATTGCCTAAAACATAAGGCGTATTGTAATTTAAATCAAAACAAGCTACTCCATTGTTAGTTACGCAATTCGACATGGCTTGTGGTTGACCAAATGTAGTAGTACAAGGTAAGGTAGTAAATGTGATAGGAGAGCTAAACGGACTTACGTTACCGGCATTGTCACAATTCGTTGAAACTTGAACGGTGTAAGTCGTATCACAATTTAATCCTGTAAATACAAATGGGCTTGAACTGGCAATAATAGAAGTGCCAATAGTTGTACCATTAGCCGCTATTTGAATATTGAAACTCAAGGCATTGTTAGCATCCATCCAACTCACAACTGCAGTAGTTCCTGTAACATTCGAAACACTCAAATTGGTTGGTGGTGTACATTGCGACCACAACGTCACCACAAAGCATAAGGTGGATAAAATAGATAAAGTAATTTTTTTCATAGTTATAGTTTTGATGTTATAAAAGTAAGAAAAAACATTTAACAACAACTATAATTCTTTGAAATTTAATCATTTGAATAAATATTTAACATATTGGGTAGGAATTGTGAAATTTTAATTTATGAATTCGAAATCAAAAATGGAATTAATTGGAACAAGCCGTTATTTTTTGACCTAGATTTTTTACTTTTGATTTTTTAGATTTTATAATTCCTATGAGCACAAATTCTTCTACAATACAATGTCCTAATTGCGGCACCGCCATCGATGTGAATGATATTTTAAAGCACCAAATTGAAGATGCTTTACGCAAAGAATTTCAATCCAAAGCAGCACTTCACGAAAAGGAATTAGCGCTTAAAAACGAGTCGCTTGAAAAAGCAAAAGCCGAATTTGAAGCGAAAAAACGTCAGGAAAACGAATTGTTTGCCGAACGCCTAGAACGTGAAAAAAAGCAAGCCGAAAAAGACATCGCCGAAAAATTAAAGGCTAAGTTAGAAGAGGAAAATAAAGAGCGTATTGCCTTAATGAACAAGGAGTTAACCGAAAAATCGGAGAAACTTCGGGAATTGAATAAAATGGAAGCGGAAATTGCCAAATTGAACCGCGAAAAATTGGAAATGAAAGAAGCCATTGAAGCCCAATTACAAAAACAATTAAACGATCAATTGGTGCAGGAAAAGGAAAAAATACGCAAGCTCGAAGAAGAAAAAAACGAATTAAAAGTTAAAGAACTCCTCAAGCAATTAGAAGACCAAAAAAAGCTGACCGAAGAAATGAAACGCAAGCAGGAGCAAGGCTCTATGCAAATGCAAGGGGAGGTACAGGAGTTGGCCATTGAGGAATTCATCATGCAAAACTTTCCACTCGATACTTTGGAGGAAATTAAAAAAGGGGCGACGGGTGCCGATTGTTTGCAAATCGTAAATACCAGAGAAGTACAAAATTGTGGTTCTATCTATTACGAAAGTAAACGAACCAAGGCTTTTCAACCGGCTTGGATTGAGAAGTTTAAAAACGATATCCGCAGTAAAAAAGCCAATATTGGGGTATTGGTAACCGAAGTCATGCCGTCCGATATGGAACGTATGGGCATGAAAGACGGCATTTGGATTTGTACGTTTGAAGAATTTAAAGGACTCAGCGCCGTATTGCGTCAGTCGTTAATACAAATCAGTCAAGCAGTGCAATCGCAAGAGAATAAAGGCGACAAAATGGGGATGTTGTATGATTTCCTAACCAGCAACGAATTCCGCCTACAAATTGAAGGAATTGTAGAAGGATTCAGCCAAATGCAGTCCGACTTACTGAGTGAAAAACGTGCCATGCAACGCATTTGGTCGCAACGCGAAAAACAAATCGAAAAAGTGATTCTAAACACCACCAACATGTATGGCAACATTCGCGGTATTGCCGGAAATGCCGTGCAAGCCGTTCGTGCCTTAGAGTTAGACGATACTAATTTATTGGAAGAAGAACTGTAAATGGCATCCAATTTATTTTGTTTAGAATACGTCAAAGAGCTTCAGGTACCGAGCAGAAGTCTCATTTTGCCTGCGCTTGAAAATTTAACCATGCGCTATGGTATTACCAACGTGTATCAAGTGTGCGACGATTTAGAGTCCTTAGAAGAGCGACTGGGAAATTTATTGTACGAAGACCGCAATTTTAAAGATTACCAATTGTTGTACTTTGTGTTTGAAGGCAAAAACAACCAAATCGTTCTCGATAATTTTTACTACTCGCTAGAAGAAATAGCCGAGTTTTTTGAAGGAAAATTAAAAGGTAAAATCATCCATTTTGCCAATACGATGTTGCTCGATTTAGAAGAAGAAACCTTCCAATATTTCTTAGACGTTACTGGTGCCAAAGCCCTGTCGGGGTATGTGAATCCAGTGCCTATTTTAAGTACGGTCTTAGATAATTTATTTTTCTCCCTTTGTCAGGAATACGACGACGTAGTAGATGTGGTAGAAGAATTATTTGAAAAACAATACAACCTCGCCAAAAGCATGGGCTTCCGCTTGTATTATTAATTTTTTTGCAATTTTACTTATGCATACACACACGTGTGAAGTTACTCACTTCACCCGTATTTTTGTACCTGAGTGCTAAATGCGAATAGGAGGGAAAAAAGATAGGTTTTGTTCGAGTCTCGTTCGAGTCTCGTTGCTATCACCTTGCTAAAAACAACCCTTTTTACGAACCACTTAGCAACAAAGTACGAACAAAACTCGAACAAAACCCCTAAAAAAGCCCCTCAAAATTCCCCTTACTTTTGGATTTCAGATTTTTTGTTTTGGATTAAAAAATGATTTTAGTGTTAAAAGAGAAAATACGCACAAATTTTTCTACAAAAAGTAAGGATATATGAAAAAATGTATTAAATTAGCTTCAAGAATAAAAAATTAATTAAATTATAAACTTTCTACTATTTTGCCAATAGGGCATAAAAGTAGTTTGAAAGTTTCGGGTATAAACTAGTTAGTGGCAACCCTAAAACGACAAGACATATGAATGAAAATTTTGTAATTGAATGGCTCAAAAATTATTTTGCCAAACCACAATTGGACGAGCAAGCCTTGAAACCAGTCCTTCATTTCTCACTTCTTTGGAATTTATTTGAACACACTTATTTTACTGACGACAGACATTTAAGCCCTAAGCGACTACTTGACCTTTCTGACATTTCAAACAATAACTTGTCTGACGATTGTTTAAATACAATTTTCAACTTTTTTAAAGAGCGTTATTTTCCGAACAATCAGTTGGACAATCGTTTCACAACCGTAAGACTTGACACAGTTGAACGAAACGGACAGCCAAGTAATTATACATTTTGCCAAACGACATTTACTGCAAACAACCCGACAAAATGTGATAAGACAAAGACCGTTTTTTTAATTGTGCACAGATTCAGAAACAATTTATTCCACGGACGGAAAAATCCAGAAACACTAAATATCTATGAACAGCCATTCAAAGAAATAAATAAGTTCTTGATACATTTTATAGAAACTACAGCAGACAACAATTTAATAAATAACCAACGACAAATACTTTAAGGCTAACAATGACAAAAGGAAGGGCAGCCACTAACATGGGTAACTATTGCACAACTACCATTTTTAAAATAAAATTTCAAAAACATAAAATTCAGACCTCGTTTAAGCGCTTTTAAACGAGGCTTGTTTTTAAAGTTGTAGATAAACTTGCTAGTTATTTGGACAATAAAGTATTTTACTTGCAAGCTTTTTACTAAATTTGTTTGGAAGATGGTGAAGTTTTTTCACAGTCTGACGTTATGGGTAATTCTAAAATAACAAAACGTTTAACCAATGATTGACAATTTCGAATTTAGCGATACAAAACAAATAAGAAAAACAATATTAATAACAGCTTTCGCTGGTATATGTTTCAAAATATTAGTAAAAAATTCAACTGGAAATATTGAATTCATTGGCTTCAAAATTCCAATCAATGATGCTCATGTTATTCCCCATTTGGTCGGATACGTAATTATTTTTGAAATTTTTGCTTTATTAGTACGTTATAGTGACGAACGAACGAGAGAAAAATACAAAAAGTACTTGAAGTTCATTGAAGAACATAATATATCAGATATCAGGATAAAACGAAATGACGAGTATGTTCCTCAAAAACTTAAACTAAATTATACAAAAGTCAGAATAATTGAAAAAAGTGTACTTTTCTTAGATGTTATATTTCCAATTATTCTGGGAATTGGTGCAGTAATCAAAATATTTTTCTTTTAAAAGAGCTACCCATAACAGCAGTAACTGTTGCACCACAACCATTTTTTAAAATATCCCGAAGCATCGGGACAAAAAACATAAAATTACAACCTCGTTTAAGTACATTTAAACGAGGTTTGTTTTTAAAATTGTATATATACTTGCCATTTATTTGGACAATAAAGTATTTTACTTGCAAGCTTTTTACTATATTTGTTTTTATAGACGGTGAAGTTTTTTCACAGTCTGACGTTATGCCCAAGCGTAAAAAGACAGTGCAACCCTGAAAGTGACGACTGAAAAACGGAGATTTTGCAAGCTGACAATTTAAGCGGACAGACTTAAAAGCGTTCTTTAACAAACTGACAGTTATCAACGAGCCGACACTCAAACCGACCCAAGTGTTTTTAAAATTTTGCCGCCCCGCATTTTATAATTTTTTCTTGCCAGCCGCACATTTTAGCACATTTGGTTTTGCCCGACACACAAGCCCACCCTTCACAAAACCAAAAGAGCTAAAATTTTCCAACGCTCGACTAAAGATGTGTAAAACTTTTTGTGGACTTTTTATGTCCATTTAAAAAGAGTTCTTATCTTTGGACAAAATTTGTCCTGAATGGCAACCGTGAAAAAACATACAACATTTGGAGAGCAACTCAGACAACTGAGAGAAACTGCAGGTATGACTTTGAGAGAAGTTGCTGCAAATATTGAAATTGACCCTTCTCTACTTGCTAAAATTGAGCGTAACCAAAGACAGCCGACAAAACATTTAATCAAAAATATCGCTGACTTTTTTGAAGTTAACGAGAAGGAATTGCTCGAAGAATTTTTAAGTGACCAGATTGCTTACAAAATTTTAGACGAAGAAGCAAACTTGAATATTCTGAAAGTAGCAGAAGAAAAAGTAGCATACATCAAAACATTGCGAAATGAGTAAAACAATAAATATCGAACCATTCAAACAAGAACTGCCTAGTGACTTTGCAGACAGGTTAGGTATTTATTACACTCAACAAGTAACAACAACGCACAAGAAAGTCAACGGACAATTTTTTACTCCTACTCCAATCGCTCGACTTCTAGCATCCTTTTGTGACTTTTCAAAAACAAGAATCAAAATTTTAGACCCTGGTTGTGGAACAGCAATTTTGTCTTGTGCTTTGGTTGAGCATTTAATAGAATCACAAAACGGAATTAAGAAAATTGACTTAGTGGCTTATGAAACCGACCTTGAATTAATTCCATATTCACAAAAAGCACTTGATTACCTAAAAGAGTGGCTTTTAAATAAAGGAATACAATTTAACTTCATACTTCATTCAACTGATTTTGTTTTAGAAAATGCAACTGTTCTTAAAGAAAATAGACTTCCAAGTTTGTTTGAAGAAACAAAGAGCGTAGATAAAAATTTCGACATCATCATTTCGAACCCACCCTATTTTAAGCTTTCTAAAGATGATAAAAGGGTAATTGCTTCGCAAGAATTAGTTAGCGGACAACCCAATATCTATTCATTTTTTATGGGAATTGCCTCTAAACTACTTTCTAAAAATGGCGAACTAGTTTTTATCACACCGAGAAGTTTTGCTTCTGGTAACTATTTCAAAGCGTTTAGAGAGTTGTTTTTCAATACAGTTCAGATTGAAAAGATACACTTATTCAATTCTCGAAAAGACACTTTCAATCGTGATAGCGTTTTACAAGAAACGGTTGTAATTAAAGCAATCAGAGAAGAAATAGACTCAAAAAAGAAAGTGCTTGTTTCTTCAAGTGCTGGAATTAAAGACATTTTTGAGCCATCAATAAAATATTTCAATTCTTCGGAACTCATTGACCTTAACTCAAAGGAGAAAATTTTGCATTTGCCTACAAGCGACAAAGAAGAAAGCATTTTGAGTTTAGTTTCTTCTTGGGAAAATGTTTTGACTGATTTCAATATAAAAATTTCAACGGGTCCTGTTGTTTCGTTCCGTGCGTTAAATTTTATTCAAAACAAGTACGAAAACGGGACTGTATTTTTAGCCCCATTGTTTTGGCTTCACAACGTGAACAAAATGATTTTGGAATGGCCAAAACAACTTAAGGAAAAAGGACAATTCATAAGAATAGAAAACAGTTCAAAATCTTTGTTGTTACCCAACAAGAACTATATTCTTTTAAGGCGATTTAGCACTAAAGACGACAAGAGCAGATTAATCGCAGCACCTTATTTCTGCAACTATACTAAATCGGATTATATCGGAGTTGAAAACAAAGTAAACTACATATACAGAAAAGATGGGCATTTAGACAGAGACGAAGTAGTTGGGCTTTGTGCTTTGCTTAACAGCGAATTGTTTGACACTTACTTTCAAATTTTCAATGGTAACGTAAATGTGAGTGCAACAGAATTAAGAGAAATGAGATTTCCACCATTAAATAACATCAAAGAAATAGGCAATAAAATCATACTTTCCAATGACTACTCAATGAATAATGTAAACAGTATTGTCAACGAGATTTTTGAATTGGAAGTAATAATGAACTGATATGAGTAAAATAGAAGAAGCACAAGAGATATTAAAAGCGTTAGGACTGCCGCCAGCACAATACAACGAAATGGCGGCTTTGACATTTTTAGCGATTTGCAACATCAAAGAAAATGACAAATGGGCTAAAGCAACACGTCAAAGTTTAGGAGTTACAAAAGGCATTATGACTTTCGTGAATGAAAATTACGGTAAATCATACGCCCCAAATACACGAGAAACATTTAGAAGGCAAGTGCTTCACCAATTTGTACAGGCAAGAGTAGTTGATTACAATCCAGACGACCCAACACTGCCTGTTAATAGCCCTAAAGCACATTATGCTTTGACTTCCGAAGTTTTGGAAGTCGTAAAAACATACAAAACACGAAATTGGAAAAATGCCTTGAAAAACTTCATTGACACAGTTGGTAAACTTTCGGAGGTCTATTTGAAAGAAAGAGAACTAAATCAAATTCCCGTCACCCTTCAAAACGGTAAAACAATAAAACTATCCGCTGGGAAACACAATGAAGTTCAAGCAGCAATAGTGGAACAATTTGCCCCACGCTTTGCAAATGGCGGAACGCTTTTATACTTAGGTGACACAGCCAAGAAAGACTTGTTTGTTGACGAGAAAGGTTTAAAAGATTTAGGCATTCCGATTGACCAACATAGCAAATTGCCAGATGTTGTAATCTATGACAACAAAAGAAAGTGGTTGTTTCTAATTGAAGCTGTTACATCCCACGGCCCTGTTTCTCCGAAACGACTTTTGGAACTCGAAGATTTTTTGAAAAACTGTAAAGTCGGAAAAGTTTACGTAACGGCATTCCCTGATATGACAGAGTTCAAAAAACACTCAAACAACATTGCTTGGGAAACAGAGGTTTGGCTAATGGAAGTACCTGACCATATGATACATTTTAACGGAGACCGATTTATGGGACCGAGATAATATTTTAATAATGAAGAAAATAAAAAAATACGTATCGGTAGGTAAAGCTTATGCAAGGGCAAATTATTCTCAAATTAATGGAGAGAAGAAAAATCGCAATATTGCTTATTTTAAACTAAAGCAAAGTTTAATATACCCTGAATTATGCAATGCGTTTGATTTTCTTACTAAAAACACTCATAAAACGAGAACAGAACTTTTGATAGGCAATCCTTTGCCAAAAAGCTATTCTGAACTTGGAAAACTAAACGAACGTCCTATAATTGGACTATACGCAGATAAAGGACTAACACCTGTAGAATTAGCATCCGAATTCAATCTAGTGCTTATTGGCATTAGACAACATAAGTTTGAGATAAATCTCTTTTTAAAGTACAAAGAGGCTTATGAAACATACCTTTTAATTGGTGATTATGAAAATGCAGATAAACAATTAACGAAAATAGAAAATGAAATTTGCTATTCATTGTGGAGTTTAGAAAATCGTTTCGTTCTTAAAGAATTATCTGGGAAAGCGTCTGAAAACAAGGAATTTCTTAGTCAATTCAACGAATCAAATGATACGGAAGGAATAACCAAATATCTAGCTCATTATTTAAGTCTAAGAGCAGAACATTCACTCTCAATTAATAGATATTTCAATGATTTAGAAATTTCTTTGAACAACCTCAAAGAGAGTGATACGAAAGAGGCATTCCAAAACTATTACAGATTTAAACTTACCTTTCTTAATCATCTTGACTTCAATAATTATGGAGAAATAATTGCTCTTGACTTTCAGCACAGTATCATAGATAGGTACTTAAACATTACAAAGATATTAACAAATCTACTTGCTGTTTCTAGTTACTTGGATGAGGAAAAGGATAAAAAAATTGCACTAAAAGGTTACCTTCAAAACCGTATTAATTATTTGCTTCGAAAGATAGATGACCCCATTTTGTATAAACTCAAACTGCTTTCAGGTGAAACCCTTTTTCCTGCCTTTGATATTAAAAAGAGTCAAGACGAAATCAAAATTATTGACAATTACACTAGTGGTTTATATGATGTTGTAGAAAAGGAACTTCAAAAACTATTACTTACAAATCCAACTCAATTTGACTTATATGTACTTTACATCAAGTCATTAATATATCAGAAGAAGAGCTTTAATGCTGTTGGAAACAAAAAAAGTGTTCAAAACGAAATACTAAATGATTTATTCAAAATCATATCAGTTACAACCAACCCAGACCAAGCAGCACTTAACTTGCTGAGAATAGCAAATAATATTACGAGTTGCTCACTAAGTTATGGGATAACTGATTTCGTTTATTTTCAAACACAGGGAAAAAAGGAAAGAAAGTTGCTTTCACGGTTGTCATACAATATTGCGAACCCAATTATATATGACGTATTTACAGAAGATTTAGATAAGCAAAATTTCTTAAATATGCTTTCTGAAAAATTCCCAAGCTCTATTACGGTAGAGTTTTTTAGCGAAAGATTAAAAGGCTTAGATTATTTAATAAAATATGAAAAGAAAATTCCTGAAGGGAAATTCAAGGTTGAGCTTGCACGTAAATACCAAGAAAAGAATGATTTCATAAATGCGTCAATTGAATGGGAATTTCTAATCAATAATTACAAGGATACAGCTCCTATTTTAGAAACTGCCATTGTTAATCTTTTTCAGTGTTATCTAAAATTAGACCAACCTAATAAGTGTATCGACTTGTTTGTAGATAGTTTCTTTTACAACAATCACATAATTGACAAAATTGAATTTAGAGAACTACTAGATAAAATACATTCAAAAAAGTTTCGCAACGTAGAAAAGGGAATTAACCTACCAATATTTTACACAATTGTAGATGCTGGGGAAGTTGAAACACACTTAGCATATGAGTTATTCAACTTATCCTTAGGAATAGAAAAGCCTTCGGAGTTATTGAGTAAAATAAGTGAATTCGACCAAAAGAAATTTATGTACTTCCTTGAGTTCACTTGTAGCCCTAAAGTATTAATGCACTCTACATTTATTGAAAATTCAAAAGAAAGATTAGAAGAAAGGCTTTCAATTGCCAATTTCATTAGAGAAAAAGATACTGGCAATAAAAATATTGTTTCTGAGATTAAAAATATTCAAAACATTCTTGTAATTCAACAAGGCTTGATTGACCTTGATGAAAGTAAAATCTATGTAAATGAGCAAGGTATAATCGAAAATGAATTACAAGATTTCCAAGCTATTTATGAACGATTTGAAATTATTTCCGGAATTACAGGAAACAAAAAATTTCTATGGCTTGAAGGTGGAAAACTTACAACTTACTCCTCGCAAGAAAATACCGAGATGGAGAAAATTGAATATTCCAATAATCCTGTATTCGATATTTATATGGAGTTATTCAATGCAGTGAAAGACAAGTTTCTTAACAGCCAATTTGGTATAGTTGCATATTTAAGTACAAGAATACGGCACGGTGTTTTAGTTGGAGAACTTCGTCCAATCTTCGAGAACCATCAATTAATTACACTTAAAGAAGGGAATAGTTCTAAATACCGTAGAAACAATTATTGGGATTTTGTTTATAATAACTTTACTCAATCTCAAAAGGAGCAAATTCAAATTACATTAAGTGATTTTGCAAGTAAAATTGACGGAGTAATATTTGACTTGATTAAGAAGCATCTTCAAGTATATCGACCAGAAATTAATGATGAAGGTTGGTTCAATTATGAATTTGATGAAACTGAATTATGGTACCATTCAATTGTAGCAATAAAAAGTGAAAATTTTCAAGACTTTGTTCAAGGGATATTTGGAGTCCTTTGGCACAGGACAGACGAGAATTTAGAATTAATTAGAGAAAATATTCAAAACGATATTCTAAATCAATTTAACACATACTTTGATGAATTAGAAAGACAAATAATTCAGCAATTAGGAGAACAAAATAGTGAGCCTATAAGAAAATCTATAAAAGATTGCTCTACTGAAATACAAACTGTAATTCAGAAAATTAGTAGGTGGTTTAAACGCAGTGAAATTAAAGCCGCTGACTTTAAACTCTCTGAATTAATAAATATTGTTGCAGAATATACAAGTAAAAGCAGTTGGCAGAAGCGACTGGTCTTAACAAGAGAAATACATTTTGACTGTAATCTTAAAGGCACATACAAAACTCACTTTGCAGACTTAATTAGAATCTTTCTAGAAAATATAATTAAGCATTCTAGTGAAAATGCATTTGAATTAAAATGTAAGATATCGGCTGTACTTGAAGAAGAAAATAATTTAAAAATCATTATTGAAAATGAAATCACCGATAAAAATTCTATCGAAGCTCTAAGGTCAATTTGGAATGGGAACACTCCTGATACTGACAAACTGCTTAATGAAGGTAAATCGGGTTATCATAAGGCATTTAAAATATTAACATCTGATTTGAGATGTTCAAAAAACCAATGTCTCAAAACAAGTATTTCAGAAGATGAAAACTTGTTCTCAGTTATACTTTCCATTGACATTAAAGATTTAAAGCAATGAAGATATTATTCATAGAAGACCATCCATTAAAGCAAGCACAAATCAATAAGTTTGTAGTGGAAAATTTTTCCGATTGCCAAATAGAATCAAAAAATTCGTACATAAGTGGTTTAAAAGAGCTTATTAAAAATCATAGCAACTATGATGTTTTACTTTTAGACATTAGTATGCCGAATTATGATATTTCTTCAGAAGATAGTGGTGGTGATTGGATGCCGTTAGCTGGTAAAAATATTTTAAAGGAAATGTATTTACGTGACATCCCTACTAAAGCTATTGTAGTAACAATGCACGGCAGTTTTGATGATGGAACTAAAATTACAGAACTTGACAGTGAATTAAAAAAAGAATTTTCAGACAACTATATTGGCTACGTTTTCTACTCACAATTAAATGAAGATTGGAAAGACAAGATTTGTCAACTACTAAAGACATTTGAAAAATGATACGCATTTTAATAGTTGATGATTTACAGACAAAACGAGAAAAGATATTTAATACTATTCTTGATAATCACGATATACTTGAAAAAGACATTGTACAAGCTAAATGTGTCAAGGAAGCAAAGAAAATACTCTATCAAGAATATTTTGATTTAATGATATTAGATTTAGTTCTTCCAATTGAAGAAACTGGTGAAAGCAATGCTAAAAATGCAACAGGATTTCTTAATGATATAGAAATGAATCCTTCTATTCATCCCCCTATACATATTGTTGGTATTTCTGGTTATAAAGATCAAGTAGAAGAACACCATCAGGACTTTAGTAAGAAGTTGTGGAATTTAATTGACTATGAAGAAAACTCATCTAATTGGGAAGACCAATTGAAATCAATTATTTTTCACTTAGTTAAAATCAGACAACAGTTTATCAGTGCCTCATTTTCCAATCAATCTGACATAGTCATAGATTACCTTGAAAACAATTCCCTACCAAACACTTTAATTGGTTTTAGTTGGAAGGAGATAGCAAATAATATTGCAACAATTGTTGAAAAATCTTTAGATGTCCCTAGCAAGTTTTCCAATGGAACTAAAGCAAAAAATATTAATGTCGGATCTATAAAAATATCTAGCGAATACGATTTTCAAAATCTAACACACTTGGTCTTACGACCTTGGTTGCCAAGTCTTGAAGCGGAAAACATTGCAGTTGTTTTTGATGGAAACACAAAAAATGCAGACTTTTCCATAAAAGGCAATTCCTTAATCGTTGAAGCAAAATATATTGACAGTACTGGAAAGAAAAACGATACTTTAAAGACTCTTGAAGGTCTAAAATCATTTTATAGTAACAACGCAAATGTCAAAGCGTTGTTGTTTTTGATACTTGTTGAAGATGGAGTTGAAATAGATAAGCACAAGATTGAAGCTGAATTTAGCCAACAAAGCAAAGAACCAATCGTTTGTATTAGAGTAATGAACAATAAATTAAAGTAATGCCAGCCCTCCAAAGTCATACACATTGGCAAGCCACACAAGCCAACACGCAAACCAAAGCTTGCCAAAGAGTATGCCTGTCCCACGCTGAAAAGAAAAAATTAAAAATCTCCTTCCCTTCTAAAATTTTTAAAAACGCCAACCCTCAAACCGACACAAAAACATTCGGACAGTTGGTTTCAAAACTCAATATTGACAAGGGTTGCGAGACACGGACGACAGGAACGCCAGCGCACAACAGCGGTAACTGTTGCACAACTACCATTTTGTAAAATATCCCGAAGCATCGGGACAAAAAACATAAAATTCCTACCTCGTTTAAGCACTTTTAAGCGAGGTTTGTTTTTAGTAATAGAAAACTTGCTTGTTATTTAGAGCAACAAAGTATCTAACTTGCAAGCTTTTTATTATATTTGTTTACAAGACGGTGAAGTTTTTTACAGTCTAACTTTATGCTTAATTTTCATGAAACAACTGCTAACCATCACGTTTTTATTCAGTTTTCTATTGACAGATGCTCAAATAGAAGTTGAATTTCATTTTAAAAACCAATGTGAATCAGCCGTTGCAAAAGACAGTATTTCATTTGAATTACAGAATTTGACAACAAGTGAATCTTTCTATTCTGAATATTCAAAGGTTTTAATTCCTTCTCCTGGAAAATATGAATTGTTCGTGACAATCAGAAATGGAAAATATGAAAGAAGTTATGAAGAGAAAATGGAATTCCAAGATTCAAAAAAAGTAATTGACACTTTAGCTATTCCTAAAATATTATTTGAAACTGACAATGATTCCAAAACAAATTATTCGAAATATTTGAAATGCGAAAAAGTTTGTAATGGATATGAAGTTGATTACTTTGAAAATGGAGAAAAAAAATTAGAAGGTTATTTCTCAAAAGGAAAAGCAATCTGGGAAACAGAATTTGAAAAAAATGGTTCATTTACAAAATACTACTATGACAAATTCGATAGATATACTAGAGTTGAGAGTTATGATTCTAAAGGAAAGTTGACAGAATATTATCTAAATTTTTATAAACGAAAAAACTGGATACAGAAAACATATGACGGAAGCGGAAAACTTATAAAAAGTGAAATAAAAACTTATATCCGTTAAAAAACTAGGTATAACACACGTAACTATTGTTCAACTACTATTTTTAAAATAAAAATTAAATTAACATAAATTTTCGACCTCGTTTAAGTACTTTTAAGCGAGGTTTGTTTTTTAAAGATGTAGATAAACTTGCTTGTTATTTAGAGCAACAAAGTATCTTATTTGCAAGCTTTTTATTATATTTGTTTACAAGACGGTGAAGTTTTTTTACAGTCTGACGTTGGCAGTAATTGTAAACCAAGCTATATATGAAAAAAATCTTTTTTATACTTTCAATAATTTCAAATTTGATATTTGTTTCTTGTAACCGAGATTTTAATTTAGAAACTAATAATGGAACAGAAAATACTAAACAAAAAATTATTGAAACTTTTGGCAGTAAAAAAAGAGTTCATTATTTAAAAATAAACACTTATTCATCTTTTTTCGAGCCAACATTAGTTTCAACTTTTCATGATGCGACAATATACTTTAAAGAAAATGATAAAACTTATTCTCAAACCTTAGTGGAACAAAATTTGGAAAATCCACTAGAACAAAAACATTTACTAAAATTAAAAATTGAACCTGAAGTTTATAATAGTTTTGAAATTGGACAAATTAAGTTTGAAGATATACCAATTAAAGTTATTGAAGCAAAAAAAATGATTGAAAAACAAGAAAAGTTTACTTCATTGAGATTAGCAAATTGGGAAACTCATATTACAAAAAATAATAAAATCATTAATAGATTTAGAATTTTATGTAATTTAAAAAAACCAGAACTTGTTGTGTTTAGTTATGAAACTTATGATTTCATAATAGATGAAAATGGAAAACTAAAAAAAGTAGATTTTGGTAAATAAAAACAACTACTGCCAACAGCGGTAATTGTTGCACAACTACCATTTTTTAAAATATCCCGAAGCATCGGGACAAAAAAAATAAAATTACAACCTCGTTTAAGCCCTTTTAAGCGAGGTTTGTTTTTTAGTTATAGAATATTAATAAGTATCTTACTTGCAAGCTTTTTACTATATTTGTTTTCATAGAAGGTGAAGTTTTTTCACAGTCTGACGTTGTGCGATATTTTGACCAAAAAAGGACGAATAAAAATCTTAAAAAAATTAATATGAAAAATCTATTTAGAATTTTTGCTTTGATGTTCATATTTGCAAGTTGTTCCAAAACTGAGGACGATACAAATGATCAGTGTACAGGAAACTGTACAATACTAAAAGGTAATTTTGTAACTTTAAATACTGAACCAGTACCAAATGTCAAAGTTTCGATGAAATATATTAAAAGTAATGAATTGGCATTTTATTCTCGAAAATTGGTTGATACAAAATCAGACCAAAATGGAAATTTCAACAGTAATTTTTTCATAAAAGACAATGAAATTGGAAATACAGGAGGTTATTTCCATATTGATATTGACGACTCTAATATCGATGTGAATAAATATATCAGAACTAATAATTTAATAGGTAATACAACAACTGATATAGGATTTGCAATTTTTTCAATCACAAATAGAGATACAATTATTGACAAAACATTTTATATTCCAAAAAAAGCTTATATAAAAGTAAATTTAAACAACTTTACACCTTTGCAATCTGACGATTATTTTGAAGTGCAAACATTATATCCATTTGGTCCTAAAATTGGAGTAAATACTTTTCTGAATTCAGAATATTCAACAGGTTTTAGTGGATATGGAAATTGGCGAGCAACTAACAATAATAATTTACTGAATGTATTCGTAGCAGAAGGAGAAAACAACGTAATAAGAATTTTAAGAAGAAAAAATGGTGTAAATACAAGTGAAGACATTTCAATATTCATTCCTCAAAATAATACAATAGAATTAACTTATGATTTTTAAAAAAAACATCGCACAACAGCGTTAACTGTTGCACAACTAGACTTTTTTAAAAATAGTTTCAAAAACATAAAATTTCAACCTCGTTTAAGCACTTTTAAGCGAGGTTTGTTTTTTAAAATTGTAGATAAACTTGCTTGTTATTTAAAACAACAAAGTCTCTTACTTGCAAGCTTTTTACTATTTTTGTTTGGAAGTCGGTCAGGTTTTTTCATAGGCTGATATTGTATACTATTTTTCAGAACATCAACTTACAATACACATTTTGAATTGGATCATTAAAAGTACCCAAAAACTTTATTGCCACACCAACTTGAATAATCTATTAAATTCATGGATAGATATTTCTGAATTTAATTGGGTAATGTCTGACTTGGATGTAATTAATTTTTCAAAAGAAAAATTACCAATTGATTTCCGAGAAAATTATTCAATTGTTAGTCCGGAAAATTTCAAAAGAATAATTGAAACGGATATTCAAATCATTTGGGGTGTCATTTCTGCAGTTAGAAAAAGTGAAATACCAAAATTGGACAAAAAGTACTTTCCTCATGTTGAAGGAAATAATCAAGTTTGGGAAAATGACAAGTTTCAAGTGGAAAATGCAGTATTTGAAATAACAGCTTGGGACAGTTCATATACGATAGTTAAATTTAAAGATTCTGAATTATCTAAAAAGTTCAAAGCAGCGTTTGATGAAGTTATAGAATTGGAAAAATTTAAAAGTTAAAACACCGTTAAAGAGCCGAAGCCGTTGACCACCCACCAAAAAATAATTGATTATACTACTTCCAAAGAATCCTCTTTTAAAGCAATTAAAAAGCGGTTTGTTTTTAATAGTATTACGTATACCTTTGAAATTGTGTAGCGTAAAAGAATGTTGTTAAGAAATTTACTTATATTTGTTTGTAGACTTTTGAAGTTTTTTCACCGGCTGTCGTTGTACGTCATATTACAAAACTAAAATGAACCAAAGAATAAAATTGAATTTTTTACTACTCTTATTGTCTCTTAACGTTTCTTGTGTTGAAAATAAATCAACTGAAAAAGAACCAAATAAATCAGGGTTGCTTGCGATTTCAAAAACCGATACCTTGAAATTTACATCTGGAATACGTGCTATCTTTCAAGACAGTAAAGGTAATTATTGGTTGGGAAGTCATAAAGAAGGCGTAAGTTTTTATGACGGAAACTCATTTGAATACTTTACTATAAATGAAGGTTTATCTGATAATCAAATTCGTTCAATAGAAGAAGACGAGAATGGAAATATTTGGTTTGGAACTGCCAATGGAATAAGTGTATTCGATAAAGAGAAGTTTACTAATTATCCGTCTAAAACTAGTAATCCTTTATTGGATTGGCATAATACAAAAGGAAATTTGTGGTTTAATGCGGGTCCGGAAGAAGGAATTAATCGTTTTGATGGAGTAAATATGAATTATTTGATTTTTCCAAAACCGCAAAATAAAAATCTTTATAATTCTTATGGTGTTACAGGTATTTCAAAAGACAAAGAGGGTAAGGTTTGGATTGCAACTTATGCAGCACTATTTTGTTATGATGGTAAAATGGTAACTATCTTTGATGCTCAAAAATTAAAGCTAAAGGATAATGAACAATTGCATATAAGAAGTGTATTAGCCGATTCAAAAGGGCGAATTTGGATAGGGAATAATGGAATTGGCGTTTTGCTGATGGAAGATAATTCCATCTTTAATTTTTCAGAAAAAAATAATTTAATTCATCCTACTAGTACAAGAAGCGGTGGTAATAAATCACTACCAGGTACGCTTGAACATCCTTTTACTATTGAAGAAGATTCGGAAGGTAATATTTGGTTTGGAGATTTGTATACAGGTGCTTGGAAATATGACGGTAAAACGTTAACTAATTATACAATTAGCAACAATCCATCTAAACCAATGATTTGGACTATTTATAAAGACAACAAAAACAACTTGCTTTTTGGAATGGCTGATGGAACTATTTTTAAATTTAATGGTGCAACATTTGAAAAGCAATTTTAAGCAATACTAATTCACAATAGTCGTGAGAGTTATACCGCCTTCATTTTATAAAATCATTCTACAAAACACTTAAAATCTAACCGCTTTTACAATACTTTTAAGTGATAATTTTTTTATTAGTTAAACGATTAAGTTTAGAAATTAAATAGTATAATAAAATATTTTTGTGAATTTTTACTTATATTTGTTTAAAAGTTTATAAAGTTTTTTTATTCTAACAGTAGGGGGTTAGGCTAATTGGACTTTTAAATTAAAATAACAAATTAATTAGTTATAATGAAACAGCTCCATTTTTTTACGGTACTTTTTGCAATTCTTGTTGGATTTTCCGCCATTGCTCAGAAAAAATTACCAATTATCAAAGCGAATTCCACAAGCGTAGATATTAAGGAAGATACTAACTTAAGAAAAAATGCTTGGCGAATTGTACCTGAAGAAAAACTAGATGTTTATACAACTTCTGCTAAAAAAGTTACTTTTTATACAGACATAGATTCTATTTCCTTTTCAATTGAACCGAATAAGCAATACGATTTTATTATTTTATTAAATGGTAAGGATTCTGCACGGACACAAATAAAATATAAACCTTCCCGATTAGACATATTGAAAGGCGCAGAAAAATACAATTATTCAGATAATCGTTTTATTCCTAAGTTTAACTATCAATCCAAACAAGACCCGAATTTAATAAAAATTAGGAAAGACCTAAAGTTAGATTCTATTGCTGGAAAAGGAAATGAGCTTTCACAAATTTTTAATCTACTGCATTGGGTTCATAATCTTGTAAAACATGACGGTAGTTCTACTAATCCTACGTTAAAAAATGCAATAGATTTAATCAAAATTTGTAAAGTAGAACGTAGGGGAGTAAATTGTAGAATGTTGGCAACAATTTTAAATGAGTGTTACTTATCAATGGGAATAAATTCAAGATATGTAACTTGTATGCCTAAGGAAACCGAGTTTGACGATTGTCATGTTATTACTATGGTTTATAGCAAAGATTTAAAAAAATGGATTTGGATTGATCCTACTTTTGATGCTTATGTTATGGATGAAAAAGGTAATTTATTAGGATTATTAGAGGTTAGGGAAAGACTTATAAAAGGACAACCATTAGTGCTTAATGCAGACGCTAATTGGAATAGGGAAATTTTGCAGTCCAAAGAAGATTATCTTGAAAATTATATGGCTAAAAATTTGTACCGCTTCCAAACACCACTTATAAGTGAATACGATACAGAAACTTGGAAAAGCGGAAAAGTAGTAACCTATGTGGAACTATTGCCATTGGATGGTATAGAACAAACACCACAGAAGTTAGAACAATTAAATAATTCAACAGGAGTAAAATTTGTGTATTATAAAACAAATAACCCAAATCTTTTCTGGACAATCCCAGAATAAAAGTTTACTCAACAAAAAGGAAACTATTGTAGATATCCATTTATACAGAATAATTCCAAAAGCTTAGAAGTCAGGCTCTTTAAAACCGTTTTACTGACGGTTTTTTTGTTGTATTTGTTAAATAGAGGCTTGTTTTACAGATAAATAGGATGAGAATTTGCTTTTAAAATAGGGACAATATAATATAGGAATTGAAGAATGTGTTATATATAAGGCATCTAGCATACTAATACAATGATTAAATAGATTAGTCAATACAAAATCCGTGTGTTTGAAAGGTTTTTATACAAGCGCATATAGTCTTTTTAAATGGTAGATTAAATTTTAACACTTCAACAAATGAATAGAACTTGGATACTTCTTTTTATTTCAACAATTTTCAATTTTATGCATGCGCAAACAATTGATACGTTAGTAACTGTTGGAAATCATAAATTACATTTTACTATTATTAAAGGGAAAGGAACTCCCATCCTTTTTGAATCAGGAAATGGTGACGATGGTAATGTTTGGCAATCAATAACAAACGAAATTTACAAAAAAACAAAAGCTACTATAATCAACTATGATAGGGCTGGTTTAGGCAAAAGTGAAATAGATACAACAAAAATTAGTTTCCAAAACGAAGTTAAAGATTTAGAAATTGCCTTAAAGAAATTAGGTTATTCAAAAAAAATATACCTTGTTTGCCATTCTTTTGGAGGGTATTATGCTTCTTATTTTGCGTATAGAAATCCTAAAAAGGTTAAAGGTGTAGTTTGTGTTGATACAGCCACCCCTTGTTTTTTTACTAAAAAATGGTCGGACGAATTTATTCAAACTATAAGTGAAGAAGATTGGAAAATGATTAAATACTATAAACCAGGTTTGTTTTATGTTTTAAAAAATTTTTCACTTACGGCCGAATTCATGCAAGACAAGTTTTTAAATTCAACAACTCCTGTAACAATGATTAGGGCAGAAAATATACAGCCCATGATTAGAGAAGATGAAAAAGAAAAGTGGTTAAATTGCTGTAAAGAATTTGGAACCATGCCTAATCATAATTTCGTAATTGCTACTAACGCTGACCATAAGGTTTGGGAAAAAAATCCAACAATCGTTATTGAAGAAATAGTAAAAATGTATAAAAAAATGTAAGAAACATTAATCAGATTCACAATCTCTAACAGCGATAGGTTATGAAAGCAATTTTTTTGATCAAGCCCATTTCATCAAAGACGTTAAACGATTTACAGGTGAAACAAAAAAATGGAACCTGTTGAGGTAAAAAAAAAAGATTTTTTACAAGGCTATAGTTGTTAAAGGGTGCACCTTTGCAGTATTCCAATCATATAAAAGGGTATTGCAGCTATACGTTTGAAATAGCCTATTTTTTTTGGATAAAAAGACAAAACCATTTGAAAGTGTAACACTAAAAAAATAAAATGATGTTTACCGTTGAACAAATCAAAACAGCACATGGAAAAGTTAAGTCAGGAGCAGATTTTCCAGCGTATATTCAGGAAATTAAACAAATGGGGGTGACCCATTATGAAGCCTATGTAACCGATGGGCATACAGACTATCATGGGGGGAGTGACTTCATGGTTACAGTTCCAGCAAAATACGAACCGTTAGTAATTGCTGATGTACCCAATCTTGAAGTTTTTAAATCAGAATTAATTGCGCATCAACAAGGCAAAACAGATTACTTGACATTCATACGTATGTGCGCCGAAACCGGTATAGAAAAATGGGAAATTTGTTTAAGTCAAATGACTTGTACGTATTTTGATCTTGCAGGTAAAGTCGTTTTGGTTGAGCAAATCCCAGAATAATACAACTATTATATTAAATACATAAAAATAAATACTTTAGGTTGTATTACTTAAAGTTTTTGTTTGTGTAAAATAATGACGTAAACAACATTTTTTTGGCACTACAAAATGCGGGTTGAAAATAAAAAAAGTAAGACAAAGTATTGATTGGTATATTTGCAAACAAGTCCAATCATACTTAAGCAAAGAGTGTTAGTCTATCTAACGCCAGTACGAACAAACCATAAAATTAATTGAAAGACATGAAAAATTTATATGCACAACTTTTATTCGTTTTAATTGCATTGACAAGTTGTTCAAAAGTGAGTCAACAAAAGGACCCAATTCCTGTTCATGATACATTTACACTTCAATCCAAACAAGTAGGAGAAGCGCGTGTTATTAATGTTTGGGTACCCGAAAATTATTCAACGCTGAAAATGGCATTACCTGTGGTGTATATGGCCGATGGCGGAATTAATGAAGACTTTCCGCATATTGCGAATACCTTATCAAAACTTATTCAAGAAAAGAAAATCCGACCGGTTCTATTAGTAGGTATTGAAAACACTCAACGAAGAAGAGATTTAACAGGTTACACCGATGTGGCAACAGACAAAGAAATTGCACCAGTAGTGGGAGGATCTGAAAAGTTTAGAACTTTTATTAAAGAAGAACTTTTTCCTGAAATTGAAAAAAGATACCGAACCACTTCAGAAAGAAGCATCATCGGTGAATCCTTAGCCGGACTTTTTGTAATGGAAACGTTTTTAATACACCCCGATTTGTTTACAAATTACATCGCATTTGATCCGTCACTTTGGTGGAATGATCATAAACTAGTAAAAACAGCTCAGGAGCATTTAGCTCAATTTCCAAAAACACCTAAAAGACTTTGGTTTGCAGGTTCTGATGCGGAAGACATTGCGCAATATACCAAAGCATTAGCCGCTGTGTTAAAGACAGAAAACACGCCCAACTTACAATGGAAGTATTCCGACGAACCTAAAGAAAAGCATCATACCATATTTAGAGCCACAAAAGAGAAAGCGCTTATTTATGCACTCAACGACGCAGCTGAATAGGAGTGGGGGATACGGATGTGATAAGGCTACTACAATTATGATATTTAGTTACTCAATTCATTGAAAAAAGAGGATTAATTTTAGTCAGAATCCAAAAGCTATTTTAAGGCTGTTTGTCCGATTAAAATACTTTGAATAAATCAAAACCCTTATTAAAGCATAATAATGTCTTAAACTTAAGAAATAAGGCGAATTTCGATATTCATTTATGTTTATCTTAAACAAAAAATTTAAAAAACGTGTTTTACTTGTGAAGCACGTTTTTTTTATTTCCATCGCAATTTAATTATTTACGTTCAAGGAAAGGTTTTGTTCGAGTCTCGTTCGAGTCTCGTTGCTATCACCTTGCTAAAAATACCCCTTTTTACGAACCACGTAGCAACAAAGTACGAACAAAACTCGAACAAAACCCCTAAAAAAGCCCCTCAAAATTCCCCTTGTTTTTGGATTTCAGATTTTTTGTTTTGTATAAAAAAAATTGATTTTAGTGTTAAAAGAGAAAATACGCACAAATTTTTCTACAAAAAGTGAGCATATATGAAAAAATGTATTAAATTAGCTTCAAGAATAAAAACTAATTAATTAAATTGTAACCTTTCGCCTATCTTGCCAATAGGGCATAAAAGTAGTCTGAAAGTTTCGGGTATAAATTAGTTATGCGTCATAATTTCAAACCCGTTTAAAATGAGAAATATAATCATCCTAACTCTGCTCCTATTTATTTCGTGCGAAAAAAAAGAAGGTGAAAATCTAAAAAAATTAGAAGTCGGAATGAAAACTGAAGACGTAGCAGGAACTCCGAATTTTCAGAAAATTGATTATAGTTTAAAAGAAAATTATTTTGACAGCTTAGCAAAAAACATTAACCCGAATCGAAAATATCAATATTGGCAATACGTTGCGTATCATCAAAGCTCAAATTCTGAAACATATACTGTTTTAAAAGAAGGCGGAGATTCTTTGTTAAGAAAAAGAATAAATGAAAAGCCAAGACCAAACTATAACTCTGGAATTTTCTTTGGTGGGCATCCAAATTTTCGTTGTAATTATGTTGTGATAATTGATAAAGGCAAAATAAGCAACTTAAAAACCGAAGAAGAATTTCGTGATTTTTTAGGGACAATTGACAATCTTGAAGAAGCAATGCTTTTAGCAAGAACTTATGGTTATATATTAGATGATGATATTAGAGGAAGCCAATACAGGAATTTGCAAAATGGTTTCGAACTGCGTCTTATGAAATATCATGAATTTCCAATCCGAAAAGAATCTGTTGAAATAAAAATTAGTAACGATGGATTTATTAAAACTAAAAGTCGTGGAATATATTGCGAAGGTTCAAATTGCCGATGGTAAATTATTACGTCGCATAACAAGCGTTTGGCAAGATTGCGAATTTTGTAGTAAATTCACGTTTACATTTCGCAAGAAATTTTATCTTTAACAGAAAATAATCGGTTCCGAAGTTCGCAACCTCGCCAAGCGCCGGAACGTTAGCACCAATAGTAATGACGACAAGATTTGAAGATATAGACTTGAAAATTGAGAAACTGGTATTTCTTCTGAATGCTGAAGAAGGTAATCCAGGTATTTACGAGTTGACTTGGGAGCTGGGATGTTTCGACCTGACTATTGAAGACAAGTATAAAGTTGCAAGACTTGTTTTGACAGAAATTCTTCAAGAGGACTTGGTAGTACTTGGAAAATACAAGGACTTTAAATTGGAAGAGAAAATTGCGACAATTGACAAAAGAGAAATCGAAGAATTGCTCAACAACCCTTCCTACTGGTATCCGTGTAATGAAATTCTATCAATAAGCTTGACAGATAAAGGGAATGAATACCTAGACAAAGAAATGCCAAAGTATGCGGACAAGATTAATGCACGACTTAGCGGAAACTAGAACTACTGGTGCTAACAGGCGTAACTGTTGCACAACTAGCCTTTTTTAAAAAATAGTTTCAAAAGCATAAAATTTCAACCTCGTTTAAGCACTTTTAAGCGAGGTTTGTTTTTTAGTTGTAGAATAAACTTGCCAGTTATCTGGGACAATAAAAGCTTCTATAAAACGAACAAGAGTAGCAACTGTGATTTTGTCTTCTAAACTTATCATTTGAAGCTGATGAGGCGAAATTCCTTGGATAGGTGGAATGTATAAATAGCTAAAAAAAAACTCTTATTTGCAAGCTTTTTACTATATTTGTATGGAAGACGGTGAAGTTTTTTCACAGTCTGACGTTACCTGCAAGCATCGCCAAACAGAATTTATATGAATAAAATGAAAAAATTAGCTTTAGAAAACTTGTATAATGAAATCTCAAATTACTACAATAGTTTAGAAGTAAAATACAACGCATTTTTTGATAACTTAAATTATAAAGTCTTTTTTAGTAAACTTTCTTTTGATTCCGACATTATGTTTTTAGGCATAAATCCTGGAAAAGGTGAACAAGTCAAATATTATTTACCATTAGATAAATTGGAATATGTAGATAGTGAAATAAATAATTACGCATTGGCTTCTCAAACTCTAAAAGCTTTTGATCTTGCAGGATATGATGGACTACTTGAAAAATTAGATCAGCAAAATAAAGTACTGAAAACTAATATATTTTATTACTGTGACCAAGATGATAAGAAAATAGACTTTTTCCGTAGTCAAATATTATCAAAAGAAGACGAAAAAATATTTTGGGAAAAATCAATAAATTGGACAAAAGAAATAATAAAAAATTCGAACACTAAAATTATCATATGCGAGGGCAAATTAGTTTTTGATATTTTACTCGATATATTTAATAACGAAGAAAGTATTATAAATATAGAAAACCTGACAATACAAATTCCCTCACAAAAATTAGTCATATTAGGTTACAAAAGAAGGTATTCAAATATTTTAAAAATACAAGATTTTTCATCAAATTTGAGAATTGAACTTAATAAAATATATAATGAGCAAAATTGAAAAAATTACTAAAGAAGAAGCTGTAAAAGAAATCCTGAATATTCTAGAAAAAGCAGAAAAAAGCTTCCCTGAAATGGACAATCAACCAGATGGTTCAACCATTTTTTGTCCATTTCCAGAAAAATATATTCAACTAGGTAATGCCTTTTTCAAATTAGAATATGGATTTAAATTAATCAAAGTAAATTCAAAAACCTTTGAATATCCACAAAAAGAGAATAGTGCCAGCAGGTAACAGCGGTAACTGTTGCACAACTACCATTTTTTTAAATATCCCAAAGCATCGGGACAAAAAACATAAAATTCCGACCTCGTTTAAGCCCTTTTAAGCGAGGTTTATTTTTTAGTTGTAGATAAACTTACCAATTATCTGGAACAACAAAGTATCTTAATTGCAAGCTTTTTATTATATTTGTTTTTATAGACGGTCAGGTTTTTTCACAGTCTGACGTTGTGTGTAATTTAAGAAAAACAAAATGGGACTAGATTATTCAATTAGAACTTACGTAAAAAAAGAAAAAATTTCAAATTCTTTGAATTGGTTATTTGAGAATAGTTGGAGTAATGAAAAAGTTCCACAAAAACTGCTAATCAACGGGGAACTTTTCAATATAAACGGAGATTATTTTAAAATTGACGATTATCAAAATAAATATTTAGAAAGAAACAAAATCATTGAACATTTTCAAAAGATTTACTTTACAACAAGTTTAGTTTTTGAAATTGAACCTAAAATTATTGCTTCATTACCAGGTTGGGAACTTGAGTATAGAATGGATTTATTAGAAGATTTCAAAGAACATTTTGAACAGGTTTATTTAGGTGATGGAAAAATTAGAATTGGTGGTTTTGATTCTACTATCTCGAAACTGACAGAACAAGATGTTTATGAAATTGATTTAACTGCTTTAACTAGTGATATGAGTAGATTGATTGAAGATTCTATATCAGTAAAAAAGTGGATTTTAGAGTTTTCTAGAGCTTCAGATTCTTTATTAACTTATCTAGATTTAGAACATAATGGACGTAGATTAGTTTTTTATAATGGCAAAGAAATTGATTGTACAATTAAAGAAGGTTTTGATGTTGATTCCTATGAATCGGTGAAAAATATACTAAATGATTATTTTACACTTGAATTTAATAAAAAAATATAAACTACACACAACAGCGGTAACTGTTGCACAACTACCATTTTTTAAAATATCCCGAAGCATCGGGACAAAAAACATAAAATTACAACCTCGTTTAAGTACATTTAAACGAGGTTTATTTTTTAGTTGTAGATAAACTTACCAATAATCTGGAACAACAAAGTATCTTACTTGCAAGCTTTTTATTATATTTGTTTTTGTAGACGGTGAAGTTTTTTTACAGTCTGACGTTAGCAACAATTCCGATAAAATATAGCTGAGTTATAACAATTAGAAAAAAATGACAAATGAGATATAAAACAATTAAAATATTTTTTTTATTTTTTCAATTAACATTTGTAAATGTTTATGGCCAAAAATGCAATCAATTGCTTGAATTAATTCATCAAAGTGAAAATGGTAATTTTAGTAATGCACCTTTACAGTTCAACATCGTAAAATACTTAGAGTGCATTGAAGCACCACAAAAAACAATAGATTTCTTTAAAACAATTGTGTTTCTTGTAAAACATAACGACGTTTATTTAGCCAAAAACATTGAAAACCATTTTTTTATTATTGATAAAGATTTTAAAGTTATCAAAGAAACGGAAAACAGAATAGGTTTTACACCCGATTTCAATCAATTTATACTTGACAAAACAACAGGTATATTTAAAAGAACTGAAGAATTAATAGATAAAAAAGGTAATTCCATTAGTGAAAAATATGAAGATATTACTTTTCTAGGTAATAAACACATAGAGGTTTACAAAGATGCTAAATTTGGTGTGATTGATAGTACAGGCAAAGTTATAATTCCTTTAGAATACAATAAAATACAAAGCTATTCGTCAAGTAAAAATTTATTTATCGCACAAAAAAATAAATTAAAAGGTATCATAAACAGTCAAAACCAAACAATATTACCATTTGAATATTCTGATATTGAGTATTCTTATAGCACTAATTTTTTTGCAGTTTCAAAGAATGAAAAATTTGGCATTGTCAATAAAAAAAATCAAATAATAGTTCCTTTGCAACATCGTGGGACAAAGGTAGTAAATGATTCTTGTTTTATAATAATAGGAGATTATGGCTCTTATATTTGTGATCAAACAGGAAAACAAATTAGTAAAACATATTACCACATAAACCAATTTTATAATTTAGGAAATGACCACTATACGGAAGTAGAAGATTTTAATGGTAGTGGTGTAATTTCATTACAAAATATTAAAGAAATCATTCCTACTGAATACGATGAAGTTCGAGTAAGAGAAAATTTTATTTCTATTAAAAAAAACGGATTGTATGGCATTGCAAGTTTTAACGGCTCAATATTATTCCCTATTATTTTTGAAGAAAAATTTTATGAACTTAATCAATTCAATAAAGCTCGTAAAAATTCAAAATACGGTATTATAGATAATACTGGAAAAACAATTAGTGATTTTATTTATGATGAAATATTTATTTATAGAGATTATATCTTTTTCAAAAAATATAATAATTTGAATTCTAATGTCGCAGAAAAAGACTATGCTGTTTTAGTAAAGTCTGGAAAAAGTCAAATTATTGATTTAAAAACTAATTTAATTATTGCCGACTATGATTTTGAAGTTCATAGCATAAATAAAAACTTTTTTTGGGTTAAAAAAAATGGACTTTGGGGTACCTTCAATCCTAACAAAAATGATTTCATCGTTTATCCTAAATATGATAGTCCGATGTATAAAATTAACAATGGTTTGATTATAATTCAGCATAAAGAAAAATATGGTTTGCTAGATTTTAGAGGTGAGGAGATACAGCCACCAAAATATGATAACTTTAGTTACGAATCAACAATTTCTTCAGATACTATGTTAGTTTTAATTAATAACGAAAAACAATATTACATTAATCTTTTTGGCATAATTCGTGAATTTTAGAGAAAAATAATTAATATAAACTGTTGCTAACAGCGGTAACTGTTGCACAACTACCATTTTTTAAAATAAAATTTTAAAAACATAAAATTCAGACTTCGTTTAAGCACTTTTAAGCGAGGTATGCTTTTTTTAGCTATTGAAAAATTTGCTAATAAGCTCGAATAAAAAAGTATCTTACTTGCAAGCTTTTTACTATATTTGTTCATGAATGGTGAAGTTTTTTCACAGACTGACGTTACAAGACATTTTATGACGAAATTACTAAAAATAGGATTCTGCTTGATTTTTCTATCTCAAACTTATGAGTACAATTTCAATTGTAGGTTAACTTATGAGTACATAGATTTAAAAAATCATAAGAAAAACCATGATGTTACTTACCTAATAAACAACCAAGACAATAGCTATTATTCTTCTTATCATAATATTTCGGGTAATAAGGAAGAAGTTACATTTTTGGATCAAAACGGAGTTTACTGGAAAGGTCAAATGAACAATCAAAATTTAACTAATTCAGAAATTACGTTGGAAAAAGAACTATTGAGAAAATACAGTAATCCATATAAATTTCAGGTTGATAATTATGATTTTATAGAATTAAAAGACACGCTTTTGAATAATAAAATGTGTAAGCGTGTTATGTTGAAAAGCAACAATCCAGAAAAAGAACAAAAGAAACAACTCGGCAGAGAAGTCTATGTTATAGATACATCTTCAGACATGAAACCTTTACTAACATTTTCAACAGCTTATGAAATCTGGAAAAAAAGAAAAAATATTCCAAACGGTATAATTATAGAAAAGTATTTATATAATTACAAAGGAGAGATGTTAATCAAAGAGAAGTTAAAAAGTAGTGAAAATATTAGCTTGAAATTTAAAATGGCTTCGGAATAAAAAAGTCTTGTAACAGCCGTAAATGTTGCACAACTACCATTTTTTAAGATAAAATTTTAAAAACATAAAATTCAGACTTCGTTTAAGCCGTTTTAAGCGAGGTTTTTTTTAAAAATTGTATATATACTTGCCATTTATTTGGAGCAATAAAGTATTTTACTTGCAAGCTTTTTACTATATTTGTTTTCATAGACGGTCAGGTTTTTTTATAGGCTGACGTTAGTGGTAATTTTACACAACACACGAAAAAAACTAATAATGAAAAAACTATTGATATTGTTAACAGTTACATTAATTATCAGTTGTAACAATTCACCTAATAAAACAGTTCTAAAAAAAGAAAATAGACAACGCTATTTCAGTTTGGAACGAGTTGCAGAACTTAAAAAAAGATGTGTTGAAAATGGAGATACTAAAGCATTTGGAAATTTAGTCGATCATTATGGTAATACTCCATTTGAAAAATATGAATTATTACCTGTTGCTATTATAATGGCAGATAAACATAATTGTGATAATGCACGTGTGGCAATTTATTTTTCTTTTTTGGGAAATGCAAAATGAAGGAAGAGATGAAAAAAAGTTCTTTAAACTTGATAAAATAAAACAAGATTTTATTTTAAAATATTTATTAGATGGTGCAAAAAATAAAAATCAAGGTTGTTTGGGAATTTTAAATAGATTGCTCGAAAATGGTCTGAAAATGGATTTGAATAAAACAATAGAAATAAAAGAACTGTATAAAAAAAACTACCGCTAACAGTCGTAACTGTTGCACAACTACCATTTTTTAAAATAAAATTTTAAAAACATAAAATTCAGACTTCGTTTAAGCCCTTTTTAGCGAGGTTTGTTTTTTAGTTGTAGTTCAAAATTCTAGAATTTGAATAGCTTGAAATCGAGTTTTTATAGACTGTGAACAAACCTTTTTTTTTTCAAAAAAACAAGTTTTCACCAAACATTATTTTTGTTTTATAAACAAATCAATTGAAGCTGATGACGCGAAATTCCTTGGATAGGTGGAATGTTTAAATAGCTAAAAAATAACTCTTATTTGCAAGCTTTTTATTATATTTGTTTTCATAGAAAGTCAGGTTTTTTTATAGGCTGATGTTGTATGCTATATTAAAAAACGAAATGAAAAAAATATCTTTCCTGTTTATTGCAATTTTTTACATCTCATGCAGTAAAAAAATAACAACGGAACTCTCCGATAAAATGACAGAATTAAAATCTGAAAATGGAATTCCCACTGATTTTAAAAAACTAGATCAATACATTGCCAACAAAGAAATAATACTTCTAGGTGAAGCAGCTCATGGAGAAGGAAAAACGTTTGAAGTTAAAACTCAAATTGTTAAATATTTGGTTGAAGAAAAAGGGTTTAATACAATTGCTATGGAAGGCATGGATTTCCTTCAAATGGAATTTATTAATGGACGAAATGTTTTAAAAAATAATTTACCTGACAATTTTGAAAATGAATGGTATAACTTCTGGAATCCATGGAATCCAGCCAAACAATTAATATCTTTTGAAAGTTTTATTAAAAATAGTAAAATTTCATTTGCAGGAATAGAACCTTACGAAAATATTACTGCGATGATAAACATTAGTTTTATCAAAAATGAACTAGAAAAAAGTAATTGGGCAATTTTAAATAAAAAAGAATGGCTGAAATTAGCTCCAATTTTCGAAAAAATCAACACAAATAAATCAAAATTATCAATTGAAGAATTTGATTATATCACATTACAATTAGAAAATTTTATTAAAGAAAATGAACTTATTCATTTCCAAGATAACTTTTTCACACAAATGGTAGAAAATCTTATTACTCATGTTAAGATGAATTTCAATCCTAATACTTTTAGTAATGAAGATGAAGAAACAGCTTATTATGTTAATACTAGAGACCATCAAATGGCTAGGAATTTAATCTACTTTAAAGAAAGAAATCCAAAGGCTAAAATTATAGTTTGGCTTGCTAACTTTCATGGAGCAACAAACCTAAGTGAAGTGACTTATGCGGACGGTGACCCAAATATGTATTCTAAATTAAAGGTATTCGGCGAACATGTTAAGAAAAAATATTCTGAAAAAGTATATAGTATTGCAACTACTTCATCTAAAGGTTTTTCAAAAATACCTTATAATCTTAAAGGCATTGAAGAAACAAAAATTATATCACCAAAAGAATCTTTAGAATTTGATTTAGACAAACAAAAATATAATTTTGGCTTCATAGATTTTAATGAAATAAATATAAATAACCCTAAAAAAATAGAAGAAAAATTTAATAGCATAATGTTAGGACACACAAATCAAAACGGAAAGTGGTTAAAAGTTTTTGATGGTCTATTATATATCAAAGAAAACGAAATAGCAATACCGAGGAAATAAAAGTACAGCATATAACAGCGGTAACTGTTGCACAACTACCATTTAAAAAATAATAATAAATCTAAAATTGCAACCTCGTTTAAGCCCTTTTAAGCGAGGTTTGCTTTTTAGTTCCTGTACAAAATTCTAGAATTTGAATAACTTACAATAGAGTTTTTATAGAATGTGAACAAACCTCTTTTTTTCAAAAAAACAAGTTTTAACATATCATTATTTTTGTCTTCTAAACTTATCATTTGAAGCTGATGACGCGAAATTCCTTGGATAGGTGGAATGTATAAATAGCTAAAAAATAACTCTTACTTGCAAGCTTTTTATTATATTTGTTTGGAAGACGGTGAAGTTTTTTCACAGTCTGACGTTGTGAGTCAGCTTAAAACCGAAACAAAATGGCAGTATATCAATATTATTTAGGAATTATTCCGAAACAAGGAATTGAAAATAAGTACGACTTTATTCCAACTGAAATTGGAGTTAGTACGGAAACAGGATATTTTGAAACAGATGCTAAAATCTATTGGAAAGAAGTCGAAATGAAAGCTGATGATTATATTACGAAAATTGACGTGATTGTTAACAGAGCAAATTGGGGAAACGACAAAACAAGCATAAATTGGAAGACCTATTCTGAAGAAGTTGACAATGACGCTTCAATCTATTTGGATGAAAAATCTTTGACAATTAGAGAATTTTCTTTCCGAGTTGATTTAAGAGAAAAGAACTTAAAATTTTTGAAGAATATGATAGAGTTAGGAGTAGAAAATGAATGGCTATTCTTTGACAGAAAAGGAAAACTTATGAAACCAGACTTTGAAGAAATTAAAAATAGTATTAAGAATTCAAATGCATACAGTTTTTTGGAAGATCCAATTAAATTTTTAGAAAATATTGACAAACAGGACAAATAAAGCCGAACGCACAACAGCAGTAACTGTTGCACAACTACCATTTTTTAAGATAAAATTTTAAAAACATAAAATTCAGACTTCGTTTAAGCCCTTTTAAGCGAGGTTTTTTTTTAAAATTGTATATATACTTGCCATTTATTTGGAGCAATAAAGTATTTTAATTGCAAGCTTTTTACTATATTTGTTTTCATAGACGGTCAGGTTTTTTTATAGGCTGACGTTAGTAGCAAGCCACCAAACGGAGCGTATAAAATCCGTAGAAAATTTGATTCGAAAAATGGGATATAAAAATATCTGCTTAGAATGCAGAACTTCATATAGCAAAGGAAATGATTATGAAAATCAAACAGAATCTAATTGTCCTCAATGTGGTAAAAAAATGATTCTGGTAAATCATAAATTCAAGCCTCCTAAAAAATCAGAAAGTAAAAGTTGGGAAATGGTAAAACTATTAGTTGAAAATGGTTTTAAATTCCAAGCAGTTTATGAACAAATAGAAAAAGGTGTCTATTTAAGAGTAAATTATCCAAGGAATCTAAGTGAAGCTAAAGGGTTTGTAAAAAAATACAAACCTTAAACTATTGTTAAAAAAGTTAAGGCCAGCTGCTAACAACGGAAACTGTTGCACAACTACCATTTTTTAAAATAAAATTTTAAAAACATAAAATTCAGACTTCGTTTAAGCCCTTTTAAGCGAGGTTTATTTTTTAGTTGTAGAATAAACTTGCCAATTATCTGGAACAACAAAGTATCTTATTTGCAAGCTTTTTATTATATTTGTTTGGAAGATGGTGAAGTTTTTTCACTGTTTGATGTTATGTGTAATTTTAAACAATCGGTATAAAAATGACAATTTTATTTAAATTTATTTTCATATTTACTTCACTATTTTTCCTAAATTCTTGTGGATTTTCCAACACAACCAATAATACCACGGTAATTAATAAAGAATTTAATTCTAGGTATAAAGAAAGTAGAAAGAAAATAACTGGTAAACTATCAGCGTCAGAATATACTGAAATGAAAACCTTGCTAGAAAATGAATTAGGAAAAGTTATTTCTGACAAGCAAAATATATTAATAAATTATGATCAAAAAGCTCCAAATTGTATTTTACTAGCATCTTCTGAAAATAATGTTGTACATGTTTTAAGAAATCGAGTGAGAATTTCCGATGAAATTAGTAGAAAATATAATACAATTGACTTTTTTGTTTATAACCCGAATTCTTATTTTGCAGACTTATATGCGTCTGATAGCTTTTTTAAAAAAGATTCTGGTTTTTTCTTTACAAATATCTTTACATTTCATGAAAACTGTCAAGCTTTTTACATACTAAAATCAAATGGTGAATTTTTAAAATTTTATGGAGAGGATTATTTTAGTGAGGTAAAAGCTTTTTTGGAAAAAAATAATTAAAAAACTACGCATAACAGCAGTAACTGTTGCACAACTAGCCTTTTTTAAAAAATAGTTTCAAAAGCATAAAATTCAGACTTCGATTAAGCCCTTTTAAGCGAGGTTTTTTTTTAAAGCTGAGGATTAAACTTGACAGTTATTTGGAACAATATAATATTTTACTTGCAAGCTTTTTACTATATTTGTTTTCATAGACGGTGAAGTTTTTTCACAGTCTGACGTTGTGCATATTTTGTAGAAAAATTGTAAATAAATAATAAAATGAATTTTAAATCAGCATTTTTAAATATTGGATTACTTTCGTTTTTTTGCTGTTCAAGCCAAACTGAATTGTCCAAAACAGAACAAGAACTTATATTAAAACTAGATTTTGATAAAGAAATAGTTCTTGAATTAAAAAAAGAAACAAAAAGTAAAATTTCTCAATTACCTGCAATTGACTCTGAAACTAGCGAAGAACTAGATAAAGAATATTTTGATGGAATTTTTTCTGAAACTAGTGAAAATAATGCAATAAATTTTGTTAAAAAAGAAAAATCTAAATTAAAAGAAAAAGGCTATCTTGTTTTCTATATTGAGGGTCAAAACGGAAATAAAAATATTGGGATAATAAAAAGTAATGACGAATTAGATATATTAAGGTATAGAAAAACAGACGGAATTAATTATGATTTAGAAAGTAAGGATGTAATAAAAAAAATATCCGAATGGAAATCAAAGTATGGGCTAATAATTATTGGTTGTAGTCTAGATTATGTTCATATAGAATTCGATAAATTACCTCAAAATATGACTGAATTCGCAAAAGAGGTTTATGAATTTTGTCCAGATTCTGTCGACCAAGGAGTTGGGGATTTGAAATCTTTAGAAGAATACATAAAAGAAGAAAAAGGAATTTTGTTGTGGTGGGATTAAACAAAAATACTACGTACAATTATGCTAACTGTTGCACCACCTTCCCAAAAAAATAATTTAACATAATTCTTCCAAAAATCGGATAACCAAAAATTCCTTTGATAGGTTGTAGCTATAACTATCTAAAAATTATATTTTTCTTGCAAGATTTTTATTATATTTGTTTAAAATACGGTCAGGTTTTTTATAGTCTGATGTTAGCGGTAATTATGAAAGACAATGCAAAGAATAGAAACAGGTTATATTGGAAATGATGAATGGTTGGAAACAAGCAAAGAACTTGTAAACAGTTCAAATATAATTTGTCTAACAAAGGACAACTATAAAACTTGCGACTATAATCCATTGATTTGGTTTGGAACAAATTTGACACAATTTCTAAGCAGAATTGGCGATTCTGAGGTTTGTCCATTATTTGGAAAACATATAAACAATATAGACGATTTTGCTTATCAACTATGCAGGACAATACCTTGGGGTTTTGAAACGGGAAGGAATTTGAATTCAGTTTATGATGTGATTCTCAATTTTACAACACAACCTCGAAATCGATATTTCATTTGGTATGATGCACAACATTTATTTCATTCTGACAGAGAATTATTTGATGGTCTATTTGAAAGATTAATTGTTGCATCATATTTGAATTCAAACGGAAAAGCAACGCACGATTATCAAGTAAATCAGAAAGTAATTTTGCTATTTGACGACACATGTGAAAATGAAATTTCTGATTTATTAAATGTGAATTACTATACGCCATCAATCTTTGATAATTTTGACACAGAGGAAAAATATGATGTTTTACATAAACAAACACTTGTAATTATAAAATAACTAGAGCTAACAAAGGTAATTGTTGGACTACCTTCCAAAAGAAAATAATTTAACATAATACTTCCAAAAATCGGATAACCAAAAATTCCTTTGATAGGTTGTAGCTATAACTAATTAAGAATTATATTTTTCTTATAAGTTATTTATTATATTTGTCAAAAGACGGTGAAGTGTTTTCACAGTCTGACGTTATGTGTGATTTTATAACGAATTACACGTATAAGAAGAATTAATTAAAAAATGAATAATAAAATAATTGCGAAATCTGAAAGAAGTCTAACAAATAGGATAATTATTTTCCTTGGAATAATTTTATTTTCATTCTTTATATTTTTATTAAATAATAATTTTCAACCAAAAAACAATTATGAAGAAAATCTTAAATTATTAGGATTTTTTGTATTGGTTTCAGTTATTTTTTATTGTTTTTATTATTTGGTTAACCAAAAACAGATTTATGTTTATGAAAATTATTTTGAAATCAAAAAACTTTTTCAAACTCAAAAATATAATTATTCTGAAATAATAACTCAATTTTCTGAACATTTTGATGGAAAATACAATTCTTGGACTGAGTATTACCTTATATTAAAAAACGGCAAAAAAATAACCTTAATTGATACTGAATACTCTAATTTTCATAGTTTTTATTCTAAAATAGAAAAGAGAGTGAGAGTAAGTGAAGAATTAAACGCAAAATTATCAGAACCAAAATTTTTTATATATTCTATAATTTGTGGAATTGTTGGAATATTGATATTTTATTTTTCAAGTTTTTTTTATGATTTTAAAAAAATAGAAAACAACGATTTTGTTTATTTTACAAATAAATTGAAAAATGAAATAACTCTAGTAAAAGGTCGTAAAGGAAAAAATCATTTCGTTATTCAATTAACCGATTTTTCAAATTATGAATTTAAAATTTCAGGACGAAATTACGATGGTATTTTTGATAATGATGAATTTCTCAAAACATTTAAAAGTGGTGATATAATAACTATTGGATTAAACAAAGATGATTATGATAAAAAAATATCAAAAAAAAAGGAGTTGAATTTATTGGATAAATATTTAAATTTTTCAGTTATTCAAATTAAACAAATAATGAATAAACAAAACAAACCTTTGATTAATTTGGAAGAAGTTAACAGACTTCATTTGCAAAATAATTATATTGGTATTGGGTTATTTTCATTTTTTGGTTTGTTCTTTTTTTACTTAACATATGGAAATTACAAAGCATATACTAAAACTTTAAATCAAACAACAAATAAAATCCACACATAACAGCGGTAACTGTTGCACAACTACCATTTTTTAAAATATCCCGAAGCATCGGGACAAAAAATATAATATTCCGACCTCGTTTAAGCCCTTTTAAGCGAGGTTTATTTTTTAGTTGTAGATAAACTTATTAGTTATTTGGAACAATAAAATATCTTTCTTGCAAGCTTTTTACTATATTTGATTTCATAGACGGTGAAGTTTTTCACAGTCTGACGTTGTAAACAATTTTATGAAAACATACCGTTCAACTTCAATCAATTACGAAAACAATCAATTACAGACAATTATAATTGCTATTATATTTGGTGTTTTTATAGCATTAATAAATTACAACCTCATTTTTACTTTATTATCAATAATTTCAATATTTTTCTTAACTCTTTATTCAATCATAAACGATAAAAAAAAATATCTTGAAATCTATTTTGAAGATGATGAAGTTATAATTGAATATCCGAACATACAAAAAATAATAAAAATTAAATACACAGATTTAAAAAAATTGACATATATAAATCCACGCAAAAGTTTGAATAATTACAATTCTTTGAAATATATAGAAAATGGGAAAATCAAAAAAATTACTTTTTTAAGTGTTGCAGAAAATGAAATGTATATTGACTTCTTAAAATGGTTAAATAATAAAAATTCAGAAATAAAATTTGATGCTTACCCTCCAGATGAAAATATGGAATATAAAATTCAAGAAAATTTTGGTTTTAATTACAGAAAATTTTTAAAAGAAACATTATAAAAACTACTTACAACAGGAGTTTGGCAAGTTTCCTTTGTTAATCGCTTCGCTCGTGTGCGAATTTTGCGGTTAATACACGTTTACTTTCCACAAGAAATTTTATCTTTAACAGACCCGAGGTTGAAAGCCGAACGGATGAAAAAAAATAATCTGTTACGTAATTATAGACTAATTAATAATAGAATGTATAATAACTATTTTAAAACTAAAGTAATGTTTAAAAGTAAGATAATAATAATATTACTATTCTTATTGATAGGTTGTAACGATAGAGGAACTCAGAAATCAGACACATTTATTAAAAATTCTAAAGGGGAAATTTATATTGTTATTTTAGAAACAATTCAACAAGAAGGTATAAAACCTACTTATCTTACAAATGATGAAGTGGAAACTTTAAATAAAATTCTTCCTAAAGCGGTAAAACAAATGAATTTAGATTTAAAGAAAATGTTTAAAGATTTTCCCTCTAAATGGCCAAATTTAGTAGTAAATTTAAATAATTATAAAAGACAATATTTTCCCTATATAATAAATAAAACTGGTGAAAAAGAAGTTTATATAAATTGTTTCTGTCAAGTTAATAATGATTATTGGAAAACTAAAGAAGTTATGGTATTGGGAGGTGGAAATTGTTTCTTTTATGGAAAAATAAATTTAAATACTGGAAAATTCCATGATTTTATGATTAATGCTCCTTTATAAAAAAGGCATTTAGTAACTATTTAAAGAAATTGTGATTTAGGATTTTATAAGCAGAAACATTTCTTATATTTGGTAGTATATTGAATGTATTAAGTAAAAAATAATAAATAAAATTTTGTTAACCATTAAAACATTTTACAATATTAAAAAAACATCTATGAAGTATTTTATTTTGCTATTATTTAGTACAATTTCTTTGGCTCAAAAAATATTTAAAGATGAGCAATTCAATTTTAGTATTCAAGAACCTGTTAATTGGATTAAAGCAGAAAAAAATGAAAGTATAAATAATTTTAAAGAGAAAATAAATCTATCAGAAGAAAAAATTGATTATTTAATTGAAAAAAGTAAAGGTAAAATTGAAATTGTTACTTTTTATAAATATCCTATTAATTCAGTTAATGGAGTTATTCCTACGATAAAAGTTAATTTACATAAAAATCCAACTAAATCAATAAATAGTTTTAAGATGATGATTGAAAAATCCATTGAGCATATCAAGACTATTTATTTTGATTTAAAACTTACAAATAAACTTGAGGTAACTAAACTAAATGGAAAAGATTGTGTTTGTTTTGAATCTATATATTCAATCCCTGTTAATGATGGTACCATTGAAATAAAAACAATTTGTTATTCTGTACCAGTTGGGAAATATTACTTTAATATTACTTTTATGGAACCAATGAGTGAAGATAATCAACAAATGTTTAAAGAGTTAATAAACTCGATTCGAATTTTATAGATATTTACTTTTAATATTAAAAATTGAAAAAGAGAAAGTAGAACTTAGTAAAAAAGCACGTTTAACATCATCTTCTAAAATAGAACTTTCTGGTAAAAATTATAAAACTATTAAAAGTTTTGATAAAAAAGGATTTTACTTTTTAATCACAGAACCTTTATACACTTCAGATAATCATTTTGCTTTTATTAGAATAAATGCTTGGCAAAAAGCAATATTTCTTGGAGAAGATACAAATGAACTTTTTGCAACATTTACCATAACATTTCAAAAGAATAAAAATGATAAATGGGAACAGGTTGGAATTAAAGAGCATTTAATTCAATAAAGGTTTTTATAACAGAAGCTAGTTAAACTATTTAAGTGAATAAACTCAATTTTCAGTAAGAAATCTTATTTTTACTAGAAATATTAAGTTTTAATTTTTAAATCTTTAAAATGAAAAATATTCTAATACTTTTCATGGTTTTAAATAACAGTTTTCTTATTGCACAAAATACGACAACTACTAAAGCTAGAACACTTTTGGAGAATGCTTCGCTTGTTAAAATTGCAAAAGATTGGAATACAACTGCATTTCTTTTATCCGGAAATGGAGAAACCGTTTCATTTATTCCAATTGAAATAACTGATTTAAAAACAAATGAGGTTGTTCAAGCACTTCAAGTGGAAATGACTACTAATTGTAGGGGTTATAAATATTTTGAAATTTCATATATTGATGTAGATGAAATAGAAGGAATAGTTAAGTATCTTGAAACGTATGTAGAACCAAAAATGTCAAAAAGGACTGATTTAAAAAAATCAAATTCTTACGTTTACAAAACCAAAGAAATTAAAATTAGTTTTACAATTGGTTATTCAACAAATAAGTTAGAAGTTTATTGTAAAAATAAAGAGGATTACAACGAACAATGTTTTTTCTGGACTGAATCATTAAGTAGTAAAGCTCAAGAATTACTGACTGTTTTAAAATCTTTTAATTATTAATTAATTTAATAAGTATAATTTTTTATTAAATTAGTTATCTAAAATGAATAATTATTTTTTTAATTGTTTTTGAAATAAATCTTAATTAAATATAGTATGAAAAATAGTTTAACAGTAGTATTAACTATATTAGTTATTCTCCAGATTAATGCACAAAACAAATGGTTTTCAACATATAGTGACCAAAAAGCTTTAGTTGCTGATGCTTCTAAAATTGTTAAGCAAATGAAAACTAAAATTCATAATGCAAATAAAGACATTAAGTTGACTAATAATGTTGTTGTTAAAAACACAACACCTTATTTAATTTATATTTATAATGACTCAATTAACCTTCCATTTTGGGAGGAAGTAATTGAACCTCAAAAGAATTTTTTCACTGAAGTTTCTGGTGGAGAAATTGAAGGAAAAAAAGTTTTTGGATTGTTTTTCAATGGTTTTTATGTAGTACATGAAATGGGGCATTCCATTGCAATGAGTACTGGTAAGAATTTTGACAATGCTTTTGACAGTGAGTATGATGCAAATGTTTTTGCTATTTTATATTGGCGAACAACAAACAATAAAGCCAAATTAGAAGAATGTTATTTTTATGCAAAAAAAATCCTTTCTAAATTGCAAAATCCAGTTCCTGAGAATGAAGATTTTAAAGAATATCTAACCAAACATTATGAAGAGCTTTCTTCTGATCCTTACAAATATGGTTATATTCAGTTTTCTCAATTTGTTGAAATTTATGAAAATAAAGAATTGCCTGATTTTGATACTTTTATAAAGAATTATCTAAAATAACATATTCCAAAAAGCTAAATAAATTTTTACAAATGAATAAATATTTTTTTAAATATTTGGATACTAAATTTGATAAAAATGTCGCAATGAAGTTAGAAAAGATGTAGTTGGTTTATAGTTCTTCCATTCATTTTAATTCTAATAAAGGAACTGAATTAACAGTTCCCTTCTATATCACAATTTTCTCCAGTATAGTTAGCTTGTTCCAAAGTAGACGCTTTCCATTTAGAGTGTATATCATGTAAAGCTTCTAAAAAAGTTTCAGGTGGTAAAGCACCATTAAAACTAATACTGTTAAAGGCAACAAAAAAAGGCACACCACGTAAACCATATTGTCCGCCTAATTGCATGTCTTCATTTATAGCTTCACCATAAGCATCTGAGTGGAGTAGTTGTTTTACTTCGTCTTGCGGTAAACCAAGTTCAGTAGCAATGTTGAGTAAAGTATCTTTATCACTAATGTTTTCTCCATTTATAAAAACCGCTTCAAACAAACGATCTTCTAAAGAATGTACCAATTGTGTTGGTTTAGCATATTGTAATAGACGATGAGCATCATAACTATTGGCCCATTTCATTTGGTCTAAATTAAATGAAATACCTGCTTGTTTTGCCATTTGCGCCACTTGTTCATTCAATTGTTTAGCTTGCATGTAATCCATGTTTTTATGATTCGCTAACGCTTGATGCGCATCTATTGTTGGGTCGTACTTTAAGTAAGGCGCCAATTGAAAGCTGTGCCAAGTGAGTTGTAAGTCGTCTTTATGCTCAAATTGTACCAAGGCTTTATCTAAATTTCGTTTACCAATAAAACAAAACGGACATAAGAAATCCGACCAAATATCTAATTTTAATTTATTCATAGTATTTATTTTTTTAATTCTTGTTGTCGATGAAACATTCCCCATTCCACCATTTTGTCTAATACTTCATTTAATTTTTTTGCTGAATCAGAAAGTTCATATTCTACAATAACAGGTGTAGAATCATATACTTTTCTTAATACAATACCATTTAATTCTAATTCTTTCAACTCTTTTGACAACATTCTTGGTGTTATTTTACCAATGTTTTTTTGAATTTCGGTAAAACGTTTCTTTTCAAATAACAACGAGCCTATGATAGGAAGTTTCCATTTTCCATTAATCACATTTAAGGTGTCGTTTACAGCCAAAACATAATTCATAGGGCAGCCAATACCTGCTTTAATTGTCGGGATTTCTATTTCCATAAGAAAGGGAATTTTAAGTATACAAAAGGATAGTAATATACTTTAGTATAGTAGTATATTTTGTATAGCAAAGATACGTAACTTTGTTTCAATAAAAAAATAAATAGAAAAATTATGCTATTAGTTACAGGCGCTACAGGCCAATTAGGTAAGGGTATTGTTCAATTTTTAGAACAAAAAAACAAACTTTCAGAAGTTGCTGTTTTAGTGAGAGATGCAGCAAAAGCAAACGATTTGAAAGAAAAGGGAGTTACTATTCGTATTGGAGATTACCACCAACCAGAATTGTTGAATGAAGCTTTAAAAGGAATTGATACGGTGGTGTTAATTTCGTCTAATGATTTTAATGATCGAATAGGACAACATAAAAATGTGGTTGATGCAGCAGTTAAAAATGGGGTCAAACATATTTTGTATACGGGTGTTTCGATGAATGCTATTGATACATCCCCTTTGAAACCGTTTTTAGGAGATCATTATGAAACGGAAGCTTACATTAAAGCGAGTGGCATTCCATATACTTTTTTACTACATTCACTTTATGCGGATGTGTTACCTATGTTTATTGGTCCCAATCCGGTAGAAACAGGCGTGTTTTTTGCTGCAGGTGAAGGGAAAGTAACGTTTGCCGATCGTTTAGATTTAGCAGAAGCGATAGCTAACATACTTATTTCAGAAGGGCATATAAATAAAACTTACAGAATGACGAATACAACAGCGTATTCTTTTCAAGAGGTAGCTACTTATTTAAGTGAATTATCGGGTAAAGAAGTAAGTTATGTGAGTCCAACTGAAAAAGAATTTCAAGAGGCATTAGAAGGAATGGGTTTGCCTACACCAATAGTTCAAATGTCTCTAGGTTTTGCAGCCGGAATTAAAAACAATGATTTTGATACACCTTTTTCAGATTTACAAACTATTTTAGGAAGAAAACCTACTGATTTAAAAGCTTACCTACAAAAAACCTACTTTAATTAAAGGTTAAAGCTGTCTGAAAAGACAGCTTTTTTATTTATTCCAATTCAACTTTTTTTGTTAGTTTTACGCTAAAATTTAATTCATGAGTGGCGGACATTTAAGAACTAATACGAGTTGTGAAAATTGCGGACAGGAAGTCTTACTTCGTTTTTGTCCGAATTGTGGCCAAGAAAATGTAGAAACAAGGCAATCTTTTCATTATTTATTTACTCATTTTATTGAAGATTTGACTCATTATGAAAATGGGTTTTGGAAAGCAATAAAATATTTGCTATTTTCTCCAGTTACATTAACTAAAACGTATTTAGAAGGTAAAAGAAAGAAATTTATCGCCCCAGTAAAATTGTTTATTTTTATCAATTTTGTTTTTTTTCTTCTTTATGGAGTAATCAAAGTTGATTCTAAAGAAGAAGAAAGTTTAAATATTAGGACTTCTGAACAAAATAAAAAATTAGCACGTTTGGATTTAGAAATTGAAAAAGATGATGAGTTTTATTTTTTTCAAGAGAAAATAGATAATTTAAATAAAAAGTATACACCAGAAGAGATAGTGGATAAATTACGCGAGCAATTTAAGCATCAACTTCCTAAGGCGTTGTTTATTTATTTACCCATTTTTGCTTTTTTAACCTGGTTATTTCATAACAAAAAAAAGTGGTGGTATTTTGAACACGGTATTTTTACCTTTCATTATTTTTCCAGTTTACTGTTACTGTTGCTTATAGCACGAACGTTAAATTATTTATTTGTTAAATTAGGTTTGCATCAAATTGATGATGTATTTGATGTAATTGTATTTATATACATTGTAGTTTTATTTTACAAATCAATTTATCAAATGTATCATGAAAGTAAATGGACTACTTTTTGGAAAGCAACCTTATTATTTGTAATTAATTTTACATTGATAATTCTAATTATCACGATGCTTATCTTATTTTCATTTATTCTTATTAACTAATTTATGTCAAAAATTATATTAATTACAGGCGGTTCTTCTGGAATTGGAAAAGCGGTTGGCGAATTTCTTCAAGAAAAAGGATACACGGTTTATGGTACAAGTAGAAATCCTGAAACTGTTCAAAATTCTAAGTTAAAACTACTAGCATTAGATGTTAGAAACACTAATTCTATTCAATTTTGTATAGATGAAGTAATTCGTTTAGAAGGAAAAATAGACGTGCTAATTAATAACGCAGGTGTTGGAATTACAGGTCCCTTAGAAGAAATTCCGATGGAAGAAATTAAAAATAATTTCGACACTAATTTATTTGGTCCAATCGCGTTAATGAAAGCGGTATTGCCTGCTATGCGCTCACAAAAAAGTGGACTAATTATTAATGTAACGTCGATTGCAGGCTATATGGGATTACCTTTTAGAAGTATCTATTCGGCTTCTAAAGGAGCTTTAGAATTGATTACAGAATCAATACGCATGGAGACCAAAGCCTTTGGAATTCAAATTACGAATGTAGCGCCAGGTGATTTTGCAACGGATATTGCCAGTCGTCGTTTTCATGCTCCAGTTCAAAAAGGTTCAGCTTATGAGCAAGTGTACCAAGCACAGCTCGATATGGTAAATGAACACGTGAATAGCGGAAGTGATCCAATAGATATGGCTGTTGCTATTGCTAAAATTATTGAATCACCAAAACCAAAAGTTCATTATAAAGTTGGGGCATTTATGCAAAAATTTTCAATTGTATTGAAACGAATTTTACCCGACACGGTTTATGAAAAAATACTCATGAATCATTATAAATTGTAATTTAATTTGAAGTTGACTTTTGTAATTGAAATTGAAATGGATTTCATACTTTTGCAGAAACAACACATAAACAAAAATAAAAGTAAGACAAATGAAATTTTTTATTGACACAGCAAACTTAAACGACATTAAAGAAGCACAAGCATTAGGTGTTTTAGATGGAGTAACAACAAATCCATCGTTAATGGCTAAAGAAGGAATTACAGGTAAAAACAACATTTTAAAACACTATGTGGATATATGTAATATAGTTGATGGTGATGTAAGTGCTGAGGTAATTGCAACGGATTACGAAGGAATGATTAAAGAAGGTGAGGAGTTAGCGGAATTACATGAGCAAATTGTTGTTAAGATTCCAATGACTAAAGACGGAATTAAAGCATGTAAATATTTCTCTGATAATGGTATCAAAACAAATGTAACTTTAGTTTTTTCTGCTGGTCAAGCGTTATTAGCTGCAAAAGCAGGTGCTACTTATGTATCTCCATTCTTAGGTCGTTTAGATGATATTTCAACAGACGGTTTGAATCTTATTGATGAAATTCGTCAGATTTATGATAATTATGCCTTTGAAACACAAATTTTAGCAGCTTCAGTTCGTCATACTATGCATGTTGTAAATTGTGCCAAAATTGGAGCAGATGTTATGACAGGGCCATTATCTTCTATCACTGGATTATTAAAACACCCGTTAACAGATATTGGTTTAGCACAGTTTTTAGCAGATTATGCTAAAGGAAATCAATAAGTACTAAAAAAATAAAATAAAAAAACCACATGCATTACTCATGTGGTTTTTTTTTGAATAACTAAAATTAACCCTATTTATTCAATTGATTTTCAAAATTAATATCAAATAAACTAACAAAAGCATTGTTAATACTTCCATCAGCATTTAATATCATTGTTCTGTGTATTTTGTTAATTACCCATTTTTCTTTTATTTCTTTAAAGTTTGGAGAATATAACTCTAAAGAATTATTAAAATTATTCTTTTTCAATTCATTAAGCCACTCAGTATTTGTGTTACCTATATTGATTGAAATAAATTGAATGTCAGGGTATTTAGCCTTTAATTCATCAACTTTTTTATGTGAATGCACGGCGTGTGATTCAGATTGTTTTGTCCAAAAGTACAAGACCGTTTTATTTTTAATAATCTTATTCAAATCAACTTTATTACCATTTGTGTCGTACAAAGTAATAACAGGAAGATGTGAGTGATTGTGTAAATTATGAATGTTCTTAGAAGTTTTCATTACTTCTTCTTCTAATTTCTTATCAGTAGAAATTTTAGAATATAATTGAAAAAACTTAGTATTGTTTTCAGTACACTGATCTGTCAATAAATACATATTGGCAATGTTGTTTACTACTAAATTTTTTACATGTAAATTTTTAATTAAAGTATCTGCAATTTGTAACTTTTTAATATTGTTTTCTAAACTCATTTCATCTGCTATATTTTTAGCATCAGAAAGTACAATGTTATTTAGAAGTACAGTAATATATTTTACAAAAGGAGAATAATTAACTAAAGCGGTATCATTTAAGTTAATTGCTTTTCTATGATTGTAATAGTTTACAGGTAATTTATTTTTAATAGATTTTCCAGTTCTAAACTCATGTGCAAACGGATAAACTTCTTTTTTATAAGCATGATTCAATTCAACACTTGAAGCAGCTATTTTATCAAATTCATCGCTCCAATTGATAAAAGCTTTTCTTTTAAGGTATAAGGATTTTGTTTTATTATAGCTCGAATCAATGTTCTTTACAAATTCGGCTACATCTTTAGTATACACATCATACATTTTGTTTCTGTCATTTTCATTGTGAAGGTATAATTCCATTAAGAAATTATTTTTTTCATCTCCACGACCACAAAACATTAAGGAATTATCAAAATCTACCGTATTCAAACGAAGCATTAAACTATCGTTCTTTTCAAAATACACATATTGGTATTCAGGATCGTGTTTAAAACTATATAGTCCAGGTGTTAATGAATCGAATTTGTGAAAAAAACGATTGTTTTTATCTAAGAAGAAAGTATCAATAACTTTGTCATCTTTCATAAAAACAACAAAATTGGTTTTTGGATTTTCAATTTCACCACCAAAATAGGCAACATAATTTTGTTCTTCAAATACTTGCTTACAGGATATTAAATTTGTTGCAATAAAGGATAAGGTCAATAAAATTATATAAGGGTATTTTTTTTGCATAGGGGGCTTCATTTACAGAAACAAATATATTTCTTTCCTTTTACTAGCATTGTTAATAGAGCGTTAAAAAATTAAATAATAATACTAAAAATTAATGTTAAACTCAATCTAAATTGCTAATTTTGCCACAATTTTAAAAAACTATTTGAATACATGCTAACAGTATCTAATTTATCCGTTCAATTTGGGAAAAGAATATTATTTGATGAAGTAAACGTGACCTTTACTCAAGGAAATTGTTACGGAATCATTGGTGCCAATGGTGCTGGAAAATCAACATTTCTTAAAATACTTTCAGGAGATTTTGATCCAACTTCAGGAAGAGTTATTCTTGAACCAGGAAAACGTATGTCGGTTTTAAATCAGAACCACAATATGTTTGATGACTATACGGTTTTAGAAACAGTTTTAATGGGTAACAAAGTATTGCATGCTGTAAAGCAAGAAATGGATGCTTTGTATGCCGATTATGATGATAAAAATGCAGACAGAATTGGTGAATTACAATTGCAATTCGATGAAATGAATGGATGGAACGCTGAAAGTGATGCGGCTACTTTATTATCAAATTTAGAAATTGGTCCAGAGTTTCATTATACTCCAATGAGTGAAATGGATGGAAAATTAAAAGTTCGTGTGTTATTAGCGCAAGCTTTATTTGGTAATCCTGATGTGTTAATTATGGACGAGCCTACCAATGACTTGGATTTTGAAACTATTGGTTGGTTAGAAAATTTCTTAGCTAATTATGAAAATACGGTTTTAGTTGTATCGCACGACCGTCACTTTTTAGATGCGGTTTGTACACATATTTCCGATATTGATTTTGGTAAAATTACTCATTATTCAGGAAATTATACGTTTTGGTATGAGTCGTCTCAATTAGCGGCGCGTCAACGAGCACAACAAAATAAGAAAGCGGAAGAGAAAAAAGCGGAATTAGAGGAATTTATTCGTCGTTTTAGTGCGAACGTTGCGAAGTCTAAACAAGCAACTTCTCGTAAAAAAATGATTGAAAAATTAAATATTGATGAGATTAAACCGTCAAGTCGTAGATATCCAGCCATTATTTTTGAACAAGAAAGAGAAGCTGGAGATCAAATTTTAAATGTACAAAATTTAGCGGCCTCAATTGATGGAGAAGTTTTGTTTAAAAATGTTGACATCAATATGGCTAAAGGCGATAAAGTAGTAGTGTTTTCAAAAGACTCTCGTGCTACAACAGCCTTTTACGAAATATTAAATAATAATTTACAAGCTGATGCTGGTACGGTTGAATGGGGAATTACAACTTCTCAGTCTTATTTGCCAGTAGAAAATCACGATTTCTTTAAAAGTGATTTAAATTTAGTTGATTGGTTACGTCAATGGGTTAAAACCGAAGAAGAAAGAGACGAAGTTTATGTTCGTGGATTCTTAGGTAAAATGATTTTCTCAGGTGAAGAAGCCTTAAAAAAATGTAATGTTTTATCGGGAGGTGAGAAAGTGCGTTGTATGTTATCTCGAATGATGATGATTAGAGCTAATGTATTGATGTTAGATGAACCTACCAATCACCTTGACTTAGAATCAATTACAGCTTTTAATAATTCATTAAAAAACTTTAAAGGTTCGGTTCTATTTACTACACATGACCACGAATTTGCTCAAACCGTTGGAAATAGAATTTTAGAATTAACTCCAAAAGGATGTATTGATCGTTACATGACGTTTGATGAATATTTAGAAGATCCAAAAATTAAAGAATTGAGAAAAGAAATGTATTCTTAATTTAAATAATTTACAATAAAAAATCCCGAGTAGCAACCCGGGATTTTTTATTTATTTTTAGTCTTGAAATAATCATCAATATCTTTTTTGGCTTTAGTACCATATTTATTTGCATAAAAAGCTCCAACTAAAATTGCAATTAAAAATAAAACCTCTTTCATGTAATTAGTAATTTATTCTTCCAATAGATCTGGACGCCTGTTCAAGGTATGTTCATACGCTTTTTGTTCGCGCCATTTTTCAATTTCAGGAAAATTACCACTTAATAAAATATCAGGAACTTTTAAGCCTTTGTATTCTGCAGGTCTTGTGTAAATTGGATGTGACAGTAAGTTGTCTTGAAAACTGTCTGTTAAAGCCGAAGTTTCATCACTTAAAACTCCAGGAATTAGACGAATTAATGCATCACACAATACAATAGCACCAATTTCGCCACCGCTTAAAACATAATCTCCAATTGAAATTTCTTTAGTAATATGCATATCTCGTACCCTTTGATCCACACCTTTATAGTGGCCACATAATATGATTATATTCTGTAACATCGACATGGAATTGGCCATTTTTTGTTTTAATGTTTCTCCGTCGGGTGTCATATAAATTACTTCGTCGTACTTTCGTTCTTCTTTTAATTTGGAAATACATAAATCAATGGGTTCACACATCATAACCATTCCGGCACCCCCACCAAATTGATAATCATCCACATTTTTATGTTTGTTGGAACTGTAATCACGTAAGTTATGAAAATGAACTTCCACTAATCCTTTTTGAATGGCACGTTTCATAATTGATCCTTCAAACGGACTTCTTAATAAATCGGGTAAAACGGTGATGATATCTATTCTCATGGCATATTTTTTTCGAGAAGGCAAAGATAAGGAACAATATATTTTTATCTAGAAATGAATAGAATTTATTATACTCCAAATTGTTTTAAATGATGATCTAAATGTTTCCAATGTAAATTATTCCAATCTTCTGAATTCATTTTACCCCAAAAAGGATGTTTGATGCACTTAATAGCTTGTTCGCCTTCCTGAAAACGACTTATATTTTTTATCAACTCTTGTTGTACAGTATTGAAATCAAAATTTGTATTGTATTTGAATTCTTTTGCCGTTGGACTATTTTTATCAAATTCAGGTTTTTTTAAAACCATGTTTTTTAATAGCCTTCCTAAAATTCGAAATGCAACTGGTACATGAAGTTCTTTTTCATTAAATGACACTAAAACTGCATCATTGCAATGTTGTAACATTTGATCTACATTCATTTTACCCCTAAAGCTTTCGTGTGTGGCGTTAATTGTTGCACTCTTTTTATAATTTCTTGATTGTCGGATAAATTGAAAATAGATTTCATAATTTTTATTTTATTGGTTAAAGGTATTAAAAAATGAAAAAATGATCATGTTTTTTATTAAATTTGAGAAAATCTACGCACAAATGGAAGAATATTACAGACAACTTTTGTTTCGTCATTTAGACGGAATTGTATGCATTCCAATTTTAGGCTGTTTACAAGAAAATGGAATCATTGATTATATCAAGTTAAATGAGAACTTTACATTACATGAGGTAGCGCAGTTTAAAAAATCTAATGTTGGGTATTTGCATGTTGCTTTACGATGTTTAGCTTCTCAGGGTATTTTAAAGTATCAGTCGGGTGAAAATCCAGACGCAATCGTTTTCAAACATTCTGAAAAAACGCTTCCTTTTTTAAGTTTAGTTACTTTAATTCAACCCGTTTATGCTCGATTTAAAAAATCAGATTTTTTTACTTCAGTGCATTGGAACAGCTCACATAAAGAAGAAGTACAGTTTTTATTTTCAGAATATAGAAACATCCAAAATCAGTTGAAAAAAGAAATCAGTTCGTATGCCGAGGATTTGAGACTTATGTTAGAAGGATTTTTTGTTGGTCCCATCATTGTTGGTTTAGGTATGACGGGTATGTTTCATAACTATTTTATGGAAAGTTCATTTACAGCTGAAGAATTTCATAAAGAACCACAATTATTTGAAACTATATTGGAATTTTTAAGTCAGCTAGGTTGGTTTTCAGAAAAGAATAAACATTATCAATTTACAGATTTAGGTTTGTCTTTTGCAAAAAAAGCAACCGCATATGGCGTAACGGTTTCTTATTTACCTATGTTTCAATCCTTAGATAAATTGTTGTTTGGAAATGCAACTGAAGTTAAAGAGTATACCTTATTAGAAACAGAAAAGCATGTTAATAGAGAAATGAATGTATGGGGTAGTGGTGGTGCACACAGTACTTATTTTAAGGCGATTGATTCTGTTATACTTTCCATTTTTAATCAACCTTTAGACCAACAACCCAAAGGGATTTTAGATATGGGATGTGGAAATGGTGCTTTTTTGATTCACCTGTATACTGTTATTGAGCGTTTTACGTTGAGAGGAAAACATTTGCAAGATTATCCCTTGTTTTTAGTAGGTGTAGATTACAACACGGCTGCCTTAAAAGTAACCCGTTCCAATTTAATTTCGGCAGATATTTGGGCTAAAGTGATTTGGGGAGATATTAGTGATCCTAGTCAATTAGCACAAGATTTATTAGAAAATTACGCCATAGAATTAGGGGATTTATTAAATGTACGAACGTTTTTAGATCATAACCGAATTTGGGAAGAAGTAGTTACAACTTCTGAAGTAAAATATGGTTTAAGTTCAGGCGCTTATGCTAGTAAAGGCCAATTTTTATCCTCTGAAATTGTACAAGAAAATTTAAAGCAACATTTCTTAAAATGGAAGCCATATATAGAAAAAAACGGATTGTTATTAATTGAATTACATACCGTTAATCCAAACCTAGTGGCCAATCATTTAGGAAAAACTGCTGCAACGGCTTATGATGCAACACACGGTTTCTCAGATCAATATATTGTGGAGATTGATAATTTTATTGATGTTTTAAATCGAATTGGATTATGTTCACAGTCTGAATATTTTAAAAAATATCCGAATACCGATTTAGCAACGGTGAGTTTACATGTAATTAAAAGTAGATGATGAATTTAAAAACAACAGTTTCCATTTTTTTAATTGCCTTAACTGTTCAATTTAGTTTTGCGGATGCATTACCCTTCAAAAGCAACGAACATATTGAAGTTGAATATGAAAATATAGATACGTTACAGTTGGTTAAAATTGGTTGTATTTACGAAGATGATTCTGTTAACGATACCATATATGATTGTGAAGGTAGTAAATGTTTTTATTATGATGGGTTTAGGTTTTTGAAAATGACCAGATTTGTACCCAATTCATTTAAAATTATTTTCCATTTTAAGGATAGAGTTTTAGTAAGTCCAGTTCTTTATGATAATGGAAATACTTCTTTTCATAAATTGAAAGTACGTCAAAATGGGGTAGAAAATATTACTCCCATTTTTGGTACCTCTTTACGAAATTACTTTTTGGCATTTTTTAGTACCCTGTTTATTGAGTTACTCATGGCATTCAGTTATTTTAAGAAAAATAAAATGGATCTTTCAAATGTAAAGTATGTTGTTTTAATTAATAGTATTTCGCATCCCATTTTATGGCTCATTTCTGCCAACTATATTGGTTTTAGTGCAGGAAATTTATTCGGTGAACCTGTAGTTTTGGTTCTGGAAGCCCTATTGTTACTAAAACTAATCTCGCCAAAAATTTCTAGAACAAAAGCATTTTATTTGAGTTTCCTGATGAATAGTATGAGCTTTATTATTGGAGGAATTCTCTATTTAATTTTTAGAAACTAATACTTACTGGCTACCAATCCATACATCATTGGAATTTTATTGTCAAAAGATTGAATTCTGAATTTTCCAGGTTCAAATTCGATAGTATTGTTGAAACAAGCGTAATGCGAATAATCAAATTCTTGAAACCAATTTATTTGAAGTTTTTGATTGATTAACGCTTGTATGACTTCACTTAAACTGTGGTTCCAGGTAATAGTTTGATTATCAATATTGGCATATCTATCTGCATAAGTACCTGTTTCTTCTTCAATTATTGGTTCAGATTTGAAATAATTGTATTGAACATGAGTGAAATTAGTATCATACATCCAAACGACAGGATGAAATTCAAAAAAAACTAATTTACCTCCAGGCTTCAACGCTTGGGCTATAACATTTGCCCATTGGTCTAAATCCGGCAACCATCCAATAGTTCCGTAACTGGTATAAACTATATCAAATTGTTCGGAAATATGAGCTAAAGTATCGTATACATTACAACAAATAAATTGCGCATCTAAACCAAGTTGTGTATTCATATTTTGGGCAACTGCAATGGCTTTATCAGAGAAATCAATTCCAGTAACTTTAGCGCCCATTCTAGCTAAAGAAAGTGAATCTTGACCAAAATGACATTGTAAATGCAAAATACTTTTACCATTAATAGCACCTAAGGCTTGAATATCTGTAAAAGGAACAGTGTTTTCTCCATTTAGGAAAGCATTGTTGTTGTAAAAATCTGAAGTTACATGTACGTCCACTTTGCTGTTCCAAGTGTTTTTATTAAGATTGATGTAGTTGTTCATGTTTTGATTTTATTTGTTCTACCTGAAAGTATTTAAAACAGGTTGGGTATAAATTTATTATGTTTAAAATATTTGAATCGAAGCACTAAATGACAAGTTTAGCCCTGATGGAAGCAAACTACCGTGTAGTGCGGACAGCAGGACAAGTAGTGATAGGAAAATATTTTTTTCTGCTTCTTAAAATCAAAAATAGCGAAAATAATAGTAAATTTGCACATCTTTAAAAAATAAAAATAGTATGCAAGACGGTATTTACGCTAAATTTAATACACCTAAAGGAAGTATTTTAGTAAAATTAACGCACGATAAAACGCCTGGAACTGTTGGGAACTTTGTAGGTTTAGCAGAAGGACAATTAGATAATGAAGCCAAACCAATGGGAAAACCGTATTATGATGGATTAAAATTCCACCGTGTTATTCCCGATTTTATGATTCAAGGAGGATGTCCTCAAGGAACAGGTGTAGGCGGACCAGGATATCAATTTGATGATGAGTTTCATCCAGAATTAAGACATGACAAACCGGGTGTGTTGTCTATGGCAAATGCAGGTCCTGGAACGAATGGTTCTCAGTTTTTCATTACACACGTAGAAACACCATGGTTAGATGGTAAGCATACTGTTTTTGGTCATGTTGTAGAAGGTCAGGCTGTTGTGGATGCAGTAGCTCAAGGTGATACTATTGAAAGTATTGAAATTGTTAGAGTTGGTGCTGAGGCAGAAAAATGGAATGCAATTGAAGCATTTAGAACATTTGAAGGTTCTAGAGAACAACGTTTAGCTGAAGAAAAAAGATTAGCTGAAGAAGCGTTAGAAAAATTAGCGGCTGGTTTCCAAAAAACAGAAAGCGGATTACGTTACCAAATTATTCAAAAGGGTAGTGGTAAACAAGCAGAAAAAGGGAAAAAGGTTTCAGTACACTATCAAGGAGCTTTAGAAAACGGTATGGTTTTCGATTCTTCATACAAAAGAAAACAACCGATTGATTTTACTTTAGGTGTAGGTCAAGTGATTGAAGGTTGGGACGAAGGTATTGCCTTGTTACAAGTAGGTGATAAAGCTCGTTTTGTTATCCCTTCTTATTTAGGTTATGGTTCAAGAGGGGCTGGTGGTGTAATTCCTCCTAATGCTACTTTAGTGTTTGATGTGGAATTAATGGATGTGAAATAATTGACGTTTTCATTAAAACTTTAATAAATTAAAATCCCAAGATTTATTCTTGGGATTTTTTATTACATTTGATTACCAAAATAAACTAAGAATATGAAAAAAATACAATCTGTAGTAGCAATTGCTATAGTATTTATGCTTGCATTTGCTTGTGCTTCAAAGCAAGCTACCACTTCAACTTCTCCTATAAAAGAACAAGTTTTATCGCAAATGACAATGAGTACTGAACAAGCGGAAGGAAAAGCTTTGTTTGAAACAAATTGTGCAAAATGTCATAAGTTATATGATCCAAAAAACTTTTCTGCTGAGGAATGGAAACCTATTGTTGAACGTATGACTAAGAAAGCGCGTTTAGCTCCTGAACAAGGAGCAAAGATTTATGCTTATGTTTCTATGTAATTTTAAAATATTATAGTACTTTGGCTCACTCTTTGTGAGCCTTTTTTATATGAAACAAATTGTAGTCTTTTTTATTTTATTTTCCAGTGTAAGTTTTGGTCAAATTACTGGAGTACCGCACTGTGGATATGATTTTACCTCCTATGTGGTAGTAAATGCACATGAAGAAAATCAGAAAGTAAATGTAAAAGATTTAAAAATTTCTTTAGTTGATTTGGACGGTAATGAGGTTTTGAATACCAATAATGCAATTAGTTTAGTAAATAACAATTTACCTTTACTATTTACCCAAAATTATCAGATAACTTTAGAAAATAATCAACAAAGATGGTATTTTCCTTATGCCACGGATCAATATTTTTTGGTAGTGAGAAATACGATTTCAATTGAAGATTATCAAATAAAAATTGAAGATACTAAGGGGAAGTACCAAACACAGATTGTTCCTTTAAGTAGCTTAAACTTATATATTCTTTGTTCAACTGAAGCAGAGAAACAAGCACGCACATTTGGCCCCAAAACTTCTAACCAAATGGTAGAAGTTGTTTTGACTAAAATTTAAAATTATTTTATTGAATTTTCTGGAATTGTTGGCGCCGTTTCAGAATTTGTTTTTGTAGAATCGTTAACGATTCTTTTTTTAGGTTTCCTTTTTACTACTGGTATATAAATTTCGGTTTCCCATTTAGAAGGTTCTTTAACTTCAGGTAATGCTCTTTTGTAAATACCAATATAGGTTCCGTTTTTATCTTCAGTAAACTTATTTTTATAAATAAACTGACGTGCTTTGCTCCAAGCTTGTTTGGTATGTGAATAATCTCCTCTTAAAATTGTTTTTACTGCTAAAAATTCATCGTAATGATTACCTTGAATTTGACTTTCTGGGGTGGTTAAAATTTCATCTTTTACAGGAACACACATAGAATACTTGATAAAACTTGTGTTGGGATTGTTGTGGAAGATGACAAAAGGCACACCAAGTGTTTGGATATTATTATTTTTTATAAAAGATTTCATTGAAGTAAGTAAGGTTTTTGATTTTTTATTGAAATCTTTAGTTAGACAAGAATCTTTTTGTTCAATAAAATTAGTTTCAGGTCTAACAACTAAACCATGAACATCAATTTTAAAATTCCCTAACTCGTTTACTAAGTAATTGTTTATTTTAGTTAACCCATCTTCAATTTGTGGACCAACATAGCTAGTAATTCCTCCGTTTAATACAGAATAAATCTTTTCTTTAAAGCTTAGTTCTCCTTGTATGGTTACATTAGCTAAAGTTCCCGATTTAACTTTAATAAATTTCCAGTGTAATGATTGTTTGTTGTCCTTTTCGATGTAATCCTGAGCAATTGAATCTTTATGAGCAAATTTTGTTGCAATTAAATTAGTATCATCCCATTTTACATATGCTTTTTCTCCAATTGGATTACTTGAAATGGTGTATTTAAAATCTTCAGATGTTTCAAACTGTTGCCAATCAATCCAATTTGAATAATCGTTTACATATTCAAATACTTGAGAAGGAGGCATAATTATTTCTTTAGATTTTGTAATCTTATAAGTGGCAGGTTGTGTGGCTACAAATACTACAAAGGCTAATAAAAATAGCAAGAATAAAAGCGCAAAATATTTTACTAATTTCATAATTTGGGAGATGATTCCTCCAAATTTATAAAAAATTATTCTTTAATAACTGTTTTAATCAAAAATAAAAACAAAATAAACAATAAAAATCCTAATAAAACCCATTTTACACCTTTATAATTTTTTTTATGGATGTTAGCATCTTTCCGATACATAAAGAACATGGTAATAATAAAAGAGATAGCAAATACTATCGCAAAAATAGTTTGGCCTTTTGAAAACATGTTGATAAAATTTATAGCAAAATTAAGGATTATCATATTTATAATATAATTTTAGAGGGTTAAAAAAATGAGAATTATGCAAAAACAATTAGAAGCAGTTAAATTATTTCATACTTCTTTCGGATTAGGAGTAAGTGATGAAATGAAAGCGTGTTTGGGAGAACAAAAAAACATGTTACGTTTTAATTTGATGAAAGAAGAAAACGAAGAATATTTAGAAGCAGTTCAAAATAATGATTTGGTTGAAATTGCAGATGCTCTTGGAGATATGTTGTATATATTGTGTGGTACTATTTTAGAACATGGATTACAACATAAGATTGAAGAAGTTTTTGATGAAATTCAAAGAAGCAACATGAGTAAATTAGGAGAAGACGGACAACCGATTTATAGAGAAGATGGTAAAGTAATGAAAGGCCCTAATTATTTTAAGCCTAATTTTGAAGAAATTTTGAAATAAAAAAAGTTGCCTTAGATATTATAAGGCAACTTTTTATAAATATTCATATTGTATTTATACTTTAACAGTCCAACCAAAAGTATCTTCCAATTCTTTGGTTTGAATACCAGTTAATTTGGTTTTAATTTCTTGAGCAAAAGAATTTTCCATTTTTGGTAATTCAAAGTACTCTCCTTTATAAGAGAACCCAGCAATAGGATTAATTACGGCTGCTGTTCCGGCACCAAATATTTCTTTTAAGCTTCCGTCTTTAGCAGCTTGTACTAATTCATCTACTAATACTGAACGTACTTCAACTTGAATTCCTTCTCTCTTAGCTAAATCAATAACTGACTTTCTTGTTACACCATCTAAAATTCTTTCAGAAGTTGGAGCTGTATAAAGTACGTCATTAATTCTAAAGAAAACATTCATGGTTCCTGCTTCTTCTAGCTTGGTATGTGTAGCATCATCCGTCCAAATGATTTGTTGGAATCCTTCTTCGTTAGCTAATTTAGTAGGATAAAATTGCCCAGAGTAATTTCCTGCAGCTTTAGCAGCACCTATACCACCATTAGCCGCTCTACTGAAATGCTCTGCAATAATTACTTTAACTTCACCAGAATAATATGATTTTGCAGGAGATAAAATTATCATGAATCTATATTCAGTGGATGGAGCAGCAATTACACCATGACCAGTAGCAATCATAAAAGGTCTTATGTATAAAGCACTGCCGTTACCGTGTTTTACCCAGTCTTTTTCTAATTGAATCAATTGTTTTAATCCGCCAATAAATACTTCTTCAGGTACTTCTGGCATTGCCAAACGTGTAGCACTTTTATTAAAACGATCAAAATTTTGGTCAGGTCTAAATAACCAAATATCATCATGTGCATCTTTGTAAGCTTTCATTCCTTCAAAAATAGCTTGACCATAATGAAAAACTTTAGATGAAGGATCCATTAAAAAAGGTGCATAAGGTACAATTTCAGGTTGTTGCCATACACCATCTTTATAATCACATAGTAACATGTGGTCAGTAAAAATATTTCCAAAAACTAGGTTTTCAAAATCTACTTCGTTAATTTTAGAGGATTGACATTTTGTTATTTTAATGTCGCTAATTGTGTTATTCATTGTTTGAAATTATGTAACAAAGGTTGGTTATGTTATTTGTTCCTTACAAATTTACTAAAATAATGTTTGTTTTATTGCGAAATTTAGAATAATTATTAACATTGCTAAATCATTAGAAATTCAAAAAAATAAGTACATTTGTGTTATAAAATTTATTAATTATTTAAGATGAAAACAAAAATTGCTACATTATTAGCATTAGTAGTATTGACTGCATGTGGTAAAAAAAATGAAGAAATAAAAGAAAAAGCTCCTGAAAAAGTTTTTGCTGTATTTGGAGATTCCATTTCAAAAGACAATGCTTTAACTGCTGAGCAGATGTTAAATAAATACCAGACTTTAAAATCTGGAGATACTTTAAACGTGAAATTTTCAACTAAAATCAATGAGATTTGTCAAAATAAAGGTTGTTGGATGACCTTAGATTTAGGGAATGAGCAGCAAGCATTTGTTAAGTTTAAAGACTACGGTTTTTTTGTTCCAATGAATGCACAAAATAGAGAAGTTGTTGTTGAAGGAAAAGCTTTTATAGAAGAAACACCTGTTGCAGAGTTAAAACATTATGCAGAAGATGAAGGTAAATCTCAAGCTGCAATCGATAGTATTACTGCGCCTAAGAAAGAATTGAAATTTTTAGCACATGGGGTTTTAATTGCAAAATAAGATGAAGAAATTAGTAACTGTTTTAGCATTTTCAATTTTATTTTTAAGTTGTAATTCCAATACGTCCGAAAAAGAAAAAGAGGCGTCTTGCGAAAAGCCTAAGGAAGAATTTCAGATGTATGAAATTTCAGAAATGGCAGGCTTAATGGAGCAAATGTATGTGGAAAACAAACGTTTAAGAGATCGAATTATTGCAAAAGATACCCTAGGAACATTTCCAGAATATTTTCTAAAAATTGAAAAAGCTACTTTCACGAAAGGGAAGGAGCGAGATGCTTTTTTTAACGAACATGCACAATTGTTTTTGAAAGCTCAATCTGAAATTTATACTGCAAAAGATTCAAAAGTAGCTTACAATGCTATGGTTGATCAATGCATTGCTTGCCATGAAGTAAAATGTGGCGGACCAATAATGCGGATTAAAAAATTGTACATTAAGTAAAAATTAAAAGTGATAAGTTAATATTTATCACTTTTTTTATATCAATTTCTTAATGACTCTTAATTTATGCGTATGACGACCTGTGTCTACATTATAAATTCCTAAATGATCAATACGGTCAATACGTACTTTACCAGAGGCATGAATAATGTAATTGTTCTCCATCATAATACCTACATGTATTATATTACCTTCGTCATTATCGAAAAAGGCTAAATCACCCGGTTCACTTTCTTCAATAAAACTCAAGGGCTCACCTTGTGTAGCTTGTTGTGAGGCATCGCGAAGTAATTTATAACCATTTAATTTGTACACCATTTGCGTAAAACCAGAACAATCGATACCAAAAGGTGTTTTGCCTCCCCATAAATAGGGTGCATTTAAATATAAAAAGGCAGTTTTAAGTAATTGTTCTTTGGGTTTCACACCACAAAGCTTCATGCCTTCAAATTGAAAGTTAGAAGTGTTGATTTCATTTATATCTAAAAATGATACCGAACTTCCTAAAGGAATTGGCATTAATTGATTATTACCATAAGAAACAAAATCAATTAAATCGCCGTTTAAAATGTTTGCTGTGGTTTCAATTAATTGAAATTGAGTTTCAGATAATGCTTGGTATTGTTTACTATCAATCCAACCTTCATAGTGATCAAATGCGGTTTGAATACGAATCCATTTTGGTGTGGATTCTACTATTTTGAAGTGATCTCCAAATAACAATTGGGAAACCATTTCACTTCTGTCACTGGCTTCAAATCTTATAGGAACAATAGCTAAATTACAAATTCCAAACATTTTTATTCAATTAAATAAGAAACGATTGGTATTAGAAGAAAACAATACCAATCGTTAATTTATATTATGCTTTTTCAATTACAATTGCAGAAGCTCCACCACCACCATTACAAATGGCAGCCGCTCCTAATTTTGCATTGTTTTGTTCTAATACATTAATTAAGGTTACAATTATTCTTGCACCTGAACATCCTAGAGGATGACCTAATGAAACTGCACCACCGTTAACATTAACTTTGTTGTTATCTAATCCTAAAATTTTAGCATTAGCTAATCCAACAACTGAAAATGCTTCATTAAATTCGAAGAAATCAATATCTGAAATAGAAAGTCCAGCTTTGTCTAAAGCTTTCGGTAATGCTTTTGCAGGAGCAGTTGTAAACCATTTTGGTTCCTGTGCTGCATCTGCATAAGATTTAATATATGCTAAAGGTTTTAAACCTAATTCAGCAGCTTTTTCTTCACTCATTAAAACTAATGCAGCAGCTCCATCATTAATCGTTGAAGCGTTAGCAGCAGTAACTGTTCCTTCTTTAGTAAATACAGCTGGTAAAGTAGGGATACGGTCTAATTTTACGTTTGTAAACTCTTCGTCTTTAGTAACAATAATTGGGTCGCCTTTTCTTTGAGGTACTTCTACAGGCACAATTTCTGCATCAAATTTATTAGCTTCCCATGCTGCTGCTGAGCGCTGGTACGATTGAATAGCGAAATTATCTTGATCTTCACGAGTAATATTGTACTCAGATGCACATAAATCGGCGCAAACACCCATGGCATTATTATCGTAGGCATCCGTTAAACCATCTTTTTGCATTCCGTCTACCATTGAAGTTGGTCCAAATTTTACACCATTTCTTAAATGAACATAGTGAGGAATTAAGCTCATGTTTTCCATACCACCAGCTACTACAATTTGTGCATCACCAGCCATAATAGCTTGTGCGCCTTGCATAACTGCTTTCATACCACTTGCGCAAACTTTGTTTACGGTTGTACAAGCTACTTCATTTGAAAGTCCAGCGTATAATGCTGCCTGACGAGCAGGGGCTTGTCCGTTTCCTGCTTGGACAACATTTCCCATTAAAACTTCATCAACTAATGCTGGATTTAAATTAATTTTATTTAAAGCACCTTTAATAGCTGCAGCTCCTAATTTTGTTGCGGGTACTGTTGATAAAGCTCCCATAAAACTTCCAATTGGAGTTCTTACAGCTGATACTATAACTACTTTTTTGCTCATTGTGTTTGAATTTATTTTTTGCGAATGTAACGAAATATTGTTGAATTTTAAAGTAAAAATGTATCTTTGGCCTATCAAAAACTAATACTGCTATTGAAATAGACTAGAAATGAAAAAAAAATTTAGTTCTATGTGTTTGAAAGCTAGAGTTTTTAAAAAAAAGTTGTAAAAAAAACAAAAAAAGTGTTGGAAATAATAGAATCTTGTTCTACATTTGCAACCGCAAAAAAGATAAGTTCTTTCGCAGAAAAATATTAGGAGAGGTGCCGGAGTGGTAACGGAGCAGATTGCTAATCTGTCATCGGGTAACCGATGCCAGGGTTCGAGTCCCTGTCTCTCCGCTTTTTTGTTCACACGGGGTGTAGCGTAGCCCGGTTATCGCGCCTGGTTTGGGACCAGGAGGTCGCAGGTTCGAATCCTGCCACCCCGACAAGTTTTCAGTTCCCAATTTAGCTGAAAATAAAGAAAATAGGTCTCATAGCTCAGCTGGATAGAGCAACTGCCTTCTAAGCAGTAGGTCTCAGGTTCGAATCCTGATGAGATCACAAAAAGCCTAGCATTTGCTAGGCTTTTTTGTTTTGTATTTGTTGTAAACACTGTTTTAAAAGCAAAAAAAATCCCGATTAATCGGGATTTTTTCTTCTTCATAGCATTTTAATTAAGCGTTTTTTACCAAGCTAAGTTTACTTTTAATTCAAACTCGTCGTTGATTGTTTTATCTCCTAAATCAGAGAAAAAGCTTCCTGATCCGTATTTGATATCATATTTAGTTCTGTCAATTTTTACATTAGCAGAAGCTGTAGTTCCGTTTACTACTAAATCAAAAGTTACTGGTTTAGTAATACCTTTTATTGTTAAATCAGCTGTTACAGTGTAATTGTTTTTGTTCTTTGTACTAATGTTTTTGAATACTAAAGTAGCTGTTTTGAATTTTTCTACACCAAAGAAGTCATCAGCTTTTAAGTGACCATCTAATTTATCTTTCCATTCACCTTTTAAATCAGTAGTATTAATTGATGTCATGTCTACAGTGAAAGTTCCACCTTTAACTAATCCTTTTTTGAATACTAAATTACCTTCTTTTAAATTGATAGTTCCAGTGTGTTCACCTGTTACTTTTTTACCTGTCCAATTAATTGTACTTTTAGATACATTAATTTTTTTAGTTTGTGCTGTCGTTGTAAATGTAACTAAAGCCACTAACGCTAATGCGATTGATTTTAAATTTCTCATTTTATAAATATTTAGTTATTAATTAAATTGTTTCAAATAATTCTTCTTCTGATTTTCTAACTTTTGCAGCAAATTGTAAAGCATCTTCAGCATGTCTGTATCCAATTGGAGCAACTAAAGTAGCATGTAATCCTCTTTCATTGAATCCTAAAATTTCGTTGAATTTTTCTGGCTCAAAACCTTCCATTGGAGTTACATCAATTTTTAATTCGGCAGCAGCTGCAAGTAAATTACCTAATGCAATATAAGTTTGTTTGGCAGTCCATGTTGCCATTTTGTCTTCTGGCATATTTAATATAGCGCCTTTCATAAAAGTAGCATATCCTTCTAAATCAGCTACTTGTAAGTTTCTAGTGGTAGCCATATTTTGAACAAAAGCGTCAATATAAGCTTCGTTTAGTTTGTTAATACTTGCAAAAACTATTAAATGTGAAGCATCTACAATTTGAGATTGTCCCCAAGCTGCAGGTTGTAATTGCGCTCTTACTTCTGGATTTTCAATAAAAAATACTTTGTAAGGTTGAAGTCCATATGATGATGCAGCCGATTGTATTGCTTTTTTTAATAAAGCTATATTTTCATCTGATATTTTTTTAGTAGCATCAAATTTTTTAGTAGCATAACGCCAATTTTGATTTTCAATAAATGTACTCATAACAAATTTTTAATTTCTAAATTTTTCTAATAATTGATTTAATGTTTCTAATTCCTCTTGGGTTAGATTTTTTGTATATAAATTTTCAAATTCTATGACAATTGGATCTAAAATTTCTAATGTTTTTAATCCTTTTTCAGTAATAGTTACTTCCATTTTACGTTTATTTGCTGGGCAAACATTTCGAGTCACCATTTCTTTTGCTAATAATTTATCAACTAATCGAGTCGTATTACTAGTTTTGGCAATCATGCGTTCTTGTATCATACACATATTGGCAGGGTTTCCTTTTTGCCCACGCAATATTCTTAATACATTATATTGTTCTGAAGACAATTCAAATTTTTTTAATACCTCACTAAACTTATCTGATATGATGTGTTGTGTATAAATTAAGTTTAATATTGTCTTTTTTTCTAAAGCAATTTCAGAGGTAGATTTTATTATATCTTCTATTTTCATCACCTTGATATTTGTAGGTACAAATGTATGACATATTTTTTATTTGTATATACAAACGTTGTTAATTTTTTATTAAATTTTTTAATTCTTATTTCTTATTGTAAATTTGAGCAAAATTTAAGAAAATGGATTTATCTCAAAAAGATTGGTGGGAAGGTTTTTTGAAAGATCAGGATGCAATAATTCTTGATGTTCGAACAGAGGAAGAAGTAGCTTCTGGAAAAATTCCTAATTCTATTAATATTGATATTTATAAAGGACAAGGATTTGTTTATCAAGTTGAAGAATTAGATAAAAACAAAACGTATTATGTATATTGTAGATCAGGAGCGAGAAGTGCTCAAGCTTGCAGTATTATGAATCAATTAGGTTTTGAGAAAACTTATAATTTAATAGGTGGAATTATGCAATGGGAGGGACCTATTGAATAATAATAAATAGATGTTTTATTCATGAAAAAATTTAAAAACTCAATTTTTTACATTTTTGTATTAGTCTTTTTTTCAACAATTATATTCAATATATTGAAAGTAGGAAAGACAATTGAGTTGGGTAAAGTAACTAATGAAATTCAAGTTAAACATCATTATTTACAAGAATTTATTTCATCAATAAAACACAATATATTTCATCCGCTTGCAATTTTATTAGCGCAAATTGTTACCATAATTTTAGTGGCACGTTTTTTTGGTTGGATATGCAGAAAAATTGGTCAGCCTACTGTTATTGGTGAAATGTTGGCAGGAATTGCATTAGGGCCCTCTTTGTTTGGGGCTTATTTTCCTGAATTATTTGGTACACTTTTTCCAAAAGAATCAATTGTAAATTTAAAGTTTTTAAGTCAGATTGGTTTAATCCTATTCATGTTTGTGGTAGGAATGGAACTCGATTTAAAGATTTTAAGAACTAAAGTTAAAGAAGCCTTTATTATAAGTCATACCAGTATCATTGTTTCGTATGCGCTTGGACTAGGATTGGCCTTTTTTTTATATCAAGAATTTGCACCTCATGGCGTACATTTTATGTCTTTCGGACTTTTTCTTGGAGTTGCTATGAGTATTGCCGCTTTTCCGGTTTTAGCCCGAATTGTTCAAGAAAGAGGTTTGAATAAAACCAAATTAGGTTCGTTAGTAATTACTTGTGCAGCCATTGATGATATTACTGCATGGTGTTTATTAGCTGGTGTAATCGCTATAGTTAAAGCAGGTTCGGTAGCAAGTTCATTGTATATTATAGCAATGGCTATCGTTTATATCGGAATTATGCTTGGAATGGTTCGTCCGTTTTTAAAACATATAGGTGAATTATACGATTCTGCTGAAAAAATTACTAAACCTGTTGTAGCAATTTTCTTTTTGACCTTATTGATTTCATCTTATTTGACGGAAATTATTGGCATTCATGCTTTAGTTGGTGCTTTTGTAGCAGGTGTGATTATGCCTGAGAATATGAAATTCAGACATATTTTTATCGAAAAAGTGGAAGATGTTTCTTTGGTAATCATGCTACCCTTATTCTTTGTTGTAACGGGATTGAATACAAAAATTGGTTTGCTAAACAATGTGTATTTATGGAAAATGACTGGTATAATTGTATTGGTAGCAGTAGGAGCCAAATTTTTAAGTAGTACTTTAACGGCTAAATATGTGGGACAAAATTGGAGAGACAGTTTAACACTCGGAGCTTTAATGAATACAAGAGGTTTAATGGAGTTAGTGGTATTAAACATCGGATTAGAATTAGGTGTCTTGTCTCCAAAAATATTTGCTATGATGGTAATTATGGCTCTATCAACTACTTTTATGACAGGACCGGCATTAAATTTAATTGATTTTATTTTTAAAAGAAGAAAATATTTTGCTCCACAAATTGTAATGCCAAAAGAGTATAAAGTTTTGGTTACATTTGAAAATCCGGATGATGCGAAATCATTATTGAAAGTGGCAAATAATTTTGTGAGTAAAGAAGAAGAAAAACAGTCATTAACGGCTATGTATATTTCTTCCACGAATGAAATAAATCCATACAAAATTGAGGAATACGAAAAAGAAAGTTTTCGTCCGGCATTAAAAGAAGCAGATAAATTAAACAGAAAAATTAATACTGTTTTTAAAGCTTCAAATGATATTGATGCTGATGTTGTTGATGTAGTTAAAAAAGGAGATTTTAATTTTGTTTTACTAAATATTGGGGCTTCTATTTATGAAGGTACACTATTAGGAAAAATTTTAGGTGTAACATCAAAAATCATAAATCCTGAAAATTTATTAAATACTTTTACAGGAAAAGAAAAATTGTTTGAAAGTAATTATTTTGATGATAAAACGCAAGCAATTATCAATAAAACAGAAGTTCCATTAGGGGTTTTTGTAGATAAAAATTTAGTCAAAACAGATCATATTTCGGTAATTCTTTTTAATAAAGAAGATCAATTCTTGTTAGAATACATCAAACGAATGAAAAAAAGTTCAGAGGCTAAAATTTCAATTTTTGACACTTATGAAGTCATGAATGAAGATAACAAAGTAGTTCATGAAAATGTCAAAATAATTACTTCATCAAAACTTGAAAGAGATTTTTTGAAGGAACAAGATTTACTTATTTTGAGTATGGATAGTTGGAAAAAACTAATCGATACCAATAGTGTTTGGTTAAATAATACACCATCACTTTTAATTATTAAACCATAATTTTATGTTGCAAATTGGGACTTACCATACCTTAAAAATTGCTAGAGATACTAAAGTTGGCCTTTTTTTAGTAAATGAAAACGAAGAAGTTTTATTACCTAAAAAATATGTTCCTGCTGATTTTCATATTGGAGATGACATTACTGTTTTTGTCTATTTGGATCATGAAGAACGTCCCGTTGCTACCACATTGAAACCATATATTACATTGAATCAATTTGCTGTATTAAAAGTAAATTATACCAATAAATTTGGCGCTTTTTTGGATTGGGGTTTAGAAAAAGATTTGTTTGTGCCGTTTAAAGAACAAGCACGACCAATGGAAAAAGACAAACGTTATGTAGTGTATTTATATGAGGATGAAAAAACAAACCGTTTAGTAGCTTCAAGTAAAATCAATCAGTTTTTAGAACAAGAAACAATTGATTTAGAAAAGAATCAAGAAGTTGATGTGATGGTTTCTCATATTACAGATGTGGGTATTAATGTTATTATTAATGGTAAATACCGTGGATTAGCGTATAAAAATGAAGTTTTTGAAACTGTTTCTCCAGGTTATAAAACAAAAGCATACATTAAATTGGTGCGCCCTGACGGAAAAATTGATGTTTCTTTTCAAAAATTAGGGGTTGAAGTAATTGATGCCTCAGCACAAAGTGTTTTACAAGCATTACAACAAAATAACGGTTTTTTAGCTTTAAATGATGACAGTCATCCGGAAGAAATAAAATCGGTTTTAAAGATGAGTAAAAAATCTTTTAAAAAGGCTATTGGTAGTTTGTATAAACAGAAATTAATATCAATTAAAGAAAACGGTATTCAATTGAATTAGTTTAACGATTGATTCAAGATCCATTTTTTTATCAATTTTTGATTGTTTGAAATGGGAACGATATAATAGGTGGTACTCGAAGCAGCTTTTGATTTTTCGATATTTTCCTTAACGACTCCTTGTTTATTGATATAATTAGAATGTATTATATATACATTTTGTTGTTCTTTAAGGATATAGCCTACGTGGAAATCAAGACCAATGAAATAAATACCATCTTTAAGCGTTAAAAAATGTTTTTTTAATTCGGTAAGTGAACTGTTTTTAATTGTTGTTATTGTTTCGCCACAACTCATAATTTTTGCTACTTCTAGAGGATTTAGTTGTGCGAGTTTATATCTATTTAATTTAAAACCAGCATCTCTTAATGTTGTTGATACAAAATACCCACAGGCAATATTTCCCGATTTTGGGATTTCTGTGTGTCCTTCAAAAGACCATTTGGTTCCGTACCAATTCGGAATGATTTGATCAATTAAAATAGTTTTGATTTCTAGTTGTGCCTTTTCAATGACTTTCTTTTTTTCGATTGAAGTGGTATATAAATTTGAATAGGTAATTCTATTTTGTATAACAATAGATTTAATTTCTTTATAAGTGACATTAAAAAGAAGTAAAAATAAAGGCAGTGTAATTTTCATTTATTGAATTTTTTATAACAACGGAATAATGAAAATTTAATTCAATATAAAATGTTAAAATTTAAATTTATTTTAATCGTTTCAAGATTCTGGTCCTTAAAAATTTATCTTTTGGATAATTTCGGAAGGAGGTAATATTATTAAAAAATAAGGCAACAATCAATAAAATCAGACTTCCACTTAAAACAGGAAATAGTACATATAAATAACCCAATGCTTTTATTTTTTCTGTTCCAATGATTGCAATTAATGCAGTTGCACCACCTGGAGGATGAAGGGTTTTTGTAAATTGCATGGCAATGATTGATAATGAAACAGCCAATGGAGCCGTAATCCAAATTATTTCGGGTAACAATTTATAAATAGTTACGCCAATACAGGCTGAAATAATGTGGCCTCCAATTAAATTGCGCGGTTGTGCTAAAGGACTTTGAATTGCGCCATAAATTAAAACACTCGATGCTCCAAATGAACCTATTAAAAAAATGTTTTCAATTTGATTAAAAAAGAAGGTTTGTATCAGTCCGATACTTCCAATTCCAACAAATGATCCTATAAAAGACCAAAAGTATTCTTTATAATTGATAAATGTTTCTTTATAAATTACATACTTTGAAATCCGAATTGTTCTTTTAATTTTAGACATTAATTATTCATTTGCCCCATTACTAACCTCTGTATTGTCGAGTTTAATTGGGTATTTTGGATTAAATAGAGCTAAAAACTTTTTAGTTTGATAGGTTTTATGTGTCATTTTATTAGACAAACAAATGATTGTAAGCTTATCATTTTTCATGGTAATATAAGAAGAAGTATTTCCATGCCACCATCCATTATGATAGGTAAGAGTAGGAGCTTCTTTCCATTCGCGTAAACGAATACCTAATCCATAATTTTTTTCTCCTTTAGCTTCATAACTGTAGCCTTTGTAAATTTCCTTTCGCAACTTCGGACTGAAAAATTTATCAGAATAGGTAGCTAAATCAAATTTTAATAAATCACGTGCCGTTGAATAAATATTTTTATCACCATAAACTAAATCCAAATGATCAAAAGCTAAACGCAACTTACTTGCTTTATACGTCTGACTCACAGTATCATGGTGTTTTTCATAATCAAAAACAAACGTGTTTTTCATACCTAATGGTTTAAACAACAGCTTATCCATCGCTTCATGATATCGTAATTTAGTTACTTTTTCAATAATTAAAGCTAGTAACGCATAATTGGTATTGCAGTAGGCAAATCGGGTATCGGGTTTAGATTCTAAATGAATTTTTCCCGAATTAATTAAATCTAAAATATCTTGATTGGTAATTCGTTTTGAACGATCCCATTTAACGTCGGTTTCAATAAAATAGCCATAGTGTCGAAGTCCGCTTCTATGATTTAAAAGCATTCGAACGGTAATATCATCAAAATAAAAATTAGGTAAATACTTGGAAACTTTATCGTCTAATCCAATTTTTCCCTCATCAACTAATCGTAAAACAACCGCAGCAGTTAACACTTTACTTACAGATGCAATATGTAACGGTTTATCTTTTCGATTTTCTTCTTTTTTTTCATAGTAGGCATAGCCTTTATAATCTTCAAAAAGAACTTTTCCGTTTTTAGCTACTAAAAACTGACCATAAAAATCGGGTGTTCCAATTAGTTTAGTGTAGTAATATTCAATGTCATTTTTCTTTTGATCAACATATTTTTTGGATAACGGTTCAAATTCTACAAAGAATTCACTATCTGATTTTTGTGTTTTGTTATTTAAAGTAAATGTTTTACTGTTTTTAGATTCATTACATCCAAGTACTAATAAAAGTAAGGGCAAATATAGGTAGTTAAATTTCATTCGTTTTTGGGTAGTCGTTTGATTATTTTTCTTGTATTCTAATTTCTGGGTTTATTCCTTTTAAATGAGCAATAAATTCATCTCTGTTTTCAGGAGAAATAAATAAATCATCGTAGTTATTATAGGTGATAATTATTCCTTTATGACTCCAGCCTAATTTAAAAATCGCTTGTACAAAAATACTATTATTAATTTCGATTTTCTTTATTTTTTGAATATCAATTTTTCCATGAAAAACACCACATTTGTATTTTAAGATTGTATTTTCAATTTGATAAAATGTATTTTTAAATGCATGAATTATAAAGCAAGTTAAAACCAGTATAAATGAACCAATTATTGATGCTTCTTTTCTTTCATTAGGTTCCGTAATAAAAATATATGTTAAGGCACTAAGAGGAGCTCCTAATGCTATAAATACGATATATGAAAAATTTGTATAAGCAGATTTGTACTTCATTTTTTGCCTTTTAATTGCAAGTTAAACCAAAAAAATCAATTAATTTTACAAACTTCAATATAAAAATTGAATTCAAAACATAAGTAATTCATATTTAACACTTTTTATCAAATTAGAAAAAATGGATACAATTAATTGGGTAACAGCAAAGGAATATAGTGACATCACTTACAAAAAGTGTGATGGTGTAGCACGTATTGCATTTAATCGACCAGAAGTTAGAAATGCATTTCGACCAAAAACAACGGCTGAATTATTAGATGCATTTCATGATGCACATGAAGATACTTCGATTGGGGTTATTCTTTTGTCTTCTGAAGGTCCTTCTCCTAAAGACGGAATTTATTCATTTTGTAGTGGTGGGGATCAAAAAGCTAGAGGATACCAAGGTTATGTAGGTGAAGATGGGTACCATAGATTAAATATTTTAGAAGTACAACGATTAATTCGTTTTACGCCAAAAGTTGTTATTGCTGTTGTAAATGGTTGGGCTGTAGGAGGCGGACACAGTTTACATGTGGTGTGCGACTTGACTTTAGCGAGTAAAGAACATGCAATTTTTAAACAAACAGATGCCGATGTAACCAGTTTTGATGGAGGCTATGGTTCAGCGTATTTGGCAAAATTAGTGGGACAAAAGAAGGCTAGAGAAATTTTCTTTTTAGGAAGAAATTATTCAGCACAAGATGCGTTTGATATGGGAATGGTGAACGCCGTTATACCTCATGATGAATTAGAAGACACAGCTTATCAGTGGGCGCAAGAAATTCTAGAGAAATCGCCTATCTCAATTAAAATGCTAAAATTCGCCATGAATTTAACAGATGATGGTATGGTAGGTCAGCAAGTATTTGCTGGGGAAGCTACACGTTTGGCTTATATGAGTGATGAAGCTATTGAAGGAAGAAATGCGTTTTTAGAAAAACGTAAACCTAACTTTGATAAAAAATACATTCCGTAATATATTATGGAGAAATTCACTAATGAATCTATAGATTTAGAAAGTTTACCAAAATTTGAAGAAGTAATTTTTACACCTTTACAAAGCAACTATTTTAATGTATTGGTGTTTAATTTAGTTTTGGTACTAGCGGTTAGTTTACTTTTTTATATCGGATTGGAATGGTTTGCATATCTATCGATGTTTAAAAACAGTGTCGTATTTGTTCCTATAATCTTAATTTTACTCTTTAGTATTGCTTTTATTTTACTTAAACTCGGATTTAAGAAAAGAGGATTTGCAATTCGGAATCACGATATAATTTATAGAAGTGGCATTATTTCTGAAAACACTATAATTGTACCCTATAACCGGGTACAACATGTTGCTATTCATAGAGGGTTCATTTCTAGAAAACTGAATTTAGCAACAATACAATTATATACTGCTGGGGAAAATAGTGCTGATATTAAAATTCCAGGATTACTTGATGAAGAAGCTATTAAAATCAAAGAATTAGTTTCAAGTAAAATTAATTTACAACAACAATTTAGTACTGATAATCATCCTAATGAATAATTTTTCTATACCTCAAAAACAATCGTTATTAGGTGTGGTTGTAATGTTTGTAAATACATTGCAAAAATTAGTACGCGCTTTTTGGCCTATTTTGTTGATTAGTATAGTTAAACTGAATGCAACTAATAAACTTATTTTTTTTACTTCGATTGTAATCGGGATTGTTTTAGTAGGAATCTATGCTTTTATACAATATTTTAATTTTACTTTTTATATTGATGATAAAACGGATGAATTTGTAATTAATAAGGGTGTTTTAAATAAATCTAAAATTGCCATTCAGTTGAATAAAATTCAACAAGTAACCATCAATCAAACGATTTTGCAACGAATTATTGGTGTTTATAAATTAGAAATCGATACGGCCGGAAGTGATAGTAAAGAAGTTACGATAAATGCCCTGAACCATGAATTAGCGTTATTATTGAAAGAAAAGTTAGTTCAAGTTAGTACTAAAAATGATTCAATAGTAGAAAGTCAACAGAATGAAGCAGAGAAAGTTGAAATGAACAGTTCTACATTCTTTAAAGCGAGTATAAGCAGTTTGTTAAAAATAGGATTAACTTCAAACTACATCAAAAGTTTATCACTGTTACTTTTTTTTATTGCTTCTGCTTTTGAGAATTTAAATAAATTATCAGCAGAAACCGAATTGTACGAATCAAAAGTAGCATTGTTTTTCTCAAATTTATCAATTGCTACCGCCGTGTTTTTTGTTGGAATTGTATTAATTTCAGTGATTTTAATTATAAATTTAGTCAGAACTATTGTTAAATATTATGATTTTACGATAGTAAAAAATAACGATTCATTATCAATGCAATTCGGATTATTTAATACAAAAAATACATTGATGAATCCTGATAAAGTTCAAAAATTAAAAGTAACTCAGAATTATTTTCAAAGAAAATTAGACGTTTTGACCATTGAAGTTAATCAGGCGTCTAATGGTTTTGAAAATGAAAAAGATAAATTACAAATTCCGGCTTGTTCAGAATCAGAATCGGAAACGATCTTAAAATTAATTTACAATCAATATCCAATAAAAGGGCAAGTACTCAGTCCAAATATTCGAAAATTAGTTATAAATGCATTTTTTTTAATTCTATTTCCTATACTTATTTCGTTTATTTTGAATGAAAAATTTGAATTCGTTTCAAGAATATATTGGATTTTTTTGTGTCTTATTTATCTTGTTTTGAATTCAATTTTAGTTTATAAATCATATAAGCACTATAAATTATTTGTATCAGATAAATATATCATAAAGCAAGAAGGAGCTTGGGATATTGATACAATTATTATTGAACCACATAAAATTCAAACCATTGCAACTCATCAATATTTTTGGCAAAAAAAATCGAATATTGGTTCAATAACTTTATCTACCGCAGGTGGAAATCTTAATTTTTCAACAGCTAATTTTTCTGAAATGAAACAATTGGTTAATTATTGGTTATATCAAGTAGAAACAACAAATAAATCATGGATTTAATACTACATTATTTTTCAAAAGTTATCTTAATTGGATTTGGAATATTTCTTATCTGGTCAAGTTATATGATGTTTTTTAAATCAGAAAAAACAAAATCTATAATTGCACTTGCTGGTTCTACCATTTTTATAAATTTTTTTGAATTATCCATAAGATGTATTGTTGGTTTTGCCTTTTTAAATTATTTTACTAATAATAATTATTTTTTTAATTGGATTGGTTATTTTTTAATTTTTTCCGCAATTTTGATAATGTTTTTGCCTATTAAATTACATAATTCATTTTCTCGAAATGCAGCAAATAAACTCAAACCAATATATCTTAAAATAGCTTCTCTAATTTCATTAATTGCAGGTTTGTCTTTAATTTATACTATTATTTAAACTATGAAAAACTGGATTCAAGCAGCACGATTACGAACATTACCACTATCTGTATCTGGAATTTTAGTAGGAAGTGCTTATGCTTATTACCAAAATCAATTTGATGGAATCATTTTTACACTAGCAATTTTAACAACCTTAGCTTTTCAAATATTATCCAATTTTGCTAATGATTATGGCGATGGAGTAAAAGGTACAGATGCCAATAGAGTAGGAGAAAAACGTTTGGTAGCTTCTGGTGAAGTTACATCTGCACAAATGAAACAAGCCGTGATTGTCACGGGGCTTATTTCTTTACTATTAGCTCTCAGTTTAATCTTTGTTTCTTTTGGACAAGACCATTTTTTATTTAGTTTATTGTTCTTAGTTTTAGGATTAGCGTCTATTGCTGCAGCCATTAAATATACAGTCGGAAAAAATGCTTATGGATATAGTGGTTTTGGTGATGTGTTTGTTTTTATCTTTTTTGGATTGGTTTCTGTTTTAGGTTCAAATTTTTTATTTACCAAAACATTGGATTGGAAATTAATTTTACCAGCAATAGCTATAGGTCTTTTAAGTGTTGCGGTTTTAAATTTGAACAATATGCGTGATATTGAAAATGATAAAATAGCCAATAAAAATACATTAGTAGTAAAAAAGGGTTTAGCTTGGGCCAAAAAATACCATGAAGTGATTATTTTAGTTGCATCTTTGTCTTTTATGTTATTTTGCACGTTGTTACGAGTACCGTTATTTCCTATATTAGCCATTAATATTCCTCTTATATTTCATTTAAGAAAAATTAAATCGGCCCAACATTATGCTGATTTTGAGCCTGAATTAAAAAAAGTGGCTTTAAGTACTTTTGCATTAAGTCTACTATTTTGGGTATCTTTACTGATTAACAACATCTAAAAATTATACTATGAAAATTACTTTTTACGGACACGCTTGTTTAGGAATTCAAATTAATGATGTACATGTTTTAGTTGATCCATTTATTACAGGTAATCCAAAAGCTGCTCACATCAATATTGATGAGCTTAAAGCAGATTATATTTTACTTACGCATGCGCATCAAGATCATATATTAGATGCAGAAGTTATAGCCAAGAGAACAGATGCGGTTATCATTTCAAATTATGAAATTGCTTCATACTATGGAAATAAGGGGTTTCAATTCCATCCCATGAATCATGGTGGTAGCTGGGATTTTGAATTTGGAACAGTAAAATATGTAAATGCCATTCATACTTCATCTTTCCCAGATGGGAGTTATGGGGGGCAACCTGGAGGATTTGTAATTGAAGGGGAACATAAAAATATTTACATTGCTGGTGATACTGCTTTAACAATGGATATGAAATTAATTCCTTTACGCACAACATTAGATTTAGCCATTTTACCTATTGGAAGCAATTTTACAATGGATGTGGAAGATGCAATTGTGGCGTCTGATTTTGTAGCTTGTGATAAAGTATTAGGATACCATTTTGATACTTTTGGATACATTGAAATTGATCATGAAGAAGCCAAGCGTAAATTTTTCGAAAAAGGAAAAGATTTAATGTTATTAGAAATTGGTCAAAGTATTGATTTATAAAAATTGGTATAAAATTTGACATTACATTACAAATTTTCAATTGAACATACTTTCAATTGATCTTAATTTAGAACATGAAAAAACTAGTATTCTTTTTATTTATTTCAACATTTTCATTGGCTCAGAAAGATGGATTTTGGGATAAAGAACGCGCTTTTACAAAAGAAATTAAATTAGGTTCAGGAAATCGTACCTTAGTTAAAGTAGATGAATTGCCTGAAGGTACTTCCGAATTTGTATATCGTATCAGTCTCATCGACGAAAACGGAAAAATTACAACGAGCTTGGCTTCCGTTTTAAAAGCTATTCCAGATCCAACCGGAATCAGTCAGGGTACGGCAGGAGCCATTACGCTTACTAATGCGGTTTCAGGTGACGATACTTGTATTTACGGAATTTTTACTTCAGAAAAAGCAGGTACTCAATTTCTTAAAGATGGTAAAGTAGATAAAGCCTGTTACAGTGTTAAAGAAGCGATAAATAAGGATAGTAAAGTAATTTCTATAAAAAATACTTCTTGTTTAGAACATGCGCCCAATATTTGGTTTGCGTTTGAAAATAAAAATTGGGTCATGTCAACCAAAATTGTATTAGAAGTTGTGGCTTGGGTGGATTACAAAATGAGTAGAGGTTGGAATTTGGAAACCAAAAAGGAATTAATGGCAATAGGAGAACGATTGGATTGGTATAAAAAATCGCCCAAACCTGACGCATTTTTGGCTCAATTCATGGAAAGTTTTGCTGCTAAATATAAATACTCAGAATTTAAACAATTGCTTCCTGTGGAAAAAACAAGAGCAATAGAATTAATTAAAGAAGAAGCTATTAAACAATCGAAGCAAACCAATAGCTATTTAAAAGAAATTCGTTATGATATAAGAATGTTAATGATGAATAATAAAGATAAAGAAGCTATTGATAAATACCAACAATTGGTTTTTGATAAAGCATTAGCTACGGATTTAGATTATTCTCAAATGGGCGCTTTGTATCTTAAAACGAAACAGTTTACGAAAGCAGAAACGTATTTTAATAAAGCTATTTCTTTAAATAAAGCTGAAATTAGATACCAATTAAATTTAGCTCATGTTTATTTATTTACTGATCGAGTTTCGGATGCTAAAAAAATTCATGAGCAATATAAAAACCAAAATATTTCTGAATACGTGAGTTGGATTGAAGCCACGAAATCTGATTTTGAAAGTTTTGAAAAAGCTGGATTGCCAACACAAAATTTCAAAAAGATTTTAAGAATACTTGATTAATTAATTTAGTAAAGTTTTAATTTTAATTAATGGAACTTTAAAATTCTAATATACTATTCAAAATTGGTTCATTGTAAAGTCACTTGCAGTTAAATTAAATTATGAAAGCTACTTACCATAAATATATTTTACAATTTAAACGTCCAAGTGGGACTTCACGTGGGGTTTTAACTGAAAAGGAAACTTGGTTTATTGTTTTAGAACAAGACGGTAAAAAAGGAATAGGTGAGTGTGGAATATTAAGAACGCTTTCCATTGATGATCGACCAGATTATGAAGATAAATTACGTTGGACCTGTGAAAATATTCATTTAGGTAAAGAGGAACTTTGGAAGGCATTACTTGAGTTTCCTTCTATTCAATTTGGAGTTGAAATGGCTTTTTTGTCGCTCGAAAACGAAAATCCATTTGAATTATATCCATCTGCTTTTACAGAAGGAGAAAAAGCAATTTCAATTAATGGCTTGGTTTGGATGGGTTCTCCCGAATTCATGAAAGCACAAATTGAAGAAAAATTAGAACAAGGTTTTACCTGCATTAAGTTAAAAATTGGTGCTATTGATTTTCAGCAAGAATTAGATTTATTGGCTTATATTCGTTCTCATTTTGATGAAAAAACCATTGAAATTAGAGTAGATGCAAATGGAGCTTTTCATTCTTCGGAAGCTTTAAATAAACTTATTCAACTTCATGTGTATAAGTTACATAGTATAGAACAACCAATTAAAGCAGGTCAAATAACTGAAATGTCTGATTTGTGTCAAAAAACGCCGTTTCCAATTGCTTTAGACGAGGAACTTATTGGTGTTTTTACCTATGAAGAGAAAGTGACATTATTAGATACTATTCAACCCCAATATATAATTTTAAAACCCAGTTTGATTGGTGGTATAAAAGGAAGTTTGGAGTGGATTCGAATAGCGGAAGAACGCAATATTGGGTGGTGGATTACTTCGGCATTAGAAAGTAATATTGGCTTGAATGCCATTGCTCAATTCACTTTTACTTTGAAAAGTGATATGCCACAAGGGTTAGGAACAGGCGGATTATATACTAATAATTTCGAATGCCCTTTACGTATAGAAAAAGGTGAATTAATTTATTATAATAAGAGGGAATGGGAAGTTGCATTTTAATTTTCTAATGTAAACTAATCACTTTGGTTATTTTCCAGATTTCATGTTCTTTTTTCCAAACAATTATGAATTTACTTGGTTTTGAAGGAGCAGTTGGTTCTTGATTATTGTAAAATCGGTGATACCCCATTTCAATAGCGCCATAATTTTGTATGGGGTAAACTTCTATAGAATTAGGAATAAGTATTCGAGTAACTTTTCCACAAATATTTGTTTTAGTTCCTTCTAAAAGAGCCTTCTTTGAAGTCATTAACCCTCCTTTGTCATGAAAAAATTCTATTGAGTCTGAATAAATAGCAGCTTGTTTTTCAATATCGCAAGTGTTATAAGCCTGAAAAAATTGGGCGTCCATTTGCTCAATTTCTTGTTGTAATTTAGAATCTATAATTTGGTATTTTAAATCGGATTGAACCGTACTTTTGCAACCAATTAAAACGATAAACAGCCAAAGTATCTGGAATTGTATTTTCATTTTTACTCTTTTCTCAAATATATAATTTTTTCTCACAAAAAAAGCGACAATTAAGTCGCTTTTCATTATTTACAAAGATTTTTATAATCTTCGGTTATTATCATAAAAGGTGTTAGATAGAAGTTAGAATATACTTCACTTTCAAAAGCTATTTTTTCCTTACTGGTTTTCAGTTTCTTTTTACCTTCTTTTATATCCGATTCCATTTTTTTATATTTTTGAAGAGCATCCTTTTTCATTTCCTTTGTAACATCAGGTTTTTCTTCAATTTTTTTATGAAATTCAGGGCAATCTTTAGTGATGTATTTTAAAATATTAATTATTTCAGTTTGTAAAGTGCTTTCTTTTTTAAATAAGTCAGCTAAACTAAAATCAAGAGGATTAATAGCTAAATTGTCTTTAGAATTGTTCATATAAAAAACGGTTCTTACATATCTGTTTTCAAAAATTACATTGTATCCATAATAATTTATAGAATCTTTTTTTATTAATGGAAGGAAAAAGCTTTTTCCAGAGTTGTATATTTCTCCATTATTATTAGTTTTCAATATTTGAAGACGTTTGAATTCCTTAACTTCATTCAATTCTTTATCAAAATAGCTTATTTGATCAATAGAATCAGCAGAAATTTGAATTTCTTTTTCAGAAGCATTTGTTCTAAATTTAATTTTTTTTCGATCTAAATTAAATTCAGGTTCCAATTCTTTTGGTTCAAATCCGAATGGATTATTAATTTTTACCAAATTTGGTGAATCAAAATCTTGCACTTCACCCATTATGACTTTGCCATTGTTTAATTCTACTGTTGCAGGAATATACTTTGTTTTTCCAAAATATAATTCAACTATTGGTTTCTCTTGTGAAAGTGTGCAAGAAGAACTTAAAATTAAAAAAAAGTGAAATAAATATTTAGTCATAAACTTTTAAAATTATTATAACTTATGCATATTAGATGCTAAAGTCTCAATAAATTTTCCAATGGGCCCTTTAACCATCATGGCCATCATTGGATTGAAATCACCTTCAAAAAACAATTGAACGTCAGTCGTAGCATCGCTTACCGTATCCAATTGAGCAGTTAGTGTAAAGGGTAACTTACTCGATGCGGCACCTAAAACTACTTTTGAATGAGGAGTTGCTTCTTTTTTAACCAATTTTATTTCAGGCATACCTTTTAATCCAAATTCGAAACAATTTTCATCAATTACTTCAAATTTAGCAATATTATCAGGCATTAATTTTTCAAAATTCTTAATATCAGTTAATGCTTCAAATAAATAAGCGGCTGATTTTTCTACTTGTACTTTTGGACTTTCTAAGTTCATTATTTTATTTTTTAATTTATAAACATTATAATAGGGTAGCTCCCCATTCCGCTGGATTCGAATTCCAAGCTTGTAAAGTTTCTAGTTCTTCTTCAGAAACATATTTTTTATCTACCGCTTTCTGAATTAAATTTTCATAATTACTTAACGTGTAAACTTCTAAATTTGCTTCTTCAATTTTTTCTTTTGAAATCGGGAAGCCATAAGTAAAAATAGCGGCCATACCTTTAACATTAGCGCCTTCATTTCTTAATGCTTCAACAGCTAATAAGCTACTTCCTCCAGTAGAAATTAAATCTTCAACTACTACTACATTTTGTCCTTTTTGTAAAAAACCTTCCACTTGATTTTGTCTTCCGTGTTTTTTTGGCTCTGGTCTAACATATACAAATGGTAATCCCATGGCCTCAGCCACTAAAATTCCAATACCAATAGCTCCAGTTGCTACACCGGCAATCACATCAGGTCGACCAAATTTATCTTCAATGTGTTTCACAAATTCATCTCTAACATAATTTCTAACTGCTGGAAATGAAAGGATTATACGATTATCGCAATAAATTGGTGACTTCCAACCCGAAGCCCATGTAAAAGGATTTTTAGAATTCAGTTTAATTGCGTTTATTTGTAAAAGCAATTCGGCTGTTTGCTGTGCTGTGTTAACATTAAATATCATACTGCAAATGTATAAAGTTTTTGTGAACGAAAAACCACTTTTTTTAACAAATCAAGTGCAAAAGGAAACAAATTTTAGAATTTATTTGTTAGAAACGGTTAATTTCAGAAAAGTAATTTCAGAGCTTTTCTTGAATAAAATTGATAGTGCCTATTTGTACCATCCGGATGAGAAATTAATCATGAAGACATTAAAGTCTAAATTACCTGTTGCCAAAGCAGGGGGTGGGTTGGTTTACAATCAGAAAGGGGAAGTATTATTTATTTTTAGAAATGGAAAATGGGATTTGCCTAAAGGAGGTATTGAAAAAAATGAAGAAATTGAAGATACTGCCATCAGAGAAGTTGAAGAAGAAACTGGAGTTACGGGTTTAATAATAACAGATAAACTGCAAAAAACGTATCATATTTTTAAACGTAATGGAAGGTATAAGCTTAAAATTACGTATTGGTACAAAATGAAAACTAATTTCACCGGTATTCCTCAACCTCAAGAAGATGAAGGTATTGAAAAAGTAGCTTGGTTAAAACCAGAGGAAATTCCTTTAGCTCTTGAAAACTCTTATGAAAACATTAAATTATTATTTGAAGAAGTATTAGTTTAGCTTCATTAACAAATCATTTACAAATTTATCCAATTTAAAGATTTACATTTGCTACAAGTTTTGATTACATTTAAATTAATTGATGAATAACAAGAATTAATGAAGAAATTGAATTATAAATATTTCTTTTTACTATTCATAGCAATGATGAGTTGTTTTGGTGTTTATACCAAAACCATTCATAATGAGGGTACTTTTGTTACGCGTTATGTTGTTCATCATTCAGAAGTTAATTCTAACCAAAAACATTACATTTCTCCTGGCTCCTTAGTTTATGAGGTAGATTATGAAAATGTAGAAATCAATGAATCTGAAATTGAAGATAGTGATTTTGAATTAAATTTTTTTGATTCAGCATTTTTTGTAAAATTTCTAAACGCTAATGGTTGTAATTATCTTTTTAATTCATTTAAAAATGGATTAAAAGATTGTTTCTTTACAAACTATTTATCATCCATCCACTCTTTTAACGTTTTATTCTGCGTATACAGGCTGTGATAAATTAATTTATTTTCGGTTTTTTTAGGATGTTCCTAATACTCAATTATTCCAAAAATTAATTAATTTATACTCTTATTATGGCTAAAAGAATTGTATTACTTTTAAGCTTAGGTAGTGTGTTAGCATTATCTAGTTGTGGTTCAAAACACGAAGAAAAAGAAGAAACAGCAAAATATTTAGTAACTTCTCCAGTTCAACAAGATACTTTAGTTGAACGTAAATATGTGTGTCAAATTCACTCAGTAAAGCACATTGAGTTACGTGCATTAGAACAAGGTTATTTGCAAAAAATATTTGTAGATGAAGGGCAAACTGTTGTTCAGGGACAAAAAATGTTTCAAATTATGCCTAATGTTTATCAGGCAGAATTATCTAAAGCAAAAGCCGAAGCAGAAACGGCATTGATTGAATATAAAAATACAAAAGCACTTGCTGACAAAAATGTAGTATCTAAAAATGAATTGGCTTTAGCAAAAGCAAAATTAGATAAAGCAAGAGCTGAAGTTCAATTATCAGCTACACATTTAGGTTTTACAGATGTAAGAGCGCCTTTTACAGGTATTATGGATCATTTACATGTACGTGAAGGAAGTTTGTTGGAAGAAGGAGAATTATTAACTACCCTTTCTGATAACAGTAAAATGTGGGTGTATTTTAATGTGCCAGAAGCAGAATACTTGAATTATATGACCAATAAATCAAGTAAAGACAAATTAAAAGTTCATTTAGAAATGGCAAATGGTTCTATCTTTAATCAAGAAGGAATTGTGGAAACTATTGAAGGTGAATTTAATAACGAAACAGGTAATATTGCTTTTAGAGCAACGTTCCCTAATCCTAATAAATTATTAAGACACGGTGAAACTGGAAATATTATTGTTAAAAATAAATATCCTAATGCCATCTTAATTCCTCAAAAAGCTACATTTGAAGTATTAGATAAAAAATATGTATTTGTACTTGATAAAAACAACGTAATTCATCAAAAAGAAATTACGGTTGCTGAAGAAGAAGTACCGTACTTATTTATTGTGAAAAAAGGGTTATCTAAAGAAGATAAAATTTTATTAGACGGTTTAAGAAAAGTGAAGGATGGTCAGAAAGTTCACCCTGATTATCAAGACCCTAAACAAGTTTTCCATTCATTAGAAGTAGAAGCGGAATAATCACTTTTAAAAACAATTTTTATGTTTAAGAATTTTATCAAACGACCAGTGATGGCGATCGTTGTATCGTTAATCATTATATTTATGGGTTTACTTTCCATAAAAACGTTACCTATATCTCAATTTCCTGAAATTGCACCTCCAAGGGTAATTGTAACTTTAGCGTATCCTGGAGCAAGTGCCGATGTATTAGTAAAATCAGCTTTAATTCCATTAGAACGTTCTATCAATGGAGTTCCAGGAATGAAATACATGGTTTCCGATGCAACATCTGCCGGTGAAGCAACAATCCAAGTTGTTTTTGAATTAGGTACTGACCCTAATCAAGCGGTTGTAAATGTAAAAAACCGTGTGGATAAGGTAATAAATAATTTACCTCATTTAGTTCAATTAGAAGGTGTAATTGTTAATGTAGTGCAACCAAGTATGTTGATGTATATTAACTTGTATAGTAATGATAAAAACTCGGATGAGAAGTTTTTATATAATTATGCGAATGTTAATATTATTCCAGAAATTCAACGTATCAACGGTATTTCACAAGCACAAATTTTAGGAAATAGAAACTATGCTATGCGTGTTTGGTTAAATCCTGACCGTATGCGTGCTTATAAAGTTTCAGTCGATGAAGTGATGAAGGCCATGGCTGAGCAAAGTATTATCGGTCGTCCAGGACGTTTAGGACAAGCTACAGGTATTAAATCACAATCTTTGGAATATGTTTTGGTGTACCAAGGACGATACAATAAACCTGAGCAGTATGAAAACATAATCATTCGTTCCAATTCTGAAGGTGAAATTATTAAATTAAAGGATATTGGAAAAGTTCAGTTTGGAAGTGAATTTTTTGATATCTATTCCAATAAAGACGGACATCCGTCCGCAGCGATTCAATTAAAACAAGTTTACGGTAGTAACGCCAGTGATGTAATTGAACAAGTGAAGCATAAAATGGAGGAGTTAAAAGGCTCATTCCCTCCAGGTATGAAATATGAAGTGAGTTATGATGTATCGAATTTCTTAGATGCCTCTATTGATAAAGTAATTCATACCTTAGGAGAAGCATTTGTTTTAGTTGCTCTAGTAGTGTTTATTTTCTTAGGTGATTGGCGTTCTACATTAATTCCAATTATTGCTGTTCCAATTTCATTGATTGGTGCGTTTATCTTCATGAAAGCATTTGGATTAACGATTAATTTAATTACTCTTTTTGCCCTAGTATTAGCCATTGGAATCGTTGTTGATGATGCCATCGTCGTCGTGGAAGCGGTCCACCTAAAAATGGAAGAAGACCATGTTGGACCTTATAAAGCAGTGCAGCGTGTATTAGGAGAAATAGGTGGAGCTGTTGTTGCAATTACATTATTAATGACCTCCGTTTTTGTTCCGGTGGCCTTTATGACCGGACCGGTTGGTGTGTTCTACAGACAGTTCTCTATTACCATGGCTTCTTCAATTGTGTTATCTGGAATTGTTGCCTTAACATTAACACCGGTATTATGTGCTATGATTTTAAAAAATACACATGGACAACCAAGAAAGAAAACGCCAATTAATAGATTTATTGATGCATTTAACCGATGGTTTGAAAAATTAACGGGTAGATACACTAACATTTTAACTAAAATTGTTGATAGAAGATTAGTTACTTTCTTAGTTTTAGGTGGATTTGCAGTGGGAACTTTCTTTGTAAATGAAACATTACCAGCCGGATTTATTCCTGGTGAAGATCAAGGTATGATTTATGCTATTATTCAAACACCTCCGGGCTCAACTTTAGAAAACACCAATGCAGTAGCTAGAAAATTACAAGCCATTGCTAAGAAAGTTGAAGGGATACAATCGGTTTCTTCATTAGCTGGTTATGAAGTATTAACTGAAGGTCGTGGTTCTAATGCGGGTACTTGTTTGATTAACTTAAAACCTTGGGAAGATCGAGAACATTCGGTACATGAAATTATAGAGGAATTAGAGGAAAAATCAAAAGATTTTGGTGCGGTTATAGAATATTTTGAACCACCAGCAGTTCCAGGTTATGGAGCAGCAGGAGGATTATCACTTCGTTTATTAGATAAAACCAATGGGGAAGATTACCATGAGTTTGATCGCATCAATAAAGAATTTATGAGCGAATTAGGTAAGCGTAAGGAATTAACAGGTTTGTTTACATTTTATGCTGCTAACTATCCGCAATATGAAATTGTAATAGACAATCAAGCAGCTATGCAAAAAGGTGTTTCTATTGGAAATGCTATGGAAAATTTGAATATATTAATTGGTTCAACTTACGAACAAGGATTTATTCGCTTTAATAATTTCTTTAAAGTGTATGTGCAATCGGGGCCAGAATTTAGAAGATATGCCAGTGATTTATTGAACTATTACGTGAAAAACGATAAAGGAGAAATGGTACCTTATTCTGCTTTTATGACATTGAAAAAGCGTCAAGGACCAAACGAAATTACTCGTTATAATTTATATAATTCTGCTGCAATTAGAGCAGTACCAGCCAAAGGTTATACTACCGGTGAAGCAATTAAAGCCATTCAAGAGGTAGCTAAAAAACATTTGCCTCACGGGTACGATGTGGATTGGGAAGGTTTATCTTTTGATGAAGCAAGAAGAGGAAATGAAGGAATTATCATTTTCGGAATTGTATTAATCTTCGTTTATTTAGTATTGGCCGCTCAGTATGAAAGTTTTATTTTACCAATGGCCGTTGTTTTATCTCTTCCTGCGGGTATTTTTGGAACATTCTTCTTGTTAAAAATGTTCGGATTAGCGAATGATATTTATGCACAAGTTGGATTAGTGATGTTGGTCGGATTATTAGGTAAAAATGCCGTATTAATTGTAGAGTACGCCGTTCAGAAAAACCAGCAGGGTATGTCAATTTTAGATTCGGCAATTGAAGGAGCAAAAGTGCGTTTTAGACCCATTTTAATGACTTCATTTGCATTTATTGCAGGATTAATTCCTCTAGTTAAAGCAACAGGTGCTGGAGCAATCGGAAATAGAACAATTGGAACTTCTGCTCTAGGAGGAATGTTATTCGGAACTATTTTCGGTGTGATATTAATCCCTGGATTGTATTATATTTTTGGAAAATTGGCAGAAGGTAGAAAAATGATTAAACATGAAGATTTTACACCTTTAACCGAAGAGGTAGACTATAATCATAAACACAAAAAAGATAAAAATAAAGATACAGGACACAATGAAAAAAAATAATGTAATAAAATCAATTGCCTTTGGAAGTTTGTTCATCGCTTTTTCATGTGGAATTCCAAAAGTTACAATTAAAGAAAATCAAGTGAATGTACCTTCGAGTTTTACTGCAAACTCGAAGGCTACTTCTAACGATGCAAAAGTTAAATGGAAAGATTTTTTTGAAGATAAAAATTTGCAACAATTAATAGATTCTGCATTGGTTAATAATAAAGAATTAAACATTTTGATGCAAAAAGTAGCTATGTCTCAAAATGAAATACAAGCTAAAACTGGTGAATATTTGCCTAGTGTTGGATTTGGTGCAGGTGCTGATTTAGATAAAGTTGGAAAATATACTAGAAACGGTGCCGTTGAAGAGAATTTAAATATAAGAGAAGAGGAAAAATTTCCTGAGCCATTAACCAATTACAAATTTGGTTTGTATAGTTCATGGGAATTAGACGTTTGGAAAAAATTACGTAATGCTAAGAAAGTAGCAGTAATGGAATTCATGGCTTCTCAAGAGGGAAAAAATTACTTAGTTACTAATTTGGTTGCTGAAATTTCAAGTTCTTATTTTGAATTAATAGCTTTAGATAGCCAATTAAAAAATTTAGAACAAAATATTGAAATTCAGAAAAATGCTTTAGAAATTGTAAAATTATTGAAAGAATCTGCAAGAACTACTCAATTAGCGGTAAAACGTTTTGAAGCAGAAGTACAAAAAAATCAAAGTGAGATTTACAATTTAAAACAAGATATTGTTGAAACTGAAAATAAGATTAATTTTTTAGTTGGTCGTACACCAAGACCCGTGATAAGAAGTACGGCTAATTTTTTAGAAATGCAACCTAAATTAGTTCAAGTTGGTTTACCAGCTGATATTCTTGAAAATAGACCTGATATCAAAAAAGCACAGCTAGAAATGGAAGCGGCTAAATTGAATGTAAAAGTAGCAAAAGCCAATTTTTATCCTTCATTTGGTTTAAAAGCGGGCGTAGGTTATGAAGCTTTTAATCCGAAATATTTATTGAATTCACCAACTTCTTTATTGTATTCATTAGCTGGTGATGCCATCATGCCTTTAGTAAACAGAAATGCAATAAAAGCTGAATATAAAAATGCATCTGCAAAACAAATTCAAACTGTTTTTGAATATGAACAAACAATTTTAAATGCTTATACTGAAGTAGTAAATCAAATGTCTAAAATTGATAATTTACAACAATCTTTTAAATTGAAAGAGGATCAAGTAAAAGCTTTAAATGAATCAATTGATATTGCAAATCAATTATTTCAATCAGCAAGAGCAGATTATATGGAAGTTTTATTAACACAACGTGATGCTTTAGAAGCTAAAACAGCTTTGATTGAAACTAGAAAAAATCAAATGTTAGCCGTAGTTAATTTATATAAAGCCTTAGGAGGTGGTTGGAATTAATGTTAAAATTTCTGAGTTAGTAAATTAAGTCGTCAGTAATGGCGACTTTTTTTTTATATTTAGTAAAAAAATAGCTAACATGCAGAGCAAAGAAATATCATTGGTTTTATCAGGAGGTGGTGCCAGAGGAATTGCCCATATCGCTGTAATTGAAGAGTTGTTGAAAAAAGGATATACTATTCAATCGATTTCAGGAACTTCAATGGGGGCATTGATTGGTGGAGTATATGCAGTTGGAAAACTAGAAGAATTTAAGCAATGGCTTTTAAAAGTTAATAAACAAAAAATATTTAGACTTATTGATTTTAGTTTTTCATCCAAAGGTTTAGTAAAAGGAGAACGAGTTTTTAATGAAATTAAAGAATTTATTACGGATGTAAATATTGAAGATTTATCCATTATATTTAATGCAACAGCTTTTGATATTGCAAACAATAGGGAAGTAGTATTTGATTGCGGAAGTCTTTTTCAAGCAATAAGAGCTTCTATTTCTATTCCTACCATATTTACTCCATTGTCTGTTGGTAATTCTGTTTTTGTTGATGGCGGAGTGGTAAACAATATTCCTATTAGCAATATAGTTAGAAAACCCAATGATGTAATAATTGCAGTCAATGTAAATGCTGGATTAACAGAAAAAGTAGATGTGTTTTCGAGTATTTTAAATGAAAAAAACATTACTAATGAGCAAGATGCATTGTTAAATATAAATAAAAAAATTAATTACTTTACATTAATAAATACTACCTTAGTGACCATGACAAATCATATGTCTAATGTGTTATTGGAGAAAAACCCGCCAGATGTTCTAGTTGAAATTCCAAGAACTTGTGCGGGTATTTTTGAATTTTATAAAGCTAATGAAATTATAGAAATAGGTAGAGAAGCTGTAATCAAATCTATGCTAGCTATTGAGTCTAAAATATTAGTTTAAAATTCTATAAACGGGATAGTGCATATGGGCTTTTTCATAATAAACAGAGTGTTTGTATATCCAATCCAATTGAGCTGCTCCGTTATCTGAAAAACTTTTGTCTTGATTTTTTTTACGTTCAAATTCTGCTTTTAATTCCGGATTTTGATTCAAAATTTCCTTTGCCATATCTTCAAATACATAGGCTGAAAAATACTCTTTTTGTTGTAAAATAGCATCAAAATAGTTCCAATTGAAAAAAGAATCTACGGCTTCTGGTTCCAAAGTTTCTAATAGGTATTTAACTCCGAATTGATCTGTTGGAAATACATAATCACCTTTTAAAAACTTTAGTTTATGACTTGTTTTTGAAATTTTGGTATTGTAATGTCCATAATGACCTTCGTATGCCGTTTTAGCTGTTTGATATTCAAGAATTTTATAACTTTCAACTTCAATGATCGTATCTTTTTCTAATTGATAAAACTGCAAATTATTCAATTTTAATAATTCTGCTATTGGCCATTGTGCTTGTGGAACAATATACGCCTTTGGAATTTTAATAAATTGAGTTGGTTTATAATTTCCATAAAAAGGAATTGGTTTTGTAAACGGCTGATTACGATCATAGTACAAACGGTCTTTACCTGATACCTCACTCGGTTTAAATTTTCCTTCATAACCCTTAAAATTAAGTGAACTTACTTTTGAAGAATCAATGGCCCATGCTAAAGGATAATCCATTCCTGCTTGAAATTCTTTTTCCGCTTCTTTTCTTTTGCTTTGAATTAAATTTGAATGAGAATCAACATAGTTAATGGCACTAACCATAAATTCATAGGTAACTTTAACTCTGTCTTTATAAGGTTTCAACATATGTGTTTCGGGAACGAATCCAAGGGTATGGAATAGAGTAGTGTAGCCAGTTGCATATCTTGGTGTATCGGTAAATTGTTCGTATCCTAAATCGGGTTTAGCCCCATGTATATTTACATAAGGTACCACATCGATTTTCTTTTTTTGCATGTCCTTTACCAAAGTTGGATACATTTCATTGATAAAATAATTTCCTAAAATAGAACCTAAACGTTCATGTTGTGTAGCGATACAAGTGAAAGTGTATTGGTAATCTGCACCATTTGAAACGTGGTTATCCAAAAAAACATCGGGTTGAACCCAATGAAAAATCTGTTGGAAACTTCTGGAGTTTTTGGTATCTGATTTTATAAAATCCCGATTTAAGTCAAAATTCCGTGCATTTCCTCTAAACCCATATTCTTCTGGTCCATTTTGATTGGCTCTTGAAGTGGCACTTCGGTTCAACATACCTCCAACATTGTATACTGGAATTACAATGATTTGGGTGTTTTTTGGAATTTTAATTTTATTCATTGCTAAATCACGTAAGAGCGACATAGAGGCATCGATTCCATCCGGCTCACCTGGATGAATTCCGTTATTAATTAAAATTTTGGCTTTTCCCGATTTAAAATTAAAATCTTTATCAGCAGAGAAAATCACGAGGTGGAGCGGTTTTCCACTATCTGTTAATCCCATTTCTTGCATTTGAATAGTTTCAAAATATGCATCCAATTTTTGATAATAGGCAATACAATCTTCATAGGTAACCGATTGATTTCCATTTCCTTTTTCAAAAGTGGTTTTCCATTCCGTTTGAGAAAAACAAATATTTGAGAGAAGTAAGAAAAGAATTTTTTTCATAGACTTAAGTTATAAATAAAAAAACCTCAAAAATTGAGGTTAATATTCAATTATTTTTTTAAAACTGATTCCGGAACTAAGGGTGAAATATCGCCACCATTTCGAAGAACATCCCTTACAATACTTGAGGAAATAAAAGATGTTCTTGCAGCTGTTAATAAAAACACCGTTTCTATTTTTGACATAACTCTATTAGTATGTGCAATGGCTTTTTCGAATTCAAAATCGGCCGGATTGCGTAAGCCTCTTAAAATAAAATCCGCTTTTTCTTTTTTACATAAATCAATAGTTAAACCCGTATAAGTAATCACTTTTACTTTGGGTTCATCTTTAAAAGCTTCTTCAATGAAACGTTTTCTATCTTCCAAAGAATACATGTATTTTTTATCGGCATTCACGCCAATCGCTACAATTACTTCATCAAAAAGAGAAACTCCTCGTTTAATGATATCATAATGTCCGTTTGTTATAGGATCAAAAGATCCGGGGAATATCGCTTTTTTCATAATTTTTTTAATTTTGTAATAATTGTTTTCACGTCTTTTTCTGAATATTCACCTACTTTAAATTCAAAATATCCTTTTTTATTAATTGCAATTATAGCATGACAATTTTGAAAATCTTTTAAAAGATCGTTTTTAAAAAAATCATTAAAATCTTCAAAAGAAGTAGAGTTATCTATCATGTTTTTTGCTATAAATTTATCAGTAAAAACATTTATTTTTTTTATTTGATTTAAATCAATTTTAGAGTAAATATTATTTTCAAACCAGTCTAAGCTTTTATGTAAATTTTCATATTGATTGTAAAAACAATTTTCTTGAGGAAAAAAGAAGTTTATTAGTAATATGTCATCATTTTCCCATTTATACTTTTCTTTTAAAAAGAATATTTTTTCAGAACTAATAATTTTAGATTGAGAATGTATTGAATTTGAAAAAAATATAATAAATAGAAGAAAAATAGTTTTTTTCATAAATTATTTTTTTAGAGCCAACTCAATAGCGTTTTCAAATAGTTCATTTAAAGAAATTCCAGCTTCTCGAGCTTGTTGTGGAAGAATACTTTCGGTCGTTAATCCAGGAATAGTATTCATTTCTAACATATGTGGTTCGCCATTTACAATAATAAATTCACTTCTAGAGAACCCCGACATTTTTAAAACTTCATAGGCTTTTTTTGCCGTCGCTTCCACTTTAGCTTGGATTTCTGCTGAAATTCGAGCAGGTGTAATTTCTTGAGATTTACCTAAATACTTGGCTTCATAATCAAAAAAGTCGTTTTCAGAAACAATTTCAGTTATGGGTAAAACCTTGATTTGACCTTTAAAATTGATAACTCCAACCGAAACTTCTGTACCATCTAAGAAACTTTCAATAATAATTTCATTATCTTCTTTGTAAGCATTTTCAATAGCAGGAACTAAATCTTCAATAGATTTTACTTTTGAAATTCCAAAGCTTGAACCCGATTTGTTTGGTTTAACAAAACACGGTAATCCAACAGTTTCAATTATTTTTGTAATATCAATTGAATCCCCATTATTTAAGTAAAAAGAAGTAGCTGTTTTAATTCCATAGGGTTTTAAAACAGAAAGTAAATCTCTTTTATTAAAGGTCAACGCCGCTTGGTAATAATCACATGAAGTTTGCGGAATATTCAATAATTCAAAGTACGCTTGCATTAATCCATCTTCACCGGGTGTACCATGAATGGCATTAAAAACCACATCAAAAGTTATTTTAGAACCTTGAACTTCAACCGAAAAATCATTTTTGTTTATTGGAAATTCTTGTTCATTTTTATCAACATATACCCATTTATCTTTAAAAATATGAATTCTATAAGCGTTATATTTGGTTGCATCTAAATGATTATAAACTACATTTCCACTGGTAAGAGAGATTTTATATTCGCTTGAATATCCTCCCATAATAATTGCTACGTTTGTCATTGAAGTTGTACTAAATGTTTATACAAATTTATTATAAATTGTTTAGTGTAAAAAAGAAAATTGCAATAAACTAAAAATGAATTTTTATCGTTATCCATATATTAACATTGATTCCAAAAAGAAATTTAGTATTTTTGCTAAAATTATCAATTTATGAGTTTAGGTAAGTTTCTAACCAGTTTAACGTTTTTCAAGCAATTGTTTTTAGCCATTGTAATAACAGTAGTTTTTTTATTCGCCTTAATTAAATTCTTAGATTTTAGAACGAATCATGGAGAGGAAATTAATGTTCCCGATTTATCTAAAATGAAATTAGAAGTAGCAGAAGAAAAATTAGATGAAGATGGATTGGAAGTTTTTCTATTAGATACTGTTGATTTTAGACCTGAATTTCCGCCTTATACTATTGTTGAACAAGATCCGAAACCGAATTCTAAAGTTAAGGATGGCAGAAAAATTTATGTGAAGTTAAATGCCGGAGGTTTTTCTACTGTAACTATGCCCGACTTAATTAACAAAACTTTCCGTCAAGCTGCCAGTACCATTAGAGCATTAGGTTTAGTAGAAGGAAAATCTAAATATGTTCCTAATATTGCTAAAGATGTAGTGTTGGAAATTTCTCAAAATGGTAAAAAATTAAAAGCAGGAGATAAAATTCTTAAAAATTCAACTATTGACTTTGTTTTGGGTGATGGAAAAGAATTGTTCAAAGAAGAGGAAACCGATTCATTGACGCAACAATTAATTGATACAACGGCAACAAATTAATTGAAATGCAAGAGTTTATAAATGAAAATGAGCTAGATGATGAATTATATGAACATCATCGTTTTGAAGTAGCTAAAGGTCAACAATCGCTTCGAATTGATAAATTCTTAATGAATGTCATTGATAATACCACTAGAAATAAGATTCAAAAAGCAGCTGATTCTGGTAACATCTTGGTTAATGATGTTGCGGTTAAATCCAATTATAAAGTCAAACCAAATGATGTAGTACGCGTGATGCTAGAACATCCTCCGTATGAACATCTATTAAAAGGGGAAAATATTCCAATTGATATTGTTTATGAAGATGAACAAGTATTAGTTGTAAACAAACCAGCAGGAATGGTAGTGCATCCTGGTCATGGTAATTACTCGGGCACTTTAGTAAATGCCTTGGCTTATCATTTTGATAATTTACCGATGAATTCTAGTGAAAGACCAGGTTTAGTTCATCGAATTGATAAAGATACTTCGGGTTTGTTAGTTGTGGCAAAAACAGAACATGCAATGAACCATTTGACTAAACAATTTGCCGAAAAAACTTCTGAAAGAGAATATGTAGCTATTGTTTGGGGAAATATTGAAGAGGAGGAAGGCACGATTGAAGGTAACATTGACCGTCATCAAACCAATCGTATGCAGATGGCAGTTTATCCTGATGGAGAAAAAGGGAAACCTGCAGTGACTCATTATAAAGTTATTGAACGTTTAGGTTATGTTACAGTGGTTTCGTGTAAATTAGAAACAGGTCGCACTCATCAAATTCGTGTGCACATGAAATATATCGGACATACATTATTCAATGATGAACGTTATGGTGGCGACCAAATTTTAAAGGGTACAACGTTTACTAAATACAAACAGTTTGTAGATAATTGTTTTAAAACACTTCCACGTCAGGCCCTACACGCCAAAACACTGGGATTTGAACATCCTACAACTGGCGAATTTTTACGATTTAACACGGATATACCACAAGATATGGTGGATTGTATTGAAAAATGGAGAACTTATTCTAAAGCAGTACAAATTGAAGAATAAAAAAAGGGAAGTACATTTACTTCCCTTTTTTGTATCTATGCTAGTTTAAAAACTATATTTTACTCCGCCATAAAAGTTTCGACCGGCTGCATTAATACCTGAAGCAAAAACTCGGTATTGTGTATCTAATATATTTTCAACACCACCATAAATTCTGAAACCCGCTAGGTCTTTTGATGAAGCTTTAAAATTATAAGTTTCCCAAGCATACATGCCATTTGCAGGAGCATATTGTAAATTATCTTCTCCACTTGTTGAATAATCTTTAAGTCTCTTTTTACCATTAAACAACATATAAGCTTCTAATTCTCCCCAATTAGGTTTATAATTTACACCAATTTTTCCATAATAAGGAGGAATATGATCCATTGGTCTTCTTGAATTATTGTCTTCAATTACACGACCTAAAGTATAATTAAAATTTCCTGATAAAATTAAATTTTTATACAACGTAGATTTTAATGAAGTTGAAAATCCTGTTATAAAAGCATTTCCAGCATTTTGATTTGCAAAAATAGTACTGGAAATCCCATCATTATCATTATCTATTTGAGTTTGCCCATTTAATGAAAATTCTTTTGTCACAATGGCATTTTTGATCGTAGTATAATAGTAGGTGGTTTCAATATTATGTTTGTTATCGGCCGACTTTACTACAAAACCAAAATCTGTTGTTACAGTTTTTTCAGGACCTAAATCATTATTTGGAATAATTAAAATTGAATTTGTACTGGTATCAAAAATCTTAGCTAAATCATCAATGTTAGGTGCTCTATAACCAGTTCCAATATTTGTTTTCAAAATAAAATTTTCAGATGTATTATATACTAATCCAGCGTTGGCACTGTAAGTAAAATTATTTTGTTCAATTGTTGTAAAAGGAAATTGGAAAGTTGAATTATCAATTAGTTCACTTTTTAACTGGGTATATCCCACACGACCTCCAAGCGTAAAATTCCATTTTTCCATTTTTTTATTGAACGATACATAAGCATCATTTCTCATCATTGAATTAGCACCATCTGGGTATCGTGTATTAGCACTAGTAATTTCACCGGTATTGATGTTAACTCTATTGGCAGTAGAATTTAACGTTTCATAGTAGTTCTCAATTCCATAGTATAAATTTCCATTCCAAACTTTTGATTCAAATTGACCATTAATGCTAAATACATCAACCTCTTCCATTTGGTTTCTAATTTTATCTTTGTTACTACCTGAGAATCTTCTGTCGTGTCTACTTTCTTCAACTTTTTGATACGAGGCATCCACTCTAAAATCGGTTTTACCAATGAAATCCTCTTTTTCTATAGTATAAATTCCTAAAATTCTTTTCTGTGGACCATAGTACCATTCTGCAAAAGTCATATTTCCACCCGAACGTTCGGTTAATCGGTCGTATCTTCCTATATTAGAACTGTTTGAAAATTGAAAATTAATTGAATGTTTCCAATTACTATTGGTTTTATATATGAATTTTTGCAAGAAATTCCATTGTTGATAGGCACTACCAACTTGCGTGTATTTATCTGAATTTTCTACATTTTCATTTACATATAAATTGGTATTTGGGTCAAAATACGTATTTGCATAATACACTCGTTCTCCAAAATAATCACCGTTGTGATTTTTCTTTTTACCCATTTTCATGTCTCCAAAATCATTATAAGAAAAAGCAGTTAAGGAAGCCCAATTTTTACCACCATAAGAAAAATCAAAGTAACCTGATTTTTCTTCGTTAACAGAAGAATATCTCGTAACTACATTTCCTTTTAGACCACTTCCAAATGTTGGTTTTTTGGTTAACATATTTACAGCTCCACCTAAAGCATCACTTCCATACAAAGTAGAGGTTGGACCATATTGTATTAATGTGTTTTCCAATAAATTTTCATCAACAGTTATTACATTTTGTAAATGTCCTGCTCTAAAAATTAGGTTATTCATTCTTACTCCATCTACTAGTAGTAAGACTCTACTTGCTTCAAATCCTCTAATTACGGGAGAACCGCCACCTTGTTGAGATTTTTGTACAAATAGTGCTCCACTGTTAGATAACATATCAGCTGTGTTTTGAAAATTTTGAAATTCAATTTTTTCTTTCGTGATAATTTCAACTTGAGAGGAGTTTTGTTGTTTATTCACATTTATTTTTTCACTGTGAATCTTTATTTCTTCAATATTTTGAGTTTTAATAGTATCTTGTTTGGTTTGAGACCATGAAGATATGCTTCCCATAAAGGCAAGTAGTATAATTTTTACTTTCATTTTAAATTTAAATTAAGTTAGTTTCAAATTCCGTATTTCATACGAATTGAGTTATTTGTTTAAGAAAGTAAATTGTTTTTTGGTGGAGAATAGGGGATGTCTAAATAAATAGTTGAAAGTTGAGAATTTAATGACCTAATTTTAGTCTTCTTTCTTTTAAAAATTATAATATCTTGATTTGTTATTAGAATAGGAAGGTAATATCCGTAAGTATTGAGTTTCTTTTTGTTTTCCTTTTTTTCTTTGTGTAATTTGTAAAACAACTGCTCAATTTTTTTTTCATAACTGTCATTAATACAAATGTATTTTTTACCGTTTTTGGTTTCAATAATTTTAGTTATGTCATACAGGTTCCCTTTATATTTAAATTCTTTATTTTTTTTTAGCCAAACAAATTTGCTAAAGTCTATTTTGTTTACTTCAAATTGAACTTTAATATTGGGGTTGTTTTCTATAAAATCAATTTTTGATTTATGTACTTTATATAATTGAATAACATGAATGCCAATAACACTACTTAACAGTACTAATATAAGGAATAGTAATGTGATTTTTTTTGACATTTTGATTAGCTAAATTTAGTAGTGTAAATATAAAAAATATCTTTTGTAGTGGATTAATTTTTTCTTCAATATTTATTCTGATATTTTAAGTATTTTTTTGTAAAAACTTACTTTTTAAATGAATTCATTAAAAATCATTTTTAATTTTCCTTTTTTTTAATAATTCCCTAAATTGCATGACTTTTTATCGCTAATTAAAAATGGAACAAGTACAACCTTACCAACCAAAAAATAAAGTTCGAATTGTAACAGCCGCGTCCTTATTTGACGGTCATGATGCTGCAATTAATATCATGCGTAGAATTATTCAAGCTACTGGCGTTGAAGTCATTCACCTTGGACATGATAGAAGTGTGGAAGAAGTAGTAAATACTGCTATTCAAGAAGATGCAAATGCAATCGCGATGACATCTTACCAAGGAGGTCACAACGAATATTTCAAATATATGTACGATTTGCTGAATGAAAAAGGAGCAGGACATATTAAAATATTTGGTGGCGGTGGCGGTGTAATTCTTCCTTCTGAGATTGAAGAGTTACATGCTTACGGTATCACTAAAATTTATTCTCCAGATGACGGGCGTGCATTAGGTTTACAAGGAATGATTAATGATTTAGTTCAAAAATCCGATTTTTGCCCCCCAACCCCCGATGGGGGAGCTTCCAAAATTGTGGAAAATCTTAAAGAAAAAGAAGTCAATACAATTTCACGATTAATTTCACTTGCTGAAAACAATCCTGATAATTTCTATGAAATTTTTACGAAATCATTAGTAGCTCCCCCTTCGGGGGCGGGGGGGGCTGTTCCAGTTTTAGGTATCACCGGAACAGGTGGTGCTGGAAAATCATCATTAGTAGATGAATTAGTACGTCGTTTCTTAATCGATTTCCCTGAAAAAACTATCGGATTAATTTCGGTTGACCCATCAAAACGTAAAACAGGTGGTGCTTTATTGGGTGATAGAATTCGTATGAATGCTATTAACAATTCTCGTGTTTACATGCGTTCGTTAGCAACTCGTCAATCGAATTTAGCCTTATCGAAATATGTAGCGGAAGCGATTCAAGTGTTGAAAGCGGCAAAATATGATTTAATCATTCTAGAAACTTCTGGAATTGGACAATCCGATACTGAAATTCTTGATCACTCTGATGTTTCTTTATACGTAATGACACCTGAATTCGGTGCAGCAACACAGTTAGAGAAAATCGATATGTTAGATTTTGCGGATTTAGTAGCGTTAAATAAATTCGATAAACGTGGCGCTTTAGATGCCATTCGTGATGTGAAAAAACAATACCAACGCAATCATAATTTATGGGATGTAGATCCAGATAAAATGCCTGTATTTGGCACTATCGCTTCTCAATTCAACGATCCTGGTATGAATACCCTTTACAAATCTATCATGGATAAGATTGTTGCCAAAACGGGAGCGGATTTACAATCGACTTTCGAAATTACACGTGAAATGAGCGAGAAAATCTTCGTAATTCCTCCTCACAGAACGCGTTATTTATCGGAAATTGCAGAAAACAACAGAAAATACGATGAAACGGCGCTAACACAAGTAGAAGTAGCGCAAAAATTATACGGAATTTTCAAAACGATTTGTTCAGTTGCAAATATAAATTCTCGAGCAATTGAAAATAGCTTGATAATTAAATCGGGGTTAAATCAAGATGAGATTCTGAAACAAGTTCAGAATGACAAAGATAAATCAGTTTTCTTAGACTTATTATTAAAAGAATTCGACCGCGTAAAAATGAATTTAGACCCATACAATTGGGAAATTTTGTTGACTTGGGAAGAAAAAGTAAACAAATACAAAAATCCAGTGTATTCGTTTAAAGTTCGTGATAAAGAAATCAAAATTGAAACGCATACCGAATCGTTGTCTCATTCTCAAATTCCAAAAGTTGCCTTACCTAAATACCAAGCTTGGGGTGATATCTTAAAATGGAATTTACAAGAAAACGTACCTGGAGAATTTCCTTTTGCATCTGGATTGTATCCATTCAAGCGTGAGGGAGAAGATCCAACGCGTATGTTTGCAGGAGAAGGGGGTCCAGAAAGAACAAATCGTCGTTTCCATTATGTTTCTTTGGGAATGCCAGCAAAACGTTTATCTACCGCCTTTGACTCGGTAACATTATACGGAAATGACCCAGACCACAGACCTGATATTTACGGAAAAATTGGTAATGCGGGAGTTTCTATTTGTTGTTTAGACGATGCTAAAAAGTTATACTCAGGTTTCGATTTGAGTCACCCTGCGACTTCAGTTTCTATGACCATTAACGGTCCAGCACCCATGTTGTTAGGATTTTTTATGAATGCTGCTATCGACCAAAACTGTGAAAAATACATCAAAGAACACGGTTTAGAAGCAGAGGTTGAGAAAAAGAAAAAAGAACTATACGACGATAAAGGTTTAGAAAGACCAAGATATAATGGTGAATTACCAGAAGGAAATGATGGTTTAGGTTTATTGCTTTTAGGAGTAACGGGAGATCAAGTATTGCCTGCGGATGTTTACCAAGATATCAAAGTGAAGACGTTAGCACAAGTCCGTGGAACGGTTCAAGCGGATATTTTAAAAGAAGATCAAGCACAAAACACTTGTATTTTCTCAACGGAGTTTGCGTTGCGTTTGATGGGAGACGTTCAAGAATATTTCATCAAGCAAAATGTGCGTAACTTCTATTCGGTTTCGATTTCAGGTTATCATATTGCTGAAGCTGGAGCGAATCCAATAACACAGTTAGCGTTTACTTTAGCTAATGGTTTCACTTATGTGGAATATTATTTAAGTAGAGGAATGAACATCAACGACTTCGGTCCGAATTTATCGTTCTTCTTCTCAAACGGAATTGATCCTGAATATGCTGTAATCGGTCGTGTAGCACGTAAGATTTGGGCAAAAGCCATGAAAAACAAATACGGAGCTAACGAAAGAGCGCAAATGTTGAAATATCACATTCAAACCTCTGGTCGTTCGTTACACGCGCAAGAGATTGATTTCAATGATATTCGTACGACTTTACAAGCGTTGTACGCGATTTACGATAACTGTAACTCGTTACATACGAATGCTTATGATGAGGCAATTACGACTCCAACAGAAGAATCAGTGCGTCGTGCAATGGCCATTCAGTTGATTATTAATAAAGAATTAGGTTTAGCGAAAAACGAAAATCCAATCCAAGGTTCGTTCATTATTGAAGAATTAACCGATTTAGTGGAAGAAGCGGTTTTAGCTGAATTTGATAGAATCACAGAAAGAGGAGGCGTTTTGGGTGCTATGGAAACCATGTACCAAAGAAGTAAAATTCAAGAAGAATCATTGTATTACGAAACTTTGAAACATACAGGAGAATTCCCAATCATTGGTGTAAATACATTCTTGAGTTCAAAAGGTTCTCCGACAGTGATTCCAGCAGAAGTAATTCGTGCAACGGAAGAGGAGAAACAATTCCAAATTAAAACCTTAGAGAATTTACATCAAGCTAAAGCTAAAGAAGTTGAAAATCAAATCTCAATTATTCAAGAGGCAGCAATTCAAAACCATAATATTTTTGAAAAATTAATGGAGGCTGCAAAAGTGTGTTCGTTAGGCCAAATTACTTCAGCTTTATTTGAAGTGGGTGGACAATATAGAAGAAACATGTAAAAAAATCTTTAATTATAAAAAAGACCTTTCATTTGAAAGGTCTTTTTATTTTATATCTTTTATAACAAAGTGTAAATTTCCTAACTCTATTTTATCACCTACTTTTTTTCCTTTTATAGAATGGTATATTGGAGCATCTTCCGAAATTGTATATATTTCTTTATCATCTGCTTTAAGTGTATGCGTTGAAGCTCCAACAAATAAATACTTTATGTCTAAATCAACTAAAGCACCTAATTCTACTACTTTATTATCAAGATTTAAACATTTTTCAATTATCTCTTTGTTTCTAGTTTCCTTTACTAATAATTGCTCCAAACGCATTTTCATATCCATTGCTTCACCTTGATGAGAAAAATCTTCAGGGTCTAAAGTGTTATTTTCGTCTAAATCTGAAGCCATTTTATATTTTTCTATAGAAGAAGATAAGTTATTGATAGTTTTATCTTGTTCCGCTATAATTTGCTGTAAAATATTTGTCTTATTCATATAGTGATTTTTATATGTTAAAGTTACGTTCATTTTTTAATTATCAATATGAGAATTATCATAATTACTTTGAAAAATAAATGATTCTTAAATTTGACTGCATTAATTTCTATTATCATTTTATTGGACATTATTTTTTAATTTATCTGTAAAAATAAAAGTAAATGTTTTTTAGAATGTATTATTTTATAATTTTACTCTAAAATAAATAGGGGTGTATTATGAAAAATAATAAAAAAGATAGCTATTGGTATGTTTTTTTTGGGGTAATAGCTGTTGTTTCTTTTGTTTCTCTATTTTGGAAACATCAAGCTGCAGAAAATAAATTTGAATTTAACTCAATTGATACTATTAATGTTGCAGATGTTGCATGGTTGTTAACGGCCTCTTGTCTTGTTTTAGTAATGACACCAGGATTGGCTTTTTTTTATGGAGGTATGGTTGGAAAAAAAAATGTAATATCAACCATGTTAAAAAGTTTTATTTGTTTAGGGGTAATTAGTATAATTTGGGTTGTTGTAGGTTTTAGTTTATCTTTTGGTACAAGTATTGGAATAACAATAAATGGTAACGAATATGGAATTATAGGAAATCCTTTTGATTATATGTTTTTTGATGCAGTAGAAATATTTCCTCATAAAACATTAGCATCGTCGATTCCATTTATTTTATTTGCTTTATTCCAAATGAAATTTGCTATAATTACTCCGGCTATAATTACTGGAGCTTTAGCAGAGCGAATTCGTTTTGTTTCTTTCTTATTATTCATAAGTTTATTTACTTTAGTTATTTATGCACCGCTGTGTCACATGGTTTGGCATCCTGATGGATTATTGGCCTCTTATTTTAAAGTTAAAGATTTTGCTGGTGGCACAGTGGTACATATGAGTGCAGGTTTTGCTGCTTTAGCGGGTGTTTTAGTACTTGGCAAAAGACAACATAAAGACCATATTCCAACTAATATACCTTTTGTTATTTTAGGAACTGGACTCTTGTGGTTTGGTTGGTTTGGATTTAATGCTGGTTCTGCTCTTGCAGCAAACGCTACAGCTGCTATGGCTTTTGCAACTACTACAATTGCTTCTGCTTCAGCAATGATGACATGGGTATTTTTTGATCGCATAAATGGAAGAAGAGTATCTGCGTTAGGCGCCTGTATTGGTGCAGTAGTTGGGTTAGTTGTAATAACTCCTGCTGCAGGATATGTTTCTGTTCCAGAGAGTATTTTCTTTGGTTTTATTGGAGCAATAGTTTCCAACAAAATGATGTATTGGTCAAAATTAAAACAAATTGATGATACATTAGATGTTTTTGCTTGTCATGGAGTAGGAGGAATCATGGGGATGATTTTAACAGCTATTTTTGCTCATGGTAAGGATGCAAGTTTATTACATGGAGGGTGGGAGGTGTTTTTACATCATATTATTGCATTAGTTCTTGTATCTGTTTTTACATTTTTTGGTGCTTTTATATTATATAAAATTACTAATTATTTAATTCCAATTCGCGTTACCGTAGAATCAGAAATAGTTGGTCTTGATTTATCTCAACATGGAGAAAAATTTTAAAGCTTTTTATATAGTTCTAATAACTCTATAGCACCAGTAAAAGGAGATATTTGATGTGTAAGTACTTTTTGTTTGGTAATTTCTAAAGCTTTAATTATCTCTGGATGATTGTAAAATTGATTTTTTAATTGTTCATTAATAGTTTCTAACATCCAATATTGATTTTGTTCTTCACGTCTATGATTAAAATAATCATTTGATTTTGTTAGTATTTCATATTCGTTAATAGTATTCCAAATGGAAGCAATGCCTTCTTTTGTTATTGCACTACACGTTGTTACTTTTGGATTCCAACCCGAATTTTTTAAGGGAAATAAATGTAAGGCTCGATTGAATTCTACTTTGGCTAAATTAGCTTTTCTGATATTATCACCATCAGCTTTATTAATTACAATAGCATCCGCCATTTCCATAATTCCTCTTTTTATGCCTTGTAATTCATCACCAGCTCCTGCAATTTTTAATAATAAGAAAAAATCAACCATACTATGAACTGCAGTTTCACTTTGGCCTACACCAACGGTTTCAATAATGATTGTATCAAAACCACAGGCTTCACAAAGTATTATTGCTTCTCGTGTTTTTCTGGCAACACCACCTAAACTGTCTCCAGAAGCACTCGGTCGAATATAAGCATTTTCATCTTTTACTAATTCTTCCATTCTCGTTTTATCTCCTAGAATACTGCCATGACTTAACGAGCTACTTGGATCAATAGCTAAAACGGCTACTTTTTTACCTAATGAAGTTAAATGTTTTCCAAACGCTTCAATGAAGGTGCTTTTTCCAACTCCCGGGACACCCGTAATTCCAATACGAATTGAATTATTGGCATGTGGTAGACAACCATTAATGACTTCATTAGCTTTGGATAAATGTGTTGGATTGGTGCTTTCAATTAAAGTAATTGCCCTACTCAATGCCACCTTATCACCTTTTAAAATCTTTGAAATCAATTCATCAGAAGAAATAGTTTTTCTTCTAAACTGTTGAATTGATTTAGCAACTTGTGTACTCAGAGTTTCAGGTTGAGTCACACCGTCTCTTTCATTTAATGCGGATGTATTTTTTTTTGGTTCCAAAAGGCAATATATTTGTGTAAAAATACAATTTTTTTAAATTGGCTTTTATTTTATGAGCCTAATTTTCCTCAAAATATGGATACTATCATACTGCTATTTTTGTGCTTACTTTTAGGAATTGTTTTTCAAAATGTAAATAGTTTTCCAAAAAATGCACATTTAGCTTTGAATCAATTTGTGCTCAATGTATCAATTCCTGCAATGGCATTGTACTATATTCCAAAAATAAAAATTGATGAATCTCTGTTGTTTCCAGTCGGAATTGCCTGGATTGGATTTTTAATATCATTTTTGTTTTTTTATGCCTTAGGTAAAATTTTTAAATGGTCCAATAAACTAACAGGTTGTCTTATTATTGTTGCCGGATTAGGAAATACCTCTTTTGTTGGATTTCCAGTATTAGAAGCTATGTATGGAAAAGAGGCGATTGAAACAGCAATTATTGTAGATCAACCAGGTTCTTTTGTAGTTTTATCTACATTAGGTGTTTTAGTTGCCATGTTGTATTCTAAAGAACAACCGTCAATTTCCATTATAGCCAAAAAAATATTCTTTTTTCCTCCGTTTATCATGTTTGTTATGGCAGTAATTTTAAACATTTTTGAGGTTGATTTTCCTGAATCGTTACAATCTGTATTTCAAAGACTTGCAGCTACGGTTTCACCTATTGCTTTAGTAGCAGTTGGGTTACAATTAAAAATTGAAAAAAGAAGTAAACATTGGAAATTTTTATCTTTAGGTCTTATCTTTAAATTAATAATCACACCCTTGTTCTTTTACTTGTTTTATAAAGTTATTTTGGGTGCAAATGGATTAATTATTAATGTTTCTATAATGGAATCGGCTATGGCTCCCATGATTACTGGGGCAATTTTAGCGTCGACTTATGGATTAAAACCCAAGTTAAGTAGTATGATGGTTGGTATTGGAATTCCATTATCTTTTATTACTTTAGTACTATGGTATTTTATATTAAAATAAATAAATTTTGAACACAACAATTCTAATAAAACTACAAGAAATAGTAGGAACATCCTATGTTTTTACAGATGAAGAAAATCTGAAAAAATATGGGCATGATGAAACTGAAGATTTTATTTTTCCTCCCAATGTAGTTGTTAAACCCTCCTCTGTTGAAGAAATTGCTTCCATATTGAAATTGGCAAATGAATTTAAAATTCCTGTAGTTCCCATTGGAGGACAAACGGGATTAAGTGGTGGAGCTTTAGCCATTCATGGAGGAATTGGACTTTCAATGGAACGGTTAAATCGAATCATTGAAATTGATGAAAAAAATTTACAAGTGATAACAGAACCCGCAGTAATTACCCAAGTTTTAAGAGAAACAGTAGCTGAAAAAGGCTTGTTTTATCCTGTTGATCCGAGTAGCATGGGAAGTTGCTTTATTGGTGGTAATATTGCTGAAAATTCGGGTGGAGCCAGAGCAGTAAAATATGGAGTTACTAAAGATTACGTGCTAAATTTAGAAGTTGTGTTACCCAATGGTGAAATTATCTGGACCGGAGCCAATACGTTAAAAAATTCAACTGCTTATAATTTAACCCAATTGATGGTAGGTAGTGAAGGGACTTTAGGAATTGTTACTAAGATTGTACTTAAACTACTTCCATTATATAAGCATAATGTTTTATTATTAGTTCCATTTTTTAAAGCGGAACAAGCTTGCGAAGCGGTTTCTGCCATTTTTAGAGCTGGAATTATTCCAAGTGCTTTGGAGTTTATGGAGCGAGATGCAATTGATTGGTCGTTGCAATATGTAGATGGAATAAGCGTAGAAGTGAAAGAAAATCACCAAGCTCATTTATTAATTGAAGTAGATGGAAATTACCCTGAAATTTTAATGCAAGAAGCTGAAAAAATTTTAGAAGTTGTTGAACAATTTGAAATTGATGAAGTTTTATTTGCAGATTCCGAAGAGCAAAAAAATGCATTGTGGAAAATGCGTAGGGGAGTAGCCGAAGCAGTTAAAGCGAATTCAATTTATAAAGAAGAAGATACTGTTGTACCAAGATACGAATTACCGGTATTATTAAAAGGTATTAAGGAAATAGGTTCAAAATATGGTTTTCAATCCGTTTGTTATGGTCATGCAGGCGATGGTAATTTACATGTAAATATCATTAAAGGAAACATGTCCGATGAAAATTGGAAAACAGAAGTACCAAAAGGGATACGTGAAATTTTTGAACTAACGGTTGGTTTGAAAGGAACATTATCTGGAGAACATGGCATTGGTTATGTTCAGAAAAATTACATGAATATCGCTTTTAATACTGTACAGCTTAATTTGTTGCAAGGGATTAAACAACTCTTTGATCCTAATAATATTTTGAATCCTGGAAAAATATTACCTGACAATATAAACTAAAAAATGATTCCAATTGGAATCATTTTTTAATTTTATTTTAATTTAAACCTAACTGTTTTATTATTGTTTCATCGAATAACATCTGAATTAAAGAACCGTCTTTCTCAATATTCACAAATTTCCATGTATTGTTTGTTAATTCATCGCTTACAGCAAGTACTTTAGCTCTTTTTTGTATAGTGAAAGTAAAAGTTTTGTCATCGTAAGTGGCTTCAGAAGCCCCCATACTTTCTTTTATCATTTCTAACATCATTTCTGCCGACTCTCCCATATCTTCTTTAAAAGCCATTGTCATTTTATTCTCGTGTTCAAAAACACAGAATGTTTGATTTCCTATTTTTTTAATTTCTCCAAAAGTAAATTTAGGATCTATTTTAACCAATCTAATGGTCATAGCCTCATTATTAAATGCTTCATTCAATACATCTTTCATTTGTTCTCTTGAAGCAATTTCAAAAACTTTAGGATAGGTTTGGTCTAAAATTTTATCTAAATCTAATGTAATAGCATTATCATACATAATTTGAGCATCAGTTTGTAATGCTTTTAAATTTTGAGCAAATCCGAAAATAAAACTTGCTAATACTAAAAATAAAGTAATTGGTTTTTTCATAATTGTTATTATTGAGTGAATATATTTTTTTTAAAATAAATTAGGGTCAGCATTTTTAAAAGTGGGATTCATTTCTGTGATAGTTGCCACTCGTTTTTTATTTAATTTTAAAACTACGTCTTTTTCAGTTGTAAATAAAATGGCTGACATAAAAGGGTTGTTCATATAAGGAATTAATTCATTTGCTAAATCATTTAATTCCACTGTTTTTTCAATTTCTTGTAAACCATCTTTGTAAATTTTAAAAATCACCGAAAGTTTGAATTCATTTTCAATTTTGGTAATTCTTACATATATATTTTGCAATTCAGGTTTTCCAATTGTTTTAGCTAATGTAAGTTTGGCAAATGTTTTATCAGCAATACTATCTAATGCTAAATTAAAAAAATCTAAATAGGTTGGTATATTCATTATAATTATATTGAGTAAATATAAAAAAAATCCTCTACAAAGTTGCAGAGGATCTTATCAGTAATTTAATTTTTTTATTCATTTACTAAAACCCATTCACCAGAAGCTAGCATAGGCTCCGCTTTTTTGAATTTCATGGTCTCACTTTTACCACTCATAATGTGTTTAATTGTTACATTATCATTACGATTGATTTTAGGTTGATCACGTACAATGGTTTCAGTTACTGCAGGTCTTTCTTGAACTTGAGGTTGAGTAGATGAAGTTGAATTATTTCCTCCAAATTCTTCTTTCGACTCAATATAATGTTCATGTACTTCTTCTGCAGGCGCTTCATGTATATTTGAAGGGTTGTTAGATGGTAATTCACCTTTAAATAAGAATGAAATCACATCTTTATTTACTTGAATAATCATTTTTTTGAATAATTCAAAAGCTTCAAATTTATAAATCAATAATGGATCTTTTTGTTCGTGAACTGCTAATTGAACCGATTGTTTTAATTCATCCATTTTACGTAAATGTTTTTTCCAAGATTCATCTACAATGGCTAATGTAATATTCTTTTCAAAATCGGTAATTAACGATTTACCTTCAGTTTGATAAGCTTTTTCTAAATTAGTTACCACATTCAATGTTTTAATACCGTCCGTAAACGGCACAACAATACGTTCATATTGACCGTTATTATTTTCGTAAACATCTTTAATTACTGGAAAAGCTTGGTGAGCATCACGTTTTACTTTTTCATCATAATAAGCATAAGCCGCTTGATATACTTGTGCAGTAATTTGATTCACATTTAATTTAGAAAACTCTGCTTCAGTTACTGGTGAACTAATCGATAATATTCGGATTAATTCAAATTCAAAGTTTTTAAAATCGTTAAATGTTTTATTATTTTCTACAATTGCTTCACATGTTTCATAAATCATGTTAACAATATCTACTTTTAAACGCTCTCCTTCTAAAGCATGACGACGACGTTTGTAAACCACTTCACGTTGAGAATTCATTACATCATCATATTCTAATAAACGTTTACGAACACCAAAATTGTTTTCTTCTACACGTTTTTGAGCTCTTTCAATTGACTTAGTCATCATCGAGTGTTGAATAACTTCACCTTCTTTCAAGCCCATTCTGTCCATCACTTTTGCTACTCGTTCAGAACCGAATAAACGCATTAAATTATCTTCTAATGAAACGTAGAATTGAGAACTACCTACATCACCTTGACGACCAGAACGACCTCTTAACTGACGGTCAACTCGACGAGAATCGTGACGTTCAGTACCAATAATAGCTAAACCGCCCGCTGCACGAACTTCTTCAGAGATTTTGATATCGGTTCCACGACCCGCCATATTTGTTGCAATCGTTACCACTCCTGGTTTACCTGCTTCTGCTACAATTTCAGCTTCACTCTTATGCATTTTTGCATTCAATACATTGTGGTTAATACCTCTCATTTTAAGCATACGGCTTAATAATTCCGATATTTCTACAGAAGTTGTTCCAATTAATACAGGTCTTCCTGCTTCGGATAATTTCACAACATCTTCTATAACAGCATTGAATTTTTCACGTACTGAACGATAAATTAAATCATCACGGTCAATACGAGAAATAGGTTTGTTGGTTGGAATTTCAACTACATCTAATTTATAGATTTCCCAAAATTCACCAGCTTCCGTAACAGCAGTACCTGTCATACCGCCTAATTTATTGTACATACGGAAGTAATTTTGTAATGTAATTGTAGCAAACGTTTGTGTAGCAGCTTCAATTTTTACATTTTCTTTTGCTTCTATTGCTTGATGTAAACCGTCAGAATAACGACGTCCGTCCATAATACGACCTGTTTGTTCATCAACAATTAAAATTTTATTATCCATAATTACATATTCCGTATCTTTTTCAAATAGGGCATATGCTTTTAATAATTGTGTTAACGTATGGATTCTTTCAGATTTAACAGAGAAATCTCTGAATAAACTTTCTTTTAATTCAGCTTCAGCTTCTTTTTCTAAATTTTGCTTTTCAATGGCTGCAATTTCCATTCCGATATCAGGTAAAACGAAGAAATTTTCATCTGTATCTTGTGAAAGGAATTTAATACCATTATCTGTTAATTCAACTTGATTGTTTTTTTCTTCAATTACAAAGTAAAGTGCTTCATCAATTTTATGCATTTCACGACTATTGTCTTGCATGTATTGATTTTCTGTTTTTTGAAGAATTTGTTTTACACCTTCTTCTGATAAAAACTTAATTAATGCTTTGTTTTTAGGTAAGGCTCTGTGTGAACGTAATAATTGGAACCCACCATCTTTAGTGTTTCCTTCTTTGATTAAACGTTTTGCTTCAGTTAAACAATCCGTTGCTATTTTCTTTTGTAAATTGAATAAGTTTTCAACTTTTGGTTTTAATTCTAAAAATTCATGACGATCACCATCTGCAACCGGACCAGAAATAATTAATGGTGTACGCGCATCATCAATTAATACAGAATCCACCTCATCTACAATTGCAAAGTTGTGTTTTCTTTGAACTAAATCTTCTGGTGAATGAGCCATATTGTCTCTTAAGTAATCGAAACCAAACTCATTATTTGTACCATAAGTGATATCTGCATTATACGCTTTTCTTCTTGCTTCTGTGTTAGGTTGGTGGTTGTCAATACAGTCAACAGATAATCCATGGAATTCAAATAAAGGTGCTTTCCAAGTACTGTCACGTCGAGCTAAGTAGTCATTCACCGTAACTAAGTGTACACCATTACCCGTTAATGCATTTAAGTATATTGGTAAAGTTGCTACTAACGTTTTACCTTCACCCGTTTGCATTTCTGCAATTTTACCTTGATGTAATACAATACCACCAATTAACTGTACATCATAGTGAATCATATCCCAAGTAATAGCTTTTCCTGCAGCATCCCAAGAATTAGCCCAAATAGCATTATCTCCTTCAATGGTAATGTATGGTTTTGTAGCAGAAAATTCTCTGTCTTTTGCAGTTGCAGTAACTACAACATTTGAATTCTCTTTGAAACGACGAGCAGTTTCTTTAACAACAGCAAAAGCTTCAGGTAATATTTCATTCAATACTTTTTCTGAAATTTCATAAGCTTCTTTTTCAAGCTTGTCAATTTCATTATAAATATTTTCTCTTGCATCAATATCAGCTGTATTTTCAGCTTCCACTTTTAATTGTTCAATTTTAGCATCAATACCAGCTCTTGCTTCTTTAATTTTAGATTTAAAGTAAGTTGTTTTTGCACGTAAATCATCATTTGAAAGCTGTTGTAAGGCACCTTCAAATGATTTAATTTTATTTACAATTGGCTGAATGGCTTTAATATCATTGGCAGATTTATCTCCAACAAATATTTTTAAAATTGAATTTATAATACTCATAATTTATTATTTATAGGTTACCCTTTGTGGGGTGATTTTTTAATTGTAAAATTAACCAAAAAAAAAGTCTCACTTGGAGACTTTTTAGTTGTGTTATTATTTTTTTAATATTCATCCTCGTTCCAAAGATAGTCTTCGTCAGTTGGATAATCTGGCCATATTTCTTCCATTGATTCGTAGATTTCTCCTTCATCTTCGATAGACTGCAAGTTTTCTACAACTTCTAATGGAGCTCCTGTTCTAATAGCATAGTCGATTAACTCGTCTTTTGTTGCTGGCCAAGGCGCATCACTTAAATAGGATGCTAATTCTAACGTCCAATACATCTTTAATTAGATTTTTAGTTTTATGCAAAAATAATTTTTTAACTCAAAAAGTCAAGTTTTTTTTGAAATATTTTTTATTTATTTTTAAGAACGTATATTTTATTATTTCAAACTGAGAAATTTAGCTTTCGTTTTTTCTAGGAATCCACTTCACTTCCTCAGCGTGCAAATCATGTGACAACTTTCGTGCCAATACAAATAAGTAGTCAGAAAGTCGGTTTAAATAGGTTAAAACCTGTTCATCTATAGGTTCAATCTCGTTTAAATGGGTAGCTAAACGTTCAGCGCGTCTGCATACACAACGGGTTACATGACAATATGACACAGTAGTATGACCGCCTGGTAATACAAAATGCGTCATAGGTGGTAGTTCCGCATCCATACTATCAATTTGAGTTTCTAATAATTCAATATCTTGATTTGAAATTCTATTAATATTTAATCGTGGTTGGCCATTTTTTAATACTTCTTTTTCGGGTGGAGTTGCCATAATCGCGCCAACGGTGAACAATCGATCTTGAATTTCAATAAGAATTGCTTTGTATTCGGGATTAATATCTTGGTCACGAATTAACCCAATATAAGAATTTAATTCATCAACAGTTCCATAGCTTTCAATACGGACATGGTGTTTTGGAACTCGTGTGCCTCCAAATAATGAAGTAGTACCTTTGTCGCCTGTTTTCGTGTAAACTTTCATCGGATACAATTATTTATCTTGTTTTTTTAAAGAAACTAAAACACCAGCAGTTAAAGCAACAGCTATAAATCCGAGTGAAGCCCACTCAGGGAATTTAAAATGATGAACTAATAGCATTTTTACGCCAACAAAAGTCAAAATTGCAATTAAACTGTACTCAATATAACTGAATTTTTCAAGCATATTTGCCAAGAAGAAATACATGGAACGTAAACCTAATATTGCAAATATATTTGAGCTAAAAACAATAAACGGATCAGCTGTAATTGCTAAGATTGCAGGTACACTATCAACTGCAAAAAGAACATCCATTAATTCAATAACAATTAGAGCAATAAATAATGGTGTAACATAATTAATTCCATGTTCACGAATGAAGAATTTTTGTCCATGAATTTCATGTTTAATTGGGAAAATTTTACCAATTAATTTGTAGACTTTTGAATCTTTAGGGTCGAATTCTTCTTCTTCGTTTGTGAATAACATTTTTAAAGCAGTAAAAATTAAAAATGCACCAAAAACATAAGTAATCCAATCAAATTTATTAATTAGTGCTACTCCCAAGAAAATCATTAGTCCTCTAAAGAAAATGGCACCTAGAATTCCCCAAAACAAAACCCTATGTTGAAATTTTTGTGGAATTTTGAATGATGAAAAAATAATGGCTATAACAAATATATTATCTGCACTTAATGATAATTCAATTAAATATCCGGTAATGTATTTTAATGAAGCTTGGTATGGAGTTAAATTAGTCGGATTTGCTATGTATTCGTGTTTGTATAATAAATAGAGAACTCCAGAAAATAAGAATGATAATGTAACCCAAAGTACCGTCCATTGAGAAGCTTCTTTAGAGCTAATAACATGTGGGTTTTTGTTAAATACACCTAAATCTAAAGCTAAAAAAATGGCAATAGCGCATAAAAATATTATCCAAACAGTCATGATATTATTTGTTTTTCGACAAATATAAGGTTAAAAAATGATTTTATTTTTCCTTTAACATTTTTTGAATATTTAAATACCCTATATTATTTTTATCTAATTTGTTTTCAGTAGCTTCAGTAATTTTTAGTTGGTATTTTTCTTTGAATTCGGGATATAGAATATCTTGAACATTAAATATTTCATCTACAGCAACACCATAATAATCATCAATATGCGATTGAGCTCCTTTGAAACTAAATTTTTTATAAAACTCAGTTTCTTTGACTTTTTTTATCGCTTCTGCTTTTGATTTAGCTACGATTAATTGTTTATGATGGTATTCTTCAAATTCATTCGGTAAATACCCGCCAAGATTAATGAAGAACAATTGAAAATTATTTTTAAAATTAGTTTTTTCAATAACTTCAATATTGTAATTTCCAACTCTAGTTACTTTTCTCCAACAATCAATATGGAAAACACCATTAGCTTCTGGCCAAAAGTTGTTAATGGAAGGAATTAAGTTTTTTAATTCATTTGCAATTCCAAAAAACATATCATGCTGTTCAATGAGTCTATTTTTGGGGGTACAACCGATTAGAATCATAAACAAATTCATTTCTTTCATAGTTATTTAAAATTATTTTAATGATACCCCTAAAAAAATAGGGGGTAAAGTTAAATGTTTTAATTTTTTTTGTATTTTTGTCGTGTAAAATTAGAGGTATAATTTTAAAAACACAACTTTTATGTCAACATTTCGTTTTCAAGCTTTAGGAAAAGCAAGTAGTAGAAAACCAGTTTCGTTCGAAGAAACTAACAAAAAATCTGAAATTTTTGGTTCTAATGTTTTTAACGATAAAGCCATGCGACAGTTTTTAACTCCAGACGCATACAAAGCCGTTAAGAGTGCAATTGAACATGGGACAAAAATCGATAGAAAAATTGCAGATTATGTAGCCATGGGAATGAAAGAATGGGCATTGACAAAAAATGTGACACATTATACACACTGGTTCCAACCTTTAACTGGGACAACTGCTGAAAAGCATGACGCTTTTTTTGAAACCTCTTTCGATGGTTCAGATCCAGTTGAAAAATTTGGTGGAAGTCAATTAGTGCAACAAGAACCAGACGCTTCTTCTTTTCCAAATGGAGGAATTAGAAATACTTTTGAAGCACGTGGTTATACTGCTTGGGATCCAACCTCACCAGCGTTTATTTTTGGTAGTACTTTGTGTATTCCAACTGTTTTTGTTTCGTATACTGGTGAAGCTTTAGATAACAAAACGCCTTTATTAAGAGCTTTAAGTGCTATTGATGCGGCTGCTACTGAAGTTGCAAAATATTTTGATAAAAATGTAAAAAAAGTAACGCCAACGTTAGGTTGGGAACAAGAATATTTCTTAGTCGATGCAGCTTTAGCCAATTCAAGACCAGATATTTTAGCTACAGGAAGAACGTTATTAGGACATACTTCTTCTAAAGGACAACAGTTGGATGACCATTATTTTGGTTCTATTCCAACGCGTGTTTTACAATACATGAGAGAATTGGAGTATGAGTGTATGTTATTAGGTATTCCTGTAAAAACACGTCACAATGAAGTAGCGCCAGGTCAGTTTGAATTAGCTCCTATTTTTGAAGAAACAAATTTAGCAGTAGATCACAACTCTTTATTGATGGATGTTATGCAAAAAGTAGCAGAACGTCATGATTTTAAAGTTTTATTCCATGAAAAACCTTTTAAAGGAGTTAATGGATCTGGAAAACACAATAACTGGTCTTTAGCTACGGATACAGGAGTTAATTTATTATCGCCAGGTAAAACGCCAATGAGTAATTTACAATTCTTAACGTTCTTTATTAATACAATTAAAGCTGTTAATAATTATGAGGAATTATTAAGAGCGTCAATTGCTTCAGCGAGTAATGATCATCGCTTAGGAGCTAATGAAGCACCTCCAGCAATTATTTCTGTTTTTATTGGGCAACAATTGACTAAAGTGTTGGCGGAATTAGAAGGTGTTACTAAAGGTAAGTTATCTCCAAAAGAAAAAACAGATTTAAAATTAAATGTTGTTGGTAAATTACCCGATGTTTTATTAGATAATACCGACAGAAATAGAACTTCTCCATTTGCTTTTACAGGTAATAAATTTGAATTTAGAGCAGTTGGTTCATCGGCAAATTGTGCTGTTTCAATGACTACTTTAAATTCTATTGTGGCTAAACAATTAATTGATTTCAAAAAAGAAGTTGATGCTTTAGTTGAGAAAAAAGATTTGAAAAAAGACGAAGCAATTTTCAATATCTTAAGAGAATATATCAAAGAAACGAAGAATATTTTATTCGAAGGAGATGGATATAGTGAGGCGTGGGAAAAAGAAGCTAAAAAACGTGGTTTAAGTAATCATAAAACAACTCCAAAAGCTTTGAAAGCAAAAGTTTCAAAAGAAGCAGTGAAGTTGTTCGAAGAATTAGGTGTAATGAATCATGTGGAAGTAGAAGCTCGTTATGAAATTGAATTAGAAGAATACACTAAAAAAATCCAAATCGAAGGTAGAGTTTTAGGTGATATTGCTCGTAATCACGTAATTCCTACGGCTATTAAATACCAAAATACGTTGATCGAAAACGTGAAAGGTTTGAAAGAAATTTTCGGAAAAGATTTTGAAAAAATTGCTAAAGAACAAATTGGCTTAATTAAAGAAATTTCAGAACACATTGAAGGAATCAATAGAAATATTGATGCCATGATTGAAGAGCGTAAAAAAGCAAACAATTTAAACAGTGCTGAAAAAATGGCTGAAGCTTATTGTGATAAAGTTAAACCTTATTTTGAAATCATTAGAGAACATTCTGATAAATTAGAATTGTTAGTTGATGATGAAATGTGGACATTAACGAAATACAGAGAATTATTATTTGTAAAATAATCATTTTTACTTTAAAGTTTGAAAGCCTATCGTAATTGATAGGCTTTTTTTTTGGTCAATACAATAAAATGTTCTATTTTTCGACAGCTATAAACCCAAACCAACTATGCGCTATTTTTTGTTAATGTTAGCACTAACTTCAACTGCTTATTCTCAGGAGAAGTTTGCTGTTTACTTCGATACAGATAAATATGTTTTAACGCCTGAACAATCAAAACAATTAGAAAATTTTTTAAGAAATAATCAAGTTGTATTTAAAAAAGTAACAGGATTTTGCGATTTCAGAGCAAGTAATGCCTATAACTACCAACTAGGTTTAAATAGAGCAAATAATATATTAGACCAATTACCAATTGAAGATAAAGCTTTAATTTCAGTAGTTTCAAAAGGGGAAGATTTCAAACAAAATGCTGCTCTTTGGAAAAATAGAAGAGTAGAAATTGAATATGAAAAATTTATTCCTTTAGAAGAAACGGTGACAAAAGAAGAAGTAGTTGCTGAGCCGCAACCCCTAAGTATACATACAATAGAACCAATTGTAGATGAATATCCTTCAGAATTACAAAAGAAAATTATAAATGCCAATGTGGGTGATAAAATACTTTTAAGTAATTTAAATTTTTACGTTAGAAGTGATGAGTTTTATCCTGAATCTATTCCTGTTTTAGTCGATTTATATGAAGTGTTGGAAAAAAATCCCAACATGAAAGTTGAAATTCAAGGGCATATTTGTTGTACTCCTGGTCGCGATTTAGAAGAGTTTTCTCTTAGACGTTGTATTGCCGTTTATAATTTTTTAGTGGATAGTGGTATAGCAGAAGATCGAATGACTTATGTAGGTTTCGATGCTACAAAACCCATTTTTCCTTTACCTGAAAAAAATGAAGAAGAACGAAAAGCCAACAGACGTGTAGAAATTATGATTTTAGAAAAATAAGAGTATGCAGTTGCGGTTTTTTATATTTTTTGGGTTGTCTTTTTATTTTTCTTTGGCTCAAGAACAAGTTTCTTTTTATTTTCAATCTGATAAATTTGAATTAGAACAGGAGCAAGTATCACTTTTAAATAAATGGATTGAAAATAATACTGATTCTAAAATTATTTCCATTATTGGAGAAGCAGATGCAAATGGAACAACAACTTATAATGAAGTTTTATCAGTTAAGCGAGTAGATTATATTGTACAGAAAATTAATAATAAAATTCAAGTAAGAGCAGATTTTAAGAAAGTAGGTTTAGGAGAGTCGAAAATTTCATCTTCTATAGATGCTGAAAATAGAAAAGTGACTATTTATTTTTTAAGTAAAACAAAACTTCACTTGGAAGAATTCATTATTAATGATTTAACGGTTCTAAAAAAATTAGATTCTATTACTATTGTTTCTGTTGAGAAATTAAATTTTTCTCCTAAGTTAGCAATAGAGGCGGTAATAAAAAAAGCACCTGTTGGAACTTTATTTACTTTAGAAGATATACAATTTCAGTTTGATTCTGCTGAACTAATGAAATCTGCCAAAATTGAATTAGATAATTGGTTGACAGTATTAAATGAAAATCCTCAAATGAAAATAGTGATTCAAGGACACATTTGTTGTATTCCTAAAGACGAAATTTTATTATCATCACAACGAGCAAAATCGGTTATGAAATATTTTATTAGTAGAGGCATTTCAGAAGATAGAATGCATTATATAGGCTTTGGTTCTTCTCGTCCAAAATATAAAATTCCTGAAAAAAATGGTTATGAAGCATTAATGAATCGAAGAGTAGAAATTGTAATTTTAGAAAAATAAGTTGTTACAATTTTAATCAATAGTATACTAACTCTCAAAATAAACTTTATAGTTTTATGAGAGTTTTTTTTATTTCATTTTTATTATTATTTCTTTCAATTGGTAATGCTCAAAGGAAAGTAACGTTGTATTACGAAGCTAATTCCTCAGATTTAAGTCCAACTGAATTTAAAAAATTAAACGACTTAATTAGAGTAAAAGATGTAAAGATTCAAAAAGTAATTGGGTTTTGCGATTTGCGTTCTTTTGAAATATATAATGATACTTTAGCCAATAAAAGAGCCAATCTTATTGCCGGATTCATAAAATTAGCCATGCCTTATCAGAATTTTGAAGTGAGTTATAAAGGAGAAAATTTCAATAAAGAGAAGGTTTTAAATTTGACTCGAAAAGTTGAAATTCATTTTATCATTCAAAGTACACCGATTAAAAAAAATGAATTGGCAAATCAAATTAAGAAAGCTAAAATTGGTGATTTATTAGTGTTAAAAAATTATAATTTCTATGATTGCTCAGATGTAATTTATCCAGAATCCGAAGAAATTAGAGAAGAATTACTTCAAGTACTAAAAGATAATCCAAAATTAAAGATTGAAATACAAGGGCATATTTGTTGTACACCTGGAAAGGATGAAGAAGAAATTGCTTTAAAACGATGCTTAAGTACCTATAATTATCTGGTATCAAATGGAATAGAAAAATCAAGATTGAAGTATAAAAGTTTTGATGCGACTAAACCTCTATATAAAATTCCTGAAAAAAATGAAGATGAAAAAAAAGCCAACAGAAGAATAGAAATTTTAATACTCGAAAAATAATTGGCATACTTTTTAAGTTATATTTGTAAAAAACAAATTCATGAAAACCTATTTCTTTTTATTCTTTTCTTTTATTCTTTCTACACTTTACAGTCAAGAACAAATTGCATTTTATTTTGATAATAATAAATCAGATTTGAATAAAATAGAATTGGCTAAATTGAACAAATGGATTGCTGAAAATAAGACTTCTAAGATACTTTCAATTACAGGTATGACGGATGAAGTGGGAACTTCGGGTTATAATGATACGCTTTCACAAAAAAGAGTCACTTTTATATTTAATCAGATTAAAGGAAAAGTGAAAATTAGAGAAGATTTTAAAAGTATTTCATTAGGAGAAAAAGGAGCAAAGTCTAAAGTTAAAGCGGAAAATAGAAAGGCAATAATTCATTATCTTTTAGAAAAAGATTTAGCAAAAGAAAATGAAATTTTAGGAATTAAACCAAAAGTTGAATCCAATGGTGAAATTGTTCCCATAGAAGAAGTAGATATGCATTTTCCTGTTGGAGCAACCTTAGAAGAAAAAGTTTCTTTGTCGAAACCCGGAACCTTAATTGTTTTACCAGAAATTCAATTCTATAAAAATTCATTTGGAATTATGCCTATTTCAAAAAAATCCATTGATGAATTGATCTATATTATGGATAAAAATCCGAATTTAAGAATTGAAATTCAAGGGCATATTTGTTGTGTAACTAAAGACCATAATAATTTGTCTTTGGAAAGAGCTAAGCAAGTGCGTCGTGTATTGGTAATGAACAGTATAAGACAAGATAGAGTGGTGGTTAAAGGTTATGGAGTTACTAAACCAAAATTTTCAATTCCAGAAGCTACAGAAGAACAAGCGGCTGCAAACAGACGTGTTGAAATCATGATTTTACAAAAGTAATAAAGTTTACCAAGGTAATTTTTTTAATGGGTTAACTTTAAATAAATTGACATTTGGACATATTTATAATATTGTCTAATTGACATTTTTTTTATATTTTTGCGCAAACAACAACAACACAACATAATGAGCGCTGAAGCAAGTCAACGTTACAACCTTAGAGGTGTTTCTGCATCGAAAGAAGATGTACATAATGCCATCAAAAACATCGATAAAGGTTTATTTCCTAAAGCCTTTTGTAAAATTATCCCCGATTACTTAACAAATGATGAAAACTATTGTGTGATTATGCATGCTGATGGAGCAGGTACAAAATCATCTTTAGCCTATATGTATTGGAAAGAAACGGGTGATTTATCGGTTTGGAAAGGAATTGCACAAGATGCCTTAATCATGAATATTGATGATTTATTATGTGTAGGTGCTACCGATAATATTTTATTATCAAGTACCATCGGGCGTAATAAAAATTTAATTCCAGCCGAAGTAATTTCGGCAATCATTAATGGTACAGAAGAATTAATTACTGAACTAAAAAGACATGGAGTTACGATTCATTCTACAGGTGGTGAAACTGCAGATGTAGGGGATTTGGTTAGAACAATAATCGTTGATTCTACTGTAACAGCTCGAATGAAACGTTCAGATGTTATCGATAACGCCAATATTCAATCGGGAGATGTAATTGTTGGTTTAGCATCTTTCGGACAAGCTACTTATGAATCGTCTTATAATGGTGGAATGGGAAGTAATGGTTTAACTTCTGCTCGCCATGATGTTTTTGCAAAATACCTAGCTGAAAAGTATCCCGAAAGTTATGATGTTTCTGTTCCCAATGATTTAGTGTATTCTGGACAAGTTGCATTAACGGATAAAGTAGAAAATAGTCCTATTGATGCAGGGCAATTGGTTTTATCACCAACTAGAACTTACGCTCCGGTAATTAAAAAAATTTTAGAAAAATATACTTCTAAAGAGATACATGGCATGGTACATTGTAGTGGTGGGGCACAAACTAAAGTACTTCATTTTGTAACTAATGTTCATGTAATAAAAGATAATTTATTTCCAGTTCCACCTTTATTCCAATTAATTCAAGAACAATCTAAAACAGATTGGAAAGAAATGTACCAAGTGTTTAATTGTGGACACAGAATGGAATTATATGTTCCTGCTCATATTGCAAATGATATTATTGCAATTTCTAAATCTTTCAATATCGACGCACAAATCGTAGGTAGAGTTGAAGCGAGTGATAAGGCTGAGTTGACTATCACTAGTGAATACGGAACTTTTAAATATTAATCATCAACGAGTTATTTTTTGAATTCAATTTCAAAAATTTAATTCCAAATAAATAAACAATGCAACACAACGTTTTAATTTTAGATTTTGGTTCTCAATACACGCAATTAATTGCAAGAAGAGTTAGAGAATTAAATATTTTTTGTGAAATTTTCCCATATAATAATATTCCGGAAGATTTAGAAAGCTACAAAGCTGTAATTCTTTCTGGAAGTCCTTTTTCTGTGCGAGCTGAAGATGCTCCACACCCTGATTTATCTCAAATTAGAGGTAAAAAACCATTACTAGCAGTTTGTTATGGTGCACAATATTTAGCCCATTTTTCAGGTGGAGAAGTGGCGCCATCAAATATTAGAGAATACGGTCGTGCTAATTTGACTTTTATTAAAGACGACGAATTATTTTTCGATCAAGTAAATATTAACAGTCAAGTTTGGATGAGTCATTCAGACACCATCAAAAAATTACCAACTAATGGTGTTAAATTAGCCAGCACTAAAGATGTAGAAAATGCGGCGTATCGTATTGAAGGTGAAACTACTTATGCGATTCAATTTCATCCAGAAGTTTACCACTCGGAAGACGGTAAACAAATGTTAGAAAATTTCTTGGTTCGAATTGCTGAAGTAGAACAAAATTTCACACCAAATGCTTTTGTTGACGAAATTGTAGCTGAAATGAAAGCTAAAATAGGTTCAGATAAAGTAGTGTTAGGTTTGTCTGGTGGAGTTGATTCTACAGTAGCTGCAGTTTTATTGAATAAAGCAATTGGAGAAAACTTATATTGTATTTTTGTAAATAATGGTTTATTACGTAAAAATGAATTTGAAAATGTTTTAAACCAATACAAAGGAATGGGGTTAAATGTAAAAGGAGTAGATGCTTCGGCACGCTTTTTGAATGAATTAGCCGGACAAGATGATCCTGAAACGAAACGCAAGATTATCGGTCGTGTGTTCATTGAAGTATTTGATGATGAAGCCCATTTGTTAACTGATGTGAAATGGTTAGGTCAAGGAACTATTTACCCAGATGTAATTGAATCAATATCTGTAAAAGGTCCTTCTGCTACAATAAAATCGCATCATAATGTTGGTGGTTTACCCGATTTTATGAAGTTACAAGTGGTAGAACCGTTACGTATGTTGTTTAAAGATGAAGTGCGAAGAGTTGGTAAAACTTTAGGTATTGATGATGAATTATTAGGTCGTCACCCTTTCCCAGGTCCTGGATTAGCGATTCGTATTTTAGGTGATATTACACCAGAAAAAGTGAGTATTCTTCAAGAAGTTGATGCTATTTTTATCAACGGTCTAAAAGAACATGGTTTATACAATAAAGTATGGCAAGCAGGAGCAATTTTATTACCTGTAAACAGTGTAGGGGTAATGGGCGACGAGCGTACTTATGAAAAAGTTGTAGCGCTAAGAGCCGTTGAGTCTACAGATGGAATGACTGCTGATTGGGTTCATTTACCTTATGAATTTTTAATGAAAATTTCGAATGAAATTATCAACAAAGTTAAAGGTGTAAATAGAGTGGTATACGATATTAGCTCTAAACCACCTGCAACAATTGAGTGGGAATAATAAAATATTTTTAATATATTTAAGGGTAATATCAATTTTCAATTTAGAATTAGTATTTTTGAATTGAATTTTCGAAATTGCCCTTTTTAATTTTTTATTTATGAGAAAATTACTTTTTACTGGAATTTTTACATTTACTTTAGGAATTGCTGGTTTTGCTCAGGCGAAACATACGGTTGTTAAAGGAGAAACTTTATATAGTATTTCAAAAAAATATAAAGTAACTCCAGAAGATCTTATTAAATTAAATCCAGAGGTGAAAGATGGGGTAAAAGAAAATTCTGTTTTAGTAATTCCTTCTGCAAATAAGAATGTTAGCTCTAATACTATTGCTACAAAACCTGTTTTAAATAAATTTGAATATGTAGTGCAGCAAGGAGAGACACTTTATTCAATTTCTCGTAAATTAAATGTTTCAGTGGATGAATTATTGAAGAATAATCCAACTGCAAAAGACGGTATTTCTGCTGGACAATCGTTAACTTATTCTGCAGTTAAGAAATATGTTTCAACTGAAACCTTAACTTCAGTTAAAAAAGATTTACCTTCTTTATACACCATTCAAGCTGAGGAAACTAAATATAGTGTTTCAAAGAAATTTGGAGTGTCAATTGCTGAATTAGAAGAGTTAAATCCACATATCAAAAATGCCTTTGAAATTGGCATGCAAATCCGATTGAATAAAAATGTTTCATTGCCTAAATCAAATACCGCAACTTCTGAAAATGTTGTGATTAATTCAGGTAAAACGATGAATTATACCGTACAACAAGGAGAAACTTTATATGCAATTTCAAGAAAATTTGGTATTTCAGTTGAAGAAATAACCAAAAGAAACCCCAATGCATTACAAGGATTAACTTCGGGTACTATTCTAGTCTTACCTGAGAAAAAAGAAATAGACGCAACCATTCAGAGTGATTCTGTAAATGGGGTAAAAAAAAAATTGAATCTGTTAGCGACGGTAAATAAAACGAAGGAACGTAATTTAGTTTTGTTGATGCCTTTTAACATTAATAGAATTGAAAATGATTCTTCAAAAACAAAACTAGAATATTTAAAATCAGATAAATTTTTAAACATTACCTTAGATTTTTATGCGGGTGCTTTAAAAGCTATTGACTCGGCTAAAGTGTTGGGTTTACCCATAAAAGTGAAAGTTTATGATGCAGAATCTTCTAAATATTCCTCTAATGTAACTTCCATTATTAAAAACAATAATTTTTCAAATGTTGATGTAGTTATTGGACCTTTTACTAATGCATTTGTTGAGTCAGCCGGGGAAGTTTTGTCAGATAAAAATATTCCAATTATTTCTCCTTTAATGAAAGATGCTGGTAAAGGGGGTAAAAATGTTTTTTATGCTATGCCTTCTGAAGACATTCAACGTGAAGAATTAATAGCTTATTTGAAATCAAAATCCGATGCTATTTTTTCAATCCATTCTTCTGCGCGCACTTCATTATGTGCCTACATAGCGAATAAAACAACTGGAATTAAATCGTTTTCTTTTAATGAAAAAGGAACCTTTGATTTTGCAACATTCAAAACGCAATTGGTAAAAGGTAAAAAGAATTTTGTGATTTTAGATTCAGATAAAATTATGCAAGTACTTTCGGTTGTGAATAATTTAATTTCATTAAAAAAAGAATTTGATATTCAACTGGTTATTACTGAATTTAATGATGCCTTTGATTTTGAAGATGTTACAGTTAAAAAATTAGCTTCTTTAAAATTGCTTTACCCATCAGCAATAAAAGAAAATGACTCTAAAGAAGCCCAATACTTTGCTATGGCTTATCGTAAAGATAACAAAGTAATGCCTAATCAATATGCCACAAGAGGTTTTGATGTAACTTTTGATGCTATTTTAAGAATGTGTCAGGACAATGGATTTTTAGATACAATAAGTGAGATTCAAACCGAACAAATTGAAAGTCAGTTTAATTATGTAAATAATAACAATAGAGGGGTTTACATGATGTATTATAATGATGATTTAACTATAAAACAAGCTCAATAAAATGCCAACATCAAAAGTAACATATTTAGGAGAATTACGCACTTCTTCTATACATATCAATTCAGGTAGTGAAATTATTTCCGATGCTCCGTTAGATAATAATGGGAAAGGAGAAGCGTTTTCACCTACAGATACAGTAGTTAATGCTTTAGCCAGCTGTATGTTTACAGTTATGGGAATAAAAGCAAGAGAAATGAATGTTGATTTTTCTAATTCAACGGCGGAAGTAACCAAGATTATGGGAACGGATCCAAGAAGAATAACCGAAATTCAGGTTACATTTAACATGTCAATTGCAGTAGATGAAAAAACGCAAACCATTTTAGAACGCACAGCGATGACTTGTCCGGTTTTTTATAGTTTACATCCCGATATTAAAAAAGATATACGTTTTAATTGGAAATAAAACTTGGAAAAAGAACAACTGATTAAACTAGCACATACCAAAATGCCTTTCGGAAAATTCGAAGGGCGTTTTCTTATTGACTTACCCGAACCATATATTGTTTGGTATAAAAATAAAGGTTTTCCGAAAGGAGAATTAGGTCAACAATTACAACTGATCTACGAATTAAAATTAAATGGGTTAGAAGATTTAATTCGAAATATTCGCAATCAATTTCCTCGTCCTTAAAGTTTACAAAAAATTAAAAGTAAATGACATGTTTATTAATTGGCACATTGACTAATTAGTATTATCTTTGCACGTTTTTTGTAAAGAACACAACAACACACAACTAAAATAAACAACACAAAATGAATCAGACCAAGTATATTTTCGTTACTGGTGGTGTAACTTCTTCTTTAGGAAAAGGAATTATTGCAGCATCATTAGCAAAATTATTACAAGCAAGAGGGTATAGAGCAACTATACAAAAATTTGACCCGTATATTAACGTCGATCCAGGAACATTGAATCCTTACGAACATGGAGAATGTTATGTAACGGATGATGGCGCTGAAACAGATTTAGATTTAGGTCATTATGAACGATTTTTAAATGTACCCACTTCTCAAGCTAATAATGTAACAACAGGTCGAATTTATTTATCGGTAATTGAAAAGGAAAGACGTGGCGAGTTTTTAGGGAAAACGGTTCAAGTGGTTCCACATATTACCAATGAAATTAAAGAAAGAATGCAATTGCTAGGTAAATCTGGCGATTATGATATTGTAATTACTGAAATTGGTGGTACCGTTGGTGATATTGAATCGTTGCCTTATATTGAATCGGTTCGTCAATTATTGTGGGAACTAGGTGAAGATAATGGAATTGTGATTCATTTAACATTAGTGCCTTATTTATCTGCTGCAGGTGAATTAAAAACGAAACCTACGCAGCATTCAGTAAAAACATTGATGGAGAGTGGAATTAAAGCGGATATTTTAGTTTGTAGAACAGAACATGAATTGTCTACTGATTTACGACAAAAATTAGCATTATTCTGTAATGTGAAAAAAGAAGCGGTTATCCAATCGATTGATGCTTCTACCATTTACGACGTTCCTAATTTAATGTTAGAAGAAGGTCTTGATAAGGTAGCTTTAAAGAAATTAAATTTACCTGAAAAGGCGGCTCCAGATTTAAAACAATGGAATGAGTTTTTACATAAACATAAAAACCCTAAGCATGAAGTAAATATTGGTTTAGTAGGTAAATATGTAGAGTTACAAGATTCGTATAAGTCTATTTTAGAAGCCTTTATTCATGCAGGTGCTTCTCAAGAAACAAAAGTAAATGTTGTCAGTATTCATTCTGAGTTTTTGGATAAATCGAATGTAGCAGACAAATTAAAAGGTTTAGATGCCGTTTTGGTGGCTCCTGGATTTGGTGAAAGAGGAATCGAAGGTAAAATAGAAACGGTTCGTTATGCTAGAGAAAACAAGTTACCTTTCTTAGGAATTTGTTTAGGAATGCAAATGGCGGTTATCGAATTTGCTAGAAATGTATTGGGATTAAAAGATGCCAATTCAACTGAAATGAACGCGTCAACTGCTGCGCCTGTAATTAGTTTGATGGAAGAACAAAAAACAGTTACGGACAAAGGTGGAACTATGCGTTTAGGAGCATGGAAATGTCAATTAAAGGAAAGTACGTTAGCGCACAAAATATATGGAAAAACAGCTATTTTAGAACGCCACCGTCATCGCTATGAATTTAATGGTGATTACCTAAAAGAAATGGAATCAGCAGGATTAGTTGCTTCTGGATTAAACCCAGATACAGGTTTAGTTGAAGTAATTGAATTGCCAAATCATCCGTTTTTTATTGGTGTACAATATCACCCAGAATATAAAAGTACAGTTGTAAATCCACACCCACTATTTGTAGGATTGGTAAGTGCAGCTGTTAAAAATAAGTAATTATTGTATCATTTGATAGAATAATGCGACTAACTGAAGACGCAAATATTTGAAACACTAAAAATGGAAGAAAAAAAGTTTGATTTTAAATCATTTATTGGATTTACATTAATTTTTGGAATCTTAATGTGGATGATGTATAACAATCAACCCACAAAAGAAGAATTAGCTGAACAAAAGAAAAAAGAATTAGCAGAAAAAGCAGCTAAAACAGAAAAACCTCAATCCATTACAAATTCTGTTGCTTCAACAGATTCTGTAACATCACCAGAGTTAAAAGCTAAATATGGTGCTTTTGCCTTTGCAGCAACTTTACCTTCAGCAAAAGAAAATGTTACTGAAATTAAAAATGATGTATTAAGTTTAAAAATTGCTAACAAAGGTGGTTATATTGAAGAAGCGACCATTTTAGGATTTGAAGCAATTAAAAAAGGTTCTAAAGAATTAGTTCAATTAATTAAAAAAAACAATGCTAATCTTAACTTAGTTCTTTCAACTAAAGATAATAAAGTATTAAATACTAAGGATTTATATTTTGAGCCAAAAGTAAGTAAAGAAGGTGAAAATCAAGTTTTAACGATGCAATTAAAAACGGGTGACAATCAGTTTTTAGAATATCGTTACGTTTTGAAACCAAAACAATATATGTTGGATTTTTCAATTCGTACACAAGGATTAGAAAATGTATTGAATACTTCAAAACCTTCTGAATTAGAGTGGAATTTAAAAACTTACCGAAATGAAAAAAGTGTATCGTATGAAAATAGATATACTGAATTAGTTTACGAATATGAAGGTGATAAAGATGATTATTTAAGTGCAGCTAAAGATGATGAAGAACAAGTAGAAAATGTGAGTTATATTGCATTTAAACAACATTTGTTTACTTCTATCTTATTAACGGATACTCCTTTTAAAACGGCTGATTTAAAATCGGACAATTTAGTAGATGATGAGAAAAAAGATACTGTTTTTACAAAAAACTTTAGTGCTAAAATGCCTTTAGAATTTAAAAATGGAGCTTTATCTTATACGATGAATATGTATTATGGTCCTGCTAAATATGAAATATTAAATGGTTACAATAAAAACTTAGATGAAATATTTTCATTAGGTTGGGGTATCTTCGGTTGGATTAATAAATATGTATTTATTCCAGTATTTGGATTGTTATCTGGATTTTTACCGTACGGTTTAGCTATTATATTCCTTACTGTTTTGGTAAAAATTGTATTGTCTCCTGTTACTTATAAATCGTTTGTTTCTCAGGCTAAAATGAAGGTATTACGTCCTGAAATTGCTGAAATCAATGAGAAATTCAAAGATAATCCAATGAAAAGACAGCAAGAAACAATGTCATTATATTCAAAAGCAGGCGTGAATCCTATGGCAGGTTGTATTCCTGCATTGTTACAAATGCCTGTATTGTATGCATTGATTTATTTCTTCCCAGCTTTATTTGATTTAAGACAACAATCGTTCTTGTGGGCAGATGATTTATCATCTTATGATAGCATATTTAAATTACCTTTCCATATTCCGTTATATGGTGATCACGTTAGTTTATTTCCTATTCTTGCTTCCCTAGCGATTTTCTTCTATATGAAAATGACAACGGGAGATCAAGCAATGCAAGCGCCTCAACAAGAAGGTATGCCAGATATGGGTAAAATCATGAAAGTGATGATTTATGTATCACCTATTATGATGTTGTTCTTCTTTAATAGTTATGGATCTGGAATGAGTTTGTATTACTTTATGTCTAACTTAATTACTATTGGTATTATGTTAGTAATCAAGTACTATATTATTGATAATGATAAAATTCATGCTCAAATTCAAGAAAATAAAACAAAACCAAAATCTGAATCTAAATTTCAGAAGAAAATGCGTGAAATGATGGAACAGGCAGAAGCCCAAAAAGCTGCGCAAAAGAAAAAATAATTGCTAAAAACCTGTTCATTTGAACAGGTTTTTTTATTTAATTTAAAATTTTACAACTGATGAAAATTGCAATTATAGGATATGGTAACATGGGACAAACATATGCTAAGAGCTTTGTTAGCTCTGGTTTTGTTAATCCGAATGAAGTATTTGTGTTCACTCGGACTTTAGCAACTGTTGAAAAAAGATACGCTATTCCAAAAGAAAATTTTTTTGATAGTCCAACTAAACAATTTTTAGAAGTAGATATCGTTATTATTGCAGTAAAGCCTCAAGATTTTGATGCTTTAGCTTTTGAATTGAAATCATTTTTAACAAAGGATCATTTAGTTTTGTCGGTTATGGCAGGTATTTCAATGGAAAGAATGAAATCGCAATTGGGAATTGAAAAAATTGTTCGTTCAATGCCTAATATTCCGACACAAATCGGACAAGGGATGACGGTTTTTTGTGCTTCAAATGAAGTTGATAGAAAAGAGTTGTTCATCATTCAAAATTTAATTAATACCACAGGAAAGTCACTTTTTATTGAAAAAGAAGACATGTTAAATGCGGCAACTGCCATATCTGGAAGTGGCCCAGCCTATGTGTTTTACTTTATGAACGCCCTGATTGAAGCAGCGCAAAAAATTGGTTTTTCCAAGTCGGAAGCTGAATTTTTAGTACAACAAACATTCATGGGTTCTTCACAATTGCAAAACAGAAGTAAATTGTCAAATAAGGAATGGATCACTAAAGTGGCTTCAAAAGGAGGTACAACTGAAGCCGCTTTAACAATTTTTAATACTTTTGATTTAAATAGCTCAATTGAACAAGCTATTTTTGCAGCAAATGACAGAGCCATCGAACTTGGCAAAATTATTGATACAACTAAATAAGAAATAAATTTATACTTATTCAAAATGAAGAAATTTTTAATACTGACTCTTTTCGTTTTTTCGAGTGCACTTTTTGCTCAAGATAAAATCAATCAATTTGATGAAAAAGGTTTACGCCATGGTGTGTGGAAAGGGTATCATGATGAATCTAAACGTCCACGATACGAAGGTACTTTTGAACACGGTAAGGAAAAAGGTGTTTTTAAATATTTTGATGATACCAAAGCTGGAACAGTAATTGCAACTCGCGATTTTTCAAAAGGTGATGGTTCTTGTTATACAGTTGTTTTCGATCAAAAAGGAAATAAAGTTAGCGAAGGTCTTGTTGTAAATAAGGTATATGAAGGAGAATGGAAATACTATCATAAAGAATCTAAAGATATAATGACAATTGAATTCTATAAAGCAGGAAAACTTAATGGAACAAGAAAGGTTTATTATAAAAATAAGACTTTAGCTGAAGAAGTAGTCTATAAAGACGGATTAAAAAATGGTATTTGTAAAACCTATAATGAAAATGGAAAATTAATTGAAGATTTAAATTTCGTTAATGATAAACTTGAAGGAAAAGCGGTGTATTATGATGGAACGGGATCAAAATTATATGAAGGAAATAATAAAGGTGGAGCTAAGGTTGGTAATTGGAAATTTTATGAAAATGGAAAAGTGGTTAAAGAGGTGAAGGCTGAAAAGTTTTCAAAAGAATTAGCCAAGTATGAAGAAAAAAGAATGAAAGCATTAGCAAATACACAAAAAGAAGGAAAAAAATAATATGCAAAGAGTAGTAGTAGGTTTATCAGGCGGGGTTGATTCTAGTGTAGCTGCCTATTTACTTAAAGAACAAGGATATGAAGTCATTGGTTTATTCATGAAAAATTGGCATGATGACACCGTGACCATTTCTAATGAATGTCCTTGGTTAGAGGATAGTAACGATGCACTTTTGGTAGCTGAAAAATTAGGTATCCCTTTTCAAACCGTTGATTTGTCAGAACAGTATAAAGAACGTATTGTAGATTATATGTTCAATGAATATGAAAAAGGAAGAACACCTAACCCAGATGTGCTTTGTAACCGTGAAATAAAATTTGATGTGTTTATGAAAATTGCTCTTTCTTTAGGTGCAGATTTTGTAGCAACGGGACATTACTGTAGAAAAAACACAATTGAAGTTGAGGGTAAACCCGTTCATCAATTAGTAGCTGGTAAAGATAATAATAAAGATCAATCGTATTTTTTATGTCAATTGTCTCAAGAACAATTAAGTAAGGCCTTATTTCCTATTGGAGAATTAACCAAACCAGAAGTTAGGGAAATTGCAGCAAAAGCTGATTTAATTACAGCTGAGAAAAAAGATTCTCAAGGGTTGTGTTTTATTGGTAAAGTTCGTTTGCCTGAATTTTTACAACAAAAATTACAGCCAAAAGAAGGTGTAATTATCGAAATTCCTGCTGATGCTGCCATATATAACCAATCCATTCCAAGATTTGAAAATTTGGAAAGTGAGTTAGCTTATGAAGCGCAAAATAAAGATTATTCCAATTCAGACGGAATTGTTAAAGCGAAACATCAAGGCGCACATTATTTTACAAAAGGTCAACGCAAAGGATTAAATGTAGGCGGTACTAAAGAACCTTTGTTCGTTATTGAAACGGATGTTGAAAAAAATATTATTTATACTGGTCAAGGAAATAATCATCCTGGATTATTCAAAAAGACTTTGTTCATACAAAATTCAGAAGTACATTGGATTCGAGAGGATTTACGATTAAAATCTGGTGAATCTAAAGAAGTTTTAGCTCGAATCAGATACAGACAACCGTTACAAAAAGCGACTTTATATCAATTTGATAATGGAATGTATGTTCGTTTTGAGGAACCACAATCTGCTATAACAGAAGGGCAATTTGTGGCTTGGCATGAAGGTGATGAATTATTAGGTAGTGGAGTTATTTCTTAAAATTACTATATTTGGTAAAAATTAGAGCAATGAAAAAAAACTTCTTTTTATTCTTTATTTTTATCATTCAACTGGGCTTTGCTCAAATTGAAGATGCCTGGGTATATTTTAATGATAAACCAAATGCTGCAACTTATTTAGCGAATCCCTTGTCCATGTTAACCCAACGTTCAATTGATCGTAGAACAGCCCAAGGAATTTCAATTGATGTCACCGATGTTCCAATTGAGCCAACCTATATCTCTCAGATTGCCTCTTCAACTGGAATTACGGTTATGGCAAAATCAAAATGGTTAAACGCTTTACATATTCGTGGTACGCAGGCAGATATTCAGGCCTTAACTGGATTAAGTTTTGTAAATCATATTACTTTTGCAAATCATTCTTTAAATCCTGGGGGTAGATTAAGCGGAAGTACTACTCGAGTTGGAGCAGTTAATAAAAATTTAGATGCATTGATTAATTACAATTATGGTGGTTCTACAAATCAAATTGAAATGTTAAATGGACATTTATTGCATCAACAGAATTATACGGGTCAAGGAAAAATTATTGCTGTTTTAGATTCTGGTTTTATTGGTGTAAATTCAGTTGCTCCTTTTCAAAATCTAATTAATAATAGTCAAATATTAGGAGGGTATAATTTTCCTGACGGTAATTCAAATATTTATACAAGACATAATCATGGCACCATGGTATTGTCAACCATGGGTGGCTATGCTGACGGACAATTAGTGGGTACTGCACCCAATGCTAGTTATTACTTATTTATCACTGAAGATGTCAATTCTGAAAATCCAGTTGAAGAATCGTATTGGGTAGAAGGAGCTGAATTAGCTGATTATTATGGAGTAGATGTAATTAATTCATCTTTAGGATATTTTGATTACGACAATCCCAACTATTCCCATCAATATGATGACATGATCGGAACTAAAACTTTTGCTTCTCGTGGGGCTAATATGGCCTTTTCAAAAGGAATTGTTGTAGTAGTTAGTGCAGGTAATTCAGGGGCAACAGCCGAACCACATATAGCAACTCCTGCTGATGCTTTTGGGGCATTGACCATTGGTGCTGTTCAAAGTAATGAATCCTATGCTGCTTTTAGTTCTATAGGACCTTCTTATGATGGGCGTGTAAAACCAGATGTTTGTGCAAAAGGTCAGGCTGCAACAGTTTCAAATACTTCAGGCACTATTGTTACGGCTAATGGCACTTCTTTTTCGGGTCCAATTATGGCGGGAATGGTAGCAACATTTTGGTCAGCTGTTCCAACATTAACAGCAACTCAAGTCGTTAATTTTATTAGACAATCTGCAGACCAATACACAACTCCAACACCTCAAAAAGGATATGGAATACCTGATTTTCAATTGGCTTTAAATAATGCATTGCATACAACAAGTTTTACTACTGAATCTAATTTTACTTTAGTTGCTAATCCAGTAGAAAATGATTTAAAATTTAATTTTGGGTCAACAATAAATGAAGGAAAATTGAGTTTATTTAATGCACTTGGACAAATAATATTAGAAATACGATTAACCAAAGAAAATAATTCAATTGATGTTCAAAATTTAAGTAATGGTTTATATTATTATAATTTTGAATCAACACAAAATTTTAAAGGTAAAATAATTAAAAAATAAGAAACAGGAGTTTCACAAAATATGAATAGAATTACTCAATTATTTGGAATACAATATCCAATTATTCAAGGCGGAATGATTTGGAATAGCGGATACAAATTAGCAAGTGCCGTTAGTAATGCTGGTGGTTTAGGTTTAATAGGTGCAGGATCAATGTATCCAGATGTACTTAGAGAACATATTCAAAAATGTAAAAAAGCTACAGACAAACCTTTTGGTGTAAATGTTCCAATGTTGTATCCCAATGTGGAAGAAATCATGAACATTTTAGTGGAAGAAGGCGTTAAAATTGTTTTTACTTCAGCTGGAAATCCTAAAACGTGGACCTCTTTTTTAAAAGAACATGGCATAACTGTGGTGCATGTAGTGAGTAGTTCTAAATTTGCTTTAAAGGCGCAAGAAGCTGGTGTAGATGCTGTTGTTGCTGAAGGTTTTGAAGCTGGTGGCCATAATGGGAGAGAAGAAACCACTACATTAACTTTAATTCCTATGGTTAAAGAAAACATAAGTATACCTTTAATTGCTGCGGGTGGTATAGCAACCGGTAAAGGTATGTTAGCCGCCATGACATTAGGAGCAGATGGTGTGCAAATGGGAAGTCGATTTGCGGCTTCGACTGAATCTAGTGCGCATGATGCTTTTAAAAAAACAATAGTGGAAACAAATGAAGGAGATACATTGGTCACTTTAAAAGAATTAGCCCCTGTTCGTTTAATTAAAAATAAATTTTTTAATGATGTACAAGACGCATATTCAAAATGTGCAACAGTAGATGATTTAAAAACACTTTTAGGTAGAGCACGAGCAAAACGTGGTATGTTTGAAGGAGATTTAGTAGAAGGGGAATTAGAAATTGGACAAATTGCAGGTTTAATTCACGACATTTTACCTGTTGAAACTATTATTAATAATGTTATTTCAGAATTTGAATTAGCTAAAAAAGAAATGAGTCAGTTAACTTTTTAAATTGAATGAAAATGAATAGAGTAATAGCAATCATCGTTATGATGTTTTTTTTCCAGTTTGGAAGTGCACAAACTTATAAATTTAAAACCACTGGTTTTTCAGTTTCTCAAAAGAAAAAATCGGGTGAATGGACTGCATGGACTAAAACACAGCCAACCGAATTATTAATCAATTTGGATAGAAGTAAAAATAGATTTGTTGTGTATTCAGAAATTATACAACTCTATAATATCTATAAATACGAAGATAAAAAAGAGACAGACAAAGAAACAACGAATCGTTATTTTTGTGTAGATAACGAAGGTTTAGATACAGTTATAACAATTGTTGCACCAAAAGATGGGTCTTCAAGAAAGCAAATTTATATTGCTAATGAAGAAATGATGATAGAATATGATTTAGTTTATTTAGGAGAAAATAAATAACATTGCGATTTAAAACAACAAAATATATTTCAGATGTTGCTCTTTTTAAAGAGCAACTTTTGTATTGGGCCAATCAGTTCAGAGAAGTGGTGTATCTTGATAGTAACAGAAATCAAAATACTAATCAATTGTATCAAAATTATGATTTAATTGTTGCAGTTGAAGCATTTACCTCTATTACAACGGATTATGAAAAAGCTTTTGAAGATTTATACCAATACCAGTCTAAATGTAAGGATTGGTTGTTTGGCTATTTATCTTATGATTTAAAAAATGATACTGAACAATTAGCATCTGCAAATTTTGATGGATTAGAATTTCCAGAATTGTTTTTCTTTCAGCCTAAAAAAATTTTCCTTCTAAATGAAAACCAATTAGAAATTCAGTATTTACATTTATGTGATGATGAATTAGAATCTGATTTTGAATCCATAATTCATCAGGAAATACAATTACAAAAACCAGAAAAATTAACGATACAACAACGAATTTCTAAAGAAAGTTATTTAGAAAAAGTGTCTTCAATGTTAGCCAATATTCACAGAGGTGATATTTATGAAGCTAATTTTTGTATGGAATTTTTTTCTGAAAATGCACGTATTGATTCGTATTCAACTTTTCAAAAATTAAACGCCATTTCGTCGCCACCTTTTGCGGTATATTTAAAAAATAATCAACATTATTTACTTTCGGCCTCACCTGAACGCTATTTGTTAAAAAAAGATACGACTATTGTATCCCAACCGATAAAAGGAACTGCAAAAAGAAGTGCGGATGTAATTGAAGACGATAAATTAAAAAAACAATTAAAAGATAACATAAAAGAACAATCTGAAAATATCATGATTGTTGATTTAGTTCGAAATGATTTGTCGCATACCGCAAAAAAAGGTAGTGTTCGAGTAGAAGAATTATGTCAAGTATATACTTTCAAACAAGTGCATCAAATGATTTCTACGATTACTTCTACTATTGAAAATACAACCTCACCAATAGAAGTATTACGAACTACATTTCCTATGGGCAGTATGACCGGTGCGCCCAAAATTTCTGCAATGAAAATTATAGAAGAGTTGGAAGAAACTAAGCGCGGTTTATACAGTGGATCAGTTGGGTATTTTACTCCTACAGGCGATTTTGATTTTAATGTGGTGATAAGAAGTATTTTATACAATGCTAAAACAGAATATCTTTCTTTTTCAGTAGGAAGTGCCATAACAGCAAAAGCTACTCCCGAAGAAGAATATAAAGAATGTTTGCTCAAAGCGAAAGCCATGTTTGAGGTTTTAACGAATGAAGATGTTTATTAATTTTAAAGATCATATTGAATCCAATTTTCCTTTTCTGTTGAAAAGTAATTTACTTATTGCGGTAAGTGGAGGAGTAGACAGTATGGTTTTACTTCATCTTTTAGATAAAATTAATTTAAACATTAGTGTTGCTCATTGTAATTTTCAACTCAGAGCAGAAGAAAGTAAGGAGGAAGAAAATTTCGTAAAAACATATTGTGAAGAACATCAAATACACCTTTTTGTAAAAAGATTTGCAACCAAGGAATACGCCATTCAAAATAAATTATCGATTCAACTTGCTGCCCGTGAATTACGCTATGATTGGTTTAATTTAGTAATGAAAGAAAATAATTTTGATTTTTTACTAACGGGACATCATTTAGATGATCAAGTAGAAACTTTTTTAATTAATTTCACTAGAGGCACAGGAATTGAGGGTTTAACAGGAATTCCTGCAATTAACAATAATATTATTCGAGTTTTATTACCGTTTTCAAGAGAAGCAATTTTAAATTATGCAACTGAAAATAATTTACAATGGAAAGAAGATAGTAGTAATGCCTCAGATAAATATTTTAGAAACAAAATACGTCATCAGGTAATACCTGTTTTGAAAGAATTAAATCCGAATTTTTTAGAATCTTTTAAAAACACTTTAATCCATTTAAAAACTACGGAACAAATAGTAAATAAATATTCAATTGAAACATTAAATAAATTAATTCAAGTAAAAGATAATAAAGAATTTATAAAAATTTCAGAATTAAGTAAAATTAATGATTATACCTTTTATCTTTACCAATGGTTAAAAGAATATGGATTTACCGCTTGGAAGGATATTTATCAATTAATACAAGCACAAACAGGAAAACAAATTTATTCTCCAACGCATATTTTGGTTAAAAATAGAGATGAATTAATTTTGAGTAGCATATCAAAACCAAATGATGCTATTTACTTCATTCCTTCAATCGACGAAGAACTTAAATTTCCGTTAAAATTAACTTTGTGTAACCTAAGTTACATAAATGAACAAAATAAGAATAGTATATTTGTTGACGCTGATAAAATTCAATTTCCATTAATTGTAAGAAAATGGAAAGAAGGTGATGTTTTTTATCCGTTAGGTATGAACGGTTCTAAAAAAGTAAGTAAGTTTTTTAAAGATGAAAAATTTTCGCTTTTTGATAAGCAAAACACTTGGATTTTAGAAAGTAACAACAACATTATTTGGATAATTGGTTATCGACAAGACGACCGATTTAAAATAAACGAAACAACACAAACTACTATAAAAATTGAATTTTTAAAATGAAAAAAATAATTTTAATCTTAACTGCTTTTGTTGGGTTATATACTCAAGCGCAAATTGTTGAACCCGTAAAATGGTCTTCTAAAGTTGTTAAAGTATCTGAAACGGAATTAGATTTAGTGACTACAGCTGTCATTGAAGATGAATGGCATTTGTATTCACAATTTACTCCAGATGGAGGAGCGCAGCCTTTGGTATTTAATTACAAAAACCAAAAAGGAAATTATCAATTAGTTGGAAAGACCAAAGAAGGTAAATATAAAAAAGCTTTTAATGATATTTTTGAAATTGATGAATATTTCTTTTCTGGTACAGCAAGTTTTACTCAAAGAATTAAAATTTTAAATCCAAAGCTTCAATCCATTCCTGTTTCAGTTCAAGGTCAAGCTTGTATTGATGGACGATGTACACAAACTGAAGCGAATTTAAATTTTAAATTGCCTGAAATTAAAGTAACAGAAGAAGTAGCAAAAACATTAGAAGAAAGTACCAAAGTGGATTCTTCTGCATCTGTGAAAGATTATTCATCAGTTAATAATGAGGTAAAAGAGACAGATACGACTGCAAAATCAACTCCAGTTGATTCAAAAGCTAAAGAAGAAAAAAGTCTTTGGACCATTTTTATTTTATCATTTTTGGGAGGATTTGCAGCAATATTAATGCCGTGTATCTTTCCAATGATTCCAATGACGGTTTCTTTTTTTACAAAACAAAGTAAATCAAGAGCTGCTGGAATTAAAAATGCAATAGTTTATGGATTGTCAATTATAGTAATTTATGTTCTTTTAGGTTCTATTATTACTGCAATCTTTGGAGCTGAAGCATTAAATGAATTATCTACTAGTGCCACATTTAACTTAGTATTTTTTGCTTTGTTAGTTGTTTTTGCGATGTCGTTTTTAGGTGCTTTTGAAATCATGTTACCAAGTTCATGGGCAACTAAGTTAGATTCACAAGCAGATAAGGGAGGGATAATCGGAATTGTGTTTATGGCTTTGGCCTTGGCGGTGGTTTCATTTTCATGTACAGGTCCAATTGTTGGTACACTTTTAGTAGAATCTTCTAGAAATGGTGGAATTGCTCCTGTTGTTGGGATGTTTGGATTTTCATTAGCCATAGCGCTACCTTTTATGTTATTTGCTATGTTCCCTGGCTGGTTAAACTCGATGCCAAAATCGGGTGGTTGGTTAAATACGGTGAAAGTTTCATTAGGGTTTTTAGAATTGGCTTTTGCTTTTAAATTCTTGTCAAATGCCGATTTAGCTTATCAAAAACATCTGTTAGAAAGAGAATTATTCATTGCGATTTGGATTGCAATTTTTACGGCTTGGGCACTGTATCTTTTTGGAAAATATATGTTACCACACGATTATGAAAAAGCAGATAAAATAGGAGTAGGTCGATTAATCATGGCAATTTTGGTAACAACATTTACTGTTTATATGGTTCCAGGTTTATGGGGTGCACCTCTAAAGATATTAAGTGGATTAACACCACCTTCAACTTACAGTGAAATTCCTCAAGGAATACATGGCAATGCGCAAGGTATGGCAAAATCAGATTTACCAGAACATGCACATTTAGGTCCACATGGAATTATTGCTTTTGAAGATTATGAAGAAGGTTTAGCTTATGCTAAAAAAGTAAACAAACCTGTATTATTAGATTTTACGGGTGATAATTGTGCTAATTGTAGATTAATGGAAGATAAAGTATGGTCAAAACCAGAAATATTATCTCTGATTAAAGATAAATTAGTTTTAATTTCTCTATACTGTGATCGTAAAGTGGAATTATCTAAAGAGAAACAATATGTTTCTAAAACTACTGGTAAAGAAGTCGTTACTATTGGTAATAAATGGACCGATTTTCAAATTACGAGATACAATAGTAATGCCCAACCCTTGTATGTTATTTTAAATAATAATGGAGAGGATGTTTCTAAACCAATTGCATACACAACAGATATTCTAGAATATAAAAATTGGCTAGAAGCTGGAATTAAAGCGGCCAATTCAAAATAAAAACGGAGGTTATTTTTAATTTTCAATCCAACCTGTTCTTTATAGAACAGGTTTTTTTGTTCTGAAAAGTACTATTTCTTTTTTAGCCCCGATGGAAGCAAGCTACCGTGTAGCGCAAACAGCGGGAAGGATCGTGAATGAATGCTATTTATTCCTGCTTCAAAAAAATAAGAAAAATTGTCGTTTATTTAAAATAAATTATATATTTGCAGTATTATAAGCCATTAAAATTGTATACGCCATGTTAGTAAAAGTCTTTGGAAGCGCCGTTTTTGGTGTGGATGCAACTACTATAACAGTAGAAGTGAATATGGAAAAAGGAATCGGCTACCACTTGGTAGGTTTACCAGATTCTGCCATAAAAGAAAGTAGTTTTAGAATTGCTGCTGCTCTTAAAAATAATAATTATCATTATCCCGGAAAAAAAATCATCATCAATATGGCTCCTGCCGATTTGAGAAAGGAAGGTTCTGCCTATGATTTATCTATTGCTGTTGGAATTTTAGCGGCTTCAGGTCAACTAAAGTCAGAAGAAATTAATAATTACATTATTATGGGTGAATTATCATTAGATGGTGGTTTGCAGCCTATTAAAGGGGCTTTGTCCATTGCAATAAAAGCTAAAGAAGAAGGTTTCAAAGGGATTATTTTACCTTTTCAAAATGTTAAAGAAGCTGCAATAGTTGAAGGACTTGACGTTTATGGAGTTGAAAATATTGTTCAAGTGATTAATTTTTTTGAAGGAAAAGAGGAAATTCAGCCAACTAAAATTGATTCAAAAGAAGAGTTTAATAAAAGTTTGGAATTTCCTGAATTTGATTTTTCGGATGTAAAAGGACAGGAATCAATTAAACGTTGTATGGAAATTGCTGCAGCGGGTGGTCATAATATAATTTTAATTGGCCCTCCAGGAGCTGGAAAAACTATGCTTGCAAAAAGATTGCCCAGTATTTTACCCCCTATGTCCATGCAAGAAGCCTTAGAGACAACTAAAATACATTCTGTAGCAGGTAAAATAAAAGAAGCAGGATTGCTTACGCAACGGCCTTTTCGTTCTCCACATCATACCGCTTCATCGGTTTCATTAGTAGGCGGGGGGAGTTATCCACAACCAGGTGAGATTTCCTTAGCTCATAATGGTGTCTTGTTTTTAGATGAATTGCCAGAATTTAAAAGAGAAGTATTAGAAGTTATGCGTCAGCCTTTGGAAGATAGAGAAGTAACGATTTCTAGAGCAAAATTTACAATTACTTATCCGTCTTCATTTATGTTAGTGGCGAGTATGAATCCAAGTCCGGGTGGGTATTTCAATGATCCAGATGCACCTATAAGTACCTCACCAGCAGAGATGCAACGTTACATGAATAAAATATCGGGACCATTATTAGATAGAATTGATATTCATATTGAAGTTACACCCGTTCCGTTTGAAAAATTAGCAGAAACAAGAAAAGCAGAAAGTAGTGTTGAGATAAGAAAACGCGTTACACAAGCTCGAATCATTCAAACAGAACGTTATAAAGATTTTGAGCATATTCATTATAATGCACAAATGAGCAGTAAATTAATACGGGAGTATTGTGCGCTAGATGAAATGTCTTTGAATTTATTAAAAACAGCGATGGAACGATTAAATTTATCGGCACGTGCTTATGATAGAATATTAAAAGTTTCAAGAACTATTGCCGATTTAGAGCAAAGTTATTCGATTCAATCTCATCATATTGCTGAAGCCATTCAGTACAGAAGCTTGGATCGAGAAGGATGGTTAGGATAAACAAAAAGTCCCGAATACATCGGGACTTTTCAGAACTTACTATCGCAAAATACTACTCCACTTTTGTGATAATAAATTCACTACGACGGTTTTGTTGGTGTTCTTCTTCAGAACATTTCACGCCATCCGCGCAACCATTGATTAGTTGGGTTTCTCCATAGCCTTTAGCAGTTAAGCGTTCTCTGGCAATTCCGTTTTTTACCATGTATTCTAAAGTAGATTTTGCTCTTTTGTCAGACAAAATTTCGTTGTATTTATGAGTTTGTCTACTGTCTGTGTGAGAACGAATATCAATTGTCATGGATGGATATTGTTTTAAAACTTCAATCACTTTTTGTAAATGCACTTCTGCATCCGGACGAATATTCCATTTGTCTAAATCAAAATATATTTTACTGATATTAAACAGTTTAGCTAAATCAGTTCCTTTATCAACTGGTATTTGTTTTTTATTTAAAAAGATATCGTTTTTGAAAGTTTTTTCATTTTCATTATTTGATATTAGTTTCACTTCAGCCGGTTCATATTCGTCTTTTATTCCTCTGATGTAATATTTTTTAGAACAATCTATACTAAATTCATAAAATCCATTTTCTGTGGTTTCTAATTTATTTACTTCTTTCATGTTCTCATCAAATATTAATACTTGTGCCGCACGTAATGGTTGATTGGTTTGAGCATCATATACAATTCCATTTGCTTTTTGCGAACAAATCAATTCTTTAAAGAAGTAAATGTCATCATATCCTTTACCACCTTCACGATTAGATGTAAAAAAGCCAGTAGTTGGATTAATAAATGTCATTCCGAAATCATCAAAAGCAGTATTGATTTTATCACCTAAGTTTATTGGTTTTTCAAATGTCCCACCTGGTTTAGCTTTAGCAACAAATAAATCTAATCCACCTAAACCAAGAAGTCCATCAGAAGCAAAATATAAGTTGCCATTTTGATCAATACTTGGGAAAGATTCTCTACCTTTTGTATTTATTGTAGTACCAAGGTTTTCAGGAACACCAAAGCTTCCATCAGGATTAATTTTAACTTTATAAATATCAGAATAACCATTTGTACCAGACATATCAGAGGCAAAGTACAGTGTTTTTTCATCAGGCGATAAGGCCGGATGTGCAAAACTAGATTCATTAGTATTAAAAGAAAGTTCTGTAATATTATCCCATTGATTATCAACTAATGTTGCTTTGTATATTTTAACAAAGGTACTTTTGTCTGAACTTTTTCCTTTTTTTCCATCTAAAAAGTTATTTCTTGTAAAAAACGCAGTTTTGCCGTCTTTTGTAAAAATAGCCGAAGCTTCATTAAATTTCGTATTTACTTTATTAGAGAAATTTCCACCATAAGATAAAGTAGTATCCTTATTCACTTTGGCCACATAAATATCAGTATAATTTTGTCCCGTCCATTTATGTGTTAATTTTCGAACCGCTGTGGAATCCATAGCAGAAGTATAAAATACCTGATTATTGTAATAGTAAGGACTATAATCTGAAAAACTTGTATTGATAGCTGTACTTTTAATGAGATAGTTTTTTGAATTATTTTTGATTTCTTTCAGATAATATTTTAATTCTTTTTTCTGAGAATTTTCAGTATTTGCATCAAAATAGTTGGCCATCATTTTATCGGCTTCTTCATACTGATTTAAAGCTTTTAGGCAGTGTGAATATCTGAAATATACTTCATTATCTGATGGTGACCCCATTGATAGTAATGCTTTGTAATATTGTGCCGCTTTTTCATATTGGCCATTCAAATAATAAGAATTTCCTAATTTTTCATATAAATCAGCAGAAGCATATCCTTTTTTAACTACTTTTTCATATACATCAATAGCGTTCACATAAGCATAAGTATCATAACTTTTATCTGCTTTTTTTAACTGTATTTGTTGAGCTTGGCTACAAGTAACAGCGAATAGCAATAGTAAGACAACTTTTTTCATAGGACTAAATTTTAGAAGAAACGTGGTGTTGAAATTCGGTTGTTTTTAAATAATTCATATCTCAAAAATATTTCATGAGATCCCGAATTATATTTTGATAATTTGGTTGTTTCTAAATCATACCCATAACCCAAAAACCATGAGTTTGAAATTTGAAATCCTGCTAAAGCACTTACTGCTGAACCTAGTCGATAAGAACCGCCTAAAACAAATTTTTCATTAAACATAAAATTTGCATTAACATCTAATTGGAATGGTGCGCCATCCGTAATCTTTGAAATAAATGATGGTTTAAATTTAACGGACTCATTTAAATCAAAAACATAACCCGCAATGAAATAATAATGTATTGATTTTTTATTAATTGAAATTTCATTATCATTATAATATTTAGTTTTTACAAAGTTTGGAACAGATAATCCTGTATAAAATTTATCCGAATAATAATAAACACCAGTTCCTATATTCGGAGATAATTTTCCATTTAAACTTTGAAATTCTGGATCATTTGCTTGGTAGATATTCAATTTATTTACATCTAAACTATATAAATTAGCAGTTCCTTTTACACCAAATGAAAGTTTATAATCACCATTTAATGGGATGATGTATGCAATATCTGCCGAAATTCCGTTTTCTTGTGTGGGACCAATATTATCGTTAATAAATGATAAACCAAAACCTAATCTACTTTCTCCTACATTTGTATTTATAGAAGCAGTGTTTGTCACTGGAGCACCGTCTAATCCAACCCATTGATTTCTATGCAATACAAAGGCACTAAAAGTTTCTCTTGTACCAGCATAAGCAGGATTTATATTAATGGTGTTATACATATATTGTGTGAATTGTGAATCTTGCTGAGCAGTACTTACAAAACAATATAGACTGAATAATATAATTGTTAACTTTTTCATGGCTAGTATTTTAAATATAAATAACCTGTTTTTTCAAATGAGTTGTTCTGTGCGTCTTTATATTTCAAAATATAAAAATAAGTATCTCCTGGTAATCTAGCATCACCAACTGTTAATTTATTTTCAGAATATCCCTTAAATGCTATACTGCTATTGTTGTATCCAGAAGTGTCATAAACTAAAATACCCCATCTGTTGTATATTTCAACGGTATTATTAGGATAACATGTAATTCCATCAATTATGAAAACATCATTAAGACCATCTCCATTGGGTGATACTGCGTTATAGACATTAATTTCACAGTTTGCTAAAACTCCACAATCATCGACATGAATATACACTTCAAAAATCATAGGACAACTATCATCATCAACATTTACTATATATTTAATAGTATAGTATCCAAATACTAAACCTGAAGGATCAAATATACTTCCATTTAATGCACCGGATGTATTATCTTCAACCCATGTACCTGTTATTGGGACATTATCATTTAATAATGTAAATAAATCTATTGGTGTTTCATCCTGACATATAGTATAAGGAATTGCATCAAATGGTTGTTCAACAGTAACGTGTATTGTTTGTGTAAATGTAGCTTCATTTCCACAATTATCGGATACTATCCACTCTCTTATAATATTGTATTGATAAATTGAAATTATAGAGGTTGTTTCATTAAATGTTATAGTTCCAATTCCATAACAATTATCTATAAATTGTAAATTAGGAACTGTTGGAATGGCGTCACAATTTGCATTTATATCTGTTTGGATTTCTCCAACTAAAGTAGGAGGGGAAGTATCAAATACTGTTATTGTTTGTGTATATGTAGTTACATTTTGACAATCATCTGCAAATGTCCAAGTTCTATAAATTATATAATTTCCTGCGCAATTTGATTCTTCAGTGTTGATTACATCATTGACTGTTATAGAGATTTCATTGTCACAAGCATCAGATGATGTCATAGTAACCGGTTGTGGAATAGCATCACATGATACACTAATATTTTCAGGTAATGTCGATGTAATCACTGGCGCTGTAGTATCTTGAATAGTAAAAGTAGCGGTTGAAGTCGAACTATTTCCGCAATTGTCAGTTGCTGTAAAAGTAACAGTAGCCGAACCCGTAGCACCACACGTATCAGAAACGGAACTAAAGTTATTAGTCCAAGTCACTGAAGAACACGCATCGGTAGCTGAAGCACCACCGTTAGAAGCCAACCATGCATTCAAAGCAGTTGAGTTTCCATTACCATCACATTCTACGGTTTGATTAGCCGCTTGAATGGCAATTACCGGTGCAGTTGTATCTTGAATAGTGAATGTTGCAGTAGAAGAAGTACTGTTACCACATGAATCAGTCGCTGTAAAAGTTACAGTAGCCGAACCCGTAGCACCGCAAGTATCTGAAAGTGAACTAAAATTATTCGTCCATGTCACATTCGAACAAACATCAGAAGCTGAAGCACCACCGTTAGCTGCTAACCATGCATTCAAAGCTGTTGTATTGCCGTTACCATCACATTCCACAGTTTGGTTTGCCGCTTGAATGGCAATCACGGGTGCCGTAGTATCTTGAATGGTAAAAGTAGCGATTGAAGTCGAACTATTTCCACAAGTATCAGTCGCTGTAAAAGTAACAGTAGCCGAACCTGTAGCGCCACAAGTATCTGAAAGTGAAGTAAAGTTATTCGTCCAAGTCACATTCGAACACGCATCACTAGCTGAAGCACCACCGTTAGAGGCCAACCAGGCATTTAAGGCAGTTGTATTTCCATTACCATCACATTCTACGGTTTGATTAGCCGCTTGAATGGCAATTACCGGTGCAGTTGTATCTTGAATAGTGAATGTTGCAGTAGAAGAAGTACTGTTACCACATGAATCAGTCGCTGTAAAAGTTACAGTAGCCGAACCCGTAGCACCGCAAGTATCTGAAAGTGAAGTAAAGTTATTCGTCCAAGTCACTGAAGAACACGCATCACTAGCTGAAGCACCACCGTTAGAAGCCAACCATGCATTCAAAGTAGTTGAGTTTCCATTACCATCACATTCCACGGTTTGATTTGCAGCCTGAATCGCAATCACTGGTGCCGTTGTATCTTGAATAGTAAATGTTGCAGTAGAAGAAGTACTATTTCCACAAGTATCAGTCGCTGTAAAAGTAACGGTTGCCGAACCTGTTGCACCACACGTATCTGAAACCGAACTAAAGTTATTGGTCCAAGTCACATTCGAACACGCATCGGTAGCTGAAGCACCACCGTTAGAAGCTAACCACGCATTCAACGCAGCTGTATTGCCGTTACCATCACATTCTACAGTTTGGTTTGTAGCCTGAATAGCAATCACGGGTGCCGTTGTATCTTGAATCGTAAATGTTGCAGTAGAAGAAGTACTATTTCCACAATTATCAGTCGCTGTAAAAGTTACAGTAGCCGAACCCGTAGCACCGCAAGTATCTGAAAGTGAACTAAAATTATTCGTCCAAGTCACATTCGAACAAGTATCACTAGCCGAAGCACCACCGTTAGAAGCTAACCATGCATTCAAAGCAGTTGAGTTTCCATTACCATCACATTCCACGGTTTGATTTGCAGCCTGAATCGCAATTACTGGTGCCGTTGTATCTTGAATAGTAAATGTTGCAGTTGACGAAGAACTGTTTCCACAATTGTCAGTCGCTGTAAAAGTTACCGTTGCCGAACCCGTAGCACCACAAGTATCTGAAAGTGAAGTAAAGTTATTCGTCCAAGTCACATTCGAACACGCATCGGTAGCTGAAGCACCACCGTTGGAAGCCAACCACGCATTTAATGCAGCTGTATTGCCATTACCATCACATTCTACGGTTTGATTCGCCGCTTGAATGGCAATTACTGGTGCCGTTGTATCTTGAATCGTAAATGTTGCAGTTGACGAAGAACTGTTTCCACAAGTATCAGTCGCTGTAAAAGTTACAGTAGCCGAACCCGTAGCACCACACGTATCAGAAACGGAAGAGAAGTTATTCGTCCAAGTCACATTTGAACAGGCATCCGTAGCTGAAGCACCACCATTTGAAGCCAACCATGCATTCAACGCAGTTGTATTGCCGTTACCATCACATTCTACGGTTTGATTCGCTGCTTGAATGGCAATTACTGGTGCCGTTGTATCTTGAATAGTAAATGTTGCAGTTGAAGAAGTACTATTTCCACAATTGTCAGTTGCTGTAAAAGTAACGGTTGCCGAACCTGTTGCACCACACGTATCTGAAAGTGAAGTAAAGTTATTCGTCCAAGTCACATTCGAACACGCATCGGTAGCTGAAGCACCACCGTTAGAAGCCAACCAGGCATTCAAAGCAGTTGAGTTTCCATTACCATCACATTCCACGGTTTGGTTTGTAGCCTGAATAGCAATCACGGGTGCCGTAGTGTCTTGAATGGTAAAAGTAGCGGTTGACAAAAAACTGTTTCCACAATTATCAGTCGCTGTAAAAGTTACCGTTGCCGAACCCGTACCGCCACACGTATCTGAAAAGTGAAGTAAAGTTATTCTCCCAAGTCACATTTGAACACCCATCACTAGCTGAAGCACCCACCGTTAGAAGCCAACCAAGCATTTAAGGCAGTTGAGTTTCCATTACCATCACATTCCACAGTTTGATTTGCCGCTTGAATCGCAAATGACTGGCGCTGTAGTATCTTGAATAGTGAATGTTGCAGTAGAAGACGCACTGTTTCCGCAGTTATCAGTCGCTGTAAAAGTAACGGTTGCCGAACCCGTAGCACCACACGTATCCGAAAGTGAATTAAAGTTATTCGTCCAAGTCACTGAAGAACACGCATCACTAGCTGAAGCACCACCGTTAGAAGCCAACCATGCATTCAAAGCAGTTGAGTTTCCATTACCATCACATTCCACGGTTTGGTTTGCCGCTTGAATGGCAATCACTGGCGCCGTTGTATCTTGAATAGTAAATGTTGCAGTTGACGAAGAACTGTTTCCACAAGTATCAGTCGCTGTAAAAGTTACCGTTGCCGAACCCGTAGCGCCACACGTATCTGAAAGTGAACTAAAGTTATTTGTCCAAGTCACATTCGAACAAGCATCCGTAGCTGAAGCACCACCGTTAGAAGCCAACCATGCATTCAAAGCAGTTGAGTTTCCATTACCATCACATTCCACGGTTTGATTTGCCGCTTGAATGGCAATCACTGGCGCTGTAGTATCTTGAATCGTAAATGTAGCAGTAGTAGAAGTACTGTTTCCACAAGTATCAGTTGCTGTAAAAGTTACCGTTGCCGAACCCGTAGCACCACACGTATCTGAAAGTGAAGTAAAGTTATTCGTCCAAGTCACATTCGAACAAGCATCCGTAGCTGAAGCACCACCGTTAGAAGCCAACCATGCATTCAAAGCAGTTGAGTTTCCATTACCATCACATTCCACGGTTTGATTTGCCGCTTGAATGGCAATCACTGGCGCTGTAGTATCTTGAATCGTAAATGTAGCAGTAGTAGAAGTACTGTTTCCACAAGTATCAGTTGCTGTAAAAGTTACCGTTGCCGAACCCGTAGCACCACACGTATCTGAAAGTGAAGTAAAGTTATTCGTCCAAGTCACATTCGAACAAGCATCCGTAGCTGAAGCACCACCGTTAGAAGCCAACCATGCATTCAAAGCAGTTGAGTTTCCATTACCATCACATTCCACGGTTTGATTTGCCGCTTGAATGGCAATCACTGGCGCTGTAGTATCTTGAATCGTAAATGTAGCAGTAGTAGAAGTACTGTTTCCACAATTGTCAGTTGCTGTAAAAGTTACCGTTGCCGAACCCGTAGCACCACACGTATCTGAAAGTGAAGTAAAGTTATTCGTCCAAGTCACATTCGAACAAGCATCCGTAGCTGAAGCACCACCGTTAGAAGCCAACCATGCATTCAAAGCAGTTGAGTTTCCATTACCATCACATTCTACGGTTTGATTCGCCGCTTGAATGGCAATGACTGGCGCCGTTGTATCTTGAATAGTGAATGTAGCAGTAGAAGAAGTACTGTTTCCACAAGTATCAGTCGCTGTAAAAGTTACAGTAGCCGAACCCGTAGCACCGCAAGTATCTGAAAGTGAAGTAAAGTTATTCGTCCAAGTCACATTCGAACAAGCATCCGTAGCTGAAGCACCACCGTTAGAAGCCAACCATGCATTCAAAGCAGTTGAGTTTCCATTACCATCACATTCCACGGTTTGATTTGCCGCTTGAATGGCAATCACTGGCGCTGTAGTATCTTGAATCGTAAATGTAGCAGTAGTAGAAGTACTGTTTCCACAATTGTCAGTTGCTGTAAAAGTAACAGTAGCCGAACCCGTAGCACCACACGTATCTGAAACCGAACTAAAGTTATTGGTCCAAGTCACATTCGAACACGCATCGGTAGCTGAAGCTCCACCATTTGAAGCCAACCAAGCATTTAATGCAGTTGTATTACCATTACCATCACATTCTACGGTTTGATTCGCCGCTTGAATGGCAATTACTGGTGCCGTTGTATCTTGAATAGTAAAAGTAGCGGTTGAAGTCGAACTATTTCCACAATTGTCAGTTGCTGTAAAAGTAACAGTAGCCGAACCCGTAGCACCACACGTATCAGAAACGGAAGAGAAATTATTCGTCCAAGTCACATTCGAACAGGCATCGGTAGCTGAAGCACCACCGTTAGAAGCCAACCAAGCATTTAAAGCAGTGGTGTTTCCATTACCATCACATTCTACGGTTTGATTCGCCGCTTGAATCGCAATCACTGGTGCCGTTGTATCTTGAATCGTGAATGTTGCAGTAGAAGAAGTACTGTTTCCACAATTATCAGTCGCTGTAAAAGTAACAGTAGCCGAACCTGTTGCACCACACGTATCTGAAACCGAACTAAAGTTATTAGTCCAAGTCACATTCGAACAAGCATCCGTAGCTGAAGCACCACCGTTAGAAGCCAACCACGCATTTAATGCAGCTGTATTGCCGTTACCATCACATTCCACAGTTTGGTTTGCCGCTTGAATGGCAATCGCTGGTGCCGTTGTATCTTGAATGGTGAAGGTTTGCGTAACTTGTGTTGTATTATTACAAGCATCTTTTATAGTATAAACTCTTGAAACTATTATTGGACAAGTACCAGAAACGGAATCAATATACGTTATAGATGCAATTGAAGAAGTATCGTTTATTGAACCTCCGGCAGAAATAAATTGACTTTCTGATATTGTAATAAGAGATGATGAATAGGCTAAATTTCCATTTTCATCTATAGAATTAGTTGAACATCCTTCAATAATTTTATTACTTGGAGCTACTACTACAGGTGGCGTAACATCACCGCCATTGATTATAAACGTTTTAGTAGCTGTACAATTAAATTTATCAGTAACAGTTACTGTATAGGAACCATTAGCAAGATTAGATAAATCTTGGGATGTTGCACCATTACTCCATGAATAGGTGTAAGGAGGTGTACCACCTGAAACTGAAAGATCAATTGAGCCCGTATTTCCAGATGAACAAGGTGAAGAATTGACTAATCCTGTAATTTGAATTGGATCAGGAAGGGTTATCGTTTGAGTACTGGTACTAATTTGAGGCGGGCTACTTGAATCGGTAACTTGTAAAGTGACTGTATACGGTCCGCCTGGAAAGGGATAAGTATGAGAAGGGCTTTGTTGAGTAGAAGTTGTACCATCGCCAAAGTTCCACAAATAGGAATAAGGTTTCTTACCTCCATTTGTGTCATCGTCAAAGTTTACTGTTGTAGTACTACCCGTTGTACAATAAGTGTAATCGAATTGAACAGCTAAAGGAGCAGATACAATTAAACTATTGGGTAATTCACATTGCGATTTACTGAATGTATTACAAGTATAAGAGGAAAGTTCTGGGTCAGCAGTATTTCCATTAGTTTTCCAAACAATCAATATACGAGACAAAGACAATTCATATCCACAAGTCCAAGGAAAACCTGAGGGAAAACCTGGAATATTCAATAGCCTTAATCCAGATCCTGGGTTGACCACTCCTAAATAGCTATTAATTTGAAGTGTTTGAATTAAATTCCCATTTTGATCTTTTACTAATATATCAGCAAAAATTCTTGTTTGATGAATTGCACTATTTGAATTTGAAGTGTAATTCAACCATAAATATACATTTTGAATATTTGGAGGAGTACAAGGGGTAGTAATTGGAACTCCTGAAGAACTAGAAATACTCAAATAAACATTATCTAAGGTATAATTGTTAGAAGTACAATTGAAGTAGTCCAAATAATAATTTGGTGCACTTCCACAATTTCTTAAATCAGGTTTATCCGTCGTGAATTGGCCATAAGTAAAACTTATCCAAAAACATAAGGATAAAATTAAAGGGGTAATTTTGGTTTTCATGTACATTGTTTGTTAGATTTAACAATCCGTTAAAAAATATACCTGAAAATAAATGTGTTAGTTACTTAAATTTGGGGTAGAAATTTAATGTAAACATCATTTGGAGATTGAATAAAAATTAAACTGAACTTTTTTAGAAAAAGTAGCTTATAAATGGAGTATGATTGATTCGGGAGTTAAAATTAAGTAGTTAAATTTCTTTTTGAATAAAAAATCGTTCATCTGTAAGTTAAAATCTTCAAAGTGTAAATTATTGATGATTAAATAGTTAAAAATTATTAATAAATTTAGAAATCAAATTTTAACAGTTAATTACTTGAACTATGAAAAATTTATTTTTAATAAGACATGCAAAATCGAGTTGGGATTTTCCTTTAAGTGATATTGATAGACCAATTTCTCAAAGAGGAATTCAAGATGCTTTATTAGTATCAGTAGCGATGCAAAACATACTTCCAAAAAAGTTTATAGTTTGGAGTAGTATAGCAAGAAGAACTAAAGAAACCTCATATATTTTTGCTCAAAATTTAGTATTTCCAATAGAAAATATTATCTTTAGAGAGGATTTGTATACATTTGATTATAAAGATTTATTGCAATCAATTCAATCTTGTGAGGATAGAATTGATACTATTATTCTTTTTGGACATAATGATGCAATTACTAAATTTGTGAATAAATTTGGAAATAGAAATATTGATAATGTGCCTACATCTGGTGTTGTACAAATAGGTTTTCAGGAACAAAAATGGTCTGATATTAGTAAAGGTACTACATTACATATGCTCTTTCCAAAATCAATAAGAGCTGAAAATAAAAATGAATACATACATTGATAGAGAGAAAAGTTGGCTAACATTTAATGCCCGAGTATTACAAGAAGCAGCAGATCAATCAGTACCGTTATTAGATAGATTACGTTTTTTAGGTATTTTTTCTAACAATTTAGATGAATTTTTTCGTGTCAGATATGCTGCTATTAGAAGAATGAGTCATGAAGGTGTTGATACAAAAAACATTCTAGGTAATATTACTGCTGAGCAATTACTAAAAGATATAACTGAAATTGTAATTGAACAACAATCAGAAAGTTTACGAATCCTAAATGACATTGAAAAAAAATTAGAAAGAGAAGGAATATTTATAATAAATGAAAAACAAATTAATAAAGAACAGAAAACATTTATTAAAGAGTTTTTTCATCAAAAAGTAAGCCCTGCGTTAGTTACCATCATGTTAAATGACTTAAATGAATTTCCTCTAATAAAGGATACATCGGGTTATTTAGCAGTTAAATTGGTTATGAAGCCTACATCAAACAATATCATATCTAAATTTTTAACATCAAAAGAAATAAGATATGCAATTGTTGAAATTCCAAAAACAATTAATCGATTTGTAGTTTTACCTTCATCAAATGAAAAACAATACATTATACTTTTAGATGATGTAATTCGCTATAATCTGCACAGCATTTTTAATATTTTTGAATACGAAAGTATCTCTGCACATATGATTAAAATTACTAGAGATGCACAATTAGAATTTGATAGTGATTTAAGTAAAAGTTTTATCGAAAAAATTTCATATAGTGTCAAAGAAAGAAGGGTAGGAGAACCGGTTCGTTTTGTTTATGATCAATCTATTGACAAGGATACCTTAGAGTTCTTTTTAACACGAATGAAAATTGATAGTACTGATTCTATAATTCCAGGAGGAAGGTATCATAATCGACGAGATTATATGGATTTCCCAAATCTCGGCAGGTATGATTTACTGCAGAAACAAAATGTTCCGTTAACAATTCCGGGACTAAGTTTAGAAGGAAGTATGTTAAAAAGTATCAGTGAAAAAGATTATCTTTTGCATACTCCATACCAATCTTTTTCCTATGTCATTCGATTTTTAAGAGAGGCAGCACTTGACCCACATGTTCAATCTATTAGTATCACTTTATATCGATTAGCTAGTAATTCACAAATTGTGAGCTCCTTGATTAATGCCGCAAAAAATGGTAAAAAAGTTATTGTTCAAATTGAATTACAAGCCCGATTTGACGAAGCAAGTAACATTTCTTATGCTCAGCAAATGCAAGAAGAAGGCATACATTTGATTTTTGGAGTAAAAGGATTGAAAGTTCATAGTAAACTATGTGTAGTTGAAAGAGTTGAAAATGATGTCGTTAAGAGGTACGGTTTTATTTCAACTGGAAATTTTAATGAAAATTCGGCCCGAATTTATACTGATGTTACTTTGTTTACAAGTGATAATCGAATATTAAAAGATGCTTCAAAAGTTTTTGATTTCTTTGAAGTAAATTACAGGGTTCATCGATACAAACATTTAATAGTTTCTCCGCATTATACTAGAAGTAGATTTATGAAATTAATTGATAGAGAAATTAAAAATGCTGAAGAAGGTAGGGAAGCTTATATTAAACTGAAAATGAATAGTTTATCAGATTATAAAATGATTGATAAATTATATGAAGCAAGTAAAGCCGGTGTAAAAATACAATTGGTGATTCGAGGAATTTGTTGTTTAATTCCTGGTGTTGTAGGTTTAAGTGAAAATATAGAAGCAATAAGTATTGTAGATCATTATTTAGAACATTCACGAATTTATATCTTCTGTAACGATTCAAATCCAGAGGTCTTTATTTCTTCGGCTGATTTTATGACTAGAAATATAGATGCAAGGGTAGAAGTAAGCTGTCCAATTTATGATGAAGAAATTAAAAAGAATTTAATTGATTCATTTGAAATTAATTGGAAAGCAAATGTAAAAGCCAGATTTCATTCTCAAAATTTTGAAAATAAATATAGAAAAAGAGGAGAGGAAAAAATGTTTAGAGCGCAACAAGAAATGTATAAATACTATCAAAATAAAATTGAAGTTATTTCAGAAATTATATAAATTTTCATGATTCAAATTAAAAAATATGCAGCAATTGATATTGGTTCTAATGCCATGCGATTGCTCATAACAAATATTGTAGAACAAAAAGATAAAGAAGCTCAATTTAATAAAAGTGCTTTGATAAGAGTACCTATTCGCTTAGGACAAGATGCCTTTACAGTGGGTGAAATTTCGGAAGAAAACATTGAAAGAATGGTCGATGCTATGAAAGCTTTTAAACTATTAATGAAAGTTTACAAAGTTGAAAAATATATGGCATGTGCTACTTCTGCTATGCGAGAAGCCTACAACGGTAAAGAAGTTGTAGAAATTATTAAGAAAAAAGCAGATATAAAAATTGATATTATCGATGGGAAGAAAGAAGCTGCCATTATCGCATCATCCGATTTGCATCAATTTATTAAAACAAATGAGAATTATCTTTATGTAGATGTAGGTGGTGGAAGCACAGAATTTTCTCTTTTCTCAAATGGTAAAATGGTTGTTTCCAAATCTTTTAAAAATGGAACCGTTCGTTTGTTAAATAATATGGTAAATGATATTGTTTGGCAAGAAATTGAGAAATGGATAAAATTAAATACAGAAGGAATTGAAAATATTATATTAATTGGTTCCGGAGGAAATATCAATAAAACGTTTAAATTATCAGGTAAAGCACAAGAGAAGCCACTTTCTTACAAATACTTAAAAAGTCAGTTTGACTATTTAAACGCACTTACCTACGAGCAACGAATAGCTGAATTAGGTTTAAATACCGATCGTGCAGATGTTATTATTCCAGCACTTACAATTTATCTTAGAGCTATGAGATGGAGTGGTGCTAAAAATATTTACGTTCCTAAGATTGGTTTGTCAGATGGTATTGTCAAAGCAATGTATTATAATACAATTTAAATAAAATTAAAAAGGAGTTCAATTTGAATTCCTTTCTTATATTCCAAAACACGGTAGGTATTTAATAAAAAAACTATCGGGTTGAGAAGTCTCTTTATTTATCTCTGATTTTAATTCTGGGTTTAATATGAAATTTTCTTCACCAGTTATGGTTACAATTCTAACCAAATATACTTTTTCTGTTTTGAGGAATTCAAAATTTTCTTTCGTAAAATTGAAGTATCCGTTTAAAACTCTAATATTGTTTTTAGTTTCAGGATCATAATTCAATGTAGTACAATTTTCTTGATCAATCGCATTGATAAGTTTAACTTCTTTACCGTTTGACAATTGTAAAAATATTTTAGTATTTTTATCAATGCAGGTTGGAGTTAAAAAACTACTGCTTTTTTGTATGAACTGTATATTTAAACCTAAAACACCATCTATATTGTACAATTTAAAACTTAAGAAACGTGTTGTTGAACCAAAAACTGATTCATATACAAATTTTTCAGGTAATACTTTGGTATAAGTAGAATCTGTTTCTTCGTTAATTTCAAATTCACAATCCTTATTTTGTGCAAATGAAAAACTTGATATAAATAAGAATAAAAAAAATATCTTTTTCATTTTTTAAAGTTTTGTGCAAATTAAAACAATTTTTTCTTCATTTCTATTAGTTGTAAAAAAGGAATAAATAGAACCACCATCTAAAATTTTATATTTCTTTCTGATTTCTTCAACAGTCAAAGGAAAATTTCGTATTGTAATATTCATTTTTTTACCTTGTAGGTGTTTTTTAATTTCTGCTTTTTGGAAAGGTAAAATTTCTTCAATTTTAAATCTTCTACCAGGGAATTCTACTAATTCGTTACTTGTAAATAAGTGCGAATGTTGTTGTAATTTTTCCAAATGCAATTGGTTGCATAAATCATCGACACATCCTGATTTTAAAATAGCTGCATTTGGTTCATAAATATATTTTTTAGGTAACGAAAATTGAGCTTCATTAGTTTTTCCTATTTCAAATGTTTGAATATCTGTTTTTTCTTTTTGAATATTTACAGCTTTTATCTCTATTGAGGCTGCATAATTTTTATCAAGTACCCAAAGGAGTTCTTTTACTTCATTTTCTAATGCTATTATGTGTATGGATTTAATATGCGATAATTCATTGATACCGGCCGAAATGTCAAGAATAGGAGCTGTTTTAATAAGAATGTGATTTGTCTTAGTAAAGTAAAATTCTAAGTTTTCAGGTACATTAGGCAAACAATCTTTTAATAAAAAAACTTTTCCTTTACTGTTGCTTCTCCTACTTGGATCAATATATATGTAATCATAAAACGTATTGTTTTCGTTTAAAAAATCAGTACTATTTTTGGATACGCATAAAATGTTTGTAATATTTAAACGTTTAAAATTATAATCTACAATTTTGGATAGTTCTTCATTTAGTTCACAATGTGTAACTTGATGGAATGATTTTGAAAAATAATAGCAATCTACTCCAAATCCTCCTGTTAAATCAATAATAGAAGTACCTGTAATTAAATCAGATTTATATTTTGCGGTTTGTTCAGAAGACGTTTGTTCAATAGAAATACTTTGAGGATAATAGATGTTTTCACAATTGAACCAAGTTGGTAATTTATTTTTAGATTTATTTTTTGAAACAATTTGATTTATTATTTCTTTCCATTCTACATTTGGAAATGGATTTTTTGACAAGGCAAGTTTCGCTATATTAGTATCTAAAGAAACAGTAATAAACTCCTGAATTTCTTGTGACAATATTTCTTTATTCATTATAAACTTCTAGTTAGAATATGTATCAACTTATTCTTTGGAAAAAATTCTTTAAGAACAACTTTAATTGAAGTATAAAGTGGAATTGCTATTATCATACCTGTTATTCCCATTAATATTCCAGCAATTGAAATAACAATAAAAATTTCTAACGGATGTGAATTGGTACTTTTTGAAGCAATCATAGGCTGACTAATATTGTTATCAATAACTTGAACAATTATGTATCCAATTAAAACATACAATGTAGTTGGTACAATTACAGTATTAAAATCTTGATTAATAGTGCTTAACATGGTTAAAAAAGCCGTCATTATTGAAGCAATAATTGGACCAACATAAGGAACAATATTTAGTATAGCTCCAAGAAATGCAATAATAAATGCGTTTTCAACTTTAAAAATTAATAAAACAATTAAATAAAGTACAAATACAATGAATAATTGTACTACTAAACCAATTGCATATTTAGCCAACATATTTTTTATTTTTAAAAGCGATGCTAAAATGCGCCATTTTTGTTTGGCAGGTAAAATGAACTTTAAATTTTTAGTTACAAGATCTTGGTCTTTCATAAAAAAGAAGGCAATAAAAAAAGTAGAAAATAAAGCCATTCCAAAATTACCAATAGATCCAATAATTGAATTAACAATATCAGTAATGAAATTTAAATTTAATGATTCAGATATTTTTTGAATATCAATGTACTTATTGTAATCAATATTGTGAGACAATAACCAATTATCAATATTGATAATGAATAGCGAATAATTTTTTTCAAGTGAATTGACATCTAGTAAAGATAATTTCTTGCTTTGAGTTAAAATTAAAGGGATAAATAGCATTAAAATTCCAACTGAAAGTAGTACAAAAAATGTTAAAGATGTTGTAATGGCTAATAATGGCTTAAAACGTAAGCGTTTTTGTAAAAAATCGGCAATAGGTTGTGCTACAAAGCTGAGTAACAAAGCACAAATAACATAAATTATTATGGCTGAAATTGAATATATCAAATACAATCCAAGTGCTATACCAATAAGAATAAAAATAGTTCTTAATATGGCATTTGATATTTCGGTACTTCTCATAAATAATTTTATTTCAAACTTACAAAAAAAGGAATAAAAAAACCCGATTAATTAGCTAATCGGGTTAAAATATTTTTTTTAAAAATCTTATCTAAATGATGCTCTTGATCCTCCTACTTGGAAAATAGCTAACATTCTTGATTTTTGACCGTTAGAGAACATGTACATTCCTCTGTCATCTGTATAGTCCATATAGTTCATATACATTTCAAGTGGAGTACCAGTACAAGTACTTCTGTGACCTACAGCAGGAACACCGTAGTTTGCAGCATTGTGAACTGGTGTATCAGAAACTAAGTCAGATCCACAAGTTGCATCTCCCCAAATGTGACGTAAATTCATCCAGTGTCCAACTTCATGTGTAGCTGTTCTTCCTAAGTTAAATGGATACGTTGCAGTACCTGTTGTTCCAAAATATTTCGAATCGATAACCACACCGTCAGTAGCCGAAGATCCACCTGGGAATTGAGCATATCCTAAAATACCACCTCCAATTGTACAAACCCAAAGGTTTAATTTAGTAGTTGGAGAAGTAGGATTTAAACCTCCTTGAGTAGACTTTTTCATGGCATCATTTGTACCCCATGAAGTTTTAGTTGTTGATTTTCTATACACTGCATCTAAAACAAAACGAATTCCAACATTTGCTCTTACACTTGAATAAGGGTTGTTAGCAGTGTTATAATCAGAGTTTTGAGCATTAAAGTCTTTATTTAATACATCAATTTGAGATTGAATTTGAGCTTGAGAAATATTTTCCGCAGTAGTTCTGTATAATACATTTACAACTACTGGAATTTCTAAAACTCCATTTACAATTCTTCCAGTTTCAATAGCTGCAGCCGTCTTAGCAGTGTGAACTTCAATGTCGTTCATTCTTTGTGCTAAAGTTGGATCAGCTTTTAGTTGCTCTTCTAAATGTTCATGTGAATAACAACCTCTGTGTCCAGCTAATGAAGCTGTTTGATTAGAACTTTCATTAACTGAAGTTGAATCCTCTTTGTTACAAGAAATCAACAAACTTGCAACAGCAAGTGTCATTAATAATTTTTTCATTTAAATAAATTGTTTGGTTAATAGTAAAGCAATATTACTATTTTTTTGTGATATATTCAATATACAATTGTTAAAATTAAATATAATTTAAAAAATATACCAATAATATGAATATAAATCATAAAACAAAACTTTTAAAACTCCTTGTTTTTCAAGGGATTAGAAAATTTGTTATATTTTTTTAAATAATATAATAAAATGTAAAAAAAATAATAAACCGTAACGTTTATGTTATAAAACCGTAAAAAATAGATAAGATTTTAAATGCAAAATTGAATTTTCAGATGAAAAATTCTAAAATTTCTGCGTAAATGTGTATAAAACAATTGAAAGGGCATGGGTGACATTCATGCTGCTATTGATTCCGTGCATTGGAATATGAATAGTATTTTGACAACAATTTAATAGCTCATCTGAAATACCAACTACTTCACTACCAATTATTAGAGCTGTTTTTTTAGAAGAGTCAAATTCAAATTTGTTTAACGGTATACTGTTGTTTGTTATCTCGATTCCAAGTATCTGTTCGAAATTTGATTTGATAAAAGAAATTAATTTTTCTTTATCATAAATTATAGTGTAAGGAACAGTTTTATGTGTACTCCTAGAAGTTTTATTTATTTTACGTTCTGAAAATATTAAATTTTTACCTGATAGCACAATGTCTTTTACTCCAAATGCATCGCACAAACGAAACACAGAACCTATATTTTCTTGAAAATAAATTCCATCACAAATTACAGTTATAGGAAATTGTTGTTTTTCAAAGTTGGTATTGTTGTGCTGTAATTGCATTAGTTTTTGAATACGTAATTAATAATATTTGCACCCATTTTTAAAGCTTTTTCTCTAACAGAAATCGGATCGTTATGAACTTCTTGGTTTTCCCAACCATCACCTAAATCACATTCATAAGTATATAATAATGCTAATCTTCCTTCTATAAATATTCCAAAGGCTTGCGGTTGTTTGTTGTCATGTTCATGGATTTTAGGTAATCCATTTGTAAATGGATAAGGACCTTGAAATATTGGGTGTGATTTCGGAATTTCAGTCAACGGGTTTTCTGGAAATAATTTTTTAATTTCTTTCCTAATGTATGTATCCATTCCATAATTATCATCAATATGTAAAAAACCACCAGAAGTAAGATAGTTTCTTAAGTTTTGAATATCATTTGCACTAAAAATTACATTTCCATGTCCTGTCATATGTACAAAAGGATATAAAAATAGTTCGGCACTTCCTGGTTCAACAGTAGCAATTTTAGGATTCAGTTTAGTGTTAATATTTTGATTGCAAAACTTAACCAAATTAGGAAGAGAGGTAGGGTTAGCATACCAATCACCTCCTCCATTATATTTTAATAATGCTATTTCTTGTGCATAATTTAAATTCAAACACAATAGCAATGCAAATAAAGTAATCTTTTTCATGATTTATTCATTTGTTAGTGCAACAGTATGACAGGCAACTAAAGCAGCTGTTTCTGTTCTTAATCTAGTATTGCCTAAAGTAACAGGAACAAACTTATTTTCTATTGCTAAATTAATTTCTTTTGTACTAAAATCTCCTTCTGGGCCAATTAATATTAAAATTTTTGAATTTAGTTTAATTTCATTTTTAAACGATCTTTTAGCTGTTTCTTCGCAATGAGCAATAAATTTCTGCCCATCAAAGGCTGTTTTTACAAAATTAGAAAACGGTACAGGCTCATTTATTTTTGGTAAAAAATATTGATTGGATTGTTTTAATGCAGATTGAATTATTTTTTCTGCTCTGTCAATTTTATATACTTTCCTCTCGGAATGCTCACAGAGTATGGGTGTAATTTCATGAATTCCAATTTCTGTGGCTTTCTCTAAAAACCATTCCATTCGATCATTCATTTTAGTAGGTGCTACAGCAATATGAATATAATAAGGAGTAGGCTCAAATGTATTAATATCAATAATCTTAACCTCACATTTTTTTTCAGACGCGAAAACAATTTCGGATATAAATAAATTACCTAAACCATTAGTTATGTAAATATTATCACCTTCTTTTTTACGTAAAACTTTAACAATATGTTTACTTTCTTCTTTATCAAAAAAAAGTTTTTATCTGAAATTTTTATATCTGAATTGTAAAATAATTGCATAATTAAAATTCTATTCTGGCTTTAGAAACAACACTTGTATCACTAAAATTATTTTCTAAAAAATTGTAATAGCCTACAATTCCAATCATAGCAGCATTATCTGTTGTATATTCAAATTTAGGGATAAATGTTTTCCAACCATATTTTTTTTCAGCTTCTTTTAAAGTTGTTCTTATTCCTGAATTTGCAGAAACTCCTCCGCCAATAGCAACTTGATTGATTCCAGTTTCTTTTACAGCTATTTTTATTTTGTCCATCAAAATTTCAATAATTGTATACTGAATTGAAGCACAAATATCTGCCTTATTTTCTTCTACAAAGTTGGGGTTTAAGGCTGTATTTTTTTGAATAAAATATAAAATTTGTGTTTTTAATCCACTAAAACTAAAATTCAAACCGTCTACTTTAGGTTTGGTAAATGAATAGGTTTTGGGATTTCCTTCCTGAGCATATTTATCTATTAATGGGCCACCTGGATAGGGTAGACCTAATATTTTAGCACTTTTATCAAAAGCTTCACCAACGGCATCATCAGTAGTTTCACCAATAATTTCCATGTTAAAAAAACTAGTTACTTTTACAATTTGTGTATGGCCTCCCGATATAGTCATTGCTAAAAAAGGAAATTTAGGTTTTTCAAAGCCTTCTTCCTGTATAAAATGCGCAAGTATATGAGCTTTCATGTGATTTACAGCAATTAATGGAATTTGAAGACCTTGACTCAACGATTTAGCAAAACTTCCCCCAACAAGGAGCGAGCCCATTAACCCAGGTCCTTGAGTAAAAGCAATGCAATGTAAATCGTCTTTTGTAATTCCTGCTTTTTTTAGCGCTACATCTACTACTGGTACAATATTTTGTTGATGCGCTCTTGAAGCTAATTCAGGAACAACTCCGCCATATTCCTCGTGTACACTTTGTCTTGCTACTATATTTGATAGTACTTTATCATTGCATAGTACTGCAGCTGAAGTATCGTCACACGAACTTTCAATCGCTAAAGTGTATATTTTTTTACTTTCTGTCATAAATAGGCATGAAATTTGGTATACTTACTTTGTAATGTCCTACAAAATTGCTTATTTTTGTTGCTAATAGCAAGAAAAAAACATTCTTTTTAATAAAAACTAAATTTTCGCCTATCAAAAAAGTTAGAAAAATAGCATTTCGTATCATACTAGGAGTAATTATTTTACTTCTGTTGTTATGCATCTTACTTTCTTTGCCATTTGTTCAAACTCGATTAGGTGCCTATGCTACTGACTTATTAAAAGAAGACTTTGGTGTCGATATTAAAGTTGAAAGAGTGGCTATTACTCCATTTGGAGGGGTAAAACTAAACGGAGTTTTAATTAAAGATCATCATCAAGATACGCTTGCTCATTTTAAAAGAATCAATACTTCTATTTTAAGTTTTTCTAAACTATATGAAAAAGGGCATCCTTTTTTTGGAGCATTACAAGCAGATGAATTAAATTTTAAAATAAAACAGTATAAAGGTGAAAATGACACTAATCTAGACCGTTTTGTTGCTGCTTTTGATGATGGAAAAAAATCCTCTGGTAGATTTAGAATGAGAATAAATTCAATACAATTGAATAATTCTAGATTTCGTTACATCGATGAAAATTTAAAAACACCTAAAGTTATTGATTTTACTAATTTAAATGGTCAATTGGATGATTTTTATATCAAAGGTTCGAATGTAACAGCCTATGCATATAAATTATCATTTAAGGACCACAGAGGTTTGGTAATGAAAAATTTAACTACTGATTTCACATACACTAAAAAGAATATTTTATTAAATGAATTAGAGTTGGTAACTGAAAATTCTTCATTTAAAGGTAGAACAGAATTATTATATGATAGAAAGGATTTTAAAGATTTTAACAATAAAGTTATTTTTAATTTAGATATTAAAGAAGGTAAAATATCGAGTAACGATCTAAATTATTTTTATCCTGAATTTGGTAAAAATCAAAAGTTTTACATTGACTCTTATATTAAAGGAACTTTAAACAATCTTATTTTTACAAATCTTAAATTAAATGATTTAAATGGTAATGAAATTGTAGGTAAGCTTCAATTGAAAAACATTTTTGGTAGAGAAAATCAAGAATTTTATTTAAAAGGAAATTTTGATCGATTTTCAGCTAGTCAAGAAAGTGTTAGTAAAGTACTACCAAGACTTTTAGGTAAAAATTTACCTAAACAATTGCAAAAGTTAGGTATGGTTGATTTAAAAGGTGATGTTGAATTAACTGAAAAATGGATTGATGCTAATGTTAATTTGTATTCTAAACTAGGACATGTTGATGCTGATTTTGTATTAAATAATATGCATAAAATTGACCAAGCTGATTATGAAGGTCAATTTGTTTTAGATAATTTTGATTTGGGTTCATTCCTTGATGAAAAAGATTTAGGAAAAACTTCTGCTGATATGGAAGTACTAGGAAAAGGCTTTTCAAAAAAATATTTAAATACAAAGTTAATCGGTAAAATAGGAGCAATTCGTTATAATAATTATACTTATAAAGATATTGAAATTGATGGAACAATGAAAATGCCTTATTTTAAAGGGTATTTTGATAGTAATGATCCAAACTTAAAAATGACCTTTAATGGATTAATTGATTTAAGTAAAAAGAAACGAGAATATGATTTTGATGCTCAAATTGACTATGCTAATTTGAGAAAAATAAATCTTTATAAAAAAGATTCTTTGTCTGTATTTTCAGGTCATATTAAAATGCAAGCAAAAGGAAATTCCTTTGATGATTTAGCCGGAATAATTAATTTAGAAAATATATCTTACAGTAATCAAAAGGATAACTATTATTTTGACAACGCTTTTATTTCTTCAACATTTGATGAAGAAAATGTAAGAACTATCAATTTGTCCTCTTCAGATATGATTAATGGAAAAGTAGTAGGAAAATATAAAATTAATCAAATTAAGAAAATTGTGGAAAATGCTGTTGGAAGTTTATATGCCAATTATTCTCCACATAAATTGCAAAAAAATCAATTTTTAGAATTTGATTTTACAGTTTACAATAAAATTTTAGAAGTATTTTATCCAGATGTTGTTATTGCTGAAAACACAAGAGCAAAAGGAAAAATTAATGCTGATGCGGGTTTATTTCAATTTGATTTTAAATCACCATTAATTGATGCTTTCGGTAATAAATTTAATAATATCAATATCGATATTGATAATAAAAATCCACTTTACAACACCTATATACAGTTAGATAGTATAAATACGAAAGGGTATACCATTGCTGATTTTAATTTAATTAATCTGACAATGAATGATACTCTTTTTGTACGTACCGAATTTAAAGGAGGGACTAAAAAACAAGATACGTATGATTTGAATTTATACCACACGATTGACGAAAACAAACAATCGGTTGTTGGATTTAAAAAATCTGATATTACTTTCAAAAAATACCAATGGTTTATTAATGAAAACGATACTGATGACAATAAAATAACATTTGACAAGAAATTTAAAGATTTTAATTTTAATAAATTAACGTTATCTCATAATAATCAATATATTGATTTTCATGGTGTTATGAAAGATTCAACTTTCAAAGATTTTACTTTAACTTTTGATAATGTCGACTTATCTAAAGTAACACCTGAATTAGAAGATCTTACTTTTGGAGGTCAAGTAAATGGTACTGTAAATTACAAACAAAATAACAATTTCTTTGAACCATCTACCGACTTAAAAGTAGATAGCTTAGTTGTTAATGAAGTTGCATTAGGTGATTTAAAATTAAATGTTTCCGGTGACGAAAATTTTAGAAAATTTAATGTTAATGCCAGTCTATTACATGAAGAAAATGAAACTTTTTATACTACAGGAATTGTTGAATTCGTAAATAAAAAACCTATTTTATCACTCGATGCTGGTTTTCAAAATTTTAACATCCAACCAATCGGTGGATTTTTGAAAGGTATTGTTGATAATGTAAGAGGTTTTGCTTCCGGAAGAGCCAATATTGTTGGTCCTCTTGAAGATCCAGAAATTGATGGTGTTTTATATTTAAATAACGCAGGTTTAAAAGTTCCTTATTTAAATGTAGATTACAATTTTGATAAAAACTCAATTATTGATTTAACTGAAGAGCAATTTATATTTAGAAATATTGATGTTGAAGATGTAAATGAAAAAACTAGAGGCGTATTAAGTGGCACTATCAAACACAAAAAATTTGAAGATTGGGAATTAAATCTAAAAATTGCTTCAAAAAGATTGTTAGTATTAGATACAAAAGATTCAGACGATGCCTATTATTTTGGAAAAGCCTATTTCGATGGATTTGCTACTATAAGTGGACCTGTAGAATCTTTAGTAATTGATGCTGAAGGTAAATCGGCCAAAGGAACATCTATTAAAATCCCAGTAAATGATTCAGAATCGGTTGGAGATAATTCATATTTGCATTTTTTAACTGAAGAAGAAAAATTTGGTGTTAAAAAAGGAAATAAACCAACTAAAACTTATCAAGGTATTGATTTAAAATTTGATTTCGATATCACAAGAGACGCTGAAATTGAAGTTATATTAAATAGAGAAACCGGACATTCTATGAAAGGAATAGGTGAGGGTTCTATGTTTATGAATATTAACACGCTTGGTAAATTTAATATGACGGGAGATTTCCAAGTTTTAGAAGGGGAGTATTTATTCCGATATGGAAATTTAATTAATAAAAATTTTAAAGTTAAAAAAGGAGGGACTATTCGTTGGGATGGTGATCCAATGGGTGCAGTACTTGATTTGGAGGCAGTTTATGTTACACAAGCCAACCCAGGAATATTAGTAGAAAGTTCAACGATTAATAAAAAAGTACCAACTGAAGTTGTAATTGCAATCAATGGAGATTTAAGTAATCCACAATCCGATTTTAATATTAATTTTCCAACAGTACAAACTTCTTTAAAGAGTGAAATAGATTATCGTTTACAAGATAAGGATACGCGTCAACGACAAGCATTTGGATTACTTGCTACAGGGAATTTTGTTACAGCAAATAGTACAGCGGCGTGGTATGGTTCTTTCTTAGAGACAGCAAAAGGTATATTTGGTGAAGTTTTATCGGATGGAGAAAACAAAATGCAGTTCGGTGTAGATTATCAAGTGGGAGACAGACAAAGAGAAATTTCAGATAGAGCTTTAGTTACCTTATCTACTCAAATCAATGATAAACTGAGTATCAACGGAAATGTAGGAGTTCCAGTTGGCGGTGTAAATCAATCTTATGTAGTAGGTAATGTAGAAGTTGAATTAAAATTAAATGACGATGGTACTTTAACAGCGCACGTTTTCAATAAAGAAAATGATGTGAATTACTACTCAATTGGTCAAAATACAGGATATACTCAAGGAATAGGATTATCATATAGTGTAGATTTTGATGATTTTAAAGAATTACTTCATAAATTATTTAAATCTCAAAAAAATAAAAGTAATAATCCTGATAATCCTGTGGATCATATGCCTGATTCTGAACTATCACCAGATATGATTAATTTCATTGAAGAGACGAGAAAACGTCAAAACAATGAACCTAAAAAGAAAATAGAAAAGCCAATTGTACCTGAGATTGAATAGTGAACAGACTCTTCTATTTGCTGTTTTTATAAATTTTATCAACGAAATCGTTTGAAACTGAGAATTTCGCAAAAGTTTTACATTTTAATAGCTTTTTTAATAATTTCCTTTCTTAATTTTACAATACAATAATATTTATTATGACATCAACAATCAAAAAAATAGGAGTTTTAACTTCTGGTGGAGATGCTCCAGGAATGAATGCGGCTATTCGTGCAGTAGTTAGAGCTTGTGCCTATTACAATGTAGAATGTATTGGTATTTATAGAGGTTACCAAGGGATGATTGAAGGTGACTTCAAAGAAATGGGGCCGCGTACAGTAAAAAACATTATTAATAAAGGAGGGACTATATTAAAATCAGCACGTTCTAAAGATTTTATGACTACAGAAGGTCGTCTACAAGCCTACAATCATTTAAAAGAAAGTGGAGTAGATGCTTTAGTGGTTATTGGAGGTGATGGAACATTTACAGGTGCAGAAATTTTTAATAATGAATTTCAATTTCCAATTATTGGTATACCAGGAACTATTGATAATGATATTTATGGTACTTCTCATACTTTAGGTTACGATACGGCTTTAAACACTGTTGTAGAAGCAATTGATAAAATTCGTGATACGGCTAATTCGCATAACCGACTATTTTTTGTAGAAGTTATGGGTAGAGATGCCGGACATATTGCTTTGAATGCTGGAATTGGAGGTGGAGCAGAAGAAATTTTAATTCCAGAAGAAAATTTAGGACTAGATCGATTAGTTGAATCCTTAAGGAAAAGTAAAGATTCTGGAAAAACATCTTCCATTGTAGTAGTTGCTGAAGGAGATAAAATTGGGAAAAATGTTTTTGAATTGAAAGATTATGTAGAAGAAAATATGCCTGATTATGATGTTCGTGTCTCAGTTCTTGGTCACATGCAAAGAGGGGGTGCTCCTTCTTGTTTTGATCGTGTTTTAGCTTCTAGATTAGGTGTAAAAGCAGTAGAAGTTTTACTAGAAGGAAAAACAAATTATATGGTAGGATTATTAGCTGATAAAGTAGTGTTAACTCCTTTAGAACAAGCAATTAAAGGACAATCAAGAGTTGATGCAGAACTGGTTAAAGTTTCTGATATCATCTCTATTTAATAAACAAACTAAAAATAAAAATATGTCAAAAGTAAAATTAGGAATAAACGGTTTCGGAAGAATTGGAAGAATTGTTTTTAGAGAAACGTTTAATAGAGATAATGTAGAAGTAGTAGCAATAAATGATTTATTAGCCGTAGACCACTTAGCCTATTTGTTAAAATATGATTCGGTTCACGGAAAATTTAATGGAAAAGTTGAAGTAATTGATGGGGAATTATACGTAAACGATAAATACATTCGTGTAACTGCAGAAAAAGACCCTACATTAATTAAATGGGATGACGCAGCTGTTGATGTTGATATCGTTGCAGAATGTACTGGTATTTTTACAACATTAGAAACTGCTAACGCACATATAAAAGGAGGAGCTAAAAAAGTGGTTATTTCAGCACCTTCTGCTGATGCGCCAATGTTTGTAATGGGAGTAAATCATACTAATGTAACACCTGAAGATACAATAGTATCTAATGCTTCATGTACAACCAATTGTTTAGCACCTTTGGCAAAAGTAATTAATGATCATTTTGGAATAGTTGAAGGATTAATGACTACAATTCACGCAACAACGGCAACTCAATTAACGGTAGATGGTCCGTCTAAAAAAGATTTTAGAGGAGGTAGATCAGCTTTAATAAATATCATTCCAGCGACTACAGGTGCTGCCAAAGCGGTCGGAAAAGTTATTCCTGAATTGAATGGAAAATTAACGGGTATGTCTATGCGTGTTCCTACTGCAGATGTATCTGTGGTGGATTTGACGGTAAAATTAAGCAAAGAAACTACATATGACGAAGTGATGTCGGTTTTAAAATCAGCTTCTGAAACAACTATGAAAGGAATATTAGGTTTCACAGAAGATGCTGTAGTTTCGCAAGACTTTGTATCCGATTCAAGAACATCGATAGTAGACGCAGGGGCTGGAATTGGCCTGAATAGTACCTTTTTTAAATTTGTTTCATGGTATGATAATGAATACGGATATTCATCAAAATTAATTGATTTAGCAGTTCATATTCACTCAGTAAAATAATTCAAATTTATTTTTTATAGCATTCAAGATTGGTTTTTGAGTGCTATTTTTTTACGTTTTAAAAAAATAGAAGTACATTCGAAAACTAAAAATAAACTTTATAACTACAAATGAAACTATTAGTTGATAGCGGTTCTACTAAAGCCGATTGGATTGCCATTGATGATAATGGAAAAGTTCTATTTACAACACAAACTTTAGGTTTAAATCCAGAGGTTTTAACAAAAGATGAAATCCTTTTTAGATTAAATGATAAATTTGATGTTTCTCATAATAAAGAAAAGGTAACACATTTATTCTTTTATGGAGCAGGTTGTGGAACAGATCGAATGAAAAATTTTTTAACGATGGTTTTTCAAGAATATTTCACAAATGCAATTGTTTCTGTATATGAAGATACTTACGCAGCCGTATTTGCAACAACTCCAAAGAACGAGCAAGCAATTGTCTGTATTTTAGGTACCGGTTCCAATTGTAGTTATTTTGATGGGCATGTGTTACATCAAAAAGTGCAATCGTTAGGTTATATTGCTATGGATGATGCAAGTGGAAATCGATTGGGTAGACATTTAATTAGGGCTTATTATTTTAATAAAATGCCAAAAAAATTAGCTGAAAAATTTGAAAAAGAATACGACTTAGATGCGGATGTTATTAAGCAAAACTTTTATAAAGAACCTAATCCTAATGCATATTTAGCCACATTTGCTGAATTTCTAATTAAAAATAAAGAAGAAGCTCTTTTTCAAGATTTTATAAGAGAAGAAATGACTGCCTTTGTTGAAAATTATATCATGCAATTTGAAAATTATAAAGAAGTTCCAGTTCATTTCATAGGTTCCATTGCTTTTTATTTAAAAGATGAATTAGAATCTATTTTAAAAGAATACGGAATTACACTTGGTAATGTATTGCGAAGACCTATTGATGGTTTGATAGAATTTCATATTGCCAATAAGTAATAACAAAATTTAAGCCTGTTGTTTTAAATGCAGTAGGCTTTTTTATTTATTCACTTGTTTTTAGCTTTTTTTATTTGTAAATTGAAAAAAACAATTGTTACAAATGAAATTTTTAGATCGATTTAGTTTACTACATGAAAAAGAAGAATATTCTAATGTTATTACTGCCATAGAACAAGGTGTAGTTTTTAAAGGTACTAATTTATGGATATTAATTTTTGCTATATTTATTGCATCACTCGGATTAAATGTTAACTCAACTGCAGTAATCATAGGGGCTATGTTAGTCTCACCTTTAATGGGGCCAATAATGGGTTTAGGATTAGCAATGGGTATTAATGATTTTAAATTGCTTAAAAAATCAGCTAATAATTTTGCTTTTGCTGTATCAATTTGTTTAATAACTTCTACTTTTTATTTTTATATTTCGCCTTTAAATGAAGCCCACTCAGAAATACTTGCAAGAACTTCACCAAATATATATGATGTTTTAATTGCGTTTTTTGGTGGTTTAGCTGGTATCTTAGCAACTTCTAGTAAATTAAAAGGAAATGTCATTCCTGGTGTTGCTATTGCAACTGCATTGATGCCGCCACTTTGTACTGCAGGTTATGGGTTAGCAAGTGGAAATTTATCTTTTTTTTCAGGGGCACTTTATTTGTTTTTCATTAATACAGTTTTTATTGCATTATCTACTTTTTTAACTGTTCGTTTTTTAAAATTTCCTAATAAAGAATTCATAAATGTTACAACTAAAAAGAAAGTTCACAATTGGATGGGGCTAATTGTATTAATTACATTAGTACCAAGTATTTATTTTGGATATGAATTTACTAAAGAAATTAAGTTTAAATCACAAGCTAATGTTTTTATTTCAGAAGAAGTTAAAACGAATGATAACTTTATAATATCTAAAAATATTGATTATAAAAATAAATTAATTGAGTTGGTAATTGGTGGAAAAAAAATAGACAGTTTAAAAATTATTGAATTAAATAAAGACTTAAATAAATACAACTTAATTAATTCAAAACTAATTATTAAAGAAGGTTTTTCATTATCAAACGAATTAAATAGTAAAGAAACAAGCCCATCAGATTTGCTTTTAAAAGAATATCAAGATAAAATAACTCTTGATCAAGAATTTAATTTAAAAAATGAAGCCGTATTTAAACAAATTCAAGTGTTGTTTCCTGAAGTAAAATCTTTTGTAATGACAAAAGGAAACTTACTGAAAAAGGATACTACAGAAAAATTGTATCTTTGTATTATTGAATTAGACCCAAAAAAACAAAGTGTTTTTAGTACTGAAAAATTTAAAAACTGGATCTCTACTTTGTATGATAAAAAAACTATAAAATTTATTATTCAATAATTTAAACACCACAAGTATAAACTAGTTATAAGCATTTAAAATATTATTTATGAAAATTACTCAACTATTTAACGATTTTTTTCACAGTGAGAAGATAGGAGGGGTACTGCTAATTTGTTGTACCGCATTGTCTTTAGGAATTGCAAACTCTTCTCTGGGTGATGCCTACCATCATTTTTGGATGACTTCCTTAGCTGGACAACCTTTAGAATATTGGATTAACGACGGATTAATGACTATTTTCTTTTTATTAATTGGTTTAGAATTAGAACGTGAAATATATCAAGGAGAATTATCAAACATTAAAGATGCCTTGTTGCCTATTTTTGCTGCCATTGGTGGTATGTTAGTACCTGCTGGAATTTATTTGTTTTTCAATTTGGGAACACCTTCTCAATCTGGTGCCGGAATCCCTATGGCTACAGATATTGCTTTTGCTCTTGGTATTTTATCATTATTAGGAAATAGAGTTCCTACTTCTTTAAAAGTTTTTTTAACGGCTTTGGCGGTGATTGATGATTTAGGAGCTATTTTAGTAATTGCCCTTTTTTATACCAAAAATCTAGTTTGGATGAATTTATTTTTATCATTAGGTATTTTTGTTCTGTTATATGTGATGGGTAAAGTGTTTAAAATTAGAAATTTAATTCCTTATTTAATTGGAGGTGTAGCTATGTGGTATTTTATGTTAAATTCTGGTGTACATGCTACCATTACAGGCGTACTTTTAGCTTTTGCAATACCTTATGGAAAAGGAGATGAGTCGTCTACATCTTATCTATTACAACATTTTTTACATAAACCTGTAGCATTTTTAATTTTACCAATTTTTGCTTTGGCGAATACGGCTATACACATGTCGGGCTCTTTAATTCAAATGATTCAAGAACCTTATAGCATTGGAATTGCATTTGGTTTAATAATTGGTAAACCAGTGGGAATATTTCTTCTCTCGCTTGTAGCAGTTAAAATAGGAATTTGTAAATTACCTGATGAATTAAATTGGAAAGCTATTTTTGGTGTTGGATTTTTAGGCGGAATCGGGTTTACCATGTCAATTTTCATCACACTTTTAGCATTTGAAAATGAGGTAATAATAAATCAAGCCAAACTGATTATTTTATTATCCTCATTAATAGCAGGATTTATTGGATATGTATTTTTACAGTCTATTTTAAAACAAAAATATACCGAAGAATAATGGATAAAAAATTTGAAATTGCAGTTATTGCACACGATGGTAAAAAAGCAGATTTAGTTCAATTTTTGAATAAAAATCAAGCTATTTTACATAAAGAAAATATTAAAATTATTGCAACGGGAACTACTGGAGGAAAAGCTGAAGCTGCTGGAATTAAAGTAAAAAAAATGTTAAGTGGTCCTCTGGGTGGCGATGCTCAAATTGCAGCAAGAGTAGCTGAAGGTAAATGTAAAATGGTCCTTTTTTTTAAAGATCCAATGAGTAGTCATCCACATGAACCGGATATTAATATGCTTATTCGAATTTGTGATGTTCATAATATTCCCTTAGCTACCAATGAAGCAACTGCTCAATTGTTACTCAACGCATTGACTTTGGATTAGTTAACGCGTTTTATTTTTAAAATAAAAAGTATAAAAATTAATACGTAAGGAAGTGATGATCCTAAAATTTTAAAGTTAATAGTTAACAATCCGATTGCAAAAAAAAGTAAAAATAATAGAGCAATACAACTTGCACCAATTGAAATCCAAGTTTTTTTCGGATGCTTATAGAATAATTGAAATAGCAAAATAAGTTGTCCAATTAACGGTATTGCAATTAATGGATGTGTAAAACTATTAATCGAACCTTTTGAACCAAAAAACAAATCAAATTCCATTTGAAATATAAACATGGATTGATTGTTCCCCCATTCAGTATAACCAAAAAGAGAGGTTAATAAAAAGCCTATAATAAACAACTTTAAACGATTCATTACAATCTAACCAATTGACCTTTGCGTTTAACTAAATTTTTATAATCCCATTGGATTTTCTTTGATTTTTCCAACCATCTTACAATATCATTTTCATTAATTTCTGAATAGGAATTGTAAAATATAGAAGCATCTTTAAATTTCTCACCTAAAATATTTAAATCTTTTTCTTCAAAATCAGCGCCACTCCAAAACATTAATCGAATTCCTTTCTTTTGTTTACTGTAACCCACAATTGGATTTCCTTCTATAAACCAAACAGGATGACGATGCCAAATTTTATGTTCCGCTTCAATTAAGTTTTTAGAAATAATTTGGTAAATTAAAGCTGCAATCACTTGTTCTTCCAGTGAAAAAGTGGAATGATAATTTTGAATTTCTGCCAACATAATAAATAATGTATTATCAAATATACAATTTAATGAAATTGAAAATAAAAAAATCCCGAAATAATCGGGATTCTATTATTCATTATCATCTTCTAATTCATCGTCGTTCCAATCGTCTTCGTCATAATCATCTTCGTCATCTTCTACATCTTCGTCGGCGCCTTCTAATTCAAAAAAAGTAAAAGTAGTTCCGCCATAACTGCGTGCAAATGCACAATGATCTAAATGTTCTAATTTGGTGTCTTTTGAATGCTCAATTATTAACATACCAACTTCATCAAGTAACTGCCTTTCAAAAACCAAATGAACAATTTTTTCAAAATCTTTTTGATCTAAATGATACGGAGGATCTGCAAAAATAATGTCGTAAGTACTGTTGTTCTTTTCAAGAAATTTAAATACATCACTTTTAATTGCTGTAATATCAAAATCCAATTCGGATGAAATCTTTTTAATGTAATTCACACATCCAAAATCGGCATCCACACACAAAATAGGCGCTGCACCTCTTGAAGCAAATTCATAACTTATATTCCCTGTACCAGTAAATAAATCTAATATTTTCAGTTCTTGAAAATTAAAATGATTGTTTAAAATATTGAATAAGGCTTCTTTAGCCATATCAGTTGTAGGTCGAACAGGTAAGTTCTTGGGAGCTTGTAGGCGTTTGCCTTTATATTTTCCAGAAATAATTCTCATGAATGAAATAAAATAAAATGACGTAAAATGTCTTTTTCTTCAACTTTTAAAGTTGCTGCTAACTGTCCAACATCTAAAATGGAACAATTTCTTATGTATCGGTAAGCAATTTTAAAGAATTCGTTTTCTTCAGAAATTGCTCCAACAAATTGTAGGGGAACAACTTCTGGATTTAATTGTAATTGCTCAAAAGTAAATAATAAGTAATAAATAAAATCTTCTAAAGTTTGATACAAAAAGGTGTTGAAAAGCAATAATTGTTGGTTTTTAGTTACCACAATTTCAAATCGGTCCTTTTGAAAATGTACCCAAACTTGCTTAAAATCTTTATTTTTTGAATAATCTAATGCTTTCTTTACAAAAATGGAATTACAATTTTTATAGTCAAATGTATCGTAATGATCTAAAAGATAATTATTTATTTCTGTATAAGGAATAAAAACATTATTTAATTCATAAGTATCTAAATAGTCATAAGCAAAATAATCCGTTTCAAATACCTTACAATCATATTGAATGTAACTGCCCAAATGATTTGGATCAAATAGTGAAGTAGGCACAAATGTATTTATATTAGAATTGTGCAACACCACAATTTCATCATAACGTTCGGCCAAAATTGGATTTTCAACAAAAATTTTCCAAAGTGCTTCTTCTACTACTTGTTTAGTATCTATTTCATAGTTTTTATAGACTACTATTTGTTGGGATAGCATATCAATTACACAAAATGAAAGGCCTGTTGGAGCCACTTCAAAACTCAATTTTTTATATGTTTTTTGTGTAATATCTAAATGCATGAAATAGGTTTATTGAGCAAATTTACATAATTTTGTTTGATGTTCAAATTTCAATTGAATTCGAATTACTAATCCTTTACTATATTTAATGTCGCCTTCCCAATTTTATAAAACTCTTTTAGATAATTTTCCTTTTGAACCAACGTTACAACAGCAAATTTTCTTTCAAAAAATTACAGAATATTTATTGTTTTCTGGTGATAACGATATTTTTGTTTTAAAAGGGTATGCGGGTACAGGTAAAACAACATTAATTTCAGTTTTAGTAAATTATTTGAATGTAATCGGTCAAAAAGCAGTTTTATTAGCCCCAACGGGAAGAGCCGCTAAAGTAATGGCAAGTTACGCCGACAAACCCGCTTTTACCATTCATAAACGCATTTATTTTCCTAAAAAAAATAAAAATGGCGGCATGGGCTTTGTAATGCAGGCTAATAAATTTAAAGATACTGTTTTTATAGTTGATGAAGCTTCCATGATTTCAGATGCTCAAAATGAAATGAGTCGGTATGAAAATGGTTCACTTTTAGATGATTTATTGTTTTATGTTTATGCGGGTCATAATTGTCGTATTATTTTAGTTGGTGATACGGCGCAGTTACCTCCTGTAAATTCTGCAATAAGTCTGGCATTAGAGATAGATTCTTTGGCTCTCAATTATCAGAAAGAAGTACATCATATTGAATTAGATGAAGTGATGCGCCAATCTGAAAAATCGGGAATTTTATACAATGCAACGGCACTACGATCGTTATTAAAAAAACAATTTATACCAGGTTTTGAATTTAAATTAGGGAAATTTAAAGACATCATTCGTTTACAAGATGGTTATGAAATAGAAGATGCTATTCATCAAGCCTATTATAATTATAGTGTAGAAGATACCGCCTTTATTGTACGTTCAAACAAAAGAGCCAATCAATACAACCAACAAATTAGAACCAAAATTTTAGGTAAAGAAAGCGAATTGACAGCAGGCGATTTATTAATGGTTGTAAAGAATAATTATTTTTGGTTATCCGAAAAATCAGAGGCTGGTTTTATTGCTAATGGCGATATTATAGAAGTTTTAGCCATAAGAAAAATCAAAGAATTGTACAGTTTTCGATTTGCTGAAGTAACAGTTCGTATGATTGATTATCCCAATCAAGAACCATTTGATACGGTAGTTTTATTAGATACTATAACCAGTGAATCCCCCTCATTAACTTACGATGAATCAAACCGATTGTATCATGAAGTGTTGTTAGATTATGCAGACGAACCTTATCAATACAAAAAATTACAAAAAGTAAAGGCAAATCCCTATTTTAATGCCTTACAAGTCAAATTTTCGTATGCTATTACTTGTCATAAATCACAGGGAGGGCAGTGGCAAACCGTTTTTGTAGAACAACCCTATTTGCCCGACGGTATTGATGTTGAATACATTCGTTGGTTGTATACAGCCATCACACGAGCAAAAGACAAATTGTATTTAATTGGATTTAAAGACGAGTTTTTTGAAAGTTAAATTTTTAAAGTATATTTTTGTGTAAAATTATTAGTTATGAAAATCATCGCTGTTATTCCCGCTCGTTATGCTTCAACTCGTTTCCCTGCCAAATTAATGCAAGATTTAGGAGGTAAAACGGTCATTTTAAGAACGTATGAAGCGGCAATAGCTACACAATTATTTGATGATGTATTTGTTGTAACCGATTCGGATTTAATTTTTGAAAATATTGTCTCAAATGGGGGAAAAGCCCTAATGAGTAAAAAAGAACATGAGAGTGGAAGTGACCGCATTGCTGAGGCTGTTGAATTTATGGATGTTGATATTGTTATTAATGTACAAGGTGATGAACCATTTATTAACGCAACCCCTTTAAAGCAAATCATTGAAGCTTTTAAACAAGATTCGGATAAGAAAATAGATTTAGCTTCATTAATGTTTGAAATTAAAGAAGAAGAGGAAATTACGAATCCTAATAATGTTAAAGTTATTGTAGATCAACAAGGATTTGCTTTATATTTTTCACGCTCAGTTATTCCTTATCCAAGAGAAAAAAATGTAGGGGTTCGTTACATGAAACATGTGGGTATATATGCCTTTAGAAAAGAAGCTTTAATGGATTTTTATAGATTACCAATGTTGTCTTTGGAAGCTTCTGAAAAATTAGAACAACTTCGCTATTTAGAATACGGGAAACGCATTAAAATGATTGAAACTATCCACGGAAGTATAGGAATTGATACTCTAGAAGATTTGGAAAAAGCCAGACAACTATTAAAATAGTTAAATCAACGTTAATACTTTATAAAATTTTCCCTTTTTAAATTGTTTTTGTAACTTGTAATCCAAGCCAAAATCAATAATAAATGAGAACATTTTTAAAAAACATATTAGCCCATACCATTTTAAGAAATAAAAAAACTACTCAACAAAATACAAAAAAAATTTCTGATTATCAATTAGCTAAAGCCTATCGCATTTTATTGATTTTAGTAAAAAGAGCTGGAAAAGATTTTTTTCTAATTACGTTGGGTATTTTTTCAGCTGCTTTTGGTTTTAAAGGTTTTCTATTGACCAATCATTTTATTGATGGGGGTGCAACAGGAATTTCTCTATTAGTTTCTGCAATTACAAAAATTCCATTACCAATTTTAATAATCGTAGTAAATATTCCTTTTGTTTTAATGGGTTATAAAGTTGTTAGTCAAAAATTTGCAATAAAAACAGCAATAGCTATTGCTGGACTTTCAGTAGTATTAGCAACAGTTACTTTTCCAAATGTTACCAATGACAATTTATTAGTAGCCATTTTTGGAGGATTTTTTTTAGGAGCAGGTATAGGTTTTGCAGTGAGAGGTGGTGCCGTAATTGATGGAACAGAAGTTTTGGCTATTTATTTAAGTAGAAAGTTTGGGACTACAATTGGTGATGTTATAATTGTTATTAATGTAATTATCTTTTCTACAGCAGCTTACTTCCTAGGAATTGAAGTGGCACTTTATTCAATGATTACTTATTTATCTGCATCTAAAACGTTAGATTTTATTGTTGAAGGTATTGATGAATATATTGGCGTAACAATTATATCTTCTAATAATGAAGAAATCAGACAAATGATTATTGATAAAATGGGACGAGGTGTAACCGTTTATAGTGGTAAAAAAGGATACGGAAAACGTGGTGAAACTAAAGAAACAGACATATTATATACTGTTGTAACGCGTTTAGAATTAAATCGTTTGAATACAGAAATTGAAAAAATTGAACCCAATGCTTTTATTGTTATGAACAGCGTAAAGGATACAAAAGGCGGAATGATTAAGAAAAAACCTTTACACTAATTATTGTTTTCGTGATCAAAATAACCTTTGGTTTTAACATTATTTGAAAAGAAATTAATAAACAAAACTAAAAAAGACAAAAAGAACATCGTTTGAATACTGGCTAACACTTTTCCAAATAAACTAACTGGGTGGAAATCGCCATAACCTAAAGAATTTGAAGTGATTACGCTAAAATAAATTGCATCAAACCAATGTGTAAATGGTTTATTCATATTATCTCCTAAGGTGTAAAGTACAGCAAAAGCAGATACAATTTCTACATAGTTTAAAAACAACATCATCATTGAACGTTTATAGGATCGAGGCCTCGATAACATGTCTGATGCAAAAATAAGCATCGGAATATACAGTGCAGTTTCTAGTAAAAAATAAGTCATTAAAACAACTAAAGGAGTATAGTTTTGCCAATGATTGATTAAAATAAAATAGGGTAAACTCAGTTTAATTAGTATGTAACCATCCATGGCTAAATCTTGATATTCTGGACCGTATTTATTGGCTAATTGTTTAATATAAACTCCTGGAAATAGTAATTGTGAAATTGCTAAAAACAACCGAAATAATTTTTCAATTCCATTATCATCTTGATGATCATTATTCCAAATGGAACGAATATTCAATATCCTTTTTTGAATAGGGCTTATATGACGACTTCTCTTGTCATTGATAGAAACTTTACCTAAAAATAATTTCTTGAAAAACGATTTCATTATGGAATATTTATATAAAATTACAAAATTTAATTTAGTTTTTGAATAACAAATAAATCATTATAATGTTCAACGTTTTTAAAGTGCGTAACTATAAAATCATTTTCATTAAAGTTAGATAGATATTGTTGTATTTTAGTGGCTTTTTCTTTACCAATCCACATAAAATTAAAAATTATATAACCCTTTGGCTTTAGCAACTTTTTATAATTTGAAATAAAAGTTTCATCAAATAAAAATTCGGGCATATTTTTATCTTCAAAAATATCTATAATTATTAAATCAAAATTTTGATTAGAATGGGCAATAAAATCTTCTGCATTTTCAAGTATACAATTAAAATTTGTAATTTTATCTAATCCAAAATATTTATTAGCTAATCTAATGATATTAGCATCCAGTTCAATTCCGGTTATACTATTTTTAAATTCAAATTCTTGAACTAACGTTTTTACAACACTTCCTCCAGCGACTCCTAAAAGTAGTATTTCACTCATTTCTTTAATTTGAGTCTTGCCAATTTTTAGTAAGCCTTTTTTTAATACTTTTTGCAAGCTACCGTAGGAGTAATTCGTATTGGTAGTGTCTAATAAATAATTACCATTGTATAAAATAATTTTTAATTCATCACTTAAAGCGGATTTTTCTTTATAAATAGTGATGGGATAAAAGTAACTAAGAATTTTTTTTAACATAATAAAAGAGAAACTTGGTAAATATAATTTAAATTTACCGACTTATTTACTAGAAATGAAACAAAAAATATATCAATTTATTTTCTTTACCTTACTGGGCTGGAAACAAGAAGGAACTTTCGATAAAAATTTAAAAAAATGTGTGTTTATTGTAGTACCTCATACAAGTTGGTATGATTTCTTTATAGGAGTTATGACTCGTGGCGTTTTAGGAATAGATATTAATTGGGTTGGTAAAAAAGAATTGTTCATTTTCCCATTTAATTATTATTTTTCATGGATGGGAGGGACGCCTTTAAATAGACAAAAAAATGAAAATAAAGTAGATTCTATTGCTAAGATTTTTCATCAAAAAGAAGCTTTTCGTTTAGCTATTGCACCGGAGGGTACTCGAAAAAAAGTAGAACAATGGAAATCTGGATTTTATTATATAGCACAAAAAGCTAATGTGCCAATTGTACCTGTGGCTTTTGATTGGGGAAGAAAAACTATTATTGTTTCAGAACCATTCTACTCGACTTCAAATTATGAGGAAGATGTTAAAATATTAGAGAAAAATTTTGAAGGAGTCATCGGTAAGAAAAAAGAATTTAGTTATAAATTAAAAAAATAAAAAACCATAATCTAAGTTTTGTCGTAAATGGCAGTATAACTATAAACTTAGAATTATGAAAAAATTATTTTATTCTTTAACTTTATTGTCAATCATCCTTTCCTCTTGTTCAAATGATGATGATGATACGATGATGTCTAACCCTACACCAACTCCAGAAGCCAAGCTTATTACAACAAGCAATACTACAGGAAAAGTATCTTATTTAGATTTATTAAGCTCAACTGCAACTGCAAAATCACTAACTATTCAAAGTATGGATGCAGATGGCTCATACTATAATAGTGAAACAGATGAATTAATTATTGCTTCAAGAACCAATAACCGTCTTGAATTATATACAGGATTAAAAAATGCTGTATCAACTAACATGGACAATTTAATGTTAAAATATTCAAGTACGTCTGATTTTAACAATGCAAGAGAAATTGCAGTAATGGGAGATAAAGTAATTGTTACGCAAGATCAAAATGCTGCAAATAGTAATGTTAATAAATTACTCGTATATCAAAAAACAGCCACTGGTTTTACTTTATTAAATACCTATACAACAGGATTTAAAGTTTGGGGGATTCATATTGAAGGTACCAAATTATATGCTATAGTAGATTTAACAAGTGATTTAGTTGTTTATGATAATTTCTTCTCAAATCCGAATGGTGCTTTAACTCCAACAAAAAGGGTAACTATTGAAGGATTAGTTAGAACACATGGTATAACGTATTCAAGTACAAAAGACAGAATGGTTTTGACTGATGTTGGAAGTGCTACTTCTGATACAGATGGTGGAATTGTAGTAATTAATAACTTTAGTGTTATTATTGCTGGAACTCCAAACAATGGAACAATTGCAATGAACAGTCAAAAAAGAATTTTTGGGGCAAATTCTACATTAGGTAATCCGGTAGATTGTGCTTATGATAGTGTAACAGACAAGATTTATGTTGCAGAAAGATTAAACGGCGGAGGTAAAATTTTGACTTTTAATTTACCAACTGTTTCAGCAGATGCAACTCCTATTAATACAAGAATGGAGCCTGGTGCTACTTCTGTTTATTTACTAAGAAAGTAATTTAATTTTTTAGTTAGTTTTGGTTTCCCAGCTATTGTGGTTGTAGCTGGGATTTTTTATTTATATAATTTAAAACTACCATCTTTATAAAATACTACAATCTGCTCAATTTCGTTCTCTTTTTCATTTTTTTCTATTTTTGACATTGTTGGTTTTGTTTCAATAGTATTTTTAAACAGCTCATTTTTTGAAAATTCATGTTCCGTCGTAAATAAATCTTGTTGAAGTGGTGTTTTTATGTTATTAATTTCAGGCGATGATAGAGTAGTAGTAACGTCTTTTTCATTGTTATTTTTTGGAAAATCACCATAGCCTTTTAATAACCACATGATATCAACTTCTGAAAAATGTTCCACTATTTTTAAAATAAAATCTAAACTTGGTTTATTCCTACCAGATAGGAGATGAGAAATACTAGAACGTTGTACCTGAATTTTATCAGCAAACGAAGAAGCAGACATTCCATAATAGTCAAAAACCTTTTCTAATCTCTTAATAAATTCTTCTGATTGCATAATGTAATTGTTATTAATTTATTTTAGTTTACAAATGTAACAAATATTTCTTAATTCTTAAATTATATTAATGTAAATTCTAAAATAAAGAAGTATTAATTAAAACAAAAGCTTCAATTAAAATAATATAAAACACTGAAAATGCATATTTTAAAAATTAAATAACTTACATTATAACATTTGTAATACTTAGTAGGTATTTCTTGTTTACAATTGTAATCGATATGTAGTATTTGTTAATTTACATTTGTAAATTTATTTATTTTTACATTTGTAACATGAAAAATAGTTTACAATTAGCCAATGATTTTTTATACCATTCAATAAAAGGAAGGTATTTAATTTTAGAACAAATTGAAGTATTTCTAAATACATTACATGAAGGATTTACAATTCAAGAAATAGGTAAATCAGAATTAGGGAATAAAATTTCTAGTATAACTTTTGGTCATGGAACAACTAAGATTTTAATATGGTCTCAAATGCATGGCAATGAATCAACGACTACAAAAGGATTAATTGATTTTTTGAACTATTGTAATAAGGATACTACTTATTTCCAATTTTTATGTTCCAATTTCACTTTTGCTATAGTTCCAATGTTAAATCCAGATGGTGCACAATTATACACCCGAGAAAATGCTAATAAAGTTGATTTAAATCGTGATGCTCTAAATTGCTCTCAAGCGGAAAGTAAAGTTTTGAGAAATCTGGTTGAAATCTTTAAACCTGATTTTTGTTTCAATCTTCATGATCAACGAACCATATTCGGAATAATTGAAACTAAAAAGCCAGCTACAATGTCATTTTTAACAGCTGCATACAATGAATCTAGGGAGTTTAATACTACTAGAATTAAAGCAGCGCAGGTTATTAATGGTATTGTTAAAAATCTTGAGGAATTTATTCCTGGTCAAATTGGACGATTTGATGATACTTTTAATTTAAATTGTACAGGAGATTACTTCACAAACAAAGGTATACCTACAATTTTATTTGAAGCCGGCCATTTTAAAGATGATTATGAAAGAGATATAGTGAGAAAATACGTTTTTATTTCTTTACAATCAGCAATTTACCACATTAACGAAAACGATGTAGTTAAGAATGTTTTGGAAAATTATTTGAATATTTTTCAAAATAATAAATGTTTTGTTGATATTATTTTTAAAAATGTGAAAATTATTGAGAATAATGTAGAAAAAAACATTAACTTTGCAGTACAATTTACTGAAGTATTAAAAAATAATGGTATAGATTTTGAAGCACGAATTTATGAAGTGGATATTCTATCATCTTTATTTGGACATAGGGAATACGATGGTTTAGGTGAATTGTTTTCTTCATCTTATGGTGAAGTACCGCAAATTGGTGAAAAAGCTGATTTTTATATCGGTGAAAACCAATTTGTTAATGGAAAGTTAGTTGATTAAATATATATATATAAATAGATTATTATGAGTAAGTTTCGTTTAGATGAAGTAGATCATCAAATTTTAGACATGTTAATTGATAATACCCGAATCCCATTTACTGATATTGCTAAAAAACTATTGATTTCTGCCGGAACTGTTCACGTAAGAGTTAAGAAAATGGAAGACGCTGGAATCATTCAAGGTTCATCGTTGACGTTAGATTATGAAAAATTAGGTTATTCATTTATTGCTTACGTGGGTATCTTTTTACAAAGTACATCGCAAACTAAATTTGTATTAGAACGTATTAATGAAATCCCATTTGTAACTGTAGCTTCTGTTACAACAGGAAAATTTAATATCTTTTGTAAAATTAGAGCAAGAGATACAAGTCATGCTAAAGAAGTTATCTTCCAAATTGACGATATTGATGGCGTTTACAGAACAGAAACCATGATTTCGTTAGAGGAAAGCATTAACGATAAAAAACGATTAATGCATACAATCTTCAAAGATTTATAATAAAATTTAAAAGCTCTCTGTAGGGCTTTTTTTTATTCTTAATTTTTATTTTATGAAAAATTTATTTGAATATGAATACTCGGAATATTACGGCTATTATATAAAGTTAAATCCTGCTGAATCCATTTTAGAAGGATTAGAAAATCAAATGAATGAAACAATTTCGTTTTTTAATTCAATTACTGCTGAAAAATTGGATTATCAATATGAAAAAGGGAAATGGACACCAAAAGATATTCTTCAACACATTATCGATACAGAAAGAATTTTTACCTATAGAGCTTTATGTTTTGCCAGAAATGATAAAACACAGCTTCCAGGTTATGATGAAAATGATTTTGCCGCTAAAGCGAATGCTTCAAATAGAGCTATTATCGATTTAATTGAAGAATATAAATTGGTTAAACAAGCTACTATTATGTTATTTAAAAGTTTTGATTTAGACATGTTGCAACAAATAGGTGTAGCAAATCATACTGAAATTTCAGTTAGAGCAATTGGTTATATTTTACCCGGTCATGAAATACATCACCTAAATGTAATTAAAGAGCGTTATTTGTGATTTAATTGTTAGCTATTGGTGTATCTATTGTTTCGTATTTATTTACAAAAGAAATTCTAATTGTATTAAAAATTACATAAATTAAAAAAAACGCAAGTACTACTCCAATTAAATTGTAATTATAGAATTGCTGTAAACAATAGGAAACTTCTTGACTCTTTTGAAGTTGAACCATTGAACTTTCGATTTGATATTTTGCATAGATAAATCCTAATATACCAACGGAAATTTTTGATAAAAATAGAATCTCTAGTGCTTGAATAAAAAATTCTTGTTTTATTTGATAATTCTTAATTAAAAATAGAAAAGACATAAAAATTACTCCTATAACACAAGCTTGTAAAGAAGTATTATGCAATAATGGAAAATCTTCAAATTCTAAATTGATTGAATTTGTATTTTCTAATAAAAAATAAGTGATAATAAATTTTACTAGCATGTAGTACAATTTATAAGACACAAAAGAAAGTAAAAAAGCAGAAAAAGAAAATTTTGTAAAACTCATAATACTAAATTGAAAGTGAAACAAATAGTATTTAGAGAAGTAAATTTAATTGTGTGAACTAATATTAAATCAAATATACAAAAAAAACCTGTAATTAATTACAGGTTTTTTTATAAAATTAATCTTCGTCTTCGTCTTCGTCCTCGTCAGCTTCAGTACTATCAACATCTGAATCTACTTTATCATCATCGTCATCATCAGAATTGTCGTCGATTTCTAATTCTTTTAATGCATCTAAACTTTCATCTGGTGCATCGAAATCATCATCTTCATCATAGTTTTCAATTCTATCAGAAAGTTTAGTACTTACTTTTACCAAGTAAATAGTATCTTCAGTTCTTACTTCTACCGCTTCAATAGTCTCATTTTTAGCATTTTTAAATCGAATAATATCTGACTCATCATATCCGTCAGGGAATTTTTCAACCAAAAGGCTTAAGATTTCGTTTGTTAGCTTGGCGTAATCAACAATTACTCTTTTCATTTGGGTTATGCTTAATCAAGTTTAGTTTGTCAAATGTAATATTGAAAAATTAAAAATCAAATTTTTTTCTTTTAATTTTTTTACATAATTACCACCCTAAAATATAGGCAAAAATTAATGGGGCAACTATTGTAGCATCAGACTCAACAATAAATTTAGGAGTAGTTATGTCTAATTTACCCCAAGTGATTTTTTCGTTGGGCACTGCACCTGAATAAGATCCATAACTTGTAGTTGAATCTGAAATCTGGCAGAAATAGGCCCAAAACGGCACATCGTGCATCTCCATATCTTGATATAACATTGGAACAACACAAATAGGGAAGTCACCTGCGATACCACCACCAATTTGGAAGAATCCAATACCTTTTCCTGCACAATTTTCTTTATACCAATCAGCCAACCACATCATGTACTCAATTCCACTTTTCATTGTAGTAGCTTTAAACTCTCCTTTAATACAATAAGAAGCAAAAATATTACCCATAGTACTGTCTTCCCATCCAGGAACAACAATTGGTAAATTCTTTTCTGCTGCAGCTACCATCCAAGAATCTTTAGGGTCTATTTCGTAATATTGTTCTAAAACTCCTGAATTGATCATTTGATACATAAATTCATGTGGAAAATATCTTTCTCCTTTTGAATCTGCATTATTCCAAATATCAAATAAATGCGATTGTAGTCTTCTAAATGCTTCTTCTTCTGGAATACAAGTATCTGTTACTCTATTATAGTGATTTTCTAATAAATCCCATTCTTCTTGAGGTGATAAATCTCTATAATTAGGTACTCTTTTATAAGAATTATGAGCTACTAAATTCATAATATCTTCTTCTAGGTTAGCACCAGTACAAGAAATAATGTGAATTTTATCTTGACGAATCATTTCTGCTAATGATTTACCTAATTCTGCAGTAGACATTGCACCAGCCAGGGTAACCATCATTTTACCATTATCTAATAAATGTTCTTCATATCCTTTAGCAGCATCTACTAAAGCAGCAGCATTAAAATGTAAATAATGCTTTTCTACGAATTGACTAATTGGTCCTTTACTCATTTTTGTTTGTTTTTTATTTACGTTTAAAAAGCGGAATTAATCCGCTTCTCAATTATTCTTTATTTTTATTGTATCCTAAAATATTTAATACATCTTCTGCTTGCTGCTCTTCTGAAAATATTTCAGTCGCAATTATACCATTTTTGTCCTTATCAATCAAAATATGTTTAGGCTGTGGTAAAATGCAGTGGTGCAACCCTCCAAAACCACCAATTGTTTCTTGATAAGCACCCGTATTAAAGAAACCTATATATAATGGTTTCTCTTTATTGTATTTTGGTAAATACACGGCATTCATGTGCTGTTCAGAATTATAATAATCATCTGAATCACAAGTTAAACCACCTAAAAGTACGCGTTCATAGGTGTCGTTCCAGCGATTCACAGCTAACATAACAAATCGTTTGTTAATGGCCCATGTATCGGGTAATGTGGTAATAAATGACGAGTCAATCATGTTCCAGTTTTCTCTATCATTTTGTTTTTTCTGATATAAAACTTGATATACCGCACCGCCAGACTCACCAACGGTATAAGAACCAAATTCTGTAAAAATATGAGGTACATCAATTTCAGCATCATCACAAGCAATCTTGATTTGATTTAAGATCTCATCAATCATGTATTCATAATCATAATCAAAAGCCAGCGAGCTCTTAATTGGAAAACCTCCACCAATATTTAAACTATCTAATGAAGGACATTCTTTTTTCAAAGCTATATATACCTTCATACATTTTAATAATTCGTTCCAATAATAGGCGGTATCTCGAATTCCAGTATTAATAAAGAAGTGAAGCATTTTTAGTTCCACTTTTTTATTTTCTTGAATTTGCTTTCTGTAGAAGGGAACAATGTCTTTGTAGCCAATTCCTAATCTTGAAGTATAAAACTCAAATTTTGGTTCTTCTTCAGCTGCAATACGAATACCAATTTTAAATTTACCTTCAATTTGTTCTTGTAACAAATCTAATTCTTCAAAATTATCGATTACAGGAATGGTATTTTTATGTCCGTTATTAATGATACGAGCAATATTTTCAACATATTTGCCACGTTTAAAACCATTACAAACTACAAAAGTATTTTTGTTGATTTTACCATTTTCCATTAATTTTTCAACTATGTTAATGTCAAATGCAGAAGAAGTTTCAATGTGGATGTTGTTTTTTAAAGCCTCATTAAGAATAAATTCAAAATGCGAACTTTTTGTACAGTAGCAATAATAATATTTAGCTTCATAACCATGTTTTTCCATGGAATTACGAAACCACATTTTAGCACGATTTATATTTTGTGAAATCTTAGGTAAATAGGTAAATTTTAGAGGAGTACCGTATTCTTCAACCAATTTCATTAAATCAATGCCGTGAAATTGTAAATTGTCTTTATTTAAAGTAAATTCTTCTTGAGGGAAATAAAAAGTCTGATTAATTAAATCGAAATAATTTGTTTTCATTTGTTTTGAAAATTATTTAAGTTAGAAAAAATAAACCCGTTTTTACTAGGTAATTTTCAAACTCTAATATTTGCAAATACAATCAGTAATTTTTCGTTGTAAGCTTTTGAAATAGTAAACAAATCCACGAAATGTGAATACGAAAAAGGCCTAATTAAACTTGAGAAATTACAAGTAAAAGAAAGTTCTGTTTCTTTAAATATATAAGTATTCGTGTTTGCTGTTTTCATTGATGCAAATTTAACAAATAAAATTACGAATTTCAATTACTTTTTTTAAAAAAATCACACCCTTTTGTAATCATTAAATGCTTTGTAAATCAATGAATTATCTACAATTTGATCTATTTTAATATTTCCAATTCCGTTTAATAATGCAAATTGAACTTTTCCAAATTCATTTTTCTTGTCAAAAATCAACAGTTCAATTATC